>NZ_JWID01000028.1 GCF_001466305.1 Defluviitalea phaphyphila
TAAAAGATCATTTTCAACAGGATAATGAGTAAAAAACTACATTCTTAAATGATCAAAAAGTTACATTTTTAACTTGACATTTATAGATTTTATTAGAAGCCATTAAAAATTATGATTTTTTTAGGGGAGTTCCCTTTGAAGCTTATATAAAAAATCAAGTAAAATTTTTCTACTACAACAAGCTAAAGAAAAAAGAAGAAGAATATTCCCTTGACATAGGTTGGGAAGAAGGAAATTCTCCAAAGGATACAATTTTAGATGAAATAAATATAGAGGATATAGTAGAACTAAAAGAAGAAGTTAGTTTGCTTAAAAAAGCTTTTTTAAAATTAACTGATAAACAGCAAAAAGTGATAGTAGATTTTTATATAAATAGAAAAAGTGTAAAAGAAATTGCAGAGGAAATGGGGTGTTCTTATAGTGTAGCTATTAAACATAAAAAAAGAGGTATTGATAAGTTAAAGATATTATTAGGTGAAAAAATGTATTTACTTACAAAATAATAAAAAAGACTTGAATAAGAACATATGTTCTGATAAAATAATAACAAGAAAATGCTAAGGAGGGATTATATGAGAGATATTATAAAAAAAGGAATACAGGGCATCTTACCGGTATACGGAGATAAGGGAGAGAATGCGGTGATTATATATACTGATAATGGAGAGAAAATATTTATAGATAAAAGTATAAGATCCTTTCTTTCTTATTTATTTCATCTAAGAAGAATTGACCTTTATGCTTTAAGGCAGTGGACTAGAGAAACTCTGCACAGAAGAAATGGACTTCCTTTGGTATTTTCTAGGGATATAGTATTAGTTCCCATAAAGGTTAGAAAGCCCATAGGCAGAGCTGATGGCAGTGAAGGCTATATTTCTCTCTTACATATAGAAGAGATAACACAAAAAAGTGATAAAACTATAATAAGTTTACAGTGCGGAAGAGAAGTTATTAGTTTTCATTCAAAAAAAATAATAGAGAATAGAATATTGTTTGCTCAATTTATGTTAAATAAGTATGAAAAAGAACAATATTTATGGGAAAAAGGATATATATACCCATATTAATAGGATTTTTGTTGGAAATACTTGCATATAGCAATATTTTAACATACAATAATAATGGATTATCATAATTGTTATGAAATATAGATATAATTTGAGGAGGGTTATTAATGAAATATTTTAAAAGAGTAGGACTAGCCATAGTATTAGCAACTAGTATGTCTACTTCTGTATTGGCTAAGGTTAATTATGTAGATGTACCAGAGAGTCATTGGGCGTATGAATCAATACAAAAAGTTACAGAAAAAAAATGGATGGCCGGAAATACTCAGCAAGAATTTAAGCCTAATGAAAGTGTAGATTATTTTTTATTTTCTCAAATAGGTGCCAAAATAGCAGGATATAAAGACCCTTTAGTAAATAGTGATGTTACAGAAGAAGAAAAAAAGATATATGAAGCAGCTATTAAAAAATATGAAAATATTTTAAAAATGTATGAAGAAAGATTTTCAAAATGGGATAAAAGTAGTGATGAAGAAATAGCTTATTTACTTTATAAAGGGATTTTAAAAGAAGAAGATTTAGCTAAGTTTGTAGTAGAAAATCAAGAAGGGGAAGAAGCAGTCTTATCTCTTAAAAGAGAAGATATGGCTGTATTTGTAGTTAGATTAATGGGAAAAGAAGAAGAGGCTTTAAAAAATACTTCATCAACAGGATTTTTAGATGATGATTTAATTTCTTCTTCGGCAAAGCCATATGTGCTGTATTTAAAAAATGAGGGGATAATAGGAGGAGATGGTACTAATTTTAATCCACAGGATAAAGTTACAAGAGCAGTATTAGCTAAAGTACTTGCAGATTCTCAAAACCTTACCTCAGTTACAGAAATAGAAGATGAAAAAGAAGTGGAAGATAAAGAAGAATATATACAGGGAACAGTTAAAAAAATATACACTAATTTATATTATATATTAATACAATATGGGGATAATAAGCAGTCGTATTATTATATCAATAAAGATGCTAAAATTCTTATAAAAGATAAAGAAACCAATATAGAAACTATTAAAGAAGGAGATATGATATTAGCAAAATTAGTAAAAGAAGATAATCAAGATAAAATTGATGAAATTATTATTTTAGATAGTTTAGAAGAAACTAATACAGATAATATAGAAGATACATATAATAATCAGGATAATACTAATTTGGTGGAGAATATAGAAATATCTGATGTTTTTACTAAGGAAGTAGATGGTATAGTAGAAGATATTACTGCAAATGGTAAAATAGATATAAGAGTAAAATATGTGGACTATAAGGGAGATATAAAAGAAAAAATTGAAACTTATACTGTAAGTGAAAATGCAGTTATTACTAAAGATAATGAAAAAATTTCTTTTACTGATATTAATACAGGTGATGTTATTATATCTGAAGTCAAGGGTTATACTATTTATAAAGCGACTATAATGGAAAAAAACAGAAAAGAAAAAGGAACCTTATTAGAAAAAACTATAGAAAATGGAATTAATATTTTAGTTGTAGAAAATAGTGAGGGGGAAATAACTAATTATAAGATTCCATCAGATGCTATAATAAGCAAAAAAGGAATGGATGAAGCAGAATTAGGAGATCTTAGGATAGGCGATGAAATTTCTTTAGAATTAGAATATGATAAAGTAGTAAGTGTTTATGCTAGGGGTTCTTACTCAGAAGTATCAGGGATTATAAAAGAAATATTAATATCTTCTAATCAATCTAAGATAACTCTTAAACTAGATAATGGAACAACTCAAACTTATCCTTTGATTTATGGAGCTAAAATTTTTAAAAAAGGAGAAGGAAATATAACCATATATGATCTTCGATTAGGACAGGAAGTAGAACTTTATTTAGATAGTTTAGAAATAGAAGAGATGACAGTTGAAGATGAGGCTGAAGTTATAACTTTAAAAGGATATATAAAGGAGATAGATTTTGCCAATAGTTATTTAGAGCTTGAAACTAGTGATGATATTTTGGGAACAAGAAGAGTTTTGATTGAAAAGGATGTAGAAGTTTTCGACGGAACTAGAAGGTTAAGTAGAAGAGATTTAAAAGAAGATATGTTAATAGTTGTTACTTTAGAAAATTATGGAAGTGACAAAGCAGTAATAATTAATATTTTATCAGAATAAAAATTCCCTATTATAGGGAATTTTTTTATGTTTTTTTAATAATGGGCTTTACAAATTCTTATGTATTTGTTAAAATATCATTGTAATTTTTACAAAAGTGTTACATAATTATTAAAAAAACAATAAACAATGGTACGGAGGAAAAAAATGATAAATTTAGGGAAAGTAAAATCAATTGATATGATGAAATATTTTAAAGCATTTGTAGTGGCCATTGTTATGACTACAGTTTTTTACTCAGGATTTCAACTTTCTATGCAAGATAATGCATATTATGTATTGCTAGATGATAATCAGGTTGGGATAATAAATATGGAAGATGAAAATTTAGCTAATGAAGCCTTTGAAGAAGCTGAATCTATTATAGAAGAAGAATTAAATCATGAAATTAATATTCATGAGAGTTTATCTTTAGAACCAACTCATGTTTCTAAAAAAGAAATGATGACAAAAGAAGAATTAATAAGCAGTATAAAAGATAATGTTACTTATGATATAAAAGTTTATAACATAAAAGTTGATGGAGAAATTCAAGCAGTTGTAGAAAGTATGGAAGAAGCAGAAGCTGTTTTAGAGGAAGTAAAAAATAATTATATAGAAGAAGAGAATAAAAATAACATAGAAGAAATTTCTTTTGTGGAAGAAGTTGATATAGAATCAGAATTTATTGACTCTTTAGAGGATGTTTTGACAAAGGAAGAAGCAGTAGCTAAGCTGACCAAAAGTACAAATGAAGAAAAAAAATATATTATAAAAGAGGGAGATACCCTTTGGGATGTAGCTATAAGATATGATATGACAGTAGAAGACTTATTAAAAGCTAATCCTGGATTAGAAGAAGATAGCATAATACAAATTGGACAAGAAATAAATTTAGTTATACCAAAACCTATAATTTCTGTTATGACTAAAGAAAAATATACTTATACTGAACCTATAGAAAAACCTGTTGTATATAAGGAAGATGACAGTAAATATAAAACAGAAGTAGAAATATTAGAAGAAGGAGAAGAAGGAGAAAAGGAAATAACAGCCTATAAAATTAGAATTAATGGATATGAAGAAGGAGAAGAGATTATATCTGAAGAAGTTATAAAGGAACCTAAAGAAGAAGTTATTTTAATAGGGACTAAAACTCCTCCTCCAAAAAGTGCTACAGGGTCTTTTAGGATGCCGGTATCAGGAACATTAACATCTGGTTTTGGTTCAAGATGGGGTACTTTCCATGCAGGAATAGATTTAGCAGCACCTATAGGAACCCCTATATATGCTTCCGATGGAGGTACGGTTGTAAAAGCAGGATGGAGTAATGGATATGGATATCTTGTAATAATTGATCATGGGAATGGATTCCAAACTTATTATGCTCATGCTAGTGAAATTTATGTTAGTGTAGGACAAAAGGTTGCAAAAGGAGAAAAAATAGCGGCTGTTGGTAGTACAGGAAATAGTACAGGACCACATCTTCATTTTGAAATAAGAAAAAATGGAGAAGCACAAAATCCATATAATTACTTATAGTAAATAGGGCGGACTTAGTTCGCCCATTAATATTGGGTATAAATTAGGGTGCTTTTAGCACCCTAATTTACAATAAAAAAGTTTTTTGTTACAATAAAATTAGAATTAAAAAAAGAGGTGTTTCTATGAAACAAAAAGTTTTAATAGTTGATGATGAAAAAAATATTACGGATATTATAGAATATAATCTTAAAAAGGAAGGATATGAAGTTTTAAAAGCATATGATGGAGAAGAAGCTTTAAATATAATATTTGATAAAGATCCAGATTTAATTTTATTAGATATTATGATGCCTAAAATAGATGGTTTTCAGGTATGTAGAAAAGTAAGAGAAAAAAAAGACACTCCCATAGTAATGTTAACAGCTAGAGCAGAAGAAGTAGACAAAGTTTTAGGTTTAGAATTAGGAGCAGATGATTATGTTACAAAGCCCTTTAGTGTAAGGGAGTTAATGGCAAGAGTAAAAGCAAATCTTAGAAGAATATCCTTAATAGAAAAAGAAACTAAGAAAGAAGATAATGAAAATATATTTACTTATGGTAATTTAACTTTAGATATTAATAAATATGAAGTAAGAAAAAATGGAGAAATAGTAGCGCTTACCCTTAGAGAATATGAACTTTTTAAATTTTTAGCTATGCGAAAGGGACAAATTTTTTCAAGAGAAACCCTTTTAGAAAAAGTATGGGGTTATGAGTATTATGGAGATATTCGCACAGTAGATGTAACTGTTAGGAGATTAAGAGAAAAAATAGAAGATGACCCAAGTAAAGCAAAATACATATTAACTAAGCGAGGCGTAGGATATTATTTTAAGGGGTAGAGTATTATATGAAAAGTATTCAGTGGAGACTTGTCTTTATTTACCTCACATTAGTTTTAATTGTAATGATATCTAGTGGAACCTTTATTTTATGGCAAATAGAAAGATATGAATATAATAAAATTTATGTGGAATTAAAAGAAGCAACGGATATCATTCAAAATAATTTTTTTTCATCTCAAGGGAATTTAAAAAGTTCTTGGAATGATTTAAATACTTTAGTTTGGGATGGCAATTTTTTGGGTAATAAAAAATTATACATATTAGATTCATATGGAAATATTAAATTCCCTGATTCACAAATGGATGAAGAAAGATGGAATAAGAGAGTAGTATATGAAGCAAAACTAAATAAAGAGCCTTCAATGGGTAGACCGATTAATGTATTAGAAGGAAGTACTACAGTTGAATATGTGGATTATGCTTCTCCCATACTTTCGTCAAATTCGGAAGTTTTATATATTATTTATATTAGAGCTTCTACCCAAGAAATAGCAGATAATATAGCTAAAATAACTAATATTATTTTAATTGCTTCTATTGGAGCTTTATTTATTACTATGGTTTTTGGAATTTATTTTTCAAAGACTTTAACAGCTCCCATTAAGGTTTTAACTAAAAGAGCTAAAGAAATGGCAGAAGGTCGATTAGATTGCAAAATAGAAGTAAAATCTAATGATGAAATAGGTCAATTAACTGGAAGTTTTAATCATATGGCAGAAGAATTAAATCAAATGCTTTTAGCTATATCTAGCGAAAAAAACAAATTAGAAACTGTAATTTCTAATATGACAGATGGGATATTAGCCTTTGATAGAAAAGGAATGTTAATTCAAGCAAATCCAGCAGCGTATACTATGCTTAAAACAGATACTATGGAAAAGTATTTTTATGATATATTTAAAAAAGCAGGTTTAGAGCTTAGATTTGATGAATTTATTAAAATGAAGCCTAATTCTATAAAACAGCATATAATGATGATAGGAGATAGATATATTAATGCTTGTTTTGCAGCTTACGGAAGAGAAAAGGGAGAAATAGAAGGGATTATTATTGTACTTCAAGATGTAACAGAACAAAAAGAATTAGAAGAAATGAGAAAGGAATTTGTAGCCAATGTTTCTCATGAGCTTAGAACACCTCTTACAACTATAAAAAGTTATACAGAAACCTTATTAGATGGAGCTTTAGAAGAAAAAGAAGTGGCTATTCCTTTTCTTGAAGTCATAAATAATGAAACGGATAGAATGACTGCATTAGTTCAAGATTTACTTGAATTATCTAGATTAGATAATAAACAAGTTAAATTTAATAAAAGGTCTATTAACTTAATTCATTTAATAGAAGATAGTGTAAATAAACATAAAATTCATGCTCAAAAAAAACAGCAAAATATGCAGTTTAATACAAATATAAAAAAATTATTTATTAATATAGACCCTGATAGAATATATCAAGTATTTAGTAATATACTAAGTAATGCTATTAAATATAGTCCAGAAAAAGCAAGTATTAATATAGGTGTTTTAGACAATGAAGACAATGTTAGAGTGTTTGTAAAAGATACAGGGATAGGAATTTCTAAAGAAGATTTACCTAGAATTTTTGAAAGGTTTTATAGAGTTGATAAGGCAAGGTCTAGAGCAATGGGAGGAACAGGCTTAGGTTTAGCTATTGCAAAAGAGATTATGGAAAATCATAATGGGAAGATATGGGCTGAAAGTGAGAAAGGAAAAGGAACAACTATTATTTTAGAATTTCCAAAAAATAATTAAAGGGTGTAATTTAAAAGTAAGTCTCTTGTAATCATTTTGTAATATTATTTTTGTATAATTATTAAATAAAAGCCTTATGAGAAAGGAGGATTCCTTTTGCGAAAATATTTATATATTGCGATTTTTATGATATTATTACTTCCAACAACTAAAGTTATGGCAGGTAAAACAGATACTAATACAAAATCAGATGTTGAAATTAATACAAATGTAGATATAAATTCTGATGCAGATAATATAAATTCGGATATAGATATAAATATGGATCAATCTAATGATAATTTTAAAGAAAGTACTGATGAAATTGATAAGGATTTAGAGTTAAATATTGATGAAGACGATATTAATGAAGATATAGATATTGACGAAGCTAGGGATAATTCAAATGAAAATATTGATGAAATTGACGATGAAGACGATGATGAAAAAGAAGGTCTATTAGATTTAGGATTAATAAAAATAACAGCAGGTTTAACAAAAGAAAAAGAAGTTACCTTTGATAAATTTAGAAATATTTCCGGAGAAGCTAAAGAAGGAACAAAGATTACTTTTAATGTTTATCAAGATAAAGAGAATAAAGAGTGTATACAATCTTATTCGCAAAAGGTAGGACCCTCTGGATTATTTAGCCAATTAATAGACCTAAAAGAAGGAGAAAATTATATAGAAATTATCGTAGAATTAAAGGATGAAAATGAGATTTTTATTTTTCAAATTAATAGAAAAAAGGAAGAAATAAAAAAAGAAATAGAAGAAGTTAAAATTAGTAATATTTTTTCTATAGAAGAAGATAAGTCAGATCAAGAAAGTAAAATATTAAAATCTTTATTGGATTAAAATATGGTGATAAAATGAAAAAGTTTAATAATATAAAAAGTATTTTGTTAGTTAGTTTAATTTTAATAAGTATATTTCAGACGGGAGAGTTATGGTTTGGGAGTTTGCCAAATCGTAACTTTTTTTATAGTTTTTTTCAAAAAAATAGTTATAGTTTAATTAGTGATTTAGATGAGCCTATACATTTACTGATGCCTGAAAAAATTATAATAAATTTTGGAGTTGAAGGAGGAGCTTATAGTATACTAAAAAATACAACAAAAGAGTTTGAAGCAGCTACAGAAGAAATGACAGAAGTTTTAACTAATATATTTTTAAATGGGGAAAATATTATAGAAGAAGATTTAAATTGGACGAAAATTTTATCTAAAAAATCTATATTATATAAATATCCAGATATTATATCCACTGAAGGGTTGACAGCCAGAAGTAATATCTCATCTAAGATTCCAAAATTTAATCAAATAATCATAGTTCCTAATAAGAGTTTGACCCAAAATATGAATTGTTATTTTGTCGATGAAACAGATGAGAAAGTTTATAGAGTAGATATTAGTAATAAAGTATCTTTATATGAATTAGTTAATAGATTTAATGAAGATATTGATGAAATCATTTATATATCTACAAAACAAAGACAAATAAATCAATTTGTTAACAATGTGTTTTTGCCAACTTTTAATAAATTTCCGACTTATCAGAATATAATTATGACAAATCCAGTAATAAATAATGGGAATATGGACGAAGTTAAATTAGAAAAAATTATAAATCCATTATTTTCTAATCCAGATTTAAAGAAAAAGCAAGAAGCAGAAAATGGAATAATATATTATATAGAAGGTAACATTATGGTAAAGTATTTTCCTGAGGGATTTATAGAGTATACAGATCAGTCTGGAAGCGGAAATAATGAGGATAATATGAGTTTTATAGAAGCATATCAAGTGGCTAAAAGTTTTTTGGATAGACATGAAAATTCTTTAGAGAAAGAAGGATTATTAGAAAATTTTATTTACTTATCTAAACAAAGTAAAACAGATAGAGGTTGGGAATTTGAATTTGATTTTAAAATACAGGATATACCATATGTTTTTTCTCAGAAAATAATTAATAAAATAGGGATGAAACATGCAGTCAAAATTATAGTTGAGAATAATAAAGTAAAATTTTATAAGAGATTAATTTGGGAAGGTAGTTTGCTAGATGAAGAGCAAGAAATTAATATAGATTATATTCAGGCTTTAGAAAAAATAATTAATGAATTACATTCTAAAGGGATAGAAAATATAGAAATAGATGATATGTATTGGGCATATTATCAAAAGGAATTAAATACTCGTGCAGAAATTTATTGGATAGTTGATATAGGAGGAACACTTTATCCTATTAAAGCCAGTAAATAGAAAAGAGGATTATTATGAATTGGGCCAAATTAAAAAACATATTAATATTTATATTTATAATACTAAATATAATATTAGGATATATGAACTATAAAAAGAAAGTAGAAGCTTTTACTCTTAAAGCAGAACAGGAAGCAAATATAAAAAAACTTTTATATGATAGTAATATTATTATTTATACTTTATTGCCACAAAAATATCCTCCTATGAGAAAACTTATTTTACAACCGAAATATATTGATGATGATGAAGAAAGAAATATTCTTAAAGTTATTTTTGAAGATACTGAAAATATAAGGATATCTACAGAAACTACAGAAGAAAATGAAGAAAAAACTATATATTATAAAGATAATAAAAAAATAGAATTTTTAACAGGGAGAATTTTTTATGAAGCAGATCTTACATCAGAAGATATTCTAGTTTATAATAAAGAACAGTCTAAAAAGTTAGCGGATAAATTTTTAGATGATTTAGGATATAATTTATCCAAATTAGAATATGATTTTAGAGAAGAAAATGGTAGTTATATATATTATTATTACGAAAAGTACGGCGATAACATTATTTATAATAGTTATATAGAATTTGTAATAAAACCTCAAGGTATAGAAAAAGTAAATATATATAAAATGGAGCCTGTAAGATATACAGGACTTTCAAGAAGTATATATGCTCCTGATGAGATTTTGTTTGGGTTTAAAAATCAAATTGAAAGTACCCAAAAGCCTGATGAAATTGTAGTTATTAAAAAAATAGACATTGGATATTTAATTGAAGATAATATGTGGAATAAAGAAGGAGAAGGGGTTCCTTATTATAGAATAATTTTAGGAGATGGCAGATATTTTTATATAAATGCTTATACTAATGAAATATTGTAATATAATAAAAATAAAAGTATTAAAAAAAATACTTTCTTACAAAAATTTTTAGTGATATAATTATATGGGACTATAATAATATTTGTTAGAGTTTCATAAATCGATTTAAGAGGTGTTTGTGTTGGAAGAATTAATTATAAAAGGGGCAAAAAGATTGCAAGGAGAGGTAACAGTAAATGGAGCTAAAAATGCTGCTGTTGCTATAATTCCTGCTGCAATTTTATCAGATGATATTTGTATAATTGAAAATTTACCATATATTGATGATGTTATTAGTCTTTGTAATACATTAAATGATATGGGGGTAAAATGTGAGTTTATAGATAAACATACATTAAAAGTTGATAGTAGAAATATTAAGAATTTTTGTGCAACTTATGAATCAGTTAAAAAAATTAGAGCATCATATTATTTGTTGGGAGCACTTTTAGGCCGTTATAAAAAGGCAGAAGTAGCATTTCCAGGTGGATGTGATTTTGGGATAAGACCTATTGATCAACATATAAAAGGTTTTAGTGCTTTAGGGGCAGATGTAGTAGTAGAACATGGAATGATAAAAGCATCAGCTAAAAAATTAGTAGGGACTTCTATTTATTTAGATGTTGTAAGTGTAGGAGCAACCATTAATATTATGTTAGCGGCTGTATTAGCAGAAGGAACAACGGTAATAGAAAATGCAGCAAAAGAGCCACACATAGTAGATACAGCTAATTTTTTAAATAGTATGGGAGCTAATATAAAAGGTGCAGGAACTGATGTTATTAGAATAGTTGGAGTTAAAAAATTATCAGGAACCAATTATATGATTATACCTGATCAGATAGAAGCTGGTACTTATATGATGGCAGGAGCTATTACAAGGGGAGATGTAACAGTAAAAAATTTAATTCCAAAACATATGGAGTCTTTATCTGCTAAGCTTTCAGAAATGGGGGTAAAGGTAGAAGAGGGAGATGATTTTATTAGAGTTATAGCTTCTGATCCTTTGAAAGGAGTAAATGTTAAAACTTTGCCTTATCCAGGTTTTCCAACGGATTTACAGCCGCAAATGTCTGCACTGCTTAGTACGGCAGAAGGGACAAGCATTATTACAGAAAGCGTATGGGAAAATCGTTTCCAATACATAGACGAATTAAAAAGATTAGGGGCCGACATTAAAGTAGAAGGTAGGGTGGCCATAATAAAAGGCTTAAGAAAGCTTACAGGAGCTCAAGTTTCAGCTACTGATCTTAGAGCAGGAGCAGGATTAGTTTTAGCGGCTTTAGCAGCAGAAGGGAAGACTACTATTACGAATTTAAAATATATTGATAGAGGTTATGAATTTATTGAGAAAAAGTTAAGTGCCCTAGGAGCAGATGTGAAAAGGGTAAAAAAATAGAGTCATTGTATAAGGGCAGCCTAAATTGGCTGCCCTTAGTCTTATAATATAATTTATTTAAGAGGGATAATATGAAAATAACAATAATTTCTGTAGGTAAGTTAAAGGGAAAATATTTACGTATGGGGATAGATGAATATAAAAAACGTTTATCTAGATACTGCAAATTAGAAATAATAGAAGTTGCAGATGAAAAGGCTCCAGAAAACTTAAGTAAAGCCCAAGAAGAAGAAATAAAGAAAAAAGAAGGACAAAGAATACTAAATCATATAGAAAAGGAAGCACATATTATAGCTTTAGCTATAGAAGGAAAGCAGTATACTTCAGAAGAAATGGCAACTAAAATAGAAAAATTAGGACTTCAAGGCAAAAGTCATATAGTATTTATAATAGGAGGGTCTATAGGATTATCAAAAGAAGTTCTAGATAAAGCTAATGAACATATTAGCTTTTCTAAAATGACCTTTCCCCATCAACTAATGAGATTAATACTTTTAGAACAGGTATATAGAGGATTTAAAATAATAAAAGGAGAACCCTATCATAAATGATGGGGCTTTTTTAGAATATATGAAATGGGTGGTAAGAGATGAAGAGAAAGTTTCTAAAAATGGGTACAATTATGATATTTTTAATTGTATTATTAACTTCTTGTGAAAACAAAGATAGTCAACTTAAGAATCAAGAGTTAGAAATTAAAAATAATGAAGAAGTAGAGGAAAATAGGATTATAACCGAAGATATTGCCAAAGATAATTTTAAATGGGATATGGGAGAATTAAAAGCTATATTAAATATCCCAGATGATATGGAGATTTTATTTCAGCAATATTATGATTTTGATGGAAATATGATTGATGAACTTATAATTGCTTATGGTTATAAAAATGAAAAGGATAAAAATTATGTAAAAGATATTTATTATGTGGGAGCTAATGAAGGCGAGTATAAAATCTATTATCACTTAGAACCTTCTGGATATAGATGTTTTAGTGTTGAATTAATTTATTTATTAGATAGAGATCAACCTGTTTTATATTGTAGGAATACCAATGATGCTAATTTAGTTGGATTTGAATTATATGAGGTATGTAATAATTCATTAAACCAATTGGTCTATTCTGCATCAGGTACGGGTGTTGGAAATGATGAAATGCTGGATTTAGATGGAGATGGGATCTATACAGGTTATGTTCAAAAAAGACAAAGTTATGACTATTTATATACTCATGTAAATCGTTATTTTAGCTATATAGACGGTAAGTTTGTTCTTGAAAATATTTCTGTAGATTTTTTCGATTATCCATCAACACCAGAAGCTGTTGTCCTAGAATATCTTAATATGCATTCAATAATAAATAAAGAAGAAATAGATATTCCAGATATTGAATCTAGATTAGAGGAATTATGTCCAAAAAAATTTAAACCACCATACTTATATAATTATGAAGATATGATAGAATTTAATATTACTCTAGAATCTCCATTTATGTTACGAACAGAAAATTTTGATGATAGCAATATTGCATATGTATATCAAGAAAATCAATTAGATGAAAGTATTCCAACGGTTGTTTATGTACTTAAGAAACATGAAGAAAAATGGCAGATATATGATTATAGACTGATAGATAGGAAAAAAAGCGATAATTAAAAACATATGTATTTTAAAACTTTAAGTTAGACAATTTTTATAAAGAGTATATTTTTGATTGTAAGAATTATGATTTTGTAAAAAAGAAAAATTTATCATTAATATTTTATGTATATTTCTTTATAAAATAAGAGTTTTTATTAAAAAGTATTTTTAAATTAAATATTATAATTTAATCTCTTGTGCTAGTTAATTAAAATATATGGATAATATATCCAGTTAGAAAAGTTAAAAAGTCTCTACCCATATAATTATAAATT
>NZ_JWID01000029.1:0-2946 GCF_001466305.1 Defluviitalea phaphyphila
CCTCCTTAATCTTAGAGATAATTATATCTTATTTCCCTACATTCTTAAATGATCATTTTATTACATTTTTATTGTATCATTTATAATATGGCTATATAGCTGCATAATTCATACGTTATCTTTAGGCTATTTGTTAATAGTTGGGGTGGAATTCTTTGAAATTCCACTCCATTGTTAGTTTTATAATAAAATACAAACCTAAAATCATGAAACAATGATGTAATACTAAAAAGAGCATAAGTTAAATGATTCGAAATAAAGATGTAAAATGTAATAAGTAATAAATTTTTAACAATCTTTAAAAAAACTGTTAATTTAACTCGTTGTGTTAGTTAAAAATTACAAATAAAAAGCTCCAGCATTTTATATTATCCTATCTTTACAAGAAACAAAATCCATGATAGGGGAACCATAAATGCTGAAGATTAATAATTATTCTATCACAGAAATTGAAAATTTAAAGGATTTTTTTATAGTAAGTTTTGTTATCATAGATGATATTTACCAAGAAATTATTCCTAATAATATGCGTAATCGAAAAAATATCAATTTAGCTATTCTATCTGACAGTAATTACTATTGCTTTAGTTTGAAAATTTCTAACTATCGATTCTGAAAATGCATGGTTTAAATTTGTAAAGAAAAATTTTAAAGATCTATCTAGATTTAATAGAACACGAAAAAACTTGAATTCTGTTATTAAAGAAGTACGTAAACAATTAACTAATTTTTTTAAAAGTAACCAACCTAATTATAGGATTATAGATAGTATCTAATACCTGTTTATAAATTTGAAAAAGCTCATTTCCATAAAAAATTTAAAACAGATGCATCTTATGGATATTGTTCTTCGATGGTTTTAAACTTCACATACTTACAACATTTAAAGGATATATTACAGATTTCGTTCTAACTAATGCTGCCCTTAAAAAAGAATAAAAAAGAAAAGGATATTAATCTAATTTTTATGAAAAGCCATATCCTAAATGGTATAGAGAAAAATCAGAAGAATGATAGAAACTTTTTTTTCAACTTACTGATCAATTAAACATTGCGAAAGTAAAAGCAAAATTTTTATTAGGGTTAATTGTAAGGATTAGAACAAAAATTCTTGCATATAATCTTTGTTTTTATATAAACCAATGTTTAGGAAAAAAGGAATCAAAAATTAAAAATTTAATATTTGGATAATTAATCCAATAATTTATAATTATATGGGTAGAGACTTTTTAAATTGGATACATTATCTATTTTTTTAATAAACTAGCACAGGAGATTAATTTACTGTTATTGTAGTATATCTTATACATAACCCATGATATTGACAGTTCTAGTTATTCCATGTTTTTTGATTAAAAAAAGATTATGTGAATTAGATGATAAAAAATATAATATTAAAGATTACGTTAAAATATTGATAACATTAAGGAGGATGAGAAATTGATAGGATTTCGTAAAAAAATAAAAAATTTTTTTAATTATTTTGTTCGTCTAGGAGTTATTTTTATAATATTTGAATTTATACGTAATAATGATTTTTTTATATTTGTATTTATCTTTTTTACCTTTCTTAGTATAATATTTTCCTTAATAATGTGGTATAAGCTAAAATGATTTGTTAATACTTTTTTAGATCTTTTTACCAAATAACAATATTTTCAGAAGATGCTTCTAGATATTTGAAGAACTTTACATATAGTATTAATACTGTAATTATCTTTATTAGTTATAATTAAATTTATTTTTATCATAGTATTAGTGCCGCTTGCTTTAAAATATTATTTTTTATTTTAAGTTATTTAAGTTTTTTCCTAAGAAGACATTAAAGTAAAAGCAGTTGTTATTAAAAAAAATTTAAGCAGAAAAGAGGCTTTAAATCTTGAACAAAAAATAACTTATAGACATGGGTCTAGATAAAGGAGAACAACCTTCGGATGAACATAAGTTACCTAAGCAGATGTTAGGATACCAGAAGAATATTATATAAATACAGAAAAAGGAATAATCGTCATGACCCTAATAAGAAGAAAAAGAAGGATTAGAATTACTTATTCATTAAAAAATGAAAAAATTTTTCTTTTTATATCTTAAAATATACATACATGGTGAAAAGATATTAATTTTTATAAGGAGGAATATTGTGCTATTAAGAGATATTGTATTAGATGGATGGCATGAATATGAAAAAGCAAATAATTTGTTTCCAATTAGATGGAAGTCACATCATATAACTGAATTGTTTTTAGAATTATGTCCTAGAATGGAATTAGATGGAAGTACTAATTTGAATATTTTTCATCCTAAGGAGAAGCGAAAACATGAAAAAAAATATGTTAGAGATGATTATTTTAATATTACAACATATTATCTTGAAGAAGAACAAATGAAAGCATTAGAACTTTTAACACTAGAAGAAGCAGAAGAATACATTGTAGAACTCCTAGAAGAAGTTTTAATTGATATTGTAAATAGATATGATAAAAATGAAGAAAAAATCCGTATCATAAAAGATACAATTAAAAAAATGAGAGAAAAGAATTTTTCATTAGAAAAGAAAATTAAAAAATTAACGAAGGTTACAAAGGATAGAAAATATAAAGCAGAAGTTTTTAGATGTTTAAATAAAAAAGTAGGAGAGGCATGGTATGTGAAAATTAGTAGTTCAGGGAAGAATAAGATTAGTAAGATTAAATGGATAACTGATAAACCAGATTATTTAAATAGAACAAGACAATTTCATAAATCACGATGGGAAGGAACAAAATTTATTATATCAGATGATATAGGAATAGATGAATGTTGTATTGATATTAATAATTTAGAAGATGAAACTAATGATACTTATGATAAAAATAAGGTTGACAAAGAGAAAATAGAGAGAAGAATGAAACTAAAAGAAAAAGTTGACCTTACAAAAGCTAAACATCAAATGGAAGAAATAAAAGC
>NZ_JWID01000029.1:3010-15927 GCF_001466305.1 Defluviitalea phaphyphila
TATAGAGATAGACTTAGGAAATTAGATATGGGAGGAAAAACTAAACGAGTAGCAACGATTGATTATAATACAGAAGATGAAAAAATAACTCAATGGATAATAGATAAACTAACTTTCTTAACAGATGATTCTATATGGTTAATTCCCTGCGGTGAAACAGGAATTTGGTGGTCAAAAGCAAAAGTGCTTAATTATAAAGAAGCTATAGACCAATTATGGCAACAAAGACGTTCATTATACATAATAGATATAGACCATGACGTTATTTTTGATGTATCATGTGAAGAAGATAATGAAGGAAAAAAGTTTTTCATAATATGGACAGCATAAATATGTATAATTTGAAATAAAAATAGAATTGTTTTTAAAAAAGCCCAAAGTAAATGGAGAAAGAGAAATTTATAGATATTTTCTTTATTACTGACTTTGAGCTTATTTTAATATATAAATTAATTTTCAAATTTTTAATAAACTTAATAAATATAAGTTTCAATTTAATATTTCTTACAAAATACTTAATAAGAAAGCACAATAATATGCATTTTTAGTGGAGTAATATAATAGCCCAACTCGATAAAGAAGACAACATAAAAACAAGAGGAACAAATGGTTTTTCTTTAGATGTAAAATTTTTTAAAATTATTGGTATAAATCTTCCTTCAGATTACGTAAATTTTATAAAAACTTATGGTGTAGGTGGAATTGATAATTTTTATATAAAATAATAACAAAAGAATTAATATGTAATGCATTTCCTGATGATTTTCCAAGTGATAAAAGCATATTTGTGACAGTAAATATAATGGAAAAACATTTTTTGAAGTGATACATACAGTGATAGACGTAGTAGAAATTGGAACAAAAAATGATTGGAATAATTATAAGTGTAAAGGGGATTGTTTTTTTGGAAAAACAACATTTATTTTGACGTATATAGAGATGCTTATGATATAAACTAAGTATAAAAAGAAGATAAAAAATAGATTATTTTATTTTTATAGAATATATTATAATAAATTCTAAAAAAGGAAGGAATTAAAAATGGCAAAAACTAAAAAAAAATTTTATGCTATAAAATACGGTATAAATCCAAAAACAAAAGAAGAAGTTAAAAATATAATCTTAACTTCTTGGAAAGAAGTAGAACCCTATATTAAAGGGGTAAAAGGGGCAAAATATAGTGGATTTATTACAAAAAAAGAAGCTGAAGATTATTTAAAAAAAGCAGATTCTCTAATGAGAAAAAAGGATAATAAATATCCAAAAGACTGCCTACATTGCTATGTAGACGGAAGCTTTAATAAAGACATTAACAATTATTCTTATGGATTAGTATGTGTTAAAAATTCTGAGATTATACATTTTGAAAAAGGTCTTGGAAGAAATAAAGATGCAATTGGTATGCAACAAATAGGAGGAGAACTTTTAGGAGCTATGAAAGCACTTTTATATGCAAAAAAATACAGCCATAATAAAGTTGTTATTTTTCATGATTATGAGGGAACTTGTTATCATGCTACAGGATATTGGAAACGTGATAATGAGTTTAGTAAAATATATTATAATTGGATGCAAGACTTTTTCAAAAACAATACAGAAGTAGAAGTGAACTTTTGTAAAGTAGATGCTCATACAGGAGATGATTTTAATGAAATAGCAGATGGATTAGCAAAATTAGCATTAAAAATAACTCCTCCAAATGAATTTTATAAATTGTCAGAAAAATACAATATAGATATAACAAAATAAACAGGTGAAAAGTAAAACAATATAAAAATATTTTTTTATGTAAATCTTTTAAAAATCTTTTGTAACTTCTTACAAACTTTATAAAAGGAGTTATCTTTTATCATGTTAAGTGTTATAATCATATTAGTCGTCCTTTCTAGGTGATTGTTTTGTGTGCTACTTAACATGATACTAGAAAGTGGCGACTATTTTAATGGAATTTTTAGTTATTCAACAACCTAAATAATCATATAAAAGATTATAGCGATAAGTTAAAAAATTAATTCAACAATAGAATAAGATTTTTTGAAATTTAGACATTAGAATGTTTTGAAGATTTATTAAAAGTACTTATTTTAAAAGAATATGGAATTAAAAACTAAATTGTAAAATTATAAAAGAAAGGAAAATTTTAAATGATACAAAATAGAAAAAATTTTTTACGATCTAATAAAAAAATACTAGCTCAATTTGATGAAAACACCATTAGAGTGTATCAAGCATATAATCATAAAATCGCCAATGAAGCTGTAAAATTAGGAACATTTGGAACACATTTCAAAATGGATAGAATGACTTGGATTAAGCCCTCATTTTTATGGATGATGTATAGGTCAGGATGGGCGACTAAAGAGGGACAAGAAAGAATATTAGCTATTGATATAAAAAGAACAGGATTTGATTATATTCTTGAAAATGTTGTATTATCTTCATTTAATTCAGAAATATATGGACGATATGAAAAGTGGAGAGAATTACTTGAAAAGTCAGAAGTTAGATGTCAGTGGGATCCGGATAGAGATATATATGGGAATGCTTTAGATAGACGTGCCATCCAACTAGGCATAAAAGGCGAGATGGTTAATAAATATGTGAATGATTGGATAGTAAAAATTACTGATATTACTGATATCGTTATTGAATTAAGAGAGAAGATAAGAGCAAAAACTTTTAAAGAAAGTATGCTTCCCATAGAAGATGAATATCCTTTGAATGAAAGATTAAAGAAAACCCTTGGAATTATTTAATAATTAGATAAATAGTTTAATGATATTTCGATTGTTTAATTTTTAATTTTCAATATGTATATATGAATTTTATAGACTTTTTAAAAATCTAGAATTAAAAGATACAGTAAAACATATATCAATTGTATTAATTGACATTGATAGTGATGAAGAAGGAACATATAGTGATACAGCTATTATAATTGCTTCTGAATCAGAAGAGTTTTTATATAATTACTTTGGAGAACTTCGTTCTAGTGAAATAAGTATTATTGAAGAAGTGATTTAAAGAAAAATTAATAAATATTGTTTAAATGGTTGTATAAGAAGTCTATTCTTCAGAGAAATGTAGTATTTGTTAAAAATTAAGTTTAATTAGTATTGACGAAAACTTCTTAGTTGTGTATAATTGAGTACAGTGCTTTAAAACTTTTCTCCGTATTATGCATAAAGCACAACCTTGCAGCCGGAGGGAGGGGAATTTATGTCAGAGGTTATCGTTAGAGAAAATGAATCTTTGGATAGTGCTTTGCGTCGTTTTAAAAGAAATTGTGCTAAAGCCGGCATTATGCAAGAGATTCGTAAAAGAGAACATTACGAAAAACCAAGTGTTAAACGTAAAAAGAAATCAGAAGCTGCTAGAAAGAAACATAGATAATTTTTTATAAATTATATAAAAGGATGATGAATATGTCTTTAAAAGCAAAGCTTATGGAAGACATGAAAGCAGCTATGAAAGAAAAAGATACCATTCGTAAGAATGCAATTCAAATGGTTCGTGCTGCAATATTACAAGTGGAAAAAGACAAAAGAATTGAATTAAATGATGAAGATATTATTTCAGTTATTGGAAAAGAGGTTAAGAAGAGAAAAGATGCCCTTTCCGAAATTGAAAAAAGTAATCGTCAAGATATGATTGATGATTTAAAAAGAGAAATAGATATTTTAATGAATTATCTTCCTGAACAGCTATCTGATGAAGAATTAGAAAAAATAATTGATGAAGTAATTTTAGAAGTCGGTGCATCTTCCATGAAGGATATGGGGAAAGTAATGGGAGCTATCGCTCCAAAAGTAAAAGGACGTGCTGACAACAGAAGAATTAGTGTAATAGTTAAACAAAAATTAAATTAAAAAAGCTACGTAATTATACGTGGCTTTTTTTTATGTCTTAAAAATTATTTTTTTGCATATTAATTTATGAGAGGGAGGAACGCCTATGGGAAATAAGAAAAAAATAAAAAAAAATCAAGAAAACTCAAAACCAACTATTTTAAAGAAAAAAATAACAGATATGTTTGAGCTCCCAAAAGAAGTAGTTTTAAATCTTCCTATGATTTCTATGATAGGCAATGAAGAAATACATATTGAAAATTATAAAGGAATTCTTGAGTATGATTCTGAAAGAATAAGAATTTATACAGTTAATGGAATACTAAAATTAGAAGGAAGAAATTTATTTTTAAAAACTATGACAACAGAAGAAATAGTTATAAAAGGTACCATTTTAAAAATTGAATTTTTATCTTAAAAATATTAAGAGGTGGTAGGATGTTTTTGTCCATATGGAATTATTTGCGAGGTTATGTTACTATAGAAGTATATGGATTTTCTGTAGAAAGATTTATGAATTTGGCATCTTATAAAGGAATTTATCTTTGGGACATAAAAAGAAATAATAGTAAAGTTCAAATGAAAGTAAGTATAAAAGGTTTTCGTATGTTAAAAACTTGTGCTAAAAAGACTAAATGTAAAATTAAAATTATACAAAAAAAAGGTTGGCCCTTTGTAGCACATAGATATAGGAAAAGAAAAATGATGGCATTGGGAGGATTGATTTTTCTTGGAATATTATATCTTTTATCTTCTTTCATATGGGTAATAGAAATTAATGGTAATGAAAAAATTTCTACAGAAGAATTAATAAAAGCTTTAGAAGAATATGGGTTAAAACCAGGGACATGGAAAAGAAACATAGATACTAATCAAGTTGAAAATTTTTTGATTACTAATTTTAATGATATTGCATGGACTGCAGTAGATATTAAAGGGACAAAAGCAATTATAGACTTAACTGAAACTGTTACAAAACCTGAGATTGTAGATAAAGATACTCCTTGTGATTTAGTAGCTGAAAAAACCGGGTTAATAATAAGTATGGTAATTAGGGCGGGAACTCCAAAAGTAGAAGTAAAAGATTTGGTTCAAAAAGGAGATATATTAGTTAGTGGAGAATTAGTTGTAAATTCAGAAGATGAAATACAAGAAAAAAAATATGTTCATGCTGATGCAGATATATTAGCAAAAACTCGATATGAATTAACTTATGAACAACCTTTATTGTATATGGAAAAGCAATATACAGGAAAAGTAAAAAAACAATATGGAATAGAAGTGATTAATAAAGAATTTAATTTTTTTAAACCTCGCATTTCTTTTCAAAATTATGATAAAATTATTAATAAGACACAATTATCTTTAACAAAATATTTAATTCTTCCTATTCAAGGAGTAATTTATGAATATAAGGAGTATAAACCTATTATTAAGAAAAAAACTTTAGAAGAGGCAAAAAAAATAGCAGAACAAGAAATAAAAAAAGAATTAGAAGAAAAGATAGGAGAAGATGGAGAAATTGTAACTCTTGATATTAAGTATTATACAGAAGAAAATTTTTTAAAGGCAAAAGCTGTTTCGACAGTTATTGAACCAATAGATAAACCACAATTAATTAATAGGAGGAAAACTATTGATGCAACAGAAGGAAAAGATACTACAGATACCAACTGAATATATTTTTAATATCTTTGGTAAATTTGATGAAAATATAAAAATAATTGAAAAAGTATTTAATACAGAAATTATTAATAGAGGTGAAGATATAAAAATTATAGGAGAAACAGATAATGTTAATAAAACTGAACGGGTTTTCAAAGAATTAATTAATTTAGCTAAAAAAGAAGAAACAATAAGTACTCAAAATATAGAATATATTATTTCTTTAGTTATGGAAAATAAAGAAGAAGAATATAGTAAAATTCATTCAGATTTTATATGTATGACAGTTCAAGGGAAACAAATAAAAAGTAAAACTTTAGGTCAAAAAAAATATGTAGATATGATGAGAAATAATACTGTAGTGTTTGGAGTAGGACCAGCAGGAACAGGTAAAACATATTTAGCCATGGCAATGGCTATAACAGCTCTTAAAAATAATGAAGTTAACCGTATTATTTTAACTAGACCAGCTATAGAGGCAGGAGAAAAATTAGGATTTCTTCCAGGAGATTTACAAAGTAAAGTAGACCCTTATCTTCGACCATTGTATGATGCTTTATATGAAATTATGGGGGCAGAAGCCTTTCTTAAAAATATGGAAAAAGGGATTATAGAAGTAGCTCCTCTAGCATATATGAGAGGACGTACTCTTGATAACTCTTTTATTGTTTTAGATGAAGCGCAAAATACTACTCCAGAACAAATGAAAATGTTTTTAACTCGTATTGGATTTGGTTCAAAAGCAGTAATTACAGGAGATATTACACAAGTTGACCTTCCTTTTGGGAAAAAATCAGGATTAACAGAGGCTCTTAAAGTTTTAAAAAATATAGAAGGGATAGGGATATCTTTATTATCTAAAAAAGATGTAGTGAGACATCCGTTAGTACAAAAAATTATTCATGCATATGAAAAATATGAAAACAAAAAATGAGGAGGATTATATTGGATAGGGGGCGTATATTAAGGGTAACATTAATTATTTTTTCTTTTTTACTAACAGTTACAATGATTTTTACAGGAGAATATTTTCAAACAACTGAAAATATAAAAGTAGGAGAAGTTTCTCCTAAACGGTTTGTTGCTCCAAGAGAAGTAGAAAATAAATTAGCAACAGAAAGAAAGAAAAATGAAATAAGAAATAATACAGAACCTTTATATAAACAGAACCCAGATATAGAAGAACAAGCAATTTCTAAGATAGAAGTTTTTTTTAATAAGTTAAATGAAACAGAAGAATATTTAGAAGAACAAGAAAAATTACAAGAAGAAAATGATTTAGAAGAAAGTAATAAGGAGAATATATCTAATAACACGGAAGATATAAAAGAGGAATCTCAAATAGAGCAGATAGAAATAAAAGAAGGTATATACCAAGAAAATGAAATAGAATCTATAAAAGAAGATGCATTAGAAGATTTTAAAAAACAATCTTCTATTTCTATATCCAGAGATCAGTTTGAATTTTTAATAGAAATAGGAGAAAGTAAAAGAAATGAATTAAAAAATCATTGTATAAGTATTGTACAGTCCATATTTAATATGGGAGTTAGGGAAGAAACAAAAACTAAAAGCATATTAGATGTAAAAGAAAAATTTACTTCTCTTGATTTAGATAATGATATGCAAAATATAGGATACGATATTGTTTCTTCTGTTATTCAGCCTAATATGATTGTAGACGAAGTTGCTACTCAAAAAATGTTAGAAGAAAAATTATCAGAAGTTGAACCAGTTATAATTCTTAAAGGGCAAAAAATAGTTGATGAAGGAGAAATAATAACAGATGAAATTTATGAAATACTAGAAGAATTAGGTTTTGGAGAAAAAAATTTCAAAGAGGAATTAGTAAAATATATAGGGGTTATCTTATTAATATGTTTACTTCAAACTTTTATTTATATTTATATTTGGTTATTTAATAAATCAATAGTAAATAGTAAAAAAGAGATGCTTTTATTAGCTTCTATTTATTTTATAAGTATGATAATGATAAAATTCTTGTCTTCTCTACATTTTGCGTGGCTACCTATACCAATTGCAGGAATGCTTTTAGCAATTCTTTTAGATATAAGATTAGGAATTGTTTTAAATGGATATATTTCGGTCATAGGAGCTTTGATTAGTAAAGAAGGTTTAGACTTTATTATATTTTTCTTTATAGTAGGAACCATTTTTTCTATGTTAGTTATGAATACTTATAAAAGAAGTAGAATATTATGGGTAGGAATTTTAGCTGGATTTCTTAATGGAATTACTTTTTTTAGTTTAGAATTATTTTTAAATGGAGCGTATACTTTAGAAATTCTTTATTCTACAATGTATGCGTTTATAAGTGGACTTTTAGCAGTTATTATTACAGTAGGTAGTCTTCCTTTTTGGGAAGTTGCTTTTGATGTTGTAACACCTATTAAATTATTAGAACTAACAAATCCAGAACAGCCATTGTTAAAAAGGTTATTAATAGAAGCTCCAGGAACCTATTATCATAGTTTGGTGGTTGCTAACTTAGCAGAAACAGCAGCTGCAGATATAGAGGCCAATTCTCTTCTCGCTAGAGTAGGAGGATATTATCATGATATAGGGAAAATTGTATATCCTCAGTATTTTAAAGAAAATCAAGTTTTAGATAATCCTCATGATTATATGGAACCTTTAGTTAGCTCAAAAATAATTCAACAGCATGTTACAAATGGATTAAAAATTGCAGAAGAATATAAATTACCAAGAGCTATAAAAGATATGATTTTACAACATCATGGAACTACATGTATTCAGTATTTTTATTATAAAGCTTTAGATATGAAAAAAGAAGAGGATATTTCAAAAGAAGATTTTTCTTATGAAGGGCCTAAACCACAGTCAAAAGAAGCAGCTTTAATTATGTTAGGAGATACAGTAGAAGCAGCAGTACGGTCTATGGATCCTAATGATAAAACTAAAGAAAAAATAGAAGCATTAATAAGAAAGCTTATAAAAAGTAAATTAGATGATGGTCAATTAGATGAAAGTAATCTTACAATAAAAGATTTGGAAATTATTGTACAAGCCTTTTTAAAAGTATTCAATGGAATGTATCACGAAAGAATAAAGTATCCAGAAAAGATGGAGGAAGATAAAAATGAATATTTTAATAAAAAACAGCACATCATTTCAATTAACAGAAAAGATAAAGAATTTAATAAATCAGATAGTGGTACAAGCTCTTAAAGAAGAAAAGTATCCTCTTAATGTAGAAATAAGTCTTAGTTTTGTAGATAATGAAGAAATAAGAAAAATAAATAAAGAATATAGAAATATAGATAAAGAAACGGATGTTCTTTCTTTTCCTTTATTAGAATTTGAAGAAGATAATGAGTCGGATGATAATGAATTTTCTTTAGAAGGACTAGAAGAATACATTAATTCAGAAACAGGAGATTTAATGTTAGGAGATATTATTATATCTGTTGATAAAGCTAAAGAACAAGCTATGGAATATGGACATTCTATAGAAAGAGAAATAGGATTTTTAATATCTCATAGTATGTTTCATTTGATGGGGTATGATCATATGAATGAAGAGGAAGAAAAAGAAATGTTTGAAAAACAAGAGAAAGTTTTAAATTTAGTAGGGCTTAAAAGATAAATTAGTTTTAACTTAAGGAGACTAAGTATGAAGAAACTAAAAAACTTGTTTTATAATAATGAAGTAAGGCAAAGTTTTTTAGAACTTAGAAGATTATTTTTATCAGGATTAGTTTCAATACTTCCTATTGCTTTTACTTTTTATACTGTAGGGTTAGTTTTTAATTTTGCAGATAAAATTCCAAGAAATATTATTGCTAGAATAATAGTAATTTTACTTTCTATTTTTAATAAAAAAATATCTGTGGAAGAAGTAAATGTTCCCGGTTTAGGTCTTATTGCAAGCATTTTTTTGATTATAGTTGTAGGATATATTTCTACTAATTGGATAGGGAAAGGGATAATAAAGCTAATAGAAAATTGGATTTTAAAAATTCCTGTAGTAGGGAATGTATATACAGGGATTAGTCAAATTATGAATAGTATTCTTACAAAGAAAAAAAGAGCTTTTAAAGAAGCAGTACTAATAGAATACCCTTATAAAGGCTGTTATGCTATAGGGTTTGTGACTGCTGATGCGCCTTTAGAAATTTTAGAAATTACTAAAGAAGATTTGATAAGTGTCTTTGTTCCCACGACTCCTAATCCAACTTCAGGATTTATGCTTATGATGAAAAAAACAGAAGTATATAAATTAAATATGTCAGTAGAAGAAGCAATTAAAATGGTTGTATCAGGAGGGATTCTTATTCCAGATAAAAATTAAATTAGGAGGAGAGATATGCCTTATAAAAAATTAATAGAAAAAGCTTATAAAGCTAAAGAAATGGCTTATGTTCCATATTCTAAATTTCAAGTGGGAGCAGCAGTTTTAACAGATAGTGGTAAAATTTTTACTGGTTGTAATATAGAAAATGCTTCTTATGGTGCGACTAATTGTGCAGAAAGAACTGCAATTTTCAAAGCCATATCTGAAGGAGAAAGAAATTTTAAAGCAATTGCTATAGTAAGTAGTTCAGGAGATTTTACTTATCCTTGTGGAATTTGTAGACAAGTTATAGTAGAATTTATGAAAGATGGAGAGATTATATTAGCTAATGAAAAAGGAGAATATAAAGTTTATACTGTTCAAGAAATACTTCCCTTCGCTTTTACAGAAAAAGATATAAAATAAAAACTCTGCGTTTGCAGAGTTTTTTAATAGTATTTTTTAGAATCAACATATTCTTGAAGAATTCTAGAAGTTTCACCAAATCGTTAAGATGACAATGATTTTATATCTTCCATATTATTTCTATCTTTTCCTTTGATACAAGTACCTTTGTAATCAATATATCAACTATTTTTTGTTTATCCTCTTTGGATACTTTATCCCACATTTTAAAGATTGTTTCTATAGCATCTGTATCTAACTGCTTCTGATTATTCTTAACGGCTTCCAACTTGTAGATTTGTCTATTTAGGTTTGCTATTTCCTCAGTGAGCTTATCAACCTCCACATTCATGCGTTTAATTACTGCCTGACTTGCAAATGCAAAGTTTTTAAGTATATTATCTATTTGTTTATTCTTTTCTGCTATTTCAGCTTTTAATTTATTTATTTGAGCTTGATGAGGATTGTCTTGTTGTTGTTGCTCTATCCTTAATGACTTAATCTTTTCTTCCATTGCAGATAAAACAATACTTTCTATTTTGTCTTTATGTACAGCTCCAACTCCATCACATTTCTTAGCTGACGCAGCAGAACATATATAATATTCGTTATAGGTCGATTTGCCAGTCCACTTGTTATACCTCATAGCATAACCGCATTTAATACACTTTAATTTACCTGATACCCAAGTCGTATGTGACCGTCTGCCATTAGGAATTTGAACATTTTGCTCAGCTTTCAGCCTACATCTAATAAAAGTATCAGAATCAATTATACCTTTGTGAGGTGCTAAGACTAAGACCATGTTTTCATACTGGCTCATATTCTTTCCACTTCCCGCATTATTTGCTACATTCTTAGTGTATAAGTAGCAACCATTTATTCCAATAAAACTGCTTGCGTCATTTACAATTTCTGTTCCTCGTGACTGATAAAAGTTATATATGTCCATGTCTGCCTTAACATAAATGGGATTACGCAATATTTCAGTCAGTCTTGAGGTACTCCACTCAACTCCTCGTGTCTTTTTGATACCTTTCTCCTTAAAATAACGCACAATATCAGCTAAAGACGTATTTGGTTGCGAGTACATTTCAAATATAATCTTAAGTTGACGAACTTCCTCAGGTATTGGTTCATACTGTGAGGTCTTTTTACCGTTAAGTGTAATAGGTACTCTCTTAAAACCATATGGAACCCTTCCACCCATATAAAACCCAGCTCTACTACGTGAAACGTATGCATCTATTACTCTCTGCTGTATAGTCTCACGCTCAAGCTGTGCGAAAACAATACATATATTCAGCATTGCACGACCAACGGGTGTAGAGGTATCAAACTTCTCATTTACTGATACAAACTCAACATTATGTTCACTGAAAACCTCCATAATTTCGGCAAAATCAAGAATGGAACGGCTTATACGGTCAAGCTTATAACAAACTACCTTTGAAATCTTACCTGCTCTGATGTCATTAAGCATTTCTCTAAATTTTGGGCGTTCTATATTTTTGCCTGAATAACCTTTGTCATCATAGACAATATAATTTCCATCTATAACCTCATGTTTGCATTGCTCTATCTGACTTTCGATGCTGATTGAGTCATCTTTGAATACTGATTGTCGTGCATATATCGCTATCATTATACCTATACCTCCCGTACAACAAATAAAAAGTGCCTATATTGGGATTATACCAACATAGGCACTCACTTTCAACGATTCGTACTATTCATTGTCAAGTTCGATTTTTAGTTTTGAGTATATATCAGATAAAACATTAAATAAGTCATTTGCTACTCGCTTTTCAGCTATCAATCGCTCATCATCTGTCATTTTAGGTATAGTATGTATAACCTGTACTTGCTCCTGCCTTCCCTTATTTTCAACCATATATACACCACCACCTATTGATGTATATGCAGTTGCTGATTGTCCTCTTGCCATAATAAAACCCCCATAAACTTATTTTTATGGGGGGTTTTATGAATGGCCTGATTTTGCAGAGCTTTTTTCAGATAAATTGCAGAAAATTGTTATTGGCCTAATGGTGTTTAACATAGTTAAGACTGGCCTAATGTGTGTAGTTGTGTTAAAATCTGCGTATAGGAGGTGGTAGGCATAGCACAATTAACAGAAAAGCAGAAGATGATTAGAGAGTATCTTAAAACAGCGTGGTCTCAGTCGGATAGAAGTGTTGGTCGTGCATTGGGTGTTTCTCATTCCACGGTCGGTAGGGTACGTCAAGAAATGATTCAAAGTGGTCGATTCGACCATCTGTCTAATGAGGACGAGGAGTGGATGCACCATCCATACATAGTCGCCAATAAGAGACTCCTTGAAAATCTAACTCCACGAGGTCTAAGGGCTATTAAAAAGCTTGACGTCCTTGATTACATGATGACCCACCCGCAAATAAAAAGCCCGTGCGTGGCACAGGCTTACTTGACACGGGAGAAAAGACAACAGCGTAAAGACGCCAGAGTAACAATATCCTTGGATGATGTTGATATTAGGGTCGCTGACGTTAGGCACGTTGAGCAGTTTGACTGGATAAGAGATGGAAGTGTTGACTTATGCTTATGTGACCCGCCTTGGGGTAAATCGTCGCCTGAGGTGTGCGAAGGTATAAGTAAAGTTGCTGCCAGTAAACTCCGTGATGGAGGCAATTTACTTGTTCTTG
>NZ_JWID01000003.1 GCF_001466305.1 Defluviitalea phaphyphila
TATAAATGTCAAGTTAAAAATGTAACTTTTTGATCATTTAAGAATGTAGTTTTTTACTCATTATCCTGTTGAAAATGATCTTTTAATCTATATGATTTTCCATTAATTGAAACTACATGAGCATGATGAAGGATTCTATCTAAAATAGCACTTGCTATTACTGCATCATAAAATATTTCATCCCAATTATTGAAATTTATATTTGTTGTAAGTATAGTACTTTTCTTTTCATACCTCATATCTATTAGCTGAAAAAATAATTTTGAATCATCTTTGTTTATAGGAAGATACCCCATCTCATCGATTATCAACAATTTATATTTTGCAAAATGTCTTAATCTAGTATCAAGTCTATTTTCTAATTTTGCCTTTTTAAGTTGTTGCAATAAGTCATGGCATTTTATAAAGTATGTACTATATCTTTTTTTAGCTGCAGCAATTCCTATAGAAGTAGCTAAATGAGTTTTCCCAACCCCACTAGCTCCTAAAAATACAATATTTTCTTTAGATTCTAAAAAACGCAATGTTGCAAAATCTAATATTTGTTGTTTATTAATACTAGGTTGAAATTCGAAATCAAAATCCTTTAATTCTTTTTGGTGTGGAAATGCTCCTACTTTTACCATAGAACGAATCATACTTGCTTCTTTAAAATCTATTTCATGGGTCGTTAATTTAGCTAATCCTTCTACAAATGAAAGATTATTAGTATTTATAAAATCTATTACATCATTTAAATGAATGATCATTTGTTTTAATTTTAAATATTCTAGATTATTTATTAATTGTGTATATGAACTAGTTGTCTCCATATATTTCTCCTATCATTTTTAAATTATTTTTTGCAATTTCTTCTATTTCTTCTATAGAATTTTTTAATGTTAAAGAGCTAATAGCTATATAGTGTTCAGGATGATAATTAAGCTTTTGTTTTTTTATTGTATGTATTGTAATTAAATTTGTGCTATAATAGATATGTAATTTATCATCGTATACTTGTAGCTTTAATCTCTTTCCTATATATTCTGGTGGTACGGAATATTGATTTGATTTATAATTAATCATACTTTGAGGATTTACTGTTACAGGTATAGTTTTGATTGAATAAAGATTTCTTATCTGGGCCTTAGGAAGTTCAGATAAGAAATCTTTTTCTTTTTCTAAATGCAAAATAGGTATCTTACCTGTTGTAGTATGACATGTACTATTAATTCTATTATTAAGTTTTGTTATGAGTTGATGAAGTTCGCTATAATTTAATCTTCCATTATATGCCCTTATTTCATCTAATAATTTCATAGGTGCTTCTACTTTTGCTTTTGTATTTGGTTTGCCAGCAATACAAGGACAAACTTTAAAACCATAATCATCTGCAAACTGTTGAAATCTATTATTCACTTTTCCTTTAAAATAATTAGTTCTTGGTTCATCCATAATAGTTTTCATGTTATCAGTTAATAATTCTTTAGGAACCCCTCCAAATATCTCAAATGCTTCATTTAAAAATGAGAATAAAACATCTTGTGTTTTACTAAGGGATAATCTATATACTCTAAATCTTGAATACGATAGGATAATAACAAAAATATTTATTTTTATTACCTCTCCATTACTTAATATAAATTCCATATTTTCTTTCCAATCTACTTGTGCTTGTTGTCCTATACCTGTTTCATAACGCATAGGAGCATTCTTAGAAGAATAATTTTTCCTTCTCTTTCTAAAGTAATTATTGAATTCTTCATGTTTAGAAATATATCTACGAAATGATGATTGTGCACAATCTAGATTGTAATTATCTTTTAAAAATTGCCATAATACCCTTTTATAATAGAATATCTGAACAGATTCATCACTAAGTAAATCTTTAATTATTGGATAGAATTTATCAAGTTTAGATGATCTATTTCTAGTAATAGGCTTTTTATAACCATTAATGTATTTCCCAACTGTTCTAGCATCAACTCCTAACTCTCTTGCTATTTGACTTTTATTTATTTTCAAGTTACTTCCCTCCATAAGAGGCTTTAATTTATTAAGATCCTCTAATTTATTAATTTTTATATTTGTATTTATGTCCATTTGTATAATCATAATTACCTCCTTAATCTTAGAGATAATTATATCTTATTTCCCTACATTCTTAAATGATCATTTTATTACATTTTTATTGTATCATTTATANCCTCCTTAATCTTAGAGATAATTATATCTTATTTCCCTACATTCTTAAATGATCATTTTATTACATTTTTATTGTATCATTTATAAAATACATCGTTGCAAACTTCGCCTATCCATGAGAAAAGACGGAAAATGTGTGATAGGGGCAGAAAGTGATGAATGGGAAAAATTAAAGAACAAAGTATAATATAGTGAAAGATTAAGCTTTGATAAGAAAATTTAGGTTGAGAAGTAAATGTGTTCTGATATTTTCTGTAAATATTTTATCTCCATCTTAACTTAAGATGGAGATTATTTTATGTTTATCTTAATAAATAAAACAAGTAATAAAAATCTATGATATAATTCTAATTAATATATGTAAATAGGAAGGATAGATAAACCTTTAAGTATAACAATATTATAGTTAAGGTTAAAAAAATATATTAATAAAGGAGATAATAGAATAGAAATGAATTTTTGTATTTTGATGGGCAGTCCAAGATTAAAAGGAAATACAGCTGAATTACTAAAACCTTTTATTTCTGAACTTAAAAATAATAAAGCAAATGTTACATATATTCCTTTGTCAGAGAAAAATATTTTACCTTGTAAAGGATGCTATACTTGCCAAGACGTTCAGGATAGATATGGTTGTGTACAGCAAGACGATGTTTTAGAAATCATGGATAGTATTATAGCTTGTGACTGTATTGTTTTGGCTACACCAATATACTCATGGTATTGTACAGCACCAATGAAAGCTTTACTTGATAGACATTATGGACTTAACAAATTTTATGGCAGTGCTAAAGGTTCACTATGGGCAGGCAAAAAAGTAGCTATAATAGCTACTCATGGATATGATGTAGAATATGGAGCAGGTCCTTTTGAAACAGGTATTAAGAGATTGTGTAAACATTCCGGCTTAGAATATATGGGAATGTATTCTGTTAGAGATGAAGATGATTTAGCATCGTTTAAAACAGATTCAGCTGTAAAGGGAGCAAAGGAATTTGCAAGAAAATTGCTTTCATGTAATTAATATTATTAGAGATAAAATATATTTGATAGATATAATGGGGAGAAGAATTTTTATGTATAAAAAATTAAACAATATTTTAAATATTATAATCGGCTCTTTTGTTGGTGTATTTATTGGGCATCTTATATATAAATATTTTGATTATATAAATTATCCTGAGTTATATGTAATGCAATCATCACATTGGTATACAACCATATTTATATATGGTTATATTACTGCTGTTATTATATTGATTTGTATTATCTTAAAATATTTTCTTAAAAAATTTACAAATAAGTAAATTTATTCATAAGGAATAATAACTATTGATCTAAGAGAAGGGGGCTTAAAATATGGAGATAAATTATCTTATTGAAAAAATAAAAGAAGAATGTCCAGATAAAGCTATCGATATATCAGAGAGTCTTGATTTACTTAGAACAGTTATAAACGATACAATAGAAATATTTGGAGATAAAATGAATTCTGCTGTTTTAAATAGAGATTTTAAAAAGATAAGTATTTATAAAGATATGGCAGAAAGTATTCATCAATATGAAAAGAAGATAGAAGAATTAATTTCTTTATTTGAAATAGACGAAATTCCGATAAATGAAGAAACTGATGAAGAAACTGAAAAAAGAACAATACCAAATTATGAAAAATATATAGTAGATAATAAAATAGAGCATACTTTATATGAAAATTTCACTCATAAAAGACCTTTTGGTTTTAAGCTTAATGAAGGAAAGATTATTGAAGCTAGTACGTGGAAAGATATATTGGTAAAAACTTGTGAAATTCTTATGACTATTGATGAAAATAAATTTATGTCTTTTGAAAATAATGACACAATGAATGGTAAAAAGAATAAATATTTTTCTGTAGACCCTAATTTAATAAGAAATCCTAGAAAAATTGGAAACAAAATCTATATAGAAACTAATCAAAGTGGAAATTCTATACGGAATTTAATAATAAAACTTCTTAAAGAGTATAATTTTAAAATTAGCGATTATAAAGTTTATTTTAGAGCAGATTATACCAATTTGAATAATAAATAAATACATAAAACTTTTTAAATTTATTAGAAAATATAATTCACAATAAATAAAGTTTTTTATTAGCAGTGGAGTGAGATTATTTTAAATCTTACTCCATTATTGTTTTTAAAATTTAAATAAAAAAAATTATTAAAAGTTTTTTTAATTTATAAAATAGTATAAGTAAAATATTAATAATAAGTTTGATTTATTGCAGATTATTTATAATTTTAGATCTAGCATACAAAGAAAGTATTAAACAATAATATATATTTTACGATAAATAATTTAAAAAATAGCGAAAAGAATAGGATTTAATTTTTGCTTAAGGAGATTTGTTACTAATAATGGCACTGTATTAATAAAAATGTTATAATAAATTAAAGATTTCTTTTACAAAGGAGGATATAAGGCAAAATTATATATAGGTATGCCTTGTAAATATTATGAAAATTATTGATTTAACTCATACTATTTCAGAGGATATGTCAGTTTATCCTGGAACTGAACAACCAAAATTGAAAACTATAAATATATATGAACAACAAGGTTTTAAAGAAACTTTAATAAATATATTTTCCCATACAGGAACACATATGGATGCACCTGCTCATTTATATGCAGATAAAAAAACTCTTGATAAATTTCATATTAGTCAATTTGTAGGTACAGCTTTTATGATTGATTGTACTGATTTATGTGATGACAATATGATTACGATGAAATATATTAATCAGGATATAAAAAAAGCAGATAAAGCAGAATTTTTGATTTTTAGAACAGGTTGGGGAAAATATTGGGGAACTGACCAATATTATGGTGATTATCCTTGTCTTGATAAGGAAGTTGTAGAGTATATTATACATACTCATAAAAAAGGGATAGGTTTTGATACAATAAGTGTTGATCCTATTATAGATGAAAACTTTACAGCACATAAAAAACTACTTGCTGAAAATGAAATAGTTATAATAGAAAATTTAGCAAATCTTAATGAAATAAAGACAGATTTATTTACATTATTTGCACTTCCTCTTAAATATGAAAATAGTGATGGTGCCCCCATAAGAGCAATTGCTCTAATTAAATAGATAAGAAATCAATCAAATTTGGTTGTTTATACATGTATATATTTGGTAATAAAGTAGTGCAATAAAAAAACTATCCTCTCTTATCCGATAATAATATATAAGATATTTGTTATAAATAGTGTTTATTATATAGGAATATCATGATCTTTTAATTAAACATGGCTTAATTAGTAAAGTGTTAATTTATTTATTTTAAGTTATAAAATAAATAAAAAGTTAAGGGGGAGAGGAAAATGAAATTAAAAAAATCATTGCTAGCTTTAGCTTTGTTTCTTTTATTATATTGTATATTGGGATTCCTTCCCCGGCCGAGTGGTTATGTGCTAGATACTTGGAACTTAAAAATTGGCGATAATATACAGAAAATTAATATACCCTATTATCAAATTATAGACAAACCTGATACAGCTATTTTTCAAACTACATTTTCTATGCCAGAGGGAAATACTTTAGTTATTCCTCAGATAAGCTGTTATGCTTTTGCAGTTAGAGTCAATGGTATTCTTGTAGATCAAGTAGGAGATTTGGAGAATCCTACGGCAAATATTTGGAATTATGCTCATATTATTAATTTAGATAGAAATATTTTAAAAGATAAAAATGAAATTATTATAGAAGCTCATCTATTAGATAGTGTGGGAATGAATATTGCTCCTTTTATTGATGAAACTGATAATGTTTTAAAAAGAATTAGTCTTTTTAATTTTATTAATATCGATATGCATTTAATTATGATAGGAATTAGTATTAGTATAGCTTTTATTATGATGTCAATTTCATATTATAATAAAGCAGAAAAAGGAAAATTTTTTTATTTAGGGTTATCTGTTATTTTAATTTCTATTTATTCTTTTGATAACCATTATCGTCTTTATTCAGGAAATATTGATGATTTTTTATTTATACGAAAAATTTTATTTTCCTTCGCTTACTTGACACTTATATTCCTCATTTTAGGAATAGAAAAATTTGTTGGTAAAATTTTTTATTTAAAAAAAATTATTTTTTCAAGCATTATTATATCCATAATTTTAGTTTTATCGAGTAGTAATTTTACATCGTTGCGAATAAGAACTAATTTTTTAAATCTTGTTATGTTTATAAGTCTTGTAATGATGTTAATCTTCTTGGCCCGTTATAAAAAAGGTAATTGGTATTTTTCAAATATGTTTTTAACTATAAGTGTTGGTTATACGGCAATAACTTTATTTTTTAAAATAAAAGCTCCTTATTTATTTCATTATGGACTTATGGTCTATTTTATAGGATTGGGCATATCTTTAATTGTTGAGTTTTATAATATGTATAATGAAAAAAAACAAATATACCAAAAATCTTTAGTGGATCATCTTACAAAGGCTTATAATCGCAATGTTTTAGAAGAAATGAATATTGCAGAAGGGGATATACTAATATTAGTTGATGTGGATAATTTTAAAAAATATAATGATACTCGAGGTCATAGTATGGGAGATCTTCTTCTAAAACAAATAGTAAATATTGCAAAGTTTTATATTAAGGAAAAGGGAAATATTATTCGTTATGGAGGAGATGAATTTTTAATTGTTTTAAATGGAGTTAGTTATTTTGATGCTGAAAATATTATGCATTCCATACGTAATGAAATTATTAATAAATGTAAGGATAAAGAAATAGATATTTCTTTTGGAATTGCTGAATATAAAGGTGATTTTTCTAGTTCTTTTGATGAAGCTGATAGATTAATGTATGAAATGAAAAAGAAAAACTCTCATTCATAAAAATAGTAAGATTATTGATATATCTAAAAGTAAAAAAACGGAGGAACATAATGTTAAATATAGGATGTCATTTATCTGTATCTAAAGGATTTTATAACATGGGTAAAAATGCTTTGAAAATAAATGCTAATACTTTTCAGTTTTTTACTAGAAATCCTAGAGGAAGTAAGGCAAAGGAAATTGATCCTAAAGATATAGAAAAATTACTAAAACTTATAAAAGATAATAATTTTGCTGTTTTATTAGCTCATGCTCCATATACCTTAAATCCATGTTCTACAAACGAAGAAAATAGATTATTTGCTATGAAAATTATTGCTGATGATTTAGCACGTATGGAGTATTTACCTAATAATTTATATAATTTTCATCCAGGGAATCATATGGGACAAGGAGCAGATAAAGCTATTGAATATATCATTACAATGTTAAATACCATTTTAAAGCCAGAGCAGACGACCATTGTATTATTAGAAACAATGTCAGGGAAAGGTACGGAAATAGGTCGTACCTTTGAAGAATTAAAACGAATTATTGATGGAGTAGAATTAAAAGAAAAAATAGGTGTATGTTTAGATACTTGTCATGTTTTTGCTGCAGGTTACGACATAGTAAATGATTTGGATAATGTACTTGATGAATTTGATCAGATAATTGGACTTGATAAACTTTATGCAATTCATCTTAATGATAGTATGAAACCTTTTAAAAGTTATAAAGATCGTCATGAAAAAATTGGACAAGGATTTATTGGATTAGAAGCTATAACACAAATTATAAATCATCCTAAGCTTCGAAATTTGCCTTTTTTCTTAGAAACTCCTAATGATTTAAAAGGTTATGCAGAAGAAATAAGTTTATTAAAAAATTTATATAAAGATTTTAATTAAGGGGGGCAATTATTTATGGTAAAAATAGAGTGTTTTATACCAGAGGAATATGTTGATAAAGTTAGAGAAGAGTTAAATAAAATAGGTGCTCTTACAATTGATGAAAATTATGATTATTGTATGGCAGTTTCAAAAGTTAAGGGTTCTTGGAGACCACTTGAAGGAACAAATCCATACAAAGGTGAAGTTGGAGAAATATGTGAAGCAGAAGAAGCAAAAATAGAATTTGTATGTAAAGATGAGGTATATAAGGAAGCAGTAAAAGTAATAAAGAAGATACATCCTTATGAAAAACCGGTTATTAATGTTATATCACTTTTAAATTATTAAAATATTAGGGGGAACAAATATGGATAAAAATCAAATACATGTTATTTATGGCAACACTCCCAAAACTATGGTTGGTGAGATTTTAGAGAAAATAAAGCCGGAGAAGGAAATTCCTAAGAAAGCATATATAGGTATAAAACCTAATCTAGTGGTGGCTAAACCTTCCACAAGTGGGGCTACTACTTCTCCAGAGTTGGTGGAAGGAATTATCGAATATTTTTATTCAAAAGGTTATAAGAATATATGTATTTTAGAAGGTTCATGGGTAGGAGACAGGACAGCAAAAGCTTTTAAAGTATGTGGATATGAAAATATTTCTAAAAAATATAAAGTTCCACTTATAGATTTACAAAAAGATAGTCATATAGAATGTACTGTAGATGATATTAAAATAAATATTTGTAGTAAGGTATCAGAAATCGACTATTTAATTAATGTTCCAGTTCTTAAAGGTCACTGTCAAACTAATATAACTTGTGCTTTAAAAAATTTGAAAGGGTGTATTCCAAACTCTGAAAAGAGAAGATATCATACCATGGGATTACACAAGCCTATCGCATATTTAAATAAAGCGATAAAACAAGACCTTATTATTGTAGATGGTATTATGGGAGATTTAAATTTTGAGGAAGGGGGCAATCCAGTGGAAATGAACCGTATAATAGTTGGTTGTGACCCTGTACTCATAGATAGTTACGCAGCAACTTTATTAGGTTTTGATTTAAGTGATATTCCGTATATTGAGATAGCAGAAGAAATAGGAGTAGGAAATAGTGATATATCAAATGCTGAAATTATAGAATTAAATAGTGATAAAAGTACACCGATTAATAGAAAGAGTAAAAAGAGACGTTACACAGAACATATTGAAGAAAAAGAAGCTTGTTCAGCATGCTATGGTACATTGATACATGCGATGGAAAGACTAAGAGAAAGTGGAGATTTAAGAAAAGTTAACTCAAAAATATATATAGGACAATATTATAAAAATAAAACCATAAATGATGGAGTTGGTATAGGACAGTGTACAAAAGGTTGCAAAGAATGTATTCCAGGATGCCCTCCTACAGCAAGAGATATTGTTAAGTATTTTAAAAATTTATAAAAATATAATTTGAGAATTTTACATAAAGTTTATTTATTTAATAGCCAAGATTATAAGACGATATTTATAAAATCTTATGATTTTGGCTAATATTATTAAAATAGAAGAATATTTTCAAATTTATATTTTATAAAAGAATAAAAATAAAGTATTAATTATAAGATTAATTATATAGCAGAAGAGAGGTATATACGTGAAAGATGAATTAATTATAGTTAATCATATAGGGACATCTAATGTTGATGCAATAGACAATGAATTAAAATGGATTGTTAAAGAGATTGAAAATGAGAAGAACTGTGAAGTGGCTTTAGCTTTCAATTCTCAATATGTTATTAATAAATTGCAAAAAAAGAATGTACAAATTAAGCATGTAAAAGATTTACTTTTGGAAGCCGTAGGTAATTATTATATCATAAAGATATTACCAATACATCTTGTTGAGGGAATAGATTATCAAAGATTGAAAGATGTTTGCGAAAGAATTTATGACAATTTATATACGAGGAATACTTGTTCAAAAATAATACTTATTGAATTTTTATTAAAAGATAAGAAAAATGTTCAAAGTATGACTAAAATTATTTCAGATATAGTTAAAGAAAAGGATATGCATATCCTATTTGTAGGACATGGTAGTTTGCATGACTCAGAAATATATTATAGGAATTTTATTGATTCATATAGAGAGATAAACAATCGAGTAAGTTTTATGACATTAAAAACTCCTATATCTTCTATTCTTAATGAAATTCCAGATGAAGTGGTATTATTCCCTTTATTTACAGTAAGTGGGCATCATATGCAAAAAGATATTTTTGAAGGAGAAGAATCTATATATAATCAATTAAAGAAGTTTGGTAAAAAAATACATGCATATTTAAAAATTTCTTTTTATATAACTAAAATTTTATACGTATTAATATCTATTATTGTAAATGCATCTTCCTTAAAATTAGTTTGTTTATAATAACTTTTATAGTATAAATTTCTTTTTATTATAAATTATAAATTTAAACCAGTAAATAATCATTCTTAATAAAAATTCTTATTTTCTCCTACTAAAATATCTGTACTCTTTAATTTTTATTAAATATTTTTGTTATTTCATAAAACTTGTATAAATCAAATTATTCTGATATTATGGTAATATATTTTTTATTGCATATAAGAAAGGAGAAGGTAATATGAAGCTTGCATTTTCAACACTAGGATGCCCTACCTGGTCGTGGGATAAAATTGTTAGTGAAGCTGAAAAAAATGGTTATGATGGCATCGAAATTAGGGGTATAAAAGAAGAAATGTATCTACCTAAAGCGAAAATACTCTTAAAAGCAAACCACCAAAAATTGCTATCTGATTTAACAGAAAGAAATTTATCTATTACAAACCTAGGAAGTGGAGCTAGCTTTCATGATTCTAAAAAATATGAAGCTTCTATAAAAGAAGGTAAAGAATATATTGATTTGGCTTATGATTTAAAAATCCCATATGTAAGAATCTTTGGAGATAAAATCCCTGAACCTGATAAAAAGCAAGAAACTATAGAATTAATTTCAAAAGGAATTAACACATTATGTGAATATGCAAGCCATAAAAATGTAATATGTCTCTTAGAAACCCATGGTGATATTGTAAGTTTAGAAACTCTTATACCAATTATAGATAGAATCAAATATGATAATTTCGGTATTATATGGGACATAGGACATACTTATAAAATTTATGGTGAAGACATATCTGATTTTTTGAATAAAATGTGGCCATATATCAAACATGTACATATTAAGGATTTAACCCTTATAGATGATAAGTTAGAACTTTGTATGATTGGAGATGGTGTAATTCCTATTCCTGAAATAATAAAAGAATTAAAAATAAGAAATTTCAAAGGATATGTTTCTCTTGAATGGGAAAAAAGATGGCATCCAAATTTAGAAGATCCCTCTGTAGTTATTCCATTTTATGCAAAGTATATGAGAGAATATCTTTAAACATATAAAAAATAATATAATAATACTAATATTGTTAAAAACAAACCTTATCATATACTTAACAAATAAAAAAATTGTGGGATATAATTTTTATGAATAAGACTCTTTATAAATTGATAAATTTATAGATTTATAATAATATTATGCTTGACTATAAATACTAATAATATTTTTACTTAATAATTATAAAAATTATATTAATAATATGATTTTTTTAACTAATAACTTTGAAAAATTATTTCTTTAAATTGATATTAAAATTCAGATATGACTTATAAAATGTTAAGACTTCAATAAATTACCTAAGAGACTTAAAAAGCATGAATATAAAGAAAGGATGGCCAATATTGAATGTAATTGTTTCGAGGGTTAAAGAAGTATTTTTATCAGTTGTCCCCATTATTTTATTAGTATTAATACTTAACTTTACTATATCTCCAATGGATACGACTTTAATTATTAGATTTTTAATTGGGGCTTTATTTGTAATCTTAGGATTAACCATATTTTTATTAGGAGTAGATATAGGAATTACTCCTTTTGGTAGTTTAACAGGAGCATCCATTGCTAAAACAAATAAATTATGGATAGTTTTAATAGCAGGATTAATATTTGGTTTTTTTATATCAATAGCGGAGCCGGGATTGATGGTTCTTGCCCATCAAATAAATATAGTTACTTTGGGACAAATATCAAAAATAAGTATTCTTATTATCGTGTCAATAGGATTAGCAATTATGTTGGTGTTAGGATTTATAAGGATTTTTTATAATATTCCTTTATATAAAATTCTCTTTGTTTTATATTTAATTACTTTTGTATTAGCGATATTTTCTTCTCGTGAATTTTTAGCAATATCTTTTGATGCGTCAGGGTCAACTACGGGGATATTAGCTGTACCGTTTATTTTATCTTTATCTACAGGAATATCAAAATTGAAAAAAGATAGTAAGGCTTCTGAAAAAGATAGCTTTGGATTAGTTGCTATTGCATCCACTGGTGCAATTATATCAGTATTGATTTTAGATATATTTTCAAAACCTAATGAATTTTCTGCTGAAATTAATTCGGAGATTTCTAGTTTAAACTCAGTATTAGAAGCATTTATAAAAATAATTCCTAATTGTTTAATGGAAAGCTTTATAGCTATTTTGCCACTGCTTGTAATATTATTAGTTTTACAAAAAATTTCTCTTAGATTAAAGAAAAAAGAACTTAGAAAATTACTTACAGGATTTATTTTTACTTTTATAGGTTTATTTATATTTTTGTTAGGAGTAAATGCTGGGTTTATGGATGTTGGAACAAGCATTGGAAATGATTTAGTTTTGTCAGATAATAAAATATATATAATAATTATTGGTTTTATTTTAGGTTTTGTAACTATTTTAGCAGAACCGGCTGTTTATGTTTTAACTCATCAGATTGAAGATGTAACGAGTGGTTATATAAAAAGAAAAGTTGTTTTAATTCCTCTCGCAATAGGAGTAGGTTTAGCTGTTGCATTATCGGTTATCCGTATTTTAATACCAAAAATACAATTATGGCATTATTTGTTGCCAGGATATATTATATGTTTATTAATGATGTTTTTTATCCCCAAGCTTTTTGTAGGAATTGCATTTGATGCAGGAGGAGTAGCCACTGGACCTATGACTGCTACATTTATTTTAGCTTTTATACAAGGGGCTGCTAATGCTTTTGAAGAGGCCAACTTAATGGTTGATGGTTTTGGTATGATTGCTACCGTTTCCATGACACCAATTATCACATTAGAAATTTTAGGCTTAATATTTGCAATAAAGTTAAGAAAAAAAGGAGTTGAAAGTAAAAATGGCTGAATTTGATGATATATCTCTTTTTGAATTAATTTATGTAATAGTTAATTATGGAATGGGTAGTAAGATATTAAAAAAAGCAAAAAAACATGGGGTTCCTGGTGGCACTATTTTTTTTGGAAGAGGAACGGTAAATAATTCGCTATTAAATTTTTTATCTTTATATGATGAAAGAAAGGAAATAGTTTTATTAGGAGCAGACTATAATACTGCAGACCATGTTATAACAGAATTAAACAAAGAATTTAAATTTGAAAAGCCTAATCATGGTATTGCTTTTACAATTAGTACCTGCAATATTATAGGGTCTAGATGTTATAAGAGAGGAGAACATAAAGAAGAAAGAGGTGTTAACAAATCAATGTATCAGATTATTATTACAATTGTTAATAGAGGAAAAGCTGAAGAAGTAATTGAAGCTGCAAAAGCTGTTGGGTCAAAAGGTGGAACAATAGTTAATGCAAGAGGTTCTGGTGTAAATGAAATGACCAAATTATTTAATATGGATATAGAACCTGAAAAAGAAATGGTCATGATTTTATCTAAAAAAGATTTAACAGAAAAAATTGTATCTTCAATAAGAAAAGAATTAGAAATTGATAAACCAGGAAATGGTATTATTTTTGTACAAGATATTAACAAAGCTTATGGAATTTATGAATAAGATTATTTAAAATAAATTAAAAAAATAAGTTATAGCTTAAAATCACTTCAGATTAAAATATATGAAGTGATTTTTGTTTAAAGATTATGTAGAAAATAAATATAAATATATATATAATATAAATTAGAATAATCTTATAATTTGAAAAAATATATATAATTAATGTGAATTTTGTCTAGGGAGAGCTCTAAGATGAAATTTTTTGTTGGAGTGACTGACAATAATTGGTATAATTTTTTAGCAAATATCAAACCTGATGAGGTGAATTTTTGGCAACCTAAAGGAAAGCAAACTTTTAAGGCAATAGGAGTTAATGATTTATTTCTATTTAAATTACATCATCCATTAAATTTTATAGTTGGGGGAGGTATTTTTGTTAGATATGTACCTTTACCAATTTCTTTAGCTTGGGAAGCATTTGGTAATAAAAATGGTACAGAAAATTATTATAGTTTTCGTGATACAATTTATAAATACAGGAAAACAGATAGGAAAAAAGACCCTGATCCAGTTATTGGATGTATAATTCTTACTTCTCCTTTTTTCTTTAATAAGAATGAATGGATAGCAGTGCCAGAAGATTGGAGTCCTAATATTGTTCGAGGAAAAACTTATGATACTAATACAGTAATTGGTAAAAAATTATATCAACAGATACAAAAAAGATTAAATAAAAATGTATCAGTAAATATAGTGTGTGAAAATAATATGGCAAACAGATATGGACAAAAACAAGTTATTTATCCTCGAATAGGACAAGGTACTTTTAGAGTATTGGTGACAGAAGCTTATAATAGACGTTGTGCAATAACAGGAGAAAAAACATTACCGGTGCTGGAGGCGGCACATATTAAACCGTATTCTCAAAAAGGTCCACATAGTATAACTAATGGATTGTTGTTAAGAAGAGATTTACATACATTATTTGATAGAGGATATATAACAATAGATGAGAATTTACACATTGAAGTTAGCAAAAGAATTAAAGAAGATTATGGAAATGGTAGAGAATATTATGCTTATCATGGGAAAAAACTTGCAACAATTCCTGACACAGTGTTTGAAAAACCTGACCCTAAATTTTTAAGATGGCATAATGAACATGTGTTTTTAGGATAAAATTAAATACTGTAATTTTAAAATTAAAAGTTAGAACAATTTTTTATCAAAATAATAATTAAACATTTTTAATTAAATCAAAAAGGAGATATTTTAAATGAAAATTGGGATGAGAAAGCCAAGTTTAAAAAAGAGAATATCAGCAAGAACAAGTATAAAAAGGCAGATTATACATAGAGCAGGATTAAAAATGCCTAGAGGATATGGTTGGGTTCGAGATCCAAAAAAATATGTATATAATAAAGTATATAATAAAACATCTTTTGATATATTTAAATTACTAAAAAAACTTTTTAAATAATTATAAAAAATAAAAATTTTTATTTTTAATCAACTTATTTTATTAATATAATGAAGCTAAACATATATTAGAAAAATTTATTATGATAGGAACAAAGGAAGTGGTTAAAGTGATAGATAGAATTGATGTTATTAAAGGTGATATTACAAAATGTAATGTAGATGCCATAGTAAATGCCGCCAATAATTCTTTATTAGGTGGAGGAGGCGTTGATGGAGCTATTCATAGAGCAGCAGGAAAAGAATTGCTTGAGGAATGTAGAAAACTTGGTGGGTGTGAAACTGGACAGGCTAAGATTACTAAAGGATATAAATTACCTGCAAAGAGGGTTATTCATACAGTAGGACCAATTTGGCAGGGTGGAAATAAAGGAGAGGATAAATTATTAGCAGCATGTTATAGGAACTCACTAGAACTTGCAGTTGCATATAAAATTAAAACAATAGCATTCCCTTCAATAAGTACAGGTGCATATAGGTTTCCTGTTGATAAAGCTTCTGTTATTGCAATTAACGAGATTAATGAGTTTTTAAAAAAAGATCGTAGTATTGAAAAAGTATTAATGGTTTGTTTTGATGAGAATACATATAAAGAATATATTAAAGCTTTAAAAGATGTAATCTAGTACAATACGATGATTCATGATATTAATGTAATAACATTTTATTATTTTAAATAAATTAAAAAACCTAATGATTGCTTATTTACGCTATTATTAGGTTTTTTTTATTGAATTTTTATAAATAGTTATCAAGTAATATTCATAAAATTAGTATATTACTGAAAAATGTAGATAAAAGGAGATACATTTGATATAATCAATAGAATTAACATATTAATTGAGTTTATAAATAAAAGGGGGGATACACATGTCAACTAATATTTATTTAGTAAGACATGCAGAAGTTAAATATGTTCCAGATGATTTTGTAAGGCCATTATCAGAAAAAGGTAAAAAAGATGTAAAAAAAGTAACTTACTTTTTCAAAGATAAGTTAATTACTAAAGTTATATCAAGTCCTTATATAAGAACTATTGATACAATAAAAGACATTGCATTGGAGAATAATTTAGAAATAGAAGAAATATATGACTGTAGAGAAAGAAAAGTAAGTGATCAATTTATTGATGACTTTGATTCTTTTATTACAAAACAGTGGAAGGATTTTGATTTTCATTTAGAAGGTGGAGAATCTCTTAAACAAGTTCAAGAAAGAGCTATTAATGTTATATTTGATATTTTGGAAAGATATGAAAATGAAAGCATAATTATTGGAACTCACGGGACTTGGTTATCTGTAGTACTTAATTATTTTGATAAAAAGTATGATTATGATTTTTGGAAAACATTAAAAATGCCAGATATATTTATGCTAGAATTTGATAAAAAAGAAATACAAAGGATTAAACATTTTGAGATATAATTTATACTAATCCTGAGTTCAAAAAATATTTTGGATCAGGGTTTTGATTTTTAAACAAGATATTAGGAAATTATAAAATACAGTTTTTAGTAATAAATACAAGTTGCCATATTATTGCACAAGGTTTAAACTTAAAATTAAATATTAAGTAATTAAGAAAATTTTAAAATATTTATCTCATAAAGATATTTGTATATTAGAGAAAAGAAATACGGTGATACAAATGAAAAATAAAAATATTTTATCAAAAAATGTTGGGCATCTTTATATACAAAAAGAGTTATAGAAATAGTTGTTTAGAAAAAGCTAGTTTGAATATTGTAAATAATATTATTTAAAAAGAAAAACTGGAGGAATCAAATTGGAAATTAAAATTAATGACTATTATGAACCAGAACATTTTAGAGCTATATGTGAAGATAATTTTAGTATTTCAAGAACAGGAGAATATGAAAAAAATGAAATGCATCATATCCATGATTCTTGTGAAATATTGTTAGTGGAAGAGGGTATTGTAGATTATTATATTAATGGTAAGAAATTTGAATTAGAGCCTAATAGCATATTAGTTATTGGGTCCAAAGAATATCATATGCGGAGAATAAAAAAACTTCCCTTTATAAGATATGGTCTTACTTTAAAACCTAGATTTTATAAAAGTTTATTTATAGACCAAGATATTTATAAAGTATTTTCAACACCTAAACAAGAAAATTTTAAAAAATATTACAAGAATGTAGATGAAAAATTATTTAATAAACTAATAAATTTATTGTGCAAACTTAAAGAAGAGCAGGTTAAAAATTATGATTTTAATTCATATATGCAAAATTCTATTATAACAGAAATAACTATAATTTTATTTCGATATTTTAATTTAGAAAGGTCTAAAGAAGTAATGACGACTGCTCAAAAAAATATTTTAGATATCAAAGAATATATAGATAATAATTACTATGAAAATTTAGATTTAAAAATATTAAGTGAGGAATTCTATTTACATCCTTCTACTATTAGTAAATATTTCAAAAAATATACTGGGTATTGTCTGAATGAATATATAAATAATGTTAGAATTTGCAATGCTGTACGGTTATTAGAAAGCACACAAGATTCTATAACTGACATCATGGGAAAATGTGGATATAACAGTATAAATACATTTTTGAGACAATTTAAAAATAAAATGGAAATTTCTCCTCTCCAGTATCGTAAGTCAGTTAAGAGATTATATGCAAACTTGACAAAAAAATAGTGATTTTAAACTATATAATATGAAGAATGACATTTGAATAAATGTTACTATGAGGTTGTAAATAGGTTAATTAACCAAATTAAAAATCAATATTATGGAGGGGAAGGGATTTATTTATGAAAAAGAAATTATTAGCATCATTACTTATTGTTATTATGTCAGTATTTACATTGGCAGGATGTGGTAACAAAAGTGATGATAGTAATGATTCGAGTGCAAATAATAATAGTAAAACATCTACAAATAATAACAATGGTGAAACGTCAACAAATAATGATGAAAATGAAAAGGTTACGATTACAATAATGGATGCATATGCTCCAGAGGACCCACATGGTCAATATGTATATGAATATGCTGAAGCATTTATGAAAGAAAATCCAAATATCACTGTTGAAATTCAAGCTATTTCATCAAATGATATTTATACAAAAGTAGCAGCAATGGCTTCATCTAAAGGTGAATTGCCTACAATGTTTTGGACATCTGCTGACCAAATTCCAACATTATTTGACTTAGGAGTAACAGCAGATTTAAATGAAATTTTAGATGAAGAAACACTTAATGGATTGGCAAATGGTGTACAAGAATCATGTATCTTAGATGGAGAGATGACTTATTATCCTGTTGCGGTCGCACCAGTTGCAGTTATTTATCGTAAAGATAGATTTGAAGAAGAGGGGCTTGAAGTTCCAACAACATGGGAAGAATTTATAGATTCTGCAAAGAAACTTACAAAAGATACCGATGGTGACGGAGTTGCAGACCAATGGGGCTTTTCAATGGTTGGATCAAATAACTCATCAGGACAAAGCCGTTTTATGGCTTATTTATGGAGTAATGGTTTTGATTTAGTTAAAAAAGATGATAATGGGAAATGGGTTACAGATATATCATTAGAATCTGATTTTGCTAAAGCTTTTTCTACTTGGACAGATATGAATAATGTTCATAATATTGTTCCTACAGGTATTACTGAAGTTGATTATTCCGTTGCTTCAACTTATTTTGCAATGGGATATACTAGTATGTTTTTAAGTGGATCAAATGCATTAGGAGTTGCTTATTCAAACAATCCTGAATTAGAAGGAAAACTAGGATCATTCAAACTTCCAGGAATAGCTCCAGGAAGCATGCTTAGTGGAGAAGGTTATGTAATTAGTGATAGTGCTACTGATGCTCAAAAAGAAGCTGCAGCAAAGTATCTTAAATTTTTCGTATCAAATGATAAGGATTTAAAATTTTGGCAATCTAGTGGGAAAATTCCTGCAACAACTAAAGGACAAGAGGCAGAATATATTTCTGGAGATGATTACGCAGGTTATTTACAACAGATTGCAGATGGCTGTAGAAGCACTAGTATATTTCCAGGTATTAGTGGATTAAAGAGTGCTTTAGGAGATGCTTATTCTGCAGTATTTAGTAATGAGAAAACTAATGAAGAAGCAATTGAGAGTCTTCAAAAAGAGGTTAATAACTTATTAGAAGATTATAATTAATATAGCAAAATAAAAAGGAAGACAATTATGGCCAACTTACAAAGTAGAATGGAGAAATACAAAAATAAAAGATATGAAAAAGATGGATATTTATTTATTTTTCCTATAGTATTCATGCTTGCTACCTTAATTATTTATCCAATGTGTTATGGTGTTTATCTAAGTCTTTTCAACACTAATTTGGTAAATAAATGGAAATTTGTAGGCTTTAAATATTATATCGAAGCTTTTACAAATCCAGATTTTTATAGCTCTGTATTACTAACTTTTAAATTTATGATTTTAGTAGTCATTGGGCATTTTGTAGTGGGATTTATTTTAGCTACTTTATTAAATAGAGAATTTAAGGGAAGAACTATAATGAGGGTAATATTTATGTTACCCTGGTTCTTTCCAGAAGTAGTAGTTGCTTTGCTATTCACATGGATAATGAATCCAATGTATGGGGTATTAAATGATATATTAATAAATATTGGAGTTATATCAAGCAATATTTCATGGTTAGGTACTAAGGAATTGGCTTTTCCAGCAATAGTTTTTGTTTGTATTTGGAAAGGTTATCCGTTAGTAATGACAATGATTTTAGCGGGATTACAAAGTATTTCTAAAGACCTATATGAAGCTGCTGAAATAGATGGTGCAGGAAGATGGAAACAGTTTTTATATGTAACAGTGCCTTCATTGAAACCAATATTAACTACTGTTGTTATTTTAGATAGTGTTTGGTGGTTTAAACAATATACTCAAGTTTTTACAATGACAGCAGGAGGACCCGGTAAAGCAACAACCCTAATTAGCTTAGGTATTTATAAAACTGCTTTTACAGATTTAAGATTTGGTAAGGGTGCAGCTTGGGGAATATTAGTTTTCTTTATTTGTTATTTGATTAGTCTTGTATATAAGGTGGTGTTAAAAGATGAATAAGAAAAAACTTATAGAAAATATTTTATCTTGGATTGTACTTATATTTTTTGCGATTTTCATCGTAGTCCCAATTTTATGGATGATTTCCACTGCATTCAAGACAGAAGCTCAAACATATTCTCCAACCCCTATATGGGTCCCCAAGCCTATTACTTTAGATTCTTTTAAAAAGTTTTTTAATACATATAGTTTTGGGAAAATGTTAAAAAATAGTTTGGTATCATGTGTTTTTTCCATGATTATATGTGTAACATGTGCTTGTTTTGCAGGATATGGAGTTACACGGTTTAAATTTAGAGGGAAAAAACAATTAATGAGTTTTTTACTTCTTACTCAAATGTTTCCAAGTGTTATGCTTGTAGTACCATTCTATTCAGTTTTATCAAATTATCATCTTACAAATAAATTATTTGGACTGATTATTGTATATGCTGCAACAAATGTAGCTTTTAGCACTTGGATGTTAGTGTCTTATTTTAAAACTATACCAATAGAGCTTGATGAAGCTGCACGAATCGATGGAGCATCTAGTTTTAGGATATTTTGGAATATAATTTTACCTTTGATTGTTCCAGGAATTTCTGCAGTTGCGATGTTTGTGTTATTTAGTGGATGGAATGAATATATGTATTCATCTGTATTGTTATCAAGTGATGATTTGAAAACAATTACTGTAGGAATTATTTCTTTGAATTCTCAGTATCAAATTAAGTGGAATGATTTAATGGCTGCTTCTGTAATTTCTAGTTTACCCTTAGTTATTCTATTTGTTTGTTTTCAAAAATATTTTATTGCTGGTATGACAGGTGGTGCAGTAAAAAATTAAAATCAAAAGGAATGCGAGGAATATTATGAATAACATCACGATAAGGAGAGTCAAATCTTTTGTAACAGCTCCTAATGGCATAAATTTAGTTGTAGTTAAAGTAGAAACATCAGAACCTGGTTTGGTAGGATATGGATGTGCAACTTTTACTTGGAGATATAAAGCAGTTAAAACAGCTATTGATGAATATTTAGACCCTATGTTACAGGGTAAATCAGTTCACAATATCGAAGATTTATGGCAAACAATGATGGGAAGTTCTTATTGGAGAAATGGCCCAGTTTTAAATAATGCCATATCTGGTGTTGATGAAGCATTGTGGGATATAAAAGGAAAGTTGGCTAATATGCCATTGTATGATTTGCTAGGTGGGAAGTCAAGAGAAGGCATTGAATTATACAGACATGCAGATGGAAATAGTATTGAAGAAGTAAAAGAAAATGTACATGCATTGATAGAAGAAGGATATCGTCATATCCGTTGCCATATGGGAACATATGGAGGCAATTTTAATGGGAAAAGACAAAGAATTATTAAACCTGTTAATGCACCGAAAGGAGCATATTACCATCCGCATAAATATATGAACAGTGTTATAAAATTATTAGAAAATATAAGAACAGATTTTGGTAATGATCTAGAAATTATGCATGATGTTCATGAAAGATTATCTTTAGCAGATACTTTAACTTTTGTAAAGGAACTAGAACAGTTTAAATTATTCTTTTTAGAAGATAGCTTACCACCCGAACAATGTGATTTCTTTAAGATTTTAAGAGAACATACTGTAACTCCTCTTGCAATGGGAGAATTATTTACCAATCCTGTTGAATGGAAAAATATAATCCAAAATCAATTGATTAATTATATTAGAGTACATATCAGTAGTATTGGTGGTATAACACCAGCTAAGAAATTAGCAACATTTTGTGAACTTTACGGAATAAAAACTGCATGGCATGGACCAAATGATTTATCACCGATAGGTGCAGTTGCTCAAATGCATCTTGATTTAAATATAAATAATTTTGGTATACAGGAATTTGCAGGTTTTAGTGAAGCAGAAAAAGAAATATTTGATGGTTGTCCTAAAATTGAAAATGGATATGCATATTTAAATGATAAACCTGGACTTGGTATTAGTTTTAACGAAGAAAAGGCAAAAAAATATCCCCCAGTAGAAATGGATTTTAGTTGGCTGTTTAGTAGATTACCAGATGGAACTGCAACAAGACCATAGTTTTAATAATCTTTGATATTATATTATATTTATAATTATTCTAATAAATTAATTTAAAAAAATAAATAGTTATGTTTTAAAAGTTCGTCTTTTATTAATAAAAGACGAACTTTTTTATTACTGATCCAAATTAGATAATAATTTTTAAAATATTTATGGGAATTTGTGACATAATTGTAACAATAGATATTTATAATGAAAATAAATTTTGATTAAACCTAAGCAATTAATAATTTCTAAATTTTTGATAATGTTTTTATTTATATAAATAAGATAGATGTTTGGGAGTGATAGATTTGAGAAAGAAAATAAAAAGTAATTTACCTATTATACTAATCATTATATTAGCATGTGTAGTATATATTTGGGGTTTATGGAATGAGGGGCTTGGGAATCTATATTATGCAGCTGGAGTATTTTCTATGGGACAAAATTTTCATGCTTTTTTTTATAATAGCATAGATTCTATAGGATTTATTAGTATAGATAAACCACCTCTTGGACTTTGGATACAAGTTCTTTTTACAAAAATATTAGGATTTAATGGTATAGCTTTATTATTACCTCAAGCACTTGCTGGGGTATTATCCGTTTATTTTATATATAAAATTATGATAAAAAGATTTGGGAAAAGGGTAGGAATTGTATCAGCATTAGTGTTAACTTTAACTCCTATTTATGTAGCTGTCTCAAGAAATAATACTATTGATAGCATATTAATATTAATGTTAATTTTAGCTTCAGAACAAGCGATTAAAGCAGCTCAAAAATCTAGCATCAAACATCTTATATATGCAGGAATATTTATTGGACTTGGATTTAATGTAAAAATGCTTCAAGCTTATATGATTGTTCCCGCTGTATATTTAACATATCTTGTTTTTTCAAAAGAAAAAATTATTAAAAAATTAATTTCATGTACAGTTTCAGTACTTGTATTATTAGTAATATCTTTGTCATGGATAATGGCAGTGGATTTGACTCCACCTGAAAATAGACCATATGTTGGTAGTAGTACTACAAATAGTGCATTAGAACTTACTATGGGATTCAATGGATTAGGAAGATTAATAGGTGTTAATTATCTTAAAAGATCTTCATTAAATGATAGTTCTAATGTTATTCCTCCAAAAACCAATGTACAGAATAGAGATATGAATAACAGACCAAATGTTAATAGTTTACCAGATACAAATAGTAGACGAAATATAAATAATCCATCAAATTTGAAAAATAGGCCAGATGAAAAAAATAACCAACATTCTAATAATAGGTCAGGAGGAGAAGCTGGAACTCCATCAATATTTAGATTATATAATAGTAAAAATGCTGGGCAGATTTCATGGTTTTTGCTTCCAGTTTTTATTGTATGTATATTTTATTTATATCTATTTTTTAATAAAAAAATTAAGGATATGTCTCAAAATATAACTACTTTTTATTTTATTAGTTGTTTTATACCTATGTATATTTACTTTAGTTTTTCTCCAGGACTTGTACATCGTTATTATTTAGCAATGTTATCATTCCCAATTTCTGCACTTATTGGGATTGGGGTTTACTTTTTAAAGCAGCAACAAAAAATATTTATTCCTATTATTTTTGCAGTAACTGCTATTTTACAATTATATATTCAAAGTCTTTATAAAAATTGGTTAAATTGGGTTGTTCCTTGCCTTATAGTTATATTTATAGCTGTATTAGTATTAATTTTTATAGATATGAAAAGAAATGATAATAAATTTATTATTAATTATTTATTTGTACTTTTAATAATACCAGCCATATGGTCCTTTACTCCAATAATATATGGTAATAATGAGCGAATACCTATTGCAGGACCAGAACTTGTTAATCAAAAAGATAGTTCTAATAATTATGTGAATCTTTCTAATTTAATTGATTTTCTCAAAGAAAATAAAGGGGATACTGATTATTTAGTTGCTGCACCTAGTGCCATGAATTTAGGAGCAAAGTTAATTTTAGAATCTAAAGAACCAGTAATGATACTTGGAGGGTTTAAAGGAAATGATAACCCTATAACTGTGGAAGATTTCAAAAATTTAATTAATAAAAATGTTATTGAATATGCACTTGTTCCTACAAGTAATAATTTAGATAGAAATAGAAATGAAACTATTAATAGTTCTATTATAGAATGGATAAGGTTAAATGGAGTAAATCTTGATAATGAATTAAAATCAAGAAATGGTAAGATAGATGGAATGTCTTTATATAAATTAAAATAATCCTGAGGAAAGGAGATGCTTTTATGGATACCACAGTATATTCATTAGTTGTACCTCTTTATAATGAGGAATTAGTTATAACTGAATGTTACAAAAGACTAAAACAAATTATGGATACTTTAAATGAAAGTTATGAAATAATATTTGTTAACGATGGAAGTAAAGATAATTCAGATAAAATCATTGAAGAAATTTGTAATAAAGATTCTAATGTGAGATTAATAAATTTTTCTAGAAATTTTGGGCATCAATCTGCAATAACAGCAGGCATGCAGTTTTCAGAAGGTTCAGCAATAATTATTATTGATGCTGACCTTCAGGACCCACCTGAAGTAATATATAGAATGATTGAAAAATGGAAAGAGGGCTACGATGTAGTCTATGGAAAAAGAATTAAAAGAAAAGGAGAAACATTTTTTAAAAAATTTACTGCTAAAATATTTTATAAGATTTTAGACAAGTTGACTGATGTAAATATTCCAAGAGATACAGGAGATTTTAGACTCATAGATAGAAAAGTATGTGATGTATTAAATGCATTACCAGAAAAAAATAGATATGTTAGAGGACTTGTAAGTTGGATTGGTTTTAAACAAACAGAGGTAGAATTTATTCGTGAAGAAAGATTTGCAGGAGAAACTAAATATTCTTTAAAAAAAATGTTGAAATTAGCCTTTGATGGGATAACTTCTTTTTCATATAAACCTTTAAAATTTGCATCTATTATAGGGATAATGATGTCAATAATAGGTTTTATTTATTTACTAGTTGTATTATTCAAAAAGTTTTTTACAGATAAAAATATACAAGGTTGGACATCTCTTATAGGAGTAAATATTATGTTCAGTGGCATTATTTTATTGGCTTTAGGAATAATGGGAGAATATATTGGACGTATATACGAAGAAGTAAAAAATCGACCAATTTATATTGTAAAAGATACAAAAGGATTTGGTAAGAAGTATGAAAAAAATAATACAACATATATTAAAAAAATATAATACATTTTATAAATTTTCTATAGTAGGGATTATAAATACATTTGTGGATTTTAGTATTTTTATATTTCTTAATAAGTATTTAGGAGTTCATTATCTTTTAAGTCAAATATTTGGATATACAGGAGGTGTTATTAACAGTTTCGCATTAAATAAAAAATGGACTTTTAACAATACAAATAATTTAAAAAAGGGGTATGTGCAATTTATACAATTTATTTTTATAAATATAATCTCTCTAATAATCACGTCTAGTTTAATCAAAATATTTGTTGAAATATTGTATATAGATGTAGTTTTTTCTAAAATTATAGTTATTTTTGTTGCTCAAATAATTAATTTTACTGGCTCAAAATTTTTAGTATTTAGTAATAAATAGATTTATAGAAGAACTTCTTTGTAATTAAAGAGGTTCTTTTTTATTTAATTATTAATAAGTTTCTACTAAAAATATTATAACTTTATTCAAAAAATTATACTATTTTAGATGATTTATGTAAAAAATTCTGTAAATTAAAAACATGTTATAATCCTATTCTATTTTGTCAAAAATTTATTATAAGGAGGAGGTGAAAATTTTGAAAGAATTTAAAGTATTAATGTATCATGAAGTCATAAATAGAGAAATGTTTAATTATGATAAATACAAAGGAATAAAAGTTCAACAGAATTATAGAGATATTTTACCTTTAGTTTTATTTCATTATTTAGATAGTTTTAAAGAGCAGATGCAGTTTTTATATAATGAGGGATATGTGACTTTGTCATTAAAAGATATTATAGATTTTTATTATGGTAATAAAGAATTACCTGAAAAAGCTGTACTTTTAACTTTTGATGATATGTATAAATCAGTTTTAATAAATGTTTATCCAATATTAAAACATTATAATTTTCATGCTGTAGGTTTTATAGTTAGAGATTGGGTTTTTAATGAACCTCAAAAAAATTTTAAAGATTATTCTGTATGTCTTTCATTTAAAGAATTAGATAAAATGAGAGATATTTTTGAGTATGCCAATCATACTAAAGCTTTACATACTAGGGGAAATAGTAAGATGGCATTACAAAATATAGATAAGGAAGTATTTATTAAAGATATTAAAGAATGTGAAAAAGTCGTAACTACTAAAAAAGTATTTGCTTATCCCTTTGGTGTTTATACTGAAGAAAATATAAAATGGCTAAAAGAAATAGGTTTTTTATTAGCTTTTACTACTGAAAAGGGTAAAAATACTAGATTAACTAATCCGTATAAACTTCATAGAAATGGAATATTTTTAGATTATGATTTAGAAAAATTTAAGACCATATTAAATAATTAATATAAGCATTGGAGGAATTACTTTGAAAAAAATACTAATTTTTATGATAACTATAATATGTTTAATAACTATTACTGGATGTCAAAAGAAAGAATTAGATTACTCGATAAGATTTGGATTATTACCAGCAGAGTCTGCTATACCTATTATTGTAGCTAAAGAACAAGGCTTTTATGAAGAAGAAGGAGTAGATGTTGAATTAATTTCCTTTAATTCTCCTAATGATCGTAATGTAGCAGTTCAAGCAGGAGAAATAGATGCAATTATAGCAGATATTATGACTTCTCTTACCTTTCATGAAGCAGGTTTTGATATGAAAATTACATCTGATATAAATGAAGATTTTAAACTTTTAACATCTCCTAATTCTGGAATAGAAAATTTTCAAGAGCTTAATGGTAAATCTGTATCTATAGTGCCAAACTTTGTATTAGAATATATTATGGATGAAATGGCAAGGGAAAATAATATAGAATATGAAACGGTAGTTATTCCTTCTTTTACAGCAAGATTTGAGGCATTATTAGCAGATCAAATTCACGGTGTAATTTTTACAGAACCTCAGGCTTCTTTGTTAGTTTCTCAAGGGGCAAATCTTTTAGCATCTTCGAAAGAATACGATATTAAAGCAGGAACTTTATTATTTGATAATAAAATTTTACAGGAACATCCTGATGAAGTAAAAGCATTTTATAAAGCTTATAACAAGGCAATAGAATATATTAATACTACGGATTCTGATGAATATAGTGAAAAACTAAGTGAATATGGATTTCCAGAAGCTATTAAAGATTATCTAAAGAGTGGAATTGAATATACAAAGGCTCAAAAAATTACACAAGAAAGTTTTGATAGTGTATTAGAATGGACAAAATCTAAAGGATTGATAGAAAATAGTTATACTTTTGAAGAAGTAAGTGATTTTTCTTATATAGAGTAAAATAGCAAGAGCTCTTATAATATAGAGCTCTATTTTTGTTCTAACTTTTCTAGTTTAATCCACTTACATAATTTATCTTCTAATAAATCAATAAGTTTAAAAATCAATAAGCCTAAAAAACTTATTGCTAAAATTCCTGCAAACATTTGAATGTAATCTACTCTTGCCCAGCTATCCATAATAAAGTAGCCTATTCCGTAACGAGTAGCAAAGTTTTCTGCAAAAAATAGTACAGCAATACTTGTTCCTATACTTATTCTTAGAGATGTTAATAATTTAGGGAAAACAGCAGGTATAATAAGATGTCTATATATTTGGATTTTATTAGCCCCTAAAGATTTAATTGAATAAAATAATTCTTTGCTTAACCCTTTTACACTGTCTCTAGTAGTTACAAGTATTTGAAATAATATTATTATTGTTATTAATATTATTTTAGAGGTATTACCTAATCCAAATATAATCATTAGAATTGGTAAAAAAGCTATTTTAGGGATTGGATATAAAAGATATATCATAGGGGAAATATATTTATCATATTTTTTATTTAGGCCAAGAAATAATCCTACGCTCATTCCAATTATTAGAGAAATAATTACTGCAATTAAAATTCTAAACAAACTGACCAAAATATGAATAAGAAGTTTTCCTTTAATAAGTATAAAAAATTCATATATTGTAATATGGGGGCTTGGGATTATTGTTGATTTAAATATAAAATGAAGAGCATACCAAAAAATAAGTATTATTAATGAGCCATATATTGTTTTATATTTTGTGATTTTTTTAAATATCATTATTTTATTTCATCCTTTCTCATTAGTTGACGAACTTCCATACAAATTTTATAGTAATCTGATTTATATCTAAGTTCTTCATCTCCAAAATATGGATTATTAATTATATTTTTTATTTCACCAAATTTTTGTCCCATTATTACTATGGTTTGTCCTAAAAAAACAGCTTCTTCTATATTATGAGTGACTAAAATAAGAGTTATATTATTTTCTTTATGAATTTTTAAAATAAGATTTTGAAGGTTTTCTCTAGATATGGCATCTAAAGATGAAAAAGGTTCATCCATTAGCAATAAATCAGGACTTATAGTTAAAGCTCTTGCTATTGCAATTCTTTGCCTTTGTCCACCACTTAATTCAATAGGATACCTATCTTTTAAATCATATACATCTAATTCTCTGAGAACTTTATCAACATTATATTGTATATCTTTTTTATGATATCCCCTAATTGTTAATCCAAGTGAGACATTATTCCATACCGTTTTCCAAGGAAGAAGACCATAGTTTTGTAGTATTAATCCAGTTTTCTTACGGTTTTCTTTAACAGGGAAGTTATTTATTAAGATTTCTCCACTAAAAGGTTTTAAAATACCAGCGATTCCATATAATAAGGTGCTTTTCCCACATCCCGATGGACCTATAATAGCACAAGTTGAATTTTTATTAATATTTAGATTTATATTTTTAATCACAGTAGAATTTCCATATTTCATTATCAAGTTTTTAATTTTAACCATTGTTTAAAAGACTTCCTTTCAGTTATGGTATAGAATTTTTACTTTAGACACATATAACATAATATTATATGTAGACAGTAAAATATTTTGATTAGATAATAGTATTTAAAAATTTTATTAAATTATTCGATAAATATTTTATATAAAAATAAAGGATTTAATTAATTTTTATAGAATTTTTAAAATATATGCTTTTATAGGAAGGATGGAATTTATAGTATAAAAAACAATATTTACATCAAAAACTAAAAATTTTATTAATTTTTAAATATTTTTACAGGAGGAATGTAATATGGGATTATTAAATGGAATTATGGGAAATGCTTCAGAATGTAGTGTAGAAGAAGTAATAAAAGAATATGGGAAATTATTAGCAGAAGGAGAAAAAATAGAAAAGGCATATAAGCTTATAAGAGATCTGTTTATCTTTACAGATAAAAGACTTATATTAGTAGATAAACAGGGAGTTACAGGGAAAAAAGTTGATCATCATTCTATTCCTTATAAAAGTATAACGCATTTTAGCATTGAAACAGCGGGGCATTTAGATTTAGATGCTGAATTAAAGATATGGATTTCTGGTTCAGAGTTTCCAATTAAAAAACAATTTAATAAAAATTTAAACATATATGAGCTTCAATCAGTATTAGCAAAATATATATTAGGATAGATATAGTTATTATATATTTTTATATGAAAAAGTTATATGTAATAAAATTAATAAAAAGCCTATATATTATTATTTATTTAATTGAGAAATTTATTTTAATAAAAAAGAGTATTTAAAACTATTTAAAAAGTAGTTTTATAATACTCTTTTTATTTTTATAAATAAATAATTAATATACAAAAAAGTTATAATAAAGATTAGGATAAATAGGATAAATTATACCACAAGCTAGTCTTTTACCAGCATTTCCTGAAGGTTGACTTCTATAATCATCAGGACTTTCATGAATAATTATACTTTTTCCTAAAATATCTTTTGGCTTAAATTTATTAGTAAAAAAAGTCATTGAAGCAATTCCATTATTAGAAAAAAGCACTGGAAAATCACCGGCATGATTACCATGGGGTTGGTTATAAGGATTCCAATGTCCTCCAGCATCTTGGAAAGGATTTTCTTCATCTCCTACATTACAATTACCATATTCATGAATATGAAATCCATGGGGACCAATGGGTAAATTACCGTTTTCACTAGGTTTATATGGAGGAAGACCGGTAACATGTACAGATACTTGAGTTCCACCAGGAACATCTTTAAATATTACTTTGCCTCTAAGTTTAGGTGCAAGGGGACCACCTATAATATCTGCTTGGGCCATTAATGTATAATTATTATTAAACATATTTTCACCTCTTAAAACTACAAATCTCAAAGCTTTTTTTAGTAATTTTATAGTATATAATATGATAAATGTTTTAATAAATTGAATAAAAAATATTTATAATACGTAAAGAGTTACATTCAAAGTGTTGAATAAATCTTATTAAAAAATGATTAAAGATTATTATAAGAAATAATTTTTTTATAAGAATGGGAATTTATAAGGGGTTAAGAATTTTACACTAAGAAATATTATGAAGAACAATTAGACAAAGTTCTAATTAAGATATTAATATTAAATATTTAAGTTAAATATATAAAAAAACTAACAATGATATATTTTCTTCTATTATGTTATACTTAAATAAAAAATAGAGGATGATGATTATGCAAGCAATATTTGAAACAATTTTTGATATAGTTTATTTATCTACAGTTATTTCACTGGGATTTATTATGATAAAACGGGGAGAAAAAAATAGTCTTACTTGGCTTTTTGGAATTATGGCAGTGATTTTAGGATTTGGAGATGCTTTTCATCTTATTCCAAGGGCATATGGACTTTTAACTACAGGACTTGAAGCAAATGTAATAGCTCTTGGATTTGGTAAGCTAGTAACATCTATAACAATGACTATATTTTACATTATTTTATACTATATATGGAGAAAAAGATATGATATTAAGGATAAACAAATATTATCAATAGGGATTCTAGTATTAGGAATAACAAGGATAATTCTTTGTTTATTACCACAAAATCAGTGGTTATCAGCTGATGCTCCCGTGTCATGGGGAATTTATAGAAATATTCCTTTTGTAATAATAGGAATTATAATCATCTTTTTATTTTATAAATATTCAAGGATACACAATGATAAAACCTTTTCAAATATGTGGTTAGCTATACTTCTTTCATTTGCATTTTATATTCCAGTTGTGTTATTTGCTAAAATAATGCCTATTGTTGGAATGTTAATGATTCCCAAGACAATAGCATATGTTTGGATTGTTAAAATGGGATATAATACTTTAAAAAAATAACAAAAACTCAAAATTATTATTATATTAATGTTTGTGAGGAGCAAGAAATATGAAGTTATCAAAAGTATTATTTGTAATGAGTAGTGTAATGTTTTTGGATTTATTAATATCCCTATAATAGGAACTAAAGGGTTATATTTAATATATTTTTTAGTCATGATAGGGTTTTTTATTTTATCTAAATTATTAAGAAATAATAGAGAATAATAAATAAGGGGAGTTATTTTAAAATAGAGGTGATATAACTTGACTGATAAAAAACATGTAGCAGTTATTGGTAGTAGAGGACAAGTTGGAACTCCTTTAACTAAGGAATTATTAAACCAAGGGCATAAAGTTACCATGATTGCTAGATCACAAAAAACTAAATTAGATCCAACAATCAAAGAATTTATACAACTAGGAGCAAATTTATCTATTTGTGATAATATGAAGGATGTAAAAGCTTTAAGTAAAGCTTTTGAAGGTTGTGATGTAGTGGTATGTTGTGTGCCAGGATCAAAGGAAATTATATTAGAATTTGAACCTATATGGTTAGAAGCGGCAGTATTAGCAGGAGTAAAACGTTTTGTTCCAACAGAATTTGGTGCTCATACAAAAAATTTAAATTATGGTGCAGGAGAAATATTTGATAATAAAAAAGTATTCCATGAAAAACTTTTTAAATCTGATATAGGATGGACATTATTTTATAATGGAGGATTTTTCGATTATTTTTTACCTAATCTAAGATATTTTGATGAAATCACAACTTTTGGACAAATGGATCTTCCAATATATACCCATGATATTAATGATGTTGGAACTATTGCAGCAAGAGCTATTACAGATGATCGTACTTTAAATAAATGCGTTCAGATGGATTATAATGTTCTATCTCAAAAAGATATGCTTAATCTTCTTCATAAATATTGGCCTAATGCTCCCTTTGTTTATAAGCATTATTCATCAGCTTATATTAAATATATGAAAAATAATAATGGAAATGAAATTACAGCTAAAAAAGGAGCAGAAACGGATAAAGAACGTTGGGGTATTAATTATGTTATATATGTTTTAGGACAATTGGTTGCATTTACAGAGGATACTTTAAAAGCATCAGAATTATGGCCTGATTTTATTTGTAAAAATCCAGAAGATGCACTGAAAGACCCTAAATTTGTATTTGAAAAAGAAATCAATTTTTAAGCAGAAGTATTTAATCAAATTATAGGAATAATGTAATCAATTTTAATATTTTATATTTGAAAGGCAGAACCAAGGGTTTTGTCTTTTTTTATATTTATATAACTATATATTATATAGGATTAAGTCTTTTGATAAATAAAAACATATTGACAATCATCGATATATAAGTTATCATATCGATGATGATAGATTTGACAGGAGGGATTTTATGGATGATTTCAAATATATTGCTGATATATTTAAAGCGTTTTGTGATGAAAGTAGATTAAAAATTATAAAAGCACTTCAATCTGGAGAAAAATGTGCTTGTACATTATTAGAGGAAGTACCTATAGCTCAATCTACTTTGTCACATCATATGAAAATTTTAGTAGAGAGTACTATTGTTAAAAGTAGAAAAGAAGGTAAATGGACTTATTATAGTTTATCTGATAAAGGTAGTGCAGAAGCTATAGAACTACTTAGAAATATTCTAAAAAAATCCGAAGATTATAAAACATATGCAAAATGTTAGTAAAAAAATTATTATAAATCATATTTAAATCCTATAGAATTTTTATCACTACGATAAATAAAGGAATGAGATATAAGAATTAAAAAGATTAAACAAGTGTCAAATTTATTTATTGGGAATAGATTTATATTGGAATATAAATAAGTAATAGATTGACTTTTAAAATTTAAAAAAATAGAAAAGAGGGATAATAATGAGTAAACAAAAATTAGAAGGCATAAGCTTTTTTGAACGTTATTTAACTTTATGGGTTGCTCTGTGTATGGTTATAGGGGTTTTGATTGGAGAGTATTTACCTTTTATTCCAGAGTTTTTAAGTAATTTTGAATTTGCAAATGTATCAATACCTATAGCAATTTTAATTTGGCTTATGATTTACCCAATGATGATGAAAGTAGATTTTAATAGTATAAAAAATGTTGGGAAAAATCCAAAAGGTCTTTTTGTGACATGGGTTGTAAATTGGTTAATAAAGCCATTTACTATGTTTGGAATAGGATATTTATTTTTTAATATTATTTTTAAAAATTTGATTTCGCCTGATTTAGCATCAGATTATCTTGCAGGAGCAGTACTCCTTGGAGCAGCTCCCTGTACTGCTATGGTATTTGTATGGAGTCATTTAACTAAAGGAAATCCAGCTTATACTGTTGTTCAAGTAGCAACTAATGATTTAATTATTTTAGTTGCTTTTACACCTATTGTTGCATTTTTGTTAGGAGTAAGTGGATTTACAATCCCATTGGCAACACTTATTCTTTCAGTAGTTCTTTTTGTGGTAATTCCTCTTACTGGCGGAATATTAACAAGGAATATAATGATTAAAAATAAGGGTGAAGATTATTTTAAAAATACATTTTTACCAAAATTAAACAATGTAACTATTAGTGGATTATTGATTACACTTATTTTAATTTTTTCATTCCAAGGACATGTAATTTTAGAAAATCCAATTCATATTATTCTTATTGCTATTCCATTAATCATACAGACTATGTTAATTTTTGGAATAGGATATGGTGCTAGTTATTTTTTAAAATTACCCCATGATATAGCAGCTCCTGCTGGAATGATTGGAGCATCGAATTTTTTTGAACTAGCAGTAGCTGTTGCTATATCCTTATTTGGGGCAGAAAGTCCTGTTGCTTTAGCTACTATTGTTGGTGTTCTTGTAGAGGTTCCGGTTATGTTAATGCTTGTACGATTTGCAAATAGCACAAAAGGATGGTTTTGTAAAAAAGTATAAAAATTATGATATAAAATATTAAAAAGTTAATAAGAAAATAAAAAGGTTCAAGTTTTATGTATTTTAAGGTAGCTTATATAGGCTACCTTTTTGTTATGTTATTTAGAAAATTAATAATTTATCTATTAAATTTAATTTTTATATAAAATTATATAGAGTTAATAAAAACATAGATTTTAACTATGACAAAGTATAATTAATGAATATTACCCTATGACATAGTTTTATGATATTATTTGCATACAATAAATATTGAGGAGGGATTATTATAAAAACATCAGTAATAGGATATCCAAGAATAGGGGAGTTAAGAGAATTAAAATTTGCAACAGAAAAATATTTTAAAGGAGATATAACCCAAAAAGATCTTAAAAATATTACTTGTGATCTAAGAAAAAAGCATTGGAAAATACAAAGTAATAATAAAATAGATTTTATTCCATCAAATGATTTTTCATTATATGATAACTTTTTAGATACTGCTGTTTTGTTAAATGTAATACCAAAAGTTTATAAACAACTACAACTTAATCCACTAGATGAATATTTCGCAATGGCAAGAGGATATCAAGGAGAAAAGGGTGATGTTAAAGCTCTTGCCATGAAAAAATGGTTTAATACAAATTATCACTATATTGTTCCTAAAATAGAAGATGATACAAAAATTTCTCTAGTTGGAACGAAACCTTTTGATGAATATTTAGAGGCGAGTAATTTAGGGATATCAACAAAACCTGTAATTATTGGAGCATTTACCTTTTTAAAATTATCTAAATTTACAGGGAAAAAGACAGCCAAGGATTTTATATCAGATATTATTAAGGCATACTCAGATATTATTAAAAAATTTAATGAATTAGGAGCAAAATGGATACAATTTGATGAACCAGCTCTTGTTTTAGACTTAAATAAAGAAGATATAAATATGTTTAATAAAATTTATGAAGGGATTTTATCAAATAAAAATAATATCAAAGTATTACTACAAACTTATTTTGGTGATATACGTGATTGTTATGCTAAAACAATTGAATTAGATTTTGATGGAATAGGGCTTGATTTTATAGAAGGAAAAAAGACATTGGAATTAATTAAAACACTGGGCTTCCCTAAAGATAAAGTTCTTTTTGCAGGAATTATTAATGGGAAAAATATATGGAAAAATAATTACAATAAGACTTTATCATTAATAAAAGAATTAAAAAAATATTGTAAAGAAGTAGTTTTAAGCACTTCATGCTCATTACTTCATGTCCCTTATACATTAAAGAATGAAGAAAAACTTGATGAAAAATACAAAAAATATTTTTCATTTGCAGAAGAAAAACTAAGAGAACTTTATGAATTGAAAAAAATATTATCTAGTAATAATGAAAAAGATATTAGCGAATTTATTAAAAATAAAAAAATATTTGAAGAACCTAGAGACTGTAGTAATTATGATGTTAAATTTAAAATAGAATCTCTTATAGAAGATGATTTTAATAGATATCCCAATTTTAATGAACGAGAAAAAATTCAAAAACATGAGTTTAAATTTCCTATTTTACCTACTACTACAATTGGTTCTTTCCCTCAAACAGAAGAGGTTAAAAAAAATCGCTCTAATTATAAAAAGGGAAACATTTCATTGGAGAAATATAAAGAATTTAATAAGAAACAAATTTCAGAATGTATAAATTTACAAGAAAAAATAGGAATTGATGTACTTGTTCATGGAGAATTTGAACGAAATGACATGGTAGAATATTTTGGAGAGAATCTTGAAGGATTTATAATTACTGAAAAGGCATGGGTACAATCCTATGGTACTCGTTGTGTAAAGCCGCCTATAATATGGGGAGATGTTTATCGTTTGAGGCCAATAACAGTAGATTATTCTGTATATGCACAATCTCTAACAAAAAAATATGTAAAAGGTATGTTAACAGGTCCAGTAACTATTTTAAATTGGTCTTTTCCTAGGGAAGATATTTCTCTTAAAGAAAGTGCTTTTCAGATTGCTCTAGCTATAAGAGAAGAAGTTCTTGATTTAGAATCAAATGGAATAAAAATTATTCAAATAGATGAAGCTGCTCTTAGGGAAAAATTACCTCTCAGAAAAAAAGATTGGAATAGTGAATATTTAGATTGGGCTATACCAGCATTTAGACTGACTCATAGTGGAGTAAAACCTACTACACAAATTCATACTCATATGTGTTATAGTGAATTTTCTGATATAATAAAATATATTGACGAAATGGATGCAGATGTGATAACCTTTGAAGCATCAAGGTCTGATTTAACTATTATTGATACTTTAAAAGAAAATGGTTTTAAAACAGAAGTTGGTCCAGGAGTATATGACATTCATTCTCCTAGAATTCCAAGTGCATCAGAAATTAAAGAAATAATATTAGAAATACTCAAAAAAATACCTAAAGAAAAATTATGGATTAATCCTGATTGTGGCTTAAAGACAAGAGAATATAAAGAAGTGGTGCCAAGCCTTGAAAACTTAGTTTCTGCAGTAAAAGAAATAAGAAGGAGTTTATAATTATGAAAACTTCGGAATTTTTTAAAAATAAAAAAGTTTTTTCTTTAGAAGTGTTTCCGCCGAAACGAACAGATTCTATAGATACTATTTATGATACAATTGAAAAATTAAAAGATATTTCTCCAGACTTTATAAGTGTTACTTATGGAGCGGGGCAAAGTAAAAATAATAAAGAGACGATAAAGATAGCTTCTACTATAAAAAATTCTTATAATATAGAAAGTATTGTACATTTACCTTGCATTAATTTTTCAAAAGAAGATATTTTAGAAATTTTAAACAATTTAAAAGAAAAAAATATAGAAAATATACTTGCATTACGTGGAGATATTAATCCTAATTTTAAGCCCAAAGGTGATTTTAAATATGCCAGTGATTTGATTTCATTTATAAAAGAAAATGGAGATTTTAATATAATCGCAGCTTGTTATCCTGAAGGACATATGGAATGTCCTTCAATAGTTGAAGATATTAAAAATTTAAAAATTAAAGTTGATGCTGGAGCAAACCAACTAATAACACAATTATTTTTTAATAATGATTATTTTTATTCATTTAGAGAAAGAGCTACTATTGCTGGAATTAATGTTCCTATAGAGGCAGGGATAATGCCTGTTGTAAATAAAAAACAAATTGAAAGAATAGTTAGTCTTTGTGGTGTAGACCTTCCTAAAAAATTCATTCATATATTAGATAAATATGGAGATAATCCCGAAGCCATGAGAGATGCTGGAATAGCGTATGCTATTGACCAAATAGTTGATTTGATAACTCAAGGAGTTGATGGAATACATTTATATACTATGAATAATGCATACGTTGCATTGCGTATTTATGAAGCAATTCATTCTTTGCTTCTTACATAAAAGCCTCTACTTAATTAAAGTAGAGGTTTTTTATCTGAAAAATAGTTAAAGAAGTTGTTGACAAAGAATAATATAACGAATACAATACTTATATACCCATATGAGTATATAAGTATTGTATTATGATAAAAAGAAGGGGATAATTATGAATAACTTAACAGATTTTTTTAAAATTATGTCCGATGAAACTAGACTTAGAATAGTTATTTTACTTGCTCAAGAGGAATTATGTGTATGTGAGATATGTGGTATTTTAGAACTTTCACAGCCTAAGGTTTCTAAACATTTAGCAAAACTTAGAGATAAAGGTTTTGTTAAAGATAAACGAAAAGAGCAATATATTTTTTATTCCTTAGAAATAAAAAATAAGATATTTAAAAATTTAATAAAAGATATTATAGATAATATCCAAGAATATCCACAATTAAAATTAGATAGTGATAGATTAGTGGATAAAGAAAAGTATATAAATTTATGTAATATAAATGACATTAAAAATTAGAATATTTAAAAAGGAGATGATTTAAATGTTTACTTGGTTAGATTATTTAGTAAAGCTATTTGTAGAAAATATATTAAACATATCCATGGAAACAAAATTAGGATCTAGTGTACATTTCTTTTTCTATGATACTATAAAAATTATTATTTTATTAGGAATAATGATTTTTGCCATATCCTATATAAGAAGTTATTTTCCACCTGAAAGAACAAAGAAGATTTTAGAAAAATTTAGTGGGATAATAGGAAATATTATGGCATCTTTATTAGGTATAGTTACCCCTTTTTGTTCATGTTCATCAGTTCCTATTTTTATAGGATTTGTAGAAGCAGGTATTCCTTTAGGAGTAACCTTTTCATTTCTTATTACATCCCCTATAGTAAATGAAGCAGCTTTTGTTGTACTTTTAGGGACATTGGGTTGGAAAATAGCAGTGGTTTACGTTATTACTGGAGTTATTGTAGGTATCGTAGGAGGAGTGCTTATAGGGTCTCTTAAATTAGAAGGAGAAGTAGAAGAATATGTTTATCAGATTAAAGCAGGAGAGGTGGAGATTGAAAAGTTAACTCATAAACAAAGAATACGTTTTGCCCTTGATAATGTAAAAGATATCATAAAAAGAGTTTGGTTATTTTTATTAATTGGTATAGGAATAGGAGCATTTATTCATGGTTGGGCTCCTGAAACATTATTAGCAAAGTATGCAGGTCCTAATAATCCCTTTGCAGTTATTGTAGCAGTAGTTTTTGGAATACCTCTTTATTCTAATGCATTAGGGACAATTCCTATTGCACAAGCTTTAATTGATAAAGGCGTAGGAATAGGAACAGCACTTTCCTTTATGATGGCTACAACAGCTCTATCCTTACCTGAAATAATTTTATTAAAAAAGGTTATTAAGCCTAAATTAATAGGAGTTTTCGTTGTTATTACAGGAATTGCAATTATATTAGTAGGATATTTATTTAATTTAATTGCTCACTTATTAGTTTAAAATATATTTTATAATATTTTTTAAATTTTTAATTCGTTATTTTTTTAAAACTAGATTTTAGAGAAAATGGACTTACTAAATGTAAGTCCATTATTTTATAGTTATTATAAATTTTAAAATATAGATTATGTTAATGTATATCATATCCATATTTAGAAATAATATTTTTTAATTTTGAGATATACTTTAATGCCATGGAGCTTAAATGAACTTTCTCATTTGAAATCCAACCAACTCGCATTTTTTCATCAGTTTTAAGAGGGACAGATATAATATTATCACCATTTAAATCTGTACTTAAAACTCCAGTAGAAATAGTATACCCATTTAGTCCAATTAAAAGATTAAATAAAGTGGCTCTATCACTAACATATATAGTTTTCTTTTTTGGAATAGTACTTAAAATTTCTTCTGCAAAATAAAAGGAATTATATTCTCCTTGTTCAAAAGCTAAAAATGGATAGTTTTCTAAATCTTTAAGAGTGACTATTTTATTCTTAGAAAGAGGATGTTTTGAACTAATAAATACATGGGGATTAGCTTCAAAGAGTGGGTTAAATACTAAATGATTTTCTTTTAATAACTTGGTTATTACTTTTTCATTGAAATCACTTAAATATATAATGCCAATCTCACTACGTAAATTTTTAACATCTTCAATAATTTCATAGGTTCTTGTTTCACGAAGAGTAAATTCATATTCATCTACATCTAAGTCTAATAATAGTTCTACAAAAGCATTAACGGCAAAAGCATAATGTTGAGTAGAAATTGAACAAAGTTTTTTAGAAGGTTTTTTACCCATATAATGTTTTTCCATAAGTTCAGTTTGTTCAATTATTTGTCTAGCATAAGAAAGAAATTCAGATCCATCAGTAGTTAAAGATATTCCTTTTGTGGTACGATTAAATATTTCTATATTAAATTCTCTTTCTAGTTCTTTAATAGCATTTGAAAGACTTGGTTGAGTAATAAATAATTGCTTTGCAGCTTCAGTAATTGAACCACATTCAACTACTTTAATAACATATCTTAATTGTTGTAAAGTCATATCATCACCTTTGGCGTATTTTATATTATTATAGACAATTATTATATAATTATCAATAATAATTATCAGTAAAGAATTTTAGTAATTTGATTTTTATAAATTAGCGAAAAACCTTTAAAGAAATTTTTAATATTTTATGATTTTAAATAATAATTCCATATAAAAAGTTATAATAATGGGTTTTATATGGCATAATTAATAATGATATTGAGCCTTAACTTTCCCTATGTTATAATATATTAATGCAGAGCATAAAAGCCAACTGTTAATTAGCAGTTGGTTTTATTCAGGCTAAATATAAGATGAATTATATTAAGGAGGACAAAATAATGCCCCTTTCTAAACAAAAAAGGACTCGTAATTTTTGTATTATTGCACATATAGATCATGGGAAATCTACGTTGGCAGATAGAATTATCCAAAAGACTGGATTATTAACAGAACGAGAAATGCAAGAACAAATTTTAGATAATATGGATTTAGAAAGAGAAAGAGGAATCACTATAAAAGCCCAAGCAGTTCGGTTAATATATAAAGCTTCTGATGGAGAAGAATACATTTTTAATTTGATAGATACACCTGGACATGTAGATTTTACTTATGAGGTTTCAAGAAGTTTAGCAGCCTGTGAAGGAGCAATTTTAGTAGTGGATGCTGCTCAAGGAATAGAAGCACAAACTTTAGCTAATGTTTATCTGGCTCTTGAAAATGATCTAGAGATTATGCCTGTAATTAATAAAATAGACTTACCTAGTGCAGAACCAGAGCGGGTAAAAAAAGAAATAGAAGATATTATAGGAATTCCTGCAGAAGATGCTCCACTTATTTCTGCAAAATCAGGAATTAATATAGAAGAAGTATTAGAAAAAATTGTCACTACTATTCCAAGCCCAGAAGGAAATGTTAATAATCCATTAAAAGCTTTAATTTTTGATTCAGTATATGACCCTTATAAGGGAGTAATAGCTTTTTGTAGAATAAAAGAAGGTATGATTAAAAAAGGTATGAAAATTAGAATGATGTCAACTGGGAAGGAATATGAAGTAAATGAAGTAGGTTTTTTTGGTCCAGGAAGATTTATTACTACAGAAGAATTAAATGCTGGAGATGTAGGGTATATAACAGCTAGCATTAAAAATGTAAAAGATACTAGGGTAGGAGATACAATTACTGATGCTAACAATCCTGCAAAAGAACCTTTGCCAGGATACAAAAAGGTAAATCCAATGGTTTATTGTGGTATGTATCCAGCAGATGGTTCTAAATATGAAGATTTAAGAGAAGCTTTAGAAAAACTTCAGTTAAATGATGCATCTTTAGTTTATGAACCTGAAAATTCTACAGCCTTGGGCTTTGGATTTAGATGTGGATTTTTAGGATTACTTCATATGGAAATTATTCAAGAAAGATTAGAAAGAGAGTATAATTTAGATTTAGTAACGACAGCTCCTAGTGTTATATATAAAGTATATAAAACTAATGGAGAAGTTATAGATTTATCTAATCCTTCAGATCTTCCGGATTCTTCTGAAATTGAACATATGGAAGAACCCATTGTAAAAGCTGAAATAATTGTTCCTACAGATTATATTGGAGCTGTTATGGAGTTAGCTCAAGAACGTAGAGGAGAATATATAGGAATGAATTATCTTGAAGAAACTAGAGCAGTTCTTACCTATAATCTTCCTTTAAATGAAATAATATATGATTTTTTTGATGCTTTAAAATCAAGAACTAGAGGATATGCTTCTTTTGATTATGAATTAATCGGATATCATCCATCAGATTTAGTAAAACTAGATATTATGGTTAATAGAGAAATAGTAGATGCTCTTAGTTTTATTGTTCATAAAGACAAAGCTTATGAAAGAGGAAGAAAGATAGCAGAAAAACTAAAACAGGAAATACCAAGACACTTATTTGAAATACCTATTCAGGCAGCTATTGGTAATAAAATAATTGCTCGTGAAACTATTAAAGCTATGAGAAAAGACGTTCTTGCTAAATGCTATGGTGGAGACATTAGTCGTAAAAGAAAATTACTTGAAAAACAAAAAGAAGGGAAAAAAAGAATGCGCCAAGTTGGAAATGTAGAAGTTCCTCAATCTGCATTTATGAGCGTATTAAAGTTGGAGTAAACAATGGAAAATAAAATTAGTTTATATATTCATATACCATTTTGCAAATCAAAATGTTATTATTGTGATTTTGCTTCTTATGCCAATAAAGAAGAGTCAATGGAAGATTATGTATTAGCTTTAGTTAATGAAATGAGAAATTATGGAGAGTTATTTAAAAATAATAAAATAGCTACTGTGTTTATAGGAGGAGGAACACCTACTATTCTTCCTCTTAAACTATTAAAAAAAGTTTTAAAAAATATATTTGTGAATTTTAATATAGAAAATAATGCTGAAATAACTATAGAAGCAAATCCAGGAACATTAAATCATGATAATCTTAGTTTACTAAAAGAATTTGGAGTTAATAGATTAAGTATTGGACTTCAAGCTTATCAAAATAATTTATTAAAAAAAATTGGAAGAATCCACACAGTAGAAGAATTTATAAAAAATTTTTTATTAGCAAGAAAGTTAGGATTTAATAATATAAATATTGATTTAATGTTTGCGTTACCAAATCAAACCTTAAAAGATTGGATAGTAACCTTAAAAGAAATAACTAAATTAAATCCAGAACATATTTCTTGTTATAGTTTAACTATAGAAGAAAATACTCCCTTTGGATTACTAGAAAAAGAAGGAAAGTTAAAAAAAGCAGATGAAGAAATAGATAGGAAAATGTATCATTATGCTCAAAAATATTTGAGTACAAAAGAGTATATTCAATATGAAATTTCTAATTTTTCAAAATTAGAATTTGAAAGTAAGCATAATTTAACATATTGGACGTATAAACCATATATAGGTATAGGATTAGGAGCTCATTCTTTTCTTGAGGGGAAGAGATATCATAATACTTATAATTTATCTAAATATATTAAATCCAATGGTGAAATAAATAAATTAAAAGAGGATATTGAAGTACTTTCACCTAAAATGCAATATGCCGAGTATATTTTTTTAGGACTTAGACTTTTAAAAGGCATAGATGTTACAGAATTTTATAATCAATTTAAAATTTCTTTTGATGAATTGTTTAAAGAAAAAGTACATAAACTTATTAATTTAGGACTTTTGGAAAAAAATAAAGAAAATATAAGACTAACTCATAAAGGAATAGATTTGTCTAATATAGTTTTTTCAGAATTTTTACCAGAATAATTCATAAACATCTTGACAAATGGATTATAGGGTGGTATTTTAAATGTAAGTTAGCACTCACAGTAGATGAGTGCTAACAACCTAGGGGGAAGTGGTTAGATGAATTTAGATGATAGAAAAATAAAAATTTTAAATGCTATCATAAAGGATTATATATCTACTGGAGAACCCGTGGGGTCTAGAACTATTTCTAAAAAGTATGAATTAGGAGTAAGTTCGGCCACCATAAGAAATGAAATGTCAGATTTAGAAGAATGGGGATTTATTATTCAACCTCATACATCAGCGGGACGAATTCCTTCAGATAAAGGATATCGTTTATATGTAGATCAGTTGATGAAAATTGAAACAATTAATGAAAGCAGCATTAAAATGATTGAGTATTTATTAAAGCAAAAAATTGATCAAATTGATTTATTAATGAAAGAAGTAGCAAAGCTGTTGTCATTAATTACAAATTATACATCTATGGTTTCAACACCGCAGATTCAAAAAACTAGATTAAAACATCTTCAACTTATTCCTCTAGATGATAAGTCAGTTGTATTAATTATTGTGACAGATGCTAATCTTGTGACTGATAATGTAATTAAAATGGATGTAAAAGCAGACCAAGAAACTTTAAATAAATTGTCTGCTATGTTAAACGAATCTCTTAAAGGACTTAATATAGAACAAATAAATCTTCCTCTTATTCAAGAATTAAAAATTAAAATGGGAGTATATGGTGAAATAGTAAATCCTATATTAGATGCTATTGATAAAACTATTAAAACAAGTAGTACTCCAGATATATATTTAAGTGGCTCAATGAACATATTAAATTTTCCTGAATTTAGCGATATTGAAAAAGCAAAACAATTATTTTATACTTTAGAAGAAAAGGATTTGCTAGTATCAATTTTATCAAAACATAATTCTAATGGTATAAAAATTACTATTGGTTGCGAAAATGAAATAGATGAAATTAAAAACTGTAGTTTAATTACAGCTTCTTATACTATCGGTGGAAGAAGTGTAGGAACAATAGGAATTATTGGTCCTACTAGAATGCAATATGAAAAAGTTGTTTCTTTATTATCTTATATGTCAAATAATATGGATAAATTATTAAATAAAATTTTAGATGGATAAAATAAGAAAAATATAATGAAAAGGGTTGAGAGAAGTGGAGAATGAAAAAAATATTAAAAGTGAATGTATAAATGAAACAAAAAATAATGAAAAAACCGAAGAAGAAACTAAAGAAAAAGCTCAAGACAATATTTCTTCTGAAGAAGAATCCATAAAAAATGATTCTCCAGAAGAAAATATTTCTAGCAAAGAGGAAGATAAAGAAGAGGTTTCTACAGAGGAAGAACTTAAATTAAAATTAGAAGAAAAAGAAAAAGAAATAGATGATTTAAAAGACCGACTTCAAAGGGTAATGGCAGAGTTTGATAATTTTAGAAAGAGAACAGCAAAAGAAAAAGCTGCTCTTTATGATGATGGTGTAAGAGATACTGTTGAACAAATATTACAAATAATTGATAATTTTGAAAGAGCTTTAGCAGTTGGAGAAAAGGAAGATAAAGATAATCCATTTTTACAAGGAATGGAAATGATATATAGACAATTTAAAGAAATTTTAACTTCTATAGGTGTGGAAGAAATTAAAGCTGTAGGAGAAACTTTTGATCCTAATTTACATAATGCAGTTAGTCATATAGAAGATGAGAATTTTGGAGAAAATGAAATAGTAGAAGAGTTTCAAAAAGGATATATTTTTAAAGATAAGGTTATTAGATATAGTATGGTAAAAGTAGCAAATTAAAATAGTAATAATAAGATAGTATAATAAGGAGGATAAATTATGGGAAAAATAATTGGTATTGATTTAGGAACAACAAATTCTTGTGTAGCTGTAATGGAAGGTGGGAAACCTGTTGTTATTCCAAATTCTGAAGGGGCAAGAACTACTCCTTCTGTAGTTGCCTTTGCTAAAAATGGCGAAAGATTAATAGGAGAAGCAGCAAAACGTCAAGCAGTTACTAATCCTAATAAAACAGTTATTTCTATTAAAAGACATATGGGTTCAGATTATAGAGTTCAAATTGATGATAAATCTTTTAGTCCACAAGAAATTTCTGCTATGATACTTCAAAAATTAAAAGCAGATGCAGAAGCGTATTTAGGTGAAACTGTAAAAGAAGCAGTTATTACAGTTCCTGCTTATTTTTCTGATAGTCAAAGACAAGCTACAAAAGATGCTGGAAGAATTGCAGGATTAGATGTAAAAAGAATTATAAATGAACCCACAGCTGCAGCTTTGGCTTATGGTCTAGAAAATGAAAAAGAACAAAAAATAATGGTATATGATCTTGGAGGAGGAACTTTTGACGTATCTATAATAGAAATTGGAGATGGAGTTATTGAAGTTCTTGCAACTAGTGGAGATAATCATTTAGGTGGAGATGATTTTGATAATAGAATTATTAATTATCTAATAGAAGAGTTTAAAAAAGCAGAAGGAATTGATTTAAGTCAAGATAAAATGGCTATGCAACGTTTAAAAGAAGCAGCTGAAAAAGCTAAAAAAGAATTATCTACTGTAACAACAACAAATATAAATTTGCCATTTATAACAGCTAATCAAGAAGGTCCTAAACATTTAGATATAACTTTAACTAGAGCTAAATTTGATGAATTAACAGCTGATTTAGTTGAAAAAACTATGGGACCTGTTAAAACAGCTCTTTCAGATGCAGGACTTGACACTTCAGATTTAGATAAAGTTATTTTAGTAGGAGGTTCAACTCGTATTCCTGCAGTGCAAGAAGCTGTTAAAAGATTAACTGGTAAAGAACCTTTTAAAGGTATTAATCCAGATGAATGTGTTGCAATTGGAGCATCAATTCAAGGAGGAAAATTAGCAGGTGACGCAGGAGCAGGAGATATACTTCTTTTAGATGTTACGCCTCTTTCTCTTGGAATTGAAACTTTAGGAGGAGTAGCAACAAAATTAATCGAAAGAAATACAACTATTCCTACAAGAAAAAGTCAAATTTTTTCAACTGCAGAAGATAACCAAACAGCCGTTGATATTCATGTAGTTCAAGGGGAACGTCCAATGGCAAAAGATAATAAAACTTTAGGACGTTTTAGATTAGATGGAATTGCTCCAGCTCCAAGAGGAGTTCCACAAATTGAAGTTACTTTTGATATAGATGCTAATGGTATAGTTAATGTTTCAGCAAAAGATTTAGGAACTGGTAAAGAACAACATATTACAATTACTGCAAGTACTAACTTAAGTGAAGAAGAAATTGAAAGAGCTGTTAAAGAGGCAGAACAATATGCAGAACAAGATAAAAGGAGAAAAGAAGCAATAGATGCAAAAAATGAAGCAGAGTCTATGGTATTCCAAACAGAAAAAACATTAAAAGAACTAGGTGATAAAGTAGAAGCAGGAGATAAGACTAAAGTAGAAGAAAAGCTTAAAAATTTAAAAGACCTTCTTGCGAAAGTTAATGTGGAAACTATAACTGATGCACAAGTAGAAGAACTTAAAAAAGCTAAAGAAGATTTGACTAATGCATTTTATGAAATTTCTTCAAAACTATATCAACAACAAGCTTCTCAAGGAGGAACAAATCCAAATTCTAACACAACGCAAGGAAATGGCCAAAATGGCCCAGATGATGTTGTAGATGCGGATTATAAAGAAGTATAATAAATAATAAAAAAAGCCAAAGAGTAATTCTTTGGCTTTTTCTAAGTAAAAAATTTGATTTTATCATTTTATAATTATAAAATATATAAAATAAACTATAAAATTATATTTAATTTTTTATAAAAAACTTGAACAAATACAGGATAATTAAATATAATTTTAAAGGATAAGATATATGTAAAATTGTAATACTTTAAATTGGAAGGTGAAAAAATTGGCGCAAAAAGATTATTACGAAATATTAGGAATAGATAGAAATGCCACTGATGCTGATATAAAAAGAGCATATCGTAAGTTAGCCAAAAAATATCATCCAGATATGAATCCTAATAATAAAGAAGCTGAACAGAAATTTAAAGAAATTAGTCAAGCGTATGAAGTTTTAAGTGACCCACAAAAGAGAGCTAAGTATGATCAATTTGGTCATGCAGCTTTTGAAAATGGAGCAGGTTCTGGAGCAGGTGGATTTAGTGGATTCGATGGTTTTGGCATGGGAGATATATTTGGAGATATATTTGGAGATATATTTGGCGGAGGTATGGGAAACAGAAGACGAAATGGTCCTATTAAAGGAGCAGATGTCCGTGCTAATGTTAGTATTTCATTTAAAGAAGCAGCTTTTGGTACAGAAAAGGAAATTAGATTATCTTTATGGGAAAATTGTGAAACTTGCCATGGTACGGGAACAAAACCAGGAACTCATAAAGAAACTTGTAAACACTGTGGTGGAACAGGAGAAATTAGATATACTCAAAATACATTTTTAGGTACTATGACCAGTGTTAGAACTTGTGATGTATGTAAGGGAGAAGGGAAAATTATAAAACATCCTTGCCATACTTGTTCTGGTAAAGGAAAAGTTAGAAAAAACAAGACAATTAAAGTAAGTATTCCTGCAGGAATTGATAATGGTCAAAGTATAAGAATTCAAGGTAAAGGGGAACCAGGAGAAAAAGGAGGACCTAATGGAGACCTTTTTATTACAGTATATATAGAAAAACATCCTATATTCGAAAGAAAGGGAAACGATATATATTGCGAAATTCCTATTACTTTTGTTCAAGCAGCCTTAGGAGCAGAATTAGTTGTTCCAACATTAGAAGGTAATGTTAAGTATACAATAAAAGAAGGAACACAAACAGGAACTGTATTTCGTTTAAGAGGAAAAGGAATTCCTCATCTTAGAAATCCTAAAATAAGAGGAGACCAATATGTTAAAGTAAAAGTAGATGTTCCTACTAAATTAAATGAAAAACAAAGAAAATTACTAGAAGAATTTGCCAATATAAGTGGAGATGAAGTTTATCAACAAAGAAAAGGGTTTTTTGAAAAAGTTAAAGAAGCTTTTGGAGAAGCATTTGGGAATTAAAAAATAAGGAGATGAAATTTTTGAAATGGGTTTGTATATCAATAAAAACAAAAACTGAAGCAGTAGAAGCAATATCTTATGGATTAACAGAGATAGGTATTTCTAGTATAGAAATTAATGATCCTAAAGATATTACTTCTATTATTAAAAATAAACAAAAAACAGATTGGGATTATATAGATGAAGATATTTTAAAAAATAAAGATATGGAAGAAGTTTTAATAAAGGCATATATACCAGAAGATAATCCCTATGAAGAAAAAATAATTCAAATTCAAGAAAAACTTAATAATATAAAACAATTTTTAGATATAGGAAAAGGAACAATAGAAATTGAAAAAATAGATGAAGAAAGATGGGTAAATTCATGGAAAAAATATTATAAGCCTATTAAAATTGGAAAAAACATTATTATAAAACCAACCTGGGAAGAATATATTCCTAAATGTAAAGATGAAATTATAGTTGAAATGGATCCCGGAATGGCTTTTGGTACAGGAACACATGAAACTACTTCTATGTGTATTGAAGCATTAGAACAATTTATATCTAAAGGAGATATAATTTTTGATATTGGATGTGGAAGTGGAATATTAGGAATTAGTGCTGCAAAATTAGGAGCTAAAAAAGTTATAGGAGTAGATTTAGACCCTAATGCAGTAAAAGTTGCAAAAAATAATGTAAAATTAAATAAAGTAGATAATATTATGAAAGTTTATGAAGGAAATTTATTAGATGTGATTACAGAAAAAGCAAATATTGTTGTAGCAAATATTATTGCAGATATAATAATTGAAATTTCTAAAAATGTTTTTAAATTTTTAAAACCTAAAGGATTCTTTATTTCTTCAGGAATTATAAAATCTAGACTTTCTGAAGTAAAAGAAACAATTATTAATAATAATTTTGATATTATTAATATATATGAAAAAGGAGAATGGTGTGCAATAATAGCCCAGATGAAAGAGTGATAATATGCATAGGTTTTTTGTAGAACCTACTCAAATAAAAAATAATAATATAAGTATTTATGGAGAAGATGTAAAACATATATCAAAAGTATTAAGATTAAAAAATAATGATAAAATAATAATTTGTAATGGACAAGGAACGGATTATGAGTGTATAATAAAAAATATTAATAAAGAAGAAATTGTTACAGAAATAATTTCTTCTCGTTCTTCTTCTGGAGAACCAAAAGTAAAAATAACTTTATTTCAAGGAGTTACTAAATCAGACAAAATGAATATAGTTATTCAAAAATGTGTTGAGATGGGGATTTATAAAATAGTTCCTGTCATTACTGATAGAACAATTGTAAAAATAGAAAATGAGAAAAAGGAAAAATCTAAATTATTACGATGGCAAAAAATTTCAGAAGCAGCAGCAAAACAAAGTCAAAGAGGAATTATTCCAAATATAACAGAAATTATTACTTTTTCTGAAGCTATAAAAGAAGCGAAAAAAATAGATTTTAAAGTAATAGCATATGAAAAAGAAAAAATAAATCATTTAAAAGATATATTTAAAAAGTTTGAGGGAAGAGATATTGCTATATTTATAGGACCTGAAGGAGGATTTACAGAAGAAGAAATATCTCTTGCAAAAGAAAATAATATTATCCCTATTACATTAGGAAAAAGAATTCTTCGTACTGAAACTGCGGGGTTATTTCTTTTATCAATTATGATGTACGAAATAGGAGAGGTGTGAGTTATGTCAAATTTAACATTTTTAGTAGTAGATGATGCAATTTTTATGCGTACTGTTCTTAAAAAAATGCTATCTGAAGAAGGTTTTTCAGTAGTAGGAGAAGCAGGTAATGGATTAGAAGCAATTGAAATGGCGGCTAAGCTTAAGCCCAATGTTATTACATTAGATATTACAATGCCTGAAATGAATGGAATAAATGCGATTCCAGAAATTTTAAAAGTAAGTCCTGAATCAAAAATTATTATGTGTTCAGCTTTAGGACAGCAGGCTATGGTAGTAGATGCTATTAAAAAAGGAGCAAAAGATTTTATTGTAAAACCTTTTGAAAAATCAAGGGTACTCCAAGCAATTAATAATGTAATAAAAAAATAATAAGCTGGTAGGATATCCTGCCAGTTTTTTTCTGAAAATAGATTTTAATATTTTGTAAAAAGGTGATAATATGAAAGAAATATATTTTGATAATGCAGCGACCACAAAGGTTTCTTCTTCAGTTGTAAAGAAAATGATTGATATATTTGAAAAAGATTATGGTAATCCATCATCTCTTCATATAAAAGGAGTAGAAGCAGAGAAATATATAAAAGAAACTACAAAGATACTTTCTTCATTATTAAATGTTTCAGAAGATGAGATATTTTATACTTCTGGGGGAACGGAGTCAAATAATTTATCTATTATTGGAACAGCTCGTGCTTATCATCGAAGGGGAAAACATATAATTGTATCAAAAATAGAACATCCTTCGGTTTATCGTGTTTTTAAATATTTAGAAGAGGAAGGATTTGAAGTATCATATGTATCTGTAGATTCTTCAGGATATATTAATGAAGATGAATTAAAACAACTAATAAGACAGGATACAATTTTAGTTAGTATTTTGCATGTAAATAACGAAATTGGAACAATACAAAATATTGATAGAATAGGGAAAATAATAAAATCTACAAATAAAAATACAATATTTCATGTAGATGCTGTTCAGTCCTTTGGGAAAATTAAAATACCAGCAAAAAAATGGAATATTGATTTATTAAGTATTAGTTCTCATAAATTCCATGGTCCTAAAGGAATAGGAGCTCTTTATAAAAATAAGGAAATACGATTAAAACCTTTGATTTTTGGAGGTAATCAACAAAAAGGGCTTCGCTCAGGGACTGAAAATGTTCCTGGAATAGCTGGATTAGGAATAGCTGCAAAGAATGCATATGATGATTTAGAAAATATAAATAAACATTTATATTCCCTAAAAAATGAACTTTGGAAAGGAATAAAAGAAAATATTAGTGATGTTTATATTAATGGGCCAGAGATAAAAAAAGGAGCTCCTCATATTTTAAACATTAGGTTTGATGATATTAGAGGAGAAGTTTTACTTCATGCTTTAGAAGCTAAAAAAATTTATGTTTCAACTGGTTCTGCGTGTTCTTCAAATCAACCACATCCTAGTGATACTTTAATGGCTATAGGATTAGATAATAAAAAGATACAAGGCTCTGTAAGATTTAGTTTTTCAAAATACAATACTTTAGAAGAAGTAGAATTATGTGTTCAAGCTTTAAAAGAAATAGTATCTACACTTCGCATGTTTAAATGAGGAGGAAATAAAATATGAAAAATATTTATCTTATAAAATACGGAGAAATTGCAATAAAAGGTAAAAATAGATATTTGTTTGAAAATGCGTTAATTACAAATATAAAAAGAAGTATCAAAGAATTAGGGAATTTTCATATTCAAAAAGACCAAGGAAGAATACTTGTAGAACCAGAAGAAAATATAGATTCAGATAAAATCATGAATAGATTAACAAAAATATTTGGAGTTGTAGGAGTATGTTTAGGAATAAAAAATGATAATATTAATATGGAAACTATAAAAGAAACAGCACTTTCTCATATGAAATCAGTATGTGAAAATAATAAATATACATTTAAGGTAGAAACTAAACGTTCTGACAAAAATTTTCCGCTTAATTCTATGGAAATATCCAGGGAAGTAGGAGCATATATTTTAAAAAATATGGGTGAACAATTAAAAGTAGATGTTCATAACCCAGAGATAAGATTAAATATTGAACTTAGAAATTCTATTTATGTATATTCTAAAGTTGTTCCAGGTCCAGGAGGAATGCCTGTTGGAACTAATGGGAAAGCTATGCTTCTTTTGTCAGGAGGGATAGATAGTCCCGTAGCTGGATGGATGATTGCAAAAAGAGGAGTGGAAATAGGAGGAATTTATTTTGACAGTCCTCCTTATACTAGTGAAAGAGCTAAACAAAAAGTAATTGATTTAGCAAAACAAATTGCAGTTTATACAGGAAAGTTTAAGTTATATATTGTACCATTTACAGATATACAATTAGAAATTTATAAAAAATGTCCTCATCAACAGTTAACTATTATAATGAGAAGAATTATGATGAAAATTTCAGAAAAAATTGCTAAAAAAGAAAATGCTCAAGCTTTAGTTACAGGAGAAAGTATAGGACAAGTGGCTAGTCAAACAATTCAAAGTTTAACGGTAACTAATGCAGCAGTTAATTTGCCAGTATTTAGACCTCTTATTGGATTTGATAAAGAAGAAATAGTGACCATGGCTAAAAAAATAAATACTTACGAAACTTCGATTCTTCCATATGAAGATTGTTGTACAATTTTTGTACCTAAACATCCTGAAACAAAACCAAAATTAGAATATATTTTAAAGTCTGAAAAAGCATTGGATAACATACAAAATATGATAGAAGAGGCTATTGAAAAATCAGATGGTATTATTATAAAATAAAGTAATTAATCCACTCTAAAGAGTGGATTAATTATTGTTCTATATATTTATTAATTTCAGCAATTACATCTTCAGCGACAGCGTCATTATGAATATCTAATTGTAGAGGAGAACTTAAATCCAAACTAAAAATACCCATAATAGATTTAGCGTCAACTTTATATCTACCTGAAGATAAATCAAAATCTCCCTCGTATTTTCCAATAATGTTAACAAACTTTTTTACTTTCTCAATAGAATTTAAAGAAATTTTAATAGATTTCATATTATTACCTCCTAAAATTTAAACATCACTATTATTATACTATTAATAGTAAACTTATAATAATTTTTTGTCAATTTGTAAAATAAAATTAATATAAAGGAGAAGAAAAAATGTCAAAAGTAGCTTTCTACACTTTGGGATGTAAAGTAAATCAATATGAAACAGAAGCAATGATTGAATTATTTGAAAATGATAATTATGAAGTAGTATCTTTTGATGAATATGCAGATGTATATGTTATTAATACTTGTACTGTGACAAATTTAGGAGATAAAAAATCAAGACAAATGATAAGAAGAGCTAAAAAAATTAATCCAGATTCAATAATAGCTGTAGTAGGATGTTATGTTCAAACAGCTCCTAAAGAAGTTGAAGCAATAGAAGGGGTAAATATTATAATAGGAACAGATAATAGAAGTAGAATTATTGAATTAATTCATGAATATGAAAAAAAACATAAAAAAATTAACATAGTAAATGATATAATGAATGTAAAACAATTTGAAGAATTAGGAGTTAATAAATTAGAAGGGAAAACTCGTGCATATTTAAAAATTCAAGAAGGATGTAATCAATATTGTTCTTATTGTATTATTCCATATGCAAGAGGGCCTATAAGAAGTAGAAAACCTGAAAATATAGTAAAAGAAGTAAAAACTTTAGTAGATAATGGATTCAAAGAAATTGTTTTAACAGGCATTCATATTGCTTCTTATGGGAAAGATTTAGATGAAGATATTAATTTATTAAAAATAATCAAAATGGTACATACTATAGATGGATTAAAAAGAATTAGGTTAAGTTCCATTGAACCATCTATTATAACGGAAGAATTTGTAAAAGAAATAAAAATACTTCCCAAAATATGTCCTCATTTTCATTTATCTCTTCAAAGTGGATGTGATGCAACATTAAAAAGGATGAATAGGAAATACAATAGTACTCAATATAGAAAATCTGTTGAATTATTAAAACAAAACATACCTAATGTAGCTATTACAACGGATATAATTGTAGGTTTTCCCGGAGAAACAGAAGAAGAGTTTAATCAATCTTATAAATTTGTAAAAGAAATAGGGTTTTCTCAAATTCATGTTTTTAAATATTCTCCAAGAAAAGGCACTCCTGCTGCTAAAATGTCAAATCAAATTGCTTCTAATATAAAAGATGAAAGAAGTCATAAAATGATTACATTAGGTGAAAAAATGCAAAGAGAATTTTTATTAAAACAACTTGGGAAAAATTTAGAAGTTTTATTTGAAAATAAAGTAGAAAATAAACAAAATTTTTATGAAGGATATAGTACAAACTACTTAAAAGTATTAGCCTTTTCAGAAGAAAATATAGAAAATAAAATCTTAAAAGTAAATATCAAAAAATTAGATGAGAATACATTAAAAGGAGATATTAAAAGTTATTAAAGTTATATTTTTAAATATAAAATTGCAAGTTATTTTTATTTGCACAAATAATAGTTTTATATTATCATATAATTGTGTAAGTAAATGTATATATTATGGGAGAGTGAAATTATGAAGCAATTTAATGAAACTGTTCAATTTAATGTAGATAAAGAAAAAGCTAATGAAATAAAAAATATTTTATTTGAAGTTTATGAAGCTTTAAAAGAAAAGGGATATAATCCTATTAATCAAATGGTTGGATATATTTTATCAGGAGACCCTACTTATATAACAAGTTATAATAATGCAAGAAGCAAAATTCATAAATTAGAAAGAGATGAAATTTTAGAAGAGTTAGTTAAAAATTATTTAGAGAAAAAATAAGGAGTTTTTCTTTAATGTATAAGTATAAAAAATTAATATTTAATTTTTTATTTTTTTTAATATTTTTTATATATCCAGTTAAGGCATATGGTACAGAAAATAAAATAATTTTATTGATTTCCTCAGAAAGCTCTTGGGATAAATGGCTAGATTCTTCATTTATATCACATCTAATTCCGCAAAGTGCAGTAGGAACTATGAGTATACGAACTAATCATAAAAATAAAGAAATCGAATTTTATGGTACTATAGCAACAGGGAAGAAATGGAATTATTATGAAATAAATAATATGGGGGCTGTAGAAAAAGGAGTAGGGGATTTAGTTACTCTATCAAATTTTTCTACAGCTTTTTTTTCTAAAAATGAAAATTTAAAAAAAATAATAGAAAATTCTTTAGGAGAAACAAGTTACACAACAAATAATTTTACAAAATTATATTCTAAAAAGAATATAGACATTTTAGATAATTCGGATTTAATATTAATTGAAATGGATTTATATAATACAAAAGAAAATTTAGATTTTTTAATTAATTATATTAAAGAAAATAATGTAATTTTATATGTTTTTTCTCCATATGATAAAGGTAATACTTCAACTTTAACACCTTTTTTATTCTATAATGGTAAAAATCCTGAGCACGGATTAATTAGTTCGTATACTACTAGAAGAAAAGGGATTATAACAAATATTGATATTGCTCCTACTATCCTTAAACAATTAGGTTTATCTAATAATAATATGATCAGCCAAGGAATAAAAGTTTATCCTAATAAAAACTCATTTTTTTTAATGATGAAACAATTAGATAAAATAAAATATATAAATTATTTCAGACCTTTAATGATAAAAATATACATTATATTATTAATTAGTTTTTTAATTATATTTTTAATAATATATAAAATAAATAATAATTTGATAACTAAAATATTTAATGCTACTTTATTATCTGTTTTATGGGTGCCTATAATATTCATGATAAATTTTAATATAAAATTAAATCCTGTATATATTTTTTTAACTGCTTTAATAATTTTAACATGTGCTATATTAATTATTAATTATTTTTATTCATATAAAATTATTCTTTTAATTACATCAGGTTCTATATTGATAATATTAATATTGGATACCATAGCAAAAAGTGTATTACAACAAAATTCTTTTTTAGGCTATGATCCTATGATCGGAGCAAGATTTTATGGAATAGGCAATGAATATGCTGGAGTTATTATAGGTAATCTTTATTTGTTTTTATATTGTATTTATGATTGGACATACTTTAAAAAAATTGCTTTATTATTTCAAACAATTGTACTTTTTATATTTAGTATGCCATTTTGGGGAGCTAATGTTGGAGGAACGATTTCTCTACTATTAGGAATGAGTGTATTTATATTTAAATATTATAAGCATAAATATAATAAAGTGATATATATCTTTCTAGCTTTAACGATATTTGGTTTATTTTGGATATCAATAGATTATTTTTTTGTAAAAGAAAAATCTCATTTTGCTCAAACATTATATCAATCTATTAATGGAAATTTTCAAGTATTAATAGAAATTTTACAGAGAAAATTTATCATGAATATTCAATTAATTAAATATTCTATGTGGTCAAAATTTTTAATTATTTCCCTCATTATACTTGCATTTTATTTTGATATAAATAATAAAATTATAAAAAGTGTTGGTAGTTCTGTTATTGGAGCTATGATAGGAGCTATTATTTTTAATGATTCAGGAATAGTAATGACTGCAATATGTATGATATATATTGTATTTCCTTATTTATATGTATATAATCATAGTAATAAAGTAATTCAAGAGAGGACGAGTTAACTTGAGAATAATGGGCATAGATTATGGAGAAAAAACAATAGGAGTAGCAATAAGTGACCCTTTTGGGTGGACTGCGCAAGGAATAGAAATTATTCGTAGAAAAGAGGAGAATAATTTAAAAAATAGTTTAGAACGTATAAAAGAATTAATTAATCAATACAATATAGAAAAAATTCTTTTGGGATTTCCTAAAAATATGAATAATACTTTAGGAGACAGAGCTGAAAAAACTTTAAAATTTAAAGAAAAATTAGAAAAAAATTTTTCTATTCCAGTTATTTTATGGGATGAAAGATTAAGTACCAAAGCAGCAGAAAATATTTTATTAGAAGCTGATATGAGTAGAAATAAAAGAAAAAAAATTATTGATAAGATGGCTGCTGTATATATATTACAAGGATATTTAGACAGTATTAACTAATAAACGGAGGGCATATTATGAAAAATAATATTTTTCTTATAGATGAAGAAACAGAGAAAGAAATTGAATTTGAGATAATCGATGCTATAGAAAAAGATGGAGAAAAGTATATATTGGTAACTCCTATAGAAGAAAATGAAAAAGAAGAAGCTTTTATACTAAAAGATATAAGTGAAAATGACAAAGAAGCAATATATAAATTATTAAATGATGAAAATGAAAACTTAGATAAGATAGTATCATATTTTTTAGAAGGAGAAAAAGATTATTCTATAGAATTTTAAAAAGTTAAAGCAGAAGATATTACAGAACCATTTTCAAAAGTAGAGAAAATTGTAATAGTAGATTCCGAAACTGAAAATATTTAATAATAAAACATTAAAATCGGCATGAAATGCCGATTTTAATGTTTTATACTTATTGAAAATGGTATAAAATATTATTGTATTGTATAAATTATTAAATTTCATATATCTACATATTTAATTTTTAAATACAAGGAGGAAAAATAAATGAATGCAGAAATATTATGTGTAGGAACAGAATTATTATTAGGAGACATTGTAAATACAAATGCACAGTACATTGCTAGAAGATTAGCAGACATAGGAATTGAAGTATATTATCAATCAGTTGTAGGGGATAATGAACGCCGCTTACATCAAGCTTTTGAATTAGCTCTTAAAAGGTCAGATATAGTTATTACAACTGGAGGATTAGGACCTACTAAAGATGATTTGACTAAAGAAACAGCTGCTAAGATAGCAGGAAAAGAAATGGTTTTAGACCAAGAATCCTTAAAATGGATAGAATCTTATTTTAAAAAACTAGGTAGAGAAATGACAGAAAACAATAAAAAACAGGCTTATTTTCCACAAGATGCGATTATTTTCCATAATGATAACGGAACTGCCCCGGGATGTGCTATAGAAATTGATGATAATAAAAAAATAATTTTATTACCAGGTCCTCCAAGAGAAATGAAACCTATGTTTGAAAATAACGTAATCCCATATTTATCCAAATTACAAGAAGGAGTATTAGTTTCAAAAGTTTTAAGAATTTGTGGTATAGGAGAAAGTAAAACAGAAGAATTATTAAAAGATATAATCATAACACAAAGTAATCCTACCATAGCTCCATATGCTAAAACTGGAGAAGTAACTATAAGAATCACTGCTAAAGCTTCTAATAAAGAAGAAGCTAATAATTTAATTAAACCTGTTGAAAGAAAAATAAGAACTATATTAGGAAATAATATTTATGGAGAAGGAGAAAATACATCTCTAGAAAGTGTAGTGGGAAAACTTTTAATAACTAGTAATAAAACTATATCTGTAGCAGAATCTTGTACAGGAGGACTTTTAGCTGGGCGAATTATAAATTATCCAGGAATTTCAGCAGTATTTAAAGAAGGAATGGTAACTTATAGTAATGAAGCAAAAATCAAAAGATTAGGAGTAAAAGAAGATATACTTAAAAAATATGGAGCTGTAAGTAAAGAAACAGCTGAAGAAATGGCAATAGGAATTGCTAAAATTAGTAATTCAGATATAGGAGTATCTACTACAGGAATAGCAGGGCCTAGTGGAGGAACAAAAGAAAAGCCTGTAGGTCTTGTATATGCTGGATTATATATTAATGGGAAAGTATATTCTAAAAAATTTAATTTTAGAGGAGATAGACAAACTATAAGAGAAAGAACTGTTATTTCTGTTCTTGATTGGATTAGAAGAGAACTATTGACTAATTAATTAAAATAAGATACAATGTAATAAGAACATTTGTTTGTTATTTTTAAATATCAAATTAAATATAATGTATTATAAAATTAAGAAAGGTGGTGTTCCTGATAGATGAAGAATATATCAATCGGGAATAATAGTTCGTCAGAAAAAGAAAAGGCATTAAATGCAGCAATTAGTCAGATACAAAAGCAATTTGGTAAAGGTTCTATTATGAAGTTAGGAGAAAAAACTGACAATAATATATCCACTATTCCCACAGGTTCTTTAAGTTTAGATATTGCTCTTGGGGTAGGAGGAGTTCCAAAGGGAAGAATTATTGAAATATATGGGCCAGAATCTTCTGGTAAAACTACTGTAGCTCTTCATATGGTAGCAGAAGCACAAAAATCAGGAGGAATTGCGGCATTTATTGACGCAGAACATGCACTTGACCCTTCATATGCACAAAAATTAGGTGTTAATATTAATGACTTATACATTTCTCAACCAGACCATGGTGAACAAGCTTTAGAGATTACCGAAACAATGGTTCGTTCAGGAGCTATTGATATAATAATAGTGGATTCGGTAGCAGCATTAGTTCCTAAGGCTGAGATAGAAGGAGAAATGGGAGATAGTCATATGGGACTTCAAGCTCGTTTAATGTCTCAGGCTCTTAGAAAATTAACAGGAATTGTAAATAAATCCAAGTGCATTGTAGTATTTATTAATCAACTTCGTGAAAAAGTAGGAGTTGTATTTGGAAGTCCTGAAACAACAACTGGAGGACGAGCTCTTAAGTTTTATGCATCTATTAGGCTTGATGTAAGAAGAATTGATACTTTAAAACAAAGTAATGATTTTGTAGGAAGTCGTGTAAGAGTAAAAGTGGTAAAAAATAAAGTAGCTCCTCCTTTCAAACAAGCAGAATTTGACATTATGTATGGAGAAGGAATTTCTAAGGAAGGAGATATATTAGATTTAGCTGTGGATTTAGATATTATAAATAAAAGTGGAGCATGGTATTCTTATAAAGATAATCGTTTAGGGCAGGGCAGAGAAAATGCTAAAATGTTTTTAAAAGAAAATCCTGTAATATGTAAAGAAATTGAAAATTTGATTAGAAAACATTATGAATTACCTTTATTAACTTCTACAGAGGAAAAAGAAAATAAAGAATCACAAATAAAATTAGATGAGAATTAATATTAAAGTAAAAAAATATGCGCTCTGATCGGAACTAAATCCGTTTCAAAGCGTATTTTATTATTGAGGGATAAAAATGAAAATAACAAAAATAGAGAAACAAAAAAATAATAAAAATAGATGGTCCATTTTTATAGATGGAGAATTTTCATTTGGTGTTGATGCTGAAGAATTATATATGTTTAAATTATACGAAGGGAAAAATATAAATAAAAAAGAACTTATTCAAATTATTAAAGAAAAAGATTATAATAAAGCTAAAAATATAGCACTTAATTTTTTAAGTTATAGACCTAGAAGTGAGAAAGAAATAAGAAATAAATTAGCTAGTAAAGAATATGACGAAGCGATAATAGAAAAAGTAATAGACTTTTTAAAAAAATATGATTATGTTAATGATGAAAAATTTGCAATAAATTATGTAAAATATTATACACATACAAAGATTTTAGGAAAGAAAAAAATAGAATATGATTTAAAACAAAAAGGAATAAAACAGAAAATAATTGAAAATGTATTAAATAACATAGAATTAGACGAATTAAACAATGCGTTAAAACTTATAGAAAAAAAGTGTCCTTTAAAAGAAAATATTGACCAAAAGAAAAAACAAAAAATATATCAATTTTTATTAAGAAAAGGATTTTCTTATGATGTAATAAAAAAAGCTTTTAAAATTTATTTTGATTAAAATTTATATACAAAGCCAGAGTCTTTAATGATTCTGGCTTTTATAATTTAACTTAAACTTATAGTTTAATCTCTATAGCTTTTTTTATAAATATTCATAAATATTATATAATAATTGAAAATATTAAATAATATAAGAATTTAGAAAGAAATATGTTTATAATTATTCATTGTATAAGATTATGATACTTGACATAATTTTTAAAAAGTAATACAATCAATATGTTATCCTGTGATAATTTGAACCATGAAAACTGAATAAAGGAGGTGTTACTGATTACTGAGATTTTAATTATTGTGCTTATTATTATTGTTGGAGTAATTGCCTTTGCTATGGGGGTTTCTTATAGAAAACGTATTGCTGAAGCAAAGATTGGCTCTGCAGAAGAAAGGGCTAGTAAAATTATAGATGATGCAATTAGTACTGCTGAGGCAAAAAAACGTGAAATTATGTTAGAGGCAAAAGAAGAAGCATTAAAAACAAAAAATGATTTGGATCAAGAAGTTAAAGAGCGAAGAGGAGAATTACAAAGATTAGAAAGAAGATTACAACAAAAGGAAGAATCTTTAGACCGAAAAGTCGAGGTTCTTGAAAGAAAAGAAGAAGCTCTTAACAAAAAAGTAGAACAAATTGAAGAATTAAAAGAGCAAATTGCTGATCTCCAACAAAAAGAAATACAAGAACTTGAAAGAATTTCCGGACTCACCTCCGAGGAAGCAAAAGAATACCTGTTAAATACTATTGAAAATGAAGTGAAATATGAATCAGCAATGTTAATTAAAGAAATTGAAAACAAAGCAAAACAAGAAGCTGATAAAAAAGCAAGAGATATTATAGCCAATGCTATTCAAAAATGTGCTGCTGACCATGTGGCAGACACAACAGTATCTGTTGTACCTCTTCCTAATGATGAAATGAAAGGAAGAATTATTGGCCGTGAAGGGCGAAATATTAGAACATTAGAAACATTAACTGGAATAGATTTGATTATTGATGATACCCCAGAAGCAGTTATTTTATCAGGCTTTGATCCTATTAGAAGAGAAATTGCACGAATTGCCTTAGAAAAATTAATTGTTGATGGAAGAATTCATCCAGCAAGAATTGAAGAGATGGTTGAAAAAGCCAAAAAAGAAGTAGAAACTTTAATTCGTGAAGAAGGAGAAGCTGCAACTTTTGAAACGGGTGTACATGGATTACATCCAGAACTCATTAAGCTTTTAGGAAAACTTAAATTTAGAACCAGTTATGGACAAAATGTTTTAAAACACTCTATAGAAGTTTCAAATTTAAGTGGTTTAATTGCTGGAGAAATAGGAGCAGATATTAGATTAGCTAAACGTGCTGGTTTATTACACGATATTGGAAAAGCAGTAGATCATGAAATGGAAGGTTCTCATATTAGTATAGGTGTTGAATTATGTAGAAAATATCGAGAATCAAGTATTGTTCTTAATGCTATAGAAGCTCATCATGGAGATGTAGAGCCAGAAAATATAATTGCTGTTATTGTTCAAGCGGCTGATACAATTTCAGCAGCAAGACCAGGAGCAAGAAGAGAAACTTTAGAGACATATATTAAAAGATTACAAAAATTAGAAGAAATTGCTGATTCATTTAAAGGTGTGGAAAAATCCTTTGCAATCCAAGCAGGTAGAGAACTTAGAATAATGGTTATTCCTGAAGAAACTGATGATGCTCAAATGATTTTATTATCTAGAGAAATAGCTAAAAAAATTGAAAATGAATTAGAGTATCCAGGACAAATAAAAGTGCATCTTATTCGTGAAACAAGAGCAATAGAATATGCAAAATAAAAGAAAACACAAATAGTGTTTTCTTTTTATTTTACATAATAATGATAAATTATAATAAAATATTAAAAAAATTATATTTTAAAAAAAGGAATTAGAAAATAAATGGAGAATATATTATAGAAATCAATTTTATTTTAATAAGGGGGTCATAAAAATGGAAGTATTAAAAGTTGCTTCAAAATCTAATCCTAATGCTGTTGCAGGAGCTTTAGCTAACACCATTCGTGAGAAAGGTGGAGCAGAATTACAAGCAATAGGAGCAGGAGCTTTAAATCAAGCATTAAAGGCAGTGATTATTGCAAGAGGATATGTAGCTCCCTCAGGAATTGATTTAATCTGTATACCAGCTTTCACAGATATCGAAATTAATGGCGAAGAAAGAACAGCAATCAAATTAATAATACAAGCTCGTTAAGAGCTTGTATTATTTTTATATCTTTTTTAAGAATATTTATATATTTATTGAATTTCTGGTTCAAAACTCATACAATCAGTTTCGTGGGTACTTTTTGCATTGCTAACATGTTCCCCTATTAAAATATTATTTAATGTACAATATTTAACTTTATCATTGTGTTTACAAGTTTTTACATTACATTTTATTATTTGTGAATTTGGACGTTCCAATATATTCATCTCCTTTAATTTATTTGACTTTAATCGTCTATATTATTATTTACTCATAAGAAATTTTTATTCTTAAACCATATAATATGAAAAAAATGTTTAAAAATTATTTTTTAACTATAATATATAATTAAATATTTAATCTATAAAAATTAATTTGAATAATCAAAAAAATAACTTGCAATATATATGATAATAGGCTTTATAATATTGAGCAAAAGAATGTAAAAAGAATAATCCAACTTAACATCTTGCAAATATCAGAAAAATATATTACAATAATATAAAAAATAATAATGGACGGTGAATTAGATGAAACTTTCAAATAAAGTAAGTGCTATTACACCTTCTTCAACTTTAGCTATTACTGCTAAAGCAAAACAAATGAAGGCAGATGGAGTAGATGTTGTAGGATTTGGAGCTGGAGAGCCAGATTTTGATACTCCTATTCATATTAAACAAGCTGCGATTAAAGCTATAGAAGAGGGATTTACAAAATATACTCCCGCTTCAGGGATTATTGAATTAAAAAAAGCAATTTGTGATAAATTAAAAAAAGATAATGGATTGGAATATGAAATAAATCAAATAGTTATTAGTAATGGAGCAAAACATTCATTGACTAATGCTTTTATGGCAATTTTAAATCCTGGAGATGAAGTTATTATTCCTGCACCATTTTGGTTAAGTTATTCTCAAATGGTAAAATTAGCAGATGGAATTCCTGTAATTGTATATGCTAATAAAGAAAATAATTTTAAAATTACAGTGGAAGATTTAGAAAAAGTAATAACAGATAAAACAAAGGCTATTATAATAAATACACCTAATAATCCTACAGGTGTAGTTTATAACGAAAAAGAATTAAAGGAAATAGCAGATTTTGTAGTAAAACATGATATATATGTTATCTCTGATGAAATTTATGAAAAATTAATCTATGATGGAATAAAACATGTAAGCATTGCTTCTTTTAATGAAGAAATATATAAAAGAACTATTATTATAAACGGAGTATCAAAAAGTTATTCTATGACAGGTTGGCGAATAGGATATCTTGCAGCTCCTTCTGATATAGCAAAGATTATTTCTAATATGCAAAGTCATGCTACATCTAATCCAAATTCTATTGCCCAAAAAGCAACTATAGCAGCTTTAACAGGCCCACAAGATTGTGTAGAAGCAATGCGTAAAGAATTTGAAAAAAGAAGAAATTACATGATAGATAGATTAACCCAAATACCTAATATTTCATTTATTAAGCCTCAAGGAGCATTTTATATAGTAATAGATCTTTCAAATATTTTGGGCAAAACTTTTAAAGGAAAAGTAATAAATAATGCTAATGAATTTGGAGCTATCTTATTAGAAGAGGAAAATGTAGCAGTAGTTCCTTGTACAGATTTTGGATATTCTAATTGTATTAGGTTATCTTATGCTATAGATAAAGAAAGTATTCAAAAAGGATTAGATAGAATTGAAAACTTTATTAATAAATTAAAATAAATATCATACGTTATAAAAAATACGGCTTTGACCGTATTTTTTTGCATATTTTTATATAAAAAATAAAAAAAATAATGAAATAAAAATAAAAAACAGTTATAATAACTTTGAGAAAAAAGAAGGGAATGAGTAATTTGTATAATACTTACCAAAGTCCATTTGGTGAAAGATATTCAAGTAAAGAAATGCAGTATTTATTTTCAGCAGATAAAAAATTTAAAACTTGGAGAAAGTTATGGATTGCTTTGGCAGAAGCAGAAAAAGAATTAGGCATTGGTATTACGGAAGAACAAATAGAAGAATTAAAAAAATACGCAGAAAATATTAATTATAAAGTTGCAAAGCAAAAAGAAAAAGAAGTTCGTCATGATGTAATGGCACATGTTTATGCTTATGGAGAACAAGCAAAAAAGGCAAAACCTATTATACATTTAGGTGCTACTAGTTGTTATGTAGGAGACAATACAGACATTATTATAATGTATGAAGCATTAGAATTAATTCGTAAAAAAATTATAAATATAATATATAAATTATCTCTTTTTGCAAAAAAATATAAAGATATGCCTACTCTTGGTTTTACTCACTTTCAGCCAGCTCAATTGACAACGGTAGGGAAAAGAGCTTGTCTTTGGATTCAAGATTTATATATGGATTTACAAGATGTAAATTATCACTTATCTAAGAAAAAACTTCGTGGAGTAAAAGGAACCACAGGAACTCAAGCAAGTTTTTTAAATTTATTTGAAGGAGATCATGAAAAAGTAAAAAAACTTGATAAACTTGTTGCTAATAAAATGGGATATAAAGAAACTTTTCCAGTAACGGGACAAACTTATCCTAGAAAATTAGATTCACAAATTCTTCAGATTCTAAGTAATATTGCACAATCTGCTTATAAATTTAGTAACGATATAAGATTATTACAAAATTTAAAAGAAATAGAAGAACCTTTTGAAAAAAATCAAATAGGGTCTTCTGCTATGGCATATAAAAGAAACCCAATGCGTAGTGAAAGAATCTCTGCTTTATCACGATATGTTATTTGTTCTTCTCTTAATCCTGCTATTACAGCTTCCACTCAATGGTTTGAAAGAACTTTAGATGATAGTGCTAATAAAAGGATCAGTATTTCTGAAAGTTTTTTGGCGGTAGATGGAATTTTAGATATTTATTTAAATATTGTAGGTGGATTAGTTGTATATCCTAAAGTAATTGAACAAAGAATAATGGCAGAACTACCATTTATGGCGACTGAAACTATTCTAATGGAAGGAGTAAAAAGAGGAGGAGATCGTCAAGAACTTCATGAAAAAATTAGGAAGCATTCTATGGAAGCTGCTAAAGTAGTTAAAACTGAAGGAAAGCCTAATGATTTAATAGATAGAATTATTAATGACAAAAGTTTTCCTATGACAAAAGAAGAAATTTTAAGTATTTTAAATCCTAAGAATTTTGTTGGAAGAGCGCCACAACAAGTTGATGAATTTTTAGAAGAATTTATTAATCCAATTATAGAAGAAAATAAAGAATTATTAGGATTAAAAGTAGAACTTAATGTTTAATTATATTTTATGAGATAAAAAATAAAAAAACACCTGAAAAAAGGTGTTTTTTATTTTTATTTATTTTTTGTTTCTGGATTATCATTATTATTTTCATTTTCAAGAACTTCTTTAATACCTTTTATAGATCCTAGTAAACTCACTGCTTCAGAAGGAAGAATTAACTTGCTAGATTTTCCTTCAGCAATTTTTTCTAAAGCTTCCATGGATCTAATAGCCAATACAGCTTGGTCTGGCTCACTTTCTTTAATAGCCATATAAAGCTTTTTAAGTCCTTCTGCTTTAGCAGTTTGTACAGCTAAAAATGCTTCTGCTTCCCCTTCAGCTTTCAAAATTTGAGCTTGTTTTTCTCCTTCAGCTTTTCTTATATTAGCTTCTTTTTCAGCTTCAGCTTTTAAAATAGCAGCTTGTTTTTCTCCTTCAGCTTCGAGAATAGCAGATCGTTTTTGTCCTTCAGCTCTTAAAATAGCTTCTCTTCTTTGACGTTCAGCACGCATTTGCTTTTCCATAGCGTCTTGAATATCTTTTGGAGGATTTATATTTTTTAATTCTACGCGATTAACTTTTATTCCCCATTTATCAGTAGCTTCATCTAAAATAGTACGTAGTTTAGTATTTATAATATCACGAGAAGTTAATGTCTCATCTAAATCTAATTCTCCAATAATATTACGAAGAGTTGTAGCAGTAAGATATTCAATAGCAGCAATAGGATTAGCAATTTCATAAGTATAAAATATTGGGTCTGTAATTTTATAATATACAACTGTATCAATTTGCATAGTTACATTGTCTTTAGTAATAACAGGTTGTGGTGGAAAATCAATTACTCTTTCTCTTAAATCTATAACAGTTCTCATAGAATCAATAAATGGAATTAAAAAATTAACACCTGTTTCAGCTTTCCTATGAAAAGTCCCTAATCTTTCTACAATTCCCACACTAGCTTGACGAATAATACGAATACTAGAAAAACCTAAAATAATAACAAAGAAAAATATAACCCCAAAAGCTATTAGTAAAGATAAAGAATTCATAATATATTCCTCCTTTTTGTATATAAATTTTTAATGGTACTTAAAGAGTAACATCTTTTTCTACTATTAATTTTACTCCTTTTACATCAAGTACAATAATTTTAGTATTAATTGGAATAATTTCATCACTAGCTGAAATTGCTGACCAGCTTTCACCTTTTATTTTAACTTGCCCAGTTCCTTTAATATTATTAATTTCTTCTATAACTATTCCAGATGAATTTTTTATTGTGTCTATGTTAGTTTTGTAAGCTGATTTAGTATTCATAAAATTTTTTGTAATTTTGCGAGTAGAAAAAAGCAAACATACAGAACTAATCAAAAAAATTAAAAATTGTATTGATATATTTGATGTAAATAAAGCTGTAATTAATGCTAATAAGGCTCCTACAGAAAACCATATCATAAAGAAACTAGCGTTACTCATTTCAATGATTGCAAAACCAATTGCCACTATAACCCATATAAGCCACATATATTCCATTGTATCACTCCTTTCTAAATAATGTATACTATAGAGCAACACTCTATAAATATAGTATATAAAATATAAATTAATTTGTCAATCAATTTATTAAAAATAAAATTTACAATAAGAAATTTTATTTTTATGATATAATAGTTTTAATTAAATTAGGAATTAGTTAGGAGGAAATTAAATGAAAAAAATAGGATTTATTGGTGCAGGAAATATGGGATATGCTATGATGAAAGGATTAATCAATAGTGAGAAAAAAGAAAATATTATTTTTACAGATATTTTAGAAGATAGGATTAAATATATAAAAGAAAATTTAGGAATTAAAGAAATTAATTCCAATAAAGAATTAGCAAGTTGTTCTAAATATATTGTATTAGCAATAAAACCTCAGTATTATTCTGTTGTCCTAGAAGAAATAAAAGATGTAGTAAAAAAGAATAATATAATAATTAGTATTGCTCCTGGCATAGATATTGATTATATTAAATCTAAACTAAAACCTGAAATTAGAATCATTCGTGCTATGCCTAATACTCCGGCTTTAATTGGAGAAGGAATGAGTGTTATAAGTTTTTCTAAAGATTCATATAGTGATGAAGAAAAAAAAGATATATTAAAAATTTTTTCTTCTTTTGGAGAAGTAGAAGAAATAGATGAGAAATTTATGAATGCAATAGTCCCCATATCAGGAAGTTCTCCAGCATATGTATATATGATGATAGAAGCTATGGCAGATGCAGGAGTATTACAAGGACTGCCAAGAAAACTTGCTTATAAATTAGCTTCTCAAACTGTATTAGGTTCAGCTAAAATGGTATTAGAAACAAAAAAACATCCTGGCGATTTAAAAGATGCTGTTTGTTCTCCAGGAGGAACCACTATAGAAGCTGTATCAGTTTTAGAAAAAACTGGGTTTAGAAGTAGTATTATAGAAGCTATGAAAGCTTGCTTTGAAAAAACTAAAAAAATGAATTAACTAAAAAACAAGCCCAATATCCTAAATAAACTTTTAAAATAGTTTTTGAAGAATAAAATCCCTTCTAAATGGTTAAAATTGGGATAAAGCAAAATAAGTTAAAGAAGGGATTTTTATGATGGTTCATTTAAAAGAAGGGACAATTACTAAAATCATAAATAAATTAGATGATATAGTAGAGGTTCTTGTAGATATAAATAAAAAGGAAGAAAAAGCTATTGTATATCCCAAAATTATAGGAGATGTATCAGTAGGAGATTGTGTAGGTCTAAATACAACAGCAGTTGATTTAAATCTAGGCACAGGAGGATATCATTTTGTTATATACAATAAAAATTCTCATACAATCAATACAAATAGTTTGGGGCATATAATGAAATTAAGATATACACCTATACAACTAAAAACTTTAACAATAGAAGAACAATATCCTGATGTTATAAATTCTTTTGAAACTTTAGAGGGTATGCCTATTGCAATAGGAAGTATACATAGTATGCTTCCTCCCATTGCATGTATTATAAAAGATATTAATCCAAATTTTAAAATAGCATATATTATGACAGATGGAGGAGCCCTTCCTATAGGATTAAGTAACATTGTACGTGAACTTAAAAAAAGAAAATTAATTGATTTTACTATTACTATTGGGAATGCATTTGGTGGAGATTTTGAAGCAGTTAATTTGTATACTGCTTTAGCTGCTGCAAAGTCAATATTAAAATGTGATTTATGTATAGTGATAATGGGACCAGGGCATGTAGGAACTGGAACAAAATTAGGATTTACAGGTATGGAAGTAGCTAATAATGCTAATATAGTCTATTCCATGGGGGGGACTCCTATTTGTATTCCTAGAGTAAGTTTTCAAGAAGAAAGGGAAAGGCATTATGGTATTAGTCATCATTTTTTAACTGCTATGAAATATTGTTTTATTTCTTGTTATATGGCATTCCCTAATTTATCAAATTATGAAAAAAGAATTATTATAAAACAATATAAAGAATATAATTTAGATAAAAAACATAAAATTTATTTTTTAGATGAAAATACCATTAAAATTATGGAAAAATATAATTTATATATAAAAACTATGGGAAGAACAATGAAACAAGATCCTGTTTTCTTTCAAACAGCAGGAGCTTGTGGAGTATTATTAACTCGGTTATTTTCTTGAAAAATATTTTAAAATAAATGTTACATAATTTGTTTAAAAATAAGTTTTATATAATAAAGGAGATGTAAAAATGAACTTTAAGACTATCAAACAAGAAGAAATATATAAAGGGAAAATTATTTCATTAGTAAAAGATACTATCGAATTACCTGATGGTAGAACTACTACAAGAGATGTAGTGCTCCATAATGGAGCTGCTGCTATTGTTCCTGTAGATAATCAAGGTAATATTTTATTTGTGCGTCAATATAGACATCCTGCTAAAGAAGAACTTATAGAAATACCTGCAGGAACTTTAGAAAAAGGGGAAGACCCTTTAGAATGTGCAAAAAGAGAATTAGAAGAAGAAACAGGATACAAAGCTTCAAAATTTTCATATATTTGTTCTATGTATACAGCAGTAGGATTTTGTACAGAAATAATACATATTTATTTAGCCAAAGATTTAGTAAAAACTAATCAAAATTTAGATGAAGATGAGTTTATAACAATAGAGAAATATTCTTTAAAAGAAGCTATTGATATGATTTTCCATGGAATAATAAAAGATAGTAAAACTATTGCTGGTATATTTGCAACAAAAGAATTAATAGAAAATAATAAATATTAAAAGTACAAGCTGTTCTACTTCCTTTCTTTGATACATATAATTCTGTATAGGTTTTTATTACTATACAGATATTTAATGAAAGGAAGAGAACTTTGAAAGATAGAAAAAAATTTATTTCTAAAAGGGAAAAATTATATGGGATAAGTATTATAATATTTTTAATTGGAATTTGTATCGGTTCTATTGTTGCTAATTATATAAATTTAATACAAAAACAAGAACTATTACAATATATGAATGAATTTTTCATTAGATTTCCACAAGAAAAAATTTCTTATTTTGAAGTATTAAAAGAATGTATTTTTACTCACGGTAAAACTATAATTATTTTATGGATTTTAGGAATAGGAATAATAGGAATTCCTTTTATAATTATTATTTTATTTATAAAAGGTTTTTCTTACGGTTTTACTTCTGCATTTTTATTAGTTAATTACGGATGGAATGGATTTTTATTTAGTATAGTATCTTGTATTCCTCAAAATATTATATTAATTCCAGGATTAATGTTTATTTCTGCTGCTAGTATAAATTTTGCAATGTCAAATTATAAAAATAATCAAAGATATAATAAAGAAAAAAATAAAAAATGGATGGAATATGGATTAGTGTTATTAATAGGACTATTATTTGTAATATTAACGGGAATAATAGAAACATTTATTTCTCCATTATTTATGAAAATATTTATGTCTAATATGAGTAATTAAAAAAAGTGGTTAAATTTGTATAAGTTTTTTTGTAAAAATGTCGACTTTTTTTTAAAAATATTTTATAATTAAAATAAATTTTTGAAATTAGTAAGTACAAAGGAGAACAAGAAATGGAAGAAGTCGTTATTAAATATACAGATTATTTAAGAGATTTAAAAGGGTCGTCAAAAAACACCATTGTTTCTTACAAAAGGGATTTAAAAAATTTCATCAATTTTTTAAATAATTCAGGAATTCAAAAATTCCAAAATGTTAATAAAACTATTATTACATCTTACTTGCTTGATTTGCAAAAAAATGGTAAATCGACTTCTACTATTTCCAGAAATATAGCTTCTATTAGGTCATTTTTTCAATTTTTAAAAAAGATAGAGGTAATACAAGACGACCCAACTATAGATTTAGAAAGTCCTAAAGTTAAAAAAAAGTTGCCAGAAATTTTGTCTATTCAAGAAGTAGAACTTTTATTAAAACAGCCTAATGAAAAAGAACTTAAAGGGATTAGAGATAAAGCAATGCTTGAAGTTTTATATGCTACAGGTATTAGAGTTTCAGAACTTATATGCTTAGAAAAAAATAGTGTTAATTTAACATTAGAATATATAAAATGTACAGATTCTAAGCATTCAAAAGAACGAATTATTCCTTTGGGTTCTTCTGCTGTTAGAGCTCTTCGTACATATATTGAAAAAGCAAGATTTGCCATGATTCGAGACCCTAAAGAAAAAATTTTATTTGTAAATTGTAATGGGAACCCTATGACTAGGCAAGGTTTTTGGAAACTTGTTAAAGTATATTCTAAAAAGGCAAATATAAATAAGCCAATTACTCCCCATATGTTAAGACATTCCTTTGCAGCTCATATGGTGGCTAATGGAGCAGATTTACAGTCAGTACAAGAGATGCTTGGACATTCAGATATATCTACAACACAAGTTTATGCACAACTAAATAAAAATAAATTAAAAGAGGTGTATTTAAAAACACATCCTAGGGCTTAAAGTGCCCTTTTTTTTTCTTAATATATTTTTATAGAATATAAATAATAGATATAGGAATAATTTATATAAGAAGGGTGGTATAAACATGATAAAAAGAATAATATGGATTATTTTAGATAGTGTAGGAATGGGAGAAATGCCAGATGCAGATAAATTTGGAGATGTAGGTAGTAATACTATTGCAAATGTTTCTAAAAAAGTAGGAGGACTTAATATTCCTAATTTAGTACAATTAGGATTAGGAAATATTGAAGGTATGAAAGAAATAGAAAAAATTGATAATCCTTTAGGTTGCTATGGTAGATTTGCAGAAATGTCTAATGGGAAAGATACTGTAACAGGTCATTGGGAAATGGCAGGAATATATTCCAAAAAACCTTTTCCTACTTATCCAAATGGCTTTCCAAAAGAAATAATTGATGCTTTTGAAAAAGCTATTGGAACTAAAATTTTAGGGAATAAACCAGCTTCTGGAACAGTTATATTAGATGAGTTAGGGGAAGAACATATAAAAACAGGATATCCTATTGTATATACTTCTGCAGATAGCGTATTTCAAATAGCTGCTCATGAAGAGATTATTCCTATAGAGAGGTTATATGAAATATGTTCTATTGCAAGAAAGATTCTTACTGGAGATCATGCGGTAGCTAGAGTAATTGCAAGACCTTTTATAGGAAAAAAAGCTGGAGAATTTACAAGGACGCCTAATAGAAGAGATTATGCTATTAAGCCTCCCCATGATACAATTTTAGATAAAGTAAAGGCTAAAGGTTTAGATGTTATTGCTGTGGGTAAAATAGAAGATATTTTCTCAGGAAGAGGAATTACTGAAGCAATTCATACAACAGATAATATGGATGGAGTAGATAAAACTATAGAATATATGAAACAAAACAATGAAGGTATTATCTTTACAAACTTAGTAGATTTTGATATGAAATGGGGACATAGGAATAATTATAGAGCTTATGCTAAAGGGTTAGAGGACTTTGATAAAAGACTTTTAGAAATTTTAAATACCATGAAAGATACAGATGTATTAATGATAAATGCTGACCATGGTTGTGATCCTACAACTCCTAGTACGGATCATTCTAGAGAATATGTACCTTTCATCGCTTATGGAAAAGGTCTTAAACAAAATATAGACTTAAAAACAAGAAAATCTTTTGCAGATATAGGGCAAACTATAGGAGAAATTTTAGGTACAGAAAAAATTAAACATGGCATAAGTTTTGCTAAAGATATTTTAAGATAGGAGGATTATAAACAATGGAAATTCAAAATCAAATAGAAAAAGCGTCAGAATATATTTTAAACAAATCTAAATTTAAACCAGAAATAGGATTGATTTTAGGTTCTGGCTTAGGAGATTTAGGAAATGAAATTGAATCAAAGGAAATTTTCCCCTATCAAAACATCCCTTATTTTCCCATATCCACTGTAGAAGGCCATGTAGGTCAATTGATTATAGGTGAACTTCAAGGCAAAACTGTAATTGCTATGCAGGGAAGATTTCACTATTATGAAGGATATCATATGAACGAAGTTACCTTTCCAATTCGTGTAATGAAAAAGATAGGTGTTAAAACTCTTATTGTTACTAATGCAGCAGGAGCAGTAAATGAAAATTATAAACCAGGAGATTTAATGATAATTAAAGACCATATAAACTTTGCAGGAATTAATCCATTAATAGGGAAAAATTTAGATGAATATGGAATGCGTTTTCCAGACATGTCTAATGCCTATAAAGAAGAATTAAGAAACAAAGTAAAAGAAGCTGCTAAAGAATTAGAAATTGATATAAGAGAAGGAGTATATACTTATTTTACTGGTCCTTCTTATGAAACCCCGGCAGAAATAAAAATGGTTAGAATATTAGGAGGAGATGCTGTAGGAATGTCTACAGTACCTGAAGTAATTACTGCAATTCATAGTGGAATAGATGTAATAGGAATATCTTGTATGACTAATATGGCTGCAGGAATATTAGATCAGCCTTTAAATCATGAAGAAGTTATAGAAACATCAAAAAAAGTAAAGGAAAAATTTATTAAACTTATGAAAGTACTTATTAAAAATTTATAAAGAAGGTGATCTTATGAGAATGTATGACTTAATTATAAAAAAAAGAAATGGTCAAGAACTTTCTAGAGAAGAAATAGATTTTATTGTTAATGGATATGTAAAAGGAGAAATTCCAGACTATCAAGTATCAGCTCTATTAATGGCCATTTATTTTAGAGGAATGACTAAAGAAGAAACTTCTAACCTTACTATGGCTTTCGTAAATTCAGGAGATAAGGTAGATTTATCTGAAATAAAAGGAATTAAAGTAGATAAACATTCAACAGGAGGAGTCGGAGATAAAATTAGTTTAATAGCAATTCCTTTAGTAGCTTCTGTAGGAATTCCTGTAGCAAAAATGAGCGGAAGAGGATTAGGTCATACAGGAGGAACTTTAGATAAATTAGAATCGATAGATGGATTTAAAATAGAACTTAGTAAAAGAGAATTTATAAATAATGTAAACACATATAAAATGGCAATTATTGGACAAACATCAAATTTAACTCCAGCAGACAAAAAGATTTATGCTTTAAGAGATGTTACTGCTACTGTTGATAGTATTCCTCTTATAGCTAGTTCTATTATGAGTAAAAAGATTGCCTCAGGTTCTGATGCTATTGTATTAGACGTTAAAGTAGGTTCAGGTGCTTTTATGAAAAGTTTAGATGAAGCTAAAGAATTGGCAAAAACTATGGTTAATATAGGAAAATCTCTAAATAAAAAAGTAATTGCAGTTATAACTAATATGGACCAACCTTTAGGTCATGAGGTTGGAAATGCTAATGAAGTAAAAGAAGCTATAAAAGTGTTAAAAGGTCAAGGAGCAGAAGATGAAACAAACGTTGCTTTAACTATTGCTTCTTATATGACTGTATTAGGAGGAGCATTTAAAGATTTTGATAAAGCATATGAAACTCTAAAAGAAAAGATTAAAACAGGTGAAGCTATAAATAAATTAAAAGAATTTATTAAAATTCAAGGGGGTAATCCAGAAATTGTAGACAATCCAGATAAACTTCCATCAGCTAAATATCATATAGAAATAAAAGCAGAAAATTCTGGATACATAGAAAAAATAGATGCTGAAAGTATAGGAATATCAGCTATGCTTTTAGGAGCAGGAAGACAAACTAAAGAGGATAAGATAGATTTTGGAGCAGGAATTACTATAATTAAGAAAATAGGGGATAAAGTAAAAAAAGGGGATACTATTTGTATTCTTCATACTAATATGAAATATACTGATAATGCTGTGGAAAAAGCTAAAAATGCTTTTAAAATAAGCAATAATAAACCAGAAAGACCTCCTTATGTTTATGAAGTAATTATGTAAAAATTTCATCATATTCATCCCTATGCATATTTTATTAAAAAATGTCTAACATAATATTATAATAAATGTGCATAAGGAGGTATAGTAATGTCATTAAACAAACATATTGGAGTAGTACTTATTATAACTTTATTAATAAATATAATATCTTTTAATGTAGTAAAAGGAGAAGAAAATACTACTGATAAAAGTGATATAGAGCTAGAAATAGAGTCTCCTTCAGCCGTACTTATGGAAGCGAAAACAGGAAAAGTATTATTTGAAAAAAATATGAATGAAAAACGTTTTCCTGCTAGTACTACTAAAATTATGACTTTACTTTTAATTTATGAAGCAGTAGAAAAAGGTAAGATATCTTGGGATGATATAGTAACTGTAAGTGAACATGCTGCTAGTATGGGAGGTTCCCAAGTATATCTAGAACAGAATGAACAGCAAACAGTAAAGACATTAACGAAATGTATAGCTATTGCTTCAGCTAATGATGCAGCAGTAGCTATGGCAGAACATATAGCTGGTAGTGAAGAAGCTTTTGTAAAAATGATGAATGAAAAAGCTAAAGAATTAGGAATGAAAAATACTAATTTTGTAAATGCCTGTGGCTTGCATGATGATTCGCATTTTACTTCCGCTTACGACATTGCTCTAATGTCTAGAGAATTAATTAATAAATATCCTGAAATTCATGAATTAGCTACTATTTGGCAAGATACGATTATCCATGAGACAAGAAGAGGGAAAGAAGAATTTGGACTTACAAATACTAATAACTTATTTAAATGGTATAAAGGTGCTAATGGATTAAAAACTGGTTTTACCCAACAATCCATGTATTGTTTATCTGCAACAGCTAAAAGAGATGAACTTAGTCTTATATCAGTTGTCATGGGAGCTAAAAGTAAACAAGCTAGAAACTCAGAAGTAGCTAAAATGTTAGATTATGGTTTTGCAAATTTTGCTATTATAAAAGGAGAACCAGTAGGTAAAGTAGTTGGAAGTGTAAAAGTTAATAAAGGAAGTAGTCCAAACGTAAATGGTATCATAAAAAAACAAGTACAGCTATTGGTGAATAAAAATATGGCTGATGAAAAGATTGAATATAAAGTAGAATTACCAGAAGCTATTCAAGCTCCTGTAAAAAAGGGAGATAAAATTGGTAATATTATTTATACTTTTCAAGGAAAAGAAATTGGAAGTTCTGATATAATTGCAGAAGATTCAATTGAAAAAGCAAGTTTTAATACTATGTTCAAATTAATTTTAAAAGAATGGTTTTAACGCCTAAGAAAATCTTAGGCGTATAATATTGTCAAAAATAATTATGGTTCTGTTACTATTGAAGAACAAATAGGGGACATTTCAGATTATTAACTTGTAGAGTTTTTAAATTAAATAAGAATACTTAAAATAATAAAAATATTATAATTTTAAAGTAAAGTACTTTATGTAAATATACATTATTGTATAATTATGATATACTAATATTATAAAAATTATAATATTAAGTTTACATAAAGAATAAATTTAGGAGGGAAAGAAATGACAAGAAAAATTTTAGTAGTTGGTGGAGTAGCAGGAGGAGCTTCTGCAGCTGCAAGAATAAGAAGATTAGATGAATCTGCAGAAATTATAATGTTTGAAAAAGGGCCCCATGTTTCTTTTTCAAATTGTTGTTTACCAAATCATTTAAGTGGAATGATTTCTGAGAGTGAAGATTTAGTATTAATGACACCAGAAATTTTTAAAAAAAGATTTAATATAGAAGCTAGAGTTAATAATGAAGTTATAAAAATAAATAGAGATAAAAAAACAATTATAGTAAAAGATTTAATAACTAAAAAAGAATATGAAGAAGCATATGATAAATTAATATTATCTCCTGGGGCAAATCCAGTCATTCCTAAAGTAGAAGGATGTAATAAGCCTCATGTATTTACCATAAGAAATGTAGTTGATATTGATAAATTAAATAAGTATGTTAAGAATAATAATATTAAGGATATAGCTGTTATTGGTGGGGGATTTATTGGAGTAGAAATTGTAGAAAATTTAAAATTAGCTAACCTTGATTTTAATATAACATTGATAGAAGCATCTAATCAAATTATGGATACTTTAGATTATGATATGGTACAAATACTTCATAAGGAAATGATAGATAAAGGAATAAATCTTATTTTAGAAGATAGTGTAATAAAAATTAATGATGATAATATTAAATTATTTTCTGGTAAAGAGATTCCTGCACAAGCTGTAATAATAGCGATAGGAGTAAAACCTGAAACAAAATTAGCTAAGGAAGCAGGGCTAGAAATAGGAGAAACAGGAGGTATTAAAGTTGATCATAATTATTTAACAAGTGATAAAGATATTTATGCTGTGGGGGATGCTATAGAAGTATATCATAAAATAACTAAAACTAAAACTAGATTACCTCTTGCAGGACCAGCTCAAAGACAAGCTAGGGCTGCAGCAGACCATATGTATGGAATTCCTCATAGAAATACGGGAGTAATAGGATCATCCTGTGTAAAATTATTTGATCTTAATGTTGCTTCAACAGGATTAACAGAAAAAGATGCTAAAAATGCAGGAATTCCTTATGATTTTGTCTATATAATTCCCGGAGATATAGTTGGAATTATGCCGGATAATAGTCCTCTTCATTTTAAATTAATATATGAAGTCCCTACGGGTAAAATATTAGGTGCTCAGGCTGTAGGTAAAGGGAATGCTACCAAAAGAATAGATGTAATAGCTACTATGATTATGATGAATGGAACATTAGAAGATTTGAAAGAATTAGAATTATGTTATGCTCCTGCTTTTAATACAGCTAAAGACCCTGTAAATTATGCAGCATTAGTAGGATTAAATCTATTAAATGGAGTTTTTAAACAAGTACCAGTATATAAAGTTAGAGAATTAGTAGAAAATAATGCATTTATTATAGATGTAAGAGAAAGAAAAGAATATGAAGCAGGGCATTTAATAAATGCTATTAATATTCCATTAAGTGAATTAAGAGAAAGAATTTCAGAAATCCCTAAAGATAGACCAGTGTATTTACATTGTCGTTCTAGTCAAAGAAGCTATTATGCTATAATGGCACTTCAAAATATGGGGTTTGATAATTTATACAATATTTCAGGATCATATTTAGGTATTTGTCTATATGAATATTATAATGACAAAATAACTGGTAGAAAGAAAATAGTTACAAAATATAATTTTAAATGATTAATATATCTATTTTATAATGAACCTTGTATAAGAAATCCTTTTACAAGGTTTTATTTTTAATAATATTAGTAATGTTTTTTATAGTAAAAAATTTTAAAGTATATATATTATAGTTGAATTTTTCAAATTAACCATTTAGAATATACAAGAGAGTAATTAATGTAGCATTAATAATTTTAAAGAGGAGGTTAAAATTTGAATAATCCTTTATTAAATATATTAATTAAAATTCCTGGGATATTAATAGGAATTACATTTCATGAATTTGCCCATGGATTAATTGCTTATTCTTTAGGAGATAAAACACCAAAAAGAGAAGGTAGACTAACATTAAATCCTATTGCACATATAGATCCTATTGGTCTTTTATTACTTTTCTTTATTAATTTTGGTTGGGCTAAGCCTATACATACTAATCCCTCAAGCTTTAAAAATAGAAAAAAAGCTATGATTATGATTTCTATAATGGGACCAATAGCTAATTTACTTGTAGCAGTATTGTTTACTGCAATTTTAAAAATTATTTCGAGTTATAATTTATCAGTAGATAAGTATTACATACTTTATCAAATTATAAATTATGGAATATTAATAAATATTATATTAGCTGTTTTTAATTTAATTCCTATTCCGCCATTAGATGGATCAAAAATATTGTTTAATTTAATTCCACCAAGAACGTATTTTAAAATTATACAATATCAATATATATTACAGATTGTTTTAATTGTTCTTTTATTAATGAATGTTATTTCAAAGATTTTAGACCCAATAGTTTGGTCTATTTATGAATTTTTAACGAAAATATTTGGATTTTAAACATAATGAAAAGAGGTATATATTTGAGTATTCAAGTAAAATTAGAAGTATTTGAAGGGCCATTTGAATTACTTTTTCATTTGATTGAAAAAAATAAAATTAATATTTATGATATCCCCATAGCCCTCATTACTGACCAATATATGGAATATATTTCTTCGTTTGAACATAAAAATATGGAAAATATGAGCGAATTTTTGGTTATGGCAGCTACATTATTAGAAATTAAATCAAAAATGTTACTCCCAAATTTTAAAGAAAATGAAGAACCAGAAGAAGATCCAAGAGAAGAATTAGTAAATAAGCTTTTAGAATATAAAAAAATTAAGCATGTTTCTGAGAAACTAAAAGAAAGGCAAAAAGAAGCTCAAAAAGTATTTTTTAGAACTTCTAATATACCAGAAAATATTAAATACATGTTAAAAAATAATTCAGTAGATATAAATGAAATATTAGATGGAATAACTCTTCAAAATATGTTTGCTATTTTTCAAGATTTATTAAGAAAAAAAGATAAGAAAATTGATACTATAAGAAGTGAATTTAAATCAGTTCAAAAAGATATTTATAAAATTGAAGATAAAATAACATATATAATGGATTTATTAACATTATCTCCTGCTATATATTTTCATGATTTATTTTTAAATGAATGTAGTAAAATGGAAGTAGTTGTTACTTTTCTTGCTTTATTAGAATTAATTAGAAGCAGGAAAGTGAATATTGAACAAAAGTCCCCATTTGAAGATATTTTTATTACAAAATATGATGGAGTGGATATAAGTGAAATTGACTAAAAATGAGGCAATAATAGAAGCAATACTTTTTATATCGGGAGAAGCTGTTCCTTTAAAAAAGATCGCCCAAATTATTAATGAAGATGTCAATGTAACAAAACAAATTTTAGAAAAATTAATATCTAAATATCAAGAAGAAGAAAGAGGAATTCAAATTATTGAATTAAATAATTCTTTTCAAATGTGTACAAGTCCACGACTTTTTGAGGTTATTCAAACTTTTTATCAAAACCCAAAAAAATATAATATTACTCAAGCAGCTTTGGAAACTTTATCTATTATTGCTTATAAGCAACCTGTTACAAAAGCTGAAATAGAAGAGATACGGGGGGTAAGATCAGATCATGCAATTAATAAACTAATAGAATATAATTTAATTTGTGAAATTGGAAGAATGGACGCTCCAGGTAAGCCTATTTTATTTGGAACTACTGAAGAATTTCTTAGATATTTTGGTTTTAAAAGTCTTAAAGACTTGCCAGAGATTCAGGAGCAACTGTTAGAACAAATTCAAAAAGAAGTACAAGAAGAAGTCAAACAAATAGGACTATTTGACGATGAAGAAAAATAAAAACACCTCTCAATAGAGGTGTTTTTATTTATATTTTTGTAATGTTATAACTCGATTAGAAATTATGCCCATATAACTCTCATAAATTTCCCATAATCTTCTTCTATATTTTTAAATATATTTAAAATTATTCCTATAAGAGTTTTTGCATTAAAATCTTCATCTGAAGCTATATAATCAATACAAAAATCTATATTTCCTAAATCATCTAATGTATATTTTAATGCTTTATATTTTGAATTCAATTCATTAATTAAATATAATATTTTATCTCTTTTTGCAGGATTATTTAATGTAACAATTCTACATAACACCTGACTAAATACGCTATCATCTAATACAATTAAAAAAATCTTTTCACTTCCAGCAAAAGTATATCTACTTTTAAATAATACTGCATCATTTTGTTGCACTTTTTCAAAAACATTTAAGTCAGGATTTTCCCTAATAAATAATTCAAATTTTTGTACTTTATTCATCTGAAGTTCCTCCAAACATAATTAATTCTTGGACATCATTTTTAATTTTTATAAATTTTAATGATATCAAATTAATTCTAGCATTTATATATTATAAATTCAAATATTATTTTAAAATTAAAATTTTTAAAAAATGTACTTTTATATTTTATATTGAATTCTTTATTATTTTTTAGGGGAAAATAAAATTAAATGTATTAAATAAGCAGGTGAAATTTTTTGAAAGTAATAATTGAATATAAATATGGTCAAAATTTTATATTAAGCGTATATTTATTGAAATATATAAAAATATTTAAAATTAATTTAACAAATTATTTAAAAAAAAATTATAATAAGATATTTTCAAATAAATCAAACTATAAAAATACATTTAAAATAATGTTTAGTGAATTAAAACAAAATAAAAAAAATATAACAATAGATTTTATAGATTTTAAATTAAATTTAGGAAATAATAATCCAAGTAACACAGCTATATTTTATGGATTAATTAATATAATAATACCAACTATCATATGTTTTTTTAATGAAATCATACCAATTCAAAATTATAATATAAAAATAACTCCAAATTTTAAAACAAATAAAGTTAATATTTTATTTTACTGTAAAATCAATACAAATTTTATTTTTATGATTTTTCGATATTTTGTTATTAAAAGGAGGCTTAAAAATGTCAAATATAAATCTTCATCCCATTGAATCTTTAATGAAAACATCTATGGAGAATATAAAACAAATGATTGAAGTTAATACTGTTATAGGAGACGCTATTGAAACATCAGAAGGGACAATTATTATGCCTATAACAAAAGCTTCATTTGGATTTGTAGCAGGAGGAGCTGAGTATTGTATTTTTAAAAAAGATAATACTGTTAAAGAAGATGATGAAGACAATAGATATCCTTTTGGTGGGGGAAGTGGGGCTGGTATTAGTGTTCAACCAGTTGCTTTTATGGTAATAGAAGAGAATGAAGTTAAGTTACTTCATGTTCATCATAATTTTGGAAATTCCTTTAAAATAATAGAAGAAATCCCCAATATAATAAATCAAATAGGTAATTATATAAATTCAAATATAAAAAGTAAAAAAATTGTGGAAAAAATTTCTGAAGAAAATTAATTTTTGCATAATACAAGCTTTAATATTATATTATGAAACAAAGAACTTAAAAAGGAGTTCGTTATGAAAAAGAGATTTTTATATTTATTTTTTATTTTTATTTTATCTATAAGTATTACAAATTCTTTATATGGGATTGAAAATATTGACCTAACAGTAGAAGCCCAATCAGCAATTTTAATAGAAGCAGATACAGGTCGTATACTTTGGGAAAAAAATGCTTTCGAACCTAGAGCTATGGCAAGTACAACTAAAATAATGACTTGTATTATAGCACTAGAAAAGGGAAATCTTTCTGATGAGGTAATAGTGAGTAAAAGAGCAGCTAAAGCTCCTGAAGTAAAATTATATTTAAAAGAAGGAGAAAAACAACGTTTAGAAGATTTGTTATACGCTCTTATGATGAAATCTTCTAATGATGTTGCAATTGCAATTGCAGAGCATATAAGTGGTTCGGTAGAAGCATTTTGTGAAGAAATGACTGAAAAAGCTAAAGAATTAGGAGCAAAAAATACTGTATTTAAAACTCCTAATGGATTAGATGCTGATGGACATCAATCTACAGCGTATGACCTAGCATTGATTACTCGTTATGCAATGCAAAATCCTAAATTTGTAGAAATTATTAATACTAGATCATTGACTATTCCTAAAGAAGGCAATTATCGCTCTTATTATCTTAATAATACTAATAGATTTTTAGATGAATTTCCAGGTGCTAATGGAGTAAAAACTGGATATACAGGAAAAGCAGGTTATTGCTTTGTAGGAGCTGCGAAACAAAATGATATGCAGCTTATTTCTGTTGTATTAGCTAGTGGTTGGGGTCCACGGGGAAAAGAACAAAAATGGATTGATACGAAAAAAATTATGGAATATGGATTTAAGAACTATAAAAAAGTTTCTATTATAGAAAAAAATCAGTATTTAAAAACAATTCCTGTTATTAAAGCTAAAGAAACTAATGTTCCTCTTTATGCCGATGAAGATTTTATATATCCTATAAATGAAGAAGAAAAATCGCAAATAAAAATTAAATTAAAAGTTCCTAAAATTATAGAAGCTCCTGTTATTAAAGGACAAAAAATAGGAGAAGTGCAAATCTTTATAGTAGATCAAATGTGTGGGAAAATATCATTAGTTGCTGGTAAAAGTATAAATAGACATGATTTTTTTACTTGTTTAAATAAAGTACTAAATAATTGGTTAATATTAAAAAAATAAAGTATAATATATAATGATGAAAGGAAAAACCTTTCTTTTATTTTTGTTTTATAGAAAGGAGAAATATAGTGGAAATTAGATTACAAAAATATCTAGCTAATGCTGGAATTGCTTCAAGAAGAAAAGCTGAAAAATATATTCTAGAGGGAAAAGTCAAAGTAAATGGAAAGGTTATTACTAATTTAGGAACAAAAATAAACACAGAAAAAGATTTAGTATATTTTAATGATAAAAAAGTTTGTGTAAAAAACAAAAAAGTTTATATTTTATTAAATAAACCAGAAAATTATATTACCACAGCAAATGACCAGTTTGATAGACCTACAGTAATGGATTTACTCCCATCTATTTCTGAGAGAGTTTATCCTGTAGGAAGATTAGATTATAATACATCAGGACTTCTTTTGCTAACTAATGATGGAGAACTAACTTATAAACTTACTCATCCTAAACATCATATAAGTAAAACTTATATTGCAAAAGTTAAAGGGATTCCTGATGAAAATTCTTTAAATAAATTAAGAAAAGGTATAGTAATTGATGGATATAAAACTTCGCCTGCTAAAATAAAGCTTGTGAGAAAATTTTCCGAAAATTCAGAAATAGAAATTACTATTTATGAAGGAAGAAATAGACAGGTTCGAAAGATGTGTGAAGCAATAGGTCATCCAGTGTTAAAATTAAAAAGAATTGCTATAGGAAAAATTTTTTTAAAAGATTTACCTTTGGGGAAATATAGATATTTAACAAAAGAAGAAATTAGTTATTTAAAAAAATTATAAAAAATTAAATTATTACAATTAATCTTTAAAAATATAAAACTAATTAACATAATTCATATAAATAAAGTAGGTGAAATAATGTTTTTAAGAACTAAATTAACAGATTTAGTACATAATATATTAAAAAATAAAATAAATGTAGGGGATATTGTAGTAGATGCTACTGTAGGAAATGGTTTTGATACAATATTTCTAGCTAAAGCTGTAGGTGATAAAGGGAAAGTTATAGGATTTGATATTCAGCCACAGGCTATAGAAAGTGCAAAAAAGAAATTATATAAAGAAGGACTAATAGAAAGAGTAGAATTAATACAAGATTCTCATAGTAATATATGTAAATATGTTAATCATTCTATTAATGGAGCTATGTTTAATTTAGGATATTTACCTAATGGAAATAAAAAAATTATTACTAAAAAAGAAACTACTATAATTGCTTTAAATAAAATTTCTTCCATGCTTGTTAAAGGAGGATTTATTACTATTATAAGTTATTTAGGTCATCCAGGAGGAATGGAAGAAAAAGAAGCAATTGAATCATTTCTTAGAAATATAAATAATGAAAATTTTATTACTGCTAAATTTAGTTATTTGAATCGTCCAACTAATCCTCCCATCGTATATATAGTAGAAAAAATATAAAGATTTATAATTTTTATTTTCTAAATTACTTGCATGGTTTATAATAATAATGTAGAATAAATTTGGCGATTGTCGCGTTTTTAACAGAGCCTAAAATTTAAAAATGGAGGGTTATAAATGAGTACATTGTCTAAAATTAATGAACTCAATGCGCGTCGTTCTGTTATTCAAATGGGCGGCGGTGAAGCTGAAATTAAAAAGCTTCATTCAGAAGGCAAATTAACAGCCAGAGAACGCATTGAAAAATTTCTTGATGAAGGAAGTTTTGTTGAATTAGGTGCATTTGTTAAACATCGTTCTACAGATTTTAATATGTCTAAAAAAAATACTCCTGCTGACGGCGTAGTCACAGGTTATGGAACTGTAGAAGGTAGATTAGTGTATGTATATAGTCAAGATGCAACAGTTCTTGGTGGTTCTGTTGGAGAAATGCATGCAAAAAAAATTGCATCTTTATATGATTATGCCATGAAAATGGGCGCTCCTATTATTTCATTCTTAGATTCATCTGGTTTAAGATTACAAGAAAGTATTGATGGATTAAATGGGTATGGAACTTTGTTCCTTAAACAGTCTATAGCATCTGGAATAATTCCTCAAATTTCAGTGATTTTTGGTGATTGTGTAGGTGGAGCTGGATTTAGTGCAGGAATTTCAGATTTTACATTTATGGTTTCCCAAAATGGAAGATTATTTATGAATAGTCCCAATACTATTGAAGGAATAGAAGGTAAAAAAGCTACATTTGAAAGTATTGGAAGTGCTGATATACATAGTGAAAAAAGCGGTATGGTTCATTTCCAATATGATAAAGAAGAAGAATGTATTGAAGGTGTAAGAAATTTAATTAGTTATTTGCCAGGAAATAATTTAGAAGATGCTCCAATTTATGAAGCAACTGATGACTTAAATCGTGTAGATTCTGTATTAGATTCTATTATTCCAGAAGATTTAAATGAATCTTTTGACGTAAAAACAGTTATAGCTTCTATAGCAGATGATAGAGAATTTTTAGAAATTCAATCCAAATATGCTAAAAATCTCGTAATAGGTTTTATTCGTCTTAATGGTAGTACTGTAGGGATAATAGCAAATCAATCTCAAGAAAATGAAGGACTTTTAAATATAGCAGCATGTAATAAAGGAACTGATTTTGTTAATTTCTGTGATGCATTTAATATTCCAATTATTTCACTTACAGATGTAGGAGGATTTATATCTTCTGTAGAAGAAGAACAAAAAGGAATATTAAAAAATGCAAGTAAACTTGTATATGCCTTTGCTAATGCAACTGTCCCAAAAGTAAATGTAATTATAAGAAAAGCTTTTGGAAGTGCATATATTGCTATGAATAGTAAACATATAGGTGCTGACATTGTTTTTGCTTGGCCTACTGCGCAAATTTCTGTCATGAATCCAGAAGGTGCAGTAAATATTATGTATGCAGAAGAATTAAAAAATTCTGAAAATCCAAACAATTTGAGAGCAGAAAAAATAGAAGAATTTTCTTCTATGCAAGGTAGTGCTTATGCAGCTGCTTCAAGAGGATATGTAGATGATATTATAGAACCTTCAGCTACAAGAAAACGTATAATAGCAGCTTTAGAAATGCTTTATAGTAAAAGAGAACAAAGACCTGCTAAAAAGCATGGCACTGTTTAAATAAACGTGGGGTGATGAAATGGAAGAATTTTTAAATGGTCTTATGGTAACAGTCATTGGTATGGGAGTTACCTTCATAGCTTTGATTGCTTTATCATATATTTTAGATTTATTTCGCATTCTTTCAAATGGGTCTTCTAAAAAAATCGAAGAACCAAAACAAGAGATTGTAAAAGAAGAAGTTATCCATGAAGAAATCAATCAAAAAGATGGCGAAGTTGAAGATGATTTAGAATTAATTGCTGTAATAACAGCAGCAGTTGCAGCTAGTTTAAATACAACTACAGATAAATTAAAAGTTCGTTCTTTTAGAAGAATTAATTCTAATATTTCAGAATGGAATAGAGAAGGACGTATAAGTCAAATTAAAAATACAATTTAATAAATATTTAAATAATTGAAGGAGGATTAAAAATGAGAAAATTTAAAGTTACTGTAAATGGAAATACATATGAAGTAGAGGTAGAGGAGTTACAAGGCAGTGGGCAAGTATCTACTACTGCAATGGCACAAAATCCATCTCCAGCTCCAGCAACACCAAAAGTAGAAACTAATAAAGTATCTACTTCAACAACAGTAGGAGCTAATAAAGTGACTGCACCTATGCCAGGAACTATTTTAGATATTAAAGTTAATGTAGGAGATAACGTAAAAGAAGGAGATGTTATTGCTATTTTAGAAGCTATGAAAATGGAAAATGAAGTTGTTGCCCCAGCAGATGGAAAAGTAGCTTCCATTAACGTATCTAAAGGAGCTTCTGTAAATACTGGAGATTTAATCGCATCGATTGACTAAATGAAATAGTATCCGGAGCATTAAAAAAGAAGGGAGCAAAGCACATGGATTTTTTATCTATGCTAGGAGAAACCTTAAAAGATTTTCTTAGTAGCACAGGTTTTTCGGCATTAACTATGGGTAATGTTATTATGATGATAGTTGCCCTTATACTTATGTATTTAGCTATAAAAAAAGAATACGAACCATTATTATTATTACCTATTTCTTTTGGAATGTTATTAGTTAACCTCCCATTAAGTGGTTTAATGGATCATCCAATAGGTGACCAAATAGGCGGACTTTTATATTATCTCTATCAGGGAGATGAACTAGGAATTTTTCCACCACTTATTTTTATGGGAGTTGGAGCATTAACTGATTTTGGACCATTAATTGCTAATCCACGTAGTATTTTGCTAGGAGCCGCAGCTCAGTTTGGAATATTTTTTGCTTTTTTAGGAGCGCTTTTATTAAAATATATTGTTCCAGCTATCCATTTTAATGGGCCAGAGGCTGCAAGTATAGGAATTATTGGAGGAGCTGATGGACCTACTGCAATTTATTTAACTACTAAATTAGCTCCACATTTATTAGGACCTATTGCTGTAGCAGCTTATTCATATATGTCTTTAGTACCTATTATTCAACCACCAATTATGAGAGCTTTAACTACAAAAGAAGAAAGAAAAGTTAAAATGGAACAATTAAGACCTGTTTCTAAAAATGAAAAAATATTATTTCCTATTATAGTTACTATTTTAGTTGTATTATTACTTCCAGCAGCCGCACCTCTTATAGGAATGCTTATGTTTGGAAATCTTTTAAAAGAAAGTGGTGTTACAAATAAATTAGCAGAAACTGCATCCAATGCTCTTATGTATATTGTAACTATTTTCTTAGGAATTACAGTTGGTGCAACTGCAAATGCGGAAGCATTTTTAAATCCTAAAACATTAGGTATTTTAGCACTTGGACTTGTGGCATTTGCCATTGGAACAGCAACAGGAGTCCTTTTTGGTAAAATTATGTATAAAGTATCAGGTGGAAAGGTTAATCCTTTAATTGGAGCTGCAGGAGTTTCAGCAGTACCTATGTCAGCTCGTGTTGTACAAAAAGTAGGAAAAGAAGAAAATCCATCAAACTTTTTACTTATGCATGCAATGGGACCAAATGTTGCAGGAGTTATTGGGTCAGCTATTGCAGCAGGAGTATTATTGTCTATATTTGGTTAATTTAATTTAAAAAGGAGGTAGAATGATGGCTGAAAAAGTTAAAGCTAAACCAGTAAAAATTACTGATACTACATTTCGTGATGCCCATCAATCTTTAATTGCAACAAGAATGACAACAGAACAAATGCTTCCAATAGCAGAAAAAATGGATAAAGTAGGATTTCATTCCATGGAAGTATGGGGAGGAGCAACTTTTGATGCATCCCTACGTTTCTTAAAAGAAGATCCTTGGGAACGTTTAAGAAAATTAAGAAATGCTATTAAGAATACAAAACTTCAAATGCTTCTTAGAGGTCAAAATATATTAGGATATCGTCATTATGCAGATGATGTAGTAGAATATTTTGTTCAAAAAAGTATTGCTAATGGTATAGATATTATTCGTATATTTGATGCTTTAAATGACCCAAGAAATCTTGAAACTGCAATTAAAGCAACTAAAAAAGAAAAAGGACATGCTCAAGTTGCTATTTCTTACACCTTAAGTAAGGTACATACTCTTGAATATTATGTGAAATTAGCAAAGCAATTTGAAAATATGGGAGCAGACTCTATTTGTATAAAAGATATGGCTGGGTTATTAGTCCCTTATAATTCTTATGAATTAGTTTCTGCACTTAAAAAAGCTGTTAACATACCTATTCAACTTCATGGCCACTATACTAGCGGGGTTGTAGCAATGACATATTTAAAAGGTGTAGAAGCTGGAGCTGATATAATTGATACAGCTATGTCACCATTTTCTATGGGAACAGCACAGCCAGCTACTGAAGTAATGGTTGAAACATTTAAAGGAACTCCTTATGATACAGGACTTGACCAAGGATTATTATCAGAAATTGCGGACTATTTCAGACCTCTTCGTGAAAAAGCTATGGAAGAAGGGCTTTTAAATCCTAAAGTATTAGGAGTTGATATTAAAACTCTTTTATATCAAGTACCTGGAGGTATGTTATCTAACTTAGTTTCACAACTTAAAAATCAAAATGCAGAAGATCGTTTTTATGATGTATTAAAAGAAATACCAAGAGTTCGTGCAGATTTTGGATATCCTCCATTGGTAACTCCATCTAGTCAGATAGTAGGAACTCAAGCTGTTCTTAATGTACTAATGGGTGAAAGATATAAAATGGTTACAAAAGAATCTAAAGCTCTTGTTCGTGGAGAGTATGGTAGAACACCTGTTCCAATCTCTGAAGAAATAAGAAAAATAATTATTGGAGATGAAGAACCTATTACTTGTCGTCCTGCAGATTTATTAGAACCAGAACTAGAGAAAATAGAATCACAAATGAAGCAATATAAAGAACAAGATGAAGATGTATTATCTTATGCTTTATTTCCTCAAGTTGCAGAAGAATTCTTTAAATATCGTCAAGCTCAAAAAACAAAAGTTGACCCCAATTTAGCAGATACAGAAAATAAAGTTTATCCTGTTTAAAATAAAAGAAGCTGTTGCACAATGAATTTAAATAATTCAAATGTGTAACAGTTTCTTTATTTAATTTAAAATATAAAATAATTAATTTATTTTAATTTTTTTAATTTAAAAATTTTTAACAAAAAGAGAGTGATAAAAACTACTAAAAAAAGTAATTTTAAAACTCTCTTTTTTAGAGTAATAATATCATATTTAAATAAATTATTTATACTAATTAATAATATTTATTATATAATTAAATAGACTAATTATAAATTTTTATATATAATAGTATTTGTAAAAATGCGTTTTTTATATATAATAGTGTTATAAAATATTTAATTATTAATTGTTATAAATAAAATTTAAAAGTAATGTGAGGAACCCTTTATGCATAGAAAAAATGATTTAATTAGAAGAATTCATAGTAATTTACCTAGATTAAGTAAAGGACAAAAACTTATAGCTAACTATATTTTAACTCACTATGATAAAGCAGTTTTTTTAACTGCAGCAAAATTAGGAAAAATTGTAGGAGTTAGTGAATCAACAGTAGTTAGATTTGCTAATGAATTAGGTTATGATGGTTATCCTAAATTGCAAAGGGCTTTAGAAGAATTAGTCAAAAATCGATTAACTGCTGTACAACGAATGGAAGTTGCATCTGACCGTTTAGAACAAAAACATGTTCTTAAATATGTACTTCAATCGGATGCAGATAAAATTAAACATACGTTAGAAGAAGTTGATGAAAAAGTTTTTGATGAATCAGTAGATGCTATATTAAAAGCTCGTAAAATTTATATATTAGGAGTTAGAAGTTCTGCTTCATTAGCTAGTTTTTTAGGATTTTACTTTAATCTTTTATTTGATAATGTTAAATTAATTCATACTAATAGTGTTAGTGAAATGTTCGAACAAATTTATAAAATGAATTCTGAGGATGTTGTTATTGGTATAAGTTTTCCAAGATATTCCAAACGCACTTTAAAAGCTATGGAATTTGCAAAATCTAAAAAAGCTACAGTTATAACTATTACAGATAGTCCATTATCTCCTATGACTCAATATGCAGATTATAGTTTGCTTGCAAGGAGTGATATGGCTTCTTTTGTAGATTCTTTAGTAGCTCCTATGAGTCTTCTGAATGCTTTAATAATGGCAATTAGTCTAAAGAAAAAAGATGAAATATCATCTACATTAAGCAATCTTGAAAAAATTTGGGCAGAATATCAAGTATATGATAACGAAGATGAAGATTTTAATATAACATACTCTTTAAATAAAAATAAAAAACATAAAGGGGAATAAGATGATTAAATTATATTTAATAAGGCATGGAGAAACAGAGTGGAATTTAAAACATAAATATCAAGGGTCCACAGACGTTCCTTTAAATGATATAGGTAAAAAACAAGCTCTAGCTATCGCAAATAGAATGGAAAAATATGAAATAGATGCAATTTATTCTTCAGATTTATCAAGAGCTTATGAAACAGCAAACTGTATTGGAAATATAAAAAAACTAAAAGTTAAGGTTCTTCCCCAATTAAGAGAAATTAATTTTGGAGAGTGGGAAGGATACACTTCTTCTGAATTAAAAAAAATATATGGAGAAGAATATAAAAAATTTTTATTAGAACCACATAAATATACATTCCCAGGAGAAGGAAGTTTAAAAGCTGTACAGATGAGATTAAAAGAAGCTATTAAAATTATCACTTCAGAACATTCAAGTGGGAATTTTATTATAGTTTCTCATGGAGCTGCTTTAAAAATTTTGATTATGACATTATTAAATATAGATTTATCTTTATATAGAAAATTTTGGCTAGGAAATGTTTCTTTATCTATTATAGAAAAAAAAGATAATGATGATTGGATATTAAGTCTTTTAAATGATACATCTCATTTATATTAAAATTAATGAAATAGGAGAGCTGGTATGTGTATATGTGCTATAAGAGGTGCAATTACTGTTGAAAAAAATACTAAAGAAGATATTTTAAAAAATACACAAGAACTTTTAGAAGAAATTATATATAGAAATAATATAGATATTAAAGATATAATATCTATAATTTTTACTGCAACAGATGATATTGATGCAGCATATCCTGCTATAGCGGCAAGAAATTTAAAAATAACTCACGCTGCATTACTGTGTTTTCAAGAAATGAAAGTGCAGAATAGTTTAAAAATGTGTATAAGAGTTATGGTTCAAATTAAAACTGAAAAATCTCAAATTGAAATGAAGCATGTATATTTAAAAGGAGCAGTTGTATTAAGACCGGACTTATTAGATTAAAAATATAGTCCTTTATGTTTATATGGGCGAACTGTGTTCGCCCAAATTTAGTTTATTGGAGGAGGTAAATATGAAACATTTTTCCATAGCTATAGATGGACCTGCTGGAGCAGGAAAAAGTACTATTGCGAAATTATTAGCAAATAAATTAAAAATTATATATGTGGATACTGGAGCAATGTATAGAGCAGTTGCATTATACTGTATTAATAATGAAATAAATTATAATGATAAAGAAAGTATCAAAAATATATTAGATGATATAGATATAAAGATAGTATATAAAGAAAATAATCAAAGAGTATTATTAAATGGTAAAGATGTATCTAATGAAATTAGAACTAATGAAGTTTCTAGAGGAGCTTCTGCAGTTGCTACTATTAAAGAAGTTAGAATAAAAATGGTAGAATTACAAAGAAATATAGCAAAAGGGACTTCTATTGTTATGGATGGAAGAGATATAGGAACTTATGTGCTTCCCAATGCAGACATTAAAATATTTCTTACAGCAAGTGTAGAAGAAAGAGCTAATAGAAGATATAAGGAATTATTTCAAAAAGGAGTAAATTGTTCTTTAGAAGAAATAAAAAATGAAATTAAACAAAGAGATAAAAATGATTCTTCTAGAGAATTTGCTCCTTTAAAAAAAGCAAAAGACGCAATTGAAATAGATACTACAGGAATGACAGTAGAAGAAGTTATTGAAAAAATTGTAAAATTAATTCCTAAAGATTTTTATAATTAAAACTTAAGGAGGAAAATAATGGAGATTATTGTAGCTTCCACAGCAGGATTTTGTTTTGGTGTAAATAAAGCAATTAATATGGTTTATGATAATTTAGATAAGAAACCTTTATATACCTATGGACCAATTATACACAATTCTCAAGTAGTGGAAGAATTAAAAAAAAAGAATGTGCTACCAATAAATTCAATAGAAGATATTAATAAAGGAACAATAGTAATTAGGTCTCATGGAGTTCCCAAAAGTATATATGAAAATATAAAAGAAAAAGGATTAAAATATATAGATGCTACTTGTCCTTATGTAAAAAGAATTCATAAAATTGTATATGAACATTCTAAGAAAGGATATCAAATAGTAATTATAGGAGATAGAAATCATCCAGAAGTAAAAGGGATAGAAGGATGGAGTAATAATACAGCATTTATTATAGAAAATGACAGAGATATAGAAAAAATAGGAATAAAAAATGATATTCCTATATGTTTAGTATCTCAAACAACTTATAGAGAAGATAAATTTAATGATATATTAAAGACTTTTAAAAATAAAAATTATAAAGTAGAAGCTTTTAATACGATTTGCAAAGCTACTTTTAATAGACAACAAGAAGCAATTAAAATTGCAAAAACAGTTAATAAAATGATTGTTATTGGAGGAAAAAATAGTTCTAATACTAAAAAATTATATGAAATTTGTAAGCAATATTGTAATAATACTTATCATATAGAAACCGTAAAAGATTTAAAGTTGAATAATTTCAAATCTAATGATAAAATTGGTATAACCGCAGGGGCATCAACTCCTGCTCGTATAATAAAGGAGGTTATTGCTAAAATGAATGATTTGCAAAATACTAATAATGAAAATTTTGAAGAATTATTAAATCAGTCTTTTATTTCCTTAAGAAGTGGACAAATTGTTAAAGGAACTGTGATAAATATAACAGATACAGAAGTATCTGTTAATTTAGGATATAAATCTGATGGAATTATTTCTAAATCTGAATTTTCAAATGATCCTACTTTAAATCTTCAAGATGTAGTTAATGTAGGGGATGAAATAGAGGCATATATTTTAAGGGTAAATGACATGGAAGGAATAGTTGAATTGTCAAAAAAACGAGTTGATACTCAAAAAGGTTTAGAAATTGTTAAAGAAGCTTATGAAAATAAAACTATTTTAAAAGGAAAGGTAATAGAAATAGTAAAAGGGGGAATAATTGCAATAAGCAATGAAATAAAAATTTTTATTCCTATGTCTTTAATAGAAGAAAGATTTGTAAAAGATTTAAATAGTTTTTTAGGAAAGACTGTTGAATTTAAAGTAATTGAATTTGATAAGAAAAGAAAAAGAATTATAGGAGATAGAAAACAAATTCTTATAGAAGAAAGCAACATGAAAAAGCAACAATTACTAAATGAACTTGAAATAGGGAAAAAAGTTAAAGGAATTGTAAGTAATATAACGGATTTTGGAGCTTTTGTTGACTTAGGAGGAATAGATGGTTTACTTCATATTTCTCAAATATCATGGAATAGAATAAATAAAGTAGATGATGTTCTTAAGATAGGTCAAGAAGTAGAAGTAGAAATAATTGAGCTTGATAAAGAAAAAGAAAAAATTGCTTTATCAATGAAAACAGAAGAAAACAATCCTTGGTTTAAAATAGAAGAAAAATATCCAGTAGATTCTGTTGTAAAAGGGAAAATAGTTAGATTGGTTCCTTTTGGGGCATTTATGGAATTAGAACCGGGAGTAGATGGATTAATTCATGTTTCACAGATTGCTAATAAATATGTAAATAAACCAGAGGATGAACTTAAAGTTGGAGAAATAATTGAAGCAAAAGTATTAAAAATTGATCCAGAACATAAAAAAATTACTTTAAGTAAAAAACAGTTAGAAGATAATATTTCTTAATCAAAAATTTAATATAAAAATTATATAATTTAATTAAAGTCTTGGAGGATTAAATGTTTAATACCTATGAAGATTTTAAGAAACAAATATTATTTATGACGGGAATAGATTTAAACAGTTATAAAGAAAGACAAATGAAACGTAGAATAAATGCTTTAATTAGAAAAAATAATTATAAAGATTATTTTTCTTATTTAAAAGCTTTAAAAAATAATAAGGAACTTTATAAAGAATTTATTAATTATATTACTATTAATGTTTCAGAATTTTTTAGAAATCCTGTTCAATGGGAAATATTAGAAAAAGAAATTATTCCATATTTATTAAAAAATTCTTCAACAATTAAAATATGGAGTGCTGCCTGTTCAACAGGAGAAGAGCCTTATTCATTAGCTATGACTTTAGCTAAATTTATACCCTTATCTCAAATAAAAATATTGGCTACAGATATTGATAAACAAGTACTTGAAAAAGCTCAAATAGGTTTATACAATAAAAAAAGTATTTCGGGAGTTTCAAAAGAATTTTTATTAAAATATTTTAAAAAAGTAGGAGAAGATTATAAAATTTCTGATGAAATAAAAAATTGTGTAACTTTTAAGCAGCATGATTTATTAAAAGATCCATATCCTAATAAATGTGATTTAATAGTATGTAGAAATGTTCTTATTTATTTTACTGATGAAGCTAAAAATAAAATATATAAGAAATTTAATAATTCATTAAAAACTGGCGGAGTATTATTTGTAGGAAATACTGAACAAATAATTCTTTCACATAAATATCTATTTTCTCCAATAAAAACATTTTTTTATAAAAAAGAAGCAGACATTTTATGATATAATTAGGAACATATAGTTGTTCCTATTATATCTTTTTTTTTAAGTTTTTTACTTAATATCCAGTCTTAATTTTTTAAACCTTGACATATAAAATGATAAGATATACAATTAAAGGAAATATATATAATTTAATTATATTTTAAATTTTATAAAGTTTTACTTGTTTTTTTTATTTAATTATAGTATATAAAATATTAGATAAATACTTGTTTTTGATAAGTGTGAGGATTATATGGCAAAATTAAAAAAGCATAAAAGAAAATCAAAAAATAATAGAATCTTAGTAGGAAGTTTTTTCTCAATTATTATAATTATTTATTTAATATCTTCTGGAGTAAAATTGGCTAAAAAAACTCCTTTGTCCATTGAAATAGTTCAAACGGGGACTATTAATAATAATATTAAAGTAAATGGCATTATTATTCGTAACGAAACAGTGGTAAGAAGTAATCAAGATGGAAATATTCAATATTTAGTATATGAAGGCGAAAAAGTTAAAGATAACACTCCTATATGTATGATAGGAGATAATCAAATTTTATCTGAAATTAAAGAAAATATTGATAAAATTAATGAGAATATAATAAAAGTTCAAAATCAAAGAAAAGAATTTTCCATTATTCAAAAAGATATTGATAATATTAATTATGAAATTTATAATTTAATAAATCAAATTATAGATATAGGGTTTGATAATGATTATTCACAAATTTATTCATTGAAAGATTCTATTAACTCAGAAATTAAAAAAAAATATATTCTTTTATCTAAAGAACAGTCTTCTTCTTTACAAAATTTAATTTCCCAAAAAGAAGAATATGAAAATTTAATTTCTGAAAATTCTAATTTTATTACTGCAAAAACAAGTGGAATTATATCTTATTATATAGACGGTTTTGAAGAAAAATTTTCTCCTGAAAATTTAAATAGTTTAACTAAAAGCGATTTTGAAACAATATATAAAGGGAAATATATAACTCAAAATTCTACCATAAAAAAAGAAGACCCACTTTTTAAAGTAGTAGATAATTATGATTGGTATGTGGCTGGAATAGTATCTAAGGATATAGCTAAAGAATGGGAAATTAATGATGAAGTTTTAATTAAATTTAACGAAGAAGATATTACAGTAAAAGCTAAAATTTATAGTATTAAGTCCATTGAAGATAGTATAGTTTTTGTATTACAAAGCACTGAACAGATTTTACCTTTTATTGATAAACGAAATATAGAATTTGAAATAATAAAAGATAATTATGAAGGTATTAAAATACCCATTAATGCTATAGTAGAAAAAACTTTTTTAAAAATTCCTAAAAATTACATCCAATATTCTGGAAATAAAACAGTAGTGATAAAAAAAGGATTAAATAAAGATGAGTTAATTTCTGTTGTTGCTGATTTTGAAGATGAAGAAAATATATATGTACTTCAAGATTTTTCTTCTCTTAAATTATATGATATTTTAGTTTTTCCTGAAAATACAGAAATTGAATTTACTATAAAAGAAACTTTATCAAAAACAGGAGTTTTTGTTGTAAATGGAGGAATTATAAAATTTAAACATGTAGAAATATTATTTCAAAATAAAGATTATGCCATAATTGAAAATAATAATTCATCTGGTATAAAAATATATGATCAAATTGTTTCAGATGCTACAAATGTTTTGGAAAATCAATTTGTAAATGAATTTAATGTTATTGAAAATAATTAAATAAAGGGGTATAAATCAAATGTCTCAAATTAAAAATAATATAGAAGAAATAAAAAGAAAAATTGATATTGCTGCTAAAAAAAGTGGTCGAAAATATGAAGATATTACTTTAATAGCAGTAACTAAAACAGTAGATGTGCCTAGAATTAAAGAAGCTCTTTCTTCTGGTATATGTCATATAGGAGAAAATAAAGTACAAGAAATAATGCGCAAATATGAACATATAGACACAAATATTCATTGGCATCTAATAGGACATCTTCAAACTAATAAAGTGAAATACATAATAGATAAAGTAGATTTAATTCATTCAGTTGATAGTGAACGATTAGCTTATAAAATTAATGAACAAGCAGCTAAAAAGGGAAAAATAATGGATATATTATTACAAGTTAATGTAGCAAAAGAAAAAACCAAATTTGGCCTTTTTATGGAAGAGGTAGAACCTTTAATAGATAAAGTTAAAAATTTAGAAAATATAAGGGTCAAAGGTCTTATGACTATAGCCCCATATGTAGAAAATCCAGAAGAAAATAGGACTCATTTTAGAAATCTAAAACAATTATCTGTTGACATATCTAAAAGAAATATTGATAATATAAGTATGGAAATACTTTCTATGGGAATGACAAATGACTACGAAGTAGCTATAGAAGAAGGGGCAACTATGGTAAGAATTGGGACAGGTATATTTGGTGAAAGAAATTATAATTAAAAATATAAGGGGGCTATACAATGGCAAAATTTTTAGATAAAATGATGGATGTGATGGGATTCGTAAATCCAGAAGATGAATACGAAGAAACACAAGAAATGGATTCAACACCAGAAGTTACTTCAATTAAGAATGTACGTTCTCGTAGTAATTCTAAAATTGTAAATATACATACTAATATTCAAATGGAAGTAGTCATTACAAATCCTCAAAAATATGATGAAGCTCAAGAAATTTGTGACCATATAAAATCTAAAAAACCAGTAGTTATTAATTTAGAAAATATGGATCATGATATTGCTCAAAGGGTTATGGATTTTCTTAGTGGAGCATGTTATGCTTTAAATGGAGATGTGCAAAGAGTAGCAAATAATATTTTTATTATTGCTCCAGAAAATGTAGATATAGCTAATAATTTTAAAGAAGAATTAAAAACAAAAGGAATTATCTTGCCTTGGATGGGTGTTGCAAAATAATGGAGGAAAATTATGAATTTTAAATCAATATTAAGTGTAGCTATTGAAATATTTTTTTATATATTAAATATGTTAATTTTTATTAGGGTTATTTTGTCTTGGTTTCCTATTAATAGGGATAATCCATTCGTTTTAATAATATATCAATTAACTGAACCTATTTTAGGGCCTATCAGAGCTTTAATGCAAAAATCAGTTTTAGGGGGAAAAGGATTAATGATTGATTTTTCCCCTATTATAGCCTTATTTCTTTTGGAATTTATAAAAAACACAATACTTTATTATATTATGTAATTATTATTGGTATTGAAAGGATCAAAATGATTAATAAAATAACATACTTATCAAAATTTACTGATATAGAAGAAAAATTTCTTGCAAGCAAAATATTAGATAGAGTAAATATTTGTTTAAAAAGACATGAAAATATGTTTACTGATTTTATTGATATGTATAAATTAGATAAATTTTTGAATATGCTTTATTCAATTTCAGATATTAAAGTAAAAGCATTTGGTGGATATGATGATAGTGAGAGAAAAATTATAGGGTTGTGTCCAGATTATAAGGAATTAGAAAATAATGATTTCCCCATTGTTCCTATTGAAATTATTCTCAAAGCTTCTAAAACCAATATATCTCATAGAGATTATTTAGGGTCTATTTTAAGTCTTGGAATAGATAGAAGTAAAATTGGAGATATATTAGTAGTTGACGATAAGAAAGCCGTTATATTTGTTCATAAAGATATACATTTTTATATTATAAATAATTTATTTAAAATTAAAAATACAAAAATTGAAATTAAAGAAATAAAGTTTGAAGAAATCGTTATTCCTCAACCTAAAATAAAAGAAATTAATGCTACTGTATCTTCTTTAAGGGCAGATGCTATTTTAAGTTGTGGATTTCAAATATCAAGAAGTAAAGTTGTGAATTTAGTAAAAAATGAAAAAGCATTAATCAATGGGAAAGTTGCTACACCTTCTTCTAATGTTAAAGTTAACGATTTTTTAACTCTTAGAGGCTTTGGTAGAATAAAATTAGAGGAGATAAAAGGGAAAACTAGAAAAAATCGTATTAATGTTGTGATTCATCGTTATGTATAGGAGGGGAAATATGCTCACACCATTGGATATTGAATCGCAGGAATTTAAAAGAAGACCCTATGGATATTCTATTGAAGAAGTAGATAAATTTTTAGATGAAGTTATAAAATCATATGAAAAAATATATAAAGAAAATATAGAATTAAAAGATAAGATTTCTATGTTAAATGAAAGTATTCAATACTATAAATCTTTAGAACAAACTTTACAAAGTACTCTTATATTAGCGGAAAAAACAGCAGAAGATACTAAAACAGCTGCCTATCAAAAAGGAGAGCAAATAAAACAAGAAGCTGAATTAAAAGCTAATAAAATTTTAGAAGAAGTTCAAAATGAAGTTTTTAAAATTAATCAACAAATTGAAAAATTAAAAAATCAATATAATTCTGCAAAAATAAAAATGAAACAAATGTTATTATCTCAATTGGAAATGTTAGAAAATTCTGTATTATATGAAGAAGATTCTGATATCAATAATAATATAGAAGAAAATAAAATTAGCCAAGAAAAAAAAGAGATTTCTAGAAACGAGGAAACTATATGAATGAAATTAAAGTAAATACTTTATCTAATTTATATTCTATATATTTTTCACAAAATTTTGAAGGAATTTTGAAATTATTATCTAGTTATAATTTGCTCGATAGAAAAGTTTGTATTATAACTGATAGTAATGTGGATTTTTATTATGGACAATCTTTTATGAATACTTTAAAAACAGTATATAAAGATGTATTTAAATTTACTTTTCCTGCAGGAGAAGAAAGTAAAAATTTAAATACTGTTCAAAAGATTTATAAATTTTTTATAGAAAACAAATTGGATAGAAAATCTCTTGTATTTGCTCTAGGTGGAGGAGTTACAGGAGATATGGCGGGATTTGTTGCAGCAACTTATATGAGAGGAATTCCTTTCATTCAAGTTCCTACAACTCTTCTTTCACAAGTAGATAGTAGTGTTGGTGGAAAAGTTGGGGTAGATTTTCTACAACATAAAAATATGATAGGTTCTTTTTATCAGCCCAAATTTGTATATATAAATTTAAGCACCTTAAATACTCTTCCTACAAAACAATTATCTTCTGGAATGGCAGAAGTTATAAAACATGGGCTTATTTTAGATAAAGAATATTTTTCTTTTGTTGAGTCTGTTTCTGATGAAACTTTTAAATTAGATAAAGATATATTAGAAAAAATAATTAAACGATCTTGTGAAATAAAATCTAATGTTGTTTCTCAAGATGAAAAGGAATCTGGATTAAGAGAAATTTTAAATTTTGGACATACTATAGGTCATGCAATAGAAACCCTTCTTGATTTTAAACTTTTACATGGGGAATGTGTTTCTATTGGTATGATAGGTGCAGCTTATATATCTTATAAAAATAATTTAATTTCTAAAAAAGATTTGGAAAGAATTGAAAAAGTTTTAACTTCATATAAACTTCCAACAAGATTTAAAAATTTAGAAGTGGATAAAATTTATGAACAAATGTTATTGGATAAAAAAACAAAAAATAATAAAATTAAATTTATTTTATTATCTCCTATAGGAAATGTATTAAGAGTTGAAGATTTAAATGAACAATTAATAAAATCTGCCATTTCTTATGTAAAATCTGACGTGCAGTAGTGCACGTTATTTTTTTGATTTAGTTTCCATTATTGTTTTTATAATTATTACAAAAACTATCTATATTGCTTTACACTAAAAGAAATGGATGATATAATTTTTCTTGTTTTGAGAATTTTAGTTTATTTTAAGGAGAGATATGATGTTTATCGTATTTTTTTTACTAGTATCTGTATTAGTATTTATAGACCAATTAACTAAATATATAGCATTAAATTATTTAAAAAGTATAAGTACAATACCAATCATTCAAAATATTTTTCATTTAACTTTTGTTGAAAATAGAGGAGCTGCTTTTGGAATATTACAAAATAAAAGATGGTTTTTTATAATTATTACATTTACTATTTTATTAGGAATCATATATTATTATATTAATCTTCCAAAAGAAAAACCTTATGGTTTTGTCAGATTTTCTCTTATATTAATTAGTAGCGGAGCTATAGGAAACTTAATTGATAGAATTAAATTAGGTTATGTAATAGATTTTTTTGATTTTAGATTAATAAATTTCCCAGTATTTAATATAGCTGATATTTATGTAGTGATAGGGACTATACTATTAAGTAGTATTATATTTTTTATGCCTCATAAAGATCTTTAAAAAGGAGTTAACTAATGGATTGGTATACATATGTTATAGAAGATAAAAATATAGGAAAAAGAATAGACTTATTTTTATCAGAAGAATTAAAAGATGTTTCAAGGTCTTTTATTCAAAAACTTATAAAAAATAAAAATGTAAAAGTTAATCAAAACTATGTAAAAGCTAATTACAAACTAAAACTAAATGATGTAATAGATGTGAAAATACCTGAGCCAGAAATATTAGAAATTAATCCAGAGCCTATTGAATTAGATATATTATATGAAGATAAGGATATTATAGTAGTAAATAAACCTCAGGGAATGGTGGTTCATCCTGCCCCAGGACATTACAGTGGAACGTTGGTTAATGCGCTTTTATACCATTGTTCTGATGATTTATCTGGAATTAATGGTATCCTTAGACCAGGAATTGTCCATAGAATAGATAAAGATACATCAGGAGTACTTATGGTTGCTAAAAATGATTTAGCACATCAAAATCTTACCCTTCAATTAAAAGAACATACTATTACAAGAAAATATAATGCAATTGTTTATAATAATATAATAAAGGATTTTGGTACTATTAATGCTCCAATTGGTAGACATCCTATAGATAGAAAAAAAATGGCTGTAACTAATAAAAATTCTAGACAAGCTATAACTCATTATACAGTATTAGAAAGATTTGGACAATTTACTTTTATTGAAGCTCAACTTGAAACAGGAAGAACTCATCAAATTAGAGTTCATATGAAATATATAGGCCATCCTCTTTTAGGAGATCCAGTATATGGGCCTAAATCTCAACCTTTTAATTTAAATGGACAACTTCTTCATGCTAGAGTTTTAGGATTTAAACATCCTTCAAATAATAAATATATGGAATTTGAGGCCCCACTTCCTGATTATTTTAAAAATATTATCGAGAAATTAAGAAAAAAATCTAATTAATAGTGGACAAATAAGTTTAAATATGATAAAGTTAAAAAAGTTAAATTCCTTTAAACTAATCCGAGAGGTTAGTAAGGATGTCATACAGGGCATTTATGTTTTTATGCGCAAAATTTCTGTAATTATGACTCCTTACTAAGTAAGGAGTTTTTTATATGTAATTATTATGATAACGGAGGGAAAGTAATGAGTAAAACAAAAGAATTATTAGATGAAAAAACAATTCAAAGAGTATTAACGAGAATTTCCCATGAAATTATTGAAAAAAACAAAGGAGTTGAAAATGTTCTTCTTGTAGGAATTAAAACTAGAGGAATTCCTTTAGCAGAAAGAATTGCAAAAAAGATATTTGAAGTTGAAAATGTAGAAGTTCCAGTAGATACCTTAGATATTACTTTTTATAGAGATGATTTAAAACATAAATCAGTACAACCTATTGTCCATAATACAAACTTGAAATATGATGTTAATAATAAAATAGTAATTTTAGTAGATGATGTAATATATACTGGAAGAACTGCAAGAGCAGCTATGGATGCTATTATTGATGCTGGGAGACCTAAATATGTACAATTAGCTGTATTAGTTGATAGAGGACACAGAGAACTTCCAATTAGACCAGATTTTGTTGGTAAAAATATCCCTACTTCCAAAAAAGAAGTAGTAAAAGTTATGTTAGAAGAAGTAGATGGGAAAAATCAAGTTTTAATAGAAGAAAAATAATTTTAAAGATTAAGGGGAGGATTTTATGAATATAACAAAAAGAAAAATCATTTTAGGAGTTCAACATGTATTAGCTATGTTTGGAGCCACAGTATTAGTACCAAGTCTTACAGGATTAGACCCTTCAATTGCTATATTATGTGCAGGATTAGGTACATTAATATTTCATGCTTCTACTAAAGGAATAGTTCCAGTATTTTTAGGTTCTAGTTTTGCATTTATAAATGCAATAAAATTAGTTTTAGAAGATAATGGTATAGGTGCGGTAAAAGGTGGAATTATTGCAGCAGGATTAGTATATGTAATAATGGCAGGAGTCATTAAACTTTTTGGAGTTGAAAAAGTACGTTCTTTTTTTCCACCTATAGTAACCGGACCTATTATTATGGTTATAGGTTTACGACTAAGCCCTACAGCTATTCATAATAGCATGTATGAAACTATAATAGTTGATGGAATGGAAAAATCTGTATTTAACCCTATGTTTCTAATGGTTTCTTTAATTGTAGTAGCTACTATGATTATAGTATCTATCTTTGCAAAAGGATTCTTTAAATTAGTTCCTATATTAATATCAGTAATAGTAGGATATATTGTTTCAATTCCCCTAGATTTAGTTGAAATGGAGAAAATTAAAAACGCAGCATGGATTGGTTTTGAAACAGATACATTAAATCAAATATTAACTCTTCCAAATTTTTCTTTAAGTGGAATATTAGCAATAGCACCTATAGCCTTAGTAGTTTTTATCGAACATATAGGAGATATTACCACAAATGGGGCTGTTGTAGGAAAAGACTTCTTTAAAAACCCAGGAATTCATAGAACTATGTTAGGAGATGGATTAGCTACCATGGTAGCAGGATTACTAGGAGGCCCTGCAAATACTACTTATAGTGAAAATACAGGAGTATTAGCAGTAACTAAGGTATATGATCCAGCTATTCTTAGAATAGCTGCTGTATTTGCTATTATTATAAGTTTTGTTGGTAAAATTGGTGCTATTATTAGATATATTCCTTCTCCAGTTATGGGAGGTATAAGTATTATACTATTTGGAATGATTGCTAGTGTAGGAGTAAGAATTCTTATAGAATCTAAACTAGATTTTGCTCATAGTAGAAATCTTATTATATCTGCTTTAATATTAGTATGTGGTATTGGAATTCAAGAAGTTCCTATATATAATAATATTACAATTTCTGGATTAGCTATAGCAGCTCTTATTGGTGTAATTTTAAATAAAATTCTTCCTAATAATATATAATATATAAATATGATATAATTTATAGAGTGATAATATCACTCTATTTTTTTATAAAATTAAAAGAAAAGAAAGGATAGAGAAAAATGTATGATTCTAGAATTAAAACTTTAGCAAAAAACATAGTAAATTATTCTGTAAATCTTCAAAAAGGAGAAAAAGTATTAATCCAAGCAAATGGAATAGAACCTTCTTTTATTAATGCTTTAATAAAGGAAGTATATAACGTAGGAGGATTTCCTTTTGTTCAATTAAATGACCATTCTATTTTAAGACAATTATACTTAGGAACTTCTGAGGAACATATGAAGGCTATGGCTAAATATGAAGCTATGAGAATGAGTGAAATGGACGCTTTTATTGGTTTTACTTCTTTTAAAAATTCTTCAGAGCTTTCAGATATTCCTCCTGAAAAAATGGATTTATATTATAAATACTTATGGAAAGAAGTTCATGTCAATATTAGAGTTCCTAAAACAAAATGGGTAGTACTTCGTTATCCATCTTCTCATATGGCACAATTAGCAAATATGAGTACAGAAGCTTTTGAAGATTTTTATTTTAATGTATGCAATTTAGATTATGGAAAAATGTCTAAAGCCATGGATGCATTAGTAGATTTAATGGAGAAAACAGATAAAGTAAGGATTGTAGGAGAAGAAACTGATCTTTCTTTTTCAATAAAAGGGCTTCCAGCTATAAAGTGTGATGGCAAAAGAAATATTCCTGACGGAGAAGTATATACTGCTCCTATAAAAAATTCAGTAAATGGAATTATAACTTATAATACTCCTTCAGAATATCAAGGGTTTACCTTTGAAAATATAAGATTTGAATTTAAAGATGGAAAAATAATAAAAGCAACTGCAAATAACTCAGAAAGAATAAACAAAGTACTAGATACAGATGAAGGAGCAAGATATATAGGTGAATTTGCCATCGGCGTTAATCCCTATATAACAAAACCTATGAAAGAAACATTATTTGATGAAAAAATAGCAGGTTCAATTCATTTTACTCCTGGAAACTCTTATACAAATTGTTCCAACGGAAATAAATCTGCTATTCATTGGGATTTAGTGTATATTCAAACTCCAGAGTACGGTGGAGGAGAAATTTATTTTGATGATATATTAATAAGAAAAGATGGACGATTTGTAATTTCCGAACTAGAAGTTCTTAATCCAGAAAATCTAAAATAATAATATATAGACCTCAAATATTAGATGAAAATGCTGATATTTAAGGTCTTTTATTAAATTAACATTTTTTAAAAAGTATAAAATATATAAGATTTTTGTATGTTTTTGATGTATAATAATAAATATTTAAAATAATAACAATTATTTTAAATTAAATATATCAATTAAATTTTTTAACTATAATAAAATAATTTTAAATTCAATTAAATAAATTAAACTATCTATAATTTTTCTTGCGTTATTTTATAAAAATTATTACAATAAAAAATTATAAATAGTCAATAATATTATGGAGGGGTTAAAATGAGAACTAAAAAATTAACGATTACAGCATTAATGGCTGCCTTAGTTACTGCAATGACTATGGCAATTGCAATCCCTATTGGAAATCAAGGCTATCTTAATTTTGGAGATATTATGATTTTTACTTCAGCTCTTTTATTTGGCCCTCAGGTAGGATTGATTGCCGGAGGAATTGGTTCAGCTCTAGCCGACCTACTTAGCGGATATGGGGTATGGATACCTATAACTTTAATAGCTAAAGGTCTAGAAGGTTATATAGCAGGACTAATTTGTTTTAAAGCTAAATCACAAATGAAAAATTTAATTGGAATAATTATATCAGGATTTATAATGATATTTGTATACTATATTGGTGGAGTTATATTGACTTTTTCTAGTGAAGGAATTCTTCCTGCAATTATCGCATCCCTTTCTGGCATTCCGTTTAATATTTTACAAGTAGTTGTTGGTGCAATAGGAGGAAACATAATTGCTCTTTTACTAAAAGATAAAATAAAAATATAATGGGGTGAGTATTTGATATATTTTATTAAATTTATCATTGGATTAGTAGCTAGTAGTATAATTTCTTACATAGGATATAAAAAACATGCTTTAACTTTAAATGGATGTATAGGAGCTATAATCTTGGGAACAGGTATTTTTTTTAGTTCTCATTTTTATGGTTCATTTCTTATAGTTATATTTTTTACTACATCTACTATTTTTACTTTTATAAAAGAAAATATTAAAAAAGAACTAAATAATAAATATGAAAAAAACAGTGGAAGAGATTTTTTTCAAGTATTTGCTAATGGTGGAGTAGGTCTTTTTTATTCATTTATTTATTATTTTACTTCAAATCCTATATATCTAGTTTTAATTGGGGTATCATTTTCTGCTCCTAATGCAGATACATGGGCAAGTGAACTGGGAGTATTAAGTAAGAATAATCCTATTTCTATAAGAACTTTCAAAAAAGTTTCTAAAGGAACTTCTGGAGCTATTAGTTTTTTAGGAATTATTTTTTCATTATTAGGTTCGATTATAATAGCTTTATCTTCAGTAATAACAATTTTAATATTGAAATTAGAAATTTATTCCTTATCTTTATATGAAATTTTCTTTTTGATTTCTTTAGGAGGATTCTTAGGTAGTGTTATAGATTCTTTATTAGGCGCTACAGCTCAGGGAATTTATTATAATGATATATTAAAAATAGAAACAGAAAAACCTTTTTATAAAGAGAAACCTAATACGCTTATTAGAGGATATAAAATATTTAATAATGATTTTGTAAATTTTATTAGTATATTATTATCAACTATAATTATTTATTTTTTATATAATTTTATGACATAATTGTTTTACTAATTGGAAATAAAATAAATAATAATATAATTAAATTATTAAAAAATAGCCTCTAAACTTAAAATAAAAAATTAGCACAATGACATTTAGATATACTTGCCATGAATTTATAAAATATAAAAAGAGGTGTCTTAATTGAGTAATAAAGAAAATCAAAAAAGAGATATATCGTATCTTGCCATAGGAACTGCAATTGGTGTTTCATTTGGGATTGCATTTAACAATATTGGACTTGGAATAGCATTGGGAGTTGGAATTGGTGCAGCATTAGATAGTATGAAATCTAAGAAAAAAGATGAATAGCTTAATGGCGAAAGTAAACAAATTTTATTTTGAACTATTGTATAATGAGCTAGCTTATACAGATAAAATAGAAAGAGAAAAGATAGAATGGAGGAATTATAATGATTATAACAACAACCCCTAGTGTAGAAGGGAAAACAATAGTTGAATATAAAGGTATAGTTTTTGGAGAGGTTATATCTGGAGTAGATTTTATTAAAGATTTTGCAGCTGGATTATCAAATTTCTTTGGAGGACGTTCCAAATCTTACGAAGGTGAATTAATTGAAGCAAGGGAAGCAGCACTAAGAGAAATGGAGAAAAGAGCATCTAGTTTAGGAGCTAATGCTATAGTCGGAGTTGATATTGATTATGAAGTATTAGGTCAAGGTGGAAATATGATGATGGTTACTGCATCTGGTACAGCAGTATTTGTTGAATAAATTTCTTGTATGAGGACTTCATCCTTTCTCGGTGGTATGGTTGTTTTGGCAAAAACGTTGTATCACAGAAGGTTTAAAGTTCTCTATTTTCATTTTTCATTTAAGTTTACAAAACTAAAAAATAAGAAAGGAGAATATATTATGAATGCATATTTATTCTTAGCAGAAGGATTTGAAGAAATTGAAGCCTTAGCTACAGTGGATATTCTTCGTAGGGCAGAAATTTCTGTATTTACAGTTTCAATTATTAATGATTTAAAAGTTAAAGGTAAAAATGGAGTAGAAGTAAAAGCAGATATTTTGTTTGAAAATTTAGATTTACAAGGGGCAGATATGTTAATTTTGCCTGGCGGACCTGGAGTAAGTCTTTTACATAAACATGAAGAATTAAAAAATCTAATCAAAGAATATAATAATGCAGGAAAATGGATAGCAGCTATTTGTGCGGCTCCAACTGTTTTAGGTAAATTAGGAATTTTAGAAGGGAAAAAGGCTACTTGTTATCCTGGATGCGAAGCAGATTTAAAAGGAGCCCTTTTACAAAATGAAGAAGTTGTATTAGATGGAAATATAATTACTTCTAAAGGCCCAGGAACTACTTTTTCTTTTGCTTTTAAAATTATAGAAGTATTAAAAGGTAAAGAAAAAGTTAAAGAAATATCAAATGGTATGTGTTATAAATATTAATTTTAAGTCTGATAATTCTTATATTTATTCAAAAATCCTGCGAAATTATTAATAAATTTTAGATGGCATTATTTATTTTTATAAAAAAACTATTGCATTATTTAGCAATATGGTATAAAATAATGACATAAATTTAACAAAGTTTGATTTCTTGAGGAGGAAAATTTATGTCATTACAATGGTTTAGAGTTCCTAAGGATATTGTTTTTGGAGAAGGAAGTTTAGAATATTTATCTACCTTAGAAGGTAAAAAGGCTACTTTAGTTACTGGTGGTAGCTCTATGAAAAGATTTGGCTTTTTAGATGAAGCAAAGAAACAATTAGAAAAAGCGGGAATGGAAGTATCTATTGTAGATGGAGTTGAACCTAATCCTTCTATTGAAACAGTTATACGTGGCGGAAAGGAAATGGAAGAATTTGGACCTGATTGGATTATTGCCATAGGTGGAGGATCTGCTTTAGATGCTGCTAAAATTATGTGGGTTTATTATGAATACCCAGATACAAAATTTGAAGATTTAGTTAATGGGAATTTCCCAAAACTAAGAACAAAAGCTAAATTCGTAGCTATTCCTTCCACTAGTGGAACAGCTTCTGAAATTACAGCTTTTTCCGTTATTACAGATACTAAAAATCATATAAAATATCCACTAGTTTCTTATGAAATTACCCCAGATATTGCTTTACTTGATGCTAACATTCCTGCAAAAACTCCACCACATATTACTGCTAATACAGGAATGGATGTAATGGCTCATGCCATAGAAGCTTATGTATCAACTAATGCGACAAGTTATACAGACCCATTGGCTATGGAAGCAATTAAATTAGTATTTAAACATTTACCAATCGTATATAAGGATGGAAGTAATATAAAATCAAGAGAATGTATGCATAATGCTTCCACTATTGCAGGAATGGCATTTACTAATTCATCTTTGGGACTTGTTCATAGTTTGGCTCATAAAATAGGTGGAGAATTTGGAATCACTCATGGGCTTGCTAATGCAATTCTTATGCCTTATATCATAGAATATAATAGAAAAGCTACAAATAAATTTGATGAAATAGAAAAACAATTAGAAATAGACGATATCGTAGAAGAATTAAAAGCTTTAAATAAAAAAGTAGGAATTCCTACTACATTAAAAGAAGTAACAGAAGTTGAAATCACAGAAGAAAAATTTAATCAAGTATTAGATAGAATGAGTAAGAATGCTTTTGAAGACCCATGTACATTAACTAATCCAAGAAAATCTTCTCCAGAAGATGTAAAAGAAATATACAAAGCAGCATTTTACGGTACTACAGCTAAAAATATATAATAATTTATCATATCTTATATATATCTAAATAAAAAAAGATAAAAAGAATCTCTTTTGATTTTATACAATTAACAATAAAATCAAAATGAGATTCTTTTTTTATATAAATTTTAATATTTATATTAAATTATTGCTATTATTAATATTGTATGAATATATTGACAAATTATAATTTATATGTTTATATATACTAAGATATACTAAATAATATATATTATACTATAATTGTTTATTATTAATTCACGATATTTACATTAGGAGGAAAAATTTTATGTACAAAAAGAAATTTTTTAAAATTTTTTGTAGTGTAATATTTTTTTGCCTTTTATTAATTGCTTGCTCTAAACAAAATACAAATACAGCAAATATAGATGAAGATATTTTTAATATGGAAAATAATAATATAAGACAACAAGTAGATTATAAATTTCATTTTGGTCCTAAAAATATTGAAAATCCAGTAAAGATTAATGAAGAATCCCTTGAGTATGATATGAAATTCGAAAATTTAGGAGGACCTGCAGAATTTGGTATTATTATTGTTGCTGATGGTATACCACAAAAAGTAAAATTAGAAGATGATTTAGCTATTATGCATAAAGTATCATTAGATACTAAAGAATCTAAAGAATATAAATTTATTATAAATAAACAGGATTTAAATATTAATGATGGAGAAGAACATATTATTCATCCTATAGTAATATTAGAGCCAGATTATATTCCTCAAAATATAACTCCTTTTACTCATGAAGGAAGTCTTAATGCATCTTTAGGTATACCATTTTATTATACAAGTGATATAAAGAAAGATATAAAAATAGGACACGTTGACTCTATTAAAATTGATGATCAATTTAGAAAAGAATATAATTTGGATAGAGAAGTAAAAGTTTCATGTGAAATTCTATGGAGTATTGATGACCCTAATGTTCCATTTATCTCACATGAAGATTTAAAACAAGGATTTGATATTAATTTAATAGGAAATGTATTGGGAGAAATGCGAGTATTTTTATTTGTAGATAATAAACCAGTTAAAATAAATGGATATGATTTTTACGATGTAAAAATACAAAAAGGTATGGTTTCTAAAATTCATGTTGATTTTACTGAAGATTTTATTTCAAACTTAAAAGATAATACTCCTATGTTTTTACTTGCAACTCCTAAAAATTTAGATAGTATTGATACTTGGACTTGTAAAACTAACACTAAAATAATAAAGAGGGTTGCTGATGAATAAAGAACTAATGTTATCAAATATTACTAAACGATATGGAAAATTAGTTGCAGTAAACGATGTATCACTACGATTAACTAATGGAGTATATGGACTGTTAGGAGCTAATGGAGCTGGAAAAAGTACTTTAATAAAAATAATTGTAGGTTTAGAAAAAGAAGACTTCGGGAATATAGAATATTTAAAAAATAACAAAAAAACAGATCTTTTATCAAATATAGGATATTTACCTCAGTTCCCTTCATTTTATCCTAAGTTTACTGCTAAAGAATTTTTAGATTATATGGTTAGTTTGAAAAGTTCAAATAAAAAACATACATCAAGATATACTGAAGAACTATTAAAATTAACAAATTTATATGAATTTAAGAATAATAAAATTGGATCATTTTCTGGAGGAATGAAACAAAGATTAGGTATAGCTCAAGCCTTAATTAATGATCCGGAAATACTTATATTAGATGAACCAACAGCAGGACTAGATTTAAAAGAAAGAATTCATTTTAGAAATTTAATATCTTCTATGGCAACAGATAAAATTATTATTTTAGCCACTCATATTATTTCAGATGTTGAATTTATTGCAAAAGAAATTATAATGATTGAAAAAGGTTGCATTATAAAAAAAGATACATCTGAAAATCTTTTAAAAGAAGTCGAAAATATGACATGGGAAATTAAAACAACAGAAAAAAATATAAAAAAATATCTTGATTTATATTCAGTAAGTAATATTTTAGAAACTAGATCTGGTTATGTTATAAGAATTATTAGTAAAGAAAAGCCTTCAGAAGATGCTTATCTAGTAAAACCTAATCTAGAAGATTATTGTATTTACAATTTTGAGGTGAATTAATAGAATGTTTTTGGAATTTAAAAAAAGTTTTTTTAGACCATATATCATTGTAATTACCCTTATCTTAATGTTATTAAATATATTTTTTTTCACAAATAGATATGCTTATCTTACTTTAAAATCAACTGAAACAGTAAATGAATATATGTATTTCTATCCAATGGTGGAAGGTAAAATAGAAGAAGAAAAAGTACATAAAATATTTGAATTGAAAAATGAAAATTTAGAAAAATATAATAGTGGAATTTTATCATATAAAGATAAAAATGGAAATACTTTATATAGTCATGCTAATATAATTACATTACAAACATTAATAGAAGACTTAGAATACACTTATCTTTACCCGTTAAATATGGAGAAAATAGTAAATCAAAGCAAGGAAAATTTGAAATTTTTTGATACGGAAAAACATATTTATGAAATAAATAAGAACAAAAAAATTATAAAAGATTATTCCAATCGATATATCCCTAAATTTGGTTTAACCCGTGGATATGAATTATTATTTAATTATAAAATTTCTTCTCTTGTTTTACTATTCATTTTAATATTACCTTTATCTAGCTTATTTGCTGAAGAAAAAGAAAATAAATATTATCAAATTTTTATAGGAGAAAAAGTAAAAAAAAGATGTATTAAGTTTAAGATTATTAGCTCATATATTTTTATTTTTGTTTTAAGTTTAATTTTTTATATTATGGATATTTTTTGTTTTAATCGTATATGGCCTATGAATGAAATATTTAATCCAATTTATTCTTTAAAATTATATAAAAATACTTTTCTAAATACTAGTATATTTTCTTTTTTAATAATAAATTTTTTATTTATGTTAATTGCTTATATATTCTTTGGAACATTATTTATGATAGTTTCTTTAAATTCAAAAAAAGTATTTGTAAGTTTAGTTATAAATTATATTATTTTAATATCTGTAATTATATTAAGTGATTTTATAAATATTCCGTTTAATCCTTTTAATCTACTTAATAATAAAGATATGTTTAAAGGATTTTATGTGAAAAGGATTTTATCTTATCATATTTATGAGCCTTGGTATTATCTTATTTTTTCTTTAATTTTTATATTTTTATTAATGTGTGTCCTTAAAAGGAGCGTAAAAAAATGGTAGAATTAAATAAACTGATTATAAAGTTAAAGGCTTTTATAATTATAATATGCTGTATATTAGCATATTTATTATTTTCTTTTTATAATATTTATAAAGATATAAATTTTGATACTAAAACAGATTATGAGCTATATAAAAAATACTTAAACTATCTAGATGGACCTTTAACACAAGAAAAAGAAGATTTTTTAAATAATGAAAACCTCATAATTTCCAAAGCAAAAAAGAATATAGAAACAAATTTTTACAAATTTTTTAATAATAATATAGCTCCAGAAGAATTTGAAAATATATATTTAAAAAACGAATCTATCCTACAAAAAGAGTTAGCTTTCAAAAAAGTTTGGGATAAATATGACTATGTATATGAAAATAAGGAGAATAGATATTTTCTAAAAGGAAGTTCCAAATATATTTTACAAGAAAAATTTAATTTTTTATTATATATTGGTATTATTTTATTTGTTACACCTTTTTTATTTATTGAAAAAGAAAGCAAAATGATAGATTTGATAAGGTCAAGTATAAATGGAAATATAAAAACTGCAAAAATTAAAACATTGATTATATTTATAGTTACATCTATATTTGTTTTATTATTTCAAATAATAGATTTATCATTATTTATTTACCAAAATGGGTTTCATGCTTTATTTTATCCTATGCAATCTTTAGAAATTTTTGCGACTTCGAATTATAATTTTAATATTTTAAGTGCATTCCTTATAGTAACAATATTAAGAATTATAGGATATATGGGATTAAGCAGCTTTATTATAATTTTAACACAAAATTCTAATAATAAAGTTTTATTATATTATTTACCTATTACATTTCTAATTTTAATAGAAATTTTGATAGACGAAAAATCTAACATATACATATTGCCAACACCTTTTTCATTAATGAGAGGTACTGGATTTTTAATGGGTAGTCTTAATGAACAAAGATTAGGATATACTTATGTCTTTAATGAAATTGGTGTAGGATATCTTATAGCAAGTTTAATTACTACAATAATAATTATATTTTTATCAATTTATACGATATATAGAAAATATATAAATTATAGATTAATTAGAAAAAGAAAAAATTTGTTATGTATTGTTTTATTTTTAATTTTATTTTTAACAGGTTGCAAAGAAAATGATATTATAGCACAAGAATATAATAATTTGTTAAATCAATCATTTGCTATCCAAAATGATAATTATATTTTTTACATAATTCAAAATGAAATTTTCATGAAAAATAAAAATACATCTGAAACAATTCCCATAATTAATAATCCTTTTTTAAAAAATATATCATATCGTATAAATGCTATGTTTGCTACTAATGATGCATTATATTATAGTATAACTTATTCAGAAGGAAGTGACCTAACTTCTAGGAGTATTAATGAAATTATAAAAGTATCTTTGGATACTTTATCAGAAAATGTACTATGGAAACGTATACTTAATCAGGATAGGTATTTTATGGATTTAATTTTTCTAGATAAAGATGAAAATTTTAGTAATATATCTAAAATATTTATTATTGATAATAAATTATATATTGTTGGAACTAAAAGCATAATAACTAAAAATTGGTTAAATAAAGAAAAAATTGTTATAAAAAATTTAGATGATCTTATAAGAGGTATAAAAGGAAATAATTGTTTTTATTTAAGTAATGACAAGAAAATATCGTCTTATAATTTAAAAACAGGAAAAATAAAAAAATGGAATAATAAACCTATTCAAGAATTTATACTTACCGAAAAAGGATTTTTATATTGTTCTTATGATGGTATAGGGTTAATTAGTTACGAGGGTGAAGATATGGGAATTATTAAAGATATCAAAGCTAAAGGATTAAGATATGATGGTAAACATATTTATTTTATAAAACAGAATACTAATGAATTGTATCGAATGGACTTACAAGGTAATAATATAGAAAAAATAAGAGATAAAGTATATTCTTATGAAGTTTCTTATAACAGTGATGATTTGGTTATTGAAACTTTTAATGAAAATGGAGATATAAAAATACAATGCATAAAAAAATAATAACAAATATAATTAAGAATAGTTTGTATAAAAAAAGAACCTATTTATAAAAGGTTCTTTTTTATTAAATAAATTTTTTATATAATAATTATAACTTTAATGTAATGCCAAATTTATAATATGAAATATTTTTTATGCTTCTTGTTTAATTTTTATAATATCGTTTAAAGCTGATTTTGGTATAAATTTTATGACAAGAGCTGAAATAAAAGCGTCTACGCAATGATGAAGTATAGTTCCTATACCAGTTACAACTAAAAGCTGATATGCATTAAAATCTACAAAAGGTGTTACCACTAAAACTTCTAATAAACCATGGAGTGGAGCTGTTATAGTTGCAACTCTTCCAAATGACATTCCTTTTTTTATAAGTTTAGATCCTAAAAGTCCTACAAATATATGCATAAAGGCTCTAGCTCCTATTAAAGGACCAAGGGTTAAACCAAAACCTAACGCAGAGCCAATGCCAGTCATAATAGCAACTTCAGGCCCTAATACCATAGATATAAACATAGGAACATGTGATCCTAAAGTAGCAGTAAAAGGTGGAATTATAATTTTTAAAAATACTGCAAAAGGAATTACAATAGCAAGAGCTGTAAGTAAAGCAGTTACTGCTAATTTTTTAGTATTCATTATTTTATCCTCCTATTTCCATAAATAATTTTACATAATCATAACACGTGTATATACATATGTCAATATAATATTTATTTATCCTTGAAAATCAGTTAATAATTAATTATTTTAAAATTGATTAAAAAACTATATAAATAGAATTCCACTAATATTTTTAAATATGATATAATTTTAAAAAAATTATATATAAAAATAAAGGAGTTCCTATGTATAGAATATTTATTGTTGAAGATGATACTATCATTGCTTCAGAAATAGAAAAGTATTTAATGAAATGGGGATATGAAGTAAAATGCGCTTCAAACTTTAATGATATAATAACAGAATTTATTAAATATGACCCTCAATTAGTACTGATGGATATTTCTCTTCCTTTTTATAATGGATATTACTGGTGTAAAGAAATCAGAAAAATATCTAAAATACCAATTATATTTATTTCATCTGCTAAAGATAACATGAATATTCTTATGGCTATTAGTATGGGGGGAGATGATTTTATTTCAAAGCCCTTTGAATTAAGTGTACTTTCTGCTAAAATACAAGCAATGCTTAGACGTTCTTACTCTTATAATGAAAAAAATAATTATAAAGAATATAAAGGAGTTTTATTTAATACATCAGATGCTTCTTTGATTTATAAAGAAGAAAAAATAGAACTTACAAAAAATGAATTTAAAATTATACAAATATTATTCGAAAATATTGGGGAAATAGTTTCTAGAGAACAAATTATGAAAAAACTATGGGATAATGAATGTTTTGTGGATGATAATACTTTAACAGTTAATATTACTAGGCTTCGAAAGAAATTAGAAAATGCTGGTATTAAAGATTTTATTAAAACAAAAAAAGGTCTAGGATATATTATAGGAGAGTAATATGGGAAAAATTAATTTATCAACTCTAATGTTAGGATATTTTAGAGAAAAAATTAAGACTATACTCTTGTTTATAATTTATATTATAATTTTTGTAATTGTATGTACTCTTTATCAACTTAATAATCTATCACAAATTTTATATGCAGTAATTATATGTTTATTTATTAGTTTTAATTATTTAGTTGTAGATTTTATAAATTATAGAAAGCATATTTTAAAAATACATCAGATGTATATAAATAAAGAAAATTTATTAGAATTTTTACCTGAAACCAAAAATTTAAAAGAATTAAAATATCAAGAAATTATTAAAAGTATATTTATGGAAAATCAAAATCTTATTTTTAATACTAAGTTAAAAGAAACTGAAATGATGGACTATTATACATTATGGGTTCACCAAATAAAAACTCCTATAGCTGCTATTAAATTATTATTAAATAATAATAAAGATAAAAAATTTTCTTATAAACTTGAAGGAGAATTATTTAAAGTTGAACAGTATTTAGAAATGTTACTGCATTATTTAAGATTAGAAAGTATGTCTTCTGATATGTTATTAAAGGAATATGAACTTAATGATATTGTAAAACAGGCAGTAAAAAAATACGGACTATTATTTATTAATAAAAAACTTTCATTTAATATTGAAGATTTTAGTCTTATAATAGTTACTGATGAAAAATGGTTAACTTTTTGTTTGGAACAATTAATTTCTAATGCTATAAAATATACTCCTAAAGGAGGAATATCTATCTACTTAGAAAACAAATCTTTAGTTATAGAAGATACAGGGATTGGAATTAAAGATGAAGATTTACCTCGCATTTTTGAAAGAGGATTTACAGGCTATAACGGAAGAATGGATAAAAAATCTACAGGTTTAGGACTTTATCTATGTAAACAAATTTTAGACACATTATCCCATGGTATAAAAGTTGAATCAAAATTAGGAAAGGGAACAAAAATATTTATAGATTTTTCTAATCAGACTCATAAATAATTCTTACAAAAATGTAAGTTAAAAAGGAGAAATGTAAGCCTAATCGATGGCAACGCATTTCTCCTTATATTATTATAAAATTAATTAAAAAACTTTTACGGAAAGGATAGATATTATGGCTCTTTTAAAAGTAAAAAATATAAAAAAAATATATACCACTCGTTTAGGAGGTAATAAAGTTACTGCTTTAAATAATGTGAGTTTTTCAGTAGAAAAGGGAGAATATGTAGCTATAATGGGGGAATCTGGTTCTGGAAAAACCACTCTTTTAAATATATTAGCTTCTATAGACAAACCTACTAGTGGAGAAGTTTTTTTAGAAAATAAAGAGCTTTCAAAAATTAAACAAGGAGAATTGGCTGCTTTTAGAAGGGATAATTTAGGGTTTGTTTTTCAAGATTTTAATTTACTAGATACTTTTTCAATTCAAGATAATATTTTTTTACCCCTTGTTTTAGCAGGAAAATCTTATAACGAAATGAACGAAAAATTAAAACCTTTAGCTAAAAAATTAGGAATAGAAGATATATTAAAAAAATATCCCTATGAAGTTTCTGGAGGGCAAAAACAAAGAGCAGCAGTGGCTAGAGCTCTAATTACCTATCCCAAATTAGTTTTAGCTGATGAACCTACAGGAGCATTAGATTCTAAATCTGCTTCTAAGCTTCTAGAATTATTTTCAGATATTAATAAAGAAGGGCAAACTATTTTAATGGTTACCCATAGTATACAGGCAGCTAGCCATGCTAGTAGAGTAATGTTTATTAAAGATGGATGCATATTTAATCAAATATATCGTGGAAATTCTTCTAAGAAAGAAATGTACAAAAAAATATCCCATACCATGACCATATTACAAACAGGAGGGGATTATGATGAATAAAACTATTTTGCTACCTAAACTATCTATATTAGGTATTAAAAAAAATGGGACAACTTATTTCCCATATATACTATCTGGAATAATTTCAGTATTTGTTTTCTTTATTTTTTCATCAATTATAAAAAATGATATTATGAATACTTTACCCCATAGTTCATATTTGATTATTTTAATGAATATAGGCCTAATGTTGCTTAGAATAATTTTAATATTATTTCTCATATATACCAATAGTTTTTTAATTAAAAGAAGAAAAAAGGAATTAGGTCTTTATAATATCTTGGGTTTAGAAAAAAAACATATAATATTAATAATGATTGGGGAAACTTTAATTATATTTTTGATTACATTAGCTATAGGAATTTTATCTGGAATAGTATTTTCTAAATTAGCATTTGTATTATTACTTAATTTATCAAATATGCCTGTAGATATAGGTTTTACATTTAATTTTAAAGCATATCAGCAAACCTTTTATTATTTTCTACTTGCACATGGTATTAATTTAGTAATAAACATTTTTCAAATTATAAAGTCAAATCCAAAATCTCTTATGCAAGGAGAAAAAGAAGGAGATAAGGATCCTAAATATTTATGGATAATAGCAATTATAGGAATAGCTTTTCTAGGAATAGGATATTATATAGCTAATATTATAGAACTTAATAGTATGTTTTTTATTAATATTTTTGTGGCTATACTTTTAGTAATCTTGGGAACTCATAGTTTTTTTAGAGCTGGAATAATAGCATTACTTAAAATAATGAAAATAAATAAGAATTTTTATTACAATAAATCAAATTATGTAACTATTTCAGGAATGATTTATAGAATGAAAAAGAATACTTCTAGTTTAGCTAATATTTGTATCTTTAGCACAATGGTTATAATTACTTTATTATGTACCTTATCTCTTTGGAGTGGAATGGACCAATTACTATATTATCAATATCCTTATGATGTTATATTTAATTTTGATACCATTCACTTTAAAGAATATGAAAATTTTAATAAAAAATTAAACGAAATAATTGATAATACTAATATTAATATTGAAAATAGAATGGAATTTACTTATCAAGTATTAAAGGGATTTAAAAATAAAAATAGCTTTGTAAAAGCAAAAAGTACTCAACAAAGTAATTATAATATAAAATTAATTACCTTAGAGGATTTTAATAAAATACAGGAGGAATCACAAAAATTAGAAAATGATGAAATCATAATTATTACTCAAAATGATTCTCTGAAATACGATACTATGTTATTAAATAATACGGAATATAAAGTTAAAAAAATAATAACAGAAATAAATTTTGCTCCAAAAACAATGAGTATTGCTGGTTTAGATTCTTATTTGGTTGTAAAAAATAAAGAAATTATGGATAAAATCATCAAAGAATTCGTAAATACAGAAAATAATTCTCCTATATATACTATTCATATTCAGTTAAGAGGAGAGGATAAAAATAAAAAAGAATTCATATATGAATTGAATAATTGGTGTAAAACAAAAGACGGATTTATTAATATGAAAAATGGAATTTATGAAAGAGAAGAAAGCCAAGCTGTGTATGGAGGATTATTATTTATCGGAATATTTTTTGGAATTATATTCAGTATGTGTTTAATTTTAATTATGTATTATAAACAAATAACAGAAGGCTTTGAAGACCAAAATAATTTTAGTATTATGCAAAAAATAGGTATGAGTGATAAAGAAATGAGAGCTACTATAAAGCAACAAATATTATTAGTATTTTTTATTCCTTTAATAATGGCTATAATCCATACTATAGCTGGATTTAAAATGATAGTAAATCTTATGAAAACAATATATATATTTGATAGACAATTAATAATCTTGTCTGGAAGCATTATAGTAATATCATTTGCTGTATTATATATATTAACTTATATTATAACATCAAGAGCTTATTATAATATAGTAAAGGATATTAGATAAAAGGAAATAAATAGAATAATAATATATTTAACATAATAAATATATTATTTTAAAAGATATAGTTTTATATTAAAAAAATAAATTAACTTAAATATATAAAATAATATTTATGAATAATATAAAATAATATATCAAATAAAAAATTAGAATTTATGAGTTCATAAATTCTAATTTTTTATTTGTATAAGAGATGTATAAATATATTATATAAAATATAAATAAATTTTAAAGAATATTAAAATTTCACTATACTTTTCGTTAAAGTTGTGTTTCGCGAATAGTACTTTAAATAAATTATTTAAGATTATTTTATAAAATAATAACTTTTTATGATTATTTGTCTACTAATACTCTTCTCTTTATTAATAAAATTAATATTTTATTTAGTCATTAATTTATAAAACTGTTTTGGAGTAACTCCGTATTCATTTTTGAAAGCTCTAAAAAAATTAGAATAATCTCCAAAGCCACATTTTTTATAAACTTCAGTAATAGGTATTCTATTAAGGATTAATTCCTTTGCTCTTATTAACTTTTTTTGTACTATATATCTATGAATGGTTGTTTCTGTATATTTTTTAAATTCTCTAGAAAGATGAAATTTACTAATATAAAAATAATTTGCTAAATCATCAATCTTTATATCTTCTTCAAGATGATTATTAATATATTCTATAATATTATCTATTAAATTATTTTTATTAATATCAACATTAGTTGTCATTTCTTTGATTAACGATATATTGTTTATGTAAACCATCAATTCTGTAATATATGCTCTATATAATAGCTCATATCCAAATCCTTTTGTATTTTGTATATGTAATATTTTATTTAATAGTAATTTTATATTTTGTTGTATTTCAAAATCTACTCGTAAAATATTGTTTTTATTTTTGCTTTCAAAACAAAGAGTTAAGTCTACTTTATTATCAGAAAGACTTTTTAAAAAAGATTTTCTCATCCAAAGAACTATTCTATCATATGTTATATTTTTATTATTAATATTAGCTTGATGAAGTTCTTGAGAATTTATTAAAATTATATCACCTGGTTTTAATGAAAAAATTTTCCCTTCAATATAATAAGTTACATCTCCAGATATAAAAAAATATAGTTCATAGAAATCATGATGATGAAGTTTTACTTCTTTAAGTTTTGTATTCTGATAATGAAATATTTCAAAGTTGTTAGTAAGCATATATTGCCTACTAGAATATTGTTGGATTATTTTTTTTATTTCTAACACCTCTTTATTAAATTATTTAAACATAGTTTAAATAATTTGAGCAATTTTTGCAAGTATAATAGCAATAATAGCATATTTTTTATTAATATTTATTAATATAATAAATAAGTAAATATTATTAAATTAATTTATTTATATGTTATTTGTATTTAAATAAAATTATTTGCAAAAAATACATTATTAAACTTATTAAATTGGAGGAATAAAATATGAAATTATCCTTTAGATGGTATGGAAAAGATGATCCTGTAAAACTAAAATATATTAAGCAAATTCCTAATATGTATAGTATTGTAACTGCTATATATGATGTTCCTGTAGGAGAAGTATGGGATATGGATAGAATTTTAAAACTTAAAGAAGAAGTTGAAAATGCAGGACTTAAATTTGATGTTATTGAAAGTGTTCCTGTGCATGAAGATATTAAACTAGGACTTCCTACAAGAGATAAATATATTGCTAACTATAAACAAAACATCATTAATCTTTCTAAAGCTGGAGTTAAAGTAATATGCTATAATTTTATGCCGGTATTTGATTGGACAAGAACTCAACTTGATAAAGAATTAAGTGATGGTTCAACTACTCTAGTTTATTATAAAGATCAACTTGAAAAAATGGATCCTCTTACTGGAGAATTATCACTTCCAGGTTGGGATACTAGTTATACAAAAGAAGAATTAAAAGACATATTTGATAAATATTCTAAAGTAGATGAAGAAGCTTTATGGAGTAATCTTGAGTATTTTCTAAAAGAAATTATACCTGTTGCTGAAGAATATGATGTTAAAATGGCAATACATCCTGACGATCCTCCTTATAGTATATTTGGTTTACCAAGAATAATAACTAGTGAAAAAAATCTTGATAGATTTTTAAAGATAGTAGATAGTAAATATAATGGACTTACATTATGTACCGGTTCTCTTGGCTCAACTAATTCTAATGATGTTGTAAGAATGGTAGATAAATATGCAAGTCAAGGGCGTATACATTTTATACATGTTAGAAATGTAAAATTATATCCAGATGACAGTTTTGAAGAAAGTGCCCACTACTCTCCTTGTGGTTCTTTAGATATTGTTGCAATTATTAAAGCTCTTCATAAAAACAATTTTGATGGATATTTAAGACCAGATCATGGTAGAATGATTTGGGGTGAAACTGGAAGACCTGGATATGGATTATATGACCGTGCTTTAGGTGCTATGTATATTACAGGTATATGGGAAACCCTTGAAAAAATAAGCAAAGGAGATGAATAAAATGAAACTACCTTTTCATATAGATTTAAAAGATAAAGTTGTAGTTATAACTGGTGGTGCAGGAGTTATTGGAAGTTCTTGGGTAGATGCTCTTGCAGAATGTGGTGCAAAAGTTGCAATTCTTGATTTAAAGTTAGAACTTGCAGAAAAAAAGGCTGCTGAAGTTGTAGCTAATGGAAAAACTGCTATAGGTGTACAAGCAAATGTATTAGATAAAGAAAGTCTTAAAGAAGCTCATAAAATAGTTTTAGAGAAATTTGGGCCCTGTGATATACTTATAAATGGGGCTGGTGGTAATAACCCTAAAGGAACAACTACAAAAGAATATTTATTTTTAGAAGATTTAAAAGAAAATAATAAAGATTTAATTACCTTTTTTGACCTTGATGAAAAAGGAATACAATTTGTTTTTGACCTTAATTTCTTAGGGACTTTACTTCCTTGTCAAGAGTTTGCTAAAGATATGATAGGAAGAAAAGGTTGTAACATAATTAATGTTTCTTCCATGAATGCATTTACTCCTCTTACTAAAATACCAGCATATTCAGGTGCTAAGGCTGCTATATCAAATTTTACAAAATGGCTTGCGGTTCATTTTTCTAAAGTTGGAATAAGAGTAAATGCTATTGCACCAGGTTTTCTTCTAACTAGTCAAAATGAAGCACTACTTAAAAATCCTGATGGAAGTCTTACAGAGCGTTCACACAAAATATTAAATAGTACTCCAATGGGAAGATTTGGAGAACCTGGCGAACTTATAGGAGCTCTTTTGTTCTTAATAAGTGAAGAAGCTTCTAGTTTTGTTAATGGTGTAGTTCTTCCTGTTGATGGTGGATTTTCAGCTTACTCTGGAGTTTAATAAAAATAGAAAGCCCATAAGGGCTTTTTGTTTTTATTAAAAGGTAGACATAAGATTTTTATGGTCTACTTAGTGTAATTATATGTAAATCCTCTTCTTGCTTTTGATAAACGTTCTTCAGCTGGTTCTGCATAAAATTTTCTAGTTGTTTCTACAGAAGCATGTCCTAGGGCTTCTCTTGTCATTTCTATATCTCCGGTAGAATTATAAAATGCCATACCAAAGGACCTTCTAAATGTATGAGGAGATATATTTATATTAAGGTTTGAGCGATATTGATATTTTTTTAGCATTATTTGTACTGTTCTAGGACTAATTCTTTTTTTATGCAAAGAAATAAATAAAGCTCTTTCTTTTACATCAGCCATAGCCTTTCTATATTCTATATAGTTTTTTATATCTTTACACACTAAATCGGGAAGGTCTACTAAATGTTCATCTCCTCCCTTTCGGATTACTTTTATTTTTTGTTCTTCCATAGATACATCTTCTATATCTAGTTGAACCAATTCAGATATTCTAATTCCAGTAAAGCCTAGGATTAAGACTATTATATAATCTCTGAATTTGACTCTTTCATGGAATTTCATACTTCTTTGATTTTCAATTCCTATATCTTTTCTTATGGTATCTAAAAATTTTTGAATTTCTTCTCCAGTAAGTTTATTTTTTATTTCTTTCTTTTTATTTACTTTTAAATTTACATTAGCAGCAACATCTTTTATATAAGGATATTCTTTTGAAAGATATTTATAAAATGTTCTTAAACTAGCTAATTTTCTATTTTTAGATATTCTAGTATTACTTACAGTTTTATTGATTATTTTACCTTTTTTAGATATAACTTGTACGGTATAATAATCAAGATATTTTAGGTAATCTCTTATCTCTTTTTCAGTAATATTTTTCAAATCTTTAGGAGATATATTTTTTATTTCTATGTTTTTAAATTCAGGGAGTTCTTTTAGAAATCTAAAAAATATTGTTAAATCTAAAAGATATGCATTTATGGTTTGTAATGATTTTTCTAATTCTATGCTATCAATAAATTCGCCTACAAAATTAGGAAAAGTTTTCAATTTCGCTCGTATATTTTTTTTGAGTTTAATTTCTAAATCTGATTTCAAGTCTATTCCTCCTAAAATGAAAATAATATAGTATATTATATCATAATAATTTCGCAAAAGGTTAGTTTTGCGAAATTATTTTCAATTTATAAAAATCGCCAGAATTTTATCCGACGATTTTTATTTATATATTTTCTTCAAACTGACTATTATATAAATCTGCATAAAATCCTTTTTGTTTTAATAATTCTGTATGGGTTCCTTTTTCTATAATATCTCCATTTTTCATTACTAAAATCATATCCGCTTCTTTAATAGTAGATAATCTATGAGCAATAACAAAACTAGTACGCCCTTTCATTAAATTATTCATAGCTTTTTGAATAAGCAGTTCGGTTCTTGTATCTACACTGGAAGTAGCTTCATCTAAAATTAAAATAGGTTTATTAGCTAAAATAGCTCTAGCAATAGTTAATAATTGTTTTTGTCCTTGAGAAATATTACTGGCATCTTCATTAAGCTCCATATTATATCCTTCTGGTAAAGTTTTAATAAAATGATGAGCATGAGCAGCTTTAGCAGCCGCAATAACTTCTTGGTCCGTTGCATCAAGTCTACCATATCTAATGTTTTCCATGATACTGCCTTTAAATAACCAAGTATCTTGTAAAACCATTCCAAAAGCTTTTCGTAAATCCTTACGATTAAAATTACGGATATCATGCCCATCTATTTTGATACTACCATTATTTATATCATAAAATCTCATTAACAATTTAACTATGGTTGTTTTACCTGCTCCTGTAGGCCCTACAATTGCCACTGTTTGGCCTGGCTTTACTTCGCAGCTAAAATTATTAATAATAATTTTATCCGCATTATATCCAAAGCATACATTTTCAAAACTCACTTCTCCTTTAATATTATCTACTAATACAGGGTTTGCTACAGTTTGATTTTCTTCTTCTTCAGCTAAAAATTCAAAAACTCTCTCTGCAGCGGCTGCCATACTTTGAAGCATATTAGAAACTTGAGCCATTTGAGCAATAGGTTGCGTAAAATTTCTTACATACTGAATAAATGCTTGAATATCCCCTACTGTAATAACACTTTTTATAGCTAATATGCTTCCAGAAATCGCAACTCCCACATATCCTAGATTTCCAACAAAATTCATAATAGGTTGCATTAGTCCTGAAAAAAACTGGCTTTTCCATGCAGAACTAAATAATATATTATTAGTTTCTTCAAACTCAGATAAAACATCATTTTCTCTATTAAAAGCTTTAATTACATTATGGCCACTATATACTTCTTCTACTTGACCATTAATTGTTCCCAGGTATTCTTGTTGCGTCTTAAAGTATTTTTGACTAAATTTGATAACTACACTTATTAAAAATGATGATACAGGAAGAATTATAAAAACTATTAAAGTCATAATGGGACTTATGGTAAGCATCATAATTAAAACACCAATTATTGTAGTAAAACTAGTAATAAGCTGTGTTATACTTTGGTTCAAATTCTGTCCTAAAGTATCTACGTCATTGGTAATTCGAGATAATACTTCTCCTACTGTCTTACTTTCAAAATATTTCATAGGTATGCGATTTATTTTTTCGCTTATTTCTCGGCGCATTCTATAGCTAATTTTTTGAGATACTCCAGTCATAATCCACCTTTGTATAAAATTAAAAATCGAACTAATAATATATACAATCAAAAGAAGAACTAAAATATTTCCTATTTCTTTAAAATTTATTTCACCCGTTTCTGAAATTTTAGCTACTAGCCCATTAAATAATTCTGTTATTGCTTTACTCAAAATCTTAGGACCTATTATATTAAATATTGTACTTCCCGTAGAAAATATAACTACAAAAATAATTGCTATTTTATATTTTCCCATATAAGAAATTAATTTTTTTATACTTCCTTTAAAATCTTTAGGTTTTTCTCCTGGAACCATGCCTCTACCAGGACCTTTTATAGAGCTACTCGTAGAATTTGCATTATCTTTATTCATTATAGTTCACCTTCTTTCATTCCAAGTTCTTTCGGACTTAACTGACTTTTAGCAATTTCTTTATATGTTTCACAATTTAATAATAATTGTTTATGAGTGCCTATTCCTACTATTTTCCCTTCATCTAAAACTATAATCTGGTCTGCATTCATAATAGTTGAAATACGCTGAGATACAATAATTACTGTAGCATCCTTAACTTTTTTATTTAAAGCTCGACGCAGTATTACATCAGTTTTATAATCAAGTGCTGAAAAACTATCATCAAATAAAAATATTTTTGGATTTTTGGCTATAGCTCTTGCTATAGATAATCTTTGTTTTTGTCCTCCAGATACGTTTTTCCCTCCTTGAGAAATTTGACTTTTATATTTTTGGGACTTTCCTTCAATAAATTGAGATACCTGAGCAATCTTTGCAGCTTCTATCATTGCTTCATCAGAAATATTATTTCCTCCAAATTTTAAATTAGATTCTATATTTCCACTAAATAAAATGCTTTTTTGAGGAACTAATCCTAATAAATCATGTAAAGTTTTTTGACTAATATCTCTAATATCTATTCCATCAATAGTAATTTTCCCAATAGTTACATCATAAAATCTAGGAATTAAATTTATTAGTGTAGATTTACCACTTCCTGTACCTCCAATGATGGCAGTTACTTTTCCAGGCTTAGCAATAAAATTAATATTTTCTAATACATTTTCCTCAGCTCCTGGAAAATGAAAAGAAACATTATGAAATTCTAATACTCCATTCCAGTGTTCCTTTTCTTTTTCTATAGCATCAGGTTTATTTAAAATAGAAGATTCTGTATTTAATACTTCTTTAATACGATTTGCAGAAACATTTGCTCTAGGTAGCATAATTGAAATCATAGTAAGCATCATAAAAGACATAACTATTTGCATAGTATAAGTAATAAAAGCCATCATATCTCCCACTTGAAGATTTCCTAAATCGATTCCCTTTGCTCCAAACCATACAATTATTATGGTAATAGTATTCATTATTAACAGCATAATTGGGAACATAAAACTCATAACACGACTTGTAAATAATTGTGTTTTCATTAATTTGCGATTTGCATTATCAAATCGTTTTTCTTCATATCTTTCACGGCTAAATGCTCTAACAACAGAAATTCCTGTTAAAATTTCACGACTAACCAAATTTAAATTATCAACAAATTCCTGCATCCTTTTAAATTTTGGCATGGCAATCTTAATTAAAATTGAAATCAATATTAAAATAGTCCCTACTGCTGCAGCAATAATCCAACCCATACCTGTTTTAGTATTATATACTTTTATTACTCCTCCAATCCCCAGTATGGGAGCATATAAAACCATACGCAATAAAATAACTATTGTCTGTTGTATTTGCTGTACATCATTGGTTGTTCTCGTAATAAGAGAAGCTGTAGAAAATTTATCTAATTCATTTTTAGAAAAAGAAATAACTTTTTTAAATACATTTTGTCGCAATTCCATTCCAATTTTTGCAGCAACTCTACTTGCTATTAATCCCACTAAAATTGAAGCTAATGCCATGAGTAAAGTTACTCCCAACATTTTAGCTCCTGTAATTAATAAATATTTTATTTGTATATCTCCAATATTAATTCCCATTGCCTCATATTCTTTTTGTATAAATAAAACAGCTTTTTGCTGAATAAAATTACTATTTAAATTCCCCATTGATTCAATGGCAGAATCTTTCATATCGATAAGTTGTTCCTTTGATATAATTCCATTATTTAAAGCTATTTTTATATCTTCTAACTTAGTGGTTGAATTATTTTCCAATTGAGATAAAATTAATATTGGAATTTCTAAAATATAATTTAATTTCTCAATATATTCTTTATCATCTAAATATAATTTATAATACCCTGTATCATCTAAACGATAAGAATTTTCTATTATCTGTATTTCTTCATCTTTCATAAATAACTTTAAATTTTCTAAAGTTTCTGCTCTAATTTGATTTGGTACTGCATTAGGAATACCTTTTTGCTGAATTCCAATATCTACAATATCGCTAGTATAAGAAGGTAAAGATAAGTCGGATAAAGCTCTAATTATTAGTAAAAATAATATAATAAGAATGGACATTTTTGAGTTTTTTAAGTATATTAAAATTTCCAATATATAACTCCTTCCTGTATTTTTTATAAAAATAAAAAAATAAAGTGTTTATACTTATAAGCATAAACACTTTACTATTTTTTATAATTATTTTTTTAAAAATTTGTTCCGTTCCATCCCCAATGCTCTACTTCTTCATATTTTACATATACACAATCTGGTTGTATTTGCAATTCTTCATTTAAAATATTTGTGATTTCTTTAGTAAGATTTGAATATACTTCTTTAGAAGCTTTTCCTAATAATTTAACTTCAACAAAGGCTAAAGGCTTTTCGTTGCTTCCTTTAAAATACATATATGCATTATCTTTAAAAGAAAGCATAAGAAAATTTTCACTTTTACCTATTAGCTCAATAGCTTTTCCTAATTTTGTTTTAATAGCTTCTCTTTTTTTCTCATCCATAGTTACTGTTGTTGTTGTGCTAATATATGGCATAATATAACCCCTTTCTATCAACATATTAATTTATTTTTATACTAAATAATTTATAATAAAATTCTATATTTTTCAAATCTGTTTTTATAAAATTCTATTGTGATTTTAGAATTCTATAATTCCATTCTACTCCATTAGTTAAGGCAGACTTAGACATATTAGACGAACCTATAAATATCTCTCCATCATTTTCATATTCGAATATATATGCTTTTGGGTGAAAAGATTTATTAGGAACGTTATAAAATCTAATATCAACTTTATCATTAGTAATATCTTTAATAAGATATAGAGCCTGTGGTTGAGTTATATTTAAATAATTACCTGTTAAGATACGAATTGGTATATTCATATTTGCTGCTTTTTTTAATTCAGGTTGCAACAGCCAAACTCCTGATTCCATTAAAAATGAAACATTTATATCGACTGTTTTTAATTTTTTATTAAATGCCTCTTTAATGGCACATATTAAATAATCATCATCTCCTGTAAAACAGTTTTTATCTTGAGACTTTAAAGTTCTTAAAGGTTTTTGCATATATTTCACCCTTTAATTTTGCCTATTTTTTTATAAGCCATGCATTAAGCCAATATTCATTAGGTCTATTTTCTCTAACGTCCTTTGTCTTATCTAGTTTTATCAACTCAAATCCTTTATGATTTTGTATCAGTTTATTAAAACTCTTTTCATTGTGATATCTAAAATATCTTCCATCACGCCATTCTTTTTTATCTCCATATTTAAAAGAAGAATAAAAAATCCCTTTAGGTTTTAAACTGTTATAAATACGATTTAATACATCATCTATTTCAGAATCATTTATATGAAGTAGACTAGCACAAGCCCAAACTCCATCAAATTCTTCAAAAAAATTTATTTCTTGAAATTTTATATTTAATACAGGTTGTTTTATAAATTTAGACCCTAATTTAGCCATTTCCTTTGAGCCATCTACAGCTGTAACTTTATATCCATTGTTTATAAAAAATAAACTATCTCTTCCTGATCCACAACCTAGATCTAAAATATGACCTTTTGATTTTATATATTGTAAGAAAAAAACGTAAAGACTACTCATATCTGCTTTAACCGTATTTATAAAAAATTCTTTTGCATTTTTATTGTAATATTCAATACTCATATTATACACCTTATTTTTTCGATTTTAGTATTCCAATTACTACTCCATTTATAAATACATCAGTCTTTTTCATTTGAATAGGTTCATAGTTTTCATTTTCAGGAATTAAGAGAACGTAGTCTCCCATATTCATATATTTTTTTAAAGTAGCATTTTCATCTATAGTTACAACTACTATATCCATATTTTTAGCTGTATTTTGTTTATGAACTACTACATAATCGCCATATTCAATGTCAGCCCCCTGCATACTATCCCCTACTACTTTTAATAAAAAACATTCATTATTTCCTTCTAACCAATCTGATGGAATTCTAAAATCTTCTCCTAATTCTTCATTAACAATTTTAGGAACTCCTGCTACAATTTCTCCATACACATTTAATTTTTCTAAATTTTCATAAATTAATTCTTCATTTTCTCCTTCTCTATTTATAATAATATCTTCTGAATTTTCACGATCTCTTGAAAATATATATCTTTGTCTATGTTTTATATCTATATAAGTATATGTTTCTATACTAGAAGGAAGCATTGAAGGATGAAAAGAAGGTATTTCTTCTATTTTTTCAAAATCCTTATTAATTATAACTAAATCATATCCATCTGTTACTATTCCATATTGACAGGTTTTACTTACGTTCATATAAGACTTTAGTTGACACAATGCATTTTCTATGCCTGTTTTTAATGCTTTAGTTTCTATATAAATATAAGGAATCTTTTCATTATTTTTATAAATATAAACAACTATATCTACAAATCCTACTTTAGAAAAATTGTAAACTTTTTGTTCTATATCAATTAAACTTTTTGGATAATTATAAGTATTTATTAGTTCTGAAATTACCCACTGTCTTATTTTTTCTTCATTAGAATAAATATCTTTTATTTTATCAGAAAAATAATAATTATGTATTTGTATAGGATAATATTTTCTCATTTTACTTTCCATACGCATTTTTAAATATCTGGGGTTTATTTCATTGATAAATTTAGATGGTTTACCACTACTTGTTAAATACAATAATTCATTAGATCTTGTCATACCAACATATAATAATTTTCTTTCATTACTTTCTATTGCTTTTTCATCTATAAAATCTCCTTGAGTATATGACGGTATAATATCCTCATTTAAACCACAAATAAACACCACTTTAAATTCTAACCCCTTTATAGAATGCATAGTTAATAATTTAACTGCTTCATCTTCAAAATTAGGATTAGTTCTATCTATCATTTTTGATATTATATTTTTTTCATTTAAATATTCTTTAATAGTTATAAGTTGATTTCTTGTTTTTGCAATGACTGCAATATCACTTATTTTATATCCATTAGAAAATTTTTTCTTTATTTCTAAAGCTATATATTCTGCTTCATCTTTAACATTTTTAAATAGTCGATAAACAGGATATTCTCCTTTTCTATCAATTAATGATGGTTTTACAAAATTTTCATCATCTAAAATATTCTCATCTTTTTCTAATAAACTATAAGCTGCTTCTGCTATTTGAGTAGTAGTACGATAATTTTTACTTAAAGAATTACTTTTTCCAGTCATATTAAATCCAATACTACTAAAACTTCTTCCTTTTACTAGCCAAGAATGGGGATAAATACTTTGTGCTGTGTCAGCAATAAAACAAAAACTAGAATATTCTTTTTCATTATATAATTCTTTTAAAAGTTCAATTTGAACTCTTGTTAAATCTTGGCTTTCATCTACAATAATATGAGTATATTTTTCATTTACTTTTCTTTTTGCTTCTTTTAAAGCTAAAAGTGCCATAGTTTTACCGTCAATAAATCCTTGTTCCATTAACACTTTATCAAAAAGATTCATTAATTGAAAAATTATTCGTCTTGTATCAGAATTTTTATGTAGCCTTTGAGGCCCTTCTGAAGCACCGTTAGTCCTTCCTAATCTATCAACATTCTGATATTCTTCTAATTCCATATAATTACAAGATTTTATCCAATCAATTTCATCCAATATAAATTTCATATTTTTTTGATCTAATATTTTAATATTTGGATTTTGTTTTTTTAACATTTCTATACATCTATTCATTGTATTGTAAATAATTTTATTATCATAAGTAAGCTCATAGGGGAAGTTAGTTCTTTTTTTATAAATTTTAAAATAACTATATAATATCTGATCTATGGTATATATTTTAACTTTGTCTTTTTTATCTATAAATAAGTCATCAAAACTCATTTGATCTTGATCTTCAATTTTAGAATATATATATTTTATATAATTAATTAAAGTTCTATTGTATGTAACCATAAGAATTTTATCATCTTCTCCGTAACAATAATGATTTAAAAGATGTGGTATTCTATGTACTGCTACGGTTGTTTTTCCACTTCCAGCGACTCCTTTAATTAACATGTGACCATTTGGTTTGCTTGATACTAATCTATTTTGTTCCATATTGAGTTTCATTTTGTCATCTCCCCTCGAGACATTAAAGGTTATTTTTTATCATCGAATTAAGTAATATATTGTATTTTCTTGTATCTTTTATACTATTATAAATTATTAGAAATGATTTTACAATAATATATACAAAAACCACAAATATTAGTACTAGTTTTAATATAAAATAAAAAGGGCTTGTATCAGCAAATTTTTGCTAACACAGTAGCCCTATTATTTTTATTCAACTACTAAATTATATAGGTTATATAATATTATAGCAACTTCTGCTCTTGTTGCATTTTGATTAATAGTTTCATAATTTGAAGTATCTAATACTCCTTCTCTTTCTGCCATGGCCACACTTGATTTTGCCCAGTCAGGAATATTCTTATATTCCTCTTTAATTATTTCTTCTTCTTTTATAGGTTTATACCCTTCATTTAATAAAATATTTTCAACGATTTTTATAACTTCTTGTTTTGTTATATTCCCTTTAGGGTCGAAAGTTTTTTCATCTTTTCCGTTTATAATATCATTTTCATAAGCTAATTTTATGGTATCATAATACCATTTATCTTCTTTTACATCTTCAAAAGGCATTTCCATATCTTTTGAAGTATATTTTAACATTCTCACTATTAAAGTGGCAACTTCTGCCCTAGTTATATTAGCATTAGGGTCAAAAGTATCTTCAGTTCTACCATTGATTATACCCTTAGATGCTAAAGCTTCTATTTTATCTTTTGCTTCTTTTACTTCATTTAGATCATTAAAAGTTTTATTGTTTTCTTTTATAAAATATTTTCCAAAGTTATTGGTTATAAATGTAATTTTTTCATCATTATCATTATAAACTCCACCCATATTTTCAATAGTACCATCATCTTTTAACTGAAAAACTGTTAAATCGTCTTTCTTATCTATATATTCATCATAATTTATACTTATAGTTATTGGATTTTTAAGATTTATAACATCATTTTCATCAGTTTTTATATTTAAATCGATTAAAGAAACTTCTTCGGGAATTAAAGCTTTTTCATTTTCTTTTAAATTAGAGACATCTATTTCTTCTATATTTAAAGTTATACTTTTTTCTTTAACATCTTCTGTTAAATCTTTAGTATCTATATTAAGTATCACCTTATCTGCTTGCACTACTATTTTATCAACTTCTTTTTCAAATAATTTTTCCATTAATATTGCTGGTAATGTTACTGAATTTTGATTTTTATCAGTTTTTATTTTAAATTGGCTTTGTGCTAATTTATTCGTAGTATTAATATCACTATATTTTTCTTTTGCCTCAAGAGTAATATCTATCATATCATCTATAATTTCTTCTATTCTATCTTTATCTTCCATGTCATTTATTAATAATAAAGCATCATTTATATATGAAGAAGATATTCTTGTAAATTCTTCAAAACCTTCTTCTGTTTTTACTATATTTAATGAATCATTTATTACGTCATTTACTTCTAAAATATAATTTTTAAAACTTTCTTTATCATTTACTATTTCATTTATTAAATCATCCAAAGAAATTAATGTTTTTTCTTCATCTTTGCTTTTTAAAATTTCCTTTATATCATCTACCATCTTCTCTGGAGAACTATTATTTATCAATCCTCCTCCACTTGCACTACTAGTATTTCTGCTATCGCTGGTATAGTCAGAAGTATAAAACCAGTGTATATAATCACCATCAGAAACCTCATAATTTGCGGCAGATACAGCTACTGTTTCCCCATTTACATTAAACATCCAACCACTCATAGGGCCTTTATCAAACTCTGATAATCCATTTATACTTTTTACATATGCATTTCCAACAATAGTATAAGAAATCCTTCTATCACTTAATACTTTTTCTAATACATCTAATATAGTATCTCCTTCATTTACGGTTATATTAGTTTTAGAGATAATTGTCTCATCATATCCTGTTATTTTTATAGATACTGTAATTGTACCTGTACTATTTTGTATATTATCATTATTAGAGTTATTATCGGAAGTATCATTAGATAAATCAACTATACCTCCTAATCTTAAATACCCTTCTAAAGCCTTTGTATTATTCTTTATTCCGCCATATAATCCAAAACTTCCATCTTCATTTAAAGCATTTTCTATTAAATAATCCTTAGGCCCTCTTCCATTACTTTTCCATGAATTTAAATCTTTATCTAATAAATCTAATATATTAATTACTTCTACAGTATCTGTTAATGGATCATCCCATCCATACACAAAACTACCATCATCTTGCTGATTTGATTTTATCCATTCTAATCCCTTATCAATAGCTGTTTGTACTTCTTCTTTATTAGATACATAATCTTTTAAATAAATTAAAGAACGTATAGCTTGAGCGGTAGACATAAAATCAGGGCCCCAAGAACTTTCCCAAGTGCCTGTTTCTTGATTCTGAGTATTTAATATATATTCAACAGCTTTTTGAGTATTAATTTGATTAATTACTCCTGCTCTTCCTAAAGCTTCAAAAGCTGGCATATCAATATAAATATTATTTGCAAAAGACCCATCATCATTTTGTTTTTCTTTTAATAGGTCTAATAGTTCATTTGCTCTAGAATTTTCTCCTATGCTTTTCATAGCTAAATAAGAATGGCTTATGTTCTTAGCATCATAACTAGGATTTCCTAATATTTCATCTACTAAATCAATACAATTATCTTTTAAACTCTTTCCATCATACACATATGTATCTACATCAATATCTACTTTTGCTTCATTTAACATATAAATATCATAAACTCCTAAATTAACATATTTTGTATCTACAGGAGTGCCTGACATAAATGCCTCTATATTATTTTTTGCTGCTTTAGTTGCTAGTTTAGACAAAATATCTTCTTCTTGTGCTAAAACAGTATTTAAGCCTAATTGTGCTGGTAATATATTAACTAATGTCATTATAAAAATAATAGTTGCTAATATAAACTTATTTTTTCTTATAGTTTTCATCTAAATCCCCCTATTGTATAGTATTTAATAAGTTTTTATTTTTTTTAATAAAATTAGTAGCATTATGTAATCTAGTAAATATTGATATTCCTCTTTCATAATCATTAATAGCAATTAATCCATGCCATGTAGATATATAATTACTTTTATTTAATGTTTTTAAATGTTTAAATCCACCATCAGGCAATTTATACTCTAATAGCTTGTCATATAAAGACTTTTCAACTTCTAATCCTAACATAGTTTTTGCCATAATATACCAAGCTACAGATTCACAGGTACTTTTTTTATCTATATTGTTCTCAATAAAGTTTAAAGCTTTTTTTACTTCAATGGAATTTTCATCTAATCCAAGAATTTTATAAGCCACTATTGCCATAGCTGTCATATCTATATCTGAGTTATCAGAATTTACAAAAACAGCAAATCCACCATCTTCATTTTGATTTTGTTTTAACCATTTTAACGCTTTTTCTTTGTCATAATTATCTTCTCCTGCAACATACAAAGAAATAATTCCCCATATATGAGCATTTATTAACTCATTTCCTGTTCCATCTATATTATCAGCAAACTTTCCTCTATAATTTTGCGAATTTATAACTTTTTTTATTTCCTTTGATACATCTATTCCTAATGGAAGTGCTCCTACAATATAAGCTTCATAATCGGTAGTTATTGTAGATGTTATTTTTTCTAATGTTTTGTCCTTAACATTATTAGCATTAGAATATAATGCTAATATTCCCCATTCATCTAATTCGTAATTGTTTAAAACTTCAACTGTATCTTTATTATTAGTTAAAGCAAAGGAAATATTTGTAATAAATATTGAAAATATTAATATTAAACTAGTAATTCTTTTTATTTTTTTCATATTTATACCTCCTCTTCTTCTTTAATAAAATTTAATCTATATTTAAATCTTTTAAGTATAGTAATAAAATCTTTCCCAAAAAAATACATAAAACCAAAATTCCCAAGGGCATGCATCAAATCAAAATAAAATGATGTCGAATAAACAAGAATAAAACTTTTTAAAGTATGAGGATACACAAAAGTTATAAAATGCCACAAATTCATAATATAATCAAATAAAAAGCCCCATAAAAATGCAAATATACTTAGAAAGATTCTAGAAGGATTTTTAAAAAATTTATTTAATATTCCAGCGCTTAATCCTGCTAAACCCCAACTTAACATTTGCCATGGTGTCCAAGGTCCATGTCCTAAAAATCCATTAGAGACCAAAGTAGCTATAAATCCAACCATAAATCCATAGAACGGTCCTAATACATATCCAGAAATAATAACTAGAAAAGTCGTAGGTTGAACATTTGGAATAGCACTAAAAGGAACTCTAGATACTCCTGCTAATCCTGACAAAGTGGCTAATAGGGATATTTCCTTAATAGATATTTTTCTTCTTTCATATGATACAACAATAATAATAAATAAAATTAATAAACTTAATCCTAATATTAGACCATAATTCACCTAACTGACTCCTTTATTTATATGTAAAAAATTAATAGCGTCATCTTCAGTTAATACAAAATCATTGTATCCTCTAAATAGTTTGTTAATTTGAGTAGAATAATATATTCCTGAAGTAAGAACTTCATACTTCGAACCTATTTGAGCTATTTCTCCATTAAAAATCAATCCTACCCGATCACAAAATTTGCTAACAAATTCTACATCATGGGTCACTACTATAATGGTTGTTTCTTTTTTTCTAATATCTAATAAAATATTTCCTAAATTATCAATTAATTCTAAATTTAGCCCCCTAGTTGGTTCATCTAATATTAATATATCTGGTCTCATAACTAGTATAGAAGCTAAAGCCACTCTCTGTTTTTCTCCACTACTTAAATCTCTAGGATTTTTATTTTTATATTTATAAATATCTAATTGTTTTAATATTTCTTCTATTATTCTATCATCTTTTATACCCTTATTATCTAAAGTAAATTTTAATTCTTCATAAACAGTATCATTAAATAAATAATCATTAGGATTTTGAGATAAATATCCTATACTTCCATTAACCAAACGTTTCCCTCTAAAGTTTTTTAATAATCCTGCAATAAGTTTTATTAATGTTGTTTTTCCACTACCATTTGCGCCCATTAATCCTAAAATTTCATTTTGATATATAGTTAAATTTATATTATTCAATACATTTTTTTTATTGTCATAAGAAAAATTTATTTTTTTTAGTTCTATTATAGGAGATAGACTATTTTCTTTTGATTTTTTCATTTTAATTTTCTTATTAGATGTTAAAAATTGATTTTTATCTATTATATTTTTTATTAATTTTCTCCCTTCTTTTATATTAAGAGGGATGTCTTTAATATCTAATTTTGAAAAAAAATGAGAGATTGAAGGTAAAAAGTTTACTTTATATCTATAGGCCCAAGAGATAAAAGATCGTGGCTCTCCATCATATACTATTTCTCCATTTTCCATAAATAAAATTCTATCTGCTAGATGAAAACATCTATCTATTTTTTGTTCTATTAAAAATATAGTATAACCTAATTCATCATTTAATCTTTTTAAAATAGTCATTATTTCTGCAGAACTTGAAGGATCGAGCTGTGATGTTGGTTCATCTAAAACTAAAAAATTATTTCCTAATGCAAGCATAGCACCAATAGCAACTTTTTGTTTTTGTCCTCCTGATAATTCATAGGTATTACTTTGTTTTATATCATCTATATTTAAAAAACTTAAAGTTTCCATTACTCTTTTTTTCATATATTTTGTTTCTAGTCCTATATTTTCAAGTCCAAAAGCTAATTCTCTTTCTACTTTATCCATAACAAGTTGTCTTTCTGGATCTTGAAAAACCATTCCAACTTCTATATTGCCATATATATTTCCTTTTATTTTCCCTCCATAAAATTCTGGAACTATTTTATTAAAAATTCTTCCTAAAGTAGTTTTACCTGAACCTGAATTTCCTAACAGTAATATAAACTCACCTTCATTTATAGAAAGATTAATATTTTTTAATGCCGGATTTTTTTCTTGAGGATAATAATAAGTTAAATCTCTGATTTTAAAGATTTCCATTTTTTATACCACCATATAAATAACAAATTCAAATATAAAATGAAATTGAAAACTAATAAAAAGATAAGCTCATGATAAGAAAAGTTTCTTAATGTAGGATAAAAATCATAATCTCCATAATTTAGCATAAAACTTATAATAAAAATTATTATTAATAATAAATTTGTCATATTAATCATATAATCAATTTTTCTAAATCTTAATATGTAATAATTAGTTCTTTTTGCTTTACCATACAATCTTGAATGAAGAGCTTCTGCTCTATCCAAAGACCCTTCTAATGAGGATATAAATATAATTTTTATAATAGGGTATACTGCTCTAACTTTTTTAAAAATATTTTTTTGATTAAAATTTACTCCCCTTAATACCATTACTTCTTTTATTCTTTTTAAATCAATGCTTAATTTATGAATTATATTTATTGTCATAGAAGATATAATTGTAAGTTTATTTAAATATTTAGCAAAAAAACTAAAAATATCATCTCTTTCACTTAATAAGCTATAAAATACAAAAACAGTTGTTATACATGTTAACTTTAACCCCATATTTAATCCAAAAGCTATGGATTCTAAAGTTATTTTTATTCTCCCTAAAAATGGAACATACGAAGCTTTAAAAATTATTGTTCTACCATTTTGGGATATTAAAGGATTTAATAATATTAAAAAAATAATATTAAACTTGCTGTATTTTAAAACTTTTATCAAAGAACTTCTTTCACCTATTATCAATGTACCTATTACTATAAATAATAATATTGAAATTATATACAAAGGATTATTATATAACAAAGTCAAAAAAAATAATAATAAACATAATATTATAGAAGTAGCTGGATGTAATTTCAACATGGTATCACCTAATTATTTACAATAGGTAAATTCACAATTTTATCTTCTGTAATCAATAAAGATGTTTTTCCTTTTATTTCTTCAGGATTTTCATTTAAAATTTTTATAGCTTTTTTTATTAAATTTTCATCATTTCCAGTAATCATCCATATAACAGATAAAGAATTATATTCTTTTTGAACACTAGAAATTATTGCTCCTTTTTCATAGGTTTCTACAGTTTTTCTATCAAAACTATATATATTTATATTTTCTTCTATATCATAGAAAATACCAAAATTTTCTTTATTATCAAAAACATTTTTTATCATAGGAATATTCTTTATATCTTTATATTTTCCAATTATTATTGAATTTATTTCTATATTTTCAATATCATTTTTATCATAAGTATTAACTGTTATATTTTTTAATCCCTCATCTTTTAAATATTTTTTTAATTCGTCTATTTCTGATGTATAATCTCCATTTTCAATTATTTCTAAATCTAATCCACTATTAATAAAATTAATAGGATATGCCCCTATTATATTAGAAACATAATTATCATTTCCCCAGCTATGATAATCCCATATAACCACATCTTCACTAGATAAAACATATTCATTAGCACCGATGTTTGCTAAATTTCCATTTACATAATAAAACCAATCTAATTGTTCTTTATTTGTTTTATTAGTAAAACCTGATTCTATTCCATTAATAGAATTTACAAATCCTCCACCATAAGCTGTCTCTATTTCAAAATTTTCTTCTAAATAATCAATCACAGTATAATTTTCTTTATATTCTAGAAATTTATTGTCTATTATTTGGTTCCCAAAATTTTTGCTAATTATAAAATTTACTTTTCCAGAACTTTTTTCATCTTTAATTTGTCCACAAGAAACTAATATTAAAAATATTAAATTAAATATTAAGACTTTTGTTATTTTTTTCATAATCATCCTCCAAATAAAAACTCTTCCTCGACTTGAGAAAGAGTTTTTAGACATACAAAAATAATTTTAAGTTATTAAGTACTTAATAACTTAAAATTAAAATTTTTGTATATCTTCAAATTCTTTTAAGTCGAAAGAAATATGAAGATTGTTAACCTAGGTATTCTGGCTTCCGCTTCATCTTCGGATTATCCCTTCCCACACATAAAGTGCAGTGGATACCATAATCCTTATCCACGGTTACAGCTGCGACTACAGCAAGGGATTTTCACCCTTTTCCCTAGAATTAACAACATTTTTATATAATATTATTTTAAATAATACCATTAACTTTTATAAAAGTCAAATAGATATATAATAAGGATAGCGTCAAATAATTGTAGGAAAAATCATTATTTAATATTCCATACAATAAAATAAATTATTTAATTTATAATTTCAATTAAAAATTTAATAAAAATTAGCTCTGGAGATTAAGAGTTTCCAGAGCCACAAAGTTTTAAGATTTATTTTTATTTGTTTGTGTTTTTTTAATTAAAGCTGTTGCATGCCCCATTGGACATATTTGGCACCAACTTCTTGGCTTAAAAAATACTCCCATTAAAATAGATACAATAGATGAAACTAACATAAATCTAAACATAGTCATTGCGATTTTATTAAAATTCATTCCTGCATTTAATAAAGAAATTCCAAACACCGTAAGCATAAATATTAAAACACCATTCCTAAATTTAGGAGTATTTATTTTTTTAGGAAGAGCATTATCAATGGTAACATATTTTAAAAAATTTCCTAAAAAAGAACCTCTAGGACAATATTTAGCACAATGAATTTTCCCTTTTCCTCTAAGAGCAAGATAAAGAGGAGTTCCCATACATATAAAACCTAATATTCCAAAACGAATATCTAATATAGATAATATAAAAAATGTTACCATTAAAATCCATGTCCAAGACATATGAGACCTTACTTTTTTCATTATCTTCCTCCTTAAAATTATAATTAAATCGATATAATACGATAACATAATAATATAATATTTGGATATAGTCAATATATTAACAACTTTTTTGTATAAATTTAATTAATTTGATATTTAGAACATTCATTTGTATAATAATTTTATACTAATATTTAGGGGGAATGATTCAATGTCTGAATTTAATTATCATGAACAAGAAAAACAAAAAAACTCTATTAGACTTCGTTCTCTTCTTTCCTATCTTCCACCTTTTGCTTTTGAATTTTTTAGAGGAATTGAGCCCACTACTTCTCCTAAAACAAGAATTGGATATGCATATGATTTAAGAATTTTTTTTGAATATATATTAAAAGTCCATCCAAGTTTAAAAAATAAAAATATAAAAGACTTAGAAATAAAAGATTTAGAAGCTATTACTCCAGACCATATTGAAATGTTTTTAGAATATCTTTCATATTATACAAAGCCTCATCCTCAAAATCCTAATAAATTAATTGAATATCAAAATGATGAAAGAGGAAAAGCTAGAAAATTAGCCGCTGTTAGAACTTTTTTTTCGTACTTTTATAAAAAACGAAAAATATCTATTAATCCCTCTATGCTAGTTGAAATGCCTAAAATCCATGAAAAAAACATTGTTAGATTAGAAGTTGATGAAGTGGCTAAACTTTTAGATGAAGTGGAAAATGGGGAAAAATTAACAACTACCCAAAAAAGATATCATAATTATACAAAACTAAGAGATTTAGCACTAATTACTGTGCTACTAGGAACAGGAATTCGTGTATCTGAATGTGTTGGATTAAATATAGAAGATATAGATTTTAATGTAAATGGATTAAAAATTACTAGAAAAGGGGGAAATGAAATGGTAATTTATTTTGGAGAGGAAGTTGAAGAAGCATTAAATAATTATTTAGAAGAAAGACTAAAAAAGACTCCTAAGCCTGGTCATGAAAGAGCACTTTTTCTCTCTTTACAAAATCGCAGGATAACCGTTCGTTCTGTACAAAATTTAGTTAAAAAATATGCTTCCTTAGTTACTAAACTAAAAAAAATTTCCCCCCATAAACTTAGAAGTACTTATGGAACTAATTTATATCAAGAAACCGGTGATATATATCTCGTAGCTGATGTATTAGGGCATAAAGATGTAAATACTACCAGAAAACATTATGCTCAAATAGATGACCAAAGAAGAAGGTCTGCTGCTAAGGCAGTTAAATTAAGAAAAATATAATATATTATTATTTTTCTTTATAAATGGGAATTATAATATTATCTCCTGCATAAATATCATAACTTTTCATATTATTAAATTCTTTTATATAATTTATATATTGGTTTATACTTTGATTTTCAGGCTTGTACTCTTTTGCAATATCCCAAAGAGTATCTCCTTTTTTTATTCTAACTTGCTTATATTTTTTAATGGGATTATATGTTTGCTTTTTTTCTTCAGTAAAACTATAAGTAACAACTATAAAAAAAACTTGGAATATACATATAAATAAAACTAACAATAAGAATAAACGGTATTTTTTAAATAATTTTTTTATTCTCATATCAATCCCTCCGGAACATTTGTTTGTATATATTATATGCGAACAAATATTCTTAGTCAATATAAATTTTTTGATATTATAAGTTTATATCGAACATAAGTTTGATATTTTGTAATATATATGATATAATAAGCTATACTATATAGTGAGGTGACTATATGAAAAAAATTGGTGATAAACAACAAGAAATTTTAAATTATTTAAAAAAAGAAATTAAAGAAAAAGGATATCCACCATCCGTTAGAGAAATATGTGATGCCGTAGGGCTAAAGTCTACTTCAACAGTTCATGGTCATTTAAATCGTTTGGAAAAAAAAGGTTTAATACGTCGTGATCCTACAAAACCAAGAGCTATTGAAATACTGGATGATGGATTTTATAATATTCGTCGTGAATTAGTTAATGTTCCTATAGTAGGGAATGTAACAGCTGGGCAACCTATTTTAGCTGTTGAGAATATAGAAGATTATTTTCCTTTACCAGTTGATTATGTTAAAAATGATACTGTTTATATGTTAAATGTACAAGGAGATAGTATGATAGAAGCAGGAATTTTTGATAATGATTTAGTTTTAGTTAGAAAACAAAGTACAGCTGAAAATGGAGATATTGTAGTTGCTATGATTGAAGATTCTGCTACTATAAAAAGATTTTTTAGAGAAAAAGATCATATCCGTTTACAGCCGGAAAATTCAACAATGAATCCAATTATAGTTTCTAATGTCGATATATTAGGTAAAGTAATAGGTTTATTTAGAAAATTTTAACTAAGGAAAGCTTTTAGGAGATGATAATATTGAGTAATGGATTTATAAGAATAGGTGCAGCTGTTCCCAAAGTTACAGTTTGTGATTGTAAAAAGAATGTAGATGAAATTATCAAGCTTATTAAACAAGCTAAAGAAAATTTAGTACAAATTTTAGCTTTTCCTGAATTATGTATTACAGGATATACTTGTGGTGATTTATTTAATAATGAACTTCTTTTAAATGAATCCATAAAAGAATTAAAACGTATTATAGATTATTCTGCTAATCTTAATATGTTAATATTGGTAGGAATACCTTTAATGGTAGATGATCAACTTTTTAATTGTGGAGTTTTTATACTAAACGGAAAAATTTTAGGGGTAATTCCTAAAACAGCTATCCCTAATCATGGAGAATTTTATGAAAAAAGGTGGTTTGCATCTTCTACTAATGCAATTAGTAAGGAAATAAAATTATGTGATCAAATTGTTCCTTTTGGAACTGACCTTTTATTTAAAAGTACTAATAATAAAAATCTTTGTATTGGAATAGAAATTTGTGAAGATTTATGGACTCCTATTCCTCCTAGTTCATTTCAATGTCTTCATGGAGCTACCCTTATATTAAATCCTTCTGCTAGTAATGAAGCTGTTGGTAAAAGTAATTATAGAAAATCATTAGTTAAACAACAATCAGCAAGATGTATGACAGGATATTTATATGTATCCTGTGGATATGGAGAATCTACAACTGATTTAGTTTTTGGCGGACATGCTATGATTTATGAAAATGGAAGTCTTTTAAAAGAAAGACGTCCTTTTGAAGATAATATTCCCATAATATATAGTGAATTAGATTTAGATAGACTAATTTCAGATAGAAGAAAATCTTCCAGTTTTAAAACATTAATAGGTAGTGATGAAAATTATTCTAAAAATTTTAGAACAATTTATTTTGAATTATCTTTTAATAAACTTTCTAATTTAACGAGATATATTAATCCTTATCCTTTTGTTCCATCTAATATACAAACAAAAAATGAACGTTGTAGTGAAATTTTTTCTATTCAAGTCAATGGGCTTATTAAGCGATTAGAACATACAAAAGCTAAAACTGTGGTTTTAGGAATATCTGGAGGACTTGATTCTACTCTTGCTTTACTAGTTTGCGTTGAAGCATTTGATAAATTAAAAATGAATAGAAAAAATATTTTAGGAATTACTATGCCAGGTTTTGGAACTACTGATCGAACTTATAAAAATGCTATTAATCTAATGAAAAATTTAGGAGTTACTATAAAAGAAATTTCAATTAAAGATGCCTGCTTACAACATTTTAAAGATATTGATCATAATCCTGAAATTCATAATTCAACTTATGAAAATGGGCAAGCAAGGGAAAGAACTCAAATATTAATGGACCTAGCTAATAAAGAAAATGGTTTAGTAATAGGAACTGGTGATCTTTCTGAGTTGGCTTTAGGATGGGCGACATATAATGGAGATCATATGTCTATGTATGGAGTAAATACAAGTATTCCTAAAACTTTAGTAAGAACTCTTATTTCATGGATTAACGATGTTAAAATGCCAAAAAATATAAAATCAATTTTAATAGATATTATGGATACTCCTGTAAGCCCAGAATTATTACCCCCTACTAAAGATGGTAATATTAATCAAAAAACTGAAGATATCGTAGGCCCTTATGAATTACATGATTTTTTCTTATATTATCTAATACGTTTTGGATTTACTCCATCTAAAATTATATTTTTAGCACAAATTGCTTTTAAAGGGATATATGATAAACAAACCATTTTAAAATGGATTAAAGTATTCTATAAAAGATTTTTCTCTCAACAATTTAAACGTTCCTGTTTACCGGATGGACCGAAAGTAGGCTCTATTTCTTTATCTCCTAGAGGAGATTGGAGAATGCCTAGTGATGCTTCTTCTAGAATATGGTTGGATGAAATAGAATCAATTATAAAAAAAGAGAATGTATAAGCATTCTCTTTTTTTATATTTTTATATTTCCTTTTTCAATCATATTTTGTAATGCCATCATTATTCCTATTTTGGCATGATGCCAAGATAATCCTCCTTGTAAAAATACGGTATACGGTGGTTTAATAGGAGCATCAGCGCTTAATTCTATAGATGATCCTTGTACAAAAGCTCCTGCAGCCATAATTACAGGGCTATCATATCCTGGCATGTCCCAAGGTTCAGGAACAACAAAACTATCCACTGGAGACCCTTTTTGAATTCCCTGACAAAATGCAATTACATTTTCAGAATTTTTCATTTGAATAGCTTGAATAATATCATGTCTTTTCTCATTAGACTTAGGCATTACTTCAAATCCAATTTTTTCAAATATTCTAGAAGCAAATACAGCTCCCTTTAGACTTCCAGATACTACTTGTGGTGCAAAGAAAAGCCCTTGTAATATTGACCTATTTAATCCTAAAGTAGCTCCTACTTCCTTTCCTAAACCTGGTGCTGTTAAACGAACGGCTGCATTTTCTACATATTCTTCTTTACCAACTATGTATCCTCCAGTTGGAGCTATTCCTCCACCTGGATTTTTTATAAGAGACCCTACAACTATATCTGCCCCTACTTCAGTTGGTTCAATTATATCTACAAATTCTCCATAACAATTATCTACCATGCAAATAATATCTTTTTTTATACTTTTAATAAAGGACATGAGTTCTTTTATTTGGTCTACAGATAAAGTTGGTCTCCAAAGATACCCTTTTGAACGTTGAATAGTTACCATTTTGGTTTTTGATGTTATGGCCTTTTTAATTTCATCATAGTCAAAACCATCATCTTTTAATTCTACTTGTTTATATGTTACTCCATATTCTTTAAGCGAACCTTTTGTTTTTCTTATACCAATAACTCCTTCTAAAGTATCATAGGGTTTACCTACAGGAGAAAGCAACTCATCTCCTGGACGTAAATTCCCGAATAATGCTACAGTCAAAGCATGAGTTCCTGACATAAGCTGAGGTCGAACTAAACCACTTTCAGTTTTAAATACATCTGCATAAATGTTTTCTATAGTTTCTCTTCCTAAATCATTATATCCATACCCTGTAGTAGCTGCAAAATGAACATCACTTAATTTATTTTTTTGCATAGCATGTAAAACTTTTAATTGATTATATTCTGCTATTGAATCAATTTTTTTAAACTGGGGTTCTATATCTGTTTCAACTTCTTTACAAAATTCAATTACTTTAAAACTTAGTCCAAATTGATTATGTAAAATTGCATCCATATTTATCATTAAAAATCTCCCTTTAAAACCTTAATACTTAATTAAGACCACCTTTTTTAGGTGGTCATAATTAGCCATTATTCCTCTTCATTTTTTTCTTGATTATAGTTAAAGTAAATTGATTTAGAAGGAACAATAGTAGAAATTGCATGTTTATAAATCATTTGTTGTTTTCCTTCACTATCTAGTATGACAGTAAAATTATCAAAACCTTTAACTAATCCTTTTAATTGAAAACCATTGGTTAAAAAAATTGTTACCATTGTTTTTTCTTTGCGAACTTGATTTAAAAATACATCTTGAAGGTTTATGGTTTTACCCAATTAAATCCACTCCTCTTTTAATTTAAATATATATATATAATTATATTCTATATTATAATACCAAAATCTTCAATACATTTCATCATATTTATTACAATTTTCTCCACATCAAATTCCATATCTTCTACATTAATCCAATATGGAGTTTCTTGTCTTCTAAACCATGTTAGTTGCCTTTTAGCAAAATGCCTAGTATCTCGTTTAATTATATATATAGCTTCTTCAAGAGAAATTTTCCCTTCTAAATACCATACTATTTCCTTATATCCAAGTCCCTGCATAGATATCAACTTAGGACTATATCCTCTATCTAAAAGATTTTCAACCTCTTCTACTAATCCTGCCTCTATCATACTATCTACTCTTTTATTAATTCTTTTATATAAGGTTTTTCTATTCATAGTTAAACAAAAAAATAATGTATTATAAGGACTATTTTTATTTTTTTGTTCTTTATTATGTTCAGAAATAGGTTTATTGGTTTGTTTATAATATTCTAAAGCTCTAATTACTCTTTTTACATTATTTGGGTGAATTGCTTTAGCAGAAACAGGGTCTACTTTAAAAAGCATATTATGGAGATATTGATTTCCATTTTTTTTTGCTAACTGTTGCAATGAATTTCTATATTCTATATCTATATTTGTTTCTGTAAAATCGATATCATAAACAACTGATTGAATATAAAAACCAGTTCCACCAATCAATATAGGAATCTTATTTTTATCATATATTTTTTTTATATAATCTTTAGCTTTTTGCTTAAAAATAGCTACACTAAATTCTTCTTTGGGGTCTATTTCATCTATTAAATAATGAGGAATTCCTTCCATTTCTTCTCTAGTGGGTTTTGCTGTCCCAATATTCATATATTTATAAACTTGCATAGAATCCCCAGATATAATTTCTCCATTAATTCTTTTAGCTAGTTCAATAGAAACTTTAGTTTTTCCTGAAGCAGTAGGTCCTGCAATAACAATTAATGGTTTTTTCATTATTCCCTCCACTATTGAATTCTTTTAAATTTTTTTTCTATTTCATATTTATTCATAGATATTATAGTAGGTCTTCCATGGGGACATGTATATGGATTTTCCAAAGCAAGTAACTGCTCTATTAAAGCTTTACTTTCTTCAAAACTTAAATTATCTTTTGCTTTTACAGCACTTTTACAAGAAATGGTGGCAATAGTATTTAATTTCATATCATAGGCATTTCTAATTTTAATATCATTTAAAAATGTATCTACTATTTCTAAAAAAAAGCCACTATCTATAGGACCATCAAAAAGTATAGGTAAGGAACGAATTACATAAGCTAATTCTCCAAATTCTTCTATTTCAAACCCAAATTTTAAAAATAATTCTTTATTTTCTTCTATTATATCTTTTTCTCTTGGTGAAACATTAATAACTAAAGGTTCTAACAAGGTCTGAGAATGAATATTTTGAGTTTTAAAATCATTAATAAATTTTTCATATAGTATTCTTTCATGAGCTGCATGTTGATCTATAACATACATAGTATTTTCCTGTTCTACTATCCAATAAGTTTTAAAAACTTGTCCTATAATCTTATAATTTTTAACTGAAGAGTCAGTTTGAATATCTTCTATTTTTATATTTTCTATATCTTTTATTATTTTTTCATCTTTTTTTTCAATATCTCGTTTTTTTGAGTTTTCTTTTCTTATAGCTCCTAATTTATTATTTTGTTGTGAATCTTTTGTAAAATTATTTCTTTTAGAATTATTATCATTTTTAGATTCTAGTATTATATTTTCTTCACGAACCACTTCTTTAGAAACGTTATTATTTTCTATTTCAAAAGGTTCAGGTAAATTATTAGATTTAGAAATTGGTTTAAATAAATTTTCTTTTTTAGAAGATTCCCATGTAACTTCTGGAATCAAAACTTTATTTTTTAAATTTTGTTTTATAGAATTAAGTACAAAATTATAAATTATTTCTTCTTCACGAAAACGAACTTCCATTTTTGTAGGATGAACATTAACATCAATTTTACTGGGATTTATAAAAATATGAATTACCACTATGGGAAATTTATTAATTGGAAGGAGTGTTTTATAAGCTTCTTCCACAGCTTGTTCTAATAATTTACTTTTAATATATCTTCCATTAATATAAAAACTTTCGTATGTACGATTAGAACGATTTATTTCTGGTTTTCCAATTAATCCTGTTATTTTTAAATCTCCATTTTCTTCATTTATTTCAATCATTTTTTTTGCAATTTCTTTTCCATATACATTAAATATGCAATTTTTTAAATCATTATTCCCTGAAGTATGGAATATAATAGAATTATTATTAATATATTTAAAAGATACTTCCGGATGTCCTAGAGCAGTTTTGTACACAATATCACTAATATATGAAGCTTCTGTAGAAGGTTTTTTTAGAAATTTTTTCCTTGCTGGTACATTGTAAAATAAATTTCGTACTATTAATGTAGTCCCTTCTGGACATCCTATTTCTTGTTCTTCTTTAAAATGTCCTCCGTGTATTTCTAATCTTTTTCCTGTAATATCTCCTAAAACTTTTGTTATTATTTCTAACTGTGACACAGCAGCAATACTAGCTAATGCTTCTCCTCTAAATCCTAAAGAAGATATACTTTCTAGGTCTTCCGCTGTATTAATTTTACTTGTACTATGTCTTAAAAAAGCTGTTTTTACATCATTTTTAGGAATTCCTATACCATTATCAGTTATTCTAATAAGGGATATCCCACCATTCTTAATCTCTACAGTAATTGCACTAGCTTTAGCATCTATAGAATTTTCAATTAATTCTTTTACAACTGAAGCCGGTCTTTCTACTACCTCTCCAGCAGCAATTTTATTAATAGTACTTTCATCTAATTTATGTATTGAATTCAAGAAATCACTCCTTAATTAGAGTTTTGGCTTTTTTATTTAACTCATAAAGCTTCTGAATAGCTTCCATAGGAGTCATATCTAAAACATCTAAGTTTATTAAATCTTTTATAAATTTTACTTGTTCCGAATAAAATAAATCTAATTGAATAGGTTCTTTAACCTTTTCTTCTTTTTTGATTTCATATTTTTCATGAATTTGTTTTGTAGACTTTGAAATATCTGTTTCTTCTATTTTTGCTAGTATGGCCTTTGCTCTATTAATTACTTCTTGTGGCAACCCAGCTAATTTTGCCACTTCTATCCCATAACTATGATTAGCTCCTCCTCTTTTAATTTTACGCAGGAAAATTATATCGTCTCCTTTTTCTAATACATCAATACAATAATTTTTTACTCCTTCAATTTTCCCTTCTAATTCCGTTAATTCATGATAATGAGTTGCAAATAAAGTTTTTGATCCTAATTTTTTATTATTACTAATATATTCAGTAACTGCCCAAGCAATACTTAATCCATCAAATGTACTAGTTCCTCTTCCTATTTCATCTAATATAATAAGACTTTTTTTAGTAGCATTATTGAGTATATTAGCAACTTCTGACATTTCAACCATAAAAGTACTTTGTCCTGAAGCTAAATCATCAGAAGCACCAACCCTAGTAAAAATTCTATCTACAAGCCCTATTTTAGCAGATTTAGCAGGAATAAAACTTCCTATTTGAGCCATTAGTACAATAAGAGCAACTTGTCTCATATAAGTAGATTTTCCAGCCATATTAGGTCCTGTAATAATAATAAAACGGTTTTCTTTTTCATCTAAATAAGTATCATTAGGAATAAATTGTTCCATAGACATCATTTTTTCTACTACCGGATGTCTACCTTCTTCAATCCAAATAATATCTTCTTCTGTAATCTCTGGTTTTACATAACCTTGCTTTTCAGCTACTTCTCCTAAAGATTGTAATACATCTATTATAGCAATTTCTTTAGCAGTTTTCTGTATTCTAGTCACTTCTTTTGCAATGTGTTCACGAATTTCAGTAAAAAGATTATATTCTAATTCCACTACTTTTTCTTCTGCTCCTAATATAGTATCTTCTATTTCTTTTAGTTCTGGAGTAATATATCTTTCTGAATTAGCTAATGTTTGTTTTCTTACATAATGTTCTGGAACAGAATCTAAATTGGATTTTGTTATTTCAATAAAATATCCAAAAACTTTATTATATTTTATTTTAAGATTTTTAATTCCCGTTTTTTCTTTTTCTTCTTTTTCTAAAGTTGCAATCCATTGTTTTCCTTCTTTTTTAGCCTTCCTTAATTTGTCTACTTCTTCATTATATCCTTCACGGATTAAATCTCCTTCTTTTATAGAAATAGGAGGTTCTGGTATAATTGATTTTTCTATTAATTCATAAATATCTTCTAAAGTATCCATAGAATTATAAATTTCTTTTTGATAACTCGCATCACATTCCGACAATAAACTTTTAATATGAGGAAGTACAGAAATAGAATTTTTTAATGCAATTAAATCTCTTCCATTTACAGTGCCATAAATTATTTTACTCATTAATCTTTCTAAATCATATATTTTATTTAAAAGTTCTTTTAATTCTTCTCTTAACATAGGATTATTTTTAAAATTTTCTACCCCATCTAACCGTTTTTTTATTTCTTCTTTTTTTAATAAAGGTTGTTCTAACCATTTTCTAAGAAGTCTTGCTCCCATAGCTGTTTTAGTTTTATCTAATACCCAAAGCAAGCTTCCTTTCCTAGTTTTTTCTCTTAAAGTTTCAGTTAATTCTAAATTTCTTCTTGAAGAAATATCAAGTCTCATAAATTCATCTATAAAATAAGGAGTAATTCCTGTTATATTCCCCATACTAATTTTTTGAGTTTCACTCAAATATTCTAAAAGAGAACCAGCAGCACAAATTCCAAAATTAAATTCTTTAAGCCCTAATCCATCTAAACTTTGTACCTTAAAATGATTTAGTAATTTTTTATAACAAATTTCATAATCAAAACTCCACTCATGATATTGATTAATATAAGTATGAAATCTATTTTTTATTTCTTTTATTATTTCCTTAGAATTTATAAATTCTTCATTACATATTATTTCAGAAGGTTTATACTTTGCTATTTCATCTAGAAGTTTTCTATTAGAATTAACTCCTGTAATTTCTGTTACATGAAACTCTCCTGTTGTTACATCTACAATTCCTATTCCATAAGAATTAATATTACTATATACACTTATTAAAAAATTATTTTTATCATCTTCTAGAGCATTAGGATCTATTATTGTTCCAGGAGTTACTATTCTAATTATTTCTCTCTTTACAATTCCTTTTGATGATTTAGGATCTTCTACTTGCTCACATATAGCTACTTTATACCCTTTATCAATTAATTTATTTATATAAGTTTCTGCAGAATGATAAGGAACCCCACACATAGGGGCTCTTTCTTCTAATCCACAATCTCTTCCTGTTAAAGTAATCTCTAACTCTCTTGATGCTGTTAAAGCATCTTCAAAAAACATTTCATAAAAGTCTCCAAGACGGAAAAAAAGAAGACAATCTTTACATTTTTCTTTTATTTCTAAATACTGTTGCATCATTGGTGTTAATGGCAAAACTTGTCCCTCCATATTGCATAAAATTATTTTAACAAATCTTTCCAATAAGATAAAAAGTTTTTGGTTCAATTATTTCAACATTTACAAATTCTCCAACTAAGGAACTATCTCCTTTAAAATGAACTAAATGCCCTCCTTCAGTTCTTCCAGTAAGAAATTCTTTATGATTTTTACTTCTTCCTTCAACTAATATTTCAACTTTTTTACCAAGCATAGCCTTATTTTTTTCAGTAATAATAGGTATTAATACTTCTTGAAGTTTATTAAATCTTTTAGTAGCTATTTTTTCGTCAACTTGTTCTTCCATAGTAGCTGCTGGAGTTCCTGTTCTTTTAGAATATAAAAAAGTAAATGCTCCATTAAATCTAATTTTTCGTACTATATCTAAAGTATCTTCAAAATCTTGTTCAGTTTCTCCTGGAAATCCTACTATAATATCTGTAGTTAATGTAATATCAGGAATTTCTTTTTGAATTTTTGTTGCTAATTCTAAATATTGTTCTTTAGAATATTTTCTATTCATCTTCTCTAAAATTTTGGTGCTTCCTGCTTGGAAAGGTAAATGAAGAGATTTGCATACCTTATCACATTCTTTTATTGTTTTTATTAATTCGTCTGAAAGATCTTTTGGATGAGATGTCATAAATCTTATTCTTTTTAATCCTTCTATTTCATTAACTTTTCTAAGTAACTCAGAAAAAGTTGTTTTATCTTTTAAAGTTTTTCCATAAGAATTTACATTTTGACCTAAAAGCATAACTTCCTTTACTCCATCATTTACCAAATCTTTAATTTCATTTAAAATATCATCAACTTCTCTACTTCTTTCTCTACCCCTTACATATGGCACAATACAATAAGTGCAAAAATTATTACATCCATACATAATATTAACACTGGCTTTAAATTTATATTTTCTTATACTTGGTAAATCTTCTACTATATCCTTATGTTCTTTCCAAATATCAATAATCATTTCTCTTGTTTCTAAATATGTTTGAAAAAGTTCTGGCATTTTATATAAATTAAATGTGCCAAAAATAATATCTACATGATTATACTTTGTTTTAATTGTTTTAAGAACAGATTCCTGTTGCATCATACATCCACATATAGCAATAATTAAATTTTTATTTTTTTCTTTAAGAGTTTTTAAATACCCTAATTTACCATACACCTTTTGTTCAGCATTTTCCCTCACACAACAGGTATTATAAATAATAAAATCTGCTTCTTTTTCTTTATCTGCTTTTTCATATCCTATTTGTTTTAACATTCCTTCTAATTTTTCTGAATCATGAGCATTCATTTGGCAACCAAACGTCTGTATAAAATATTTAAGTCCTTTTCCTTTAAATATAAGTGATAATTGCTTTATAATTTCTTGCTGACGAACAGTTTCATCAACTGAAACTTCCTCCAAAGATTCTCTTTTACTCATTTATAATTAACCTCCTTAAGCGATATACATTCTAGTTAAATAAATGAAACATCTTAAATTCCATTGTACAAAATTAAAGAAAGAATTGCAACTAAAAAGGTAGGAAATACAATAAATAGATTAATTCTGTTACTCTATAGCTTCTTTTAATACAGGCAAATTTACATAATTTATAGGATCAATTAACACACCATTTTTTGATATCTCATAATGTAAATGAGGTCCAGTTGATAGCCCTCCTGTATTTCCTACGCTAGCTACAATTTGACCTTTTTCAATAAATTCATCTTTTTTTACAAAAATATCTTTACAATGAGCATATATAATTACATATCCATCTTCTGTTTCATACTTTAATATATTTCCATAAGTTGAAGATAATTTTATCTCTAATACTTTTCCTTTTTTTACTGCAATAATATAACTTCCTTCTTCAGCTCCAATATCAATCCCTTTATGAAATTCTTCTTTGTTTAATATGGGATTTATTCTCTTCCCAAAGGTTGATGTGATAATACCATCTACAGGATTTAACCATATATCATTAAAATCTTCTGTTTCTATTTTAGAATTCATACTGTTTTCTTCTATGACTCCCCCAATTCTGATTCCAATAGGAATATATCTTCAGCATTATCAGACTTGTCATCTATTATGACATCTTTTTCTAAAGAGTTATCTTGAAAGAGTTCTTTTTCTGAATTGTCTTGTTCTATTTCATCATTTTCTTTTATCCAATTCTTTACTAAAGGAATATAAGTAACAGTATTTTTTATAGTTTTAATTACTTCACCCCATGTCATAGTATAATTAATTTTTTTATTTATATCTTCCATGATTAAAGTTGTACTTTTTAAAGGAATAAATTGAAAAATTATAATTAAAACAAACAAAAATATACTAATAGATAATTGTTTTAAAAAAATATTTATTATAAATTCTTTTGTATTTTTTTGATAACTTCTATTTTTTCTTCTTGTAGTTCTTCGTATATTGTTTTTTTTTCTCATTAAGCCCCTCCTATATTTATTTTAATATAATAAAATATATTATTAATAGGGCTTTTTTATGAAAAAATAAAAGACTTTTTTAACAAAGTCTTTTATCTATCTAACAATATCTCTCCATTCTAAATCTCCCCGTTCTAAAGCTTTAATAAGAAGCTCTGCTGTAGCTAAATTTGTTGCAATTGGAATATTGTGAATATCACATAATCTTATTAAAGCATTAATATCTGGTTCATGATTCTTTTTAGATACAGGGTCTCTCAGAAAAATTACCATGTCAATTTGATTATGGGCAATTTGAGTTCCTAACTGTTGTTCTCCACCTAAATGCCCAGCAAGATATTTGTGTACGGTTAAATTTGCTGCTTCTTCTACTAACCTTCCTGTAGTTCCCGTTGCATAAAGATTATGTTTAATTAATATATGACGATAAGCAATGGCTAAATTTTCCATCAATTTTTTTTTAGCATCATGAGCAACTAATCCAATATTCATAAACCTTACCTCCTAAAAAATAACTTCTGTCTTCTCATGCCTACATTTAATATTAGTCCTATTCCTATCATATTAGTCCATAATGAACTCCCTCCAAAACTAATAAAAGGTAAAGGAATTCCTGTATTAGGAAGTAAACCTGTAACAACACCTATATTTACAAATGTTTGAAAAGCTATCATTGTTACAACTCCCACAATTAATAATTTGCCAAATAAATCCTTTGAGTATCTTGCAATCCAAAGACTTTTTAAAATAAGTAAAAATATAAGACTTATTATAGAAATACATCCAATAAAACCAAATTCTTCTCCTATTACAGAAAATATGAAATCTGTATGAGGCTCTGGTAAATAACTTAATTGATTTAATGTTCCTTTATATAAACCTTTTCCATAAAGTTGTCCAGAACCTATAGCATGTATAGATTGTTGAGTTTGAAAATAATCATCAGAATATTCCGCTTCCTCTTTATAAATCATAGCCATAATTCTTTCTCTTTGATAATCTTTCAAAAGTTTTTGATTCGGATTTTGTATATAAATAAATAATAACATTATAAGAGGGACCCCTATAATAAAAGAGCCAAATATATATTTATAACTAATACCTCCTATATATAATAATACCAAAAAAATAACGATAAAAACAAGACTAGTAGATAAATCTGGTTGTTTTAATATCATAAAAACAGGTAAACCTAAAAAAATTACTAATAATATTAAGGTACTAAATTTATTAATTTTTTCTTTTTTCTTATCAATTAATTTAGACATAAATAAAATTATACTTATTTTAGAAAACTCGGAAGGTTGTATTCTTATAGGTCCGATATTCAACCACCTTACTGCACCTTTAGCATCATCTCCAAAAAATATTACTGCTATAAGAAGTCCTAAACTAACTACATATGCTATTATATATAATTCTCCTAACGTATTATAATCAATAAAAGCCGTTATAAGCATTAAAATAAAACCAATTATAAACCATATAATTTGTTTACGAACATATATAGGGTCAGCTCCTGAATTAACATGTTGAGCACTACTTATAGCAATAAGTCCTATTATTACCAAAACCGTCACTAAAAAAACTATTAATATGTCAAAAAATTTAAGTTGTTGTTTGGAAATCATTTCTATTCACCATTACAATGAATTAAGCAGGATTAAATCCTGCTTAATTCATTATTATTCGCCTTTCTTATATTTTTTATAGGAATATTAGCATATAAAACTGGAACTGTCCCATTATTTTCTTCCGACTTTGTTTGAGAAATTTGTATATCTAATTCAGTTTCATCTATATCCATATAATTTGAAATTACTTTAATAATATCTGTTTTCATCATTTCAAGAAGTTCTGAAGAACAATTAATTCTGTCATGAATTAGTAAAAGTTTTAATCTATCCTTAGCTACATTTCCTGATTTTGTTTTTTTGTTAAAAAAATTTAATAATTCCATGGTAATTCACATCCTTTAATTACCTATTCCAAATAATTTTTTTATTTTAGCCATAAAACCATCATTTGTATCTAAGTTTAAAAGTGGAACTTCTTTTCCAGTAATTCTATCCACAATATTCCTAAAAGCTTGTCCTGCCAAAGAAGAAGCGTCTACTACAGCAGGTTCTCCCTTATTAGTAGAGATAACAATATTTTCATCATCAGGAACAACTCCCAATAAATCAATAGCTAAAATATCTACAACATCTTCCATGGCCATCATATCCCCTCTCTTCACCATATTCATACGAATACGATTTAAAATTAAGTTGGGATTTCTCAGTTCACTTGCTTCTAATAGACCTATAATTCTATCTGCATCGCGAACTGCAGATACTTCTGGAGTTGTAACTACAATAGCTTTATCTGCACCAGCAATTGCATTTTTAAATCCCTGTTCAATTCCTGCAGGGCAATCAATAATTACATAATCAAATTCTTCTCGTAATTGATCACATAATTTTTGCATTTGCTCAGGACTAACAGCATTTTTATCTCTTGTTTGCGCAGCTGGCAGCAAACATAAATTAGGATATCTTTTATCTTTTATTAAAGCTTGTTTAATTCTACAATGGCCTTCTACCACATCAACTAAATCATAAACTATCCGATTTTCTAACCCCATAACAACATCTAAATTTCTAAGACCTATATCTGCGTCAACTAATGCTACTTTCTTTCCTATCAATGCAAGACCTGTTCCTATATTAGCTGTTGTAGTAGTTTTGCCAACGCCTCCTTTACCAGACGTTACTACAATAACCTCACTCATTAAATTTCCCCCTTGTTAGCAAAACATAATCTCTATATAATCTATATATATAATATTCTAACAGAAATATTAAAAAAATGCATCATTTTTATTTTTACAAAATTCATCAATATCCATGAAAATACTACAAATTTCCTAGTGTTTTGTAATCTATTGGTTCAATGTATATATTCCCATTATGTAAATAAGCTATTTGTGGAACTGCTTTTGAATTATCAATAATATCTTTATTATCAGGAGCTCGTGCTATTATACTTCCAATACGAAGCTGCATGGGTTTCATATTTAAAGCAGCAACAAAAGCTTTTTCATCCCCGATACTTCCCGCATGAACAATACCTTTTAATGCTCCAAGTATAATAATATTACCACCCGCTATAATTTCTCCTCCTGGATTTACATCTCCAATTATTACTATACTTTCTTCAGTTTTAATACATTGTCCTGAACGAATTGTTCCTTTATAATATTTAGTTTTATCTACTCGAAATTTACTATTAACAGAAATATTTTCTGTGTCATTAATACTATCTTCTTCATCATAAATATAACTTATATTAAGTTCTGTTTGCTCTGAAATAATTTTTAGTAATTCGTATTGTTCTTCTTCATTTAAAGTTCTTCCTTTAAAAGTAAGACTGACTTTAGCTCCTTTAAAAAAAGCTTTAGCATCTTTTGTCTTTTTCTTCAAATATTTTTTTAAAGTATCAAAATCTATCTCTGAATTTAATAAAACTACTAATCCGTTTTTCGTGCCTTTAAACATTACACAATTTTCATCATTCATATTTCCCCCCCCTTATTATATAAAACTTACAATTAATAATTTCATAATTTAAATAATTTTTTATATTTTTGTTCTCTTAATTCTAATTTTTTATTTAAATAATAAATCCCTTGATATACTAATATAGAAATCACTCCTGTATATACTGCTTCTGGAATAATAATATTATTCAAAAAAAACTTAAAATCTACCTTACCTCTTACTAGATAACTAAATATATATATATTTAAATCATAAAAAATTGTACTAACTACTGTCAATATAATAGGGAGTAAAAAATTTTCTCTATAAAATTTTTTATTTAATTTTCCACAAAAATATCCTATATACATACAAAGTAATGTATTAAATCCTAATGCCATCCCAAAATAAATATCTTGTATAAGTCCTGCAAAAAATCCTACAATTCCTCCTTCTTTTTCTCCTCTTAAAAGTGCAAAAGAAATGATAATTGTTATAAAAATATTAGGAATAGTTCCTCTTATTCTAATGTGTTGAAAATAAGTAGATTGAAGAACATTTGTTATTGTTAAAATTAAAGCTATACAAAATGCTCTCACATATATTACTCCTTTTATTATTCATCTTTTTTATTCCATTTTTTATTTATTACTAATACTTCTTCTAAATGTTTAAAATCAACTACTGGCTCAATTATTGCATATTTGGTTAATCCATGACTTTCTGTTTCTATTTCTTTAACAGTTCCAATCATAATTCCTGGAGGGTATATATCACTTAAATTAGATGTAACTATTTCATCATCTTTAATAATATCTGCTTCTACATCTATATATTCCATTTTACATAATCCACTATCCATTAATTTTATATCTCCTTTTGTAACACCTAAATCACCTGTTCTTAAAACTTTTGAACTAACTGCATTTCTATCATCAATTATAGACAATACTTTTGAATAATTAGGAGCAGTTTCTATAATATGGCCTACTAATCCATTTCCTGAAATTACAACCATATCTACATCTAAACCGTCATTTGTTCCTTTATCTATTAAAAATACATTATACCAGTTACCTGGATCTTTTCCTATAATTTCAGCTCCTATTTTAGGATAATCAGCATACTTTTTATCTAATTCCAGAAGGCTTCTTAATCTCTCATTTTCTTCTTTATATTGCTGTAATATTTTATTTTCATAAGTCAATTCATCAACTTTTTTTATAAGTTCTTGATTTTGTTTTTCTAAATTTTTTATATTTTTAATAAACTCTATTTGATTAGATGTCCATTCTCCTATCTCACTAACTCCTTTTTGAATAGGAATAATTATATATCCTAATCCTTTTTCAATAAAAGAAAGATTATTTCTTTTATTAAACGTAAGGATAATTGTAATAATTAATATTATAGTTACAAAAATTATAATTTGTTTGTTTGAAATCTTAGATAGCCACTTCAAAAAAAATTCTCCTCCTTTTAGATTTATTATAATCTTTTTGGAGATATTAATACATTTTTTAATGTATCGAGATGTTCTAACGCAAGACCTGTACCTAATGCTACACAATTTAATGGCTCATCAGCTATATTAACTGGCATACCTGTTTCTTTATTTATTAATTTATCTAAACCAGAAAGTAAAGCCCCTCCTCCAGTTAACATAATCCCTGATTCCATAATATCTGCCGCTAATTCAGGAGGAGTTTTTTCTAAAGTATATTTTATTGCATCTATAATAGCATTAACAGGTTCTTTAATAGCTTCCATAATTTCAGTAGATGTAATATTCATGGTTTTAGGTAACCCTGTTACCAAATCTCTTCCTCTAATTTCTTTACTTTCTTCACTTTCTTTTGGAAATGCAGACCCTATAGTCATTTTTATTTCTTCTGCTGTTCTTTCCCCAATCATAAGATTATATTCTTTTTTAATGTAATTTACAATATATTCATCTAACTCATCTCCTGCAACTCTTAAAGATTTACTGGTAACAATTCCTCCTAAAGAAATCACGGCTACTTCACTAGTTCCACCACCAATATCAACTACCATATTCCCTGTTGGTTCTTCTACTGGAAGTCCTGCTCCAATTGCAGCCGCCATAGGTTCTTCTATTAAATGAGCTTCCCTCGCTCCAGCATTTTTTGTAGCTTCATATACTGCTCTCATTTCCACTGCAGTTACCCCTGAAGGAACACAAACAATAACTCTTGGCTTTGACCCAAATACTCCTTTTTTATATGCTTTTTTAATAAAATATTTAAGCATTGCTTCAGTAGTTGCAAAATCTGCAATAACTCCGTCTTTTAAAGGTCTAGTAGCTATAATATTTCCAGGAGTTCTTCCTATCATCTGTTTTGCTTCATCCCCTACAGCTAATACTTCTTTACTTATTGTATTTATAGCCACAACCGATGGTTCGTTAACTATAATCCCTTTTCCTTTCATAAATACTAATGTATTTGCTGTTCCTAAATCTATTCCCATGTCTTTTGAAAAAAACATTCCTTTTCCTCCTAGTTTTTAATTTAAAATAATTCAATTTATTATTTTTTATATTCTTTTTTTATTATTTATTATAGACCATATTTTTAAAATCCATCAAATATAATACATTTATTTTATATAATTTTCAATCATATTTAATATACTTATTATATACTAGTAACATCATACTCTTTTTTACTATTTTTTTCAACAAAAATAACAATAAAAAAGAGTCTATTAAGACTCTATATTATCCCTTTTTCTTTTAAACTTATATATATCCCATCTCCTATAATAATATGATCTAATATGTTAATTCCAAGTAATTCTCCTCCATCAACTATTCTTTTAGTTACTTGAATATCTTCTTTACTAGGATTAGGATCTCCACTGGGATGATTATGAATCATAATAATACTAGTGGCACTTTTTTTAATAGCATATTTAAATATTTCTCTTGGATGAACAATGGATGAATTTATACTTCCTTTTGTAATATTCTTGTCTCCTATAATTTGATTTTTAGTATTAAGAATTACTATTTTAAAATATTCTTGTTTTAAATATCTCATTTCTTCCATATAAATTGAGGCTATGCTTTTAGGAGAATTAATTTTATATTTTAACATACCCTGTCGTTTAGAAATCCTTTTAGATAATTCTAATACAGCCTTTATTTGAAGAGCTTTTACTTTTCCTATCCCATTTATATTCATTAATTCTTCTATGGAATATTGATAAAGACCATAAAGTCCTTCTTGTTTTTCTAAAGCTAAAAGTTTTTGAGCCAATTCTACTGCTCGTATATTTTTAGAACCAGTTCTAAATATAATAGCTAATAGTTCTGCATCAGATAATACTTCTGAGCCATAATACTCAAGTTTTTCATAAGGTCTTTCAAATTCTGGTAAATCCTTCATAGACATATGTAACCCCATTATTTTCCTCCTAAAGTTTGAAAATATAATCCTTAAAAATATTAATACCTATTTCTTCTAATAATTTAGAAAGTAAATTTAATGGAAGTCCTACTACATTATTATAATCACCATGTATTTTATCAATTAAAACTGCTCCTTTTCCTTGTATTCCATAAGCTCCAGCTTTATCCATAGGCTCATTAGTTTCTATATAAGAGTTTATAAGATCAGATGATAATTCTCTCATATATACTTCTGTTTTTTCTACTCCAGTTTTTATTAATTTATCTTTAGTTCTTATTATAGTAATCCCTGTATATACTTCATGAATATTCCCTTGAAGCATAGATAACATACAAAAAGCTTCTTTTTTATCTTTAGGTTTTCCAAGAATTTTCCCTTTATATACTACTACCGTATCTGCACCGATTACTATAAAATCTCCCTTTAAATTATTTGATACATTTTCCGCCTTTTGTTTTGATAAACTTTTTACCAATTCACTAGGCGAAATATTAGAATTAATAATTTCCTCTACATTACTAATTATAATATTAAAAGGAATTCCTATTTGCTCTAAAAGCATTTTTCTTCGAGGAGAAGAGGATGCTAAAATTATTTTATCCATTTACATACCTCCTAGAATTATTTTACAATTTCCTATATATAAGTATAGCCGCTATAATTCCTAATATACTTGCTATTGTAAATTCTATTGTAATACTAAATTGGATATATAATATATCTAAATCTAATGTTAAAGGATTCTTTAATCCAAATTCTTTACCATAGTTAATCCACTGCATATAGGGTACTTGCCCAAGATAATGACCTATGAAACCTCCAAGTACTATACCTCCTAACAAAAGTAAAAAAAGTGCCCAACTATTTTTATCTTTTCCTCCATACAAATTTATCATCCTTTCATAATATGCTTTTTATATTTTAACATATTTATAGAAAAAACGGTTATAAAAAAAGAATGTACTAATTTTAAAAGTACATTCTTTTATAAAATATTTTAACCATATATTAAGCACTTATATTATCATCTTTTGATAATAATTGTCCTTGTATAGCTTTTGTAGGACATTTTTTTACACATGCCATACATTGTGTACATTTATCATATTTAATATGAGCAAGATTATTATTAAAATCAATCGCATCATATTCACAAGCCTTTACACACATTCTGCAACCAATACAGCCTACAGAACAACTTTGCTTTACATCTTTCCCTTTATCTTGAGAATTACATAAAACCCTTACCCTATTTTTTATAGGTACCAACTCTATAACAGCTTTAGGACACGCATCTACACAATTCCCACAAGCAGTACACTTATCTTCATTAATAACTGCTATTCCATTTTCAATTTCAATTGCTCCAAAAGGACATACCTTTTTACAAGTTCCAAGTCCAAGACAACCATAACTACAACTTTTAGCTCCTCCCCCTGGGATTAAAGCAGCATCTCTACAATCAGTAATTCCATAATACTCATATTTATTTTTGCTATTTTCACATGTTCCATTACATTTTACTACTGCAACCTTTTTTTCTCCTTGTTCTACTTTTAGCCCCATAAGAGAAGCTATTTTCTCTATAGACTCAGAATTATTAACAGGACATCCTTCGGGAGTTACTTTTCCTTCTACTACTGCTTTTGCAAAAGCATCACAACCAGCAAAACCACAACCCCCACAATTTGCTCCTGGAAGTAAATCACGAACTTGTGGAATTCTTTCATCTACTTCTACTGCAAATTTTTTTGAAGCATAACCTAAACCAGTTCCAAATAGTAAACCTAATCCACCTATACTAATGACAGGATAAATTATACTGGTTATATCCATTTTTATTCACCTCTTTATTATAGTAATCCTTGAAAACCTAAAAATGATATAGACATTAATCCGGCTGTAATTAATGCAATAGGAAAACCTTGAAATGCATTTAAAATACTATTTTTTTCAATTCTTTCTCTTATTCCTGCAAAAAGTACAATAGCCAAAGTAAATCCAAGAGCTGCTCCAACGCCATGTACAATACTTTCAATTAAATTGTAACCTTCATTCATATTTAAGACAGCTACTCCTAATACTGCACAATTAGTTGTAATTAATGGAAGATATACTCCTAACGCTTGATAAAGAGTAGGACTTACTTTTTGAATAAACATTTCTACAAATTGCACTAATGAAGCTATAACTAAAATAAAAGCTATTGTATACAAATAAGTAATATTATTAGGAACTAATATCCAATTATATGCTATATAAGAAATCATAGAAGCTAATGTCATTACAAATGTTACAGCAACTCCCATTCCAAGAGCTGTTTCTACTTTTTTAGACACCCCAAGAAATGGACATATACCTAAAAATCTTGATAATACAAAATTATTTACTAAAATAGCACTTAAAAATAAAATAAACAAATTCATTTTATCCCTCCATATCATTCTTGACAGTTTTATTCTTTATATGATTTAAAATTGCCATAAGTATTCCTAAGGTAAAAAATGCTCCTGGAGCTAAAATCATAACTAAAGCTGGTTTATATGATGAAGGCATAATTTGAGCTCCAAATATTGTTCCTGCCCCAAGTAATTCTCTAACCATTCCTAAAACTGTCAATGCAATAGCAAATCCTAATCCCATGCCTAATCCATCTAAAATAGATGATAAAATATTATTTTTAGATGCATAAGCTTCTGCTCTCGCTAAAATAAGACAATTAACAACAATCAAAGGGATAAATAATCCTAATTGAGCATGTAAATCAGGAATAAAAGCTTGTAAAGATAAATCAACCATAGTCACTAAACTAGCAATAATAACAATATAAGCAGGAATACGTATTTTAGATGGTATAATTTTTCTTAACAAAGATATAAATAAATTCGAACCAACCAATACTGCTGTAGTTGCTAAACCCATTCCTAGTCCATTTTTAGCACCTGTAGTAACAGCTAAAGTAGGACACATTCCTATTACTTGAACAAAAATTGGATTTTCTTCTATAATTCCATTTTTTAATCTTTCTATTAATTTATTCAACTTTATCACCCCTCTTAATTAAAATCAAATGTTACTTCATCTGCATCTAAAAGATGATTTAAAAGTTCTATCACTTCATTAACTCCATCTGTCACAGCTTGGGATGTAATAGTTGCTCCTGTAATAGCTTGTATTTCATTATCTTCAGTTGGAGCTGTCTTAGTTACTACAAGCTGTCCAGATTTGCCTTCATATTGAGATGAAAAAGAAGGGTTTTCTGCATTAGCTCCTAAACCTGGAGTTTCAGCATGACTTAATATTCTAACTCCTTGTATAACACCATCTTTAGAAATACCAACCATCATTTCAACAGCACCACCAAATCCTTTAGGTGATACTTTAACTGCAAATCCTTCTAAATTATCCCCTTTATATCCTGCATTTACTTCTAAAATTGTTGAATCTTCTGGTAAATCAACATCTATACTTTGAAATGTATCTGCTTGTGGTAAAGTTTGATTCATAGCTTCTTTTTTAGCTAATTGCACTTGTTCTTCTATAGGTCCTTTAGTAATTTCATAAGTAAACCCAAGAACTGCTGAAGCACAAGCTGTAATGATAAATAATATTAGTCCAAGTTTAATAATTTCTTTCATCATTTCACCTCCCCAAAAATTCGAGGTCTTGTATATCTATCAATAAGTGGAACTGCTAAATTCATAATGAGTATGGAATAAGATACTCCTTCTGGATATCCTCCATAAAGACGAATTACTGTTGTAATAATTCCACATCCTAATCCCATTATATACTGTCCTACAGGAGTAACAGGAGAAGATGAATAATCTGTAGCCATAAAAAATGCTCCTAATATAAGTCCTCCTGCAAAAACTTCGTATAACGCATTAGGATCAAACATTCCATTTCTTCCCAAAATAAAGGTAAGCATAAATACTGTTCCAATAAAAGTAGCCGGAATTCTTATAGAAATAACTCTTTTATAAAGTAAATATGCAGCTCCTATTAAAAGAGCAATAGCAGAAGTTTCTCCTATACATCCTCCAATATTACCTATAATTAAATCAATAAAGGAAGGCAAATTTCCTCCTTCTTTTAAAATACCTAATGGTGTGGCTCCACTAACTCCATCTATAGTCCAAGTAGTCATTTCCACTGGCCATGAAGCTAAAAGAAATGCTCTAGCAGCTAAAGCTGGATTAATAAAGTTTTGTCCTAGTCCTCCAAATACTTGTTTTGCAATAATAATAGCAAAAGCTCCTCCTACAATAGGAATCCAAAAAGGAACTGAAGGAGGCAAATTCATTGCAAGAAGTAATCCTGTAACTGCTGCACTAAAATCATTAATTGTTATTTTTTGTTTAGTTAATTTTTGCCATAAAGCTTCTGCCCCAACACAAGAAGTAATAGATAAAATAATAACAATTAAAGCTTGAAATTTAAAAAACCATATCCCTGCCAATGCTGCAGGAAGTAATGCTATAAAAACATCCCTCATAATACTTTGAATTGATTCTTTTGAGTGTATATGAGGAGATGAAGATACTGTATACATTATACATCCCCCTTTATGCTTTCTTTTTTCTATTATTTAATATTGTTCTTTTTGCTGTACGAATAGATTGAACTAAATGTCTTTTTGCTGGACAAATAAATGAACAACTTCCACATTCAATACAGTCCATTCCATGGGCTTTTTCAAATTTATCTAATTCATAATTTATAGAATAACTATTAAGTTGAAGTGGTAATAAATTCATTGGACAAACAGATACACATTTTCCACATCGAATACAATTTTGCTCTTCGGGTAAATCTGCTTCTTCTTTTGATAAACATAAAATTGCTGAAGTTCCTTTTACTACTGGTACATCCAATGATGAAAGTGCTGTTCCCATCATAGGGCCACCTGAGATAATTTTTACAGGTTCAGATATAAAGCCTCCTGCTGCTTCTATTAAAGCTTTATAAGAAGTTCCTATTCTTACTTTAAGATTTTTAGGTTCTTTAATAGCTCCTCCTGTTACGGTAACAATTCTTCTCATTAAAGGTCTCCCACGAACAATCGCTCTTTGAATTGCAACTGTTGTATCTATATTTTGAACAATACAACCTACATCTGCTGGAAGTCCTCCAGAAGGAACTTCTCTTCCTGTAATAGCATAAATTAATTGTTTTTCTGCCCCTTGAGGATACTTCGTTTTAAGAACCTTTACTTCAATATTTTCAATTTTTTCTGTTGCTTTTATAAGTGCATTTACTGCATTCATTTTATTATTTTCAACACCAATATAACCTTTAGCTTCTGGAAACATTTTCAGAATAATTTGTAATCCTTCAACTACTCTTTCTGTTTCTTCTAACATAACTCTATGGTCTGAAGTTAGATATGGTTCACATTCTGCACCATTTATAATGATTGTATCAATCTTTTTTTCCGGTGGTGGTGAAAGTTTTATATGTGTTGGAAATCCTGCTCCGCCCATTCCAACTATTCCGGCCTCTTTTATAATTTCAATCATTTCTTGTTTTGATAATTTGTTATAATCTTTTTTTACATTAATAGATGGATCTTCTTCATACATACCATCATTTTCAATAATAACTGAAAGTACTTTATTCCCATTAGGATGAAGCATGGGCGCTATATTTTTTACTGTACCAGATATAGAACTATGAATTGGAGACGAAACAAAAGCCTTGGATTCCCCTATTTTTTGTCCTACCAAGACTCTATCTCCCTTCTTAACTATTGGCTCACATGGAGCTCCAATATGTTGCACCATGGGAAATACGAATTCTCCTCCTTCAGGGAAAAAAACTTCAATTGGTTTTTTTTCAGTAAAATGTTTCCCATGTGGAGGATGAATACCCTTTTTAAATGTTAATAAACTCATATGTTTCCTCCTATCTAATAAAATATCACTATAAAAAGTTTATTATATATAATAAACTTAATCTACTTTATGATAAGTATCATAATTATATAATAATATAAATGCTTTAATTCCTCAACTAATGATAAAAAATGCACAAAGATTTTTACCAATTTTTATTAATGAATTGGTTTAGTTTATAGCAATAAAATTACATGTATTATGTAGATTGTATACAAAATACTTTGTTTATTTTTTTTTAATATCTTTTGAAAAATATCATAAAAAATAGTTTTAAATATCAAAAGTTTGTCTAATTTTTATCAAACTTTTATTTATATATTCTTTAATCCACTTAATTACTGAAAGATCGCTAATGGAAATTTCACCTAATATCTTTTTTATTTCTTTTGTATCAATATTAAAAGATTTATTATTATATTTATGTACATATGTAAATTCAATTTGTGGATTTGATAAAATTAAATTACTTATTGTTGAAGCAATATCTCCTAAAGGAGCTCTATCAATATGATTATATTCCATAAAAACTATAATTTCTGTACCTTTTCCAACATGACTTTTTACTTCTAATTTTCCATTACATCTTTTCGCAGCTGAATCTAATAAAGGAATTCCTAATCCTACTTTTCTTGTTGTTCTCGTAGTTTTAAAAGGGCTCCTAACATTTTTAATAAAATCTGCATCCATACCTATCCCATTGTCTTTTATTTTAAAAGAAAAAATATTATTTTTTAAATCTTCATTTATTTCTATATTAATTTCCGTTGCTTTAGCTCTTATACTATTTTCTACAATGTCTAAAATATGTAAAGATAATTCTTTCATAAAATTCTCCTTTCGCTGTTTAATTCTCCTATGTTTAACTTTTACTTAAAATTATATATTAAAAAAGAAAAATCCGATAGAATTTTTAACTATCGGATTTTTCTTTTTATTTCTTTCACAAAATATTTATGGAAAGATATATCATTGGTTAATTCCGGATGAAAAGATGTTACAATCATATTATCTTGTTTTGCAGCAACAATTTTATCATTTATTTTATATAAAGCTTCAACATTTTTCCCGATTTTTTCTATATAAGGGGCTCTAATAAATACTACTGGAATTGCTTTATTAGAAACCTCTGGAATTACAATATTAGTAGAAAAACTATTTAATTGACTTCCATAGGCATTTCTTTTAACTATTATATCCATAACTCCCAAATGTACTTTGGAATCATTAGATATTTTTTTTGCTAATAATATCATTCCTGCACATGTACCCCAAACTATCATACCATTTTTTATTTTATCAATTAACGGGTCTTTTAGATTAAAATCTTTAATTAATTTCCCAATAGTTGTACTTTCTCCTCCTGGAAGAATCAATCCTTGAATTTTATCTAAATCCTCTTTTCTCTTTACTATATATACTTTTACATCTTTAATTTTTTCTAACATTTTTTGATGTTCTATAATAGCTCCTTGTAATCCTAAGATTCCTATATTTATCTTCATATCTTTTTCTCCTATTACCAACCTCTTTTTTCATAAGATATGTTAATTTCATCACAATTTATTCCGACCATAGCTTCTCCTAAATCTTCTGAAACTTCTGCTAAAACTTTAGGATCATTAAAATAAGTTACTGCTTTTACAATTGCTTTAGCCCTTTTTATAGGATCTTTTGATTTAAATATTCCAGAACCTACAAAGACACCATCACTTCCTAACTGCATCATTAAAGCTGCATCTGCTGGAGTCGCCACCCCTCCTGCAGCAAAATTAACTACCGGAAGTTTACCCAATTCTGCTACCTGTTCTACTAAATTAAGTGGAGCTCCTAATTCTTTTGAAAATAATATTCTTTCTTCTTTAGTCATAGCTTTTAATTTTCTTATTTGAGAAGTCATAGTTCTCATATGTCGTACTGCTTGGATTATATCTCCCGTTCCTGCTTCTCCCTTTGTTCTAATCATAGAAGCACCTTCATTTATTCTTCTTAAAGCTTCTCCTAAATCCCTAGCACCACACACAAAGGGAATTTTAAAAGATTTTTTATCAATATGATATTGATCATCAGCTGGAGTTAAAACTTCACTTTCATCTATGTAATCTATGTCTAAAGCTTCTAAAATTTGTGCTTCTACAAAATGACCTATTCTACATTTAGCCATAACTGGAATGCTAACTGCTTTTTTTATTTCTTTAATTAATTTAGGGTCTGACATTCTTGCCACGCCCCCTTGCTTTCTTATATCTGCCGGAACTCTTTCAAGTGCCATAACTGCTACTGCTCCAGCTTCTTCAGCTATTTTAGCTTGTTCTGCATTGGTTACATCCATAATTACTCCGCCCTTTAACATTTGGGCTAAATTTTTATTTAACTCATATTGGGTGCTCATTTTTATCCTCCTTATTTAACATAATAATAAAAATTTTAATTTTTTCAGAATATCAAATACAAGTTTATAGACAACATTAATTTATGATGATAAAATATTGTATCGATACAATATTATAACTTTTATATAAAAATGCATTTTTATATATTCTTTATTATAATTATATAATAGTCTTAATCAATACAAAAAGGAGGATTTTATAAAATGAATCATTTTGTATCGATACAATTGGATAAAAAAAGCAAAACTCCTCTTTATAAACAATTAGGCGATGCTTTATATAATTTTATTCAAAAAGGAGTTTTAAAACCTAATACAAAACTTCCTACCATCCGTACCCTTGCAAGTCAATTAAAAATTAATAATGTAACTGTTGTAAATGCATATAAATATTTGGAAAATAAAGGAGTAGTATATGCACAAATAGGTAGTGGTACCTATGTTTCTCCTCTACCTTCTGAAATTATTTCGCCTCCAATATCTAGAAAAATTGATACAGATATACAATTAAAACAAATTACTATAACAAAAAATACAATTAACTTTGCCAGCATTTCTCCTACTACTAATTTATTTCCCGTAGAAGATTTTAAAGAAGTTTTTAATCAAGTTTTAGAACGAGATAAAGGAGATGCATTTAGCTATCAAGAAAGTCAAGGATATTATGGTCTTAGAGAATCCATAGTAGACTATTTAAAAAATTATGGAATTAATACTAAATCAGATAATATACAAATAATTTCCGGTGCTCAACAGGGAATAGATATATTATCAAAAGCATTACTTCAATTTGGAGATATTTTATTTGTTGAACAACCTACTTATCATGGTGCAATAGCTGTCTTTCAAAACCGTGGAGCAAGAATTGTAGAAATTCCTTTAGAATCCGATGGAATAAATATCCCTTTATTAGAAGATTATTTAAAAATATATAATCCTAAATTTATATATATGATGTCTTATTATCAAAATCCCACAGGATATTCTTATTCTTTAAATAAAAAAAGAAAATTATTAGATTTAGCTGAAAAATATAATACTTACATAATAGAAGATGATTATTTAAGTGATTTAAATTATTCAAAAGAACCTAATATCCCTCTAAAAGCATTAGATCATAGAAATCGAGTTATATATATAAAAAGTTTTTCTAAAATATTAATGCCAGGACTTAGATTAGGTTTTTTAGTCGCCCCAAAACCTCTTCTAAATCATATATTATCTGCTAAACATACAACAGATATCTCTACATCTAGTTTTATACAAAGAGTATTTGATTTATATCTAAGAAAAGAATTATGGAAAAATCATATAAATAAAATTTGTAATATATATAATAAAAGATATGATTGTTTTATACATAACATAAATAAATATTTAGATAATTATGTTACTTATACTAAACCTAATGGTGGTCTAAGTTTATGGTTAAAATTAATACCTTCTATATCTACCAAAACTCTATGTGATAAATTATTATCAAAAGACGTTATTATTTCTCCCGGTTCATTATTTTCAACTTCTCAAAATTTTTCTTCTTTTATAAGACTTAGCTTTGCAGCAGTAGATGAAAAAGAAATAGAAAAGGGATTAAAAATAATAAAAGATGTAATAGAAAAAATGATCGATAATTCACCATCTTCTACTACACCTTTTCTTTAATTAATTTACAGTATTATTTATATTTTGAGATAAATTTATCTCATTTTCTTTTTTTATTTCAGTAATAGCTTTTATTAAATAAAGTATAACTATTATATAATAAGCAAAGAACAATAAAAAATTTAAATTTGGAAAATCTATTTGACCTATTATAGATATTAATATAGAAGGTAATGTCATACAATAAATACCTATTTTGTATATGTCTTTATATTCTAAATTAGCCTTATAAATTAAATTTACAATTACTCCAACTACATTAATAAATAAAGAATTCATCAATTTATGTATAATAGTTGATAATACAACCCATAATATACATAGAATAATTACTATAAATTTAATAATAAATAATATTAATTTTAAATCATCTTTATTAAAATCTTTAATCTTTAAATTCTTGAGTAAAATTTCTCTGTATTGCGTTCCTATTCTTCCAGAAATCTTTTTATTTGTTATTAAAAATACTCTTTTATGTTGGAAATTATTTAATATAGATTCATTTGTTTGATTTGTAGTATCAATAATGGCTAAATTATCATAAATTTCTATAAAGATTGGCATATCACCAACTACATTTAATTCTCCATTTTTTAATTCAAAATATGAAATCTTTTGTTCTATATAATTAATTTCATCATTTATTAAATAAGCAATTTTAATAGAAGGTAATATGGACAACAACATTGATAAAAATATCAAGTAAATTATAGCTTTTCCTGTGGACTCTTGAATTATAACTTTGTAAAAACTAAAATCCGTAATACTCATATTTATTTTTTTAAAAAAACCAATTTTACTTATCGCCATATTTATTCTCCTTTGTTTTGTATTTTATATATAACAATATTTTGTAAATTATATAAAATAAAATTTGTATATTTATAAAATATATTACTGATTTTTATTTTTCATAAAATTATTTAAATTAAAATATTATTTATAATTAATTTTTAATTTTTTAAGTTAATAATACTATTTATAAAAAAAGTATTTATTAATTAAATATTAATATCCTGAGATAAATTTATTTCATATTCTTTCTTTATTTCTTTAATAGCTTTTGTTATATAAAATACAATAACTCCATAATAAACAAATAAAAACAATAAATGAAAAAATGGAATTTCAATTGATAATTGATTTATTGCAATCTTTATTATAGAAGATAATGTCATAGAATAAACCCCTATTTTATATATTGCTTTATATCTTAGATTAGCTTTATAAATTACATTTATAATTAATCCAATCAAACTAACAAATAATGATCCTATCAATTTAACTATAATAGTTAATAATACTATTATCAAACCATAAAAAGGTATTACTATAAATTTAAAAAAACTTAAAAAATTTATTAAATTTTGTTTGTTTAATACTTCGTTTTTCCATATATTAAATAAATAAGATTTTTTCGTGTTTGTTGAATATTTTATGAATATTTCTCTTTTTGTGACTAAGATTCCTTGCTTATAATTATAAAGTATATTTTCATCAGTTCCTTCTCTTGTATCAACAATAATTACATCATCAAAATCTCCCATTATAATAGGCATCCTTGCATCTACATTTAACTTTCCATTTTTTAATGTAATATTAGGAATGATTTGTTCAAATTTTTTTATACTTTTGTTAATTTCATAAAAGGGTTTTATATAATTTAATATACCTAAAATTAATGATAATAATATTAAATAAACTACAGCTTTTCCTATGGATTCTTGAACTATAACCTTATAAAAACTAAAATCTGATAAACTTTTTTTTACCCTTTGTAAAAAAATAATTTTAGTATTTTCCATAACCTTCTCTCCTACATTTATGTTAATATTTCTACATTTAAAATATTATATGTTAAATATAACATTTTTTCAAGAAAAATAGCAGTATAATATCTATACTGCTATTTTTTATTTTCAAATAAATATTAATGGCTCTCTAACTAAAATTATGTATTTAAATATTTTAAGACAAATTTACTTCTTTTTCTTTTTTTATTTCAGTAATAGCTTTTATCATATAGAATATAATTACTCCGTAATAAATAAATAATAATAATAAATAAAAAAATGGAATTTCAAATGATAATTGATTTATTGCGACTTTTATTATGGAAGATAATGTCATAGAATAAACTCCTATTTTATATATTGCTTTATATCTTAGATTAGCTTTATAAATCTCATTTATAATTAATCCAATCAAGCTAACAAATAAAGAACCTATTAACTTTCCTATAATAACTGATAATACTGTTCCCAAACCATAAATAGGCATTAATATCAATTTAAAAATAAATAAAAAATTTTTGAATTTTTCTTTATCAAATTCTGCATATTTTATTTCATTAAATGAATAAACCTCTTGTATACTAAATCCATTTTTAAATAATATTTGTTTTCTTGTAATTAATAAACCTGTATTATAATCATTAATTATGTCTTTATTAATTCCTTCTCTAGTATCAATAATAATTACACTATCGTCACTATTTAGTATAATCGGCATCTTTGTATTTATATTTAACTCTCCATTTTTTATAATAACATCTGGAATATTTTCTTCATACTCTTTCATTTCTTCATTGATTTCATAAAGAGGTTTTATAATACTTATTATACCTAAAATAAATGATAATAATATTAAGTAACCGATAGCTTTTCCTACAGATTCTTGTACTATAACTTTATAAAAACTAAAATCTGATAAGCTTTTTTCTACTCTTTGTAAAAAATTAATTTTTGCATTTTTCATAACATTCCCCCTATACTTTTCCTACTATTTTTGGTATTAAAAATATTATATGTTAAATATAATATTTTTTCAAGTATATAAAAAAGAAGCTATCTCAGAATGATTTCTGAAATAGCTCCTTTTTTATATACTTCTAACCAAAACAATTCCATTGATTCCTTTTAATTTTTCTACAACTTCTTTATTTACCTTTTTATCACAATCTATTATAGTATACGCCCATTGTTTTTTACTTTTATTTACCATATCCATAATATTAACATCAGCGTTTGCAAGAATTGTAGCAATTTGTCCAACCATATTAGGAATATTTTTATGAGCTACAACTATACGATTATCAGTAGACCTCTCTTTTTCACAGTCTGGAAAGTTCACTGAATTTTTAATATTACCATGTTCCAAATAGTTTCTTAGTTCTTGTACTGCCATTATTGCACAGTTATCTTCTGATTCGGGAGTAGAAGCACCTAGATGAGGAATTGTAATAACATTTTCTACATCAAGTAAATCTTCACTTGGAAAATCTGTTACATAAGTTGATACAATTCCAGATTTAATAGCTTCTTTTAAATCACAATTATTTACTAATTCTCCTCTTGAAAAATTAAGAAGTTTTACTCCTTTTTTCATTAAAGCAAAAGTATCTTTATTAAACATATTTTTCGTTTCATCGAGTAAAGGAACATGAACTGTGATATAATCACATTCACTAATTAATGCTTCTAAACTAACTGCTCTATTAACTGCTCTTGATAATCCCCAAGCAGCATCTACAGAAATATAAGGGTCATATCCTTGTACATCCATTCCAAGGGAATGAGCTGCATTAGCTACCAAAACTCCTATTGCTCCTAATCCAATTACACCTAATTTTTTACCCATTATTTCTGGTCCTGCAAAATTTTTTTTCCCTTTTTCTATTAATTTAGGAACTTCTGCTCCTTTTCCTTTTAAACTTTTTGTCCACATAATTCCATCTACAATTTTTCTAGAAGAAAGTAAAAGACCTGCTAAAACTAATTCTTTTACTCCATTAGCATTGGCGCCAGGAGTATTAAAAACAACAATTCCTTTTTCAGAACATTTATCTATTGGAATATTATTTACTCCAGCTCCAGCTCTTGCAATTGCTTTTAATGAATCTGGAAGTTCCATATCATGCATTTTTGCGCTTCTAACCAATATTCCATCTGGTTCATTAAAATCGTCTGAAATCTCATAATTATCCTTTGGAAACAATTCTAATCCTTTTTCAGAAATATTATTTAAAGTTTTTATTTTAAACATACTTACCCCCCTAACGATTTTCTATTTCAAATTCTTTCATAAATTCCACTAATGCCTTTACTCCTTCAATAGGCATAGCATTATAAATACTAGCTCTCATTCCTCCAACAGTTCTATGTCCTTTTAAATTAACTAACCCTTTTTTAGCCGCTTCTTTAACGAATTTTTCATCTAATTCTTTAGAATTTGTAACAAAAGGTATATTCATTAATGAACGGTCTTTAGGAACAACAGTACCTTTATAAAAATTAGAATTATCTAAAAAATCATATAAAATAGACGCTTTTTCTTTATTTATTTTTTCTAAAGCAGATACTCCACCCATTTTTTTTACCCATTCAAAAACTAGTTTTGCTATATAAATACTATACGTTGGAGGGGTATTAAACATAGATCCATTATCTGCATGAGTCTTATAATTAAACATAGTGGGTGTAATGTCCATTGCATGTCCTATCAAATCTTCACGTATAATAACAACAGTAAGTCCTGCAGGTCCCATATTTTTTTGTGCTCCTGCAAAAATTACTCCAAATTTAGTAACATCATATTCTTCAGAAAGAATATTAGAAGACATGTCAGCAACTAAAGGAATATCCCCTGTATCTGGAATTTCAGTATATCTTGTTCCATAAATTGTGTTATTAGTAGTTATGTAAAAATAATCTGCATCTTTAGAAAAAGTATTTGGGTCTAATTCTGGAATATAATTAAAAGTTGAATCTTCAGATGAAGCAACTATATTTACTGTCCCATATCTTTTAGCTTCAGCAATAGCTTTTCTAGACCATTGTCCTGTATTTACATAATCAGCTTTTTTACTATTTCTAAAAAGATTTAAAGGAACCATAGCAAATTGACTAGATGCTCCCCCTTGTAAAAAAAGCACCTTGTAATTATCTGGAATATTCATGATTTCTCTTAACAGACTTTCCGCTTCATCAATAATATCTTTAAAATCCTTTGAGCGATGGCTCATCTCCATTACAGACATTCCTGTATCACCATAAACAACTAGTTCCTTTTGGGCCTGTTTTAATACTTCTTCTGGAAGCATAGAAGGTCCTGCTGAAAAATTATAAACTCTATTCATTTTACCCCTCCTAAACAATAATTATTTTAAATTATTTGATATTTTGATAACAATGTTTGTTGAAAATTATATCTAAAAATATAAATTTAGTCAATGTATTATTATTTTATATTGTTTCAAACTTTTATAAGATAAATTTAATTCTTAAAATAATAACTTTTAAGATAATGTGGCAACCATTACTGCTTTTATAGTGTGCATTCTATTTTCTGCTTCATCAAATACTACAGAAGCATCACTTTCAAAGACTTCTTCCGTTACTTCATTACCTTTTACTGCAGGAAGACAATGCATAAAAATAGTTGTATTTTTTTCTGTTTTCTTCATCAATGAAGTATTAACTTGATAAGGTTTTAAAAGTTTAATTCTTTCTTTTGCCTTTTCTTCTTCTCCCATAGAGCACCATACATCTGTATAAATTACATCTGCTCCAATCACTACAGAATTAACATCTTCTGTAATAGTAATTTTAGCTTCTGATTTTTCTGCGAATTTTTTACATTCTAAAACAAGTTCTTCTTTTGGCCATAAATTCTTAGGAGCAGCTATAGAAAAATCCATACCCATTTTTGAGGCTCCTATCATTAAACTATTGGCCATATTATTTCTTCCATCTCCTACATAAACAAAACGAATACCTTTTAAATGCCCAAATTTTTCTTTTATTGTTAAAAAGTCAGCAAGAACTTGTGTTGGATGATAAAGATCCGTTAATCCATTCCAAACTGGAACTCCACTATATTTAGCTAATTTTTCTACTGTTTCTTGCTTAAATCCCCTAAATTGTATTCCATCAAACAATCTTCCTAATACTCTTGCAGTATCTTCTATAGATTCTTTATGTCCTAATTGTATATCATCTTTTCCTAAATATTCTGGATGAGCCCCTTCATCAATACATCCTATTGTAAAAGCACATCTTGTTCTAGTTGAAGGTTTCTCAAAAATTAAAGCTATATTTTTTCCTTTTAGAAGTTCTCCTCGTATTCCCATTCTTTTTTTTCTTTTTAAATCTTCTGCTAAATCTAATAAATATTCAATATCTTTAAAAGTAAAATCTTTTAAAGTTAATAAACTCCTGCCTTTTAAATTTATTCCCATTATGTTCCTCCTTAAATAAACTATTATTTAAAATCTATTTTATATTTACATATAGTAATCTAAAGTATCATAAGTTAAAGAATTTTTAGAATTATAAATTTTATAAGCTAATATATAAGCTTTTATTGTATCTAATGAAGTAAAACATGGGATTTTCATTTGTTCTGCTGTAGTACGAATTTTAAATCCATTTTTACTTGGATCTCTTCCCTGAGTTGGAGTATTAAGAACAATAGATATTTCTTTATTTTTCATCATTTCATAAATTGTATCAAAATTATTTATTGAAATTATTTCTACTTCTATACCACAATTTTTAAAATATTTTGCTGTTCCATCAGTTGCAATAATTTCAAATCCAAAATTTATAAAATCTTTTACTATTTTTAAAGCTTCTTCTCTATCTTTTTTTCGTAAAGATACAAAAACTTTACCTTTATTAGGAAATGTATATCCTGCTCCACTAAAAGCTTTGAACAATGCTTTGTCATAAACAGAATCTACTCCTAATACTTCGCCTGTGGATTTCATTTCAGGAGTTAAGGCAACATCTACATTATGAAGCTTTTGAAATGAAAATACAGGAGCTTTAACAGCAATTAAATTGGTTGATTTATAAAGACCAACTCCATATCCTTGATCTATTATTTTTTCTCCTAAAATAACTTTTATTGCCACTTTAACCATGGGTATTTTGGTTACTTTACTTAAAATAGGCACTGTTCTAGAAGCTCTTGGATTAACTTCTATTACATATACTTTTTCATCTTTTACTACAAATTGTATGTTCATAAGTCCTATTACTTGTAAAGCTTTAGCTATTTTTTTAGTGTATAAAATTATAGTATCAATAACTTCTTTAGAAAGAGTTTGAGATGGATATACACAAATACTATCGCCAGAATGAACTCCTGTTCTTTCAATATGTTCCATGATTCCTGGAATAAGTATATCTTCTTTATCTGAAATAGCATCTACTTCTACTTCTTTTCCTTCTATATATTGGTCAATTAAAATAGGATGTTCTGTTGAAATAGAAGCTGCTTCTTTTACATATTCTATTAATTCTTCTTCTGAATACACTACTTGCATAGCTCTTCCACCAATAACATATGAAGGCCTAACTAATACCGGATATCCTATTTCTTTTGCAGCATTTATAGCTTCATCCATATTAGTTACTGCACATCCTTTAGGTTGTGGAATATTAATTTCACGAAGTAATTCTTCAAAAAGTTTTCTATCTTCAGCCATATTTATAGAATCTACCGATGTTCCTAATATTTGTACTCCTCTTTTTAAAAGCTTTGGTGCTAAATTAATTGCTGTTTGTCCTCCAAATTGCACAATAACTCCCTTAGGCATTTCTTTTCTAATAACATTATAAACATCTTCAATATATAAAGGCTCAAAGTAAAGTTTTCCTGCAGTATCAAAATCTGTACTTACAGTTTCAGGATTATTATTAATAATTATAGATTGATAACCAGCTTCTTCAATAGCCCAAACTGCATGAACAGAACAATAATCAAATTCTATTCCTTGTCCTATTCTTATAGGTCCAGAACCTATAACAATAATCTTTTCCTTCTTACTTATTATATTTTCATCTTCTTGTTCATAAGTGGAATAATAATAAGGAGTATTTGATTCAAATTCAGCCGAACAAGTGTCAACCATTTTGTATACTGGATACATATTGTGAGCTCTTCTTAAAGTATCTAACATGGAAATAGGTTGTTTTGATAATGATTGAATTTCTATATCAGTAAATCCCATCTCTTCTGCTTCTTTTAATAATTCTGCAGTTAATGGTTCTTTAGAAAGTTTTTTCTCAAGTTCTATTATATGATTTATTTTATGTAAAAACCATTTATCAATCTTTGTTATATCATAAATAATATCAATATTTATTCCTCTTCTTAAAGCTTCAGCTACTACAAAAATTCTTTGATCATCTGGAATATTTAACTTATCTTTTATTTTTTCATCAGGTAGTTTTGCTAAATCTTCTCTTCTTAATCCTGTATCTTTTCCTTCTAATGAAATAACAGCTTTTAAAAAAGAACTTTCAAAATTTCTATCAATTGCCATAACTTCTCCTGTAGCTTTCATTTGTGTTCCTAATAACCTATCCGCATAACTAAACTTATCAAAAGGCCATTTAGGAATTTTAGTTACTACATAATCTAAAGTAGGTTCAAAAGAAGCTTTAGTTTTTCCTGTAACATAATTGGGGATTTCATGCAAGTGTAATCCTATGGCAATTTTAGCTGCAATTTTAGCAATAGGATATCCAGCAGCTTTTGAAGCTAAAGCGGAAGACCTACTTACTCTAGGATTTACTTCTATTACTACATACTCCATACTATTTGGGTTAAGGGCAAACTGTACATTACAACCTCCTTCTATCTTAAGAGCACGAATAATTTTAATAGCAGAACTTCTTAGCATATGTACCTCTTCGTCTCTTAATGTTTGACAAGGAGCTACAACAATACTATCTCCTGTATGAATTCCTACAGGGTCTATATTTTCCATATTACATACAATAATACAAGTATCATTACTATCTCGCATAACTTCATATTCTATTTCTTTCCATCCAGCAACACTTTGTTCTAAGAGGGCTTGATGAATCCTACTATGCATTAATCCTTTATAGAGAATTTTCTCTAATTCTTCCATATTATTAGCAATTCCTCCACCAGTCCCTCCTAAAGTATATGCCGGCCTTACTATTATAGGAAAACCTATTTCTTTTGCAAATTTTACTCCTTCCTCTATAGAAGATACTATTTTACTTTTTGGAATAGGCTCTCCTATAGCTTGCATTAATTCTTTAAACTTTTCTCTATCTTCTGCATTTTGAATAGCATCTAAAGATGTTCCTAAAAGTTTTACATTATATTTATCTAATATTTGTGCTTCTTTTAATTCTACAGCAAGATTTAACCCTGTTTGTCCTCCTAAAGTAGGAAGCAGACCATCAGGTCTTTCTTTATCAATAATATAAGAAAGAGCTTCTATATTTAAAGGCTGTATATATACCTTATCAGCTATATTTTCATCAGTCATAATAGTGGCAGGATTACTATTTACTAAAACAACTTCTATTCCTTCTTCTTTTAATGCTTTACAAGCTTGAGTCCCTGCATAATCAAATTCTGCGGCTTGACCAATAATAATAGGACCTGAACCAATTACTAATACTTTTTTTATGTCTTTATTCTTAGGCATTGTCTCCCTCCTCTACTAAATCAACCCAATGTTTTAAAATTATACTGGCATCATTAGGACCTGGCCCTGCTTCAGGATGAAATTGAACCGCATTAATATTTAATCCTTTATTGCAAAATCCTTCTACGGTAGAATCATTTATATTAATATGAGTTATTTCTATTTCTTTTGTGATACTATCTTTTACAGCATATCCATGATTTTGAGCGGTTATCATAATTTTATTAGTTCTTAAATCTAATACTGGATGATTTCCTCCTCTATGCCCAAATTTCATTTTATAAGTATCTCCTCCTAAAGCTAAAGCAAGAATTTGATGCCCTAAGCATATTCCAAATAATGGGATTTTGCCTATTAATTTTTCAGCTGTATTAATGGCAACTTTTACATCTTTAGGATCTCCAGGGCCATTAGAAAATAAAACAGCATCTAAATTATAAGAAAGAATTTTTTCATAAGATGTATCCCATGGGAATATGGTAAGAGAACATCCAAGATTTTTTAATTGTTTTTCTATACCTTTTTTTAATCCTAAATCAATTATTCCTATATGTTTACCCTTCCCTTTTATATTTTTTATATCTTTTATAGATACATTAGATACAATATTTTTAGGAAATGAATATTCTTTTAATTGTTTTTTTATGTTATCATCTATTTTTTCTGTTGTTAAAACACAATTCATAGTACCTTGATTCCTAATTTTTTTAGTAAGCATTCTGGTATCAACATTAGAAATAGCAAATATTCCTTCTTTTTTTAAATAATCTGATAAATTTTCTTCGCTTTTCCAATTACTATCATGTTTAGAATATTCTTTAACCACAAATCCTCTAACTTGTATTTTATTTGATTCAACATCTTCTTTGTTAACCCCATAATTACCTATAAGGGGATAAGTCATTACTACTATTTGCCCTGCATAAGAAGGATCTGTAAGAATTTCTTGATATCCTGACATAGATGTATTAAAAACAATTTCTCCAAATACCGTTTTATTTGCTCCAAAGGCTTTACCTTTAAAAACTGTTCCATCCTCTAGTAATATATATGCGTCCATTTTTAAACCCCCTTTAAAACTTCCTCAAGTATATCTATTGCTTCATTTATTTCATTTTCTTTTATTATAAGAGGGGGAACGAATCTAATAACATTCGACCCTGCTCCTACAAGTAATAACCCTTTTTCAATACAAGATTTAATAATATCTCCTATAGGAATGGATAATTCAATACCTTGCATCAATCCTATTCCTCTAACATCTATAATTATGTTAAATTTTTCTTTTAAATTTAAAAGTTTTTCTCTTAAATATTTTCCTTGTTCTTTTACATTTTTTAATATATTATCATTAATTAAAGTATTTAAAACTATTTTAGCTGCTGTACATGCTGCTGGATTTCCTCCAAAGGTAGAGGCATGGTCTCCTGGTTGAAATACAGAAGAACATTTTTTATTTGCCATCATAGCTCCAATAGGAAATCCTCCTCCTAATCCTTTAGCAAGACAAATTACATCTGGAAATACTTCATAAGCTTCATAAGCAAACAAATAACCTGTACGACCTATTCCACATTGAACTTCATCATACATAAGCAAAATATTTTTTTCATCACAAAGTTCTCGTATATTCTTTAAAAATTCTTTATCAGCTGGTCTTATTCCGCCTTCTCCTTGAATAGGTTCAAGAAGAATAGCACAAGTTTTATTAGAAATTATTTTTTTAACTGATTCAAAATTATTATACTCAGCATATAATATTCCATCTAAAAGAGGATTTAAATCCTTTTGATATTTACTTTGTCCTGTTGCTGTAATAGCTCCCATAGTCCTTCCATGAAATGATTGTTTCATAGTTATTATTTCATAACAATCTTCGCCATGAAATTTTTTACCGTATTTTCTTGCTAATTTTATAGCACTTTCTACAGCTTCTGCTCCACTATTACAAAAGAAAACCTTGTCGAAAATACTATTTTTTATTAAAATTTCTGCTGCTTCAATATTAGGAATATTCCAATATAGATTAGAACAATGTATTAAATTTTTCATCTGATTATAAAGAGCATTTATTAAGGTTTGATTTTTATATCCTAAACTATTAACGGCAATTCCTGAAACAAAATCTAAATATTTTTTACCATCAATATCTTTTAAATATACTCCTTCCCCATCGGATAATGTTATAGGAAATCTATTATATGTATTCATAATTACATTTTTACCTCGTTCTATCCATTTATCTTGTGCCATATATATCACTCCTCTATATTAACTTAAATTCAATACCTTTTATATCTTTTTATAATTATACATCTATTTGTTTTTTTATGCAATAATTATCCTTTAATTCTTTTGAAAATCATAATTATTATGCATAAATATAAAGACCTGTGAAAACTCACAGGCCTTTATAAATTTATATTAAACTTTCTCCTATTTTATTTAATTCTTTTTCTCTTTCTACTAATGCTTCTATCACTGTTTTTATATGCTCATCCATTTCTACTCCTAATTCTTTAGCCCCTTGTTTTACAATTTCTCTATCTACTCCTCTTGCAAAAGCTTTATCTTTTAATTTTTTCTTAATTGATTTTACTTTTATGCCTTCAAAACTTTTATTAGGTCTAACTAATATGTATGCTATTATAAAACTAGACAACTCATCTACTGCATAAAGCACTTTAGCTAAAAGAGTCTCTCTTGGCGTATTAGTATTATCGGCATGTCCTTTTACAGCATTTATAATATCTTCTGGATATCCTTTTTCTTTAAGGATCTCTACTCCTTTTAGAGGATGTTCTTTAGGATACATTTCATAATCTAGATCATGAATAAGACCGGTAATTCCCCAATATTCTACATCTTCATTATATTTTTTGGCATATCCTCGCATAGCAGCTTCTACAGCTAAAGCATGCTTTATTAAACTACGAGATTTGGTATATTCCATTAATAAATTTAAAGCTTCTTCTCTTGTAACCATAAATATCATCTCCTTTTATATTTAATTAAAAATTTAATTATTTTTTTTTAATATGTCAATATTTTTTAAGCTAAATACTTGACAATTTTTAAAAATATATTTATTATTACAAATTGTTACAATATTTTAGGAGGTAAGCCTATGAAAAAAATTGGGTTGGTATTAGAAGGAGGAGGAATGCGTGGCTTATATACTTCAGGAGTGCTAGATTTTTTCATTGATAATAACATATATTTCTCATATATAATAGGAGTTTCTACCGGAGCTTGTAATGCTATTTCGTATATTTTAAAACAAAAAGAAAAAAGCAAAGATATAAATGCTAATTATGTTAGAGATAAAAAATATATTAGTTTTAAAAATTTAATTAAAGATAAGGAACTTTTTGAAACTAAATTTCTTTTTGAAGATATTTCTAATAAATTATGCCCTTTTGATTATAATGCTTTTTATAATTCAAAAGAAACAGTTGTTGTATGTACAACTAATTGTAATACTGGTAAACCTATGTATTTTTATAAAAATAAATCTGATAAATTTTTTGAAGCTATTAAAGCATCTATGAGCCTTCCATTTGTAAATAAAATAGTTAATTTAAATGGATATCCTCTATTAGATGGTGGAATTACAGATGCTATTCCTATTAAAAAATCTATATTTGACGGCAACAGTAAAAATGTAATTATTCTTACTAGACACAGAGGATATAGAAAAAATCCTACTGAAATAAAAAAAATAGCAGATAAATTTTATCCCCAATATCCAAAATTAATAGAAGCACTTTGTAATCGTCATATTATGTATAATAAAACATTAGAATATATTAGGATGCTAGAAAGAATAGGAAAAGTGTTTATTATCGCTCCGTCTGAACCTTTAAAAGTAAACAAAATAGATAGAAATCCTAAAAAACTTGCTGATTTATATAAAAAAGGTTATAAAGATGCTGAAAAAATATATTTTAAATTAAGTCAATGGTTAAAAAAACAGATAGAACTATTAAGTTAAATAGTTCTATCTGTTTAATATATTATTTTTCTAACATATCTTCTGTTAATCCAAAACTCTCATCGTGTTCTACATTCCCTATAGGTTCAACATGAACTATAACATCATATACATTTTCTACATTTTCTTTTATACTTTTTTCTACTTCCATTGCTATTTTATGTCCATCTAATACATTCAAATTTCCATCTACTTCAATATCTGTGTCCACAATATAAAAATTAGCAAGTTTTCTTACTCTTGTACGATGAGGATTATAGGCTCCTTTTATAGAATCAATAGCTCTAAATATTTCTTCATATATTGTCGTATCTTCAACTCCATCCATTAACTCTATATTTGTTTCTATAACTATATCATAAGCTACTTTTATAATCCATAAACTTATAATAGTTGCTGTTATAGAATCTAATATTGGAAGATTAAACCAAAATGTAAACATAAGACCAACTAATACACTACTTGAAATAATAATATCATTTCTCATATTTTGCCCATTAGCTATAAGCATAGAACTATTTGTTTTCTTCCCTACTCTATATTGATAAAAAGCTAAAAATATTTTACCAATAATAGAAATAATAGTTATATATATGGATATATTAGAAGGCACTTCTATAGTTTTTTTAAAAAATATCTTACTTATTGAATTCATAAAAAGTTGCGCTCCTGCGAAAAAAATAATAAAAGCTAGTATAATAGTTGCTATTGTTTCTGCTCTATGATGACCATAGGCATGTTCTCTATCCGGTGGCTTTGATATTATTTTAGCAGCAAATAAAGTAATAATACTTATTACAATATCGGTAGATGAATCTATTCCATCACCTATTAATGCCATACTTCTTGAAATTATTCCAAATATTATTTTAAGTAAAGCTAATATACTGTTTCCTATAATTCCAACCCAGGAAGCTTTCGTAATTTCTTTTTTTCTATCTTGCATTATATAACTCCTTTTTTAATTATATACATATTTTTATACATATAGCTATTATAATACAAAAAATTAAAATCAAAGTAAATATAAATAAAAAAAAAATTTATTCTTTTAATAAAAAAAGTGCGTCTTATACGCACTCTTCCTTTATTTTTCAATCATAGTTCCTACACCTTTTTGAGTAAATATTTCAAGAAGTAAACAATGCTCTACCCTACCATCTAATATATGAACTGTTTCTACTCCTTCTTTTACTCCTTGTACACAACATTCTACTTTTGGAAGCATTCCTCCAGATATAATTCCGTTTTTAATATATTTATCAACTTCATTTATAGAGAGCCTAGAAATAATAGAAGAACTATCAGATACATCTTTTAGTACTCCTTCTACATCCGTTAGAAATACAAGTTTTTGAGCTTTTAAAGCTCCAGCTACTGCTACTGCAGCATAGTCTGCATTTATATTGTAAGAATTACCATTTTTATCAATGCCTATGGGAGCAACTACTGGTATGAAATCTGTTGCAATAAGTGTTTTAATTAATTTTGTATTAACATTTACTACTTCTCCCACAAAGCCAACATCTATTCCATTAACCATCTTTTTTTCTACTTGTAAAGTGGCACCATCTTTACCGCTAATGCCTACTGCATTAATTCCTTGATTTTGAATATGACTTACTATACTTTTATTAACTTTCCCTGCTAAAACCATTTCTACTATTTCCATAGTTTCTTTATCTGTAACCCTAAGACCATTTATAAATTCAGACTTTTTATTCATTTTTTCTAAAGTCTTATTTATTTCTGGTCCTCCTCCATGAACAATTACAGGATTGATTCCAACTAATTTCATCAAAATAATATCTTGCATTACTGTTTCTTTAATTTTTTCATCAATCATAGCACTTCCGCCATATTTTATTACCACTGTTTTCCCATAAAACTCTTTAATATATGGAAGTGCTTCTATTAATATTTTTGCTTTTTCAATATACTGATTCATTTAATTCCTCCTCACGTCCTATATTCTGCATTAATTCTTACATATTCATAACTTAAGTCACATCCCCAAGCTGTCGCTTCTTCTTGTCCTTCTTCTAAAAGGACAATCACTTTAATATCTTTTTCTTGTAATATTTTAAGAGACAAATCTTCATCAAAATTTAATGGTAATCCTTTTTCTATTAGAGTGATTTCTCCATTTTTTGAAATAAATTTAATAGTTACTTTATTAGTATTAAAATTTACACCTGAATAGCCCATAGCACACATTATTCTTCCCCAGTTAGCATCTGCTCCAAAAAAAGCAGTTTTTACTAAATTAGAAGTAATAATAGATTTAGATAAAATACGAGCATCATCTTTAGTTTTTGTTCCTTTTACTTTTACTTCAATAAATTTTCCTGCTCCTTCTCCATCTTTTACTATTTGTTTTGCTAAATAAGTATTTACATAATCAAAGGCTTCTTTAAAAATTTTATAATCTTCATTTTCAGTATCAATTATTTCGTTCCCTGCTGCTCCATTAGCTAATACTAAAACCATATCATTTGTACTAGTATCACCATCTACTGAAATCATATTATAAGAATCCACAACACTTTCTTTTAATGTTTTTCTTAATAGTTCCTGTGAAATATTTAAATCCGTTGTTATAAAAGAAAGCATAGTTGCCATATTAGGATGAATCATTCCTGAACCTTTAGCCATCCCTCCAATTGTTATAGTTTTCCCTTGTATATTAAAAGTTACAGCTATTTCTTTAGGAAAGGTATCTGTTGTCATAATTGCTTCTGCTGCTTGTTTAGCACTTTCTCTTGAAGAATTTAAATCAATAACAGTTTTTTTTATTCCTGTACAAATAATATCCATAGGTAATGGGACTCCTATTACTCCTGTAGAAGCAACTAAAACTTCTTCTTTTTTTAAATTAAGACAATCTGCCACAGTTTGAGCCATTTTTATAGTGTCGGCCATACCTCTATCTCCTGTACAAGCATTAGCATTTCCACTATTGACAACAATAGCCTGTATATTTTCTTTTTGATTAATAAGTTTTTGATTCCATAAAACTGGTGCTGCTTTTACTACATTAGTAGTGAAAGTAGCAGCTGATTTTGCTGGAATTTCACTATAAATTATGGCTAAATCTTTTCTTTTTCTTTTAATTCCTATATAATTTCCTGTTGCCTTAAATTTTTTAGGACTAGTTATTCCTCCATCAATTATTTGCATAATTATCTCCCCTTAAAATAAAAAAATTCATACATCACTATTATAATTCTATATACTTCTATTTTAAAATTAACATTCAACTTTAAATAATTATACATTGTTATGAAATTTTATGCAAGTATTTTTTAAAATATACTTGCATAAAAAGTTTATAATGTGTATAATTATTTAAAATTAATTAATTAGGAGGCTTTAATATGAAGAAAAAAGTCGTATTAGCATATTCAGGTGGATTAGATACAACGGTTATATTACATTGGCTAAAAGAAAATTTTGACTATGAAGTGATTGCTGTATGTGTAGATGTAGGTCAAGGAAAAGAATTAGAAGGAATGGAAGAAAAAGCTCTTGCAAATGGTGCAAGTAAACTTTATATAGAAGATGCAAAAGAAGAATTTATGAAAGACTATGTATTCCCAATGATTAAAGCTGGAGCTGTATATGAATCCAAATATTTCCTTGGAACTTCCATTGCACGACCTCTTATTGCTAAAAAATTTGTTGAAATTGCTCTAAAAGAAGGTGCAGAAGCGATTTGTCATGGTTGCACTGGTAAAGGAAATGACCAAGTTCGTTTTGAACTTGCTATAAAAGCTTTGGCTCCACAACTTAAAATTATTGCTCCTTGGAGAATATGGGATATAAAATCTCGTGAAGATGAAATAGAATATCTTGAAAAAAGAGGAATTCCTGTTCCTATGACAAGAGAAGAAAGTTATAGCCGTGATAGAAACATGTGGCATTTAAGTCATGAAGGCTTAGACTTAGAAGACCCAAGTAGGGAACCAAATTATGATAAATTACTTAAATTAGGAGTAGCTCCTGACAAAGCTCCAGATGAACCTACTTATATAGAATTAGAATTTGAAAAGGGAATTCCTGTGAAATTAAATGGTAAAGCTCTGTCTCCTGTGGATATGATGTTTAAGCTTAATGAAATTGGAGGTAAAAATGGTATTGGACTATCCGATATTGTAGAAAGCCGTGTAGTTGGAATGAAATCTAGAGGAGTATATGAAACTCCTGGTGGAACTATCTTATATGCAGCTCATGAAGAACTAGAACATATGTGTTTAGACCATCAAACTTATAGCTATAAACAACAAATTGCTTTAAAATATGCAGAACTTATTTATAATGGGGAATGGTTTACTCCTCTTAGAGAAGCGCTTGCTGCATTTGTTGATTCTACTCAAGAAACTGTATCTGGTAAAGTTAAATTAAAATTATATAAAGGAAATATTATTCCTGCTGGTACAACTTCTCCCTATTCTTTATATAATGAATCTATTGCAAGCTTTACTACAGGAGAATTATATAACCATAAAGATGCGGAAGGTTTCATAAACTTATATGGTCTTCCATCTAAAGTAAGAGCTATGATGATGCAAAAAAATAACAAATAACTTTATAAAAATAATAAATAGAACCAACTCTACTGCTTAAAATTGGGTTGGTTCTATTAATGAAAATTTAAATATTAGGATGTGATATAATGAAGTTATGGGGTGGCAGATTTTCTAAAACAACTAATTCTAAAGTAGATGATTTTAATTCTTCTATTTCCTTTGACCAAAGACTATACAAACAAGATATTTTAGGAAGTATAGCCCATGTTTCTATGCTGGGAAAACAAAATATTATTCCTTTAGAAGAAGCTAAAATAATAAAAAAAGAACTCCAAAATATATTAGAAGACATTGAAGCAGGTAAAATCGAATTTGATGTAGAAGCTGAAGATATTCATATGAATATAGAAAAAATTTTAATATCAAGAATTGGAGATATTGGTAAAAAACTTCATACTGGACGAAGTCGTAATGATCAAGTAGCATTAGATATGCGTATGTATGTAAAAGATGAAATTATAAAAATACAATCTATGATTTTAAATCTTCAATCTGTTTTAGTTAAACTTGCTAAAGAACATACTAAAACTATTATGCCTGGATATACCCATCTTCAAAGAGCTCAACCAATTACTTTTTCTCATCATTTAATGGCTTATTTTGAAATGCTAAAAAGAGATTATGAAAGGTTAAATGATGTTTATAAACGAACTAATATTTTGCCATTAGGTTCAGGAGCTTTAGCTGCAACTACTTATCCTCTTGATAGATATTTTGTTGCAAAAGAATTAGGTTTTTCTGATATTACTTATAATAGTTTAGATGGGGTTTCTGATAGAGATTTTTGTATTGAACTATTAAGTGCTATTTCTATTACAATGATGCATCTTAGTCGTTTTTCTGAAGAGATTATTTTATGGAGTTCCCATGAATTTCATTTTATTGAATTAGATGATGCTTATTCCACAGGAAGTAGTATTATGCCTCAAAAGAAAAATCCAGATATTGCAGAATTGGTTCGTGGAAAAACAGGACGAACATATGGGGATTTAATAAGTCTTTTAACAACTATGAAATCCCTACCTTTAGCTTATAACAAAGATATGCAAGAAGATAAGGAAGCAGTGTTTGATGCCATTGATACTATAAAAATGTGCTTACCTATATTTACTTCTATGATTGAAACTATGACAGTGTTAAAAGATAGTATGTATAATGCTGCCGGTGGAGGCTTTACTAATGCTACAGATGCTGCTGATTATTTAGTGAAAAAAGGAGTTCCTTTCAGAGATGCTCATGCAATAATCGGAAAATTAGTATTATATTGTATTCAAAATAATAAATCATTAGAAGATTTGACTCTTGATGAATATAGAAAAATTTCACCCATTTTTGACCAAGGTATTTTTAAAGCCATTTCCCTAGAAGAATGTGTTAACAAAAGAAATATTATAGGTGGTCCTTCTGAAGAAATTATACTTAAACACATAGAAATTGCTGAAAAGTTTATTAATGAAGAAAAATCCCTCTATTCTTAAGAGGGATTTAATGCATAATAAATATATAAAAATTAAGGAGAAATTATATAGTGAAAATTTTAATTTTTTTTATATTAATTAATTTTATTACTTCTATTGTATTCGGTTTAGATAAAAGAAAGGCAATAAAAAATAAATGGAGAATTTCTGAGAAAAAGCTTATTTTTTTATCTTTTTTCGCTCCACTAGGAGCTTTAATAGGTATGCGTATTTTTCACCATAAAACTAAAAAATTAAAGTTTAATATTTTAATTCCTTTATTTCTTGTTATTCAAATGTGTATTTTGGTATATCTTTATTTAATATACCTAGTTTAAAAATTATGATTTTTTATAAAATAATACAAATCAATCCTCCACTTCCTTCATTAATAATTTTTTGTAATGTTTCTTGAAGTTTCATTTGAGCATCTTCAGGCATACGATATAATTTGTTTTGTAATCCTTCATTGACTAGTTCATGAAGAGATTTACCAAAAATATTAGATTCCCATATCTTTTTAGGGTCTGTTTCAAATTCACTCATTAAATAGCTAACTAATTCTTCACTTTGTTTTTCAGTTCCTACAATAGGTGATACTTCAGTTTCTATATCAGCCCTTATAAGATGAATAGATGGAGCACTAGCACGAAGTTTAACTCCAAATCTATTTCCTTGTTTAACTATTTCGGGTTCTTCTAATTTTAGTTCATCTAACATAGGAGTAACTACCCCATATCCTTTCTCTTTTACTTCGTGAAGTGCATAAGAAACTTTATCATACTCTCTTTTTGTATCAGCCAATTTACGAATTAAAGAAATTAATTGATGTTCCCCTTCTATTTCTATTCCTGTTGTTTCTGACAGAACTTGATAAAATAACTTATCTTCTGTATTTAAATCAATTTTTACAATTCCTTCTCCTAAATTAATCTTTTCTTGATATACTCTTTTTATAAAATCATAATTATTAAATTCTTTTATAGAATCTTTTAATTCTCTTAATTTATGAATGGGATATATAGTATCTTTTACGGCAGATATTATTTTATTTTTTAACCAATGATTCTTATCTAAGGCTTCAATCCACTTAGGTAAAATAAATTGAATTTCTTGAACAGGGAATTCATATAAAACACTTTCCATTATTTTATTTATATCATCATCTTTTAATTGTGCACAATTACAAGCAATAACAGGTACATTATAATTAGATTCTAATTCTTCCTTTAATTCCTGTGTATCTGCATCATACGGTTTAGTAGAATTTAATAATACGACAAAAGGTTTATTAATTTCTTTTAATTCATTTATAACTCTTTGTTCTGCTTCTTCATAATCATCTCTTGGAATATCAGTTATTGTCCCATCAGTAGTTACAACAATCCCTATCGTAGAATGGTCATTAATTACTTTTTTTGTCCCTATCTCAGCTGCTTCTGTAAAAGGAATTTCATATTCATACCAAGGAGTATTAACCATCCTAGGATTCTCTCCCTCTAAATGCCCTATAGCACTAGGAACCATATATCCTACACAATCAATCATTCGAACATTAAATTCTAAATTATCATTTAAAGAAATAGTTACTGACTCATTAGGAATAAACTTTGGCTCCGTAGTCATAATAGTTTTCCCTCCTGCACTTTGAGGAAGTTCGTCTTTTGCCCTTTCTTTATTATAACTATCAGATATATTAGGTATTACTAGTAAATCCATAAATCGTTTAATAAAAGTTGATTTCCCTGTACGAACTGGTCCTACTACCCCTATGTAAATATCTCCATTTGTCCTTTGAGCTATATCTTGATAAATATTAAAATTTTCCATGTATTCCCTCCTAATCAATCTATTATTGTATGGATACATTAAAAATATATGTTTAAAAAAATGTATTATTACAAATAATAAAGGATATATAAAAAATTTTATATATCCTTACTCAAAACTAAATTTTCCACATCCTTACTATCATAATAAATTTTTCTTATATCTTCTAATATTTCTTTTGCTTTCTTTTTATCTATTTCTTTTCCGGATTGTTTATATTTATAAATTATAGAAGCTGAACCTGAAAATTTTCCTATTACAATTTCTCTTTTTCTCCCTAATAATTCTGGAGGGAATATTTCATAATTTTTACTGTTTTTTAACAATCCATCTATATGAATACCTGACTCATGAGAAAAAACAAATTTACCAGTAATAGGTTTTAAATCACCAATATGTCTTTTTGAAGCTATTTGAACCATTTCACATAACTTAGTTAATTGTTTTAAATTAATATTTGTACTCACATTTTCCATTAATTCTAATCTTACTACAATCTCTTCTAAGGGAGTATTCCCTGCTCTTTCTCCTAAACCGTTTATACTACAACTAATATACTCTGCTCCAGCTTTAAAAGCACATAAAGCATTAGCAGTAGCCATACCAAAATCATTATGACCATGAAAATCTAAATCTAAAGAAATATTATTTTTAACTTTTTTTATAACATCATAGGTAGTTATAGGGTCAAGGACTCCTAAAGTATCTGCATATCGTATTCTTTGAGCTCCTTCTCTTTCTGCTAAATAAAAAAATTCAAGTAAATCTTCTATTTCAGTTCTTGAAGCATCTTCTGCTCCAACAGATACGACACATCCTTTAGATATAGCATAATTAATTACTTCTTTAGTCTTTTCTAACATCCATTTTCGACTTTTATTAAATTTATTATAAATTTGAATATCTGAAGTAGGCATGGATAAATGTATATTTTTTATTCCACATTTTAAAGAACAATCTACATCTTCTTTTAACATTCTATTCCAAGTTAAAAGTTCTGACCTTAACCCTAAACTATTAATTTTTGAAATCATTTGTATTTCTTGTATTCCCATAGCTGGAATCCCAATTTCTATAACATGAACGCCTATGTCATCTAGCTTTTTAGCAATACCTAATTTTTGTTCTTTTGAAAAAGCTACTCCTGCAGCTTGCTCTCCATCTCTTAAAGTTGTATCTATTATTTTTATATTCATTGTTTAATCCCCCCTATTTGTTAGAAAAAATTAAGTTAATAAATAAAATAGGGAATAGAAAAAATAAAACGTGTATTCCTGCTAAGGCTACTGCTTGTAATGTATTTTTTTGCACATAAGTATAAATTAAAGTAGATAAAGTTTGAGTTTTCCCTGGAAGGTTCCCTGCAAACATCATTGTAGCTCCAAATTCTCCAAAACTTCGTAACATACTCATGGTGATTCCTGTTAATATATTTCTCTTACTCATAGGAATATAAATATATAAAAGTAGTTCTTTATATCCTGCTCCATAAACTAATGCAGCTTCTTTAATACTATCGTCAATTTCTGCAAATCCCTCTTTTACGCTTTGAATAAAAAGTGGAGAACTAACAAATATTTGTGCAATTACAATTGCTAAAAATGTAAAAGGAATATTAAGATTAAAATAATTAAGTACATCTCCTAATATTCCTTTTCTTCCTAAAGTCATTAATAAAGCTAATCCTGCAATAGATGGTGGTAAAGATAATGGGATAGATATTATACCTGTCATTAAGGCATAAGTTCTATTATTTTTATTTGCTATAAAAAATGCTGTAGGAATTCCAATTAATATTATTAAAGTAGTAGATATTACTACAGAAATTAATGTAATAATAATTGTATTTATAGTATTAGTATTAAATAATATTTGTTTATAATCTGTTAAAGAAGGTCTTATAAATAATGAAGAAATAACTAATATTATAAAACTAATTTCTAAAAACCCTACAATATTAAAAAAAATAGAACTAAATTTTATTAATTTTTTTTTCTTTTTATTTTTTACAACATTAGATTTTATTGCTGAATCCAAAGAATATCCAGACATATTTATCACCATCTTTATATTTACTCTGTATTAAACCCATACTTTTGTAATATAGCTTTTCCTTCATCTGATAAAATAAATTCTAAAAATTTCTTACTTTCTTCTTGTTTTTTTGATTCATTTATTAAACCAATAGGATATTGTACTTTTACATTATATTGATCATCAATCTCAACACTTCTGATTTGATTTTTGCTATTTTCATATAAAATATCTGTCCTATACACAATTCCTGCGTCTACTTCTCCTAATTCAATTTTTGATACAATACTTTTTACATCTAACTCATGAGATACCACATTATTCATGAAATTTTCTATGAATTCTTTCGAGAAATTTCCGCTTTTTTCTATATTGTCTAACCATTGTAATGTATATTTTCCTACAGGAACAGATGAATCAGCTATGGCTAATTTTATTCCTTCTTTTCCTAAATCCTTTGTTTCTTTAATACTATCATTTTCATTATTTATTCCTATTATTAATTCATTTTCTGCAAAAATTATAGAATCTTTTACTAACTTTTTTTCAGTTAAATAATCCATATAAGAAATATTAGCAGATACAAAAATATCTGCTTCTATCCCTTCCTCAATTTGATTAACTAAAGACTGAGTTCCTGCAAAATTTAATTCTATATTAATATCATGATTTTTTTCTTCATATTTTTCTTTTATTTCTGTAAATACTTCTGTCAAGCTTGCTGCTGCCATAACTCTAATATTAGTAACCTTTGTTTGGCTTGAAGATGTTTCGTTTTTAGTACATCCTATTAATAATATAAAGCATACTAATATAAAACTAAGTATTTTCTTTATCATTTTATATCACCAATCTATCCACTACTTTTCCGCCTTCAATATGAGAATCAAAAATCTCTTCTACATCATCATACGTAACACCTCCATACCAAACCCCTTCTGGATAAACTATAACAATTGGTTTAAATTTATTCATATTTACCCTCCTTAACTAATTTTTGTTAAAATATTATCTGACATATGAGTATAACATTTATGTTCAAAATTCTTTGATATATCATGTGAAAGTTTACCTATGGCATCTGCTCTACATTGTCTACAATGAGACATTTGTTTTATATATTTTTTACAGTTCTCTCTTACAATATATAATTCTTTATTTGAAACTATAGGCATATGTTCAAAGAAACTCCCTTTTACAGGAATTAATGGCATAATATTCGTCATAAAAGCTCCTTTATTTTTTACTTCAATTACTAACTTTTCTATATGATCATCATTAATTGTTTTAATAAATACAGTATTTATTTTACAAAATACTCCTTTATCACTTAAATATTTTAATCCCTCTAATTGATTATCTATCAAAATCTTTGCCCCTTCTTTTCCTGAATACTCCTTATTTTTATAATTAATTTTTCTATAAATATTAGCTCCTATTAAAGGGTCAATTGCGTTAATTGTTATAGTTACATATTCCACTCCTAAATTAATAATTTCTTCTGCATAATCTGGCAACATAAGACCATTAGTAGATAAACAGAAAATAACTTCTGGATCATATTCTTTAATTCTTTCTATAGTTTCCTTGGTTTTATCAAAATTTGCTAATGCATCTCCTGGCCCAGCTATTCCTAGAACCGTTAAATTTTTAAGTTGATTTTTAACATATTTATATTTTTCTAAAGCTTCTCTAGGCGAAAGTACTTGACTAGTTACACCAGGACGACATTCATTAGCACAATCATATTTACGATTACAATAATTACATAAAATATTGCAATCAGGTGCTACTGGTACATGCATTCTTGCATAATTATGAGCTTCTATATTATAACAAGGATGTTTTGATATTGACCTTTTATTTAAATCGGACATATTTATCCTCCTTTTCTACATTTTTTTAATATTCCAGTTTATTATTTCAACTCACTATAATCTACTGATGTAAGATAATAACGTCTATATAAATCACTCCTATAAGAAGAATACTTTCTTTGTAATAGGGTATTTGTTATTGTATCTAATAATCTTGTAGATCCTTCATAGCCTATGGTTAATAATCTCTGTCCACCTACTCTATCATGAATTGGAAACCCTATTCTTATAAGAGGAATGTTTTCTTTTTCTTCAATAAATTTTCCGTCTGAATGGCCAATTAAAAGATTTATTGAATTCTTTTTTATATATGAATGTATAGTATCAAAATCCGCATTTTCTAAAACAACTGAATTATAATTTTTTTGGCATAAATCTTCAATTAACATCTTTTTTAATAAATCTGATTTAGTACCTGTTGCAACAATCCTAGGCTCTATACCATTTTCCATACAAAGTTTTGTAATTGCATAAACTATTTCCGGATCTCCAAATATGGTTGCTTTACCTTCAGAATTATATTTATGTGAATCAATCATTGCGTCTAACATTCTTCCTCTTTCTTCAAGATATTCTTGAGGTATTTCTTTTTCAGAAATTTCTGACAAAATATTAAAAAAATAATCTGTATTCTCAATACCTATGGGTAATGGACATCTATATAAAGGAACACCATAGGTATCTTCAAGATATTTACCAGGAGAATATTTTTCTGGTACAAATAATCCAATCTCAATTGTAGCTTTAGCGCCACTCATCTTTTTTATATCTTCAAGAGATGTTCCTCCTGGAGTAATTTTCTTATATGAATTATTAAATGGAGCATCTAAAGTATTTGATATATCTGGTAGTAAAGTATATTGTATCCCAAAATCTTTTAACCATTTTTTTATTTGCCTTACATTTGCAGGAGAAATATTTCCTACAATGATATTTAAAGTATTATTAGGATAAGAAATATTTGTCTGGTGTTCTACAATTTTTCTTAAAGCATAATAGTATCCTTCATAATGTGAACCTCCATATCCTGGAGTTGACGCTGTTATAAATTGAATATCTTTAATATTTTCTTCTTCTATAAAATCCTTTACAATATTATCTATATCTTCTCCTATGGTTTCAGCTAAACAGGTAGTAGATATTCCTATAATTTGAGGATTATATAGTTTAATTAAATTTTTTAATCCTTTTTTTAAATCTCTAGCTCCTCCATAAATCGTTCCTTTCTCATTTAAAGAAGAAGAAGCAATATCCATTGGTTCATTATAATGGGTTGCTATATGTCTTCTAATATATGTGCTACATCCTTGAGAACCATGGAGAAGCATCATGCATCCTTCTATTCCTTTAAAAGCGATAGCTGCACCCATTGGCATACACATTTTACACGGATTCATATTCAAATTTGTAAAATTTCTTTTTGACATCCTTTTCACCTTCTTTTTTTACATACTCCCAAACAGGGCTGTTAACAGTTATATCTAATTCTTTTGCAAAGTTTATAGCTCCTTCAAAACCAGACAGAGGATGCTTGCGTTCATGATTATGGTCAAAAAATGCAATTCCTAATTTATAAGCTAGTGGTCTTTCTTTTACTCCTCCTACTAAGACATCTGCTCCCTTTTCTTTTATAAACATTTCTAATTCTGTTGGATTCGCATCATCTAAGATAACTGTCCCCTCATCTGTTAGACTTTTAATCAAATCATATTCATCTTGACTTCCTGTTTGTGTTCCTACCATTACTGTTTTCATTCCCAATTCTTTAAATTGTTTAATAAGAGATATAGCTTTAAATCCACCTCCAACATAAATAGCAGCACTTTTCCCATATAATCTTTTTTTATAATAAGATAATTCTTTTTCAAATTTCTTTTTTTGAACTGAAATAAATTTTTCAACATTGTCAATGACTTCTTTATTACCTAATTGTTTAGCAATATTTCTAAGAGAATTAATAGTATCTTCAATTCCTACAAAACTAACTTTTATATAAGGAATTCCATATTTTTTTTCTAATTGTTTTGCTAAATAAACCATAGACCCAGCACATTGAACAATATTTAAGGATGCCTTAGTAGCTTTAGTTATTTCTTCAAAAGAAGAATCTCCAGTTAATTTTGTTATAATAGGAACTCCTATTTTCTTTAAATAATTTTTTATAATCCAAATTTCTCCTGCTAAATTGAAATCTCCCAAATAATTAATTCCAAATTCTTTTTTGTGCTTTGGGTATCTAGATATTAAGTTTAAGATAGCATTACACCCAGCTTTATATCCACTTTTTTTGTTACCTGCAAATCCTGAAGATTGTACAGGTATAATTTCTATTCCATATTTTTCTTGAGCTCTTTTACAAACTGCTTCTATATCATCACCAATTACTCCTACTACACAAGTAGCATATACAAATATTAACTTAGGATTATACCTATTTACAATTTCATCTATAGCATTGGATAATTTCTTTTCTCCTCCAAAAATAATATCTTGTTCTCTAAGATCCGTAGAAAAACTATTTCTATATACCTCTTCTCCACTGCTTAAACTTCCTCTAATATCCCACGTATAACTTGCACACCCTATAGGACCATGGACAATGTGATATGCATCGGTAATTGGGTTTAATACAACTCTGGCCCCACAATATACACAAGCTCTTTGACTTACTGCTCCTGAAACACTATTGGTATCACATTTGATATTTCTATTTTCAAACTTAGAATTACATATAATTGATTCCTTGCGTTCATCTAAAGTTTTAAAATTTTCATGATTTGTCATTTTAATCACCTCTACATACCTATATATTTTATGTGTAGAGAACAATATTAAAAAATATTTTAATATATGTTCTCTACACAGTTTAGGAAGGGCTGAATCACATTACAAGCTCAAAATCTTCATCTGCACATTCACGGTCAAATTTATCTAATAAAGCTGAACTGATTTTTTCTATTATTCTTATAGCTCCTTTATATCCAACAGTTGGCAAATAGGTATGTCCTACTCTATCTAAGATTGGAAATCCTACTCTGACTAAAGGAATATTTTCTGCTTTAGATATATATTTACCATAGGTATTTCCAATTAATAAATCTACAGGTTCATTTTTTATCCATTGATGAAGTTCAAATAAATCTCCTGCAGATTTTACTTTTCCTTCTATTCCTGCATCTTCTAACATTTTAGTTACTATATCATCAAAATCCTTACCAGGGGTTCCTGTAATCACATATATTGGTTTCATTCCAAGACTAATAGCAAATTCTGTCATTGATATGGTTATATCTGGGTCTCCAAAAATAGCAACTTTTTTCCCACTATAATGTTGATGAATATCAATCATTAAATCTACTAATTGTCCTCTTTCTTCTTCTAACTCATATGGTATTTCCTTTCCTGTTAAACTAGCCATTTTCATAATTAACTCATCTGTTGCTTTAATTCCTACAGGACTTTTTAAAACATATGGAGTCACATTACATTTTTTTTCTAATTCATAAGCAGCCTGTTCTGAAGCAAATTTTCCTAATGCAATAGTAGCTCTAGACATACCTGTAGCTTTAAGTTCTTCCACAGTTGTTCCTCCATCAGGGTACATAATAAACTTTCCTGTATTAGGAGTATCAAGAACTCCACTAGTATCTGGGAACATGATAATATCTAATCCCATTATTTTAGCTATTCTTTTTATTTCTCTCATATCACTAGGTTCTACAAATCCAGGAATAATATTTACTTTTTTAGTTAAAACATTTTCTTCTTTTTCCGAGAAATAAGAAACCATTGCTTTAACCATATTAGAAAATCCTGTTATATGTGAACCTACATAACTAGGAGTATTAGCATGTATAACATATTTCCCTTCTGGAATATCTGTTGATTGAATAATAGAAGGGATATCATCTCCTATAGTTTCTGATAAACAAGTAGTATTAATAGCTATAACATCTGGCTTGTAAATATTAAATACATTTTTTATAGCAGTTTGTAAATTTGGTTTTCCCCCAAATACTGCTGCTCCTTCCGTAAAAGAACTTGTTGATGCCATAATAGGGTCTCTATAATGTCTTGTTAAATGCATACGATGATAAGAACAACATCCTTGTGAACCATGACTATGAGGTAAACATTTATGAATCCCTAAAGCAGCATACATTGCTCCAATAGGTTGACAAGTTTTTGCTGGATTAATTGTTAAAGCTTTTCTTTTTGATATTTCTTTAGGCGTTAATTCTAACATTTTAGCCAACCTCCTTTTCTACCATGGAAGCTTCTAATAAAGGTTCTTTTTTCCATGGTGGAACTACATAACTCCATGCAGGAGTAAAAATTCCAGCTGATATATCTCTTGCAAAATTTACTGCTCCTTTAAATCCTGCATATGGACCACTATAATCATATGAATGCATTTGTTTTGAAAATACTCCCATTTTTTGGATAACATATTTATCTTTTATTCCTGAACCAAATACATCTGGTTTTAAAGCTTTTATAAATTCTTCAGTTTCAAAATGATTTAAGTCATCTATAATAACAGTGTTTTCTTTAGAAGCTTTAATTAACCCTTCATAATTGCTTAAAGGCATTTCTTTTTTTAGCTGTTCAAGTTTTTCTGGAGATAAATATAAACGATATCTTTTTTCATCTTTTTCAACATGAAGTTCTTCTATATTTCTACTATCTGCATCAATTTGAATATGTGGAAGAACATCTCTTCCTTCATAATCATCTCGATGAGCAAATTCATACCCTGCTAAAACTGTTTCAATGCCCAAATCTTTAAATAAATCTTGATAATGATGAGCTCTTGACCCTCCAACAAAAAGCATAGCAGTTTTTCCAGAACACATATTCCTATAATATTCCATTTCATCCTTAATATCTGCTAATTCTTCTGCTATTACTTCTTCTGTTCTTTTAATTAAGTCTTCATCTCCAAAATATTTAGCCATATTTCTTAAAGTTTCTATAGTAGATTGTATTCCAATAAAATTAACTTTTAGCCAAGGAGTACCATATTTTTTTTCTATCATATCTGCAACATAATTAATGGAACGATGACATTGTACTAAATTTAAATCTGCATTATGAGCATTTTTAAGACGTTCATAACTTCCATTTCCTGTCATAGTAGAAATAATGTTGTATCCAATTTTAGTTAATATCCTAGATATTTCCCATTCATCGCCACCAATATTATATTCTCCAAGAAGATTAATTGAATAAGGAATTTTTTCATCATTTCCTGTTCCAATAATATGTTTCATTAATCCATTGTTTGCTATATGATGTCCTGCTGACTGACTTACTCCTTTATATCCTTCACAACTAAAAGCAACCACTTTTATTCCATATTCTTTTTCTGCTTCTGCTGCTACAGTGTGTATATCATCACCTATTAAACCTACAGGGCAAGTAGCACTTATAGTTATTGCTTCCGGTTTAAAAATTTCAACTGCTTCTTTAATTGCCTGACGAAGCTTTTTTTCTCCTCCAAAAACAATATCACTCTCTTGCATATCTGTGGAAAAACAATAATGCAAGAAATTTTTTTCTCCTCTAGTTGCTTTTCCTTTATTTCGTCTAGTATTCCAAGTATAATAAGAACACCCTATTGGCCCATGAACAATGTGAACCATATCAATAAGTGGACCTACAACAACACCTTTACACCCAGCATAACAACATCCTCTATTTGTAATAATTCCTGGAATTGTTCTTGTATTAGCAGTTATTTCTTGTTTTTCATCAGATTTTTTTATTAACATATGTTTTTTTCTGTTTTTCATTACTTTTGCCGGATAACTGTCTAAAATTTTCTCCATAGCTTTTTCTGCATTCATCCTAATCACCCCATTTTTAAAATTTTTATATGGCAATCTCTCCTGTTTCTCCCGTTCTTACTCTTATAACCTCTTCAATAGGTATTACAAATATTTTTCCGTCTCCCATATTTCCTGTTTGGTTTACTTCAATAATTATATCTATTACTTTCTTTACATCCTCATCTTTTACAATCATTGTAATCATTCTTTTAGGAATTAAACGATGTGCCTCAGAAAGCATCTCCATTTTTTTACTAGATGTTTCTATTTTTTCCCCAGATATTAAAGATTCAATTAGTTCATAGTCAACTTTTTTCTTTCCTCTACCTTGCACTTTTCTGCAAGTCATAGAAGGGAATCCAGCTATAGATAAAGCCTCTTTTGTTTGATTAATCATATCCATTCTAATAATTGCTATTATTTCTTTCATTATCTTCCCTCCTTATAACTCACTTTCTCCAGTACTTATAGTGTATACTTCTTCTACACTATTAATAAAAATCTTTCCATCTCCAAAAGCGCCTTCTTCTCCTGTTCTTGCATTTTTTATAATAATTCTAACAACATCATCTTTATTTTCATCATCAACTACTAACATTAACATTTCTTTAGAAATTTCATCATAATGAATATTTCCAACTTTAACTCCTCGTTGTCTTCCTCTACCCGCTACATCTATTTTAGTAACTGCAGGAAATCCTGCATCACTTAACTCCGATAATACTTCTTGAACTTTATCTGGTCTAATAATCGCTCTTATCATTTTCATAATAATTCTCCTTTTTATTAGATAAAATAATTGATTTTTTTGTAGTATTTTGTTATAATTTTTATGCTGTATATTTTTTATTTTGTATGCGTAAAAAGTATATTAGATAATATACTTTTTACGCTACATCTAAAATTCCAAATTCCATTAAAATTTCTTCTAATCTTTCTTGAGTCATGGGTTTTGGAATAACGAACATGTCATTATCATCTATAGCTTTTGCAAGTTTTCTATATTCATCAGCTTGATTTGATGTTGGGTCAAAATCGATTACTGTTTTTCTATTTATTTCGGCTCTTTGAACAATATTATCTCTAGGAACAAAATGAATTAATTGAGTTCCTAATTCTTTAGCAAAGGCTTTTAACATTTCTAATTCATTATCAACTTTTCTACTGTTACATATAATTCCTCCTAAACGAGTTCCTCCTGTTTTTGCATATTTTTGAATTCCTTTTGATATATTATTTGCTGCATACATAGCCATCATTTCCCCACTAGCTACTATATATATTTCTTGTGCCTTTCCTTCTCTAATAGGCATTGCAAATCCTCCACAGACAACATCTCCTAAAACATCATAAAAAACATAATCTAAATCTTCTTTATAAGCTCCTAAACTTTCTAACATACTAATTGAAGTAATAATTCCTCTACCAGCACATCCAACTCCTGGTTCTGGTCCACCGGATTCAACACACTTAATTCCTTTAAATCCTATTTTCATAATTTCATCTAAATCAATATCATCTCCTTCTTCACGTAAAGTATCTAATACTGTCTTTTGAGCCAATCCACCAAGAATTAATCTTGTAGAATCTGCTTTAGGGTCACAACCAACAATCATAATTTTTTTTCCCATTTCTCCTAATGCCGCTGTTAAATTTTGTGTTGTTGTTGATTTTCCTATACCACCTTTTCCATAAATAGCTACTTGTCTCATTAACATCATCCTTTCTAAAAATTTTTTATATATTGTTAAAGGGGTCTATAAAACAAATTAATATGTTTTATAGACCCCTTTGTCAACTTATGAACTTGAGAGTACATTTTTAAATTTATTCAATTTTTTTAATTAAAAAAGTCTTAAGCAACACTCAATTTGCTTAAGACTCCCTTGTCTTTATAATTATTAAACAATTTTCATTTTTATGGGAAAATAATAACATAAATATCGAAGTTTTGCAAGTATTTTTTTAATAAAAAATAATTTTTTTATTAGTTAAAATATTTTTATTATTCTTTTTCCCATGATACATAATGATTCCAATGAATTTCTTCTTTTTGATGTTCAATCTTTTTATCTCTCATCATAAGGTCTACTACAGCTTCTTTAGGAGATTTCCCTTCAAAAAGAACTTTATAAATTTCTTGTATAATAGGCATTTCTACATTATATTTTTTAGATAATTTGTATGCCGCTGTTGCACTATTAACTCCTTCTACTACCATTTTAACTTCTTTTAAAGCTTCTTCTAAAGATTTTCCTTGTCCAATTAATATTCCTGCTCTACGATTTCTACTATGCATACTAGTACAAGTAACAATTAAGTCACCAATTCCTGATAATCCATTAAAAGTTTGAAAATCTGCTCCCATAGCTACTCCTAATCTAGTAATTTCTACCATTCCCCTTGTCATAAGAGCAGCTTTTGTATTATCTCCAAACCCTAAACCATCAACTATTCCAGCAGCTAATGCAATTACATTTTTTAATGCTCCACCAAGTTCAACTCCTATTAAATCTGGATTTGTATAAACCCTAAATTTAGGAGTCATAAATGTATCCTGTACTATTTCTGCAACTTTTTTAGATTTAGAAGAAATAACACAAGCTGTTGGAATATCTTTTGCCACTTCTTCTGCATGACTAGGTCCAGACAAGGTAGATACTAAACAATGTGGAACAACTTCTGAAATTACTTGCGACATAGTTAAAAGAGTGTCATTTTCTAAACCTTTTGAAGCATTTACAATTATCTGTTTTGAATTTATGTATGGCGCAAAATTTTCCATATTATCACGTACAAATTTAGAAGGAATGGCAATTACCACTATGTCTTTATTAAAAAGAGCTTCAACAAAATCAGAAGTAATTTCTATATCATTGGGAATGAGAACTCCAGGAAGAAAAGACAAATTTTCTCTAGTTTTTTCTATTACTTTTTTTTCTTCTTCACTAAAACACCATAATGTTACTTTATTACCATTCTTATTAAGAAGTATAGCTAAAGCTGTTCCCCAGCTTCCAGCTCCCATAACAACTACTCTTTTCATTTTTACTTCTCCTCCACTTGTTTATTGGAACGATGTCCTAATTTTGTTTCTTCTCCTGTAAGTAAACGTTTAATATTTGTTCTATGTCTAACTAAAGCTGAAATCATTAAAAAAATTCCTAGTAACAAAATCTCATAATTACCTTTCCAAAATATACTAAATAATATTGGAATTGCAATTGCCATAATGATAGACCCAAGAGATACAAAACGAGTTATACCTATAATAAGAATCATTATTCCTATACAAATTAATCCTATTTTATAATCAAAGGATAATAATATCCCCATAGTAGTAGCAATGCCTTTTCCACCTCTAAAGTTTAGGAATACAGGCCAATTATGTCCTATAACTGCTGCTATTCCTCCATATAAAAGAGCTAGAGGATTATTAGGAAATATTAATTTACATAACATAACTACAATTATTCCTTTTAAAAGATCACCTATAAAAGTTATAACGCCTGCTTTCCAACCCATTACCCTTATGACATTAGTTGTTCCTGCATTACCACTACCAAAATTTCTTATATCTATTTTTTGTAATGCTCTTCCTAAAATATATGCTGTTTGAAAACATCCTATTATATATCCTATTAGTATGCATATTATTCTAAACATATATTTATTCCTTTCCTCTCTTTTCTCTAACAATAAAATGTAGAGGGGTACCTTTAAATCCAAAAGCCTCTCTTAATTGATTTTCAATATACCTTTTATAAGAGAAATGCATTAATTCTCTATCATTTACAAATAATACAAAACTAGGTGGTTTTATACCCACTTGAGTCATATAATAAATTTTTAAACGTTTTCCTTTATCTGAAGGTGGTTGATTCATTGCCATAGCCTCATATAAAACTTCATTTAAAAGACCTGTACTAATTCTAAGAGAATGATTTTGAGATACTATTTTAATCATTTCAAACAATTTATGAACTCGTTGACCTGTGAGTGCTGATATAAATAATTTAGGTGCATACGGCATATAACTTAACTTAAATTCAATATCTTTCAAGTATTTATTCATTGTTTTATCATCTTTTTCTATCTTATCCCATTTATTAACTACTATTATTGATGCCTTTCCTCTTTCATGAGCAATTCCTGCTATTTTAGTATCTTGTTCTGTAATACCTTCTTCTGCATCAATAAGCAATACTGATACATCAGCTCTTTCTATTGCCGCTACAGTTCTTACTATGCTATATTTTTCTATATCTTCTTTTACTTTGTTTTTTCTTCTTATCCCTGCCGTATCTATAAAAACAAACTTATCTTCTCCAATTGTAACAGGTGTATCTATAGCATCCCTTGTAGTACCAGGAATATCACTTACAATAACTCTTTCTTCTCCTAATATTTTATTGATTAATGAAGATTTTCCTACATTAGGCTTACCTATTATAGCCACTTTTATTACTTCATCTTCATAATTAGTTTCTTCAGTTTTATCAAAATATTTTACAACCTCATCAAGCATGTCTCCTAATCCTAAAGGTTGAGCTGCTGATATAGGAATAGGATCTCCTAATCCCAAATTGTAAAATTCATATATATCCATATTATCTTTTACCATATTATCTACTTTATTTACTACAAGAACTACAGGTTTTTGGGATTTTCTAAGCATATTAGCTACTTCATGGTCTGAATCTGTAAGTCCTTGTTTTACATCTACTAAAAAGATTATTACATCTGAAGTTTCAATAGCTATTTCTGCTTGTCTTCTCATCTGCTTTAAAATAATATCTTCTGCATTAGGTTCAATTCCTCCTGTATCAATCAATGTGAATTTATGATTTAACCATTCAGCTTCTGCATATATTCTATCTCTAGTAACTCCAGGAGTATCTTCAACTATAGCTATTCTTTCTCCTGCTAATCGATTAAACAATGTAGATTTTCCTACATTAGGTCTTCCAACAATCGCAACAATAGGTTTACTCATTTGTATTCTCCTTTATATTTAGTATTGCTTTAATAAAATCTTCTCCAGATGTTCCTACTATCTCTATAGGAACTTTTAATTTTTCTTCTAGGTCTTTAGCATACATATCATCTAAAAGTATAGTATCATTATCTCTAAAAGTATTTTGAGGAAGTAATAATCTCCCTCCTAATTTTTTATCTTTTAATTGATTTAATATATCTTGTCCTGTCATAAGTCCTGCCACTGTAATTTGTTCTCCAAAAAAATAGTTTATAATAGGATATATATAAACCTTAAGATTCGAGTATTTATTTTCTAACTTATTAACTAATTCTTTTATAAATGGATAAGTAATAACTCCTGTAGCCATTGAAATTTCTATATTTTCTTCTAATTTATCTGGCAATTTTTTAAAATATTCATTAAACTCATGCTTCATTAATGCAATCATTCCTACTCCATTTTCAATCTGAGGGAAATCTTCATATCTTTTATAATCAGGAACTTCTATTTCTCCTGTTAAATAAAACTCATCAGCTGCATAAATGAAAGTATTATTATATTTTGCTTTATAATAATCTTGCCATTTATGAATAATTTCTATAACTTCCCTTGCATCTTCTTTTGTAAAAGGTTCTAAAGGATATAAATTATCCCTAAATTTAGAAAGTCCTACGGGAACTACAGATGTACTTTTCATATTTGGTAAAAATTGTTCTAAGTCTCTAATTGTTTTATCTAAAATATTTCCATCATTTAAACCTTTACATAAAACTATTTGTCCGTTTACTTCAATTCCTGCATCTACCATCCTTTTTATTTTACCTAAAAAATCTCCTGCAGTAGGATTTTTTAACATTTTCTTTCTTACTTCAGGATCTGTAGCATGAATAGAAATATTCATAGGAGATAAGCGATAATATATTAATCTGTCTATATCTTCATCACTCATATTAGTTAATGTAATGTAATTCCCATTTAAAAAAGACATTCTCCAATCATCATCTTTAAAATATACTGTTTTTCTCATATGAGGAGGCAATTGATCAATAAAACAAAAAACACATTTATTTTTACAAGCTTTTAAATTATCCATAAGTTCATTTTCAAATACTAATCCCAAATCTTCATTTATGTCTTTTTCAATTTCAAATTCCCATTCTTCATTAGAATCGTTTTTACGAATTAATAAAGTTATTTCTTCATCGGATAATAAATATCTATAATCAAAAACATCTTCTATTATTGAATTGTTAATAGAAAGAAGAATATCTCCTGCTTCAATTCCTAGTTCCTCCCCAATACTTTGAGGTAGTACTTTTACAATCTTATGTTCTTTATATCTTTTCAAAATTTCGACAACTCCTGTATGCTTAATAATTACTATGTCTTTATTATATCTAAAATAATAAATTTATCAATTAAATTTATTATTTATTTTAATTCAATAATTGCTGCTAAATTTCCTCTTTTCCCATTATGTCCTCTATGAGAAAAGAAAATATCTTTATTACATTTAGTACACATATCTGTTACTGTAATATTAGAAGGTAAAATCCCTCCTTCTAGCAAAGTTTTCTCATTAGCTTTCCATAAATCAATAACATATTTCCCATTATTTTGAGAATAAATTATATTTTTTGTATCTACAAAAATTTTTTCAAACTCATCAACTACTGGTTTATCTACTTCAAAACAACATTTCCCGATAGAAGGACCTATCCCTACTAATGTATCCTTAGGGTTTGAATTAAACTCCTTTTTAAATATTTTTATCATTTCTAGTCCTATTTTCTTAACTGTTCCTCTCCATCCAGCGTGAGCAAGTCCCACTGCTTTAGCTACTGGGTCTAAAAAAAAGAGTGGAACACAGTCTGCATAAAAGGTTATTAAAGGAATTTTAGGGATATTAGTAGCTAGTCCATCGATTTCTTTACTATATTTAATGAAATTAAAATTATCACTTATGTCTTCTTTTTTTATAACTCTTATTTTTTTTCCATGTACTTGATCTGAAAAAATGAGTTTATTATAATCAATTCCTATGGCACTACATAAAATTTTATAATTTGTCTTAACATTTTCCTCATTATCCCCACGTCCAAAACCTAAATTAAGAGATTCATAAATTCCTTTACTAACTCCTCCTAATCGAGTACTAAAACAATGATTTACAAGATCAGTTTTATCAAAGCTAGGAAATGTAATATAGAAAAGGTTATTTTTTTGATGAAAAGATAAGGTCTGTGTACGATTTTGATACATTCTAATCCTCTTCCTTTATAAAATCATAAAATAGGATAAAAAGCATTTCTTATTAAAGTTATTTTCAAATTTGGATATTCACCCAAAATTTCAAGAACATCAAATCTACAAGGTTTATCCCATAATTTATATTTTTGAATATACCATAAAGCCACTTTAGATATAGTTCTTTGCTTATAATAATTTACTGCTTCTCTAGGATATCCACGGGAAAGATTTTTTCTATATTTTACTTCTATAAACACTAAATATTCTTTTTCTTTTGCTATTATATCTATTTCGCCAATTTTACATCTAAAATTTTTTTCTAAAATAGTGATTCCTTGTTTTTCCAAAAATTTTACTGCTAATTTTTCGCCCCATTCTCCAATACTTCTTTTATTAATCATTTTTAAATTTCTCCTGTAAATTATCAATATTTCCAACAAAAACTAAAATTTCTGCCACAACTTCATATAATTCGGGAGGAATTAGATCTCCTATTTCTAATTCAGTTAACATATCTGCTAATTTATGGTCTTCATAAATAGGAATATTCTCTTCTTTTGCTTTATTCATTATATTCTCAGCAATAACTCCTTTACCCTTTGCTAAAACTTCTGGAGCAGTATTACCTTTTTCATATCGAATAGCTACAGCTTTTCTTATTTTTTTATCCATAGTTACACCCTCATATCAAAAGAATATCTCTTTAACTCTTCATTTAAATCAGAATTATTCTCCGTAGGTTTTAATATATTAAACTTTTCTTCTAATTTTTCAAAAGTAATATTTTTTAAATTATATCCTTTATTAGATAAACTATTAATTAATTTTTGTATATGTTTTTTAATAATATCTTTATAAATCTCATTTTCTAATCTAAATTGACAGTATATATCTTTTAAATTTTTTTGTAAAAATATTTCTAAATGTCCTAAATTTTTTAAGTCTAATGCTATAAAAGCAGATATAGAACTAGATTTATTCCTTTTATTTTTATTTCTTCTAAAAACATATATTTCCACTTGAGTATTGTTATTATTAATATTAATAGGAATTTGAACATAAGTTTCATATTTATTTAATTGATTCATAAATTCTAAATTATTTTTAATTTGTTTTGATATATTTGTAATTTCATTTTCATCATTTGAGCCTATTCTATTTTCTATATCAATAACAAATTTATATAATTTATTCAAAGTTTCATCTAATTTTTTTTGATCTTTTAATTGCTCTAAAGGAATATTTATATCGTTTTGTACTACTTTAAAAAGACTTTTAAATTTATCTGATAAAGTAATTTCTAAATGACTTTTATCTTTATTATTTATCATAAATTCTTTAATATGCTGTTTAAAAAAATTTAATATTTCGTTATCTTCTAATAAAAAAGATTTTATTTTATTATTATTTAATAAAGTTAAATTATTGTTAAGATTTCTTTCATCAATAATTATATCGTTTAAAAATTCATAATTCTCATATATATAAATTAAACTTTTTATTTCTTTTTGAAGAGAAGTAAAAGGTAAGGAGTCTGCAATATCATAGCTATTTAAAAGTTCTAATTTTAAATTATAATCTTTTATATTATTTATTTTACCCATAAATTCATTAATTTGTTCTTCTAAATTAAAATTATGGAGAACATAATTTTTTAATTGATTAATATTTTCTTCATTAATAGGTATTTCATTATTGATAAAAAATATTATTTCTTCTAATTTAAGATTTGGATTATTTTTAAGTTTTAAAAAAATATCTTGCAAACTACTTTTATCTATTGATAAATGATTATCTAAAAGTTTTTCTACCATTTCGATATTTTCTGAAGTGGCTAAAAGATTAGCTGAATCTAAAGCATCTAAAATAATATTTAATTTTGGATTTTCATTTTGATTTTTCAATGTTTCAAGTAAAATTTGTTCATTTGAATTAGATTTTACTTTAAAAAGCATAGTTTCTCCTATTTTCATCTCTAATAATTCATTTTGTAATTTTGCCTCTATAGACATGCCATTATCTAAACACAATAATACCTTATCTTGTTGAATATCTATAATTTGAGCTTTAAAAATATCTCCTAGTTTTAATTTTAAAAAAGACTTTTCTAAAGGTAAATTAAACTTTTGAATTGAATTTAATTCATTATATTTATTTATTCTCATAATAGCACCTCACAAAATAAGGGATAGCACAAAATATAAATTAGAAAATTTTTTTGTATTTATCACAATTTCATAAGTTTAATATAATATTTTTAGTAAAGCTTCTTCTATGTATTGGACATAAGCCATTTTTTTTAATTGCATCAATATGACTTTTTGTGCCATATCCTTTATTTTTAATAAAATCATATTCTGGATAAAGTTCATGATAGGAGTCCATTAATCTATCCCTTGTTACTTTTGCTATAATACTTGCAGCTGCAATAGAAATACTTTTATTATCTCCTCCAACAATAGTCTGTTGTGGTATAGAAATATTAGGAATTTCATTATTTCCATCGACTAAAACAACTTGAGGTTTTTTATCTAGTTTATTTAATGCCATTTTCATAGCTTTATAAGTAGCTTGCAAAATATTAATTTCATCAATTGTTTGAGGATCAACTATTCCTATCCCTATTGATAAAGCTTCCTCTTGTATTATATCAAAAAGAATTTCTCTTTTGGCAATAGATAGTTTTTTAGAATCTTTAATCCCTATTATATTACAATCTTGAGGTAAAATTACAACTGCTGCTACAACTGGACCAGCTAAAGGGCCTCTCCCTACTTCATCTATTCCTCCCACCAAATTAAATCCTTTATTATAATATTGATTTTCATAATATTTTAGCTTCTTCAATCTATCTAACTCTTTACAATACGTCTTATATTTTTTTTCGTACTTTTTAACTAAATTCTGTACTCCTTTTCTAGAATCTATTCTTATTTTTTCTAAAATATTAGGAAGTTCCTCATAAGAAACTTCCTTTAATAAATTTTCCATAGATTTTATTGACATATTACTCATTTTTCTCTTCTATATCCTCCGGTATTTCAAATGTAATATTCCCTAATTTTCCAGATCTTAATTCATCTAATAATATTTGAGAAGTTCTATCGTAATCAACTTCTCCTCCTGAAATTAAAAAACCTCTTTTTAACCCTATTTCCTTCAAAAGTTCTGTAGAAGTTTTAAAAGAAATATCCGTTATTTTGTATCTGTTTTTTATATTATTGGGAAAATTTTTAGAAAGAAAATCTAAAAGTTTTAATGACAATGTCTGTATATCAAGTATTTCTTGTTTAATCGCTCCTGTAAAAGCTAATTTAATTCCTACATTAACATCTTCAAATTTAGGCCAAAGAATCCCAGGAGTATCTAATAATTCAAAATCCTTTTTTATTTTTATCCACTGTTTACCTTTAGTTATTCCTGGTCTGTCTCCAGTTTTTGCACTAGCTTTTCCTACTAATTTATTAATAAATGTAGACTTTCCTACATTAGGAATTCCTACTACCATAGCTCTAATCGGTCTAAAAATCCTTCCTCTTTTTTTATCTTTTTCTATTTTTTCTTTCAACATTTTTTTAGCTAAATCATATACAGTTGAAATTCCTTTTCCTGTAATAGAATTAATAACAACAACTCCATATCCTTGATTTTTAAACCAATCAACCCATTTAGATGTAACATTTTCATCTGCTAAATCACTTTTATTCATTACAATAATTCTTGGTTTATGTTTTGATAGCTCGTCAATATTTGGATTTTTGCTACTATAAGGAATTCTAGCATCTACTAATTCAATAATAATATCAACTAGTTTTAAATTTTCCATTATTAATTTCTTTGTTTTGGACATATGTCCAGGATACCACTGTATATTCATAATTTAATCACCATTCATTTATAATATATTATCTATTTAATAAATCCAAAAGATTTTAAAGGCCAAATTCTAAGACCTGCTTTAGCAAATATTTGCTCCCTTCTAATTGGTCCTATATATCTGCTATCTTGACTTATATTTCTATTATCTCCCATAACAAAATATGTTCCTTCAGGAATTTTATAAGGAAATTCTAAAATACCTTTAATATCTGTATCCATAGGACCATTTAAATAATCTTCTTCAAGGGGTTTATCATTAATGTATACTTTTCCATCTTTTAAATCAATTGTTTCTCCTGGAAGTCCTATGACTCTTTTAATAATATCTACATCATCATGAAATACAACAATATCTCCACGTTTTGGTTCATTAAAAAGATAATATAATTTATTTACGATAATATGATCATTAATTTGGATAGTTGGTATCATAGAACCTGTAGGAATAATTGTATGTGCCAAAACAAATTGTCTTATAAAAATAGCAATAATAATTGCTATTAAAATATCTTTTATCCAACTTATAACCTCATTTGTAATATTAAAATACTTATTATTTTTTTCCATATATCCACCTCCTAATATTTACTTTAAAAAACCTATTTTATTGAGAGGCCATATCCTAAAAAAAGCTTTTCCTGTAATTTTAGATATATGTACTAATCCAACTTCTTTATATCTACTATCTAAACTTAAATTTCTATTATCTCCCATAACAAAATAATTATCCTTTGGTATTATTATAGGAAATTCCATGTCTCCTATGTTTAATTCTTCCATAGGCTCAAGGATATAATTTTCTTCTATTTCTTTATCATTTATATATACTTTATTATTTTTTATATCTATTTTATCTCCTTCTGTTGCAATTATTCTTTTTATAAAATATTGAGGCGGATTATCAGAGTATTTAAAAGAAATAATATCTCCTTTTTTTGGTGAAAAAAAATTATAAATAAATTTATTTACAATAACAAAATTTCCATCTTGTAAAGTAGGATTCATAGAATCCCCCTTAACTTGGGTATTTTGAAAAATAAAAGTAGTAATAAATATTGTAATTAATAAAGCAATAAACATATCTTTAAGCCAATTATAAAGTTCTTTCATTATGTTATCTCTTTTCATATCCCATTCACTACTTATAAATAATTTATTTCACAATTCCAAATTTATTTAAAGGCCATATTCTCATAGTTGCATGTCCTATAATTTTCGATTTTTCAATAGTTCCTACGTCTTGATATCTACTATCCGAACTGTTATTTCTATTATCTCCCATAACAAAATATGTATTATCAGGAACTACAAACGGAAAAGAAATATCTCCTCTTTGTTGCATTGGTTCTAAAATATAATCTTCTTCTAAAGGATTACCATCAATAAAAACAACTCCATTTTTAATATCAATCGTTTCTCCAGGTAAACCGATAATTCTTTTTATATAATGTTTAGAAGGATCTCCTTTATAAGGAAATACAATAATTTCTCCTCTTTCAGGTTCAGTAAAATAATATTCAAATTTATTTATAATCAATATATCATTTTCTAACAAAGTAGGCTCCATAGAAGGACCAATCACTTTGGTATTTTCAAAAATAAAAGTTCTCACAAAAAAAACTATTATTATTACAATTATAATCTCTTTTATCATCCCCAAAAATTCAGCTTTTTTCATATACTACACCTCTTATATATACAAAAAGGGACCATGTAGTCCCCTTTTTTAAATAAGCTCTTTAACCTTTGCCGCCTTACCAACTCTAGAACGAAGATAATTTAATTTAGCTCTTCTTACTTTACCTTTTCTTATTACTTCAATTCTATCAATATTGGGAGAATGAAGTGGCCATGTTCTTTCAACACCAATACCATAAGATACACGTCTTACAGTAAAAGTTTCACGATTTCCTCCATTTTGTCTTTTAAGTACAATTCCTTCAAACATCTGAATTCTTTCACGATTTCCTTCTTTTACTTTTGCATATACACGAACAGTATCACCAACATTAAAAGGAGTAATGTCACTTCTTAATTGTTCTTGCTCAATTTCTTTAATAATTTGATTCATAAGTACCCTCCTTCCATCTTAGACGTTCATGCCTATTACTAATTCTAGACAGAGGACCGCCCGTACTCACAATTTAGAAGTATATCATATTATTAAATTAAATGCAACGATATTTTAATGTTTTCTATATTTATTTATAACTAATTTATTGGTTATTATTTGCTAGTGTATTTTTTCTTTTTAAATTTTAAAGCAAATACTAACCCTATAACAAGTACTATAACTGATATTAATGTAATTAATATTTCTAAATTATATGTTGGGGTGAAGTTAAGATTTAATTGATTATTTCTAGGGGATGTTTGAGGACCTCTATTCATATTTGGCATATCTTGTGAATTATCTAAACCTTCTCCTCTATTATTTGTTCTATTAGGTTTTCCTCCTCCTTTTCCCCCTGTTCCTCCTAATTTAGATAAATCAACAGTCGTATCAATATCTCCATATGTGGTAGATGGTTGTTCTCCAGAAAGTTGAGCTATTATACTCTTTGCTCTATCTTTGCCAAACTGGATTAAATGAGATAATGAACTAGTATATTCTTCATAAGAATAAAAAGCTGTAGCATCATTTTTAACATAATCTTTAATTAATTCATTTAATTGGTTTATTGTATTTTCATATTTCCCACTTTCAATATAATTTATAACAATATCACTTAAATATTGATGATATTTTTCTTTATATTCATCTACTTCTAAAAGTTTAGAAATAAGAGGGCTATTTTCCATACTATCTACTACAGGAGTATCTATAGGGAAATTAATAGCAGTTTTTGCATCTTCTACTTGAAATCCTGCAAACGCTAGATTGAAATCCCAAGGTAATATTTGGAAACGACCGTTTTCTTCATATAAATAATAATTATGTTTCATACTGCTAGCATAACTATCAAGGTTTACTAAAAAAGTATTTACTGCAAAATACCTTAATACCTCATCAACATCAATATATTCTTCAAGATTAGTTCCTTCATTTAAATTTCGTATCATATCAACAACTTTTTGATAATCACTCTCATTGGTAGTTTTTAATACGGCGTTATTAAATATATTTTCATAACTTGATAAGTCATCATCTATATATACTAAATTAGTTCCTCCACTACTTGTTCTATTTTCTGAATTACCTGGAATTATATTCTCTTCCATAGGTCTTGCATCATTGTCTATTATTCCATTTTCTATAGGATCTCTTACCTCATCTCCTACAAGATTTTCATCTTCTATAGGATTTCTTATTTCATTTCTTCTTACAGGATCCCTTACATTAATATCTTCTGCAATTTCCATATTAGGGGGTTGTGGCATTTCATTTAAATTCTCATTATTATTATTTAAATTAAAATTCTGTCTTGGAGGCATGTCTCCTCCTCCTTGATTCCTATCTTGTCCCCCTTCTGGTTTGTATAAATTTCCATCTATACTACCATAATAACGTTCTAAAAAACTTTCTTCTATTGTTTCAACAGCAAGATAAAGACCCCATGGTTCTCCATTTATCGTTATATTAGCAAATGCATAAGCAGGAGTTGGTATCTCCATTTCTTCAAACATACTATAAGATATATATTCTTTCATATATGTTGTATCTTGTATCATATTATTAAGAGCTAATTTTTCTAATCCATATAAAGTTTGTCCTTCAATATATTGATCAAAATCAATTTTAAAACTATAACGATCAGTAGTAGGATCTGACTCTACCATATTAAGACTAGAATTCCCTTTTGCTCTTATTCCAACATTATTAAAAGTTTCACCATTTATAGTTATATCAGCAACTACGTATTCTTCCTGTGCAGCATTTTCTAATAGCCAATTCCAATTTTCTTCATCAATTTCAATATTAATTTGTGTAACTTGATCTTTATCAAATACTTTATTTATATAATCCGGTTGATCAATTTCTGTATTATTTGATAAATTACTAGGTGTAAATATATAAATTCCAGTTACTATTATTGTAGTTATTATTATTAGTATAATAGATATTGGCCCAATATATTTTTCTTTAATCAAGGTTTTCACCTTCTTTCATTGGCATTTATTAATATTATTAACCTGCATACTCTCCATTATAACTTACAAGAACTACATTATTAATTCCTGATATCTTACTTATTTGATTTACAAATTCACTTGTTTGATCTTTTAATCTTATTTCTATAGTTAATTCTGTTCCATTGCTTGAAGATACGGTTTTAGATTTAACTACATGTTTTTTAACACTTTTACTAACTAAATCTATGGCTTTTTGTTCGCTTTCATCATTATCACAATTAATAACAAGTATATATGGGTTATCGATACTTTTCTTATTTATAAATAATATTAAAATAACCCCAATTAAAACCGACCCTAAAACAGCAAGAGGAATTAATCCTGCTCCAAGTACAATCCCTACACTAATTGACCAAAAAAGAAAAGCTATATCGATTGGTTCTTTAATTGCACTTCTAAAACGTACAATAGATAATGCTCCAACCATACCTAAAGATAATACTACATTTGATGTAACAGCTAAAATAACAAATGTAGATATTAATGTAAGAGTCATAAGAGATACTCCAAAACTTTGAGAATACATAACTCCTTTAAAAGTCTTTTTATACACTGTCATAATAAAAAGTCCTATTACAAATGCAAGAGTTAATGCAATAGCCATATCTAAAAAAGAAAAAGCAGATAAATTATCAATAAAACTTGATTTAAATATATCATTAAAAGTAAATGTATTGTTCATATTTATCCCTCCATAAAAATATAATTTTTAATTATATGCTCTACATAATACATATTTTGAAATTGATGAATTTCTACGTTCATTAGTTTGAATTACATCAGATATAATTTCAGGTAAAAATTCATCAAATTTTACCTCTAAAATTATATACCTATTATCTAAACTTTCTATTGTAGGTAAATTATTATCAAACATATCAGTTGAGGTTATCCCTGTTTTTATTGATTTATCAAAAGTTATTCTTACATTTCCTACCTCAAACACATATGCTTCTCTAATATAATCTACTATAGTTTTGGGCCTTAAAACTTCTGTTTTCATTTTTACATAAAGTTCTTTAAATAGCATATGCTCTGATTCTTTAAGAAAATCAATATCTCCTTTAAGAATTTTTTCACATTGTTCCTTTGTTATAGGAGCACTAACTTTATGGCAAAGCCCATTTATTTTACTCTTTTTTTCAAGTTTTATAAAAGAAGCATCATTATTATAAAAACGTATACGAAATTTACTTCTTTTATTAACTCCTGTTAGTTTTTCTATAAGAGCTTTGTCTTTATAATTATCAAAATAAAGACTTCTTATCATATATTCTCCATTTTTATCTGCATTCTTATCTTGAGATGCAACATGCTTAATACGATTTTTGATTATCAAATAATCAGCTTTATTTATATAATACTTTAATTCATGCCTTAGTTTCATTTTTCTCACCTCCTTTAACCTTTCGTATATGTATTTTAATATATAAATCTTAAATTAATCTTAAAAATTCAAGACTATTTTAAGATTCCTATGATAAAATAACTTCAGGAGGTGTGATATATGCGTATTTTAATTATAGAAGATGAAAAAAAATTAGCTGAAGCAATTAAACACATACTTGTAAAGAATAAATATATTGTTGATATGGTACATGATGGTATATCAGGTTTAGATTATGGGTTAACTGGAATATATGATATCATTATATTGGATATCATGTTACCTGAAATGAATGGATTAGATGTTTTAAAGGAATTACGTAAAAATAAAATATTTACACCTATAATATTACTTACAGCCAAAGATGAAATACAAGATAAAGTTAGAGGATTAGATTATGGGGCTGATGACTATCTTACAAAACCTTTTTCCATAGATGAGCTACTTGCTAGAATAAGAGCTTTGAGTAGACGTCGTGGAGATATTATTGTAGATGATATTATTGAAATAGAAGATATAAAATTAAATCTTTCAACATATGAACTTATTTGCGGTAATAAATCTGTTAAACTTAGTTTAAAAGAATGTCATATTATTGAATTTTTAATAAAAAGAAAAGGACAAGTTGTAAGTAAAGAAGAAATCTTAGAAAAAATATGGGGATTTGATTCTGATGCAGAATATAATAATGTTGAAGTATATATTTCATTTTTAAGAAAAAAGTTAGCATATCTTCACTCTAGAATAAATATAAAAACTCTTCGTGGAATAGGTTACAGTATTGAAGGGAGTATATAAATGATTAAAAAACTAAAAATAAAATTTGTTGCCATAAATATGTTTCTTCTTTTTTTAGTACTTATTAGTGTTTTCTTTAGTATATATTTTTTCATGTATTATGGTGTAGAAAGACAATCTATTAGGCTTATGAATGAACTTGCAAGAAATGATGGCAATTTACCAAAACCAAAACTTCCTATAGAGCCTAACAATAAAAATACAAATGATACACTATCACTTCCAAATGATAATATGCTAATTTTAAATAGTTTTTCAGTAAAACTTAATGAACAAGGAGAAATATTAGAAATTCTTTCAAATTTTAATATGGAAGATAATATGGAAAATATAGAAATAGCATTAAAAGAAGTATTTGATCAAAATAAAGATAACGGAATAATTAAAACTAATGATGTTCAACTTCGTTTTTTAACAATGCAAAAAACTTATGGACAAATTATAGTTTTTTTGAATCGTTCCTTTGAAATATCAACACTTAATAGATTAATTATGACTTTGCTTATTATTGGAATTATGAGTATTATAGGTCTATTCATTATTAGTTTATATTTTGCCAACTGGGCAATTAAACCCGTTGAAATAGTATGGGAAAAACAAAAACAATTTATTACAGACGCATCCCATGAATTAAAAACTCCTTTAACTATAATATCTACTAATGTAGATGCCATTTTGTCAAACCAAAATGAAACTGTTAAAAGTCAATCTAAATGGCTAAGATATATAAAATCTGAAACAGAAAGAATGTCAAAATTAATACACAACTTACTTTATATGGCAAAAATTGATCACAGTATTGACATTATTAATTGGAAAAAATTTAATCTTAGTGATGCTGTAATGAGTGAAGTTCTTCCATTTGAATCAGTTGTATTTGAAACAGGTAAAAAATTAAATATAGAAATAGACCCTGATATATATTTCATAGGTAATGAAGAAGAAATTAAACAACTTACATTAATATTACTTGATAATGCTGTTAAACATACTAATAATAATGGACAAATCGATATCTTTTTAAAATTATTTAAAAATCAGAATAAAATAAAATTATCTGTATCTAATACAGGGAAAGGAATTCCTGCAGAACATGTTGACAAAATTTTTGATAGATTTTATAGAATAGATAAATCTCGAAATAGAAATACTGGTGGGTACGGATTAGGTTTATCAATAGCAAAAGTTATTGTTGAACAGCATAAAGGTAAAATATCTGTTAAAAGCATAAAAAATGAAAAAACCACATTTGAAGTATTATTACCATATGTTTAAATAATATAAAAATCTATGATTAAATAAAAAACTCCTTTCTGTATATAATTATAAAACCAGAAAGGAGTTTTTTATATTGACTTTATATTTTGTATTAATTAATTTAATCTTCACAAATTACTACAGGCTTAATTAAATCTGCTGGTTTATCTTTCATTAACATTAAAGCTTCTTCAATATGTTCAAATCCTTTAAAAACATGTGTAACTAATTTACTAGTGTCTAATTTTCCTGTTACCATTAATGAAGCTAATTTTTCCATTTTTAATCTTCCACCTGGAGTAAGTCCTCCTACGATTTGTTTATGTCCCATACCTACTCCCCACTCAACTCTTGGAATTTTAATAAATTCACCTTCACCAAGATAGTTTATATTACCAATTTTACCACCTGGTTTTAACATTGTTATAGCTTGAGCAAAAGTATCATTATTTCCACCTGCAATTATAACTTTATCCACGCCTTTTCCATTTGTTAGACTCATAACTTGTTCTACAATATCACCTTTTTTGTAGTTGATAATTTCTGTTGCACCATATTCCTTTGCAATTTTAACACAATTTGGTCTAGAACCCACTGCATATATATGAGAAGCTCCCATTAAATTTGCACCAGCTACTGCCATAAGTCCTACAGGTCCTATTCCTATGACTACTACACTATCTCCTAATCTAATATCTGCCATTTCTGCTCCATGAAAACCTGTAACAACCATATCAGACAACATAACTGCATCCTGTGGTTTGATACCCTCTGGTAAAAGTGCTAAATTTGCATCTGCTTCATTTACATGAAAATATTCTGCAAAAACTCCATCTTTAAAATTTGAAAATTTCCAACCTGATAACATACCACCTGAGTGTTGTGAATACCCTGATTGAGCTTCTAATGATCCCCAATCTGGTGTAATTGCAGGCACTATAACTTTATCTCCTGGTTTAAAATCTTTTACATGGGAACCAACTTCAACTATTTCCCCAACTGCTTCATGACCTAAAATCATATTATGTCTTTCACCAATAGCTCCTGACCATACAGTATGAATATCTGAAGTACATGGTGCTATTGCAAGAGGCCTAACTATTGCATCTAATGGACCTGCTACAGGCTTGTCTTTTTCTATCCAACCTACTTTACCAATTTCTAACATCGCAAAACCTTTCATAACAATAATCTCCTTTACTTTATATTTTATATTTCTTTATATTACATATAATAAATTAAACTAATTATATGTAATTTATTTACTTAATTTTAAATCTATAGCTTTAGCCGCCTTTTTACCTGCTCCCATAGCTAAAATAACAGTAGCTGCTCCAGTTACTACATCTCCTCCAGCATAAACATTTTCTTTANTTTAGCCGCCTTTTTACCTGCTCCCATAGCTAAAATAACAGTAGCTGCTCCAGTTACTACATCTCCTCCAGCATAAACATTTTCTTTACTAGTATGCATGGTTTCTTCTTCTACTATTATTCCTCCCCAGCTATGAGTTTTTAGACCTTTGGTAGTTTGTCTAATAAGTGGATTTGGACTTTGTCCAATAGCAACAATTATTGTATCCATATCCATTACAAAATTACTTCCTTTTATCTCAACAGGTCTTCTTCTTCCTGATTCGTCTGCTTCTCCTAATTCCATATTCACACATTCTATACCTTTAACCCATCCATCTTCTCCTAATATTTTCTTAGGATTTGTAAGCAATTTAAATATTATTCCTTCTTCTTTTGCATGATGAATTTCTTCTTTTCTTGCTGGCAATTCTTCTTCTCCACGGCGATAAATAATATAAACTTCTTCTGCTCCTAAACGTTTTGCTGTTCTAGCAGCATCCATTGCAACATTTCCTCCACCTATTACAGCTACCTTTTTACCAATCTTTATAGGTGTTGGATTATTAGGAAAATCATAAGCTTTCATTAGATTAACCCTTGTTAAAAATTCATTGGCTGCGTAAACTCCATTTAAATTTTCTCCTTCTATTCCCATAAATTTGGGAAGACCAGCTCCACTTCCTATAAATACAGCACTATATCCTTCTTCAAGAAGTTCATCAATAGTAATAGAACGCCCTACTACTACATTTTTATTTATTTTTACTCCTAAATCTATTATTGTTTGAATTTCTTTTTCTACTAAACTTTTTGGAAGACGAAATTCTGGTATACCGTACATTAAAACTCCGCCTAAAGCATGAAGAGCTTCGAATATTGTAACTTCATATCCTAATTTTGCTAAATCTCCAGCACAGGTAAGTCCTGCAGGACCTCCTCCTACTACTGCTACTTTTATTCCATTCTTTTCTATCTTCATTTGTTTTCTTTCTGTATTTTGCATATGATAATCTGCAACAAATCTTTCTAATCTTCCTATTCCTACTGGTTCTCCTTTTATTCCTCTAACACATTTCCCTTCACATTGATTTTCTTGAGGGCACACTCTTCCACAAATGGCAGGTAAATTATTTTCCTTTGTAATTATTTCATAGGCTTTTTCAAAATTTCCCTCTGCTACTTCCTTAATAAATTCTGGTATAGGTACATTAACAGGACATCCACTTACACAAGGCTTATGTTTACAGTTAAGACATCTTGTAGCTTCTTCTATTGCTTGTTCTTTTGTATATCCTAGTGCTACTTCATTAAAATTTTTATTTCTTATATTAGGGTCTTGTTCTGGCATAGCCACCTTTTTTAAACTCATATTAGGCATTTTCTTTCCCTCCTAGTCCAATACGACAAGCATGCTCTTCCTCTTTATACATTCCTTGTCTTCTTATACACTCGTCAAAATCTACTAAAAATCCATCAAAATCCGGACCATCAACACAAGCAAATTTTATTTCTCCTCCTACTGTTACTCTGCATCCTCCACACATCCCTGTCCCATCTATCATAATAGGATTTAAGGATACTGATGTAGGAATATTCTTTGGTTTTGTAACATCTACTACCGCTTTCATCATTACAAGGGGACCTATTGCAATAACTTCATCATATTCTTTTCCTTCATTTAACAAATCAACTAAAACATCTGTTACAAATCCCTTTTTCCCTTTTGTCCCGTCATTAGTTGCATAATAAACATTACTGCATATTTCTTTAAATTCTTTATCTAAAATTATGAACTCTTCACTTCTTCCTCCTAGGATTACATCTACTTCTACTCCCATTTCTTTTAACTTTCTAATTTGGGGATATAGAGGTGCTGCTCCAACTCCCCCTCCAATTCCTAGTACTCTTTTATGTTTTTTAAGGTCTGTTGGTCTTCCTAGAGGACCTACAAAATCTGCAATACTATCTCCTACTTCTTTTTCACTTAACAGTTTTGTAGAATATCCCACCACTTGATATATAATGGTTACACTTCCTTCTTCCCTATTGTAATCTGCAATAGTTAGAGGTATTCTTTCTCCATCTTCATTTACACGAAGTATGATAAATTGACCCGGTTCACATTTTCGTGCTACAAAAGGAGCATGAACTACCATAAGTTCCACGGTCTTATTTAATTTTCTCTTATCTAATATTTTATACATNGTTCACATTTTCGTGCTACAAAAGGAGCATGAACTACCATAAGTTCCACGGTCTTATTTAATTTTCTCTTATCTAATATTTTATACATCTTTTCATCCCCTTTTACTAAATAAAATATATTCAAATCAATGTATTTTTAATTTTTATTTAAGTATAACAAGAGAAGTTCTACTAATTATATAGAACTTCTCTTATTGTAACATACTTTATTAAATTTAAGAAATAATTTTTAATACGCTACTCCATGAGCAAGCATTGTTTCTGCTACTTTTAAAAATCCAGCAATATTAGCTCCTACTACAAAATTGTTTTCATGTCCATATTCTTTTGCTGCTTCACTTGTATTTTTATAAATATTTTTCATAATATTTTTTAATTTTTCATCTACTTCTTCAAAACTCCAAGAATATCTTAAACTATTTTGACTCATTTCTAAACCAGAAACTGCTACTCCTCCTGCATTAGCTGCTTTTGCTGGCCCAAATAAAACTCCATTATTTAAAAATACTTCTATAGCTTCTGGAGTAGATGGCATATTAGCTCCTTCTGCCACAGCAATACATCCATTTTTAACTAGTGTCTTAGCCGCTTCGCCGTCTAACTCATTTTGTGTTGCACATGGAAGAGCTATATCACAAGGAATAGTCCATATTCCAGAACTTCCTTCATGATATTCTGCATTTTGATGATAATTTACATATTCTTTTATTCTTTTTCTTTCTACTTCTTTAATTTTCTTTACTGTATCTAATTTAATTCCTTCTTTATCATAAATATATCCATTAGAATCACTAAGAGCAACTACTTTAGCTCCTAATTGTTGTGCTTTTTCTGCAGCATAAATTGCCACATTTCCAGACCCAGAAATTACTACTGTCTTTCCTTCAAAGGAATCTCCTTTAGCATTTAACATTTCTTGTGTGAAATAACAGCAACCATATCCTGTTGCTTCTTTACGAACTAAACTTCCTCCATAAGTTAATCCTTTTCCTGTTAAAGTTCCTGTAAATTCATTTCTAAGTCTTTTATATTGTCCGTACATATACCCTATTTCTCTAGCTCCAACTCCCATATCTCCAGCTGGAACATCTGTATCCGGTCCTATATGTCTAAAAAGCTCTGTCATAAAACTTTGGCAAAAGCGCATAACTTCTCCATCAGATTTACCCTTAGGATCAAAATCGCTTCCACCTTTGCCTCCCCCCATTGGAAGACCTGTTAAAGAATTTTTAAATATTTGTTCAAATCCTAAAAACTTAATAACTCCAAGGTTTACAGAAGGATGAAATCTAAGACCTCCTTTATAAGGTCCTATAGCACTATTAAACTGTACTCTAAACCCTCTGTTTACTTGTACCTTACCATTATCATCAACCCAAGGTACTCTAAACATAATAACTCTTTCTGGTTCTACAATCCTATCAATTATACCAGCTTCTACATACTCAGGATGCTTCTCAATAACTGGTTCAAAAGATTGTAGCACCTCTTTTACTGCTTGGTGAAATTCTGGCTCTGCCGGATTTTTGGCAATCACCTTGTCCATAATTCCTTGTAAATACGCATTTTTACACTCCATTGTGTAATTCCTCCCCTAATATCTTATGTAATCTGATATTGTTTAAATTAATTGTAAACAATTATCAGTTAACAGCAATATTTTAACACATAACTTTCAATTTTCAAACATAATTTATAATAATTTTTTTTAAATTTTATTATATTTTTATCTATTCTAAAATGATTTGTTCCAAATTTATCCATCTCTAAATAAATTATTAAAATGAAGCATTTAATATTTTAAAATTCAAAGGTTATAATAAAATAAGGAATATATAAAAATATATTCCTTATTTTCATTTTATTTAAATATATAATTTTTATATTTATCTATTATCAACATTAAAGGATATCCTAATCCATAACATGCAATAAGTTGTCCTAATCCAACTCCTCCCATAAATACGAAAAGAGTTGTATTAACTTTTATATTTCCAAAAGTCCCATAATAAATCAAAAAACCTACTATAACAGCATTTACTATAATAGGCGGAATGGGAACTAATATTTTTTTCGGCATTTTATAAGATAAAAAAGCTGCTATTAAAGTAGCTAAACTACCAAACACTATATCTACCATACCAAATTTGCTTACAAAAATATTAGATAATAAACACCCTATAAATAATCCCGGAATTGCTGCAGGAGTATAAAATGGTAATACCGTTAAAGCTTCTGATATTCTCACCTGCAAATAATCCGTACTAATTACTGCAAATGGCAACGTAAGCACTACATAAATTGCAGCAATAAGTGCTGATTGCACCAAAAATAAAATTTTCTTATTCATTTAAAATTCCCCCTTAGTTTTGTTTATAGTCAGGATGGTTTCGAACTGACTTTAAGTAGTAATATAACATATTTATTATGTAAAAAAAAGCGTTTTTTAATATTTTAAAAAATAAATGCCTAAATTAAAAAAGGAGGATGGGAAAATAAATATTCCAACCCCCCTTAAGACTATAGATTATAATTTTTTTACAAATATTAAATTTAATCTACTCTTTTTTATAAACAATAATTTTATCTCTAAAATTTATTTTCTTTACATACTTTTTTATACCAATAATAAGATTCTTTAGGTATTCTTTCTCCTGTTTCAAAATCAACATATACTAAACCAAAACGTTCTTTATAACCTTCAGCCCATTCAAAATTATCAAGAAATGACCAATGGAAATACCCTTCTACTGGTATTCCTTCGTCATAGGCTTTCTTAAGCTCTAATAAATATCTTTGTAAGAAGTCAATACGTGCCTGATCATAAATTTTTCCATCAAGAGCTACCCAATCCTTATTTGAAAGACCATTTTCAGTTATATAAATTGGTTTTTTATAACGTTCATAAGTAAATTTTGGTCCCCAGTATAAAGCTTCTGGAGATACTTTCCAATTAAATCCTGTTACTGCATGCCCTTCTTTTAATTTAGAAATTTTTATTCCTTTTTTAGCTTTTTCTACCCTTACTCCTTGATAAATATTTAATCCAATAAAATCTATATCAGTAGAAATAATTTCTAAATCCTTTTTTAATTGTTCTTCTTTAGGTAGGTATTCTCTAAAATCTTCTATTAACCAATTAGGATATTTACCAAGTAATATAGGATCATACCAGTAGTCATTATCAAATATAAAATTATGATTGGGATTTTTCTCCGAACTTAAATATCCATTAAACATCATCTCTTTTGCTGCTTCAATATCAGCCTCACTAAATGTATTAGGAATATTCACATAATTTACAAATGCAAATCCTACTTTAGCATCTTTTCTTCCATATTTTCTTATAGCTCTAACTGCTTTTCCATGGGCTAAGAGAGTATTATGAATCATTTGAATAATATCATAAACACTATATCTATGTCCTGGAGCATGTTCCCCTGTATAATATCCTAACCCAATAAAACATTGAGGCTCATTTAATGTCATCCAATATCGAACTTTACTTCCCAATCTTTTTAAAACTACTGTTACATATTCTTCAAACCAATTAGAAGATTTTGGATTTAACCATTGCCCTCTTTTATATAATTCATAGGGATAGTCCCAATGAAATAAGGTAATATATGGTTCAATTCCTGCTTCTATTAAAGCATCTACCAATTTTTCATAATATTCTAATCCTTTTTCATTAATTTCTCCTATACCATTTGGAAGAACTCTTGGCCAAGATATAGAAAATCTATATGCCTTTACTCCTAGTTCTTTTAATAATTTAACATCTTCATCTATTCTATGATAGGAATCACAAGCAAAATCTCCTGTGTTTCCATCATAAACCCTACCAGGTTCTTTACAAAACATATCCCATATAGAAAGTCCTTTACCATCTTCATAAGCTCCTCCTTCTATTTGATAAGAAGCAGTAGCTACTCCCCATACAAAGTCTTTTTTAAACATATTAATCCTCCTATTTTCAAGTATTTTTTACTACTAAACACATAAACTTGAAATTATTTTGTCTTAACTTTTTTAATAAAATTATTTTATTATTTTTGCACAAGACTTTCCTTTAATTAACTCTACATCCACATATATATCTTTTTTAGTAAAATCCTTTGTTTCAATAATTTCTATAAGTCTTTTAGCAGCAGATTTTCCAATTAACTTTGTATTTTGCTTAATAGTAGTTAATCTTGGGTATACCATCTCTCCAAGTTCTATACCGTCAAAGCCTGCTACAGATATATCCTTGGGTATTTTATATCCCAATTCTTTAATTACCTTTATTCCTCCTACAGCTGCATAATCATCAGAAAAAATAATAGCTGTTGGAATATGGTCCCTTTTTAGAATTTCAAAAACCTTATCTTGAGTTGTTTTTCTATCATAATACATTCCTTCTACTAAATTATTATTATTTAAAATTATATTATTTTTCCTAAGGGTATCTTTAAACCCCTTAACTCTAGCACCTGTAACATAATCATTTATAGTTCCATGTATATAAACAATCTCTCGATGTCCTAAATCAATTAGATATTGTGTCAAAAGCTCCATTCCTCTATAATTTTTAGAAAACACTCCACTTACATTACTATAATTATAATCAATAACAACAACAGGAATAGAACTATTAATAAGTTCTAAAATTTGTTTATTCTTATAATCAAAGCTTGTTATAATAACTCCATCACATCTTCTTCTTCTTACATATTCAAGAAAAGAAAGTTTATCTTTGCCTATCTTCCTTGAAACAAATGTTAAATCATATCCTGCTGCTTCAGCATATTCTTTAAAACTTTGAAGAATTTCTGCAAAAAAATAATGTGTTATTCCTTTATCTGTTTCTACCTCAAAAAGAACTCCTATATTCCAAGTTTTTTTCTTAGTAAGAAATTGAGCCTGAGAATTCGGGATATATCCCATCTCTTTTGCTGTTTTTATAATTTTTTCTTTTGTCTTAGGGTTTACATCTGGATAATTATTTAAAGCTTTAGATACTGTTGCACTTGAACATCCAACCTTCTTTGCAATATCATATATAGTAATCATATAAGCTACCTTCTTTCGAAATCGATTTCGTTTTTTTGTAAAAAATTATACTATACTTTTCCATTAATATGCAATAAATTATTTTTTCGAAACCGTTTTCGAAAGAATTTAAAAAAATAATTTTACACTTTTTAATAATATATATTTCCGAAATCGATTTCGTAGTCATATATTATCATATTTTTTTGTACATGTAAATATATATCTGATAAAATTTATTATCTTTTTTATAAATTTATTATCTCTCCATAATTCAAAATAAAAAGAAGCACTTGCTATACAGAAATTCCAAGTGCTTCTTTTATATAATATTAAGAGGAGAACATGCTTAAATCACTTACCACATTGACTTCCATGAGGACAACTTGAACATCCACTATGGCAACTATCTCCACTTTTATGCTCCTTATATGTTCTATATCCAGCCCAAATCAGTGATGCTAAAACTATACTTCCTATAATCCATGTTGCCATATTATCATCTCCTTAAACACTTACTTTATTTGCATTATAAATTTCCCTTCTACTACTATTATATGGTCTAAATAATAAGTAGAAGAATAATAATGCTAGAATAATGGCCACAATTGTTCCTATTCCAAATCCATTTCTTGTTATAAGTTTACCTAATTGATATATTATAAGGGATATTACATAAGCAAATCCTGTCTGATACCCGACAGCAATAAGGGTCCATTTTCCACTACCCATTTCTCTTCTAATAGCTCCAATAGCTGCAAAACAAGGAGCACAAAGAAGATTGAAAACTAAAAATGAATATGCAGAAACTTGTGTAAAGGAAGCTTGAAGAGCAGCCCAAATTTCCATTCCATCTTCCGCCACTTCTTCAAAACCGTATAAAATTCCAAAGGTTCCTACAACATTTTCTTTAGCGATTAATCCTGTTATAGTAGCTACTGCCGCTTTCCAATCTCCCCATCCAAGAGGACTAAATATTGGAGCAATTATATTACCAAGGGAAGCTAATATAGATTCTGAAGTATCTACCATTTTCATAGACCAACTAAAGGAACTTAAAAACCATACTAAAGCACTAGCAAGAAAAATAATGGTTCCAGCTTTTTTAACAAAGGATTTTCCCCTATCCCACATATGGGTTAATACTCCTTTAATCCCTGGGATATGATATGCTGGTAGTTCCATAACAAATGGTGCAGGTTCTCCTGCAAAACTATCAAACTTCTTTAAAATAATTCCTGAGGAAATAATAGCTCCCATTCCTACAAAATATGCTGATGGAGCTACCCAAGTAGATTCTGGAAATAATGCTCCCGCAATTAGAGCAATAATGGGTAATTTTGCAGAACAAGGTATAAATGTAGTAGTTATAATTGTCATTTTACGGTCTCTTTCGTTTTCAATAGTACGAGAAGCCATTACTCCTGGAACTCCACAACCTGTTCCAATAAGTATAGGAATAAAAGATTTACCTGAAAGACCAAACTTACGGAAAATCCTATCCATTATAAAAGCTACACGTGCCATATATCCACTATCTTCTAAAATGGCTAAACAAAAGAATAATACTAGCATTTGAGGTAAAAATCCTAAAACTGCACCTACTCCTGCTATAATTCCATCAAGAATAAGAGAAGTAAGCCAAGGAGCAGTACCTACAGAATTTAAAAAACCTTCTACTGCAGGAGGAATAATTTCTCCAAACAAAGCATCATTAACCCAATCCGTACCCCATGCACCTACAGTAGATATAGATAAATAGTATACAAGAAACATTACTAAAGCAAAAATAGGAAGAGCTAAAAATCTATTAGTAACTATTCTATCAATTTTATCTGATGTAGTCATATTAGTATTGTTTCTTCTATGTACGGATTTCTTAACAATACCACTTATATAATTATAACGTTCATTAGTTATGATACTTTCACTATCATCATCTAATGCTTCTTCACATTTTACGATAACTTCTTCTATTTTCTGCATAATATTATCAGATAAGTTCAACTGTTCTAAAACTTTTTCATCTCTTTCAAATACCTTTATACTAAACCAATAAAGATTATCATTATCAATTTCATTTTGAATAATATCTTTAATATCGCTTATAGCTTTTTCCACTTCCTTAGAAAAAACAAGTTTAGATTCCACCTTTTTATGTTGTTTAGCTAATTCTATAGCTTTTTTAGCTGCTTCTATACATCCTTCTCCTTTAAGAGCAGATGTTTCAACTATTTCACAACCTAAATCTTTACTGAGTTTTTCAATATCAATTTTATCTCCATTTTTTCTAATAATATCTGTCATATTAAGAGCTATAACCATAGGAATGCCTATTTCAATTAACTGTGTTGTAAGATAAAGATTTCTTTCAATATTAGTACTATCTACAATATTTATAATTGCATCTGGCTTTTCCTTAATAAGATAATTTCTTGAAATTACTTCCTCTAAAGTATATGGAGATAAAGAATAAATTCCAGGTAAATCGATAATATTAACTTCTTTATGCCCTTTTAATCTTCCCTCCTTTTTTTCAACTGTTACTCCAGGCCAGTTCCCTACATACTGAGAACTTCCTGTTAAGTTATTAAACATAGTAGTTTTTCCACTATTAGGATTACCCACAAGAGCAATATTCATCATAATCCTCCTTTACTCTACCTCTATCATTTCCGCATCTGACTTTCTAATACTAAGCTCATAGTCTCTTACATTAACCTCTATAGGATCTCCTAAAGGTGCTACTTTCCTAACAAAAATTTCTACTCCCTTAGTAATTCCCATATCCATAATTCTTCTTTTAACTGCTCCTTTTCCATGGAGTTTTAAGACTTTAACTTTTTCTCCACATTGAACATCTCTTAAAGTTTTCATATGCTCACCTCTAAATATAAATTCTATTAGCCATAGATTTGTCTAAAGCTACCCTTGTATTTTTAATATTTAAAATAACATTTCCTCCCATTTCTGAAACAACCTTCACTTTTTCTCCTTCTACAAATCCTAAACTTCCTAAAAATTTTCTAACTTCATCTTTTCCTGTAATCTTTTTTATGTAATTTTCTTCCCCATGTTTTGCCATAGTAAGTAACATATCCATCCTCCTCACTCTCAATTGATTTGCAAATAATTAATAATTGATATTAATTATCAATATCATAGTATATTATATCACAAAATAACCCTTTGTCAATAATTCTATGTTTTTATATAAAAATACTTGCAAAAGCAATATTTTTTCTGCTCTTGCAAGTATTTTAAAAATCCTATTTATATAATTTATTCTTTTTTTATTATTACTGTTTTACTTTCATTATCCCATTCTACTATATATCCTAATCTATCAAGCAGTCCTCTTACTTGCACATAACTAATTCCTTCCTTTAAAAAGCCTGGTACTCCAAATTTTTCTCCTTCAAAGTCAAAATTAACTATATTTTTATAAATTATATTTTTTTGTATTTCTTTATTATTATTTATCATCTTATCTCTAACTTTATTTTTAAATTTTTCCCATTCATCCAAATTATCTACAAACCATTTATGACAATCTTTACCTGTAATATCATAATGTCTATATAAATCTGTTAATGGATTTAATTTATAAGTTAAACATAAATCTTTACATAATTCAACCAAAGAATTATAAGTTTCTTCTGTCATCTTTCCATCCCAATCTATATGAGTGCATTCTATTCCTATAGTAGTATTATTAGGATAGTTTCCTAGTTTTTTAATTGCTTCCTCTTTATAACTATCAGCTCCCACATGATAAGCTATTTCTGATAGGGGAATGCACTGTATTATATCCCCATTTAAATCTATTATATAATGAGCAGAGCCATATCCCATTTCCCCATATTTACGATTTTCAAAAAAATCTCTATTAGCTTTTGCATAAGTATTAGGATTGGCTACCCAATGTACTACTATCCCTTTTACAGATTTTAATTTTTCTCCTGGACGACTGTATTTGTTAATACTTAATAAATCTTTTTTTATATTCATTATTAAAACACCTATCCTCTTTTTTAATTACATTATATTACTAATTTGTTTTAAAATTCAATGATATATTTTAATTTCTTGTTTTTTTTATTTAAACGTATTATTATTTAATAAAAGAATATAAATATTTATTAAATATAGGAGGATATTATGTTTTTTGAATTTATAAATAGAAATAAAACTGTAAAAGAATTAAGAAAAAATCAAGGATATACAGTTAAAGAATTAGCTTTTAAACTTAAATTAGATTCTTCTGATATAGCTAGGATAGATTCTTTAAAATTAAAAGAAGTACCAAAGCCTATAAAAGCTAAGATACTTCCTGTATTAAGAGGAGATTATATGAATAAAATCCCTTGGTAGGTATTAATTATGTTCCTTTATGAATTTAAATTGGGCATTAAATAATTCGTAATATAATCCTCTTTGTTTTATTAATTCTTCATGATTTCCCATTTCTTTTATTTCTCCATCATCTATAACCATTATCCTATCGGCATTTTGTATGGTAGAAAGTCTATGGGCAATTACAAAGGCTGTCCTTCCATAAAGAAGTTTTTCTATGCCTTTTTGAATTAGTCTCTCTGTTTTTGTATCTATACTTGATGTAGCTTCATCTAAAATCAATATCCTAGGGTCAGCTAGTAAAGTTCTTGCAAAGGCAATAAGCTGTCTTTGCCCTACAGATAATCTTGAACCTCTCTCATTTACGTTAGTATCATAGCCCTTTTCTAATTTAATAATAAAATCATGGGCACAAACTGCCTTTGCAGCTTTTACTATTTCTTCATCTGTAGCGTCCAATTTACCATATCTTATGTTATCTTTTATAGTTCCAGAAAACATAAATGTATCTTGAGTCATAATTCCCATTTGACTTCTAAGACTTTCTATTGTAACAGAATTAATATCATGTCCATCTATTAATATTTTACCTTTTTGATTTTCATAAAATCTACTTATTAAATTAACAATAGTAGTTTTCCCTGCACCTGTAGGACCTACTAAAGCTATAGTTTCCCCAGCATTAACATGAAAATTTATATTATTTAAAATAAGTTTTTCTTCATCATATGAAAAAGATACATTTTTAAAGGTCACATTTCCCTTTATTTTAGGAAGAGGATAAGCATTTTTACTATCTTTTATCTCTGGTTGTATATCTAATATTTCAAAGATTCTTTCGGCTCCTGCCATATTAGTTATAAGGGTATTATAAAAGTTACTTATATTTACAATCGGCTGCCAAAAAATTGAAATATATCCTGTAAAGGCAACTAAAAGCCCCACAGTAATATCCCCTGTATTTAACATATTAACTCCGAACCAAAATACTATTACAGAACCAATTCCCCAAGAAATCTCTGTTAAAGGCCAAAATAAATCATTCATCTTAACAGCATCTACAAAAGAATTTTTCACATCACTTAAAAGTTTATAAAAAACATTACTAGTATGTTCTTCTAATGTAAAACTCTGCACAACCCTAATCCCCGAAAAATCTTCATGGGTATAAGCATTCATATTTGAATTCTTTTTACGAAATATTTGCCATCTTCTTCTTGATACTATCTGGACAATAAACATAGTTATAAGTAAAAAAGGCAGGGTAGTAAGAGAAATTAATGCTAATTTAAAATTCATAGACATCATAATAACAACTACTGTTATAATCTTTATAAGATCAGGAATAAGATTTGTTACACTATTAGTAAATAATTCATTTAAGGAATTTACATCACCTATAATCCTAGCTAATATTTTTCCTACAGGCCTATTATCAAAAAATGAAAAGGATAAACTCTGTATGTGAGTATATAGATTTTGCCTAATAGTTAAAAGAATTTTATTACTTACCCTTGACATAATCATTATCCTTTTTCTACTACAAAACATGGCAATAAGATTAGCTAAAACTATTAAACCCCCTAATAAAAATAATCCTTTTATATCTTTTTTTAAAATATAATGGTCTATCCCTATTTTTAGAAAATATGGATTTAAAAGTTCTGCAGCTATAACTACTCCCATAAACATTAATGTTTTTATAACTTCTAATTTGTAATCTTTTAAATAAGATAATAGTCTAGTAATAATCTCTATGTTTAATTTTTCTTCTAGTTTTTCATCTTCTTTATAATTATTTCTAGCCATTATATCACTTCCTCTTTTACACTTTTAAATCCTTTAAACTGCTGGCAATAAATATCATAATATCTCCCTTTTTTCTTTAAAAGAGTCTTATGATTACCTCTCTCTACTATTTTTCCTCCTTCTAATATCAATATTTCATCGGCATTTTTTACTGCAGATATTCTATGAGCAATTATTATCTTAGTTATTCCTTTTCTTCTTTCTATTGCTTTTTGAATTTGATATTCTGTTTCCATATCAAGGGCTGATGTTGCATCATCTAGTATTAGAATAGGACTATTTTTAATAAGAGCTCTTGCAATGGATATTCTTTGTTTTTGTCCTCCTGATAATCCTAATCCCCTTTCTCCAATAACTGTTTTATAGCCCTCTGGCATCTTAAGTACAAAGGAATGAACATCACTATCCTTTGCCGCTTCTATTAATTCTTCATTAGTAGCTTCCATATTACCAAATTTAATATTTTCTTCTATGGTATCAGAAAATAAAAAGGTATCTTGCATAACTACTGATAAATTTTTTCTTAAAGTTTTAAGATCCATATTTTTTACATCTATTCCATCTACTAAAATCCTACCTTTAGTACTATCATAATAACGTCCAATAAGATTTATAATAGAACTTTTCCCTGAACCTGTACTTCCCATTATTCCTATGGTTTGTCCTGGTTTAGCTTCAAATGAAATATCCTCTAAAATCTTTGTTTCATTAAGTTCTAAGCCTACTTTATCAAATACTATATGTCCTTTTATTTTCTTTGGTTTTATAGCGTTTTTAGGGCTTGTTATTTTAGGTTTTTCTTTAAATATTTTTTCTAGTTTTTTACTAGATGCCATAGCTTGAGCTAAAATATTTGTAAGCCATCCAAGCATTCTCATAGGCCATATAAGCATAAATATATAATTACTAAAAGCTACCAAGGTTCCTATGGACATATCTTCTTTAATAACTAAAAATCCTCCTATAGTAGTTACTGCAACTATAACTAAATTAGATAAAAACTCAATCCTTGGATTATATTTACCCCAAATAGAAGCTTGTTCTAAATTTAGATTAAAGTTTTTTTCATTTTCCTTTAAAAATTTCTCTATTTCATATCTTTCTCTTCCAAAAGCTTTAACTAATCTAACCCCTGCAATATTTTCTTGGGCAGTAGTATTAAGTACAGCACCTTGGTCACTTATTTTCTCATAGGCTTCTCCTATCTTTTTTTCTAGCTTTAGAGCAATAAATCCAATAAAGGGCATAAATGCTAAACAAATTAAGGCTAATTTAAAGTTCAAAGTAAAAAGCATAATAGAAGCAACTATAAAATATAAACCTTGTTCTAAAAAAAGCATTATTCCAAAGCCCACAGCTTTCCAAATATTATCTACATCTTCTTTTATCCTAGACATAAGTTCTCCTGTATTAATTCCATCAAAAAAGGAAAAAGATAAGCTTTGGATATGTTCAAATAAATCCTTCCTGATATTAACTACTACCTTAGAACTAACTACATCAAAAATCATCTCTTTAGCATAACCTAATATTCCTCTACTAATGGTAATTCCTATTAAGGCTAAAAGAGTTCTTTTAAAAATACTAAGATCTCCTCCTAAAATAACATCATCAATTATAATTTTATTTAATTGAGGATTAAACATATCAAGTATTAAACTTATCATCATAGCCATAAATCCTAAAAAATAAATCTTCCAGTATCTAAAAAAATATTTAGCTACTCTTTTCATAATTTCCTCCTTATGTAACAACCCTATTAAAAGACGCAAAAAGGCCATGGATAACAATACCCATGACCTAATTTATCGTATGAAAATAGATATATTATTATCAAATAATATACCTACTTGAGGTAGGGTTGTTATAAATCTTATTTAAGTTAATTATTCTATTGGTTTTTCTTGTTGTTTTAATGATTAACATAATCCTACCTCCTTTTCGAAAATTCTATGATATCTATCATAATTTTTTTAAACTTACTTGTCAAGATTTTTTATAAATTAATTACGAAAATGCCTTTTCATCTTTTATATTTAAAGGTTTCTCTCTTTCTAAAACCATAACTTCTACTTCAGGAGTAGTTGATGTAATATAATTTTTTATATCTTTTGTTATAAGCCTATGAATTTTACTTCTCATAGTTTCTCCTAATACTAACTGTGTAATATTCATATCTTTTATAAACTTAACTATTCTCTCTGGCACTTTATCATCACATACTACATGAACTTCTCCACCTAATTCTGAAGCATAATCAAATAGCTCTTCAAATAACTGAGCCGAATCATTTTTAGATAAAATACTATTTCCATGTTCTACATGAAGTATGTGTAATTCCCCTCCAACTCTATTAGCTAATTCTGCACCCTTTTTAATTAGTCTCCTACTATTTTGCTGAATAGTAATGCAGACTAATATCTTTTGTGTCATTAGATCCCTCCTCTTGGAGATGTTAATAAATTTTTCATCTCTCTTTGATTATACCATAATCTATAAGGATATACTATTATACAGTTTAAATTTAATATTATAATCCTCCTCTATTTTAATTTTAAATTTTATTCTTACTTTTCATCAATAATTAATACGTATTTAAAATTATTTTGTATGATAAAATTCTTAATTAAATTATATGTGTTATTAAACTGTAAAAATTTTGTATTAAATACTAATTAGTAAATTTTTGGCTAGTTATTTAAAAAAATTATAATAATGTTCTAATTTTACTGGTCCTTCAATAATATCTCTATCAATAAACATTATCCCATCTTGTTTTGTTTTTACACTCCATTTAACTAACATAATGCAACCATTTACTATTTCTATCCCTGTTATTCCCCTAGGGTGAACACAGCAACCATCATTAAAATATGGCGGCTCCCATAAATCTGGAAAAGAAGGTCTATGGCTGTGTCCTGCAATGAGTATACATTTTTCTTTAATTACCCATTCTATTAATCTCTTACCTATTTTTTCTTTTTTACGATAATTTTTGCTGGTCTTGTAGGGTCATTTACTCCAAATAAATTTAAAGGTCTCCATATATATCTCACTAAAAACCTAGCTATTTCCCATAAAGTATAATTTAAAAAATCTACTTGATGCCCATGTATTAAAAGAATTTTTCTCCCTGTAATCCTATGTTTTAAAACTAATCCTTCATGAATTTTTATATTAGGAAATAAAAAACAATATTCTTTACTAGATTCGTTAAAATATTGAAATAAATGTTTTTTGACAAATCTCTTACTTTTTTTCACCATATCGTGATTCCCATAAATAAAAAATAACCTGCCTTCTTTATAAAATTTAGACAGAAGCCAAAAAACATCATTATGGGTTTGTATGGCCTCACAAATATTATTTTCCCAAAGTTCATCTCCATCCCCTAATTCTATATAAGTATAATTTTCATGGTAATATTTAACTAAAGCTGAAAAATAAATATTTTGGTTTCTTGCAAAATCATCGGACCAACTTCCATCTCCTCTATGACAATCACTCATTAAAATAAATTTAGACGAATCATCAAAGAGAATTTCGTCTGCGGAATTAAAAACTTGGGATATATGTTTTAATCTATCCATTTTTCCCCCACTATTTATAATTTTTTATACTATAATATATTCCTTAATTCATTTATAAATAACATCTAAAACTTTTCTATTTTTTAATAAAATTAATTTTAATATCTTTTTTAAATTTGTAATATCCAATAACTTAATAAAAAATGTTAAAAGAGTAGTAAGAAATTATCTTCCTACTACTCTTTTTGATTTATGGTAATAAATAAAAAATATATTTAGTAGTGTTAAGTTATATTTTTTATTTTAAAATTTTTTCTAGGAAAGCTTTAATCCTAGGATGATCTGGATTATTAAATAGTTTATTTGGTGGAGCATCTTCTATTATTTCTCCTTTGTCCATAAATACTACTCTATCCGACACTTCTTTTGCAAATCCCATTTCATGGGTTACTATAAGCATTGTCATATTTTCTTTGGCAAGATTTTTTATAACTCCTAAAACTTCTCCCACTAATTCAGGATCTAGGGCTGATGTCGGTTCATCAAAAAGCATGATATCTGGCTTCATAGCAAGAGCCCTAGCAATGGCTACCCTTTGTTTTTGTCCCCCTGAAATTTGAGAAGGATAAGAATCTTTTTTATCTAGAAGTCCTACTTTTTTAAGAAGTTCTTCTCCTAATGATACAGCTTCTTTTTTATCTAATTTATTTACAATTATAGGAGCTTCTATTACATTTTCTAAAACTGTTTTATGGGGAAAAAGATGAAAATTTTGAAATACCATCCCCATTTTTCTAACTCCATCTTTAACATCTTTACGAGGAAGAGATATCCTTTTCCCTTTATCATCAAAAGCTGATATAGGAATTCCTTCTATTTCAATTCTCCCTTTATCAATTTGTTCAAGAAGAATAAGAGAGCGAAGAAATGTGCTCTTCCCTGAACCTGAAGGCCCTATAATAGAAATAACTTCTCCCTTTTTAACTTCTAATGATATATCTTTTAAAACTTCTAAACTCCCAAATTTTTTACTTATATTGTCAACATAAATCATTTTCATATTAAAACTCCTACTCATAAATGGAATACTTTTCTTCTAACTTTCTAAATATCCATACAATAATAGAGGTTAAAACTAAATAGATCACTCCAGCTATTACAAAAGGAATAATTGTATATTCCCTAGCCACTATCTGATTGGCATTTCTTAATAAGTCTTCCATGCTAATAGCAGTTACTAAGGCTGTGTCTTTTACTAAAGTAATAGCTTCATTAGAAGTAGCAGGAAGCACTCTTCTTATAGTTTGGGGAAGTATTATTCTTCTCATAGTTTGGGGATAACTCAGCCCTAAAACCTTAGCTGCTTCATACTGTCCCTTATCAATAGATAGTATTCCACCCCTAAATATCTCTGTAAAATAAGCTCCATAGTTTAAAATAAATGTTAAAGAGGCTGCTTGAAATTTGCTAAAATTAATTCCTAGAAAATGAGGAAGTCCAAAATAAATAAAAAATAATTGAAGCAAAAGGGGAGTTCCTCTAAAAATCCAAGTATAAAATCCAACAAAAGAAGATAATAACTTAGATTTAGAAATCTTCCCTAAAGCTCCTAAAACCCCTAAAGGAATAGATAAAACTATAGTAACTATATAAAGTTTTAAGGTAATTAAACTTCCCTTTAATATATATATAATCATTCCTAAAATATCAGACACAATTATCCTCCTATTTTACGACAATATCTTCTCCAAACCACTTTTTAGATATTTCTGCCGCTGTACCGTCTTCTTTAAGCTCTTCCATAATCTTATTTACTTCTTCAACTAACTTTTTATCAGTTAGTCTAAATCCTATACCATAGGATTCTCTTCCAAAGTCTTCTTCTAGAACCTTAAAATTATCAGGTTTTTTAGATATATAGTATTTTCCCACAACTTCATCCATAACTGCTGCGTCTAAACGTCCTGCTTCAAGTTCCATAAGTACTGTAGTATTATCTGGATAATCACTTATTTCTTTAATGGAACTGGCTGTTTCACTATCAGCATTTAAAGCCGTTTCTGCACTACTTCCTGTTTGAAGTCCTACGATTTTACCTTCTAAGTCTTTTTTAGTTTCAATATCTGAATCACTTCTTACTATTATAATTTGTCTATTATTTAAATATGGGTCAGAAAAAGCTATTTCTTTTTTTCTCTCTTCTGTGATGGATAATCCATTCCATATAACATCAATATTTTTTCCATTAAGCTCCATAGTCTTTGCATCCCAGTTAATAGGTTTTAATTCTATTTCTACTCCCATTCTTTTTGCTACTTCTCTTGCAAGGTCTATATCAAAACCTACTATCTCTCCACTTTCATCACGAAAGCCCATAGGTGCAAAAGTATCATCTAAACCAACAACTAAAACTCCCTTTTCTTTTATTTCCTCTAAAGAATTATCTATTTCTTCTAAGGAAGTATCTTCTGCTAAAGAATTGTCTTCTTTAAGAGTTTCTTCTGTATCTTTACTACCACATCCTACAGAAAATAAAGCTATAACTAAAATACTACATAGTAAAAGTATAATATTCTTTTTCATTTTAAATCCCCCTGTAAGTATTTATATTTACACTGCAGATACTATTATACTTTACTATATTAAATTTGTAAACTATTAAAAAAATAACCCTGTGCATTTTATTTATACACAGGTTTATAAACTCTTTCTAAATTTAGAAGGGCTTATTCCCTTTATTTTTTTAAATACTCTAGAAAAATATTTCTCATCACTAAATCCTACTTTGTAAGCTACTTCATAAGTTTTAAGTGTATTATCATAAAAGTAGTTACAAGCCCTTTCTACTCTAACTTTATTTAAATATTCAATAAAACTACACCCTATAGTTTTTGCAAACAATGTAGTTAAATATCCTGGAGTAACTCCTACTTTTTCAGCCACTTCTTTTAAAGAAATATTATCCATATAATGTTCGTTAAGATATTCTATAGCTATATCTACAAATCTATTTCCGTGTTTATCTATCCTGTATTCTGATGAATTATCGTCTATATTATTATCTGATTTTATCATATTTTCTACTTTAGCTAAAATTTCTGTAGATCTACAAGGTTTTAAAAGATAATCCTCTGCTCCATATCTAAGGGCCTTTTGGGCATAGGAAAACTCATCATATCCACTTAATATAATGGTTTTAGGACAAATCCCCGCTTCCTTAGCTTCTTTCATTACCACAAGACCATTTTTATAAGGCATTTGTACATCAATTAACATAACTTGTGGTTTATACTTAAATATTTTATCTATAGCTTCTCTACCATTACTTGCTGTATATATTTTATTTATTAATTTACTGTGTAACTCTATATATGTTTTAATACCATTACGGATGTTATCTTCATCATCTGCAATTAATAATTTTACTATAGACTCCATAATAAGATACCTCCTTAATTTTCATTAGAAGGGATTTCTATTATTACTATCGTTCCTCTATTAATTTTACTTTTAATATCTAGCTTAAAATTTCCTTGATATTTTAATCTTAATCTTTCTTTTACATTTTTTATAGCATATCCACTAATTCTTTTACTTGAATATTTCATTGGTTCTTCTTTTTCTAATATACTATTAATTTGATCTTTAGTTAACCCAATTCCATTATCACTTATTTTAAATAATAAATATCCTTTATTAAGTTTTCCAGTAACTTTAATAAATCCCTTTCTTCCTGTATTTTCTAACCCATGAACAACAGCATTTTCTACAAAAGGTTGCAATATTAATTTCGGTATCTTATATTCTAATATATTATCATCAATATCAATTAAAAAATCTAACTTTTTGTTAAAACGCATTTTTTGAATTTGCAAATAATGAAAAATCAAGTTTTTTTCTTGCTTTACAGAAATTATACTTTCACCTTTACTTAATATGGAACGAAATAATTGAGACAAAGAAAAAATATCTTCTGCTAATTTTTCACTTCCCCCATTTAAAGCTTGCCAATACAAAGAATCCAAGGTATTATACAAAAAATGAGGATTTATTTGAGCTTGTAAAGCATCATATTCACTTTGTTTTTCTCTTAAAACCATAATATAATTTTGTTCAATTAATTTTTTTATATCCTTAACCATATCATTAAAACAAGCTGATACTTCTCCTATCTCATCATAGGCTACTACTTCTACTTTCTGATTAAAATCTCCTTTTTTAAATTTTTCCATAGATTTATAAAGCCTATATAATGGTTTTGAAATTATATTAGAAGCTAACATGATTAAAGGCCATGAAAACACTAGCAAAACAACAAGAAATATTATAGGAAAAATTTTAGCACTTTGAATCTGAGAAAACCAATTTTCTTTAGGAACTATATAAAATATATATCCATCTTCATTTTTATTTTGACTAGAAAATATATAGTAATTATTATACTCTAAATATTTTTCCTTAGATATTTCATAATACTCTAAATTTTTTATATATTCATAAACTAAACTATTAATTTCTCCAAAATTTATTAATTCTTCTTTATTTTTGTTAAATATAATTATTCCTTCATTTTCTTTATATAAACCATTTTTTAATAGTTCTCTATATTTATCAGTATCTATCCCTATTACTAAATATCCAAGAGGCTTACTTTTTGAATAATTAAAGATGACCCTAGATACTATAATTTTATCAGATTTATTATTAATAAATAAATCACTATCATCTTTACTAATCCTAGTCCATACATAATCTCCCTGAACTTCATAGGCTTTTTTATATATTTCAGTATTATGAATTTTATCAATATCTTTATTTAGTACACTAGTATCTCCGCTAAAAGAAAATATTGTAACCCCATTTTCTGGGTATAATATCATTGTCTTAATATAACCTTTAACGGATATCATATCTTTTACTAAATTCATAGGAGAATTCTTTTCCCATATAAGAGTATTATCTATAATAGGGGAGTTTTCTTGTGCGTTTAAAATATAACGTATATCACTATTTATACATAAATATGTTAATAAATCTTCAACATCCGACTGAAGATAATTGATATTTTCGTTAATACTATTAACTAAATTTTGATAAAGCTTAGACATATTATCTACTACTTCTCTAGAGCTTTTTATATACATGTAACTACTTATAAATAAAAGTATTGGCACTATAACCAAATACATGGATATAATCATTTTATATTTTATCTTAAGTTTTAAAAACCAATTTTTTATCCATCGCACAAAAGCCTCCCCCTCCTATTTATACATAAAAAAATTTATTATTAAATAACAGTTTTCCCTTCTCCAATTAAATAATTTTGAATTTATTTACATTTAATTTATCTATTAATAACACAAGTAATGATTGATTCTGAAGGAATAAAAAGATTAGTATATTCTTCATAAAGTCTAATAGAGGTTTGAAAATCATCACTAAATCTATTTAAAATAATTAAAACTATAGATTTATCTGGATTTTCAAAAGCTGTAACGTCTAAGGCATCAGTATATTTAGAATATCCAATTCTAACCGCTCCCGGCTTTATATAATGACTAAAATGTTTAATATAACTAAGAGTTTTACGTTCTATTAATTTACCCTCTTGTATATCATATAAAAAAGGAGCATCACAGCAATTGCCAACATGATTAGGCCCTCCATTTTCATCTAATAGAATATTCCAATCATAAAAAGCACTCATTCCATTATTAAGATTTCCTATTATATCGTGGGCATATCTTTGTGCATTAAAAAGTCTATCTTCTTTACTATAATGAGAATATTCTATACAAGCTTCAGATAAAATTAATTTCTTATCAGGAAACTTTTCATTTACTAAATTTAAAGCCTCAAAATGATCCCCACTATACCAATGAAAAGCTATACCTGTTATCATATGATTAGTATCTTCATCAATAATTTCACAAGCTCTTTCAAAAATTCTTTCTTTATTATGATCCCATATAAATATTTCTACATCAGTAAGATTATTTTTTATCATTTCAGGATACAAATAATCTCTTAAAAATTCTTTTTCTTCTTTTGCTGAATAAATGCAAGAATCCCATATTTGTACTGCTCTTGGTTCGTTTTGGATAGACATTCTTTTAACATTATAGCCCCTATTTCTAAACTCTACAATATACTTGCATAAATATCTTGCCCAAAATTCTTTATACTCTTCTTTAAGACTTCCACCATGATTTCTTTCTCCATTAGTTTTCATAAAAGCTGGTGGAGACCAAGGACTAACCATAATTTCTATCGGTCTTCCCATATATTTTTGCACATCATCTACAAGGGGAAAAATATACTTCTCACTACGTTTAAGACTAAAAGAGTACATATTTATATCTTCTTTATCAGACATGGCTTCATAATGCCCTAAGGAAAAATCACAACTATCAAGATGAATACGTGCTAAACGATAATTCATATTATCTTCATCGAAATAAGTACTAATAAGTTGATGCTTTTGTTTTTTATCCATTTTACTATAAACATATCCGCTAGACTCCGTTAAAGCACCTCCAAATCCTTCAAAGGTTTGATATCTCATATTGGGATAAATATTAATTACTTTATGTTCTACTCCATTATCTTTTATAAATTTCATATATTGAACAAATTCATTTTTTTTATTATTTAAAAATCTAGTAACTACACACTTTAAATTCATATAATTCTACTCCTTTGATTGATATATTTTATCCTTTAACAGCTCCCATAGCAACTCCTTTTGTTATGTGCTTATTTAATATAATATAAATAATTATTGCTGGTAGAGCAGTTAAAGCCATTACAGCAAACTGCACTGCATAATCAGAAGAATACTGTCCTGTAAATTCTAATACAGAAAACGGTAATGTCTTCCATGTTTTACTTCTTAAATATGTACTAGCCATCATAAATTCATTCCAGTTGTTTAAATAAGTCATAATTGCTACTGTAGCAACTGAAGATTTCATTAAAGGAGCTATAATTATTAAAATTATTCTATATACTCCACATCCATCAATTAAAGCTGCTTCCTCTAATTCCTTTGGAATAGCTTCCATGAATCCTGAAGTTAAAAATAATCCCTGTGGAAGAGAAAAGGCCACATAAGGAATTAATAATGCCCATATAGTATCTGTTAAACCTACTCTGTCATATATTATATAATTAGGTAAAAGTGTTGCATGAATAGGAATCATCATTCCAAGAAGTAAAAAAGTTTTTACTGCTGTTTTTAACTTCCATATCATGCGAGTAGTTGCAAAAGCAGTGATAATAGAAATGCATATTACCAATACCAGCGATAAACCATTAATAAGTAAACTATTTTTTAAATAAAGTAAAAAATTTCCATCAACAAAGGCTTTTACATAATTTCCCCATTGAATTTTTTTAGGAATAATTAAAAGTCCAGTAGTAAAAAGTTCATTACTACTTGCTAAGGAAAAATCTAAAAGCCAAATAAGAGGAAAAATTTGAATTACAGCTACAATACTAAGACATATCATCATAATTATCTTACTTACTTTAGTTTTTTTATTATTTTTTATTTTAGTTGTCACCTATCTCTCCTCCCTTCTATGCATATTCTTTTTCTGAAAAGATTTTATTTAAAATTATAGTTGACGCAAGGCAAATAATAATAAATACAACACTTATAGCATTACCGTAACCATATTTAAAGGAATTAAATGCCTGTTTATATAAATAATTAGCTAAAAACTGTGTTTCGTTTCCCGGTCCTCCATTAGTTAAAAGATACACGGTTTCCATTTGTTTTAAAGCCGCAATAATAGCAAGAGTTACATTAACTTGAATAACTGGTTTCATAAGGGGTAATGTAATCTTTAAAAATGTAGTTTTTGCATCTGCTCCGTCAATAGCAGCAACTTCATACAAAATAGGATTTATATTTTTAATTCCTGCATAGTAAATTAACATTCCCCAACCAAATCCATGCCAAATAAGAACAATAATAACTGACCAAATAGCCATCCCTTTTCCTAACCAATTTATTTCATTAGTATATCCAAACAATTTTAGAATATTATTTAGAAGTCCAAAATTTGGATTGTATATGAACTTCCAAAGATACGCTATAATAGCAACTGAAATAACATTAGGAATAAAATATATGGTTCTAAAAAATCCTTCTGCCTTTCCTTGAAGTTTATCTAAAATAGCTGCTGTAATAATTGCTATAGGATGTTGAATGAATATAAATCCTAAAGCTAAAAATAAAGAATTTCTAAGAGATACCCAAAATACTTTATCTTTTATTAAATTTTTATAGTTTTCAAATCCAATAAAATTTGCCTTTCCTATACCAGCAAAATCTGTTAAACTATAATATAAACTTAATAAAATTGGAGTTAATATAGCAAATACAAAGGTTATAATCCCTGGAATTACTAAACTTAATATTATCCATTTATTACTATATAATTTTTTCACTAACTTTCTCCTCTCCTTTATCATTAAAAATATTGCTGTCTTAAAATATTTTAATACTTTAAGACAGCCTTTTATTTTTAAAATTTATTTTACTACTTAGTAGCTTCTTCTAATTTTTGAATAAATTCTTCTGGTGTTATAGCTCCTATAGCAAGTTCTTGACATAAATCCTCACAAACTGTTTTAAATGCAGATGTTCCAAGGTCATTAATTGGTGTACCAGTAATACTTGTAGCTTCCATTAAAATATTTGTAAAAATTTTTTGGGGAACAGTTTCATCTCCTGTTAAATATCCTGAATAATCTTGAGCTGACATACCTACTCCATTTTGCCAAGTAAGTTTTGACAAGTTTTCTGGTTTCATCATATAATTTAATAACTTAATTGCTTCTTCTTTTACAGGTGAATTAGCTGAAATTGAATATCCTACACCATTCCATGCTGCAATATCTGTTACTTTTCCTTTTCCTCCCTCTACTTCTGGCATAGCAAATACTCCTATATTTTCACGAATTTCGGGTAAAACATCCGGATTTGTAGCTATGGACATTTCCCAATTACCCATATAGTACATAGCTGCTTGACCATTAGCAAATAAATTAAAGGCTGTAGCATAGTCTGTTGTTTCAAAACCATTTTGAAATAATCCTGCTTCTACAGATTTTCTCAAAAGTTCTGCTGCTTTTTTATAAGTAGGATCAGAAAAATCCCCATTAGCAATAGATTGACTTATTTTATCTCCATTATCTCCGTCTATCTTAGCTATTAAATCATTAAGATAAATAGCAAGAGGCCATTTATCTGCTCCATCCATACTAACTGGAATTAACCCCGCTTCTCTTATTTTCCCTGCTAATTCTATAAGTTCATTATATGTCTTAGGAACTTCCCATCCATTTTCTTCAAATATTGCTTTGTTATAATAAAATCCCATAATATCCGTACTTCTTGGAAGTCCGTATAATTTACCATCTTTACTAAAACCATCTAAAGCACCTTTAACAAACCCATAATCCTTATAATCTTCAGGATTTAATTCTGCTAGTAGTCCCGCATCAATTATTTCATTTATAAATGCTGGCTGTCCCCACACACCAAGTAAATCAGGCATTTCACTTGATGTTGCATAAGCTTTAAATTTAGTTTTATAAGTTTCACCATCTAATGCTTCAACTTCAATTTTGATATTGGGATTTTCTTTCATATACTGTTCAAAAAGTATTTCTTCAATCAATCCTGTTCCTGTTTTTCTATCTGCTAAACCTGTAAATACGTGTATGGTTATAATTTCTTCCGATGCATTTTCATTATCAGTTTGAGATTGTGTACTATCTGAATCAGAATTCATTTGATTCCCTCCACAAGCAACTAATGAAATTGATAACATTACCATAATTAGTGCTGATAACAACTTTTTTTTCATACTATTTTCCTCCTTTTTTTATTTTACTTAAAATATTTTTGTATATTATCTTAATTGTATTAGGATTATAACACTATATTTTTATGCATAACAGATAATAAATTTATAAAATAGTGGACTATTTTTAAATTAAATGATATTTTTTTAGAAATTTTGATTGCTACTATTATTTTTTTGTAATATCATATAAATAAAATAATATTTATAAATCTATTTAATGTAAATTACACAAATACTATTTATAAATTATTAATAAATTTTTTATTTAAAATCATTGTTTATTTAAAAGTAAAAAAGAGGTACTTAAAAGTACCTCTTAATTGTTTGTATTACTTAAATTACTAAAATTATTTAAATTCTTTAAATACTTTCTTTTTAGCTCCACAGATTGGACATACCTCTGGCGCTTCATCAAGAACTGTATAACCACAAACAGAACATATGTAAACAGCTTCAAGATCATAATCTTTCCCATTTTTCGCTGCTTCTTGCGATTCTTTAAACATCTTAGCATGGATTTTCTCAGCCTCCAATGCATAATGAAATGAACGTTTTGCTCCTTTTTCTTCTTGTAATTCTGCAGTATTTAGATAAACTGGATACATTTGTTCTACTTCATGAAGCTCTCCATCAATTGCTCCTTGAAGATTTTCTACTGTATTCCCAACTCCAAAAACTCCACCAGCAGGAACAGTATAATCTCCCTTTTGTTCTTTTAGTACGTTAAAATGATTATTAGCATGAACATATTCTGCATAACTTATAGCTTCAAACAATGTACCTATATTTTTAAAGCCTTCTTTTCTTGCCACTTCAGCCCAGATAAGATACCTCATATGAGCCATACTCTCTCCACCATAAGCCGAACGTAAAAAATCCGCAGTCATAGCATTATTAACCATATTATTCCTCCTTATTGATATTTTATTGTATATTTATTATATTACATAATTTATACCATATCTATACATATGTATTTATTTTTTTAATATTTATAATATTTTAAATACATTTTTTCGACATAATTCATCAAATTTTTATAATTTTCAACATTTATAGGCTAAAATCACTGTGGAAAATAATTAAATTTTGTTTTATAATTAATTTAGCTTACATATAAATTAATTTTTATTTACTTGAGGAGGCTTACTATGCGTTTAGTTCCATTACAACATTTATATGGCGGAGAGATAATTGCTAAAGATATTTTTGACGAAAATGGAAACCTCCTTCTTGCAAAGAACACAAAATTTAAGAACTTTTATAGATTCAAATTGGAAGAACGCGGCATTAGTAGAGTATATATTACTGACTACTTTTCTGAGGGTATAGAAGTTAAGGATGTAATCCCTGATAAAATAAGAGTTCAATCTTTAAAATCTATAAAAGATATGGTTTCTTTATTTAAATCTACCCAAAAAATAAAAATAGAAAAAATACAAAATGCTGCTATGGAAATTGTAGATAGTATATTAGAAAATAAAGAACTATTATATAATGTAGCAGATTTAAAAACTAAAGATAATTATACTTATCTTCACTGTATTAACGTTAGTATATTATGTGTAATGGTTGGTATAAAAATGGGAGCTAATAGGGAGTATTTAGAAAAATTAGCTATAGGAGGAATACTCCACGACTTTGGAAAATTATTAATTCCTGACGAAATCTTAAATAAACCTGACAAACTATCCAATGAAGAATATGAAATTATTAAAAGACACACTATCATCGGATATGAAATCCTTAAAGAAAGCTCTATGCTTACTCCAATAAGTAAGGTTATGATTCTTTTACACCATGAAAGAATAGATGGAAGTGGATATCCTTTAGGTGTATCTAAAGATAATATTCATGAAAGTGCAAGAATTTGTGCTATTTGTGATGTATTTGATGCTATGACTAGTACAAGAGTTTATAAAAAAGCTTTTAGTGTTGTAGATACTCTAAGCGAAATGGAAGAAATGACTAAAAATAAATTGGATGCTGACATATTTAAAGTATTTCGTAGTATTATTTCCTATTATCCCGTAGGCTCAACTGTTTTATTAAATGATAATACTATAGCCATAGTGGAACAAAACAGACCTGATTACATAGATGCTCCTATTGTAAGAGTGATATTTGATTTAAATACACAACAAGAAGTCTTTAAACAAGTAGATTTACATATAGAAAAAAATTTAGAAATAGAAAAAGAAATAGTATTAGAAGAATATATAGATAATTCTTGTATTATTAAAGCAAAAGAGGGCTAAATTTTTAGCCCTTTTTTTAATAATATGAATATGGATATCCATAATATGGTGTTTGATAGTAGTAATTTCCATAATATGGAGTTCCGTAATATGGATATCTTCTTCTGTATTTTTGTCTTCTTCCATATATTTCAGTAAGTAAAAGAGCCCCTGCTAGTGAACGAACTAAACGACTTCTTGGAATCCTTTGTCTATCCATATCCTCTTCTTCTAAAATCTCAGGCATTTCGTTTACTATTCTCTCATAAACCCTATCTACTATTTGTTCTATTATATTATTATCTAAATATTCATCATATATAGGACTACCCTCATAATCCATTCTATCACATTCACATTCTATGTGTCTTTGAATTTTTTTATTAAGATCTGAATGCATTTTTTTAATATGTTCTAAATCTCTTTCATTCATATCACACATATATTCATACATATTCATTTGGCATATTCCTGGATACATCCCATGTTGCATCATCGGTTGTTGCATTATTGGTTGTTGCATTGCTGGCTGCTGCATCATCGGTTGTTGATTTTCTGTTTGTTTCATTTGCTGTTGTTTTTCATTATAACAAGATCTATCTTGCTTATAATTTTTAGGCATTATTCCTCCTCCTTATACCATATTTTTTACTCAATACCAATATATTCATTTTATTCTATTTGGTTCGTATTATAAAAATATGAGGAGGGTAACTTCTTATAAAAGTAAAACTATTAAATTAACTAAAAATGATTTTTAAATATTAACTTAATAAGCACAAATAAAAAAGCAGGAATATTCCTGCTTTTTTAAGCTTTTTCTACTGCCAAATTAATATTTTCTTTATTTATATTCCACTCTTTTTTATATCCTTGGCCATCTCCTTCGGTAATTACTTTACCTAGCACTTCTCCAGCTATTTTTTCTTTGTTTTTTTCTATGATTTTTGCCAATTTTTCATTTCCACTATAATATACATTAATATAATCTTGTACTTCAAAATTAGCTTCTTTTCTCATAGTCTGAATCTTGCTAATAATTTCTCTTACAAAACCTTCTTCTATTAATTCTTCAGTAAGATGAGTATCTAAGACTACTGTTACATCTTTTTCACTTTCTGCTACAAAACCTTCTTTTTGTTTTGTTTCTATTAAAAGGTCTTCTTCATATAATTCTACTATTTCTCCATTAAAGTCAAAAGTTAATGGTTTACCACTTTTTAAATCATCCATTGCTTTATTTCCATCAATTTCAGCTAAAGATTGTCTTATATTATTTACTAATTTGCCATATTTAGGCCCTACAGTTTTTAACTGTGGTTTAAATGAATAAGTAGTAAAATCAGATACATCTTCAGTAAATATTACCTCTTTTACATTTAATTCATTAGCTATTATTTCTTTAAAGCTTTCTGGTAATTCTTTATTTGATTTTACATACATTTTTCCGATAGGTTGTCTATTTTTTATATTAGCAGTATTTCTGCAAGCTCTACCTTGAACTACTATTTTTAATACTTCATTCATATTTTCTTCTAAAGACTTATCTATAAAATCTTCATTTACCTGTGGATAATCACATAAATGTACACTTTCTGGAGCATTTTTATCCACATTAATCACAAGGTTTTGATAAATTTCTTCAGCCATAAATGGAGTAAATGGAGCAGTTAACTTTGTAAGTTCCACTAATACAGTATAAAGAGTCATATATGCATTAATTTTATCTTGAGGCATATCTTTATACCAAAAACGTTCTCTACTTCTTCTTACATACCAATTACTTAAATCATCTACAAATTCTTGTAGAGCTCTTGCGGATTCTATTATTTTATAATTTTCAAGACTTTTATCTACAAATTTAATCAAAGTATGAAGTCTTGATAAAATCCATTTATCCATTAAAGATAATTTATCATATTCTAATTTATATTCTGTTGGATTAAATTTATCAATATTAGCATATAGTACATAAAAGGCATAGGTATTCCATAAAGTACCCATATATTTTCTTTGAGCTTCACTTACAGCTTCTCCATAAAATCTACTTGGAAGCCATGGCGCACTATTAGTATAGAAATACCATCTAACAGCATCTGCTCCTTGTTTATCTAAAACGGACCAAGGATCGACTACATTACCCTTATGTTTACTCATCTTAAGTCCATCTTTATCTTGTACAAGACCTAAAACAATTACATTTTTATAAGGAGGCTCATCAAATAAAAGAGTTGAAATAGCAAGTAAAGTATAAAACCATCCTCTTGTTTGGTCTACTGCTTCACTAATAAAATTTGCTGGGAAATGTGCTTCAAATTTTTCTTTATTTTCAAAAGGATAATGCCATTGTGCAAAAGGCATAGACCCAGAATCATACCAGCAGTCAATAACTTCTGGTACTCTTTTCATATCTTTTCCACACTTAGGACAAGTAAGGTATACATTATCAATATATGGCTTATGAAGCTCTATATCTTCTGGAACATCTTTACCCATCTTTCTTAATTCTTCTATACTACCTATAACATGACGATGTCCACAACTACATTCCCAAATTGGAAGAGGTGTTCCCCAATATCTTTCACGACTTAATCCCCAGTCTATAACATTTTCAAGGAAATTACCGAAACGTCCATCTCTAATATTTTCAGGAAGCCAGTTAATTTTCTTATTATTTTTAATTAATTTATCTCTTACTTCTGTCATTTTTATAAACCAAGTATCTCTTGCATAATATAAGAGTGGGGTATCACATCTCCAGCAAAATGGATAAGAGTGTTCATAATCCGCTGCTTTATAAAGAAGATTTCTCTCATCTAAATTCTTTATAATCTCTGGATCTGCATCTTTTACAAATACACCTTTCCAAGGTGTTACTTCATCTACAAACTTTCCTTGCTCATTAACAAGTTGAACAAAAGGAAGGTCATAGATACGTCCAACTCTAGCATCATCTTCCCCAAAAGCTGGAGCTGTATGAACTATACCTGTACCATCTGTTAAAGTTACATAATCATCAGCTACAACATAATATGCCTTTTTATCTACCTTAGCAAAATCAAATATTGGTTCATATTCTAGTCCAACTAATTTTTCTCCTACTATTTTATCTATTATTTCATATTCTTCATTTAATACAGTATCAGCTAAAGCTTCTGCTAAGATATAAACTTCATCAGAGCATTTTGCTTTTACATAGGTTTCTTTAGGATTAACTACTAAAGCCACATTAGAAGGCAGTGTCCATGGAGTTGTTGTCCAAGCCATTAAATATACTTGTTTTTCCCCTTTTACTGGGAATTTTACATATACTGAAGCTTCTTTTACATCTTTATATCCTTGAGCTACTTCATGACTTGATAGGGATGTTCCACATCTTGGGCAATAAGGAACTATTTTATGTCCCTTATATAATAATCCTTTCTCCCATATTTTCTTTAAAGACCACCAAACAGATTCAATATAATTATTATCATAGGTTATATAAGGGTCTTTCATATCTACCCAATAACCTACTCTATCACTCATTTTTTCCCATTCACTCTTATACTTCCAAACACTTTCTTTACAGTTTTTAATAAATGGTTCTACTCCATAATTTTCTATTTGAGGTTTTCCACTTATACCAAGCATTTTTTCTACTTCTAATTCTACTGGAAGTCCATGGGTATCCCATCCTGCTTTTCTAAGAACATTATATCCTTTCATAGATTTATATCTTGGAATAATGTCCTTTATAACACGAGTTAAAATATGCCCTATATGTGGTTTCCCATTAGCTGTTGGAGGACCATCATAAAAAGTAAATGTAGGTCCATCTTTTCTAGCTGATAAACTTTTTTCAAATATATTGTTTTCTTTCCAAAAATTTAATATTTGTTTTTCCCGTTCGACAAAATTAAGATCTGTAGAAACTTTTTTATACACGATACACCCTCCATTCCTCTTTTATAATAAAAAAACCCTTCATCCCTAAACAGGACGAAAGGCATCTTTCGCTATACCACCTGATATCAAGCTTCTCACATACCATTTATATGCCTTCCTGTTAACGGTGGAATGCCGTCAGAGCCTACTATTATTTTTCAGTCTGCCACTCCAAGGTGATTTTCGATATCTTCTTCATCTTGGGCTTCCACCATCCCCAATTCGCTATGGACTCCAAAGATATCTACTTGTCCTTTTCTTTGTGTTTATAATTTATTCCTATATAACTCAATACATTATTATAAAAAGATTTTTTATATTTGTAAAGGGATTTTTAATTTTTTGTAATTTTATTAAATAAAGGTTCGTTGTAAAATTAAATGCAACAGATAAAAAAATATAAAAAAAATAATTGACAACCATAGTGAGAAATCATGTATGATTTAGGTG
>NZ_JWID01000030.1:0-10147 GCF_001466305.1 Defluviitalea phaphyphila
TTAAAAGATCATTTTCAACAGGATAATGAGTAAAAAACTACATTCTTAAATGATCAAAAAGTTACATTTTTAACTTGACATTTATAGAAAAAGACAGATTTATCCGTTTTGTTGCCATAGCATCACCTTCTTAATTCCTGCTCAAGTAGAATCTTATAACCACGTGCGTTGGCAAACTGGTCAAGAAAATCCGCATATTTTACTCTGCTGGATTCTTCGATATATCTCTTTAGCAGCATACTTCCCCCGCCAGTAAAAACAGTAGCGTTGCGAAATTCAAACCCATACTCTTGGATTTTCGATAATAAATTTTCTGTGTACTCTTTTGCTATGGCTTCAACTATTTCTTTAACATCCGCTTCAAAAATGACTGGTTCTTTGCCTGCTATTATATCCTGTACCTGACCTTCAGTAAGCCTGATGTTCATTTTTAATAGTTCCTGTTGAACATTTGCAATTAACGTAATGATTCCATCAGGAAGTGAGTAACATGATTTACTATCAATCATACCGTTCTCAACTCTGAAAATATCAACAGTATAGCCACCAATGTCTATTATGTTGCATAGGATATTCCTATAGTTATTAAATACCGTAATAAGTGAAGCATACCCTTGAGGATATACTTTGCAATTAACAATATCTACTTTATAATCTTTTTTATTAAAATTAAATTCTATGTTCTGCCTTAAAAAGTATTCCCGAAACTTTTTCTTAAAAATTCCATAATTGACTATCGGGAGCCCAACTCCAATGATTACATCCACATCTCCTTCTACTCCTGCCCTATCTATTGCATCTGCTATTGCTGGTAAAGACAAGATGAAAGCATCCTGGTTGACTGTTTTGTCCATTTGAACACACAGTCTATTGCTGCCTATACTATAAAATTTACCTTCATAAACTAACAAATTATTAGTTGAGATTGGTTCATAGTCAAATTTAGTAAAACCAGACTCGCTAATATAACCTTCGCTTGTTTTTGTACATTTGTTACCATTATCAAGACCTAATAAAATCCTATTGCTCATAACAATTCCTCCAATCTTGTGGTTTAGTTCGTTATAGTTCTTTTAATAAATCACTTTTTATAATTTCAAGTATTTCTACAATAAAAAAATTGCTTACCTGTTAATAAGGTAAGCGTAGGAATTTATTTTAACGGAGGTATATAATGTTAATTTATTTAAAATACCTTATTATTAAGGACAATTTTTTTATAGTAAATCATCTAATGCAAAGTCAAGTATTTTTGTTTACCCTTATATTCTAAATCCTTTTTCCCTTTCCACTTTACCTTTCTCTATATTATATATGTATTTAGTAAATTTGCCCAAATCCTTGATATTACAATACTTAAATAGATTTTTAAGCGACAAAAACCATGTTAGGGTATATTAGGGATAAGGTTTATTGGGTTAAGGAACAAGTATATGCTATATTAACTTTTATCACAACACCTTAACCCTTTTACCTTTAATCAATTAACTTTACAAAAATTTTTCTATTAAAATTTGACTTACCCCTAATAATCTGTATAATGTGGAAAATCAAATTTGAAAGGATGAACTTTATGAGCGAAAGTTTAGTAATAAAGGATTTTAAGACTCTCAAGGTTTGGCAGAAGGCGAATGCATTGGAGCAGGAGATAGGAGAATTGGTTAAAGGATTTCCGAGTTATGAGCAATATAGGCTTACAGACCAGTTAGTAAGGGCTGTTAGGAGTATAGGAGCAAACATCGCTGAGGGAAATACACAACTGTTTATCAAACGAGAATTATTTCATGCCAATGCTGCCCTTGGCAGTTGTGGTGAAACGAGAAACCACTTGCTAACTGCATATCAGAACAACTATATAAGTAAAGAACAATACAAGATTTTAGATGAGAAATTCCTCGAAATAATAAAAATGCTGTATGGATACATAAAAAGGCTAAAATCTAACTCAGATAATGAATCTGATGCTGCTATTAATTGGTAGAATTAAAGTGTCTTTACTTATTCCTAATCCCTTTAACCTTTAATCCTTTAACCCCTTGTATCATCTCTATAGAATATCGTAAAATGGGTATGGAGGCTAAGATATGTCTAAACCAAAAATGGTAGACTTTGAAGAGTTTTTACAGATGGATAAAGAAAACGAACATAGATTAGAATATTTTAATGGTGAAGTAGTTTACCTTGAATCTCCGTCAGTAGGACACCAGCGGGTTTTGTTAAATATCGCAACAGAATTCCGAAAATACTTCAGAGGCAAATCTTGTGAGGTATTCATCTCCCCACTGGATGTCTGGTTAACAAATAAAGAAAAAACTACCAAAGTAAAAGTTCAGCCTGATTTAATAGTTATTTGTGATAAAACTGGATTAATGGAAAACGCATATGAGGGTATACCAGCCCTAGTTATTGAAATAATTTCCACTTCTAATCAAACCCACGACAGAGTAAGAAAGTACAGTACTTATATGGAATTTGGTGTAAATGAATATTGGATGATAAATCCAAAACTTAAAACAGTTGAGGTATATGTATTAGAAAAAGATGAGTACAAACAGGCTGCTATTTACAAAGGTAGTGATTGTGCTGCATCTCAAACTTTTAAGGAATTAGGGATTAGTTTAAAAGATATTTTTTAAAATAAAAAACGATGAAGTTCTCCATCGTTTTTTGTATTCTACTCTTAATAAAAGTAAGTAAGCAACAAGGAAAAATGCCTTGGAAAGACCGCTAAATCTCCAAAGCATTTTAAAAAATCCTAATAGCCCTGTTTTTTAAAAAAGGTTCTATAGGCAAGGTGTTAAAGCACCTCCTTTTTCACATTCCTTTATGGATTTTACACATTTTTCTTTTAACTTTCATATCCGCTTAAGTTCCCGTAACGTACTTTAAGTCCCCGTAAGGCACCTAAAATGCCTATAACGTACCTAAAATTCCCTTAAATCTAACTTGACTTTAACTATTTGATAATCCCAATATTTGTTTCTGTAACTATTATGTCCTCATGATTAAACCCCTTATCCCATATGCTGTTGGCTTCTATAAAAATAGATTTTTCCTTTTTTGTTACAAAGCCAGCCAGCATATATTTTTTGCCATCCTCTATATATGGAGTATAAAATACCATCCTTTTATCCAGACTTAGGTCTTTTTCCTTTTCTTCAATGTGAGAAAGGATATTTTGTTTTGCCTTATTAAAATCCAAGCCAAACTCTTCTAAATTACTAAAAAATTTATCTGAAAAAGTTATTACTTTTTTTCTTTCCAAAATCTTCACCCTTTCATATATAACCTATTTATATCTATAGACTTCACAACTTGTTTACAATATAACACAATTCTTATTATTTCAATTCTGTCAAATGCTTTTGCAGTATTTTTTATTAACAACTATATTAAAGAAGGGATTTATAATACATTTACCTCCCCCCTTTATCTCCATTCCCTTTGTATTTTTATACTTTATTCTAATTCTCGTACCGAGAAATACGGGTCAAATCTTTAATGCACTCCAAAAGTCCTCAGTTTAATTAGTTACACAATTATAATTCCAGTTCTCTTAACGTACCCTAAATGCCCTCGACAACGTGAAGATTTATTTTGGGGAATAACATTATTTTTGTAGAGCCAACTTTATTATCATGTAGTCGAGTTTATTTTGTATATATATGTTATGCAGCAACAAAATAAATACAAATCTTATTTATGATTTATTCAGTTACCCTACTATTTGTTTCTTCTCTGCTATATTTAATTAGTTTATCATATATCAATTCTATTGTTTTTTCATCAATAGTTGTATTAGGTTTATAGTTTATAATAAAATCGTTTAACCTTTCTACCTTTAATACTGTTATTGGTGAGTTTTCCTGACCTTCTATTATTGTATTTTCATTTGACAAAACCACAATTTCTTTAATAGGTATATTTATTTGTGGAAATTCCTTATCCAGAAATTCCATTAATACCCTTTCGTGACGTCTAACTTGAAATAGAGGGTTTTTCATTCCTTTAGAATATCCATTTTGGATGATGCTCCAATCACCTTCTTTATTAATTAAGATTTTGGCGCCATGTTTCCCGCCATGATTTTTTGTTTCCAGATGAAAAACCCCGTTTTCCCCAATTACAATATGGTCAAATTCTTGAGATTCTATTGGATTAGGTAATCTTACATTATTTAAGACTTTATATCCGTCTAGCCATTTAAGATGATATCTGACATTTGCTTCACCTTCTCTTCCACTTTCTTTTATCATTTCTTCCGTCTTTTCAGATGTTGTATATTTTGTCTTATAATAATTCATTACATTATCTATATATTTATACCAAGCAGATTCATATTTATCTATATTCCTGTCTATTTTATGTATGGTTTTATTTAAAAATAGTTGTACACCTCTTATTATAAATAAGAGCAAATTAATTATTGTAAAAACCTTTATAATATAATAGGCTATTAAATTAATATTTGCATGGGTATAAAAATCGTAGGATAAAATTATATAATCATAATAGTAAATTGTAAGTTTTACGGCAGCAAGTCCTAAGACAACTAAAAACAGTCTTCTATATTGTCTCTTACAAAAAATCGAATTATAACAAAATAATATTGTTAACAAAACTACTAATATAACATTAGCAGTAGGGAAAATATAATATTTAAACATATATTGGGATAAATAGTAAACAATGCCAATACCAGCAAGTATAATTATATTGATAATGCTACCTTTAGTTTTGTTCTCTTCATTAGTATGGTTATTATCTTGATTATCTACCGTATTATTTTCATTTCCGTTAAATAGTATCCTCTTTAATGTTTTGCTACAAATTTTAAGTCCTTTAAGCCATATAAAAGAAAATCCTACTATTACAAAAAGAAGTGCCATAAAAAATATAATAAAAAATATAGAGTTAAAATCTTGCATATGTTACCTCCAGTAATATTTATATGATAATATTTATAAGTACATAGAGTTCTATAACTTCAATTACTTTGCTTTTACTATTTGTAACTTTATTATTTTACTGCCTTTGAATTACTAGCCAAATAACAGAAAAATATATATACAAAAGTTTTATATTTATAAGTATATAATATGTAAACTCTCTATCATATCTTACAGTTGTTTCTTGTAGTTTTACATCCGTATATTACAACAAGTTTGCTTTTTATCTTTTGACATAAAAATACACCAGATAATATAAAATTTATCATAATTATATCAAAAAGTTTCATTTAAATAAAGAGAAAGTAAAATAAAATACTTCAAACATATAGAATTGAAACTTTTAAAAATGAGTATATGGAGGAAACTTAAAATATATCTTGTTGGTTATGTTACCAAAAAACTATCTAATAAAGATACACTGTAAGTTTTAAAATGAACTTTAATAAGGATTACTGTTTCATAATAATCATCTGTAGCAATACCTGTCTTGTACTCGCCATTCTAATAGAAACTATCATATATTAAAACATGTCCGTAATAGTGGCTAATTTCTTTAGTTTCTCCATCTAAATATTTTATTGTGGTAATACAAGAAGGCTGGCCGGTAATGAACTCATTCCCTGGTTCATATATAAAAGACTTAAACCCAAAATTCTCAATCAATCCATTTAATTGTCTACTTTTTTCATTGGTATCTTCCAATGATGCTCTCCGCTCTTATATACAAACATTTCTCCACTATAATTTACATTGCCCTCATTATCCACTGTTACACTATAAACGGGGCAAGTCCCAAAACACATTGTTCTTTGCAATTTTATATATTCAAACATGATACTCCCACTTTTCATCTGCATATTCATATTCTTATATGAAAAATACTATATTCCATAGTGAATTAAGTATTTATTTTCATTAATTGCAGTAGATACCATTTCAATAAGTGATTCAAGTTCCTGCGATTGATAATGACTATTTGCCTTGATATATTTTTCAGGTTCGTAATCACTATACCATTTGTTTTCTTCAAAAGAATCTATTATTCCAAACTCATGCTTTGCCAAACTATCACCCCCATGCAAGTAATGTATAACCTCTTAATGCATATTTTATAGAAAGTTTTGACCTAAATAATCTCTGCAAAAATTTCATGTATATTACCATCTGGGTCTGCAAATAATGCTGTTCTTTGATTCCAGGGCATATTTTGAGGTTGATGAACAGGAGTTGCTCCCATCGTAACTAACTTTTTAAATGCTTCATCTACATCATCAGGATTTTCACATGGAAAGGCCAATTCAAAAGCCTGACCAACTACTTTCTTCCTATACTCATCACTATATGAATACATAACATTTCTCATACATATAGCAAATCTTACTCCATTATTTTCAAATTCAACATAATTGCCAAGGTCATTTTTAATTCTAAATCCAAGGACTTGATTATAAAAATTTCTCATCCTGTCAATTTTATCTGTCCAAATTGTAATAAGGTTAATCTCTGCTTTCATTATAAGTTCCTCCTTCTTAATTTCTCGTTTGTAGTTCGTAATATAAGTTCTATACAAAATGATTTTATTACTTAACAAGAAGCATTTCTGTTTCAGAAATAAGTTCCTTAAGCATATTTATCCCTTCTCTTGTAATATCTCTATCAGCGGAAAGTAATGTAATAATCTCATTTATTCTATTTTTATAATCCTTGGGCTTTATAATAAAGCCATCAATCATTCTGACCGCTTTTTTCTCATTAATACAGTATTTTTCATTCAAAGCAAATAAAACTTGATTTAAGCAGGAAATACTCCTAAAACAATGTCCGCATACATAATAAATGTCATCCTTATCGACATTATCCTCAGCAAACATTAAGGAAAAGGAGGCCTCAAACATAAAATATTGAACTATTGCATCTTTTAAAGTTTGAGGATATGGCTTGGTTTTGGATTTTAATTCTGAAATTTTACCACTGGGGTCAACAAGTATTTTGCAAACGGAAATTTCGCCCATATACATTACATTTAAATATGCATGGGGATGACCTGTTTGGTAATGAGCAGATACTTTTCCTGACAAACAATCATCAATAACCTGAGACACCCTTTTTATGTCACGTAATATAAAGTCTACATGATATCCCTGAATAATAAGCCATCCGCCTGCATTTACCCAAGAACCCCACCCACCTATTTGCGTAATTAAATTTTCTCTATGCTCATCATCTAGTTTTGCAGCAACCTTGCCTAATTCTCTGATATCAAAGCCCTCTGTTTCATCATAGTATATTCCGATATCTATGTCGGACTTTTCATGATGGGTACCTCTTGCTCTTGAACCTCCTAAAACTATACCTATAATACCTGGTATGCCTTCCAATTCTCTGCTGATTTGATTCAAAATATTTTCTACCACCACAGTACTTCACCTCCGTCTTCATTTCATTCTAATATCACTTCTTTCTCGCAGATACAAGCAGCATCATCGGTCGGCGCAGTTCATCCAACATTCCAGGTACTGTATTAAGCATATTTTCTGCAGGCTCTGGTTCAACAACTCCTGTTATTTCAAATCCTATTTTTATGAGACTGTTTAAGTATGTAGTAAGTGTTCGGTGATATTTAATAACTTCCTCACCTAAAAATTTAGCATTGCGAATACCTTCCGTGAAATAATGGTCAACTGGCCAATGCAGAATATTACCTTTACCATCATAATACCAATCCTGAGGGCCTTGTGCTGTAAAAATGGGATGCTCTACAGAAAATACAAAATCTCCACCTTTTGAAAGACATTTATATACTCTGACTAATACATCCTCAAAGGATTTAACATAGTGAAGAGCCAGAGAACTGATAACAACATCAAAGGATTCTTCAGGAAAATCTATGTCCTCTATTGGCATACAGATATACTCGATATTCCCACATTTCGTTTTATTCTTTGCCTCACTTAACATCTTTTGTGAAATATCAATTCCAATTACTGACTTTGCACCGTTCTCTACAGCATAGCGACAATGCCATCCAAACCCGCAGCCTAAATCTAAAACCCTTTTATCTTTAAAGTTAGGTAGCATCTTTTTTAGTTCATGCCACTCCCCTGCACCTTCAAGACCATTTTTTGAACGGCTCATATTGCTATATTTATCGAAAAAGACATCATCATCGTATTTATTTTGTTTCACTTTAATCACCCATTCACATATTCTTCTTTAAGATAAAATAAAGCGTTTATATGCTATTTTTCTTCCTGTATTTGTTTTAAAATTTTCCTCAATACATTTCCTTATTTCCTGCTGCTGTTTTTGTTTATCCATTACGGTTAAATTCTCTAATAAATCTGCTTCCCACTGTATTTGAAAATCAATACCATCAATTTTAGAAGGGGTATGATGATTGCCTATTATAAAACATATCCTATCAACATTTTTGTTATATCCCACCTTTTCCAATATCTTTCGTGCTACTGCTGGTCCCTCTTTTTCCTGATATACACCATCTATAGAACCATACTTCCTTTGTGCCTCAACAGCACCAATGTCATGGAGTATGGCAACAATCCTAATCACTTCTTTTTCTTCCTGTATATTTTCACCTTCCATTATATCCTCTGCATTTTGCAATACTTTGAGGGTATGCTCTATTCCGAAGGGAATTTCTTTAAAGACTTCTTTCATTTCTTCAATAATTTTCTCTATAAACATAAATTACCTCCAATATTTACATTGACTCTCCAATATCACTCTCAAACACCTTTTGATAAAAATCTAAAACCTCTTTGCAATTACCATTAAATACAAGGTATGGTATGACCATGCTCGTCCTCCTTTTTACCTTTACTATTTGTTTCAAGCCTTAAGTTTTCTTATAACCAATTACGAAATATTCTACAAAGTCGTATTATACTAATAATGTGAATTGACATTATTTATAAAGGCTTTTTTGGTCTATCCTTACAATAAAAGCAATTAGGGTCACTACACTTCTCTTCTGTCCATTCGTTACAATAAGCACAAAAATATGAATCATACTTTTCATACAAAATTAAGAAATTATCACACTTCGAGCACTTTTCATCTGCTATAGAGCCTTCTATTCGAATATCATTAATTATTACTTCATCATTATCTATATCTTCGATAATTCTCATTCTCATGCTCCACAATTCTTATTTCACAACATTACTACTAATATGTACTATATACCTTTATTTTACATCATATAGTCTATAAAAGCATCTACACTTTTATAACCAATTCCCCAAATAATTCCCAAAGTTCAATAGATAAACTCGAAATAACCGATTATGCTTTAATACAAAAATACAACTTTATTTTTATTTTGTTAGAACTTTATCGGTTATAATTTTGTTTTTCTTTTTCTAGAATTACCATCTTGCCATCTTTAGAAACAGAAAAAATAAGGCATGTCCTATAGAAATGTAAATAAAGTCCTTACATAAACTCCTTACAATTGCCAATATTCTTACACTTTAGAACTTCATCAAACCCCGTATTTTCAACACTCTCCCTTATTCCTTGTGCCTTTCAATCTCACAACTATATTTTCATTATAAAAGAACTTTAACATTCATAAAAATACCTTTTCTTTTTCTAGAATTTCTTCTTCATCATTTCTGAAACAGAAAAAAGATGCCAAGTTATTATAAAAAGTAAATAATGTCCTAATTCCTTTTCTCTTTTATCCCCATTTCCCTTGTATTTTATATACTTTATCCCCATTCTTGTATCAAGAAATGTGGGTAAAACCTTAATCTCATAATTTTATTTTCTTTCTGCAACTACTTTTATGCAATAAAAGGACTTTTCTGTTTCCGCAATTTTTATCCATATGAATTTTAGAAACAGAAAAAAATCGCTATGTTGTATAGCAAAAGTAAATAAAGTCCTATTACAAATTCCCTTTAATTCCCATTTCGCTTGTGTCTTGAAACTCTATTAACTCCAGTATTCTCAACACTTTCCCTTATTCCTTATCCCTTTTTATAAAACTACTTTATTTTATTTTTGCAACAACTAATTAACCCCTATTTTAAGCCCAAAATGTTTCCTATTTTCCTTACCCCTTTTTCCTTAATCCTAACTATATGTAATCCAAACAAACTCCTTTCCTTTTTCAAATAAACTCCTTTCACAAATCCCCCTCAAACCCTTGATACTACTTACTTGTTATT
>NZ_JWID01000030.1:10383-16771 GCF_001466305.1 Defluviitalea phaphyphila
CCCTAATAAACCATGTTTTCTAATACTACTTTATTTACCCCGTTTCATACATTTGAAAAATGAAAGGAGTTTATTTTGGTTATACATATAGATAATAAAACTTATATTTCCCTTCGCCCTTCTAGAGCTCTTAATAGGGTCACTTCATCTACATATTCTAAGTCCCCTCCTACTGGAACTCCATTAGCTATCCTTGTTACTTTTATTCCTAAGGGTTTTAGAAGCTTACTAATGTACATAGCTGTTGCTTCTCCCTCTATGGTTGGATTGGTCGCTAGTATTACTTCCTCTGCAGTTTCTTTTTGTATTCTTTCTAATAATTCTTTTATTTTTATGTCTTTTGGTCCAATTCCAAGCATAGGAGAGATTACTCCATGGAGTACATGATATAAGCCCTTGTATTCTTTAGTTTTTTCATAAGCTACTAGATCCCTTGGGTCTTCTACTACCATAATGGTTTTGTGGTCTCTTTTAGGATCTGAACATATATCACATTTTTCTTTATCTGTTAAGGTACAGCATATACTACAGTATTTTATATTTTTTTTAGCTTCCATAATTGCACTTGATAAATTTTCTACATTTTCATCAGGCATATTAATAATATGGAAAGCTAATCTTTGGGCTGTCTTAACTCCAACTCCAGGAAGGGATGATAATGCTTCTATAAGCTTAGCCATGGAATTTCCATAATGGCTCATCTAAAATAATCCTCCTGGTAAGTTCATACCTCCTGTTAGTTTCCCTATTTGCTTATTAGCTAGCTCTTCTACTTGGCGAAGTCCTTCATTAACGGCAGCCATTATTAAATCTTGAAGCATTTCTACATCATCAGGGTCTATAACTTCTGGTTTTATATTAATTGATTGAAGTTGTTTTTTACCATTAAAAACTACTTCTACTGCTCCTCCTCCTGCTGTAGCAGTAACAGTTTTTTCTTCTAATTCTTGTTGCATTTTTTCCATTTCTTTTTGCATCTTTTGAGCTTGTTTTAATAAATTATTCATATTTCCAGGTATCATTCCACCACCAAAATTTTTTCTTGCCATCATTATCCTCCTTATTACTTCATTATCATATCTATATTAACATGAGTATTTAAAAAAATAAATACACTACTCTACTTCTACATTAACATCTTTTTGTTTGAAAAACTCTATAACTTTTTCTATTTGTTCTTTTTCTTCTTTAGCTTCTTCATATCCGCCATAAATTTCTTTATATTTTGCAGTGTATTCGTTAGCTGAAATCAATTTAAGATTAATTTCTTTTTTTATCATCTCTTCTATTTTTTGTTTTATTATATCTTTGTATTTTTCTACGAAAGCTATCATAGAACCATCTTTAAATACTATATAGTAAATATCATCTTCTAAATATCCAGCCTTGGCATCTTTTAGAAATGCTTGTATTACTTCATCTAATTCTAATTTAATATCATTCCATATTTTTACTCCTTTTTTTATATCTTCTGGAACTGCTTTTGGTTTTTTAGCAATTGTCTTTGGAGTAACTTGCACAGCTGAAGAAGAAGTTGAAGAATTAGATACTGTTTCTTTTTTAGTTTCTATTCTTATTCCCTTTTCTAATTTTTCTTCTATTAGTTTTATTCTGTCAATTAAGGAATGATTAGAATCATCCATTATAGGCTGACAAATTCTTATTACAGTTACTTCTAATAATATTCTTTTTTGATCTGCATATTTAAGGTCATTTGATAATTCTGAAAAAATTTTTATCCATCTAAATATGGTATTGCCATCTATTTCTTTGCTTTGTTCTTTTAATAATTCTATATGTTCACGACTTAAATCTAAAATAAGTTCTGGTTTACTAGTACTTTTTATAACTAATAGATTTCTAAGATGGGATATAAAATCTATAACAAATTGAGAAATATCTCTACCTCTTAATATCATATCATCTATTAAAGCCATAGCCTTTAAGCTATCTCTTTTATTTAGTATATTTGTAAATTTGAAAAATACATCTATATCAACGGCCCCTATCATATCTAATATGTCATCAAGGGTAATTTTTTTCCCATAATGAAATGATATACTTTGGTCTAATATGCTAAGGGCATCTCTCATAGACCCTTCTGATAATCTAGCAATATAATGAAGAGCTTCATCTTCTATATCTACTTTTTCTTCTTCCATGTATTTTTTTAACTGGATAGCTATATCATTAGTTGAAATTCTTCTAAAATCAAATCTTTGACATCTAGATAATATAGTAGCAGGAATTTTTTGAGGATCTGTAGTTGCTAAAATAAATATTACATGGGCTGGAGGTTCTTCTAAAGTTTTTAATAGAGCATTAAAAGCTCCTATTGATAACATGTGAACTTCATCTATAATATATACTTTATATTTTCCTTCTGTGGGTAAATATTTTACTTCTTCTCTTATTTCTCTTATATTATCAACTCCATTATTTGAAGCAGCATCTATCTCTATAATGTTCATACTTCTTCCTTCATCTATTTCTATACATGAACGACACTTATTGCAGGGATGTCCATCTATGGGATTTTCACAATTTACTACTTTAGCAAAGATTTTTGCAGTAGAAGTTTTCCCTGTTCCTCTTGTCCCACAAAAGAGATAGGCATGGGCAATTCTTTCTGATTTTATCTGGTTCATTAAGGTAGTAACAATATGATCTTGTCCTACTACATCTTCAAAATTTTTAGGTCTTTTTTTTCTATACAGGGCCATATAGGACATAAATACACCTCTTTATTAAATATATTAAAACTACTTACATATTATATCACAAATTTTAAATTTATATATAAAAGCTTCTATAAATACTAATGTTTATGATTAATTTATGTATTGAAAATATTTTTTATATAATAAATACACTTATGAAATAAATCTGTTAAAAAAGATTTTCATAAGTGTATTCTTAAATAATAAAAAACAGATGGCTAACCATCTGTTTGTATTTTAAATTAATCCGTGCACCTACCGTCGGCAGTCCTCCTCAGGCGTTACCTTTGCAGTTAACTCAAACTAGGCACCCTTGCGGCACATAGAGTGATCTGCTTAGTGCTGCTTCCTTCCGGACCTGACACGGTTCACAGAGCTCTATTGCGCAAGACCCGGTTATCATCGCCACTTACAAAGGGCAGACCCTAAGAAAATAAGGCCTTGGGCAGGCATCACCCCTGCTATAGCGGATTGCAGGTACAGGGCACCGCTAACTCCCCGGCTAGCACGGAAACTTTATGACTTATTAAGTGTTGCACTACTTAGTATATAGATTTTTTTATCATCTGTCAAGCTCCATTTTTTTACTTTTATCCCTCATATTTTTAAAAAATGTTTTTAAAATCTCACTGCATTCTTCTTTTAAAATACCTTCTACTATTTCTACTTGATGGTTAAAAGCTTTTTCTTGAAAAATATTAAGTATAGACCCCCCACAACCAGCTTTTGGATTTCTAGTTCCAAATACTATTTTATCCATTCTAGCTTGCACAATAGCTCCAGCACACATAGGGCATGGTTCTAGAGTAACATACATAGAACATCCTTCTAGTCGCCAATCTTTTAGTACTTTTGCAGCTTCTTCTATGGCTTGAATTTCTGCATGAGCTAAGGGATTTTTATTGGTATTTCTTTTATTATATCCTCTAGCTATTATTTCATCATTATATACGATAACTGCTCCTATGGGTACTTCATCTAAATCAAAAGCTTTTTTAGCTAACTTTAGAGCTTCTTTCATAAAGTAAGTATCTTCTTTCATATTATACTCCTTTTTCAAATCTCCAAGCATCTCTTACCATATCTTCTATATTTCTTTTAGCTGTCCAGCCTAATTCTTTTTTTGCTTTGCTTGCATCGGCATAACATTCTGCAATATCTCCAGGACGTCTTTGTACTATCTCATAAGGAATTTTTATACCATTTACCTTTTCAAAAGCTTCTACTAACTGCAGTACTGATGTTCCTCGCCCTGTGCCAAGATTGTAAATGTGTACTCCTTTATCTAATTTTTCAATAGCAGCAACATGACCTTCTGCTAAATCCATAACATGAATATAATCTCTGACTCCTGTTCCATCTATAGTGGGATAATCATTTCCAAATACTCTTAATTTCTCTAATTCTCCTTTTGCTACTTTTGTTATATAAGGCATAAGATTGTTTGGAATCCCCCTAGGAGATTCACCAATAAGTCCACTATGATGAGCTCCTACAGGATTAAAATATCTAAGAATTGAAACTGCAAAATCAGGATTAGCTTTAGCTGTATCTGTTAATATTCTTTCACTTATGGCCTTAGTTTCTCCATAGGGATTAGTGGTTGGCAAAAGTTCCATATCTTCCAAAAATGGTACTTTATTATCTCCATAGACTGTTGCTGAAGAACTGAAAACAAATTTGTTTACTTTATATTTTAAACAAGCTTTTGATAAAACTATAGTACTAACTAAATTATTATAATAATATTCTAGTGGCTTACTAACTGACTCTCCTACTGCTTTAAATCCAGCAAAATGTATTACTCCATCAATTTTATGTTTAGAAAAAATTTCATCAACCGACTTTTCATTAGTAACATCTATTTCATAAAATATTAAATCTCTTTTAGTTATTTTTTTTATATTTTCTATAGCTTCTGGTTTACTATTGGAAAAATTATCTGCAATGATAATATTATGACCTGCTTCTAATAATGATACCGATGTATGAGACCCTATATATCCTGCTCCCCCAGTTACTAATATATTCATAAAAATTTCTCCTTTCATATTAATTATAAGCTTTATCTCATTTTATCAAACTTATATACTTTTTGCATTTAAATTTTAAGGGCCACTAAAAAAAACCGAAAAACTTGCTTTAGCAAATTTTTCGGTTTTTTAAAAGGTTTTTTAGTGTCCCTGGCGGGAGTCGAACCCACGGCCTTTCGCTTAGGAGGCGAACGCTCTATCCTGCTGAGCTACAGAGACAAAATGGATGAACAAAGTTCATCCCTATCATTTTACATACTATATTAAATTTAGTCAAGCATTAGTATTAAAAAGAACTTTACCTTGCATAAAGCAAATACCCATAAATCTCATCCCTACTAGGGGAGTTCCTACTAATTCTTTTTTGTTTATCACTATTTCAATAGTCATTCCCATAGTTTCTACTAGCATCCAGTATACTTTTTCTTTTGTCCTTTTATTTTCTATTTCTTCTATTTCTTTTATAACACCTAATACTGAATAAGTTGCATCTAAATATTCTACAGGTATAAAGTAGCTTTCTACAACAGATAGAAAATCTTCATATTTAAGTCTCTCTTCTATTATTTTAGATAATTCTTCTTCCTCTATATTAAGAATTTCTTCTGCTTCCTTATCTCCTTGTTGTATTCTTTTTAAAAGGTATTCTCTCCACTTTTTTTGTTCTTTTTCATATTCTATATCAGATTCTGTTTTTTCGATAGGCAATATTATGGTTCCTTTAGAAGATAAACCTACTATTTTTATTCCTTCTACAAAAGTATTTTTATCATTTTCAACTTCTAAGTATTCTACTACATTTTGAACTTGAAATACTATTTCTATTCCTGTTTTTTCTTCCTCACAAATGGCAAAACAAAAATAATCGTCTTCTTCTTCAACTTCTACTTGGGATACGTCTATAATGTATTTAGCTTCCATATAAGGGTCGCAACTTTCAACCTCTATATCTCCATCATTATCTAAAAACCCTCTTAAGATAATCCCCATTCTTTTTCCATATTCTTTATAATACTCTATAAAAACATGCTCTTGGTCATGAAATTTTACAAATTGATTGGTAGGATTTTCAAATATATCATCTATTAATTTATCCCATTGTATTTTTTTCTTTATATTCTTAAATCCTACGGCACTAATATATGTTTCCATATCTCCCCTCCTTTTTTTATATACTATAATTTATCAATATATTTAAACTAATTATCAAATTTTTTATGACATCTTATTCTTATCTTTGTATCTTAACATTTTTTATTATTTATATCAATGATTTAACTGTTCTTTAATTTTGAATGTGAGAATTTTAATTAAGATAGTTTTTATTTTGAGAATATAATGGATAGTAAAAAATAAAAACCTTCTATTTTGTTGATTCAAAATAGAAGGCTTTATCGCACGCAGAAGGATTCGAACCCTCGACACTCTGATCCGAAGTCAGATGCTCTATCCAGCTGAGCTATGCGTGCATATTAGCGCTCTTCATTATACCATAGAATATATATAAATACAATAATTTTATCCACTAAAAAAGTAAAGCATTTTGCTGGTTCGTTGTAAAATTAAATGCAACAGATAAAAAAATATAAAAAAAATAATTGACAACCATAGTGAGAAATCATGTATGATTTAGGT
>NZ_JWID01000031.1 GCF_001466305.1 Defluviitalea phaphyphila
TACCTCCTTAATCTTAGAGATAATTATATCTTATTTCCCTACATTCTTAAATGATCATTTTATTACATTTTTATTGTATCATTTATATCTATGTATATTCTCAAGTTAATTCACGGTTCATGTATAAAAATCTTAAGATAATGTGTAGTGGAACGGTATTAAAAGAGTTACAATTAGTTGTGCTGGATAGTGGGAGGTATGAAACACCTGTTCCAAGGTGGGGATTTGTAGGTTATGATGAATGGAAGGTTAATCATAAATTCACATATAAATATTTTTTAAAGGATAGCATTGACTATAAATTACAGCAATTTCTTTTTGATACAGAAGATGAGGAAGAAGTATATGCAAAGAGAAGGTTTGATGAGGTGATTTTGTATTTTGAAAATGAAGAAGAAAAATCAGCATTTGAATTATATATTGAAAATAAACAGGACCTAATTGAATCATATATAGTCGAAGCAGACAAAAGATATTATGAAATTGATACCAGTAATAAAAAGTATGCTAAAGAATGTAAGCGTAGGCTGTCAACAGGATTAGCGCTTAATAAGGCATTACAAGAGTTTAGAACTTTATATAAATAATATTGCTTGTCCAGCAGAAATTTATATTATGATGGAAACTGTATTTTAAAGAAAAAACGCCAGAAAAACATTCTGGCGTTTTTTTTGGTGGACCGTGGATTACTTCATATGTCTTTTCTCAAAGATACATAAAAATTAACAAAAATTTTACAATAAAAAAACACGAATATGAAATATCCAAGAAACATGTCAACTACCACATCTTTAGTAGTATTTATTTATTTAGTATTATTTTTTTCTATGTATGACATTTTAGATTAAAAAAAGCCCTATTTTTTATGTGATATAATAGTTTAATTAAATTGGAAGGATGGTAATTATGGAGAATAAAAATCTTGAAACTTTTATTAATAAGTTAGCATTCTACAATGAACATTCTAGTGACGATAAAACTATTGTTTCTATAATAGTGAATAATAAAAATATAAAAGCGGTGAATCCTGTTCTTACGCATAACTTTGACCACGATGACATGCTATTATTTTTATTTACTTTAAATTTTTGTAAACCAGATTTCATCAAAACACAAAGGATAAGGGTTTATTTTAATGATGTTGCTAAATTTATTAATAAACCAGTCAATAATTGTCTCTATAATTATATAGAAGAAAGGTTTGACAAACTTTATAATAAGCAATTTGAAATAAGTTATAAAGAAGAAGGAAAAAATATAACTCATATGATTAATTTATTTCAATATATGAAATTTGTTGTAAACAAAAAATATATTGATAGAAGTTACGTAGATATGCAAATTAGCGATTTTATAATGCAACAACTACTAGATATACAAACTAAGAACATGTATCAAAAAGAGATTATGTCCTTTACTAATCCTATTTCCAAATTAATGATGTTTATGTTGGAAAGAGATAGAATTGAATGCTATAAATATAATGAAGAATATAGAAAGGTCTATTCTTATAATTATTTTTCCTCTAGAATAGATTTTCCCCTTGAAAATAGTAAAGAAGAAAATATAAGACTCTTAATCGACGCCTTTGAAGAAATAAAAAAGCAAAATATAATAGTTGATACTGTTGAATATTATTCGGGTAAAGAAGTATTTGTTGTAAGATTTATTTCTTTTAGTGAAACAGAGATTGAGGATTTAATATCTGATAGAAACTTTGAGATTAAATGATTTAGAATTAGCCTTTAGTGGTTTTTTAATATTAGATACTGTATAACATTGGTGCTTTCTTGGTATTCAATATGTTTTATCAGGGTTATTGGAATGTATGTTAAAATATTTTATGACCGTTATATATAAAACAAGAAAAATAAGGAGTGTAAGGAAATATGGAGGAAACTCTTGGCAATATATTGCAAGAGCATTTAAAGAAAGCAAAATTAATAGCAGAAATGTCTTGCACATTGCAAATTGTAAAGAGGTTAAAAGGAATGGGTTTTAGTGTAAAACAAGTTCTAAAAATAATTGAGTTGCCTGAAAGTGCTGTTTTAAGAATTTTTAATGGCAAAGAAGATATCAAAAAAATAGCAGAAGACATCGTAAATCAGCAAATAGCGGAAAATGACGGTAAAATTCCGGAAGATAGGGACTTTATAAAATGGGTAGAAAATGCTCTTGAGTATTTTGCACCAGAAGAAGATAAAGAAGAACTGGTACCACTGGCAGAACCGCAGAGGCTTACTTGTGAACAATGGGCACAGTATACGCCTTATGAAAACAAATTGGAACTTTTTGACGGACAAGCGCTAGCAGACTTAAGAGAACGGGAAAATATGATAATTGCCCTTATATATAATATTGGCCTGAAACATTTTGTTAAAATACTTCCGCAGGAGTCTAAAGCAATATTGAAAGAACTTATAAATGAACAATAACAACTATAGTTATATTTAGTTTATTTGTAGGTTTTATTGCATGTGGCTTAAAGGAAAGGGCTTTAGGTTTTAAGATAATGCTTTTTGGGATAAACATAACTTTATTCGGCGGAATAATTACAATTGACCCTGATTCCCACTTTGGTGGTATTGAGTATCTGATAAGCACTTTCAGGTTTAATAATTTCATTTATAGGTCTTATAAAAAGGACTAAATTTCCATCAAACGGTATTATGTAGATTATTGTTTTAGCCTGTGGGTAAATCTCTTGCCGATTTTCTATTGGCCCGCTATAATGAGGCAAAAGGAGTGAGGTTGATGAGAGCATTGAGGTGCAATAGTTCATATGCATTTGACGAAAATGAAGTTCATGAAAGTAATAAATATAATTTGAGGATAACTGTTGTTCAGAATATCATATATGTGTATTCATCACTGGATTTATGGATAATACAACGGATAGAGAAGAAACGATACTTTCTTTATCATCAAAATAAGAAATTCGGCAACAAAAATTATCACTTTCAACGAGAATTTAATAATCTGAGTGATACTTTTGAGTACATTCACAAACATGACGAGTTTGTTATAAAAATGAAATGGGAATTACCTGCAGGGCTAAAAAAAGCGTATAAGATGGCTGGAAGGAGAGATAAAGCAAACAAGGGTTAAGGCCAGAGAGGGCAACTTTAACCCTTGTTACAGCATAATTAGGAATCAGTAAAATTTGAGCAAACAATAATGTTTAAAGGTTATATACACTTACAATCCAAACTAAGAAAGCCAAAATAAAATGCAGAAATGCACCAAAAGCCGTATCTTTTATATAAATGGTTCCTGTTTCCTTATACAGAAAAAATAAATAGATGAAGTATATAACTATCCATGATAAATTATAAATCTTTTTTAAATTTATTTTACTAAAAAAAAGCCAAGTTTTGTTAAACAGCACAATATATATAGTAACTGCTAACATTAATGGCGATATATACCAAGTTCCCATAAAATTCCTTCATATTTTTTATATTCCAGTTATAAAAAAGAATTTTGGGAGATTTCAAGTTAAATTCAAAATTTTTATTTTTAGTAGAAGCATTACCAGCATAAAATAATTATATCAAACCTAAATGTTTGTTATAGCACAATAATTAGCAGACACTAAAATCGGAATCACTGTCTATCTCTAGTTTTAATCTTTTTATGTAACCATACAGCATTTTGATAATCTCAATTAGTTTTTCATCTAGAATATTATACTCTTCTCTATTTATATAACTATTTTGAAATGCAGTAAGAAGATGATTTCTTACTTCTCCTGCACTGCCCAGTGCTATATTTGCATGAACTATTTCTTTTTTGATAAATAATTGGGTGTTTCCTTCGGCAATATTTGCTCCAATACTACGGCTGGCTCTAATTAGTTGGTCCACAAGTCGATATTGTTCATATCCTGGGAATCCTTTTGCTAATTCCGCTATTTCCTGCTCTAAAGCATTCGCCTTTTGCCATACTTTCAGGCTTTTGAAATCTTTTATATATAAATTTTGGCTCATAAAATTCATCCTTTCATGATTTTTTTATATTATACGGATTGTTAGGGGCAAGTCAATTTTTAGTGCTAGAATTTTTGTAAAGTAATTATTGAAGGGTAAAAGGGCTGAGAAGATATATAATACATTATTAATCCTTAGCCCTTGTACCTTTTACCTAATACCTAAACTAGTTTTTGTCGCTTAAAAACCTCTTTAAATATTGTAATATCAATGTTTTAGAGAAATTTACTAAATACATAAATATATATGGAAGGGTAAAGTGGAAAGGGGAAAAAATTTAAGAAAAAGATGATAAAAAACACTTGAAAATATATTTAATGATTCCGTATAAAATAATCCGCTCATTAATTAATAAGGTAATTTTTAATATTATCAAAATTAAATACCTCCATTTTATATATAGATTGCTTACCTGGATTTGATAGGTAAGCAATTTTTTTGAAATCTGAGAAGAAGACTTGAAATTGTAAAAAATGATTTATTAAAAGAACCACAGAGAACTTTAATTTTATTTATGAATGGAGGAATCATTACGAGAAATAGTATTTTTTTAGGATTAGATAATGGAAATGCTTATACCAAAAGCAGTGAGGGTTTTAGTTGTCAGTCGGGCTTTACAAAATCTGATGTAGAGCCTATTACAAAACAAAATCTGCTTATATATCAAGGTATTTATTACAGCATAGGAAACAACAGGTCGAGCGTTCAATTAGATAAGACTCAGACTCAGGATGCTTTTATAATATCTTTGGCTGCAATAGCAGATGCAATTAACAAGGCAGGAATAGAACAGAAAGCAGATGTATTTTTAGGTGTGGGGCTTCCTATCATTCACTACGGTAAAATGAAAGCAAAATTCAGAGAGTATTTTTTGTGTAATAATATTAATTTCAACTATTTAGGAATAGACTATACAATTAGCGTTAAAGATTGCAGAGTCTATCCCCAGGGTTATGCTGCATTTATTAATATTTTTAAAGATTATAAAGATATTGCTTTGGCAAATGTGATTGACATTGGTGGTTATACTACAGATTTTTTTATGGTTGAAAACGGGATAATTAACACTGCAACCTGCTATTCGCTACCTAACGGTGTAATTACACTGTTTGCAAGTATACAGCAGGAATTATTAAAGATGAATATAAACCTAACAGAAAAGCAGATACAGGATATTATCTTAGGAAGAGAACCAGTTTTATTCGATGCAGATATCGGCAAAATGATAAAAATGAAAGCAGAGGAATATATAGAGAACTTATTAACAAAGATTTTGGAGTACGGTTTTGAATTCAGGAACCCAACAATAATCGTTGGTGGTGGGGGTATGATGCTGAGGAAATATATAGAGTCTTCGGATAGAGTAAAATATATAGAAAACCTTGACCAGTTTGCTAATGCACGTGGATATAAGATTTTGCTGGAACAAGAACTAAGAAGGTGATTTTATGGCTGTAAAAAGAATTAATTTATCTTTTTCTTTAGATAGGAAAGATGATTTAGAAGTATTTAACATACTATCAAAACAGAAATATAAAACAGATTATGTAATTAAGGCAGTGTTAAGTTATATAGGGGAAAGGGATAAGGGTTTTGATAAGGAAATAGTTAAACAGGCTGTGAAAGAAGCGATAGTGGAATGTGGAGGAATTACCACAGAAAACAAGGGAAAAGAGAATAATAGTTGCGTCGAACATGAATTACCTAACGAAATATTTAATATGTTCGATAATCTATAACCATTATGAGCAGGGAAGTTTCAGACTTCCTGCTTTTTTCTTAGATAACATATATGTAATAAACAGGTAATAGGTTACAAATTTCCTTAAGTTGTTTTTACCCTTTTCTCCTCGCCTCTTATCCCCTATGTCCTAACAGGAGGTTCCCAAACGAACTGGAATAAAAAGTTAGGTACTACAAAGAACTATAGTTTGATGGATAGTTGAAATATAAAGACAGACTCTTTACAAATAACATTGCTATATGATATTCTTAAAATGCATTCTGGGGAATGTAGTTGATAAATACGCAAAATAGGGGAAGTGATTGCTTTGCTGCAGTTTCTTTCCCTATTTTGTTTTTATATAAGGTAATTTTCTCTCAGGAGCATAATAGAAGCGTAAAACTCGATTTTAGAAATGGTTTCCTTATATAGAAAACTGATAAGATAATTATTTAGAATTCATTCTTTTTGCATGAGAAACGGAGCAAATGGATGGGTTTTAATAGGGAAAAGGAGTTAGAAACGGTTTTAAGGGTTAAGGGGTAAAAAAAGTGATTCTAAAATTGAGATGGGATAGTGAAAGGGCATGGGAAAAGGATGTTTGGGACAAGGGACGATATAATATAATGTAATATTAAAGGTATTAATTTTTTTCTTACCCATTATCTTATTAAAAATCCATAGAAAAAGGCTTCTCAGTAATAAACTGAAAAGCCTTTAAAAATAGTTATTCTGATAGCCATTTATCAAGATAATCAATCATTTTGTGTATGTTTGGATATTTTTTTTGAAACTGCTGCGGTTCTAGTTCTGGTATTTTTTCAGAGAGTTTGTTTATTAAATCCTTCAATTTGCCTAGTAAATCTTTTTCACTGTCGTAGTTGTATTCATAGACAGTTACTAGAATATCAAAATAATAGTCCAAATTCTGATATTGAACAGAATCTTTACCAAAAGCCTTATCAACAGTTTCTAGTAAATTGGCAATTTCTGATTTAAGATGCTTATTCTTCATAAACCACCATCTCCTTTCCAAAGTTTTATGGCATTATAGGAAAGGATAAAGATAAAAGTCAAATATATTTTTATATTTTATCAAATTCAAAAAATTTTTCTTTCTTGCAATGCGTCAATTATATGGTTAAAGTTAATTTTGTCGCCATAAAAATGCTTTAAACTTTCTGAATTCAAAGGTTTATACAGTTTCAACTAATTACATATATATTAACAACGGGATTAGAAGTATAAAGGCTAAAAATAAAAGACGGCATAAAAATATATCTAGCCATATGAGTGAATAGTATATTAATTCAGTAACATGGACTTCTATGGATACAGAGTACTATCTCGTTCTGCATAGATGGCTGCGAACCTTTTTAGCAGCCCTAGATTTTATCTTGCGGGAATATTCAGGAGTAATATTTAGTATTTGGGCAATTTCTATATGGGTATATCCATCTATGAGCAAATTTAATACTTGTTGTTCTTTATTGGTTAATATTCCTTTAATACTAGATAAAATATCGTCTATACTGTCAGCGTCGATAAGAGTATATATATTGTGTTTATATTGGAATTTATCAAAAGAATTAGTTGTGCCATTTGGAGAGCATTCATGTTTAATGCTGTCTATACTAAGCATCTGTATCGTCAAATCTCTCCTAATACATTTATATATGTAATTCCAATACTGGTCGCAGAACTTGACAGCAAGGTAATAGGAGTATTGATTATCATATTTATCTATTGATTTTTCAATTTTTTCTAAGGATATCTTATTTATCAGTTCCCAAAAGGGATAAATTAAGGAATAGTTCCAAGGCTGACTGTCATCTATATATCCATATAGTTGGATATAATCTTTCAGGTATTTCTCTAAAGCGGAGGTAAAATCAAATTTAAATTTAAAACTATTACCATTTTCATTGGGCAATAATGATTTTTGTAGTTTAATAAGTTTAGAATACTTTTTTTCTCTAACCTTTGGAGAGTAGATTTTAGTTATATCCCCTGTTATTGTCCACTTTAAAAGAGGTTCAATTATATTATAAAGATTGATAAAAACATCATTTTGCTGATGCTTATTTAAGACATTCTTTTTTTGCCCTAGTTTATATTGGTATAACAAAAATTTTACTTCTTCATCATTTACAAATGGCTTTTTCATTATAAATCATCCTCCACGACTGTTTTTGACATTTTAGCCGTGGCAGGAAGAAAATCAAATTTTCAGGCAAAAATTTTAAAAAAATAAGATGAAAATTTGAAACCTAACGAGACGCCTAATATAATGCCTCCAAATTAAGACGGAGGCGATGTATATGGAAAACAAAACTTTTTCGTTTGGTAAGGTAAAGGGGATGGGTATGGTGGAAGTTATGAATATGGAAACTATTCATGCTAATTTTTCAGGATTGCAGTATTTGTGGGGGCAGTACAAGAGAAGCACAGACAAAAGAGTGAAAGAAGAAATTGCGGAATGTTTCAAAACATATGCAGGTGAATATATAATTAGATTCGGGAAATATAAGGGGTTAACACTTAAACAGATTGATGAAATTAATAGAAGTTATTTAGAGAATTATCTTACCCATAATGGTGATGAAGAAATAAGGATAGTTGTTAAGACATACCTTAAATATCATCCAGAGAAGATAAAAGGGAAATATAATGTATATCAACAGCGGACATATGCATACTATAATGAGTTGAAGCAGAAGATTAATGACAGCAGCCAATCAAGTATGGAACACGTAGTGAGAACCCTAGGATATATCATAATAAATGGAAAGTTTGAGCACTGCCCGTGGGGATGTGACATGCACAGCAAAAAATACCAGCACGCTCTGTTAAAGAAAGGTATGGACGGTTCTTACTTTATTTACTGTTTTAAATGCGGACAAAGCAAAAACTTTATAAAATTCGTTTGTGAAAAGCGAGGCTGTCATTTTACTGAGGCGCTGGAATGGATATCAGGTATTTTGGGAATTATGGTTTCATCTGTCCCGCATAAAAGTGTTGCAGAAATAAAAAAAGAATTTGTAGGTGTTGAGGAAGAAATTGTGCTTGAGAAGAGAATTCTGCCGGAGATTAGTCTTCAAGGTTTTGGTTTTAATAAAGGAGTATATCCTCCTGAGTTTTATGAACGAGGATTTACAGTGAAAGATGCTGAAGAGATGGAAATATATTTTGCTGGAAGGGACTGTACTAATGAATTCAGAAACAGAATATGTTTTCTAGTGAGAGATTTGGACGAAAAGATTGTCGGGGTTGTGGGAAGAAATAAATACAGCGAAGAAGAACATTACGATTATTGGGCTAGAAGGCTGGGATTACAAGGCCTTAGCAGAGAAGAGCAGATAAAAGAGATTGAAAAACAAAACTGTAAATATAAAAAGTACTATAATTTTCAAGGATTTAGGTCAGGATGTGTTTTATATAATGCCAATCGGTTAGTTAATAGCAGTAAAGAAGAAGTTTTTATTGTTGAAGGACCCTTTGATGTAATGAAAATGGTTCTCAAGCATGGCTATAAAAATACGGTTGGGATGTTCGGCCATTCCCTCAGTAAGGGACAACTATATCAACTTTACCAGTTGTATGAGAATGTAAGAGAAAAAATTAAGATATATCTACTTGTTGACAATGATGAGGCTGGATTAAAAGGTTTTGAGAATAATGTAAAGAATCTTCAGGAATTAGGATTTAAAAATATCTATAAATGTCAAGTTAAAAATGTAACTTTTTGATCATTTAAGAATGTAGTTTTTTACTCATTATCCTGTTGAAAATGATCTTTTA
>NZ_JWID01000032.1 GCF_001466305.1 Defluviitalea phaphyphila
CTTTTATTACTTCTTCAACTAATAAGCTATTTTCCCCATACTTCATTTATTAAACCACCTTTCCCATAATTCTATAGTAGCACCTTCTTTTTTATATAACGGTAATCCGTTCTTGTTACATTAATTCCTTTATCTTTTTTTATCTATAATAAAAAATATACCAAAGATTTTAAAACGTATATCTTTTAGGTTAAAAAACTTTAGAAGATTGCGTAATATGATTTCTATATTAAAATAAGCTTAAAATCAATAATGGAGTAAGATTTTAAATAATCTAACCTCAACTATTGACAAAGAGTCTAAATAAAGGCTATTCTTACTACAATATAAAGACATACTCCTTCATTATAATAATTATTACTAAAATTATAAGATTTTACAAATATTATCTTATAACTTTAGCAATTATATTAATAAACATATATATAATTATTAACTTTAAGCTTTAGTAATTGTTGTCAGATAGAAATCAAATTTAGTCTAAAGCACAAAATTATTTACAGACTCAATCAATAATTTTTTTACTCCCCTAGGGGATTTTTCAGTTATATTTTAGGGGAATTTTCAATTGACAAATACACCTATTATTAAAGTATTTAGATTTTTTATATTTTTGTTTTAGAAATGTAACCATTGATTGTCATATATAAATCAATATTCTTTATTAAATAACAATATTTCTATAAATATAACTTTTTAAATATATTATATATACAGTCACAGCATCCTTATAAATTTTTTAAACAAATTTTTCTTTATTAGTTAAATTATTGATATTAACTTATAATAATTAGTTACTTTTCAAAAAACTATATTATATTTATTAATTATGTATATAAACAAAAGAATTTTATATATAATCAAAACCAATATTAGCCTTAATTCTATATTAACTATTAACAAAGACTTATTAATTTTCTTCAACATCTAATAAATATCCAAAAAACTCTTCATGTAAAGCAATATTTTCTTTTAGAGATTTTTTTGTATCTGCATTTATAATATCAATATTAAATTTATCAGTTAATTCATCCCCACCATCTAACATCACTAAAATAGAGTGAATTACTCCTTCTATAGTATTATTCATAATTTTTCTATATGCAATTTTACTTTCTTCTGTTTTTAACAATGTTTTTAATACCTTATATTCTTTTTCACATTCAGATGGAACTAAATCTCCCTGCTCATTTAATCTTTTAACTGAACTATCAACCCAATAATCTTTAATATCTTTTAATCTTTTAAATAATACTTTTTGCTCTTTCATCATAATACTCCCTCCTATTTATTACGTTTTGTAAACTTAAATGAAAATTGAGGACTCCAAACCCTCTGTGGTACAATGTTTTTTCCCAAAAAAATCTATACCTCCCATAAAAATGAAGTCATCATACAAAAAATTGTATCAGTAAAATGTCCAAAATGCAACAATAATCATTCATTTTATCGTTATGGCAAAAATAAAGATGATTATCAAAAATATCTTTGCCGTAACTGCAATCATCAATTTACACCTTTTAAACCTTCTAAAAGACAAACTAAAAATTATCCTCGTTTCCTGTATGTGGTAAAGCTACTTTCCTTCATCATGATTACGATTATTACTCTAATTATTGTTGTGGCGATAAAAAATGTAATCATTCTATGTTTGTTCCTAAACATAATTATATTTTACCTGCTTCTATGTCAAAGCTTATTGGTAAATCAGATTTTCTCATATGCGATATCATGTTCATACTATTATTACTGCACTTTCTATGTTTTATCTTGGCAAAAATTCTTTTAGAAATATTTCTTTAATTCTTAGAGTTATTAATAATATAAAAGTATCTCATACTACTATTAGTAATTAGTGTAAAAAGTTTGCTTCTCTTTTTAATAATCTTGTTTTAAAGCTTATTCAGCTCTTAATAAATTATCTATTCACCTTGACTATATTGTATAAAATAGAAAGGCCACATCAGTTAAAACTGTGTGCCCCACATTATAAAATCATATTAGATTTTAAACTCACTTTATTAATAAAGGCTGTTATCATTCGCTATCTCATTGTTGTACAGTTGAATAAATAAATTACTCAACACTTTTCATTGACTTAACAAATATTTTTGGCTCAAAAGTTGATAAAATATCTATTATTTCTTCGCTTGTTACTATGCAGTAGTTAGTTAATTGCTCAGAAACATAAAAACCACAACTTTCTTCCTCAGCCCATTTAGATAATTTTGAATTTTCCACCTTATACAAAAACCAATTTCTAAAAAAGAATTTATCGTTATATTTTTGTTGAATCTCTCCCCAAGTTCTCATCCTTATCCCTTCAACAGAAATCCTAATAATAGGAGGTATCCCATCAAATAATATCTCCACAATACTATTACCATCATTCAAAACAAATTTAGTTCCATCTTGATTTTGAACAAAATCCGTGACAATAAACTCTCCTTCTGGTATTTTAGCTGGATTCCATTTAATCCAATTTTCTTGCATATTTATGCTTCTATTCTCCATATCTGATTTCTATTCCCCTTCCATTTGGTTTTCTTATTTCTAAAGTAGGACGACCATCAGTACTACCTGGTCCTACAGTTACTGTTTTCCCATCAGGTAAAGTATCTGTTTTGCCTTGACCATAGGCAATATTTATTTTCTTTACTTTTAATGGATTAAGAGAATCAAATTCATTAATAGTTCGACTAAAATCACTCGATTTTACATACTGAATAGTTTTGCCCTTTGTTACTCTTCCGGCAATTGCTCCGTCCAAAATATCTTTAACTGTTTTTACTCCAGCTTTACTCATTCCATCACTACAAGAATTATAACTATTATATAATTCTTGTTACCATATATCAATTAAAAAATCCAAATATTACTTGAAAGTATGAGGTCTAACATGGGAAGTATATTGAAATCCTTTTAATGATTGAAGTAAGCTCAAGTTCTTTGTTCATGTATTTATGCACGGTAGTCTTGCTTATAATAATCTTTTTTCTTGCTAAAAATATCTGCATGCTACGATGTCCAAATTTGTCTGCTGTATCGTGATATATTTTCTGGATTTCATTGCAGATTTTCTGTTTTTGCGTATAATAATGGTGTTAGTATAATATTGTAGACACGGTTTTCCGAATGCTATAAAATATAGTAAAGGAAGGAAGTGTCTAGAATGCCAAAAAGATATACAGAAGAATATAAAAATACTATACTAGAGCTTTATAATTCAGGTAAAATACTAGCTGAGCTTAATAGTGAATATGGCCTACCAAAATCTACAATATTAACATGGGTAAAGAAGGCTAAACCCATAGCAGTGAATAATAACAAAACAATTACGCAGGCTGATTATGAAGCCATGCTTAAGAAGATGGCTAGAATTGAAGAAGAGAATGAAATATTAAAAAAAGCCTTGGCCATATTTGCAAAGAAGTAAGCTCAATATATAAGTTCATTACTGACAATAAACATATTCATGATATTAAACTACTGTGTAAAGTTTTAAAGGTTACTAGAAGCTCATATTATAAGCATCTCAATAAAAAAGAAAGTAAAAGGAGCATTGAAGATTGATTTCTAGAAAATGAAATTCTGAATATATATAAAGCTAGTAAATCTAGGTATGGAGCTCCTAAGATATATGAAAAATTAAGGGCTAATGGTGTATTCATAAGTCTTAAAATAACTCAAAGACTTATGAACAAGCTAGGTATAAAATCAATAATATGTAAGAAGTTTAGACCATATCCATCAAAAAATAAAGTTAAAAGTAGAGAAAATATAATAAATAGAGATTTCTCTACAACTGGAATCAATCAAAAATGGGTAACCGATATTACCTATATTCATACAATTAAAGATGGTTGGTGCTATCTTGCTTCTGTTATGGATCTTAATAGTAGGAAGATAGTTGGCTAAAAACATAGATACTACATTGGCTATAAAGGCCTTAGATAATGCATGTATAGAATCCTTTCACTCAGTATTGAAGAAAGAGGAAGTTAACCTAGTTAAATATTTTGATTTTGATGTTGCCAGACTTACAACATTTGAATATATAGAGTCTTGGTATAATAGAGAAAGCATACATAGCTCTCTAGGCTATATTACTCCCCAAGAGTGGGAAGATAAATTTAAGAGTGTTGCATAAAATTTATTCAAGAAAATGTGTCTACTATATTGACATAGGTCCATAATCTATTTCTAAAGCAAACTATAACTTTATTTTAAACAAACTATATATATTTGTATAACACTTTTTATCAAAGTAATTTTTTAATTTTAAGAATGATTTCCACTTTTCTATTGAATATTCATTAACTCCATTCCTTATTGCGACATCAATTAGTCTTTTTTCAATACAACATACTCCATCATAAGCTCCAATAGCATCGCATAATTGTATTAATTTGTCGTATTCATTATAGCAAATAGATTCTAAATAGTTATCAATAAACTTAATCTCAGCATCAGTACAATCTATTTTTCCACTATAACTTTTTAATATTTTTACTGGGAATGAATGGGTTAAACAAATTCTAGCAACATCAGTATATCCTTTAGATTGTAAAAATTTATATCCATCATAAATATGGCGCATCTCCGTTACCCCTTCTCTTCTTCCTATATCATGAAGAATTCCCATAATGTAAGCAACTTCTGAATCTAATCCACATAGTTCTGCAATACTTTTTGCACATTCAGCAACCATTAATGAATGCTGTTTCCAATTACCTGGATTATTCTTATAAGCATCTTCTAAATATTCTAATGCAATTCTCTTTGTAGGGATTTTCATTTTTCTATTCCTTTCATTTATATATATTAGAACTATAATGCATATTTTTTAATCATTTCAAATATTATTGCAAGTAAAGTAATTGAAGATCCTATTATTAAATAATTTTCGATAGCAAATTGATTAATTATAGTTGAAAATAAAATAGAACCTAATGGCATAAATAAGAGAGCAACAGTAAATACAATGCTAAAAACTCTCCCAGCATATTCTATTTCTACAGTTTGTTGTATAAATGAAATTAATCTGATATTAAACATAGTTAAAAATATATTAAATAATACAATAGGTAATAATAATATGAAAACTAATTTAAAATATGATAAAGTTATTGAAAAAAATGCCAAACAAGTGCCAGATACACCTAATAAATATAGTAAGTAACTGATTGTTATATCTTTCTTGCATCTAATATTTATAAATGAACCAAGAATTCCACCAATAGCTTCTGCTATTAAAAGCTTACCATACATATCTTTAACAATACCAATCATAATAATATTAGTATAAGGTATGAAAAGATTATACCCAGCTAAAAAAAAATTTACAAAAGCTGAAACAGTTATAATAAGTGCTACTTCTCTATGTTCTCGTAAATATAAAAAACCTTCTTTTATAGTTATTATCATCATCGAAAAATTTTTTTCCTACAAGTCTTGATTCATTAAATTCTTTAATAATAATAAGTTTCATCTCAAGTAAAGCAGATAATAAAAATGATATACAATTCAAAATCATTGCTGCTTTGATTCCTATTGAATTAAATAGAAAAATAGAAAAAATTGGACCAATAATACGTATAAATTCTCCTGATATATTCAAAACTGAGTTGAAAGTATTTGTAATATTCTGAGTTAAAGTATTTAACGCTATTGATTTATATGTTGGATAATTAAAAGATGAAAGAATTGATAATACAATATTGCCGAATATCAGAAAATAAGCCAAGTTTTTATTTTTTGTTAATATGCCTAATAAAAAGCATATTATAGCACTTATTAAATCTGTAATAATTAATATTTTCTTCTTATTACTTTTATCCGCCAAAGCTCCTCCAAAAATGTTGAAGATAATACTAACTACAGTATCTGAAGACTGATATATTGCTAGAAATATAGATTTACTAAAAAAATTATTAACAAACCACATATTGTTAATATAATCAAAAGTTATATTTCCTAACTTTGATATTATGTTTCCCAATGCCAAAAAGCAAAAATTTTTTCTTATACTCTTATCCATAAATCCTCCAAAATTAAAAATTAGCATTTATATAATTAATCCAATCATTTATAAATAATATGTATGTATAGAGATTTTTTAAACTTTTTTGGTGGATATATTATTCATCAATTTTAATTAACTAGTACAGAGATTAATTTATAAATAGTATATAATTTATTAAGATTAAGTATATATGGTTTTAGATTAGAACTAAATTTTAATGTAACAATTCCTGATCATTTTTCATATTTTGCACTATTCAACCAAGTAACTTATATTAATGTATTCCATTCTACTATTTCAAATACTTTTTTTTATAAGATTTTTTATTATTTTTGGTGTTGAAGTATATTTGATTTTAGTATTAATTCCTAATAACTTCATAAAATTATATATTTTAAAATAATAACACTTAAATTCTTCATCATTAGGTTGAACCATACTTACAAGTGTAAATATAACTTTTTGTTCTTCAATAGTTAAATTATAACTACTATCAATAATAAAAAAATTAGATCTTGTTATCCAATAATTGTTGTCCACATAATCACTTGTTATGAATATATTAACATATTAATAAGTGTATGTAAACTTTTATTCATATTCAGATAGTGTCAAGTTACTGTAGGAAAAAAATAATTATTCTTCCCCCATATTGTAGTGGTATAATAAAATTGTAACACCTCGACCTAATAGATATAATAACTATTAAGAAAAGAGGTAATTAAAATAAAAAATTATGAACCTGAATTCAAAAAGAATATTATTCGACTTCATCTAGAAGAAGGATGCATAATCCAAAGCTTATCCAAAGAATATCAAGTATCTAGAGCAAGTATTTCTATATTGATTAGATCTTATCGTGAAGAATGCCAAACAAACCAATAAATTAAAGAAGAACATGATTATATGTTGGAAAATCGCAAACTTCGTAAGCAGCTTGAAGAGCTTCAAAAGGAGAATCAGTTCTTAAAAAAAGCAGCGGCATTCTTTGCGAAGGAAATCGATTAATGGTTTATCGATTTATTAAGAATAACCATAAAACATTCGGTCTAAGATGGTTTCTAATAAAATTCAATCTTTCACCAAATGCTTATTATAACTTTCTAAAAGATAGAAAGTCTACTTATTATACACAAAAACAGAAAATCTGCAATGAAATCCAAAAAATATATCACGATACAGCAGGAAAACTTGGACATCGTAGCATGCAGATGTTTTTAGCAAGAAAAAAGATTATTATGAGCAAGACTACCGTGCATAAATACATGAACAAAGAACTTGGCCTTACTTCAATCGTTAAAAGGAGAAAACCCGGATATATTAAAGGACATGCCCCTAAAGTTTTTCCAAATCTTCTAAAACAGAACTTTACATCAGATAGGCCTAATCGTGTATGGTGTACTGACTTCACATATTTATTCTTGACAAATGGATAAAAATGTTACAATTGTTCTATTATTGATCTTTACGATAGTTCTGTTGTTGCTAGATTGAACGGTAAGGAAATGATCAGTACATTAGCGATAAACACATTAAAGAAAGCAATTACCTCACAGCCAAAATTTACTACTGGATTAATCTTACACAGCGATCAAGGCTCGTAATATACTTCCAAAGCTTTTACTGATTTTTGCAAGTCTATGAGCATTATTCAAAGTATAAGCAAAGCAGGCTGTTCCTATGATAATGCTCCCATGAAACGCTATTATAATACATTAAAAAATGAACTAATATATCATCACTATTATCACAATGACAAAGAATTGAATGAAGCAATAAATAATTTTGCTTATGTGTGGTATAACCATGTTAGACCTCATACTTTTAATAAAGGATTAACACCTTTTGAAGCTCGTTATAGAAAAATTAAGTCATAGTGTTACAAAAATGCTTGACCATTGCATGTCCATCATAATCATGTGAAATTAAACTATAGCCAAAACTTGAATGTCTCATAAACGAATGAGGGTTAGACTGTGATCTGTCAACACTTTTTTAGACATTTTTTTACCGAACAACAATATTTTTTAAAAACCTCTTATACTTGATATTTATGTTAGGTAAAAAATCAACCTAACATAAATATCAAGTGTTATAACTAGATTTTAACTTTCTGTATTCAATAGGAGTCATATAATCTAATGAACCATGAATCCTTATATTGTTATACCAGTTCACATAATCAAATAATTCATTTTCTAAACTGGCTAAGCTATCAAACCTTCTTTTTCTAATAAATTCAGTTTTAATAATATGATATAAGCTTTCAGCTACTGCATTGTCATATGGACATCCTTTTTTACTTAATGATCTTTTAATATCAAAAGTTTGAATTACTTCTTCTATTAATTTATTGTTAAATTCATTTCCTCTATCTGTATGAAATATACTAATTTTATCTAATGGATATTTACAATTTAAAAAAGCTTCATATACTAAACTTCTAGATATCTTAAGTATTCTACACATAGCACTAATACTGTATCTGCCCTTATTGGCTATAATTAAATCTATTTTTGTTCTAGTATTAGTGCCGCTTGCTTTAAAATATCATTTCCATTTCAAGCTCTTTAAGTCTTTTTCTTAAAGCTATTAGCTCTTTTTCTACTTCAGTACGATTATCTTTTATATCAAAAGATTCTATTTTATTGTATCTTTCGATACAAACTTTAAATGGAAATTTTAGTTATTCAACAACCTATTATAATATAAAAAAAGAGAGACATATAGAGATTAGAAACTTAGACATAAAGAAAAAAGTGATTACATAATGCGAAGATATCGCACGCGTAATCACAAATAACCCAGGGAGGATTATTCCTCCCACACCTTAGATATATTATAACACAACATTTAATCAAAAAATAGACTATGTGAAATAATAGTACTTTAACGAATGAAAAACGTTTCAATAACTGTCCATTTATATCAATTCTAAACTATTAATTGCTTTTAATAATTCACCTTTGGTTTTTCTTGCATATATTCTAGTTGTATTAATGTCACTATGTCCAAGAAGTTCTGCCACATAAAACAAATTATATCCTAACTCTAAAAGATTAATAGCTGTTCTATGTCGAAATGCATGGGCATGTAGCTTTCTTATATTAATTTTAGCTGCTTTACCATAGTCTTTAATTATAACATCAACATACTTTCTACTAAGAGGATTTCCATTTTTGTTAGTGAATAGTTTATCTATATTAGGTCTTGCTATTCTTACTTTTAAATATTCTTTTAGAATAGATATAAGTTTATCAGGTATTAATACGTTTCTATATTTGTCTTTTTTACCTTTAATCGGTATTTCTGTTTTGCCAATAACAGATATATCTAATGAAAGCATTTCTGATACTCGCATACCAGTTGTTTATGATAATCTAAAATTACCCTAGTATAATAATTGAAAATTCCCCTAGAGGAATTATAAAATAACCCTATGAAATGTTTTCAT
>NZ_JWID01000033.1 GCF_001466305.1 Defluviitalea phaphyphila
ATATTTCTATCTTTCCTTGCCTACTGGCTTTTAATCAATCTTGGAATTGATTGGGTTTTTATTTGGCGCTGTTTAGTTTTCAAGGATCTGCTGTTTTTTAACAGCAGAAATAATTATATTAAATTAACTCTGCTTTGTCAATAGTTTTTTATCTTTTTATTCTTATATTTTATAACATCGGAGATAGTAACCTCGAAACAGATTCTTTAAACCTAATTATATTTGATCTTTTATTATAAATTTCTTCTGTAATTTCTTTACTATCTTCTAAATCCTTTAAAAACTGTTCTCCTAATTTTTTATTTATTTCTTTATCATATATAAAAGCATTAACTTCAAAATTCATTTTAAAGCTTCTAATGTCAAAGTTTGCAGTTCCTATAGTACTTACAGCATCATCTACTAAAAGCATTTTGCTATGTATAAAACCTTTTTCATAAGTATAACATCTAACCCCTGCTTTAATTAATTCACCAACATAAGATAGAGACGCCCAATATACAAACATATGATCAGGTTTATTAGGTATAATTATCCTAACATCTATCCCCGATAAAGTAGCTATTTTTAATGCTTCTAATAAACTATCATCAGGAATTAAATATGGAGTATGAATATATATTCTTTTTTTAGATAAATTAATCATTTTTAAAAATCCATTTTTTATACAACTGGTTTGAGAATCTGGTCCACTAGATACTATTTGTATTCCTGTATTTCCATTTACATTTTTAGGAGGAAAATATTTTTGATCAATATTATAAGAAGTTTTAGTAGAAAACCTCCAATCAAGCAAAAATCTAAGCTCTAAGCTATCCACAGCACTTCCTTCTATTTTTATATGAGTATCCCTCCAAAATCCCATTTTTTTAGATAATCCTAAATACTCATCTCCTATATTAATTCCCCCTAGGTAAGCTATCTTACCATCTATAATACATATTTTACGATGGTTTCTATAATTAACCCTAAGATTTATATAAGGTACAAAAGGAGGAAAAAAACAACTAGTACTTCCGCCAGCTTTTATTAAAGGCTTAAAAAAATTTTTAGGAAGCCATATACAGCCCATACCATCATAAAGAAATTTTACTTCTACTCCTTCTTTTGCTTTTTTAGCCAAAATATTAATTATTTTTTTCCCTAAATTATCATTTCTAATTATATAATATTCTAAATGAATAAAATCTTTGGCTTCTTCTATATCCTTTATCATATCCTTAAATTTATCGTTACCATTGTAATAAATTTTCACCTTATTATCTTGAGTGTAAAGGGAGTTATGGCCTACAAGATGCAGATGTATAATATCTTTATATTTTTTTATATTAGGATATGCTGCTTGTATTTCTTCCTTATTTAATACTTGTTCCTGCTGATTTATCATCTTTTGAATTCTATCCTCTTCTTCTTTTATGGCAAAAAGTTTTTTCTTTTTTAAATCCTGCCCTATAAATAAGTATAATAAGAATCCTAATATAGGAACAAAAAACAAAATCATCAGCCAAGCCCATGTAGATGAAGGGTTTCTTCTTTCAAAAAACACGAGTAAAATAGCCAAAAGAATATTAATAAATAATATATGATTTAATGCCCATAATAATATATCTTGAATACTCATATTCTCCCTCCTATATGTACTATTATATCAAAATTTGGCATTTAATGAATTAATTTTTTAACAAAAATTCTATTTCATATTTTCTTATTAGATGGTACAATACAAATATATAAATATTTTTTAGGTTTAATCAGTGAAATAAAGGAGGACATCTTGTGGATATTTGGCAAATTATTTTGACTATTTTAATTGTTTTAGTTGCTCTAGGAGTAGTCTTATATTTTTTAGGGAAAAAAGCACAAACAAAAATGGATCAGCAACAAAGCTTAATTAATCAGTATAAAACTACTACTCCTATTTTTGTAATTGACAAGAAAAAAGAGAAAATTACTAATGCAAATTTACCAAAATCAGTTATTGAACAATTCCCTAAATGGGCTCGTTTTCGTAAAATGCCTTTAGTAAAAGCTAAAATAGGGCCACAAATCACTACTCTTATATGTGACAATAAAATATTTAAACAAATTCCTGTAAAAAAAGTTATTAAGGCTGATATTGCTGGTCTTTATATCGTATCTATTAAATCTGTAAAAAAATAATTTACATAAGGTCCTTCCATAAGAAGGGCCTTTTTTAGGATTAAGTTTTAAAAATAGGTAAAACTAAATATTAAGGAGGTGTACTTTTGAGAATTATGCGATGGCAGTTTATCTTAAAAGAGCTTTACTGCCGATTTCAAGATGATGACATCCCCGCTTTAGGAGCTCAGCTTACTTTTTATCTTATATTATCTTTTTTCCCTTTTTTAATTTTTCTTTTTACTTTATTTAGCTATACAGAAGTTACAAGTGAATCCTTTTTACAAAATTTATCTTCTTTACTTCCTGATACAGCTTATTATTTTGTATATATAAGTGTGCAAGAAATGATAAAAGGAAGAAGTCCCTCTCTTTTATCTTTTGGGGCTCTTACCACTCTTTGGAGTGCCTCTAATGGTATCAATGCTATAATTCGTGCTTTAAATAAATCTTATAATGAAGAAGAAACTCGTTCTTTTATAAAACTTAAAGCTCTATCAATTATTTCTACAATTTTATTATCACTTTTTATACTTTTTTCTTTTATTTTTATCATTTCTGGCGAAAAAATAATAACTAATATATTACTAGGCTTAAAATTAAATTATAAATTTAACCTCTTTTTAATTTCTCTTAGACATATTCTTTTAATATCTGCTATTTTTATAATTTTATTATTCTTATATAAATATCTACCCAATAGAAAACTTAAATTTTCTCAAGTTGTCCCTGGAGCATTGTTTTCTGTGATATTTTGGATTTTTTTATCCTTATTATTTTCTAGTTATGTCAATAATCTTGGAAAATTTAATAAAATGTATGGAAGTTTAGGAGGCATTATTGTTTTACTTCTTTGGCTTTATATAAGTAGTATGGTTATTTTACTAGGCGGAGAATTAAATGGAATTTTTGTTTTTTCTAAAGAAAGAAAATTTAAACCTCCTAGTAAAAAATTCAGTATCCATTTTATAAATTTCAAAAAATAAATCAATTATTAAAAACTAGGGTATCCCCTAGTTTTTTTATTGGAATATATTTCAAATTTCACTTATGAGGTTTAAATAAAGATTATTTGCCTAATAATTTTATTAGAAAAATAAAAACAAAAAATTTTTACGAAATTCTTGACAAATATTTTTTTATATGTATAATTGGTATTAGATAATAATTATTATTATCTAATTAAAATTATCCTAACGAAAATAATAATTAAAAATAAAAATTTAAAAATAGGAGGTAATGTATTATGTCATTAATAGGTACTGAAGTAAAACCTTTTAAAGCACAAGCTTATCATAATGGTGAATTTGTAGAGATTACTGAAGAGAATTTTAAAGGAAAATGGAGCGTAGTATTTTTCTATCCCGCAGATTTTACCTTTGTATGCCCCACTGAATTAGAAGATTTACAAGATCATTATGAAACTTTAAAATCCCTTGGAGTAGAAGTTTATTCTGTTTCAACTGATAGTCATTTTACCCATAAAGCATGGCATGATAGTTCAAAAACTATTAATAAAATAACTTATTATATGGTTGGAGACCCTACTCTTACTTTAACTAGAAACTTCGATGTTTTAATAGAAGAAGATGGTATGGCTGACCGTGCTACATTTATTATTGACCCTGATGGAGTGATTCAAGCTATTGAAATTAATGCTGGAAGCATTGGTCGTGACGCAAGTGTACTAGTTAATAAAATTAAAGCAGCACAATATATTAGAAATAATCCTGGCGAAGTTTGCCCTGCTAAATGGAAAGAAGGAGCCGAAACTCTTACCCCAAGCCTTGACCTTGTAGGAAAAATTTAAAGGATAGATAAAAATTATGTTAGATCAGAATATCAAAAACCAATTATCCCAGTATCTTCAGTTAATGGAAAATGAAATATTGATTAAAGTTGATGCTGGTTCTGATAAATATTCTAAAGATATGATGTCTTTAATAAATGAAATAGCTTTAATTTCCCCCAAAATTAAAATAGAAAAAACTAGCTTATCAAGAACTCCTAGTTTTAGTATAAATCATATAAATGAAGATACTGGGGTAGTATTTGCTGGGATTCCTTTAGGTCATGAATTTAACTCATTTGTTTTGGCTCTACTGCAAGTTAGTGGAAGACCTCCAAAAATTGATAAAAAATTAATCAGTCAAATAAAAAATCTAAAAGGCAAATATCATTTTGAAACATATGTTAGTTTAAGTTGCCATAATTGCCCTGAAGTTGTTCAAGCACTTAATATAATGAGTATTTTAAATCCTAATATAACTCATACGATGATTGACGGTGCAATCTTTAAAAAAGAAGTGGAAAGTAAAGACATTTTAGCTGTTCCAACTGTTTATCTTAATGGAGAATTTTTTACTAGTGGACGTATGACTCTTGAAGAGATTCTATCTAAATTGGGTAGTACTATAAATGTATCAGAATTAAATAATAATCCCCCCTTTGATGTATTAGTTATTGGAGGAGGACCTTCTGGTGCTAGTGCAGCTATATATGCAGCTCGCAAAGGAATTCGCACAGGTATTATTGCTAAACGTTTCGGAGGACAAATATTAGATACCCTAGGTATCGAAAACTTTATAAGTGTGAAATATATAGAAGGTCCTACTCTTGCATCAAATATTAAAGATCATTTGCAAAATTATGATATAGATATAATAAATTCACAGCAAGTTAAATCCTTAAAAAGAAAAGATTTTATAGAAGTAGAGCTTGAAAATGGTGCTATTTTAAAAAGTAAAACTGTAATTATTGCTACCGGTGCTAGATGGAGAAATATAGGTGTTCCAGGAGAAATGGAATTTAAAAATAAAGGAGTAGCTTATTGCCCCCATTGTGATGCTCCTTTATTTAAAGGAAAAAATGTAGCTGTTATAGGAGGTGGAAATTCAGGAATCGAAGCTGCTATTGATCTTGCTGGTATAGCAAAACATGTAACGGTTCTTGAGTTTATGCCTCAACTTAAAGCTGACTCTATTTTACAAGAAAAACTTAACTCCCTTCCTAATATTAATGTATTAACTAATGTAGAAGTAAAAGAAATCACCGGTGATAATAAAGTAAATGGAATTGTCTATGTAGATAGAAATAATAAAAAAGAAAATCATATTAAACTAGACGGAGTATTTATTCAAATAGGCCTCGTCCCTAATACAGATTGGTTAAAAGATATTGTAAAATGTAATGAAGCTGGAGAAATTATCGTTGATAAATATGGTGCTACAAATGTTCCAGGAATATTTGCTGCAGGTGATTGTACTAATGCTCCTTATAAGCAAATTATTATATCTATGGGTTCAGGAGCTACAGCAGCTCTAAGTGCTTTTAATTATTTAATGAAAAATTAAAAAAGTCCATCTCTTTTTTGAGGTGGACTTTTTTATCTTATTCTAACCTTTCTATTAATCTAAAAGAATACCCTATTTTTTCTATTTCATCCCTACTTAAAATAACTCCTTCTGGAGGTCTTTGATTTAGTTTAAAGGCGATCGCTTTTTGACCTACCTCTTGTTTAAATTGTATTCTATTCATAGATACATTTATTTTAAGTAAGTCCGATATTATTTCAGCTGTTGACTGATGTCCTATTGCTGATATAAATCCATTTTCATCAATAAGTTTTTTTACATTCTCTACATCTATGTCACTTATTCTATAAAGTCCATTTGTAGTTACAACCGTTCCATTAAACAAAGCAATTTTCATATCTTCCTCCTAATAAATGCTAAAACCTTCATCATAATTTAGTCTTTTAATAATAATCTATCATATTATTTAAAATTATTCAATTAATCATTATCTTAAAGATTCACATCATAAAGTTTATTCCTATTTATAATATCTATAATTTGGTCTATTATATTAAATATAATTTTTGAATATTTTAAAGCTTCTTCTTTATATACATTTAAGTCATCATTAGTATTATTCTTTATTGCATATACAAGTTTAGAAGCCATATTATGTAAATTATTATGGGGATTATGTATAGAAATCCAAAGATTTTTAATATCTTTATGATTTATATCTATTGTTCTATATATATGACCAAAAGCACACTTTTCTCCATTAGTCTGAAGATATAATAATTCTTTTGTTTCTACCATTTTATTTAGTGTATTCATCCAATTAAGATGTTGAGTTTTTGTATTTTCAAGTAATTCTGTTAATTCATTCCCTGTAAAAGTATTTATATAATCATTTTGCATATTAAAATACTTTTTGTTATTACTTATAAGAGCTTTATCTATATTATCTATTTCTTTATGTAGGGTATTTATTTTTTCAGAATCTTTATGTAATTGACTAGCTAAATATGCTGTAGATTGGGCTATTTCTGATACATGTTCCATAAAATCAAATATTTGTTCTATTGAAGCATTCATTTCTTCAAATGATGATGTAAAATCTTGTATTTAAAATCTTATAGAATTTATAGCTTCCCCATTAGAAACTATTGATTTATTTATAGTTTCTATATATTTTGATGATTTTTCAATAATCTTACTTCCTTCCATTACATTTAAATAACTCTTACTTGATAAATCTTTTATATTAATTGTAAAATTATTAAATTTATCTAATGAATTTTTAGTTTCCTCTGCTAATTTCCTAATTTCTTCAGCTACTATAGCAAAACCTTTCCCTGCTTCTCCTGCTCTAGCTGCTTCTCATCTTGATTATTTTTATTAGATTTATCTATAATTTCAATTTGTGTTAATATATTATCTATCCCTTTAGTTCTTTCTTCTATAACGTCTAGCATTTGCTGCATTGTTGCTGTTACTTCCTCTGTATTAGCCCTAGTATCTTCACTTTGATTTTTTACTTCTTTAATTAAATTAATAAGTTTATCACTAATTATATTAAGAGCAACTTCAAATCTTCCTAAACTAGCAGAATTAGTTATATTTTCTTTAATATAATCTCTAAATTTCTTCTTTAAATCCTCTAATTCCTCTAATCTATTTTTTAAATCTTCACAAGATTTAGGAGAATTTTTCATTGATTTCAGCATTTTTCTACACTTAATATAATTCATAATGCTTTCTCCCTTCTTAGACTATTTCATATAATTTAAAAAATTAAATATACAATATTTTTATATTCTATTATTAGAGAATCACTTTTTTATATCATTTACAAATAATATTTAAACTTTATCTATATATCATCATATATCTTATAATGCTTTTAATATATTTACTATATTTTTTAATTCTTAAACTAAATTAAGTTTATAACAAATAGATTCTATTAAATTAAAATATAAAATTTATTGAAAAAATAAAAAAATGAAATATTTTGAAGTATTTGATCTGAATATATTAGATATAAAACAAAATTTGATAAAAAATTAAAGAAGGGATTAATTTAGAAAGATAATTATAACAGAAATGCAAAACTTTCTAATAGATTTAAAAATAGATTAGTTTCTTATAAAAAGAGTTTAAAAATAAATCAATAATAACTTTTATTTTCTTAACAAAGTTATAATCCCTGCAACAAAAAAGAAAAATCCTGGGATAAATCCAGCAAAATCAACAGATTGAACGGTAATTGCAAGTGATATAATAATTAATCCCCATCCAGCAAATTTTCTTTTAAAATTTATAAGAAAGGATAAAATAATACCTATAATAGAATATATAATTAGAGATGAAAGTTGTTGTGAATATTGGTCTAACAGACTTGAACCAGTATTATAAAAGTCACCTAGAGCTAATAGCATACCAACAAAAAAGAATATACCTATTCCGAATAAAGAACCTATTATACCAATTATTGTTTCTAATATTCTCAACTTTCTTTTCCTCATAAATAATCTTCCTTAAACTTATATTTATTACTCTTTTTTATACAACCTTCTATTCCCCACTACAGAATAATATAATAATCTATCTAGCATTTTAAATCTTTCATATATTATGATTCTTATTTTCAGTAATTATAATATTAACTTTCTCATATATTTTAAATAAATGAAATTTTAATATATAATTATTATATTAATATTTTATAATATAAAAATTTTTATTTTTATTAATTAAATAAATATACGTTAAATCATACTCTTATTTATTTGTATTAATATTATGTACTTATAAACTTAAAAACATCATAATCTATTCTATTTTATACCTCTTTAATCAATAATAATTTCTTATTTTATTAATAAAACAATAATACCTAAAATTAAAAATAAAGTGGCTGGAGCCAATACTATTGAAAAACTTCCTGTGAAAATTATCATTATAACTGCTAAAATAATTAATCCCCATCCAACAAGTTTTTTACTTACATATATTAAACAAGATAAAATAATACCTATAATAGATAAATAAACTATAGCCATACCTAATCTTTCACTTGAATATACCCCTAAGGGCACTTCTGTACCTGATATACTTCTATACATTTTACTAAAACCTGCTATATTTATGTGAATCACGCCAACTATAACTCCTAAAATTCCAGCTATTATACCCCATATTATATAAATTATCCTTGACTTTTTTTTATTCATAAATGACCTCCTTAAAATTTCAATTATTATTGTCATTTGCTTATACTTAACTATTTATTTTATGTTAGTTTATTATAACGATTTTATTTTTTAATTCAAATCTTATTACAATAACAATTTATTTATTTTGTTACATTTTATTCTATTAAAATTATTCTAATATATTTTTACTTTTTCGTCAAAAATTTTTATATTAAATATAAATTAACTCGTTGTGCTAGTTAAAAATTACAAATAAAAAGCTCCAGCATTTTATGTTATCCTATCTTTACAAAGATATTTCCAAAATCCA
>NZ_JWID01000034.1:0-8704 GCF_001466305.1 Defluviitalea phaphyphila
TTCTTATTATTGTATTTCTTTGTGTTATTGTTTATTTATTACAATCTTCTCTATTATTGTATCTATATCATGTAGTATTTTCAATATTATTTTTATTTTTTTAATTTTTTACTTTTATAAAAAACTCCTTTCTGGTTTTTTATATTTATTCCAGAAAGGAGTTTTTATTTTAATTTTTACATAATAATTATATTAATAATTTCTTAATTATTGAATAATATTATCTCATAAAATTAATACTTTAGCATATTATTAATTTGGTGCTATCAATAATATATCTTTATTAATTCCTATTTCGAAAAAAGCTAAATTAGGATTAATAGATTCTGCTATCTTCATATAATTTGTTTTAAATCTATATTTACTTTTTATAGTTACATTACATTCAGAAGAAATCCCACTATTTAATTTAAACTTTACAGATATATCATTATATCTTTCATCTATAGAACGAAATATAAATTCTGTAGATTCTATTTGAGCTTCAGACATACTATTTATATCATAAGTGTTAACAAGTTGAACATCTAAAATATCTTGGAAAATTTCAATATATTCTTCTACAAATCTTTTAAAATTAATTTGGTTTGTCTGATTAGCTCTATCTGCAAATTCGTATGATTTAAATATAGCTGATTTTGAAGCTTGTCTAAAAGCATTTTCTATTTGTGATTTATCTATAAATATTCCTAACATTTCAATAAAAGGGAAAACTAATCCTGAGAAAAAAATAATTCCTAATACAGTAAAAGCATATTTTTTCATTATTTTCACCTTATCTATCTATGGAATATCTTCATAATAATCAAGATCTTTATAATATTTAGTTCCTGTAGTCTTTAACGTAAATTCTGCCGGTATAACAGTTTCTATTTTTGTATTATCTAATAAAGGAAATTGAACTAAATATTCTGCTTTAATTGTTATAGTTATTATTTCTCCTCTCTGTAAATATGGCTTTGATATAGAATTAAAATATATCGTTTCATCATCTTCTCCAATAGCACTATCTCCATTAGCATTTTCTACAATAATTTCAATACTATCTGGTCTTTTATTAAAAATAGGCTTATTTTTTAAATCTTCTAATCTCTCTTCATAAATACTATATTTTAAATAATTATCTTGGGCTACTTCTTGAGAAATTTGAAAAGCTTCATATACTATAGTTAAATACCATGGAAAAAAAAACAAAAAATTCATTGTAATAAATAATGCAGTAACTGACATTATTACAGTTATGATAGCCTTTGCAAAACTTTTCATTAATACCACCTAAATATATTACTCATTAACCATTGTTTCAATTAAATTTTGTATATTTTCCCAGAAAAAAGTTATTATTTCCTCCAAAAGTCCATCTCTTAATAAAACTACAACTAACCCTATAACAACTATTGTAGCTACAGTTCCTGCTATTCCTTTGATTCCAAAATCTCCTCTTTCTTCTTTAATAAATTTTATAAATTTTTCTTTTATATTTAATATTTTTTTATTATTAACTATTTTAAATATAATTTCTTTCATTTTAATCCCCCTTTTACATTGAAAATAATTCTAATGCTGAAAACATTTGAAAATAATAATATATTATTATATAAATTCCTAAAATAATGATAAGAATTATTTGTAAACTTTCACTTTTTCGTTTTCTTTTTTCTAATTCAATTTCTAATCTAGTTACTCTTAATTCATCTAATTCATTTTTTAAATATGCCATTTGTGCTAAATTATCATATCCTTTTAATCTTGTTTCTATTACATCACATATTCTTATTACATATTTAAGAGGAACCCTACTTTTAAACTGTTTTAACGCATACTCTTCTCCATATTCTATATCATCTAATATTGTTTCTAATTCTTCTGCCATATCTTTATTCGCATTTGGTAAAAAATCTTTTATAATATCTGCCAAAAAAATATGTACTGATTTTGAATATTGATAAAAAATCATATTATAAAACACTGGTATATCTTTAAGAATATTATTATTTTTTCTTTCAACTATTCTTTGAATTTCATCTATTGGATATAACCATCCTAGTACAATAAAAATCATCGAAGCATAGCCCAATATAGTACTTATTTTTAAAATACAAAAAGAAATCAAAATTGCTAATCCAGAATATAATATTTGCTCTAATCTAACTTCTTCTGGTGTTTTTGTTCTATCGATTCTTTTTAATATATTTAATAATTCCATTCTTTTTATATCACTTATCAAAAAATATTTTCCATACTTTAATGCTATAATTTTTTTTATTCTAACTAATGTGTTTTTAAATTTTTCTTTTTTATTTAATTTAATAAATGACCTTGTATAACTTATCCTTTTATTATCTAAGGGTTTGAAAACATATTTAGAAACATTATATGATACATGAAAAACACAAATAATACAAATAAATTTTGCTATGCCTATCATTATGTTTTTTCCCCTCTATTATCTTTATTCCTTAAAATTATCCTCAATATCATTTTGTAATGATTGAATTCTTGCAAAAGTTAAGCAAATAGAAACTATAACAAAAGTATTTATTACTCGTCCTAATTGAGAAGTTAAAAAGAAAGTTCTAATATCTTTAAATGACATCATATATGCAAAAAATATAACAACTATACATAATTTTAATAAAAAATCTCTATTCATCTTTTTGAAAATCATGTTCTTTTTTATATTAATTTCTCTTAATGCTGCATTCTCATCAACAATATCCAAAAATATATCAGCCATTCCTTTTCTTTCATTATATTCAAATATAATTGCTTTTTTAGCAAAATTGTCAAATTTTCTTCCTAATTGCTTATTTAATATTTCCATAGCTTGTTTAAAAGAATACCCGTAATATTCACAATTATCCACAAATTGTTCAAAATATATTCGAATATTAGAAGGAATATACTCTCTTGATTCAAGAACTTTTTTTATTGCATTAAGAACGCCATCTCTAGCGAGAGGACAAATTAAATCTTCTACCTCCATAATTTGTTGTATTTTTATTGATTTTAATATTCTTGATTTCATAGAAAAAAATGAAAAACCTGCCACTAATAATGCAACACTTACCATTACAGCCAAAGAAATATTTTCTAAAAATAAAACAAATATTGCTATACTAAAACAAAATATACTTATTACTAAAGTATTAAAGCTTTCTAAAGTAAATGGCAAATTAAAATCCATTATAAATTTTTCTACCATTCTATTATAATTAGCTATTATATTTCTTTTTTCTTGTGGATTTATTCTAGCTTTTTTTAGCCTATGAATATGTTTTTTTACATTATAATTATTAATATTTTCTATTATTCCATCTAATATCAAAAATAAGAATTTTTTAATATCTTCTTTGTAATTTAATTCCCATATAGAAGACATTACAAAGAAACTACTTGCTCCAACAGCAAGGCTTAACAATAATTTAAAATCCATCTATCGTATATTCCTCCTTTTCATCTTCTGTCACTTCTTTAGTTAAAAAATCAAATTTTTCTAATTTTATTCCTGATTTTAACATTTTTTGCTGAACCTTTTCAGATATACATCCCACTCTTTTGTGCACTCCTATAATATCCTTTACTTCTCCTGTATCTTTATCTTCTTCTACATCTATACATTCAAATTTATAAATAGGATTTAATATAGGTTTTAAACCCTCTGACCCTAATACTTCTGTAATAGATGTTACTTTTCTTGTGCCATCAGCTAATTTTTCTTGAAAAATAACAAATTTAATTGCACTACAAATATTTCTTAAAGCTAATTCAGCAGGTTCATCAGAGACCATAAGATAAGCTGTTAAAAAACGATAAATTGCATCGGCATCTCCTTCTGCGTGTAAAGTAGTAAAAAAGTAATGTCCCGTCTGAGCTGCTCTTAAAGCTGTTGCAAATTCCTCTGGAGCTCTTAATTCTCCAGGACCAATCCAATGAGGAGATTGTCTCATAGCATTAATTAATAAATTTTCCATAGTTGCAGGACTACTATCATCTTCTTCTGAAACTGATTCATATTGTAAAACATCGTTTATTACGTAATCTTTAGTTTCTTCATTATTATATCTAAGTAATCTTAACTCTGATGGATTTTCTATAGTAATAATTCTACATAAAGGATGTATTTGACGTATTAATATTTCATTTAATGTCGTTTTTCCACTGCCTGTAGGGCCAACAGTAATCCAAGATAAATTAGCCTTAGGAATTAGAGTAAGAAGTCTATACATATTTTTAGAGAATGATTTATTTTTTATCATATCTAATGGTGAAAGAGTTTGTTTTTTAAACTTTCTTATTACAAATGCGGGATTATCATAAGGCGAAATATCTCTATGAGTAGCGTTAACACGAAATCCTTCTACTGTTCTAGCATTAACCATAGGTACTTTAGGAGTAAGTCTAACTTTAGAAACCCCTAATAATTTTGAAATAATTCTTTCCATATGTTCTCTATCAGTAAAATTATTTTCCCATCTTTGAGTTTTCCCATTTTTTTCTACAAAAATTTGGTCAGGAGCATTTGCTCTTATTTCATCAATCTCTGGATCTTGCATTGCTTCAGTTATAGGTCCATACTGCATTATTTCTTCAATTAAAGCATTTTTTAATGTAGCAAGGTCTAAATATCCTTCTACTTCTGGTTTATACGTATTAACATATTCATCAATATATTTTTCAGTAAGTTTTTTCTTCTCTGCTATATCATCAGTCCGTCTATAATAACTAGAAGCTTTTTTACTAATAAATTGCTGACAATGTTTTAATACTTCTTCAAAATTAACAGTAGAATAATTATTATTTTCTATTTCATTTCTTTTATTGTTTTTTTTAGCTTTTTTTTGAAGTTCACTAATTTTTGCCCTTGTAAGCATATCTTCCCCCCTTTCCCTATAATCTTTCAGTTAAAAATTTAATTAAAATTTCCATATTGTATTTATACTTTTTATCCATAAACATACTATCCAATATATAGCTTTTCCCATCTAATGCTAAATTCAATATCTCTTTTCTATGAGGAAATTGACAAATTAATTTAAATCCTAATTCTTTAATAATTTCTTGATCAAAGGGTAATCCATAAAGATTATTTAATATAACATTAGTTAATTTTGCTGTACTACACCCTATAGAAGAAATATAATCTAAAAATTTAGTCATATTATGAGCACAATTAATATGTTCATTCCATACAAAAAATCCAATATTAATATTTTGTATACTTCCTACACAAAGTTCAAAAGCAGGATTATTAGGAATATCTATTAATACATAATCAAACATCTGTTTTAATTCTTCTATTAACCTACTTACTGCTTCTAATTCTATGTCAAAATATTCTTCGAAAAGATCTTGGGGTGAAGATGATAAAATAAATAGATTATTATATTTTGTTTTTATTATTTGCTCACTATAATCCACTTTGTCCGTCTGAAGTAAGGGCAATAGTCCTTGCCCTTTTTTAGGAGCATTACAACCTAATATTTTATACATATTAGGATAAAAAACTTTATTATCTAAAATACATACATTATATTTTTTACTAGCTAGATATGTAGATATATTTGCAATTAAAATTGAACTTTCAGTATTTTCATCTGCAGAAATAAATCCAAAAACATTATCAATGCTTTTTTGTGTTTCTAGCTCATTATATACACGAGCTTTAACTTCCGTAAACTTATTAAATACTCCTTTTAATCCTATTCTTCCTTCAGCCACGATTCAATCTCCTTTTCTAAGGTAGGTAATTGGTCGATTAAATCCATATTCCCTTTTCTACTTAATATTGTAAAAACAAACTCCCTTGCTTCTAATTTTAGTTTACTGTATAAATCTACTTGTTCAGCTGTTGCTTCTAATACTACTGCTCTAGGTTTTATACTTTGAAGGAATTCATCTGTTTTCATTATTTTTTGCCGCTTGTCATTAGATAATTTAAACACTTCTTTATATACTTCATATATTGAACTTCCTTTTGAATTCAATAAGTCTTTAACTCTTATACTATCAAATACAGTTATAACTTCCATATCTTCATTGAAATCATCAAAGTCCAAATAATTAGGAATTTCATCTTCTATGTCTCCCTGATCTGATTGTTTTTTTTCTCTAATAGCTCTTACTCTAATTAAATCTCCAGGCATCAAAATATCTCCACCACATTCTAAAGAATTGTAAGGAATTGTTACAACTTCCATGTCATATTCTAAATCATATAACCATTCATTTCTTTTAGGAATTTCATCTATTATCATATCATTATATAAGATAGTATCTTTTCTTAAATAATATAAAGTATATTTATTTATAATATCATCTATTTGATCGTAAGTTATCATTTCTGGATCATATTCTTTTTTTATCAATGAATACTTTTCAACATTATTTTTTGTAATAACAGTTCTCGCCATAATACCATCTTCTGCTTTTACACGAATGACATCTATAGTTTCTTCTGCTTTTTTACTAGTTTTATCAAGAAATGCATAACATAAAACTGCTATAAATACACTAAGTATGATAGAAGCTAATTTTTTATAAAAATGATTAGTAGGTTTTATATTTTTAATAGAGTTAACCTTCATATGTCAATTCCCCTTATTTATAACAAATTGTCTAATACATCTATGTACTCTGTTTGAAATTCTTTATTTGATGTTGACAATAATATTCCTGTATCTATTTGCTGATTAAAATCATCACTATATGGAATCTTTCCTGCTACCTGGTCATCTAAAATATCATCTAAGTTTTTTATTATTTCCATCATAAGTTGTTGAGTTAATTGTATTCCATTATATGTACTATTATTTTTGTATTTAGTAATTATAGTTTTTGCCTTTATTTTGAATAATTCCAAATCTTTTTCATTGATACTATCTCTAATATCAATTACTGACCTAATCATTGAATGCATATTATTACTTATACATACTCCAATAGAATCTACTAATGAGATAATTTCTCTATACTTTTTAAATTCTTCAATAGGCATATCAATAATAACTAAATTAAAATTTTTTCTCAAATATGATATCAATCCTATTAACCGTTCTATATTAATAACTTCTAACATTTTATCTTTTAAACTTATTGTATATCCTAAACTGATAAGTTTTAGATTTTCATTAACTTTAAATGAATTAAATTCATTAGTTTCTGGCTTTACTAAACATCTTACTAAAGAATAAGCCAAATCTTGTTGTCGATTTATCTTATCTCCAAATTCATTAAAATATAAATTCATTCCCCTATATTTAATATCAAAATCTACAATAATTGTATTTAAATTTTGTTTAGCTGCCATCATAGCTATATTAGCAGCAGTACTTGTCTTTCCCGAATTACCATGACCTGTAATAACAATAACTTTTCTTATACCAGTAGAATACCTATTATCATACAAAGAATACCTATCTTTATTAGAAGCTATTTTATTTTCCAAGGAAACTTTATCTTCTTCTTTCTTTAACTTAAATAAACTCTTCAATTTATGTTTTAATCCTGTATATCCTAAGTTTTGATTTGTTTCATACCTGATTAATTGTTTCTTTATTTTTTCAATATCCCATTTTTCTTCATCATATAATAATATAAAATCCTTATTTTCATTCGAAAATCTCTGTAATTCATCTAAATATTCCTTACTATTACAGAAAAATATTATTTTAATTTTCTCGAATTTTGTTGAAATTATATTTAAAAATTTAAATATAGTATCTTCTAAGTCATCTTCTAAAATAAGACCTTCTTCAAATATACAAATTGTATCTATAGGTATTTCTATACAATTACTAAAATAATCTATAGAATTTGAAACATACTTCAAATATCCTATAACTTCAATATTTTTTATATTATCTAGCTCTTTTTTATATTCATCGTTCCTTTCGCCAGCAATAACCATTATTTTCACGTAATCACCTTTTTTCTAAAATATATGATATATTATATATTTTTCAAATAAAAATTTCAATATATCATAACTTATATTGTTAAAATAAAATATTTAAATCAATATTATTTACTTTGCTTTTTTCATTTTTTCAAGCCTTTCTTTCCTTTCTCTTTCTTCTTCCGCTCTTTCTATTTGATATACCAACCTTTTTAGTCTATATTCTAGTTTTTTTATACTAGAATGTATTCTATTAATGTCATAGTTTACTCCTTTATATTCTCTTAAAAACTGCTTACTTGCTAATCCTTCCCACCAACTATTTAAATTATCAATTTCTCTTTGAAATATATTTTCTATCCCTTTTAAATTTAATTCTTCACTAGCTATTCTTTTTGAACAACTTTCTACTTCTCTTTGCATATATATCCCCTCCTATAAATTCTAAATTTTACATTTTTATAAAAATATTATTAACTAATCTTTTTATAATTTTTCAAAATATTATTTATTCTTACTATTTAAAAATTTTATATTTTTATAAAATAACATTACTTTTACTTTTTAACTATTATCTTGTTATTATTAAAATAAAATTCTTATTATTGCTTTTTTATTTATTTATTACAGTTTTCTCTATTATTATATCTATATCATGTAGTATTTTCAATATTATTTTTATTTTTTTAATTTTTTACTTTTATAAAAACTCCTTTCTGGTTTTTTATATTTATTCCAGAAAGGAGTTTTTATTTTCATTTAAGCACAAATTTTTTACACTACCCAAACCATATTATTTACTTTTTC
>NZ_JWID01000034.1:8945-9569 GCF_001466305.1 Defluviitalea phaphyphila
TTTTCCACTATAATATGCTCGTCCGGTTGATGCCATTTTTGTTACATCACATAATATTTCTACCTCTTCAGGTATTTCTTCTTTTTCAGTTTCTCCCCAACTTCTAGTACTTCCTGCACCACCTGAAGATCCTCCTCCACCGGAAAACCCTTCAGATATTTTTTCTGTTTGAAGTTCTTCTATATTTCTATCCCATATATTTTTCATTGTAATTAATGTAGCTTCTGTGTTATATCTAACTATTTCACTGAATTCTTCAAATTTATTAGCAATACCTTGCATTGTTTCTTGTACTTTTTCTTTTGTACCTTCCCATATGAGGAATAGTATTTTTTATATATTTAATGTTTTTAGCAATAGGATTTAATAAAGCATTTACAGGGTCTGTATACGCAGATATAGATGTTATTTTATATGAATTTTTTTCAATTTCTTCTTTATATTTTTCACAAAACTCATTAGAAAATCCTTGTCCGTCAAAGGATACACATCTATCTACCTTATCTGATAAAATAGCCACATATTGGGCTTTATTCCCACCTTTTGAGTGACCAGTTACAGTAATATTATCATATTCTAGACTATTTATATAAGCTAATGAAAACTTCTGCTGAGTAGTATCTG
>NZ_JWID01000034.1:9804-10430 GCF_001466305.1 Defluviitalea phaphyphila
ATCAGGTTCTTTATTTTTATCTAAGTTTTCTGCATTATTTTTTAACAAATCATCTACAACATCTCCTACAGTTACTTTTTCTCCTTCACCATATTTTACAACATCATCAATATATATAAGACAATCAAGCAGTGCTAATTGTGTTTCATTTAGTTCTCCATATGCCACTTGTTTCCACCTCGCTTATCCCAGAAATTGGATGAACCCAAATATATTTTATGCCATATTTAACAACATCTTCATCTATATTTATAGTATCACTACTCCAACCTACTTCATCAAATCTATTATCATGAACTACTACCATTTTTAACTTTCCAAATAGTTTTGCTTCCTCCATCTTTTCTACTATTTTCTTTAAACTTTCTTCTATAGGTTTTTCTTTAGCTTCACTTTCTTTAACTAATACTGTTACCTCTGATCTAAAGGTATCATCTTTTTCATATATTTCACTTACCTTAGTATCTTTATTTAATTTTTCTGAAAATACAAAGTTGACTCCAAAGTATGCATATACTTTAAAATCTTTATATATTTCTTTTACAAATTCTCCTATTGCTTTTTCATATTCATCTCTTATAATTACTCCAAAATATCCATCGGATAAACGATAGGTTCCATCTTTC
>NZ_JWID01000035.1 GCF_001466305.1 Defluviitalea phaphyphila
GCTTAAGGCTAATTTTATACTTTAACACCTAAAATCAAGCATGATTTCTACTAAACATAAGTGTTGCATTTAATATTGCAATTTAGATGTTTTTATTTATTAAATTAATTTATCTAATTTTATTTCTTCCCCTTAAATTTTAATTTATAATAAAAACATTAATAAAGTTTTTGAAAGGAAGTTAAAAATGATAAAAACTATTTTCTTTGATTTAGATAATACTTTATGGGATCATAATAAAGCTCAAAAATACAGTATCGAAAAAATATATTTTCAATTAAAAGAATTTTATCCTTCTTTAAATAATAAAAATGATTTTATAAAAATTTATGATAAATGCAATAATGAGGTTTGGGATGAATATAAAAAAGGAAAGCTAAGTCATCACGAGGTTCGTGTAAATCGCTTTATTAATTTATTGTGTCATTATAATATTAAAGATAAAGATTTAGCAATAAAATTAAATAATTTATATATATCCATTTATCCTACTTGGAGTTTTTTAATAGACGGTGCAAAAGAACTTTTAGAAAAATTATATCCTACATATTCTTTAGGTATAATTACTAATGGTTTTTCTGAAACTCAAAATATTAAATTAAAAAATTCTAATTTAAAACCATATTTTAAATGGATAGTTTATTCTGGAGAAATTGGCAAACCAAAACCCCATCCTGAAATTTTTGAATATGCAATCAAAAAAGCTAATATTTTTCCTAAAGAAGCTCTTTTTATCGGAGATGATTTTACAGCAGATATAATTGGTGCTAAATCTATAGGAATGCATACAATATGGTTTAATCCTAAAAAAATAAAAGAAACAGAAAAAAATAAATATGCAGACTACGAAATTTATTCTTTAGAAGAAGTATGGAATATTGTCAAATCCTTAGAAACATGCTAAAATATCATGGATATAAGAAGGTTAGGAGGAAATATAATGGCAGGGCATTCGAAATTTGCTAATATAAGACATAAAAAAGAAAAAGCTGACGCTAAAAAAGGAAAAATATTTACTAAATTAGGTAGGGAAATAGCTGTTGCAGTCAAAGAAGGTGGCCCCGATCCTGCTAATAATTCAAAATTAAGAGATGCTATTGCAAAAGCTAAATCTAATAATATGCCTAATGACACAATAGAAAGAAGTATAAAAAAAGCCGCTGGAGATATTAGTGGAGTAAATTATGAACCTATGACATATGAAGGCTACGGTCCTAATGGAGTAGCTATTATAGTAGAAGTATTGACAGATAATAAAAATCGTACGGCAGCCAATGTTCGTCATGCCTTTTCCAAAGGTGGAGGTAACCTTGGAACAACAGGCTGTGTATCATTTATGTTTGATAAAAAAGGTCAAATTATGGTTGAAAAAAATGATAAAATAGATGAAGACGAATTAATGATGTTGGCATTAGATGCTGGAGCTGAAGATTTTATTACTGAAGAAGAAGGTTATGAGATTATAACTTCTCCAGAAAATTTTTCTGCTGTAAGAGAAGCTATTGAAAATCAAGGAATCAATATGATTTCTGCAGAAGTTGCTATGATTCCTCAAACTACAACCAAATTAACAGATGAACAAGATATCAAAAAAATGAAAACTTTATTAAACTTACTTGAAGACGATGACGATGTTCAAGAGGTTTATCACAATTGGGAATTTGATGAAGAAGTATAAAAAACTAATATTTACAAAAATTTAAAATATTAAAAATTATAAATTTTAACTCATTTAATTAAATTAAAATATATACGCCCCTAAATTGTATATGTAATTAGGGGTGTTTTTAAATGCAATTTTTACAATATGTATCTACAAATATAAGAATAAACCGTATATAATTATAAATAATTGTATTATAGAATATAATTAATAATTTAATTATTAAATTGGTAAAAGGAGAAAAACTATGCCTAAAAAAAATGAAACATATGAGGTTTTTATAGAAGATGTTATATTCCCTAATAAAGGAATAGCATATATAGATGGTAAAAAAATGATTATAAAAAATGCTATAAAAGGTCAAAAAGTCAAAATCAAAATAATAAAAAAACGAAAAAATAAGATAGAAGCTAGAATATTAGAAATCTTAGAAAAATCTCCTATAGAAAAAGAATCTCCATGTCCTCACTTTGGAATATGTGGAGGATGTACTTATCTTACTCTTCCATATGAAGAACAATTAAAATTAAAACAAAATCAAGTAAAAGCTCTTTTAGACGAAGCAAAAATAGATGGATATAAATTTTTAGACATAATCCCTAGTCCCCTAAAATATGCTTATAGAAATAAAATGGAATTTTCCTTTGGAGATGTAGAAAAACATGGGGACTTAGCTCTAGGAATGCATAAAAAAGGTGCATATTATGAAATGGTTACCGTAGAAAACTGTAAAATAGTAGATGAAGACTTTACAAAAATAATGATTACAGTATTAAATTATTTTAGAAAACTTGATATCCCCTTTTATCATAATAGAAAACATGAAGGATATCTTAGACATTTAGTAGTTCGCAAAGGAACTAAATTACAAGAAATATTAATAAATCTAGTAACCACTTCTCAAATGGATTTGGATTTATCAGATTTAGTTAAAGAAATACTTAAACTTAATCTTAAAGGTGAAGTTAAAGGTTTTCTTCATACTATCAATGACAGTTTAGCAGATATAGTACAAAGTGATGAAACTAAAGTACTTTATGGACAAGATTATTTTATGGAAGAACTCTTAGGCCTTAAATTTAAAATATCTGCTTTTTCCTTTTTTCAAACTAATTCTTTAGGAGCTGAAAAACTCTACTCTGTTGTTAGAAACTTTGCTTCTTCTACAAATAATAAAATAATATTTGATTTATACTGTGGAACAGGGACTATAGCTCAAATAATGGCAAGTATATCCAAAAAAGTAATAGGAATTGAAATAGTTGAAGAAGCTATAGAAGCGGCTAAAGAAAATGCCAAGTTAAATGGACTAGATAACTGTGAATTTATTGCAGGCGATGTCTTAACTAAAGTTGATGAATTAAAAGAAAAACCAGATTTAATAANAACTGTGAATTTATTGCAGGCGATGTCTTAACTAAAGTTGATGAATTAAAAGAAAAACCAGATTTAATAATCTTAGACCCTCCTAGAGATGGAATTCATCCAAAAGCTATTAAAAAAATTATAAACTTTAAAGCTAAAGAACTAATATATGTATCTTGTAAGCCTACTTCCCTAGCAAGAGACTTGAAAATTTTTATAGAAAATGGATATAAGGTAGAAAAAGTACAATGTGTAGATATGTTCCCTCACACTCCCCATGTAGAGACGGTAGTATTGATATCAAAGGTTGATAAATAGAAAACTTAAAAGTGTAGTAAATAAAGGGTTTCTTGACATTGGTTTTTTCTTCAGGCTGAATTGCCTAAGGGGACAATGTCAGGAAACATTTATTTTTACTGTTTGATGTAACTAACATATCAACTTCCCTAATCTCCATGCTTCTTATGATTATAATAATCTAGTAATAAATCTATATCTTCTTGCATTTCCATTATTTTGTACTTGAAGTCTCTCCCTTAAAATTATAAATTAACTAAGATTTTTATATTTCTACTATACACTACTTACTTATTCAAGCATTTAAGAGGGATGTAAAACTATTTTTTTATTTTTTATTTTTATATGTAATCATTATAGCAAGCATAGCAACAAGTAGAGATATTGCACTCAATAATCTCTGAAAATTATATTTAACTATAGAATATATTATCAAAGAAATTGATAATATAATTAAAAAAGCTACTATTACTCTAATTATTCTATCTCTACTCATAATCAAATGCATCAACTATATCCGCTAGTCCACTAACTATCAAAAATCCACCTTCAATAGTAGTTGCAGGTTCTGGTAAAGTACAGCCAATAATTCCACCAATAATTTTACCAGTACCAATAGCAAAATCATACGGGTCAAATCCTCCATTGATTTCTTCTAATTCTTCTATTAATAAACTATTCATTGATGCATACCTCCCATTTTAATTTCCACCATTGCAAGCATCTTTTATATGTGAAATTCCATCAACTGCCAAGGCAATACCTGCGGCTGGATTAATACCTATACTTACAGGTAAAGCCCATGCCATTTCTATTGTCCCAATAAATGCATCAAAAGCATCATTACCACCATTAGTTTTCATCATTTCATCTTGTGAGATTTCGTATAACAATTTCAATCACCTCCTATTTGAATAATAACCATCCCCTTAAATGCTTTAATAAGTAAATACCCCTCCACTTTTAAATAAATGGTAATAAATATACTCTCCCATAATTTCCATCACATAATTTATAAAGGAATAAGCTTGAATATCTTTTAGATTATATTGGATTTTTTGTAATTTATTATATTATAAGCCTTATATATATATATACTATTTTACGTATTTTGTAAAGAATTTTTAAATATTATTTTATTTTCAAGTATTTAATTATTATGCATTATATAATTTCTATATAATTCTATATTAAAATCCTTAATATTTCCCCATTCCTAATATATTATTATACTTTCTTCTCTACTCTCATCCCACTTTTCAGCACAAAAACAAAAAGCGTTTTACTGATAACTTCTACCCTATCAACTAACGCATTAAATATTTCTTTATCAAATTCAGTTAAACCCCTAGAAATAGTAATGGAATCACATCAGAAACTTTATAATCTGTAATTGAAATTATTAATAAGAAAGAACGTGAAAGTACAACTATAAGAGTGCATGATATAAACATATTATACAGATTGACATGTTACCGTAATAAGTTAAATGGACTAGATAACTGTGAATTTATTGCAGGCGATGTCTTAACTAAAGTTGATGAATTAAAAGAAAAACCAGATTTAATAANAACTGTGAATTTATTGCAGGCGATGTCTTAACTAAAGTTGATGAATTAAAAGAAAAACCAGATTTAATAATCTTAGACCCTCCTAGAGGTTGTAAAAATGTCAAAAATAGATTAATGTTATTTTGCATCAATCTAAACTTTTATGTTACTAAAATACTATTTTATATAAAAAAATTATAGTGCAGTAGCTTAAGTTGCTGTACTTTTTTTATTTAAAACGGATTATTATAAGTATTAAGAACACTTTAAATATGAAAACAGGATTGATATTATTCCGATAAGGGTATAAAACAAAGTAAGGGTAATTTTAGTTATCTAACAACCTAATATTATGCAATTGATGGAATGTCTTGTTGTTTTATATGATTTCTAGTATAATGTTATATTATATCATTCTTTTTTAAAAAACGTTATTAAAAAATAATAATTTAAAAGTGTTCCTATTTATGTTTATAGAAATATCCAACTCTATATTGACATCATCAGTATACAAAATTATATAACACAAAATTTACCAAAAGGAATTGTATTAGATATATATTATTATAACTAGCCATCTAAAATAATACCTCTGGTATAAAGCCAGAGGTATTATTTTTTTAACTTTATTTTAGATAAGACGTCTACTTAATAAATATAAAGGTGGGGTGAAAAATGTTTAAATTCATTATTAATTTTGTATTTTGGTATCCATTAATAATGAGTTTAGTTTGGATAATAGGAAGCCTATTATTTTTCTATAGAAAAGAGAAAAAAACTCTTCCTTCTGTAGATGTATATCCTATGGTTTCTATTTTGATTCCTTGCTACAACGAAGAGGATACTATAACAGATACTATTAAAAAACTAGATAAACTTAACTATCCAAATTATGAAATTATCGCTATTAATGACGGAAGTAAAGATAATACAGAATCTATTTTAAATGAACTATCAAAACAATATAATAAATTACGGGTGGTTCATATAGTTAATAATTCCGGAAAAGCTAATGCTCTATATATAGGATTAATTGCTTCTAATTCAGAATTTTTAGTAAGTATTGATGCTGATGCTTATTTAGATCCAGATGCATTAAATTATATGATACCTCATTTTATAGCTCCAAATTATGGAGAAAGAGTAGGAGCAGTAACTGGTAATCCAAGGGTTAGAAATAGAAGTTCTCTATTAGCTAGAGTTCAGCTTTGTGAATATTCTAGTATTATCAGTTGTATAAAAAGAGCTCAACGTATGTTAGGTAAGGTTATGACAGTTTCAGGAGTGGTAGTTGCTTTTCGAAAAAAAGCATTATTAGACTGTGGATTATGGGATAGAGATTTAATCACTGAAGATATAGGAGTTACATGGAAATTACAAAAGAGATTTTGGGATGTAAGATATGAATCTAGGGCTTTATGTTGGATGCTCGTTCCAGAAACTTTTAAAGGTTTTTGGAAACAAAGATTACGATGGGCCCAAGGAGGACTTGAAGTATTATTTCGTCATTGGAAAATTATTTTTAGTTGGAAAAACAGGCGATTTGTTCCCATTTTAATCGAAGAATTTATTAGTATATGTTGGGCTATTGCTTGGCTAATATTGATCATATGGAATATTTTTCAGTGGATTGTTTATAAGAATTCAAACTTTATTTTATGGCAAGGTCAGTTTCTTTCATTATTATGTTTAATTCAATTTTTTATTGCAATGAAATTAGATAAAAATTATGATAAAAAGCTTTTAAAATATTACTTATGGGCTATATGGTATCCAATTTTTTATTGGTATTTCAATGCTTTAGTAGTAATAAGAGCAATTCCAAAAGCTATTAAAAGTACTAGAAATAAAAATTTTGCTACATGGGAAAGTCCTGATAGGGGACTAGGAATATAAAAATTGAACAAGAGAAAGGACTAAAATGGATAAAAATATTATAGATAATAAGCAAAAACAAAAAAAAGTATTTTTTGAAAGACTGTTAACAATAACTGGATGGATTTTTATGCTATACAATGCAATACAAATTATTGCTACCATAATACTTTGGATATTTAGCATACGTAATACTTATTATACTTTTGAAGATAATGTTGAAGTAATTTATACTTTTTTCATATTAATTATTTTAGCTCTTGCAATATTTATCATAATAATAACTTGGAGTACCTATAATCTAAAAAAATATGGAAAGCTTAGAAGAAGAAAATTTGCAAAAAATGTATCAGATGAAGATATAATTACTTATTTTAATATTACAGAAGAAAAATTAAAATCTATGAAAAAAGATAGAATTATATATATAAATAAAAACATAGATAAAAAATTATAATTTATTTGCTATTCCTAAATGTTTAAAATTTGATGGATTAAACAACCAATGCGTTAATAACCCCTTTTACAGCTTAATACAAGACTAAAAGATGCCCCATTAAGATTCAAGTTTAAAGTACAGTAACTTAGACTGCTGTACTTTTTTATTATTTTAAAAATATTTTTTTATTTAAAAAGTTGACAAAAGAAAATTTATTTTAAAAAATATTTGGTAAAAAAAATGGAGAAAAAAATCTGATTGTAATTAATAACTAGACCTTATTTAATATTAGTGCTAATATTAAATAAAGGGTAATTTATTATCCAATATTGAATCTTATTACCATAATACATGAGTAGTAATCTAAAATCTAAATAAATTCTTTCATACTAAAGATTTCCTTTATAAAATGTAAAAATATAAATCTCGTAATTTAAGCGAGATTTTCTTCTCCTACTATTAAGTCTGCAAAATAGAAGATAAATATATATTCTCAAATTTCTCTTTATTCCATAAAATTACTAAATATGTTGGAATAACTATAACAAAGATTATTGAAAATATAACTTATATAGTGTATTAAAAGAAGAAAAGGATATATACTTTTTATATTTATTTAGAAATATTTTCTGCTATTTTTAGAATCTCATCTCTACTTAAATTTCCTACAATATGACATTCAACGCCATCTTGGTACCATATTAGATAAATCACATCGTCCGTTTGCCACATATATGCTTGAGATCCCTTTAAAGTAATTTCTTCTATATTAGTATTTTCTGTATCATAATATGATTTACCTTCATTAGGTAAAGAAAATAGCTTTACATCAAACTTTAACCCAATCAAATGTCCTTTTACGTGCTTCTACATTGACTGCTAAAACAACAGAAAAAGTTAAAAGACTTATCAGTGCAAAAATAGCAACTCTTTTAGCTATTAATATAGCCATTTTATTATGATTTTGCTTAATCTTTATATCTTTTAGTTTTCGCCTGAAAGACTTAGAATAATTAGGTTTATGTAGTACCTTAATATTATCATAGTCTTTTATATCTTCTGTAAGAGCTATATTACAAGCCCTTATCATAGAATTCTCATCAATCCACAAATCCCCAAGCCCCATAAAACTAGATAGCATTTTTTGTATGTAACGTAATTTACTTATAACATTTTCTGTCTCTAGTACCTTTTCTATTTCAGAAGATGTACTATTAAAACAATATCTCAAGAAAAGAATACTACGATATTCTAAAGGTAATAAACCTATTTTTCTAGCTAATTGATTAACATTCTCGCTAGATAATGTTTGATACATAATACTATCCATATTTAATTTATACATTTTTTCTAATTCAGAGTGTAGGGATAGTTCGCATGCATATTTCATTGCATCTTTAGATATTTGAAACATTCAACCCACCTTCTTCATAATACAGACGTAATTTCTTTAAAATTCGTTGACTACGTTTTTTTGCAGCTTCCTCAGTAATGTCTAAAAGCTCTGAAATATCTTTAAATTTCATTTCATTAACAAAGCGCAAATGAACAAAAAATTTTTCATCATCTGAAAGCTTATTAATACATGAAAGCAGTTGTTCTTTATCGACTGCGTCTAAATATTCTTCTTCAATACTATAATCCTCTTGGCTATGATCAATGTAATCTACACTATCTACGTGTATAGTCTTCTTTCTTTTTCTTATAATATTCATTGTTTCATTCTTTAGTATTACTACACAATATGGCTCTATTTGAGAACATGGTAAAGTAGATATTTTTTTTATATTTTCTATAATCTTTAGAAATGTTTGTGATACAGCTTCTTCTGCATCAAATTTATCCTTTAATATATTAAAAGAAATATTATACATTTTAACGTTCATTTTTGAAAAAATCTTATTTATAAAATCTACTTCATCATCTGTCATTACGCCAAGTATTAAAATTATCAACTACCCCACCTCTGTGAACTTCAAATCATCTATTAATTATTTCCTGTCATTAATTTATAAACTGCAAAATTTTGATGTTTTCAATATTTTACCATAAACAATATTTGAATTCTATATAAAACTTTTCTTTTATATACTAATGTTTAATATCAGTTATTGATGTATCAAACTCAAAGGATAAATCATCTAATTTAAACCAAAGCTCTGATTCCTCCATAGGTATGGACATTTTGACCCAGCCTTCCTTACGTTCTAATATTATCCCTGCTCCATATTGGATCCCTTTTTCGTTACCATCAACTCCATCATAACTCATTGCATTATTAACAATTGCCTGATTAGCATTATCTCTAAAAAGTGATTTATCATAACTTAATTTGCTTTTCTCAATTGTACCACGAATACGTGGAACATCACCGAATGCTTGAACAATTCTACACTCATCATTATGTTCTTCAATTACTATTACCATGTCATTTTTATTTAGTGAAAACTCCTCATTTTCTAATTTTTGATATATAGGATTGTTATTTGAATCTATTGTGATCACATAAGGATCCCTCAAAATTACATCTTCAGTAATTATGGCTACCTGTCCTTTATATTCAACTAATTGATTATTAGACTGTTCTTGTTGATTCATCACCTCTGGTAATTGGGAATTTTCATCACTAGAATCCCTATTAGTACAACCTACAATTAAAAAACTTATTAAAATTATTGTTACGATATAAAATATAATTCTTTTCATAACATCACCTCTTATTAATTTTTAATACTTTTAACACATTAAACAATTATTTCTATAAACCTAATTTATCAGAAGAGTAATTATACTTTAGCTTCTTCCAGCTTATTAAATAGGTTCTTACCTAATAATAATGGTTATTTCAATTACTCCTATTCTTTTAAATTTCACAAAAATTCCTCCTTAGTCGTTATTTAATTTTTCACTTATATAACGTATAAGTATAAAAAAAGGGACATATTCTAATACTTTATCAATAAGATATTGGTCCTTATTATTTTTTCTATAAAAATCAATACATAGATTTTAGCTATGGTATACAGAAAAGTGAGAGATTTTCCCCTATTTATATAGGATGTCTGACTAAAATATTTAAGGAAAGTTTCTTGTGTCAAATCTTCTGCTACCTCTTTATTATTCACTTTAAAATAACAATATCTATAAATTTTATCGTATTAATCTTGTAAACTTATGGACATAGGCAATCTCCTTTCACTATGAATAACTTATAAACATAAATTTATGTGGTTTTTTCAAAAAATAATGGAGCGGGATTTTAAATAATCCCACCCCAACTATTGACAAAGAACCTTAAAATTTTGGTATTATCTATATAACTATTAAACTTTAGTAAATTCTATCTTTACCAAAAAATTGCTTTAATATCAAAAATCCTAATTATTATATCAAAGAATATAAATTCATAAATCATATTTATATATATTTTAAAAGTTATAGAAATTAAAATGATTGAAAGTATTACTATAATAAAATTTCCTAAGAGATATTTTCCAATATATATTATCCATAATCTTTTATATGAACTCATTTTCAATATTGTCATTGAAATTCTATTCGATATTATAAATATTCTTGATTATCATAATAAGTTTTTACTAATTATTAACCTTAGAATTACAAAAATAATAAATTCTCATGACGATAATGACAAAATAATGTCTGAAAATTTAAATTTAAAAGTAAAATCAATATTTGAAATATTTAATGATATAACGATAACTAACGTAATACTAAACCAGTTATTACGTCAGTTAAAATTGAAAAAAATAACAGATAAATCTTATAGAATTGATAAAATATTTGATAATAATTCTAAAAATAATTAGTCAAAAGTGTTAAAATTTATTTTTGAAAAATGTTAAAAAAAGATATTGACATTAACAATTATCAAGATTAAACATTACAGATTTACATTCCACTGTGGTCGAATTAAAACATTAACAGGTCAAAAAATTTTTAAATTATTAAAAAAATTTACATTCCACTATGGTCGAATTAAAACATAGCGTCTGATGTAATAGTAAAATATTACAACAGAATTTACATTCCACTATGGTCGAATTAAAACTAACATAAGGGACTATAGAAGCCCCTGTAGCAATTGTTTACATTCCACTATGGTCGAATTAAAACACAGATATCGAGGAAGCAGTATAGATTTTTGTTCTGATTTTACATTCCACTATGGTCGAATTAAAACTTTATTTGAAGAAGTATTAGGGCATAGCAATGCTATATTTACATTCCACTATGGTCGAATTAAAACCACTAGATAAATATTATCAAGAAAAAGCTTATCAAACATTTACATTCCACTATGGTCGAATTAAAACTGATAATGTAAGTTCTGATTATATTGTTGAGGTTGAATTTACATTCCACTATGGTCGAATTAAAACCCATCCTCGGAACTAGAACCATCACCTCCCTCAAAAAATTTACATTCCACTATGGTCGAATTAAAACAATACCTATCATTGTGCTCATAATACCTATACCAACATTTACATTCCACTATGGTCGAATTAAAACATACCATTTGAACAAATTATAACTGTTTTTACCTACATTTACATTCCACTATGGTCGAATTAAAACTCAAATATTATTTAAACGATTTCCAGCCTGCAACTGAATTTACATTCCACTATGGTCGAATTAAAACCGCAAAGCTGATGGAAACTTCATGGTAAATAAAGAATTTACATTCCACTATGGTCGAATTAAAACACGATACTCGTCCATTTCATACCATGGGAAAAATACATTTACATTCCACTATGGTCGAATTAAAACTGTCAAATAAATTCTTCCCGCAACTTGTTATTAAAATATTTACATTCCACTATGGTCGAATTAAAACTTATGAGCGATTAAAATAATCTTTTTTATACCAATTATTTACATTCCACTATGGTCGAATTAAAACATCCAGATACCTTGCAAATTCTTCCCACAAAGATGTATTTACATTCCACTATGGTCGAATTAAAACATAATTTAGATAAAGACGCATTAAGGAGAGGATTTTTATTTACATTCCACTATGGTCGAATTAAAACGAAGTAGTTTTTACTGCCGAATTATTTGGAGTGCCTATTTACATTCCACTATGGTCGAATTAAAACAGATATAGAGGAAGCAGTATAGATTTTTGTCTAGAATTTACATTCCACTATGGTCGAATTAAAACTTCTTCTATCATAGACTTACCACCCTTCTCACATTAATTTACATTCCACTATGGTCGAATTAAAACAAGATACAATAGTACATATTTGCCCATTAGTATTATATTTACATTCCACTATGGTCGAATTAAAACAATAGCGTCTGATGTAATAGTAAAATATTACAATAAAATTTACATTCCACTATGGTCGAATTAAAACAAAATAGAGATTACGAACCGACTCAGGTTAAGTTGATTTACATTCCACTATGGTCGAATTAAAACGTGTATTGCATTAAAATAAAATCTTCAATATTTTCCATTTACATTCCACTATGGTCGAATTAAAACTTTGTATTTCCTTTTCAAGTGTATTTGTCAATTGAAAATTCCCCTAAAATATAACTGAAAAATCCCCTATGGGAGTAAAAAAATTATTGATTTTCTAACCATAGTTTTGTTTCTTTTAGCCTATATGAGTTACCATTCATATTGACTATATATGATTTNGGGAGTAAAAAAATTATTGATTTTCTAACCATAGTTTTGTTTCTTTTAGCCTATATGAGTTACCATTCATATTGACTATATATGATTTATGAGTTAACCTGTCTATCATAGCAGCAGTCATAACAGGGTCTTTAAATATTTCATCCCATCTTTCAAAAGAAAGATTGGTAGTAATTATTGTAGATTTTCTACCGGCTCTTAGAGAAAGATATGTAAATAGTAGTTCGGACCCTTCTTTATCAAAAGATATGTATCCTAGTTCATCAGCTATAATAAGGTCGTATTTTTCAAATCTTTTCTCAAATGTTCTTAAAGTTTTTTCTGATCGACTTTCTTTTAAATGGTTTACAAGTAGTGGAATAGTAGTAAAAAGAACTTTATACCCTTCAATACAAGCTTTTATGCCTAAGCCTATAGCCATGTGGGTTTTACCTGTTCCAGGATTACCTGCAAGAATTATATTTTGTCCATTTTTAATAAATTCAAGTGATGAAAATATCTTAAGTTTATTTCTAGCATCTTCTGGAAGATCTTTTATTACTAAATCTTCAATGTATTTTTTATAAGGAAATTTAGCATTTCTGATTCTATTCTTTATCCCATTTTCTTTTCTAAGATCATATTCTTTTTCAAATAATTCATAGAGAAATTCATCAAAGGTTAGATTTTTTGTATTTGCTTCATTTATCTCTTCTTTGAAATGTTTTAAAATATATGGCAACTTAAGTTCTTTTGAAAATAGACTTATTTTTTCATGTATTTCTTTATTATTCATATGATTTCCACCTCCTTATT
>NZ_JWID01000036.1 GCF_001466305.1 Defluviitalea phaphyphila
GTAAGCATGGTAACATGTTTAGCTGATAGGTACTAATAGGTCGAGGGCTTGACCTATAAGGCTCTAGTGTTTAGTTTTGAGGGTGTAAATATAAATATGGCCCAGTGGCTCAGTTGGTTAGAGCGTCGGCCTGTCACGCCGAAGGTCGAGGGTTCGAGTCCCTTCTGGGTCGTCATGTTTTATTTTTGGGCGCATAGCTCAGCTGGGAGAGCACCTGCCTTACAAGCAGGGGGTCACAGGTTCGAGTCCTGTTGCGCCCACCAGAAGAATAAAATTTTATAAATTGTATAAAATAATAATATGCCGACGTGGCTCAATTGGCAGAGCAGCTGACTTGTAATCAGCAGGTTATCGGTTCGAGTCCGATCGTCGGCTTTATGGAGGGATTCCCGAGTGGCCAAAGGGGGCAGACTGTAAATCTGTTGGCTTAAGCCTTCGAAGGTTCGAATCCTTCTCCCTCCATCAATATGACGCGGAGTGGAGCAGCCTGGTAGCTCGTCGGGCTCATAACCCGAAGGTCAGAGGTTCAAATCCTCTCTCCGCAATTAATTGCCCAGATAGCTCAGTCGGTAGAGCAGAGGACTGAAAATCCTCGTGTCGGTGGTTCGATTCCGCCTCTGGGCACCATATTATGTTAAAAAGGGCTACTAGCTCAGATGGTAGAGCACTGGACTTTTAATCCAGGTGTCCCGGGTTCGAGTCCCGGGTAGCTCACTAAGGACCATAGATTTTCTATGGTCTTTTTTTTATTTAAAACATATAATATTTTTGATATAATAAATATACAATTTTTATATAGGATGGATTATATGATAAAAGCACCTTTATATGAAAAATTGATAAATTATTATAAAGAAGGTATTTATCCTTTTCATATGCCGGGACATAAATTAGGAAGAGGTTTAGAAAATATTAATTTGTTTAATTTAGATGTAACAGAAATACCGGGAATGGATAATTTATATGAAGCAAAAGAGGTAATAGCCAAAGCAGAAAATTTAATGGCTAAAACCTTTGGAGCAGATGAAACTATATTTTTAGTTAATGGTTCTACAACAGGAGTTATAGCTTCCATATTAGGAGTAACTAATCCTAAAGACGAAATAATTATAGCAAGAAATAGCCATCATTCTGCTTATAATGCTATGATATTAGGTGATGTGATACCCCATTATATTAATCCTAATATTATAAAATCTTATGGATTATTAGGAGGAATATCTCCAAAAGATATAGAAGAGAAACTTATAGCTTATCCCAATTCTAAAGCGGTATTTATTACTAGTCCTACTTATGAAGGGTTTACTTCTGATATTAAAGAAATTGCTTATATAACACATAAATATAATAAAATTTTAATTGTAGATGAAGCCCATGGAGCACATTTTAATTTTCATTCCAAATTTCCTAAAACTGCTCTTGAAAAAGGAGCAGATATAGTAATTCAAAGTCTTCATAAGACCCTTCCAGCACTTACTCAAACTGCTCTTATGCATTTTAAGGGAGATAGAGTTAATAAGAATAAAGTAAAGCAAATCATTAGAATGATTCAAACTAGTAGTCCTTCTTATATTTTTATGGGAATGATGGATTTACTTAGAAGTAAATTAGAAAAAAGTGAAAATTATTTTAATGAATATATTAATAGATTGGATATTCTAAGAAATAATTTTAATAATAAATTAAATAACATAATTATTCTAGGAAAAGAATTAAATGGGAAATATGGCATTAAAGAAATTGACATTTCTAGATTAGTTTTTTATACTGGAAGATGTAATAAATCAGGTACAGAAATTGATGAGATTCTTAGACATAAATATAAAATTCAAATGGAATTATCAAGCCCAATTCATTTAGTTGGAATTACAAGTATATCTGATACTAAAGAAGGATTTCATAAACTTGAAGAAGCTATGTTTAATATAGATAAAAAATTAAGGTTAAAAGAAAATAGTACCGATATATATAATATAATTAACCCTTCTTTAGAAATAGAAATTTCTCCAAGAGAAGCTTTTTATTCACCTAGAAAAATTATATCTTTAGATAAAGCAAAAGGAGAAATTAGTGCTAATTTTGTAGTATTTTATCCTCCAGGAATCCCCTTATTATCTCCCGGAGAGAAAATTACAAAATTTCACATAGAGCAGATAAAAAAACGAACAAAAGAAGACATAATAGAGATTATTGAACGGGGTGTAATATGAAAGGTTTGTTTATTACTGTAGAAGGTCCTGATGGCTCAGGGAAGACAACTCAAATAAAAGAATTAGAAAAATATTTTATAAATAAGGGATATGAAGTTATTTTAACAAGAGAACCGGGAGGAACCAAAATTAGCGAAAAAATTAGAAATATTATTTTAGACATAGAAAATAAAGAATTATCAGATATGACAGAGGCTCTTTTATATGCAGCTTCTAGGGCACAACATGTAAAAGAAAAAATAAAACCAGCCATAGATGAAGGAAAAATTGTAATTAGCGATAGATTTGTAGACTCTAGTATTGTTTATCAAGGTTATGCTAGGGGAATAGGAATAGAAATAATAGAAGAGATTAATAAATTTGCTATACAAAATACTATGCCCGATATTACATTTTTCTTTGATATTGAGCCTAAATTAGCTATGAAAAGAAAGGTAAGTCAAAAGGCTTTAGATAGGTTAGAAAATGAAAATATGTCTTTTCATAATCTAGTGTATAAAGGTTATAAAATATTAGCAGATCGTTATCCTAATAGAATTAAGGTTATTAATGCAAGGAATAGTATAGAAGAAGTTAGAGAACAAATATTAAGGGAATTAAAGGTTTTCTTAAAGGAGGGTTAATATGAAGCTTATAACCGCAATTATTCATGATGATGATGCCCATGGAGTAATGGATGAATTAAGTAAACATGGTTTTGGAGTTACTAAATTAGCTAGCACAGGAGGATTTTTAAAATCTGGTAATACAACTCTTATTATAGGAGCGGAAGAAGATAAGGTGGAAGAAGCTATAAAGCTTATAGAAAAAAGATGTAAAAGTAGAAAGCAAATTACTTCGGCTAATTTACCCTCAACTGAAGGATATATTCCATATCCTATAGAAGTGACTGTAGGAGGAGCTACAATTTTTGTGTTAGATGTAGACCAATTTAAAAAAATTTAAGTTAAGGAGTAAGTTTAAATGAATATGAAAGTTGAGTCAGTTCAAGCACCATCTGTTAACACTATTACTGAAAAAAAAGAAAAAGTAGTAGATAAAGATTTTTCTTTTACTCTTTTAAGTAAAATAGAAGAAGCAGAACTTCAACAAAAATTAGAAAAAATGGTAGAAGACATAACCGTTCAAGGCAAAAAGTTGGCTGACCACATGGATGTTAAAGATTTAAAAAAATATAGGATGATGATTTCTGATTTTATGAATGAGATAGTATCAAGATCTCATCAATTTTCTAGAGAAAATTTTTTAGATAAAAGAGGAAGACATAGAGTATATGGAATTATAAAAAAAGTAAATAATAATTTAGATGAACTGGCACAAGAATTAATAAAAAAAGAAAAAGACCATTTAAAAATATTATCAAGAGTAGATGAAATTAGGGGATTGCTTTTAGACATTATAACATAATTAATTAACTGCTGTATAATTACAGCGGTATTTTTTTTAAACATCTCTAAAAAGGAGTTTTTTTATGTATACTTTTGAAGAAATCATTGGACATAAAGAAATCATAGAAAATCTAAAAAGAAGAATTAAATATAAAAAAGTATCTCATAGTTATATATTTGATGGGATAGAAGGAATAGGGAAAAAAACTATAGCCAAAACATATGCTAAGACTTTGCAATGTCTTAAAGGAGGAGTAACTCCTTGTAATGAATGTAGCTCATGTAGAGCTTTTGATTCAGGAAATCATCCCGATGTATTTTTTATAGATACAGATAAAAAAAGTTTAGGGGTAGATGATATTAGAAATAGTATTCAAAAAGATATAGAAACAAAGCCTTATAAATATAAATATAAAATTTATATAATAGAAAAGGCTGATAAAATGACAATACAAGCTCAAAATGCTCTTTTAAAAACTATAGAAGAACCTCCCTCCTATGGAATTATAATACTTTTATCTAATAATTTTAAGCAATTTTTACCTACTATTATATCAAGATGTTCTATTCTAAAGTTAAATCCTTTAAAACCTAAAGAAATAAAGAAATATTTTAATAATATAGATAAAAATATAGATTTATATATTGCTTTTAGTGGAGGAAGTATAGGAATAGTTAAAAATATGCTAGAATCTAATAAATTTTTAGATATAAGAGAAAAAATGATTGAATGGATATATAAAATTCAAGAAGACGACCTTATAAATTTATTTGAAATACAAAAAGAAATGGAAATTTATAAGGAAGATATAGATATTGTTTTGGATTTAATGTATATTTGGTATAGAGATATTCTATTTATAAAAGAAATAGGAAATAATGAATATATAATAAATAAAGATAAAATAAATGAGTTGTTGAATATGAGTATGAATTTATCTTATAATAAAATTAGTAAAAGTTTAGAAGCTATTGCTAATACAAAGATATATCTTAAACAAAACGCTAATTTTAGGCTTGCACTAGAAATTATGCTATTAAATATAAAGGAGAATATACATGGTTAATGTAATAGGAGTTCGTTTTAGAAAAGCAGGGAAAATATATTATTTTGATCCAGAGGATTTACAAATAGATACGGGAGAACATGTTATTGTAGAAACTGCTAGGGGAATAGAGTATGGAACAGTTGTGATTCCTAATAGAAATATATGTGAACATAAATTAGTACAGCCTTTAAAAAAAGTAATAAGAATTGCTACAGAAGAAGATGACAAAATACATGCCCAAAATAAAGAAAAAGAAAAAGAAGCTTTTGATATATGTAAACAAAAAATAGCAGAACACGGTTTAGAAATGAAATTAATAGATGTAGAGTTTACCTTTGATAATAATAAAATTATGTTTTATTTTACAGCTGATGGGAGAATAGATTTTAGAGAATTAGTAAAAGATTTGGCAGCCATTTTTAGGACAAGAATTGAACTTAGGCAAATTGGAGTTAGAGATGAAACTAAAATGATGGGAGGCATTGGAATATGTGGGAAATGCCTTTGCTGTTCTAGTTTTTTATCCGAATTTCAACCAGTATCAATAAAAATGGCAAAAGATCAAAATCTTTCCCTAAATCCTACTAAAATATCAGGAGTATGTGGAAGACTTATGTGTTGTTTAAAATATGAGGAAGATGTTTATAAAGAAATTAATGAAAAACTTCCTGAAATAGGACAAGAGGTAACTACGCCTGATGGAGACGGTACAGTATTATCTGTTAATGTATTGCGTCAATTAGTTAAAGTAGCTGTTGTAAAAAAAGAAGGAGATACAGAAGCTAATGTTTATCATTTAGATGAACTAGAATTTATGCCTAATGTAAAAAAAGTATATGAAGAAAACGAAGAATCTGAGTTAATTTTAGAAGAAACATTGAATAAAGAAGATAAAGAAAATGAAGAAGAATTAATTTTAGAGGAAGAATTTAATGAAGAAGATTAATTTAAAAAAAGGAGAAAGAATAGATGACCTTAATTTAAAGGGATATAATATTATACAAAATCCTAATTTTTTTTGTTTTGGTATGGATGCAGTTTTACTTTCATCCTTTACCAAAATAAAAGATGGAGAAGTTGTTCTTGATTTAGGTTCAGGAAATGGAATAATTCCTATTCTTTTAGAAGCTAAGACTAAGGGTAAAAAATTTATAGGACTTGAAATTCAAGAAGAAAATGTAGATATGGCAAGAAGAAGTATTTTACTTAATGATATTAAAGAAAAAGTTGAAGTTCATATAGGAGATATTAAAAAAATAAAAGATTATTACAAAGCAAATTCCTTTGATGTGGTCACATCAAATCCTCCCTATATGAATAATGGAGGGGGATTTCATAATTTAAATGAAGCAAAAACTATAGCAAGACATGAAGTACTATGTTCTTTAGAAGATGTAATATATGCAGCTTCTTATGTATTAAAAAATAAGGGAAGATTTTATATGGTTCATAGACCTCACAGATTAGTGGATATAATAGTTTTATTAAGGAAATATCATCTAGAACCTAAGACATTAAGAATGGTACATCCATATATTAATAAAGAACCTAATATGGTTCTTATAGAAGCAATAAAGAATGCTAAAGCACTCCTTAAAGTTTTAAATCCTATTATAGTATATAAAAAAGAAGGACAATATACAGACGAACTACTTAAATTATATGGAATGAAAGGGAGTATTTAAATGACAGGAATATTATATTTGTGTGCAACTCCCATAGGAAATTTAGAAGATATTACTTATAGGGCTGTAAGAATATTAAAAGAAGTTGATTTAATAGCAGCAGAAGATACAAGACATACTAAAAAACTTTTAAATTACTTAGAAATAAATACTCCATTAACAAGTTATCATGAGCATAATAAAAAAGTAAAAGGTCCTGTTCTTATAAAAAAACTACAAGATGGTTTAAATATTGCTCTTGTAACTGATGCAGGAACTCCTGGAATATCGGATCCTGGAGAAGATTTAGTAAAACTTGCTCATAAAAATAATATAAAGGTTACGCCAATACCGGGGGCAGTAGCAGCTATATCAGGACTTATAGTATCAGGAATTTCAACGGATAGGTTTGTATTTGAAGGATTTTTACCAACAGATACTAAGAAAAAGAAAGAAAGATTAGAAAAATTATCTAAGGAAGAAAGAACTATTATTCTTTATGAAGCTCCACATAGGATTTTTAAGACTTTAGAGGCACTATATAAAACATTAGGTAATAGAAAAATATCTATTATAAGAGAAATTACTAAACAATATGAAGAAATTAAACTTTTTACTCTTGAAGAAAGTATAAAATATTATGAGAAAAATTCACCTAAAGGAGAATTTGTTTTAGTTATAGAAGGAATATCAGATGAAGAAATAAATAAAATTAACGAAAAAAAGTGGGAACACATTAAAATAGATGAACATTTTAAGCTTTATTTAGAAAAAGGAATGAATAAGAAAGATGCGATGAAACAAGTCGCTAAAGATAGAGGAATAACTAAGAGAGAAGTATATAAAATAATTCATGAAATAAAATAAAAAAAGCCAAATATTTGGCTTTTTTTATTTTTGTTCTTTAAGTTCTAAACCAGCTAATCTTACAAGTTCAAGAATAGTTTCTTTAGAAATTTTCTTTCCTTTATAATCGATTAAATCTTCCATACTACCAGTAAAAATATCTGCTGGTTGATATTTCTTTAAGATGATTTTGTCGTTATCAACAAAAATTTCTAAAGCATCTTTTTCGTGAATATCTAGATTTCTTCTTAATTCGATAGGTAAAACAACTCTACCTAATTCGTCTACTTTTCTTACAACACCTGTAGATTTCATGACATATCCTCTCCTCTTACATTTTGTTTTTCGACAATTTATTACAATCCAAGAGTACCATAATTAACAATAAAAGTCAATAACTTTTTTAAAAAAAAATAAAAAAAATACAAATTCTAAATTGCAATATTAAATGCAACACTTATGTTTAGTAGAAATCATGCTTGATTTTAGGTGTTAAAGTATAAAATTAGCCTTAA
>NZ_JWID01000037.1 GCF_001466305.1 Defluviitalea phaphyphila
ACAGCTTTTACTTTATGTCAACAACTTTTTTAATGTTTTTTCTTCTTCCATTTAATAAGATTTATGGAATGTTTTGTCGAACTGCGTCAACGAAAATTATTATAGCAAGAACACTTTTGCTTGTCAATACTTTTTTCTTTTTTATTATGTTCAAAAAAATATTTTTTTATTCTTTTTCAAAAATATTAATCTTACTATTACATAAAACTATAGAGAATATTAAGATAATTTATATATCTTAATATTCTCTATTTATATTATAGTTAAGATTTTAAATTATTATTTGAATTTTTATATATTCTATCCCCCACCAATAAAGCTCCTATAGAACTAGCATTATACGATATATCATCTGAAACAACTTTAACAGTAATATCATTAATATCAAGACTTTCTAATGCTATTTTAAATATTTCTTTCAATGGAGATGAACCTCCAATAAATACTTTTTTATAACTTTTTTTGATATCTGCTATAATATAAGGAGCTATATCGTTGTTAATTAAAGCTCCTGCTAAAAAATTAGCTCTTTGATTTGACGTCGTATCTAAGAACATATCCATTATCCTTACATAAAAAGCGGTTTTTGTAATTCCATAATTGCGTTCAAAATCCATACCTTTTAAAATATATTCTTTGTCTATCTCTGTTACCAAATTTTCTAAAAGTGAACTAGAAAGAATTGTAGATGTAGAAAGAGCATGCATAAACTCTCCTAACATAGTTGTAGAACATTTTTCTATTTTATTTTCATCATTAATATATACAAATTTTGTATGAGATCCAGGTAATATAATAAGTGCAGGCCCTTCTACATTACAAAGTTTCATTATACCAAAAGTTTCTACTTCTTCTCCTCTCATGACATCTATTTCATCTAAATTATTAACATTATTTATATTGCTAACGTTATTTTTAACTCCTGGAATAAAAAATGCTGGTTTATTATTTAACCATTGAAACTCTTTTTTTATAGTTCCTTTTATTAAATCTTCTATACCTGCTGGACATTTTATATAGGGAACTTCAACAAGACCTAAATTAGATGTAACCATTCCGGATGCAATAAAATATTCTACATCATCTATTGTCTTATTAATGTATCCAAGTCCTTTTTCTATAATTTTAAATAATTCTTCTTCTAATTTTTTTTTATTTCCCGTAATCGCAACATCTTTTATTCCTATTTTTGATTTAGCTGTAGAAATTATTTTATCATTTTCAATAACTTTTATTCTACTATTAGTTGTTCCTATATCAATTGTCACTACTAACATTTTTATCTACCTTCTTATTTTTAGCTTTTGCAATAACACTTTTTATAATTGGTGTAAATAATGTAATAATAGCAAGTATTAAAAGAACTGCACTAATTGGCCTTGTAAAAAGCACACTAATATCTCCTTCTGACATAATGAGTGATTTTCTAAGTTCTCTTTCAGCCATAGGACCAAGTATTAACGCTAGTACTACTGGTGAAGCAGGAAATTCAAGTTTTTCCATTAGATATCCTATTATACCACTAACAAACATAACAAAAACATCAAATAAATTATTATTAATAGCATAAGAACCTACAATACAAAGAATTAGTATAACAGGTGTCAAAATATATTTTGGAATATTAATAATTTTAGTAAAAAATCTAATACCTATTAATCCCAAAATTAATATAAATATGTTTGCTACGAAAAATCCTGAAAAAATTGTATATACTAATTGTGCATGATCTTTAAATAATAATGGTCCTGGCTGAAGTCCTTGCATAATTAATGCACCTAACATTATTGCTGCAACAGCATCTCCAGGAATACCTAATGTAAGAAGCGGAACCATAGCACCGCCTGTAACTCCGTTATTTGCTGCTTCAGGAGCTGCTATACCTTCTGGCAAACCTGTTCCAAATTTTTCAGGATGTTTTGAAAATCTTTTTGCTTCATTATAAGCAACAAATGCACCTATATCTCCACCTGCTCCTGGTATTATACCTATAAAAGTTCCCATAAGTCCAGAACGTAATACAGTAGTAAATATAGTTTTTAAATCTTTTTTAGTTGGTAATACCCTATTTACTTTTTGTTTAAAATTTGTTTTGCTTATTGCATCTTCCATACTAACAAAAGCTTGAGATAAAGCAAACACTCCAATCATAACAGGAATAAAAGATAAACCATTAAAAAGATTTATATTTCCAAAAGTAAATCTTTGATATCCTGTTACTAAATCAATACCTATTGTAGATACTAATAATCCTACAACCCCTGCTATTAATCCTTTTAGCAAATGCTTACCTGAAATACTAGATATAATACTTAAACCAAACATAGCTAGTGCAAAATATTCTGGTGAGCTGAATTTAAGTGCTATTTTTGCTAACTGTGGTGAAATCAAAGTTAACATAATAACACTAATAATCCCTCCTCCTACAGAGGAAACTGTTGATAAACCAAGAGCTCTTCCAGCTTCTCCTCTTTTTGACATTTCAAATCCATCTAAAGTAGTTGCAGCTGCTGCTGGAGTCCCTGGAGTTTTTAGCAATATAGCAGATATAGACCCTCCGTATATTGCACCTGCATAAATACCAAGCAAAAGCAATATTCCTAGTTCAGCCTCCATACCAAAAGTAAGAGGAAGTAGTAGAGCAACTCCCATAGTTGCTGTTAATCCTGGTAAAGCTCCTATAGCAATTCCTGCAGCAACTCCAAATACAATCATTCCTAAAATTTTTATATTTAATATAGATAAAATTCCATTTACTAATAATTCTGGCATTTGACTCTCCCTCCCTAAGAAAGAAATATTCCTGTAGGTAATGGTACTGATAATAATACTTTGAATATCCAATAAATGCTTACTGTAGCTACAATAGAAGATAATGAAATTTTAATATAATTCTTCATTCCATAAAAACGAATTAAACCAAATAAAAATATAAGTGTCAAAATTATAAATCCAACATATTTTAATAACATTACATAAATTAATAAAGATAAAATAGTTATATAAGCCTTTACTGCTTTCTTTTCAAACAACCCTGTATTTCTTTCATCTTTATTAAAAATGCTTGTAATAATTAGTAACACGCTTAAAACTATTAATATAATCGATAATATTATTGGGAAAAATCCTGGCCCAGTAACCTCACTCCCTCCATAATTAGGAAAATGACTAGCTTCACTTATTACATATATACTAAGTACAATAAATATAAATGCTGAAATTAGATTTGCTTTTCTCAATTACTACCCCCTCCAATTTATTTGTAAATAAGATAGTAAATAAGTATTTCACTTACTTACTATCTTTCACTTAAATATTTATTCTTTTATTGATTCTACAAGTTCTGCAAATAATTCATTTTCTGCATTAATTTTTTCAGTAAATTCTTCTTCATCAAGAATTGCTATTGTTAAGCCGCTATTTTCCATAAATTCAATAAATTCTTCTTTTTGAACTGCTTTATTTAGACCATCTTTTAATATATCAACAACTTCATCTGGTGTCCCTTTTGGTACTGCGAATCCTCTCCATGTACCAATTACAACATCATATCCTTGTTCTTGTAACGTAGGAACATCCGGAAATATTTTAGATCGTTCAGAATCAGCAACCCCCAAAATTTTAAGTTGTCCTGCTTTAACTTGTGCTGCTACTTCAGCTGGACTTACTGTTATAGCATCTATATGTCCTCCTACAAGTGCAGCTATAGCTGGAGCAGCTCCATCATAAGGTATATGATTAAATTTTACATCTGCTTCTTTTTCAATAGCAGCAGCTGCCAAATGCCATATAGCGCCCACTCCTGAATTTCCTACTTTTATTTGTCCTTCTTTTTGTTTAGCTTCATTTAAAAATTCTTCAACTGTATTCCATGGTGCATCTGCTCTAACTGTAATAGCAGCTGGTTCTGCATTAATTTGTAAAATAGGTCTAAAATCATCACTAGTAAAATCTGCTAAATTTTGAGGTGGCAAAGTAGTTAATTCGACACAAATAGTCGTCAATGTATATCCATCAGGTTTTGCATTAGCCCCTTCTCCCATTCCTACTGCTCCACCTGCTCCAGTTTTATTAACAACTACAAAAGGCTCTGGGAAAAACTCTTTTGCAGAATCCATAACTGCTCTTGTTACAACATCTGTTCCACCACCAGCTGAAAATGGAACTATAACTTGTATGGGTTTTTCCGGAAAATTCGCCGCTTCTTTTTCTCCATTGCAACCCATAAGTGTAAAAATTAATATTGCCCCCATTACAATAGATAAGATTGCTTTCATTTTTTTCGCCATAAAAATTCCCCCATTTAATAATTTTATATTTTAAGACCATACAGTCTTAAAATTTACAAATTTCCCGTATTACATTTTTTATAATTAAAAATACTTTCTAATATACAAAATTAACATTTTATGATTCTAATTGTAAAAATTTTTATAAATCCAATATTTTTCATTTAACAATTTTTAATATAAAATAAAATTTATAAATAACATGCTATATAAAAAATCATTCTATAATATAAATATAATTTGTTTTAAATTTATATGATAAAATTAATTTGCAAAAATAAAAAAATAGGCTAAAAGGATTAAGCATACCTTTTTTGCCTATTTCTTAATTAATTTTTTATATGATTTTTAAATTTAACTGCATTATCACTTAAAATCATGGATGTAAGAACACCAATTTTCTACATACTCTTTTACATAGGGTATACAATTTTCTCCATGTTCAGCTATAATTTTTACTATAGCACTTCCTACTATTATACCGTCTGCAGTTTTTAAAATATGTTCAGCTTGCTTTGGATTGGATATTCCAAATCCAACTGCACAAGGAATATCCTTAACTTCCTTTACACTTTCTATCATTTTTATAACATCATTCCCAATAGAATCTCTTACTCCTGTTACTCCCATAGAAGATACACAATATATAAACCCTTCTGCTTCTTTAGCTATCATATGAATTCTGTCTTTAGATGTAGGTGCAATCATTGAAATCATAGTAATATCATATTTTTTACAAAAAGGTATAAGTTCTTCTCTCTCTTCGTAAGGAATATCCGGAACAATTACTGCTGATACATTAACTTCTTTACATTTTTTCATAAACTGTTCTGTTCCATAAGTAAAAATTGGATTAGCATAAGTCATAAATGCTATAGGCACATCACAGGTTTTTCTAACTCTAGTTAACATATCAAATATTTTATCAGTTGTTGTTCCGCCTTTTAAGGCACGATTATCTGCTTCTTGAATTACTGGACCTTCTGCTACTGGATCTGAAAAAGGTATCCCTAACTCTATTAAATCTGCTCCAGCTTCTGATATACTTATAATTAATTTTTCAGTAACTTCTAATGAAGGATCTCCAGCAGTAATAAAAGGAATAAATGCTTTGTTATCAAATACACTTTTTATTACATTATTCATATATATCAACCCCCTTATAACGAGCTATTGCTGCTACATCTTTATCTCCTCTTCCTGAAAGATTTACTACTATAATTTTATCTTTATCCATATTTTTAGCTATTTTTATTGCATGAGCAACAGCATGTGAACTTTCAATAGCTGGAATAATTCCTTCAACCCTTGATAAATATTCAAAAGCAGCTACTGCTTCATCATCTGTAACAGCAACATATTCTGCTCTTCCCATATCTTTAAGATTAGCATGTTCTGGTCCTACTCCTGGATAATCTAATCCAGCAGAAATAGAATATACAGGAGCAATTTGTCCATATTCATCTTGACAAAAATAAGACTTCATCCCATGAAATATCCCTATTGTTCCTTTTGCCATAGTAGCTGCATGTTTATCTGTATTCAATCCTCGTCCAGCTGCCTCACAACCAATTAATTTAACTTCTTTATGGGGAATAAAATCATAAAATATTCCTATAGCATTACTTCCTCCTCCAACACAAGCCATAACAATATCCGGAAGTCTTCCTTCTTTTTCTAATATTTGTTCTTTAACTTCTTTTCCTATTACACTTTGAAAATCTCTCACTATAGTTGGAAATGGATGAGGTCCCATAACAGATCCTATAACATAATGAGTATCATCTACTCTTTTTGTCCATTCCCTCAAAGTTTCATTAACTGCATCTTTTAAAGTTTGAGTTCCACTAGTTACAGGATGAACTTTAGCTCCTAAAAGCTCCATTCTAAAAACATTAAGAGCCTGCCTTTTTGTATCTTCTTTTCCCATAAAAATTTCACATTCCATTCCCATAAGAGCTGCTGCTGTAGCAGTAGCTACTCCATGCTGTCCTGCCCCTGTTTCTGCTATTACTCTAGTCTTTCCCATTTTTTTTGCTAAAAGTACCTGTCCTAAAACATTATTAATCTTATGTGCTCCTGTATGATTTAAATCTTCTCTTTTAAGATAAATCTTAGCTCCACCTAAATCTTCCGTCATCTTTTTAGCATAATAAAGCAAAGAAGGACGTCCTGCATAATTTTCCAATAAATCTTTTAATTCTCTTTGAAATTCTTCATCATTTTTAAAATAATTATAAGCTTCCTCTAACTCTTTAATTGCATTCATTAAAGTTTCTGGAATATACTGCCCACCGTGAATCCCAAATCTTCCTTTTGACATTTTTCATTCTCCTTTACTCTATAATTTTGTATATTAAAAAAAGCTTTCATCCCAAAAAAGGGACAAAAGCTTATGCTTCTGCGGTACCACCCAAATTGGCTTAAAAAAGCCCACTCTTATTGTATACTATCATATACACCCTACTGATAACGGACAGGGTCCCCGTAAGCACCTACTTTAAAAATTTCAGGCTTCCCTCACAAGTCCATTCAGAATAACCTTTGTAACCACATTCGCACCATCTAGTGGCTCTCTTTATACAAATAATTATTCCTACTACTCTTGCTCATAGGTTTATTTATATTTTAATTTTAAAATATTATAAATATAATTATTTTTATCTTTATTTTTGAAGTTTATTTTATCATACTTTAAAAATAATATCTAGTTTTATATATTATTTTTTATGTTTTTATTTATGGTTCGTTGTAAAATTAAATGCAACAGATAAAAAAATATAAAAAAATAATTGACAACCATAGTGAGAAATCATGTATGATTTAGGTG
>NZ_JWID01000038.1 GCF_001466305.1 Defluviitalea phaphyphila
CCCTAATAAACCATGTTTTCTAATACTACTTTATTTACCCCGTTTCATACATTTGAAAAATGAAAGGAGTTTATTTTGGTTATACATAGATAGGTTTATTAGGAAAAAGGAATATGGATATTTCATATTTTTATTCCCTATTAAACATATTAAACATATTTATTTGATTCATAATTTATTTCTTTTAGCAATTCTTCTTCACTTAAACTTACATAATCTGATAAATGTTTACGTTCTCCATCTCTCAAATGCCTGTACCATGAATCTAACATTAACAAATATATATCATCAATGTACCTTTCTATTGGTGCTGTCCCTCCGACCTTATTTCCTTTAGCAAAGAATTCACACCCTAATACAGGGTATTTCATAGTTTCAAGATATCCAATTTTACTAGGTTGAATGAGTTCTATATACCCATCTTTATTGATTATTAACCTGTTATAGCAATCATCATTTCCTACCTTTAGTACATCAATAATTTCTTCTTTTGTAAACAAATGTTTTGGTTTTTTTAATCTTTTCATATCAATATAGCAATTGGCTTCGTTACCAATGGTGCGAAAATTAGTAAGCCTATTATCTAAATATTTTTTTATTTCGGTAGCACATATTTTTGCATCTTCAAAGTTATAGAATTTATAATAGTCCTTTTTCCTATCTGTTTTATTAAACAAACTTTCAAAGTCCCATAAATCTTTTTTAACTCTTAATACTCCATCATTATTTAAGTAAAGTTCAAAACTTGCTATTATCTGTACACTTAAAGTATATTCAAATTCCGTATCTTTATCTTTTCTCTTGTAATCATTTTTTGCTAATTTAAATTTTTGAATATGATTTAATAATTGATTTTCCTCTTTGTTATGAAGAGCAATCCATTCTTGCCTTTCTTTTTCTTCTTCTTTTTTCTTTTTGTTCATTAATTCATTATATTCTTTAGGGTTATCTTCTTTCCATTTTAAAAATTTAATAGTTTTTTCTATAAAAGTCTTAAATTTTAATGGAGTTTCATATTTTGTTTGCAAAGCATTATAACTCTTCATATTTAAGTTGTAGTATGAATCTTTTGGGAAAATAACATAATTACCTTTTAAACCAATATATATTTTTCTTGTATACTCAGGTAACTTGTTACCATTATAGGTCCCATAGTTCAAGTGATAAGGTTCTATATATACATCAGGTTCTATTTCTAGTACACATTCTTCATATACATCATCAGTATTATCATATTCGTATAGACCGCAAGGCGGTATTTGTTCGGTTTCTAATAAAAAATAGTTCCATTGATAGTCTCCAAATATCTCCATATATAATCGTTTAGGTTTTACTAATGTTATATATCCATCCTCATTCATTTCTATGAAACCTTGTTTTCGAGAAAGTCTGCATCCCCTTAAATCTAATCCTCCACCTGATGGTAAGAACATATGGTTAAAAGACTCTGTTTGGCTAACTAAATCAAGCACCTTTACTATTTCTTCAATATTAGACCATACAACTGTTTCTGGAGTGTAAGGAGTAATTTGACTAATAATAAAATTCCATTCTTTTCTACATCTCTTTTTGAAATCATCTTTTATGTCAAACCAATTTTGCAATAAATTAACTAAATGTTCTGCTGTTGGCCTTTCTTCTGGAATATCTGACGTACACATTGTTAGAATTTCATGTAATGTAACTAAATACTCTCCTTTGATATACTTTCCTAAAGAAACGCTATTATTTTTATAATTATATTGTCCTCCAAATGCAATGTCTTTATTAGTAAGTATCATCCATAATGTTTTTGCCAATGAATAAATATCTGCACATAATGGATTAGCATTTTTAGAATCCTCGCGCATTTCTGGGGCTATAGTATTTGATTTTTTAGGTCCTACTGCTTCTTTTTTGCCAGTTAAATGTTCTTTATTAGGATAAGAAACTAACCCAAAGTCACTTAAAACCCATCTATTTTCATAAAAATATATATTTTGTGGTTTTATATCTCTATGTGCTATTCCTTTACTATGTAATTCTACTAAGGTTTTAGCAATTTCAAGAATACACTCTATCTTTTGTTCAAGGGAATATCCTTTTATTTTTTTATTCATTTCCTCTGCAATTGGCATAGTATACCATGGTAAATCATCTTGTTTAGGATTATTAGGTAAATTTATATCCATAATAGGTAATATCCCCTTAATTGTATCTTGATTTTCTCTAACTATTTTTACTTCATCACAAAATCTTTTATATCTTTTACGTTCAAAATACGAATCTTCTTTATCATAATATTTATCATAATCCAAATTAATTATTTTTAAAGCAAGTATAATATTAGGGTTATCTAATTTACTCACTTTATAAACGGTACCATTTCCACCCTCACCTAATTGCTTAATAATTTTATATTTTGATGCTATTACCGCCCCTATTCTAACATTCATTTTAATCCCTCGTATTTATTACTACTATATTCTCAAACTCTTAATATTTAATAATTTTCAACATATCACCTTTATCAAAACTATATAGTATAATCTCCTAATTTTCAAGAACCCTTATGCCTATGCTTCTTCTTATGCTTTCTCTCTTCCTTAGATGCAAAATATTTATTTCTTACTACTTCTTCGTATTTTTCCCATTCTTCATTTAACTTCTTTTGTATAAAAATTGGGTTAATATCTGTCCTAACTAAACTATTAGTTGCATCTGCCATCGAAATCCCCCAGGAAACATCAATTATTTCTGGTATATGAAAATTATACGCATGAGTACATCTTTGTAAAATAACATTAGTTTTATTAGGCTCAATCAATGTATATGGATACATTAATGAAATAACTTTCTCATATTTTTGCTGCATTTCCTTATCAGTCCAAAACATAATAATAAATTGGCCTGAGTTAAATTTAAATAAATAGGAAAATTGCAATCCTTTTATATCCCAATTTTCTAGATTTTCTCTTGGAATAACTTGTCCCGTCTCTGTATCATAATATCTTATAAGTGAATTTTCTAAAAATACAGGGTTGCAAATCCATAATAATTTTTTGTTTCCAAACATAAAACTTGGGTAGGCTGAAGTATTTACAGCAATACCACCATATATTGATATATTTTTGGGAATTAAAGTATTTTCTTTATTTAATAAAAATGACTTCACCTCTTCATCAAAATACGATATATTCTTTTTCAACGCTCGCGAATCATTGAAAGCATACTTTATTAACATTTTTGAAAGAAGATTATAATCGTAATTAACCAGAACATTACAATTAGGTTCATAGTCTTTCATAAAATATTCTTTAACAAACTCTGTTGCATATGCATCAATATATGTTAACTTTTTGTTATTACAATCAGAGCAAACATCGTTTACAACTGGTTCACTTTGATAAACTTTTTTTAAATTATTATTATATGTATAATTACATTCAGGAAATAGTTCTAGTACCCCACGAGAAATAATATGTTCTGAAGTTTTTTTACCATTCTTCCCACAATAAGCGCAAATCATTTTTTCTCCTTTCTGAAGAATATTCTAATTTATAATCTAAAAAATATTTGAGCACTATTTTTAATGAACCTTTTAGTGTTATACTAATATTCTATAAAAGAACTAAATTCCCTTTATCTCTAATTTAATCTTCTTATTTTATTTTAATTACTAAAAGGTTTTACAACTTTCATTTTTCTCTTATACATTATTATAATTTAATTTCTTTTATAAAGGTAACTCATATCCTTTTTCTTCTAACACTTTTTGAATCTCCTTAGAAATTATTTTCATATACTTAGGTTTAACTCCTGCTGTTTCTGCCAAATTCCATAGTGTTATTTCTTTTCCCTGCCTCTCTAGTTCTTCTATAGCCCATTTAATTTTTCTTATATGAAATTCTTCCATACTTTCAACTACAGAATCTATATATTCCCTTGTCAACGGAAGTTTCTCTCTCTTCTTAGAAAGCCACCCACTAATCCCTAACTTGCTCCCTATCGTTGTCCAAGTTATCCGTTCAGGCTTGCCTTCTTTCATTTCTTTTATCACTTTCTTAACTTTTAAAAGCAATTCAGCATCTCTTTTAGCCCAATCAACAGTGCTAACTACTGTTTTTATCCTACGATAGTTTTGTTCTAACCATTCGCTATCATATTTTTTCAGCCATGCATATAAACCATCATTTTTTCTTCTTATTTGGTTACTACTTTTATCAGGATATCGAGTGTGAAGTTGAAGCCATTTTTTCCTAAATTTTTCTCGTTTAATTTTAAATTCTTTAGTATCAGTATACTTCTTGCGAAGGTATTTTCCACCGCCGTTAAATTTCCAAAATGGTTCAATTCCAAGTCTATCGATACTTTTTCTAATTGTCTTGGTGGATGATTTTAACACATCTGCAATTTCTCTTATAGATAATCCTGACTGGGCAAGTTCTATCAGTCTCTGGTCCCACAGTTCCTGATATGCATCAATATTATTCTCATCTTCATCATTATTAAAACCAAGTTTTGTATTAAACAAATCAGCGACAGGAATATCAAGAAATCTCGCTAGTAATAGATATCTTACTGTATAAGTTGTTCTATTATTTTTTCTTACCATATCTGATAACCAACCTCCGCTATTCTTTGATACAGGAGATTGAACAAGTTGTAAATATTCATGACCGTAAAAGTCTACAAAGTCTTGCTTTAACTTCTTTTGATGAATATAGTTGTTCATCCTTGCATAGCCTTTTTCAACCAACTTAACCCGAAACTGACTTCTAAACCATTCAGGCTCCTTAAATCCAAATTGATTGTTTAAAAGTATTTCTGCAGCCTCTGCCATCCAAAGCATCTTCTCCATCAAATCATTTGAATAACTTATTTCTTTTTCTACTATACAGTTCTCATGAGATGCGCCAATATACCTTTGTCTATTTCCCGCTCTAATAAGTTCTGTACTATTATACAGGTGTATTTTATGTTTAGAACATACAAACACCCCTGTAATTTGATGACTTCTGTGCCAGTACGGCTCTCCAAATCTTTCTATGTCTTCTTTAAAACATTCAGGACAAAATCTAAAATACTTATTTAGGGTAATGGAATTTGATATTAAACCTATCCTTATATAAGAAACAGCACCCTCACCGTTTCTCATTGTTTGAATTATTTTATCAGCCCGCTTTGGGGGAATAAATGCTGCAAGAAACGGAAATAAGGTATGCTTATAGATAAAGTATTCTGCTGTATACTTTGTATTTACAGGCATATTTCTAATTAATGCATCGAGTTGCGTAGGCAGTTCCATTGCTGCTATACAGTCCCTTGTTCCAAATAAATCCTCAAAATTATGTATCTCTCTTATATTCCCGCTTCTCATGCAGTAGCGTGCCAATGTACTGTATAAAAGTTCGTCTGGATAAGGTGTTGGAAAGAAGTTCATCATACCACCTCCCTGAAAAAAATATCATCTTTAAAACTTATAATATACCCAGATTCTTTTAAAACCTCATAAGCGCTTTTATTATCCTTTTTCCCCTGTTCAACAACAGTTCGGATATCAAGTAGATTTGCCGTACTCTGTTTTTCCTTTCTTCCTTTTACCTTCCTTATTCCCTTTTTCTCTGGCTCTTCCTTCATGCCTTCATCTTTAAACAGCGCCATCGCATCTTCCACCATGCCCTCTGCACTTACATCCTGATTTTGAGAAGGCATGGTATCAATTATTTTCTGTGCCTTCTTAGCATCCATTCCTAAATCAACAAGTTTTAATACGGCTTCCTTTTTCTCCTCCATGAGGTTTTCCTGCTTCATTTTGTTTTGCCTTTTCTTTATTTCCTTTGCCCGCAAATCCAGGTTAATAGATTCTTTGGTTCGGGTTAAAAAGTCATTGAAATCAATACCTGCCATGCAGATATCCTCGTATTTAGCAATTTCTCTGATATTCCCTGTTTTTAATGCAGTCAGCATTGGCTGTACTAATTTTAAATTCTCCTTCGCCGCCTTTCTAATAATATATGGAGTTATCTCTTCCTTTCCTGATGAAATGGCGTAGGCTTGAGCAATGGCATAGACTTTTTTTAATAAATCAGGTATTCCCTGCGTTTCTTCATATAAAATTATAAATGATACAATAAAAATGTAATAAAATGATCATTTAAGAATGTAGGGAAATAAGATATAATTATCTCTAAGATTAAGGAGGT
>NZ_JWID01000039.1 GCF_001466305.1 Defluviitalea phaphyphila
AAATAAAAGCTAGTACATAAAAAAATAAAATATAATAAGGAGGAAAAATGTATATTAAAAAAATGAAAAAAGGAATAAAAAAGATATTCAGCCTTCTTTTACTAATCATCATATCCATAGGAATAGGGGGATGCAAATTAATGTTTAGAAATAAAAAAGAATATACCTTAGACGAAAGACAAGAAATGGCATTAGAATATCTCAAAGAAAAATATAATGAAGAATTTATACTTCGAACAAGGGTAGGTAAAGGCTGGAGTCAAAGTTATGATAGATTTTACGTCTATCCCAAGAAAGGAGATAAAGAAAAAGATACATTTGTAATAAGATTTTTCTTATGTCAGACGAAGAAATTGAAAAGATGGTGTTGGACAAACTAGCCTATAAAGTAAATATTGATGAATTAAAATCTCATTTATACAATATGGGGCTTACAGAAAATTCTCCAAAATGCATTGAGAACAGTGAGGTAAAAATGATGGGAGCATTAATGAGTATGGCTGTCAGTATTGTTATTATTACTGTACATGAACTAGCACATATATTGGCGGCTATTCGGCAAAAAATGACTCGACTTGATTTCAGTGTTGTTCTTTATGCAGGGTTTATTCCCATGTATTATACAAAGTATCCTGAAATGATTTCTATAGACAGAAAAAGAAAGATTGATATATTGTCCGCAGGTCTTAGAACAAACATTGTCATGGCAATAGCTAGCCTAGCACTATTGGGTTTTGCAGGTATGCCAAAAAAGGTGCTTGATCTTTGTGGTATTATATTTTTAGTTAATTTTCACTTTATTATTATAAATATCTCTCCTTTTTTAATGAACGATGGATATTTTATATTAATGAATTTTTTTGGTATCAGTGGTCTGCGAACAAAAATGTGGCAGTTTATCAGAAATATTATAAGAAAACACCATGGAAAAGTTTTATATAAAAATAGGTTTGTATTTTTTATATATTTAATTTTTAGTATGTCAACTTTAATTATTAATTTGTTTATTACAATAGTATGGATATATAAAATAATTAAGGAAATTATTTTACTGATATAAAAACTAACATGGTCTAGGAGTGAAAAGATGATAAGTCTAAAGTTAATAAAAGCTAATAGTGATAATTGCAAAAGTATTTTATTCGCCATAGTCCTGTGTGTTACTGTTTTTATAACTAGTTTGATTTATATTGAATATTCCTTGCAAGATATGGATAAAGAAATAGCTGAAAAATACGGCAACATAGATATTGTTTTCTATGATACCAATGGCTCCAGTGATATATATAGAAATCTCATAAATCAAGAGGAGGTTGTAAATGTTGCATGGCAAAGCAACATACCAGCATATATAGACAATTACAGTATTATTTTACATATATTAGATTTTGAAGCTCACAATGCTGTGAATAGTATAAAAAATATTGATAAGAAACTTATAAGCAATATGAAGGGCATATTTCTTAGCAGAAATTCATTAAAAGTTTTGGGTACTGAAGATAATATATTTGATTTAACTGTCAATGGAATAAAAAAAGAGGTTAAAATTGCCGGTGTTTTAGATGAAAAAAGCTTTTATGAAGTTGCCAATACTAGCCAAATCAATGTATATATTTCCAAAGACTATTATAATAGTATTTTTGAAGAAGAAATTATAAAAAATGTATATTTAGTTGATTTAGGAGATGTTTCAAGCACAAAAGCATCACAATTTGCCCACAAGTTTGATAATCTAATATCTCATAATATTGTAGATAAAATAAATCTACAGAAAAAGGAAAGTTCCCAAAGTTTTATTTATGCTGTTAGTTTTATTCTTATAGGCTTAATTGGCATAGTGTTTGGTAGTTTATATAATTTTTCAAAAACTATTATTTCAGAAAACATAGAGCATATAGGTTTTTTAAGAACTATTGGTTTAAGCCATCAAAAAGCAACAGTTCTATATAAAAATATGATTTTGTTGTTAGGTATGATTGGGGAAGTAATTGGAATTATTTTGGGAATTATTCTTGGTAATTTATTGATTTATGTAAAATATGGATTTTCAGGATTTATGTTTTCTAAGTTTTCTATATTATTAAGCCTTATTATTTCCGTAGTTGCTCCATATATTTTTATGGCAATAGAGATGGGAAAATATAAAAAGCATAAACCAATACAGTTACTCCTTCTTTACAGAAACCATGGATATGATGAAAAGGAAGATATGATAAACAAATATATAATCAATAGTTTGTTTTATATTGTTTTCTTTATTGTACTGATGAGTGTAAGGGATAAAATAAATGATACTGCAAATATGATATTATCGGCCTTTGCAGTATTTGCTGTAGTAAAATCAGTGGAAAATTCAGTTGTAGTCCTTTTTCATATGCTTTCATTATTATCAAATAAATTTATTAATACAAGACCACTTTTGGCACTTTCTTTTAAAAATTTGGCCAGAAATAAAAAGAAAACAGCTAGTGTTTTTGGTACTTTTATACTTATCTTAGCATTTTATATAGGAATGTATAATGTTTTTTATACTATAAGAACAGATGCCGCTAATAAAGTGGAACTTCAATATAACGGTGATGCCTTTATTACGAAATATAACCAGACTCAGGAAGTTATTGAGAAAAAAATTGATTCCATTTCTAAGTTACCCATTGTTGAGTCAATAGAAACATCCCATTCAAGGTTTTTAACCTTAGGAGGCAATAGGATTGAGGGTTACATACTATCAGAAAGTGAGTTTGAAAAATTTTTTAATTTATTGGATGTTCAAACAGGGAAAAAAGCCTTACTTCCAGATAGTAAGCAGGGAGGAATTATTGGAGAAAGTCTTGCAAAAAAAGGTAATATTAAGGTAGGAGATAGGCTTACATTATCTGATGATTCAAATACATATGAAATTATTGTTGAAGGCATATGCAATGCCTATGAATATATGGGAAATGTTGTATATCTAAATGAAAAGTATTTTTCTTATCCTGTAAACAACATAACCCTTATATTTAAGGAAGGTGTAGATATAGACCAAGGTATTAAAATCATTAAAGATTCGTTTTCAGAGGATGATGTTTTTACCCCAACAATTAAGAGTAAAGAACAAATAAAGGAAAGCTATCGTATTAACGCCATCAAAGGCACTATGTTTATTGAAGTAATTTTAGTTTTTATAAGCATAATAGGTGTATTTATGTTAATTAACCAAGCAATTCAGTTTATTAACGGTAGGAAAAGAGAATTTACCTTGATGAGAGTAATGGGAAGTTCTTTAAATGAAATAATGAAGATTAATTTTATGGAATTTATCATATTTGCAATTATAGGAATAATTGGAGGTATAATATCAGGAATATTGGTTACATGGGAGTTTGTTGATATTGCTTCAATATCCTCAGGTATTGGCAAAGTATTATCCTATCATTATGATATATCAAATATTTTAATATTTTCTATTTTTATTTTCATTCTATACAGTTTAAGTTTGATCATTATCCTTTATAAGCTTAAGAACAAAACAATTATTACGGCTGTTAAAGAAGAGTAAGAAGGGAGTTATCTTTTGTGTTAGAAATATTAAGAGGGGAAAATATTAAAAAAAGTTATAGAAGTGGAGATACCATCCAGAAGGTGTTGAATGGAGTAAATGTTAAATTTGAAAGGGGTAAGCTTTATTGCATCACCGGTGCATCAGGGTCAGGAAAATCAACCCTATTATATATATTAAGTGGCCTAGATATGCCAGATCAGGGTGAAATATATTTTAACGATGAAAAAATTTATAAGAAATACAGCAATGATAAAGCTATGAGCGAATTCAGACGAAAAAACTTTGCGTTTATTTTCCAATTTTTTAATTTACTCCCTACTCTCACTGTTGAAGAAAATATCCTTCTTCCTTTATTCCTAGCAAAAGCAGTAACAAAGGAAAAGAAAAAATTAATGGATGAATTAATGGAAAAAATGAATATCTATGATAAAAGGAACAAAGCCGTAAATCTTTTATCGGGAGGTGAACAGCAAAGGGTAAGCATTGCTAGAGCTATGATTTTAGATTGTCCTATTATCTTTGCCGATGAGCCAACAGGTAACTTAGACCACAAAAATTCTTTGCAAATCTACTCATTACTAAAGCAAATGACCAGAGATTACAATAAGACCGTTATATCTGTGACTCATGACATGGAAATGACATCAATGGCTGACGTAATTTTCACATTAAAAGACGGAATATTAATCAAATCTCTTGCTGAAAGGGAAAATAAAAACAATTACAACTAAAAGTTCTATTAAAAAAATGGTCTTAAAGAGTAAATACTTCTTTAAGACCATTTTTTTATAACTAAATTTTAAATAGAATTTTAAGCACTAAAAGTAGAAATATTTATGATATAAGTATATAATATTTAAAACCATAAGGATAGGAGGTTTTATATGTGTATTATAAAAAAATGATAGGGAATAAGTGTTATTTATCTCCCATTAATATTGAAGATTATAAAGAATATACTAAATGGGCAAATGATATGGAAGTAAGTCTTGGATTAAGCTTTCCAGCAAGAGTGACTACTGAAGAAGCAGAAAAAGAAATGTTGGAACAATTAATAAAAAGAGAATACACTTTTTCAATTATAGATAAAGAAAGTGATAATTTAATAGGGAATATAGGATTCTCTAAAATAGACAAAATTCATCAAGTAGGTCAAATAGGTATATTTATAGGAAATAAAGATTATTGGGGAAAAGGATATGGCAAAGAAGCAGTTAATTTAATACTTGATTTTGGATTTAGTATTTTAAATTTACATAATATATATTTACGAGTTTTTGAATTTAATAAATCTGCAATAAAATGCTATAAAAGAGTAGGTTTTAAGGAAGTTGGTAGGATTAGAGAAGCAAAGAAAATAGCAGGAAAAAGATACGATGAAATATATATGGACATATTAGCAAATGAATATGAATCTGTGTACATAAAAGACTTAGTAGAAAAGAGAAATAAGAGTGAATAAATTTTTAATACTTCGATTAAATAAAAAGGGGAAATAACTATGAAGGATTATAATAAAATTATAAGAGAAAACTCTACAATGGAATCCAACAGATTAATTTTAAGACCTTTTTCTATGAAAGATGTGCAGGATGTATTTTTGTATGCCAGCGATGATATTGTAACAAAATATTTGACATGGCCATCCCATATTGATATATCCCAAACTGAAAAGGTAGTAAAAGAATTTTATATGACTAAATCGGGAGTTTTTGCAATAGAATTAAAATCAGAGCATAAATGTATTGGATGTATTGAATTAAGAGTATGTCCTGAACATGATAAGGCAAGTTTTGGTTATGTATTAAATAGAGAATACTGGAATAAAGGTTATATGACAGAAGCATTAAAATTAATACTTGATTTTGCATTTTCAAGATTAGGATTAAATCGTATAGAAGCTACTCATTATGTTGGTAATGAAGGTTCTGGCCGTGTAATGCAAAAATGTGGAATGAAATATGAAGGAAAAGGTTTACAAGAAGTAAAAATTAAAGGTATCTTTCATGACGTTGTGCATTATGCAATTTTAAGAGAAGATTGGATAAACTCATACTAAGATTATTTTTTTATTCCCAATATATTTTTTATATAGTTAAATTTTTATGGTATTTCTAAATATTAAAAGTAGAAATATTTATGATATAAGTATATAATATTTAAAACCATAAGGACTGGGAGGTTTTATATGTATTATAAAAAAATGATAGGGAATAAGTGTTATTTATCACC
>NZ_JWID01000004.1 GCF_001466305.1 Defluviitalea phaphyphila
TATATGCTCCTGTTGAATCTTCTACTATTATTACTCGATTCATGGAGTCATATTTATATTTTATGGTGTTATATTTGGTTGGCTTTTCATTTTCTAATAAGTATTCACCGCTTTTTATTTCTTCTATTACGTTTCCATTTTTATCGTATTTATAGAAGGTTCCTTTATAAAGTACTTGTCCACTTTTTTCATCTATGGTTTTGGGTTCGTATTTTGCTATAAGCCATCCTGCTTTGTTATATTTATAAAGGATGCCATAGCGACTTTCATCATCTTTTCCACTTTTATAACCTTTGGCATTTATTTCTTTTATTACTTGGTCTACTTCGTTATATATATATTTTTTTATTACATTGCCGTAAGCGTCTCTTATAGTAGATAGCCTATTTTTACTATCATATGTATAGGTTGTTCCTACTCCATCATCTTTTTTGGGGTCATAATTTTGAGGAAGTATTTCTTTTATTTTGTTTCCATTACTATCGTATTTTATTCTAAGTATTCCTCCATCGGGGTATATAACTTTTATTTTTCTTCCTTCACTGTCATATTCATACCTAATGCCTTCTCCATCGTCTAGTTTTTCATCATAGGTATTAGGATTTATTTCTTTTAGCACTCTCCCCCAGTTATCTAATTTCTTTGCAAATACATTTCCTTCTGGGTCTATTACTTTTGTTTCTCTATCGAAGGAATCGTATTCATATTTATAATATTTTCCTAAACCTTTTTTCCCTTGTTCATTTGGAAGAATTTTTATTATTAACTTATTCATGGGGTTGTAGTGCATTTGAGTTATATTACCTAGAGGGTCTATTATTTTGGCAATGCTATCTTGACTAGTATATACGTATTCTGTTCTGGCATCATCTATAGTTTCACTTATTTTTCTACCTACTTCATCGTATTCGAAGGTTATTATACTTTTATCTGGATTTCTTATTTGTGTTGGCATATGGACAAAATCATCTTTATAGCTGTATATATATTCATTTTTGTTAGGGTCTACTTTTTTTATTACCCTTCCCTTTTTATCATATTCATAGGTTGTTATGCTATATTTACCATATTCTATTTCTTCTTTTACGGTTATTAGATTATTTCTTTTATCATATTCTCTTATTATATTTTGTCCATTAGCTTTTTCTTCTTTTATAATATATCCTGCTTCGTTGTATTTATATTTTTCTATGGAACCATCAGGATAAGTTTTTGAAAGTAAGTTACCATTTATATCATAGGTTTGTTTTGTTATATTTCCGTTTCTATCTTTTATTTTTATTTTATTTCCCCATTGGTCATATTCGAATTCTTCTGTAGTTTTATCGTCATAGGTTATTTTTGTCGCTAATAAATCTTCATTATATTTGTATTTTTCTTTTCTATTTTCATTTAGATAGTGAAATGTATTTTCTTTATTTTTATCATCATAATAAATTTTTACTTCTTCATTATTTCCAAACCTCTGCCAGATAACTCTTCCTTTTTTGTCGTATTTATTTTCTACATATTTTATACCATTAGCATCTATTATGGCACTTATATAGCCTTCTTGATTGTATTCGTATCTAGTTATTCCTCCACCAAAATCTTTTGATTTTATTAATAAATCTCCATCATAGGTATATTCTATGGTTCTTCCTATGTTATCTTCTATGGTTTTTATTTTATTATCACTATAGGTAAATTTAAGTTTTTTACCTCCTGTTGTTGTTATGGTATCTATTATATCTGTGTCTTCTATGTAGTTAATTTTTATAGCATTGTCATTATTATCTTTTATAAGACTTAAATTTCCTCTTTCGTTGTAATAATATGTCTTTTTATCAGGGGCTGTCATTATAAAATATCCTGTTTTAGAATCCTCTATTATGTTGTAAAACTTTGTACCTCCCCTTATATTGACCCAGTTACCTTCTTTTCTTTCAAACATTTCTACTGAAGAATCAGGTAGTTGTATTAAAAGGGTTTCTTCATCTTTTACAATACAACTTCCTATATTTATATTCCAACCTTTACCAACCTGACTTACCCTATGATTTTTGGAGTTATAAAATCTTCTTATTTCTAAATCTAATCCTATATCTTTTATAACTATATCTGTAAAAGTTTCTGATAAAGGTCCTCTTACTACTTCTATGGGTTCTCCTCCATATCTTGCTTGAATGCCATTGAATATAAAACTTTGAACGAGATTATCTATAATATATTTTTTATCTTCTGCTGAAAGATTACTAATACCTTGATTTTCCATGACTACATATGTTACGTCTCCTGTAGTATCTCCTATTACTTCTCCTATATACCTTCCCAAACTACTATTAGATATATTTCCAATACTTGCTCCTCCAAAACTAGCCAATTGATTTATTGTGAATCGTTTTAGGTCTATTCCTCCTGTTTCTGTTAATTCATTAATTGCATCCATTCCTGCATTGGATAATTGTGTATGTGCTAGTTTTACCCATTTTGAAGAACCACAAGGAGGTCCTGGAATTGCTGAAGATAGAAACCCTGTAAAACTTCCCCTTTCCGCAGCTTTTATATAATCCACAAAACTACTTATTTGACCATTAAGAATATCACTTAGAGCTTGTCCGCCTCCTCCTAGGGCTCCTCCCGCAGCTGTTTTTACAGATGCTCCTTTAAATAAAGTAGCAATTGACTTAGGTAAAGTAGCTGGAGCTGCAAAACTAATAAAAAGCTCTGAAATAAAGCAACCACCATACATAATAGCATCAAATAATTCTTGATTCCCTCCTAGTATGGAATCTCTAAGAGGATTATATCCTCCACTATAATCTCCTTTACTAATAGCATAAAAAGAAGTAACTCCTTCTATTATATTTGATGCTCCTGCTAGGGCTGTTACTCCACCAGCAATTCCTCCTAATACAGCACCTGCAACAGCTAATGTAGCTCCTCCTGTTGCTATTGTAGCCACAGCAAATCCTACTGCAGCAACTCCTATAGCCAATGCTTTTAATCCACTAAATAGTTTTTGTCTTGCAGATTTTTTAGCAGCTTTTTCTATTTGTTCTCTTATATCTTCTAAGGCTTTTTTATCTTCTTCTAGTGCTTTATTTATTTCTTCTGAATAATCTTGTAATGGAGGTTTTTTTAGACTTCCTTCTATTTTTATATTTTTATGAGCTCTCTCAAAAATATAAGACTCTTCATCCATAAATAAGAAGTCAAAATCATAATCTCCAACTTGAATTTTTAATTCTTTTCCTGCGTTTATATTTATATTTTCAGCTATGGAATTAGGAATTTCTATCCACTTTACATAGGATTCTATTTCTTCTTGCTCTCCTATATTGATATTAGTTTCAGCTTTAATTTCTATAGATTTTGGAGAATGGATATCTATAACCCCATCTTTTGTCATATTAATTTTGATATCATCATTTCCAGTAGTAAATTCCATATCCTTATGCCCTAGACGAACTTCTTTACCAAATTCATTTCTAAGATGTTTTTCCCTAGGATCTTGCATCCTATCATGCCCGGCACTACCTTTTCTAATACATTCTGTTATTATGGCATTTCCTTCATTAGTATTGGGAAAATATACATAAACACTACTTCCTATCTTAGGCATGTAATATCCTAATTCATTATTAATTCCCCCAGCATAGGGTATAAATTTATTATTTTTTTCTTTGTATTCTTTATCAATATTTAAATGTACTCGCATTTTGTTGCGACTTATTTCTTTTACTATTCCTTCTATTTTTGCACCTTGAATATTTTTATTTTCTATAAAGTTTTGACTTGCTCCCCTTTGAGTACTTAGTATATATCTGTGTAATAATTCTTCCTTCTTTACATATGTTTCAGCTTTTGTAATTACTAAAGGTTCATTTCTGTATTTTATTTTTTCACATATATCTAAATATGTATAAGTTTCTATTTTATAAGTTATTTTATCCCATGATTTTATACTAGAATTAAAATTAACTGCTGTTTTAATATAATCTTCTAGATTTTTTTCTCTTTTATATTTAGGAGTTTCTATAGTATTTATTTCATATCTTTTTGGTAAACCAAAATAAAATCTAGGAAAAAATTCTTTTTCATCTACTACAAGCCCAGCATTAAAATGAGATGCTAAACGTTTTATAAATTCCCAATCGGTCTCATTATATTGAACTATTATATCTTTTATTTTTTCTTTATTTGTAACTGTATCGATAAAATCTACCTGTTTATAGTCCGCTAAAACTTCTTTAATAACATCCCTATAAGTCATATTTAAATCTTGAAAAGAACGATACTTTTTCTTAATGTCTAAATCATAGGTATAAGATACAGCTTCTATTTCTATGTAATATACATTATTAACCATTTTTATACAGATATCATCTACAGAACCGCAAAATATCACATTTTCATCTTCTAAATTGACAACTTTTATTTTGTCATCTAAGTTAATTTCTAATGCATATTTTTCTTTTTCATAATCAGGCACAATACCTTTTATGTATAATCTAGTATGCTGGTTAATTTCTTTAGTTATTTTGAAATCTGTTATATTTTTAAGACTTCTTGTAAAATCTATTTCTAAATTTTTGTATTTAAACTTCATTCTAAATTCCCCTTACCTATGAATCTATTTGCACAATTTTATTCCAAAAATTTAAAATATAATATTAAATGTAAATAAATATATTTTTATGTATTATAATTATATATGATGAAATTATTGGATTCAATATATAATTTTACTTTTTTTGTTGTTTAATACATTCAAAAATTTATATCTACGTTGTAAATTTAATTCCTTTTCTTATATAAACTTATTTTCTATTCCATATATATTTATTAATTTATAAATATACAAATTGTATAATTAATTATTTTTACACCCTTTTTATGAAAAAATAGTAAATTAAATAATAAAAAAATAAATATTATTGTAATTCTATTATTGCTCTAATATAATATGAGCCGTCAATCTCTTCAAAAAGTATCCAGTAGCCATAAAAATATTGAGGTTCTTCCTCATCTATATCACTATATGAAAATGCATACATATTTTCTGATAATCTAAAAACTTGAGGAATACATTCATTGTTTTTTAATATAATCTCTTTTAATCCATTTAGAATATCCGGAAGTTGTTTTTGTATAACTTTTTCATCTTTTACTTTCCAATCAATATTTGATAATATATTATCTTCTATCTCAAAATCATTAAAATAAACATCCTCAATTCTCCCTGGAAATGTTAATCCACCTCCTAAAGAAATACCAGCTTTCCCACTTTGAGAACTTACGAGAAATAAATCTTCTCTAACATCCTCTTTAAACACTAAAACTGCTCTATTCTCATCTCTTCCATCATCAAAATAAGTGATAGAATATATCCCATTTTCATCAATGAAATTTAAAAATCCATCTATATCTTCTTCATGTATAATATTGTCAAACATAATAATAAATTCACTAATTGATTCTTTAGTTTCTTCTATTTTACTCTCATTATTACAAGCTGATGTAAATAACATAACTATAATAATTAACAAATATACCCTAAACCTTTTCATTTTGCTCCTCCTTTTATCTATTAATCATCAACCTTAATAATATATTCTCCATTAGGATTCCCTAAATGGTCTTGTGCAGATTGATCATATGTAAAATTAATATCTGGTAAATTAATATCATCAGCTATCTTTAATATGGTATCTTTACTTATACTTGATAAATAGTCAGAATACTGTGATGCTGCACCATCATAACTTAAATTTTCATATATTGTAGATACTCCTTTGTGCCAAGCACCATGTCCAGCATATACACCATATCTAACCTTTCCTCTTTTTAAATCTATGATTGGAGTATACCAATTTGCATACTGAAAAAAGTTTCCATCTCCTGAAATTCCTGCTTTATCATTATTATTCTTTACAGTTTGATTAAATTTATCTCCATAATATGCATATCCAAGCATTTTCCCAAAAACAAGATTATTAGCTTTCATCAAATCCTTTGCAAAATCTTTTTCTACACCATGCTGTCCATCTGCAGCTCTATTGGTTGCACTTGTATTAAAACTTCCTGTTCCTTCCTGAAAAATAATTGCGAGTAAAAGCCGTGGGTCAATTTGAATGTCATATTCATCATAGATAATTTTTGACGTATCCCAAATTTGATTAATCTTTTCCTGATTCCATTTTAGATTTTCGTCACTAATCCTATTATTTAAATTATTTATACGCTTAGACAAATATTTTTCAGACTCTGTTGTCCCATTTAATTGCATAACATCGGGAATCCAATTTGGATCGCTTATTTCTTCATTTGATATATTTTTATCATTCTCTACTATATTTTGAGCCATATTTTTATCCTCATCTACATTTATAGTATCATTTGACTTTTCCTTTATATCATATGATTCATCTAACTGCCCATCATCACAAATAGTTATAACTCCTCCTTTCATGCAAACAAGAAAAGATTTATTTGTTATGGCTTCTTCTCCATCAATAAGAACATCTTCTTTAGTATTTTGCCAATCCATAGCTATTTGCGGAATACATTGGCATGCTAAGTCCTCTAATGATACTTTCTTTTTTTTCTTTTTTTTACCAAAAAACAAAGAAAAAATTGATTTTTTTCCCTTTTTTTCTTCTTCATATTCCACTGGGTTTTGAGCTCCCGCAGAACATATTCCCATTGATTGTACATTTACTAAAGGTTTACTATCTGTTTTAATTATTTGTGCCTTCTTTCTCAAATAAACACCATGACTTTTAGGTACTATTAACCTTCCTGGACGACTTCCAAATTCGCATTGCACCATGGCACCATGAACTACATAACTCATTTTTTCTATATTTTTCACTTGTTCTTGGCCTCTTTTTAATGCATCATTTATCATTTTATCCGTTGCTGAATCTTTTGACGTACCTTGTGCTGTATTTTCTTTTGAGAAATTTTCTTCATTATCAAATTTATCCATAGTTTAATCACTCCTTACATTAAAAATATAAAATTATTTTTATATAAAGTATTCTTTTTCACTAAAATCATCTTTAATTAAACACTTTCTATTTTGGTTAATTCTATTCCTGATAGAAATCTTCTCAGCAAACTTTCAGCAATATCTAGATTTACAACTACTATTTTTTCTACTATCCCGTCAATTCTAAATATTTTTTTATTACCAATTTTCTTTTTATCCAACACTAATTTTTTAAGTGTGTTATCTTTTTTAAATTCTGTTTTCTCTGAAAGACAGTCTATTTTATCTAAAAGCATTAACCAATATATTCTTTGTTCTTTTAAAATAGAATCAGTTAAAACTACACATTTATTTATGGGAGAATCATCATAACATTCTATTAATTTTTTAATATTGTCTGAAACTAAAAATATGGGAGTATCTATCACATCAGGATAAAAATTATTTTTATTGCTTTCTACAAATATATTAGTAACTTCATTAACTTCATCTGCTTGTTCTTTATCTATTACTTGTTGTCTTTGATAAAATTTGTCTGTAGTAATATATAAATTAACTGTATTTGGTATATTTTTCTTTTGAGAAAGCATAAAATATTCCATAGTAACTCCTCCTATTGGATAATAATTGATCTTAATTGTTCTTTGGATAAATCAAGCTTGTCTATTGATTCTTTTTCAAAAATAGCTTTATTAAGGTTAGTTCCTGTAAAATTTGTATTATCAAATACTGCACCTCTAAAATCTGCTCCTGATAAATCACCATTACTAAAGTCAACTTCTGATAAATTTGCTCCAGCAAAATTAATTCCACTAAATCCTGGAGAATAAAACATATCTTCTTTAGGTTCTGTAAGTCCTCCCATTATCCCTATAAGATCTGCTCCATATAGGTTGCAATTTTCAAAATTAGCATCATGAAGTATTGAATAATTTAAATTTACGAAATCCATTTTACAATTTGAAAAATCAGTACATATAAAATATGAAACCCTCATATCAGATCTACTTAATTTAGAATTAGTAAAATCGGAAAAGCAAAAATTTATATTTCTTAAATCTAAATCACTTAAATCTAAATCTGTATATGAGTTAAAATGAAAATTCCCTTTTTTCTTACCATTTATAGAATCTCTTATTTCCTCAATATTTGTATTTTGCTTCGTTTTAAAATATATTAATTCTGAATAATCTTTATATTCTCCTGTACTTATATAAAAATCTTCTTCCTTTTCTATTTCAGTAAAATAAGAAAGGTTTTTTATTTTTCTTATAGCAATTCTTGAAATATTAATAATATATCTTATATAATTTATAACTTGCATTTGTATTATTACACTTATATCATCTACATTTATCTTCCCTACATATTGCTTATAATTTTTTAATAAATATTCTTCTAAATCGTTAAGATATGTAAACATTTCCTTCATTTCAAAATCAACTTGTACAGGTTTTTTATCAAGATAAAAATTTTTATCATAAGCTGTAATTAAAATTCTATATTTTTTTTGTAAAATATCCGTTCTTAAAATTTGAAAATTTATAAAACTTATTTTCCCCTTTTCTCCAGATTGTTGTAATGAAATAATTTTATTGCATAACTTTTTAAATGCTTCACAAAATTTATCTGTTAGAAATTCTATATTTTCTTTACAAAATCTATCTAATTCCAATATCTTTTCAAAATTTTTCTTATCTCCATATTTTTCATAAAAATGTTGTAATGCTTCTTTTCTATTCAAATAACCACCTTCTTAATACTTTAATTTGTGAATACTTCTTCTCCTTTTATTTCTGCTACTCCGTCTTTATTTAAAATTATTTCTGCTTTGTCTGCACAACTTAAATTAATTTTATTAGAAGCTTTTACATTTATAGAATCTTCTGCTGAAATAGTGATTTCTTTATCAGATTTTAAGGATAATTTTTTATTAGCATAAATACTAATATTCCCTTTTTCATCCATTATAATAGTTCCCTTTCCATTAGCACTAATAATAACTTGACTAGGTGTAAGAGAAATCTCCATCCCTTGTGGATTTCTTATGTATCTTACTTGATAATCTCCCATCCTATCCTCTTTTGGGTCAGATACTTTAGGATTATATTTACTAATAGAACTAACTGCAAAAGCATTTTCTTCATTTGTATTAGGAAATTCAATTCTTACATCATCGCCTTTTTCAGGCATACAATACCATCCGCTTCCATCTTCTGATGCATACATTGCTGAATATGGAAACCAATAAGCTTTATTTATATCTTGTTTTTCATCTATTTCATACATATGAACTTTTACCCTATCTCTTTGAATATCTAATACCTGTCCCATAATAGATACTCCCTGCAGATGTGGATTTTCAAAATATCTTTGTTTTAATCCTTTTAAAGTACAGATTTTGTAATTATTACGTAAAACTCCATCTTTGAAATACATTTTTGCATTTTTTACGAAAAATTTAAGTTGTTTATAAATAACTTCTTCTCCTAATTCTAGCTGCTTATATGTTTCTATATCATATTCTACAAAATCTAAATTACTAATATCTGAAATATAATTAGAACTTAAATATTTATAATTGCCTAAATCTTTTTTCACAGAAAAAACGTATTCATCTAATACTACGTTATTATTTAATTTAGGAGGACCAAAAAAGAATTTGGGACTAGTATGACTAAAGCTTGGAAATAGTCCTTGATTAAATCTTGAAGCCATTCTTTTTATAAATTCCCAATCTGTTTCTTTATACTGTATTACAAATTTTCCTAAAGGCTTATCTTCGCATTTAAATAAAACTCCTCCACTAGAATATTCAGATACAATATTTTTAACTAAAGCTGAATATGTCATATTTATATCTTGAAAAGAACGTTTTTTTATTTTAATATCCATTAAAAATGTATGAGTTATGGCATTAACTGTCAGCTGATATAACTCTCCTTCAGCCTGAATACTAATATCTTTAATTATTCCACTAAAAAGAATTTTAGTTTTTCCATCTTTATTTTGAACTACTTGAACTACCTTTCCAAAAGTAGCTAAATTAATATATTCATCCTTTACTTCTTCTGGCACTTTCCCTGTAAAATAAAGCCTTCCATGGTCATTAATTTCTTTAGTTATAATAAGCTCTTCTAAGTTAACCAGTTCAAATGGTGTTACTTTTATATGTTCATAAGTAACTTCTGTTAAAGTTTCTTTTTGATTATCCATAATAAATTATCCCTCCTACAATTCTTATATTTAGAATTTATACTTGTATTGTTTGCATAAGTTCTTTAGCTATTAATTTCCATAAATTATAATTTTTCTTATTCCCATTAAAATTAATTATGACATGTCCATCATTTACCGGTGTAAATATCATATAATTAAATATTTCTTCATTAGGAATAAAATTTAATAAAATACAATATCCTACAAAATGTCCGCTTACTTTTTTTGCTCCTTCTTCAATCCATTTTGTTTTTACTTTAGATGCTTTCATCCCATCTTTTATATTTTTTTTGATTTTTTGTAAATCAATACTTCCTTCCCCCGGTACATAATTAAATATACAATTCATCCCTTCTTCTACATTCATATAAACTAAATATCCTTCTTTATCAGCTTTTAATTCAAAAAAATCTTTGGGAAATTTCATAGATATACGTCCATCAAAAAAAGAAGTTTCAGAAAAAATAATTTTCAAATTATCTTTTTCTAAGAGATTTTTTTCTATTGCTTTTTTTATTTCTTCTTCTGAAAAATAATCTTCTTCCTCTGAATAAGTTTGAGGTGGATTTTTTTCTTGATTTTCGTTTAATTCTTCTATTTTAAAATTTGTCATAGTTTCTTCTCTTTTAATAAATTCTTTTTCTATTTTGGCAATTTCTTCGTCTAAATATGACATATTTTCATCTCCCTTGTTTTATTTTTAAAATAATTGTAATTTAAGAATTAATTTTTTAAAATGTAAAATATATATTTATATACAAAATAATACATTACGTGATAATTTAATTATATATTATGAAAATATTGGATTCAAGATAATGTTGTTTTTTTACATAATAAATGCACTTATAAGATAAATCTTCTTAAAAAGATTTATTTATAAGTGCATTTAAAATATATCAGTTCAATAATTTTTAAATATTATATCCCTTCAACTTCAATATTAAAATTCTCTAGCCAAATATGAACTTGTAAAATATAAGCAAGCATTTGAGGAGCAGTCATTAATTGACCATACCAAGGATGAGTATACTTATTAGGATTTACAATTATATCTTTTACTATATCCCAATTTATCAATTCATGTATTAAAGAATTTTTCTTATTATATAAGGCTTTGACTTCTTCACTAACCTTTTTGAAATATTTAGGATTATGAGTTTTAGGATAAGGACTTTTTTTACGCCATACAATTTCTTCTGGTAATATTCCTTCCATGGCTTTTCTAACTATTCCTTTTTCCCTTCCATCTAAAGCTTTTATTTCCCATGGCATATTATAAGCATATTCTACTATACGATGATCGCAAAAAGGAACTCTTACTTCCAATCCATTATACATACTCATTCTATCTTTTCTATCTAATAAAGTTTGCATAAACCAATTAATATTAAGCATAAACATTTGTTTCATTCGAATATCTAGTTTGCTATCATTAGGCAAAGTATCTGTATTTCTTATAGTATTTTCATATTGTTCTTTTACATATTCTTCTCCATTTTTTATGAATTCTTTTTTTAGAATACTTTTTCTAAGCTCTAAGGAAGGAGACCATGGAAAAGTTTCTTGAAATAAAATATCTTTATTATGATACCAAGGATATCCTCCAAATATTTCATCAGCACATTCCCCAGAAATTGCAACTGTAAAATCCTTTTTAACTTCCTTACAAAATAAAAGTAGTGAAGAGTCTATATCTGCCATACCAGGCAAATCTCTAGCTATAACAGCATCTTCTAAGGCGTCCGCTAATAAACTATTGTCAATTATTACTTCATGATGAATGGAATCAATCTGATTAACCATCATATTAATATATGTTTTATCGGAATTTGGTTGAAAAAGACTTGCTTTAAAATATTGCTGGTTATCTACATAATCTACAGAATAAGTATGAAGTTTTCCTTTATTATTCGCTTTATATTCCTTAGCAGCCAAATTAGAAATAATACTTGAATCAAGTCCACCAGATAAAAAACAGCATAAGGAAACATCTGAAACTAATTGGCGTTTTACAGCATCTTTTATTAAAAATCGCATTTTTTCCACTGTGGTATTAATATCATCTAAATGTTCCTTAGCCTTTAACTTCCAATAGGTTTTTATTTTTAAACCATTTTCATCAAAAATTGCATACTCTCCTGGCTTTAATTCCTTAATTCCCTTTATTATTCCCTGTCCACTGGTTCTTCCCGGTCCTAAAAGAAATATTTCACTTAGTCCTTGTTCATCAATAACAGGTTTTACTAAGGGATTTGCAAGAAGAGTCTTTATTTGAGAACCAAAAATCATACTCCCATTATTAATATAGAAAAATAATGGTTTTACTCCCATTCTATCCCGAGCCATAAATAATTTTTCTTCTTTTTCATCCCATATAGCAAAAGCATATATACCATTGAGTTTTTCAAGACAGGATTCTTTCCAATGAATAAATGCTGTTAATAATACCTCTGTGTCTGAATGTCCTCTAAAATCATATCCATAATTTAAAAGTTCTTTTCTAAGATCTTCGGTATTATAAAGTTCTCCATTATATACCATAGTATATTTATTATTTCCTTTTTCTAAAGTCATAGGCTGGGTTCCATGTTCAGGGTCCACTACAATTAATCTTCTATGAATTAAACATATTTTTTCTTTAAGATAAACTCCATGGGCATCGGGACCACGATTAATTAATGTTTTAGACATTTTATCAATAATATTTTCCTTACTTCTTAAATTTTTGTTATAATCTATCCATCCTGCGATTCCACACATACTTATACACCGTCCAATTCATATAAATTATTTTTAATCAAAAAAAGGTATCACTTACTGTGACACCTTTGTCAATAATTATTATATGAATTACGGCTTATAAAGTTGCATTATTTTATTGTTGATATTTTTTCCATAGCTTTTATAACATCTTCTCGATTACCAAAGGAACTAAGTCTAAAGAATCCTTCTCCATTCTTTCCAAAACCTGCTCCAGGCGTTCCAACTATATTTGCATTTTCAAGAAGATAATCAAAAAACTCCCAAGAACTCATATTATTTGGGCATTTAAGCCAAATATATGGTGAATTCTTTCCTCCTACAAACCAAATTCCCATTTTAGATAAAGTTTCAGAAATGATTCTCGCATTTTCTAAATAATATTTTATATTTTCTTTAATTTCTTTTTGTCCTTTTTCTGTAAAAACTGCTTCGGCACCTCTTTGAATAATATATGGAACTCCATTAAATTTAGTAGTTTGTCTGCGAAGCCATAATTTATTTAAACTAGTATTGTCAAAAATAAGGGCATTAGGAACTATGGTATAACCACATCTTGTTCCAGTAAATCCTGCTGTTTTAGAAAGGGAGCAAAATTCAATGGCACATTTTTTAGCTCCTTCTATTTCATAAATACTTCTAGGACAATCTTTATCTTGAATAAAGGCTTCATAGGCAGCATCAAAAAGAATTATTGCTCCACAATCTAGGGCATAATCTACCCATGCTTTTAATTGATTTTTATTATAAACAGCACCTGTTGGATTATTAGGAGAACAAAGATATATTATATCAGCTTTTATATTTTTATCTGGCATAGGTAGAAAATTATTTTCTTCATTAGCATCCATATAAAGTATCTTTCTTCCAGCCATAATATTAGTATCTACATAAACAGGATATACAGGATCTGGAATTAATACTGTATTATCTTGACTAAAAATGTCTAAAATATTTCCCAGATCACTTTTTGCTCCATCACTAATAAAGATTTCATTTTCATCTAAAGATATATTTCTATCTTTATAATAATTCATAACAGCTAATTTTAAAAATCCATATCCTTGCTCTGGTCCATACCCTCTAAAACCTTCTTTGGTACCCATTTCCAAAACAGCATTTTTCATTGCTTCTACTACTGTTTCACAAAGAGGCAGTGTCACATCTCCTATTCCTAAACTAATAACTTTTTTTTCAGGATATTTTTCTTTATACTGAGATACTTTCTTAGCAATTGTAGAAAATAAATAACTGTCTTTTAAGTTTAAATAATTATCATTTATTTGCAATTTTAATACCTCCATAAAATCTATTTTTATTTTTACGTATATTAGTTTTCTAATGAGATAACTCCTTCAAAAACCTTAGTAGCTTTACCTGTCATAAGAACTCTTTCATCAGTATAATTTATAATTAATTCTCCTCCAAGAAGAATTACTTTAATATCGTCTCCTTTTTTACAAAATCCATTTTCTACTGATGCTACAGCTGCAGCACAAGCTCCCGTTCCACAAGCTAAGGTTTCTCCACTGCCTCTTTCCCATACTCTCATTTCTATAGTATTTTCATTTATAACTTTTACAAATTCTGTATTTACCCTTTCAGGAAAAAGAGGTGAATATTCAAATTCCATACCTATCTTTTTAATATCAATATCTTTTATATTATCCATAAAAACTACACAATGGGGATTCCCCATAGATACACAAGTAATATTATATGATTTATTACCTATATTAACTTCTTTATTTATTATTTTTTCTCCCTCTAATTTCACAGGTATTTTTTTAGGATCAAATTCTGCTTTTCCCATATTCACACGAGCCGAATCTACTTTATTATCCTTAATATATAATTTTAATTTTTTTATACCACTTAAAGTATCTATTGTAATTTCATCTTTATTAACCATATGATTATCATAAAGATATTTCCCTACACATCTAATAGCATTTCCACACATTTTCCCTTCGCTGCCATCTGCATTAAACATTCTCATCTTTGCATCTGCTACATTAGATTTACATATCATTACAATACCGTCTCCACCAATTCCAAAATGTCTATCAGATAAAATTTTAGCTAATTCCTCCGGATTTTTTAATTCTTCTTTAGTACAATCAAAATATATATAATCATTGCCACAGCCTTGCATTTTAGTAAATTTTAATTCCATTTTCATCCTCCTATGTACTTCCTACTTCTCATAGGTTTTTAAAATCTTTTCTGCTATTTTTCTTTTAGTCATACGTCTATCCATTGCCTGTTTTTCTATAAATCTATGAGCCTCTGCTTCTGTCATTTTTAAATATTCTATAAGAATACATTTCGCTCTATCTACAAGACGAATATCCTCTATTTTTTTCTGCAACTGTGTATTTTCATTTTTAAGTCCTCTTATCCTATTATAGGCAGCACTCATAAGCTTTAGAGCACTCCAAAAAACTTTAGGATTTACTGGTTTAGGTACAACAAACACTCCAAAATTTTCAACTTTTGCACATATTTCATCTTCTAATTCACTTTTAACTATTAACATAACTTGTATTGTTCCTCTACTGACTATATCTATTGCAAAATTAGTTCCAAACTCATCTGTTAGCGGCGTATTAACAATACATAAGTCAAAATCTCTTTCTATTAATATTCTTTTTGCTTCGCTAGCATTTTTTACAGATATTATTTCTTTATAAGAATTAGCTTTTAAAATTTTTTCTAATGAAGAACGAATTTTCTCCGAACTTGATACAATTAAAACACTCTCCATGGCACCACCGACTTTTTTTGAAATTTATATTATTTTAAAATACATCTCCCTGTCTACTTGATTTTTATCAGAACTTTTAGAATACATATCCCATTCTTTTAACTTTATTTGTAAATATTTATTTATCATTTCTTCTCCTAAAATATTTTTTACAAAATTACTTTTAGAGGCAATGTCTAACGCCTCTTTTAAATTGTCAGGAAGAGCTTTTATATTCTGTAATTCATTAATATTAGTAGTATATAAATTAATATTAATTGGATCTGGAAGTTCTAATTTTTTTTCTATTCCATCTAGTCCGGCATGTAAAATCATAGCAAAAACAATATAAGGATTACAAGATGGATCTGGTGAACGAAGTTCCATCCTGCTATATTCTCCTGTTTCAGCAGGAATCCTTATAAGTTGCGAACGATTCTGGTGGGACCAAGATATATATTTGGGAGCTCTATAACTTCCTAAACGAGCATAAGAATTTGTAGTTGGATTAGAAAATGCAGTTATATCTAATATTTTATCTATAACCCCAGCAATAAAACTTTTAGCTTCTTGATTATTATGATCTCTAAAAATATTTAATCCATTTTTAAAAAGAGATAAATTTATATGCAGTCCACTTCCACTTGCATCAATAATAGGCTTAGGCATAAAGGATGCAAAAAGTCCATTTATGGATGCAATAGCTTTAACTACTGATTTAAAGGTAATAAGATTATCCGCTGCTATAAGAGCATCATTATACTTAAAATCTATTTCATTTTGTCCAGGCCCCTGCTCATGATGAGAACTTTCAGGCTGAATTCCCATTTGCTCAAGGGATAAACAAATTTCTCTTCTTATATTTTCTCCTTTATCAAGGGGAGAAATGTCTAAATATCCTCCTTCATCATAAGGAATATAAGTAGGATTTCCCTTTTCATCTGTTTCAAAAAGATAAAATTCACATTCTGAACCTATTTTACATATATATCCCATCTTTTGTGCCCTATTTATAGCTTTTTTTAAAATATTTCTTGTATCTCCTTCAAATTCTTGTTTATCAGGATGTTTTATATCACAAAAAAATCTTATTACTCTTCCCTGCTGGGGTCTCCAAGGCAAAATACTTAAAGTAGATGGGTCAGGATATAAAAATAGGTCAGATTTTTCAACATCCATAAACCCTAAAATAGAAGAAGCATCAAAGGATATCCCTTGTTCAAAAGCTCTTTCCAATTCTTCAGGCAAAATAGAAATATTTTTTTGAATTCCTAGAATGTCGCAAAATGCCAGCCTAATAAATTTTACATCATTTTCTTTTACAAATTCTAATACCTCTTTCATGGTATATGTCATACCCAAAACCTCCTTTAATTATGGGTATATAGTTGTCTGTAAGGATTCTTTGTATCTGGTATTAAACAAAAGAAATTTTCCTTTAAAACATCTTCTATGTCTACTTTAAATTCATTACAAAATTCTTCTATATATTCTTTAACCTCTTCCATATCTTCTTTTGTTGCTTTTCTTGATATAACCTGTTTTGGAAGATCTTTCGGAAGATCATCACTTCTTAAATAAATTTTCCCTCCATGCATACCAGTTCCACAAAAATCTCCTACAGGAATAGAATCCTTACTATTTAATCCTAACACTATTATAATGCCACCTGCAAGATATTCACCTAAAAAACTTCCCACTTTTCCTCCAATAACTATTACTGGTTTTTTATCTTTATATTGTTTCATATGAATACCGGTTCTATATCCTGCATTATCTCTTATAAAAATTTTTCCGCCTCTCATGGCATATCCACAAGCATCTCCACAATGTCCATGTATATAAATTGTCCCATCATTCATAGTATCTCCTGTTGCATCTTGAGCATTCCCATTTACCCTTACTGTGCTTCCGTTTAAATAACAACCAAGAGCATTTCCTGGAACACCGTTTATAATGATATTTTTCCCTTTTTCTCCACTGGCTATATATCTTTGGCCTATACAGTTATCTATGACAATATCTTTATCCATACTATCTTTTATTTTTCTATTCAATTCCTTGAAATGCAAATTCTTAGCATCTATATTCATTTTATCCCTCCTAGTTTCTTCTTACGTTCTATTTTTGAAAAAGCCATTAAACTAGGTTTATTGCAAATCAATTCAAAATCTATCTCAGAAATAGGAGTTTTTTCTCTAATTAAACTAGTATAAATTCCTGCTTTATTTATATCTCCTATCATAATATATCCCTTTAATAATCCATCTTTTACAAAAAGTTTTTTATAATTATTATTCTCATTTTTAGTATAAACTTCACCTACATAACTTCCAGCTGTTACCATATGAAGTCCAAAAAAACCTATGGAGTTCATAGGGATTGCTTTACCAAACTTTTTTTCTCCTCCAGCCATATTAATTCCTGCACATTCACCCTGCATATAAGCATTAGGTAATAATGCTAAAACTCTATTTTGATTAGTAGTTATATCAAAAGATTCACAGCAATCTCCTGCTGCATATATATCTTCTATAGATGTTTCGCAAAACTCATCAATTACAATCCCTCTATTTACCTCGCCTTTAATTTCTTTTATTAATTCAATATTAGGTCTAACTCCTACAGCAAGAACTAAAATATCAAAATCTATTTCTTCTCCCTTAGCTAAAATGGCTTTATTATCTATAAATTTTTCAACTTTATTATCTAAGAAAAATTGAATATTTTTTTTCTCTATATGAGACTGGACTATTTTGGCTCCTTCTTTATCTAAAATACTTGATAATATTCTATCTGCTAAATCTACTACAGTAATGCTTTCTACTTTTTTAGAAATACCTTCAGCACATTTTAATCCAATTAATCCTGCTCCTATTATTAAAACCTTACTATGGGGAGAAATAGCCTTTTCTAAGTTTTTAGCATCATCTAAAGACATAAAAGTAAATTTATTTTTTACAGTCTCTAAACCTTCCATATGAGGTATAAAAGGTCTTGACCCTGTGGCTACTAATAATTTATCGTAATCTATAATAGTATTATCATTTAGCTGCACCTGTTTTTCTTCGTTATTTATCTTAATTACCTCTTTGTTAAAAAACACCTTACATTTCATAACATCATAAAAATCTTCGCTTCTATATTTCATATTCTCTTCAGTAGTTTTTCCATATAATAAATAAGATATAAGGGGTCTTGAATATACATGATAAGGTTCTTTACTTATTATTATTATCTCTCCATCTTTATCTATTTTTCTTATTCCTTCAACTGCTCCTACGGCAGCTGCTGAATTTCCAATTATTACATATCTCATTCTATCACCTCTCTTCAAATACAATAGCATTATTAGGACAGCCTTTTACACATTGGGGAGTTCCATGAATATTATTAGTACATAATTCGCATTTTTGTATAACTCCTTTATCACTAGGAGTTATAGCTCCATAAGGACAACACAAAATACAAGTATAACATCCAATACATTTATTTTCATCTACTGTTATAATTCCATCATTAATAGAAAGTGCTCCTGTAATACATCCTTTTACACATATAGGATCTTCACAATGTCTACAAGATACAGCAAAATTTATCCTGTCTCCCTCTTCTAATTTAATTCTAGGATTAATAACTACATTTTTTAAAGCTTTTACTATATCTTTTTCGTTAGAATTTGCAAAAGTGCAATAATATTCACATAAATGACATCCAAGACACCATTCTTCATTAACATATACTCTTTTCACTAGTAGTTCCCCCTATTCTCCAGCATATTTAATACCTAATATTTGAAGTTCTTTTTCATTAAGTCCTACTCCTCTAAGCATTAAACGATTTCCTTTTAAACTTTCTATGGAATTTATACCCATTCCACCCATCATTTCTTTGATTTCATGTTTCCATGCTGTAACAAGATTAACTAATCTTTTATATCCTATATCTGGATTTAAACGTTTTACTAATTTAGGATTTTGAGTAGCTATTCCCCAATTACATTTTCCAGTTTGACAACTTCTACAAAGATGACATCCTAAGGCAATCAATGCAGCACTTCCTATATATACACAATCTGCTCCTAAAGCAATAGCTTTAACTATATCTGCACTGTTTCTAATACTTCCTCCTACTACAATAGATACATTATCTCTTATTCCTTCATCTCTAAGCCTTTGATCCACACTAGCTAGTGCAAGTTCTATAGGAATTCCCACATTATCTCTTATTCTTGTCGGAGCAGCTCCAGTACCTCCTCTAAATCCATCAATAGCAATAATATCTGCTCCACTTCTTGCAATACCACTAGCAATGGCAGCTACATTATGAACAGCTGCTATTTTAACTATGACTGGCTTTTTATAATCTGTAGCTTCTTTTAAGGTATATACTAACTGTCTTAAATCTTCAATGGAATAAATATCATGGTGAGGAGCTGGAGAAATAGCATCTGAACCTTCAGGAATCATTCTAGTTTTAGAAATATCCCCTATTATTTTGGACCCTGGAAGATGCCCTCCTATTCCTGGCTTTGCTCCCTGCCCCATTTTTATTTCAATAGCAGCTCCTGCTTGAAGATAGTCCTTATGAACTCCAAATCTACCAGAAGCTACTTGTACAATCGTATTACTTCCATATTCATAAAAATCCTTATGAAGACCACCTTCACCAGTGTTATAAAAAATCCCTAATTCCTTTGCAGCTCTAGCTAAACTTGCATGAGCATTATAACTAATTGAACCATAGCTCATAGCAGAAAACATAATAGGAACAGAAAGTTCAAGACCTGCTTTTAGATTATTAATTATATTTCCTTTTTCATCTCTTTCTATTTTTTTAGGTTTACTTCCTAAAAATACTTTAGTTTCCATAGGTTCACGAAGAGGGTCAATGGACGGGTTAGTAACTTGAGAAGCATTTAATAAAATTTTGTCAAAATAAATGGGATACTTATTTGGATTTCCCATACTAGATAATAATACTCCACCAGTTTCTGCTTGCTTATATATTTCCTTAATAGTACTACAACTCCAGTTACTATTTTCTTTAAATGTATTATCTGTTTTTACTATTTTTAAAGCTTTAGTAGGACAAAGAGAAACACATCTGTGACAATTAACACATTTTGTATCATCACTACACATGATATTTCTTTCTTCATCAAAACTATGCACCTCATTAGCACACTGTCGTTCACATACTCTACAATTAATACATCTATCCATATTTCTTACAACTTCATATTCTGGATATAAATAATTAATTCCCATTGTCTAAACCTCCATTCAATGTAACAATAACGGCTTCACCACCCTTAGGTGACCAAACTTTATCTAAATCTTTTTCTATAATGCGAATAGCACATTCTTCACTTGCTATATATACCATATCATCTTTTTCTCCAACTACCATAGAACGAAGCTTTAGTCTATCATTTAATGCCATCATTCCTCCTTCAAAACCTAATAATATGGAGAATGGTCCTGTAACTAGTAATGAAGAAAAAGCATTCCTTAAATAAGTATGTTTTTCTTTTTCTTCTTTAGACATTCTATTTATTGTCTGCCAAAAAGGAGCTGCTATAACATTTGATATTTCTTCTAGAGTAAGCCCCATTTTGCGATGTAAATAATCAATAATATAAGTTATGACTTCTGTATCTGTTTTTAAGGTACATTTGTACCCATGCATTTCTATAGATCTTCTATTGGCATCATAAGAAGATATCTCTCCATTATGCACAACTGAATAATCTAATAAGGCGAAAGGATGAGCTCCTCCCCACCATCCAGGCGTATTAGTTGGATATCTTCCATGAGCTGTCCAAGAATATCCTTTATAATCTGAAAGTCTATAAAATTCTCCTACATCTTCTGGATATCCTACAGCTTTAAATGTTCCCATATTTTTCCCACTAGAAAATACATATGCTCCATCTATTTTTATATTTATTTTCATTACACATCTAGCTACAAATTCTTTTTCATCTAATTGACTTTCATTTAACTTAGTTGGTAGGGGTGTAACAAAATATCTCCAAATTAAAGGAGTATCTTTTATACTAGCCACCTTAGTTGTAGGTATTTTTGAAAGATTAATAATATCAAAATGATGTTCTAAAAATTCTTCACATTCTTTTTTTGGTATACTTCCATCATAAAATATATGGAAGGCATAAAAATCTTTGTATTCTGGATAAATTCCATAAGCTGCAAAGCCTCCTCCTAAACCATTGGAACGATCATGCATGGTTTCAATAGATTTAATGATGGATTCTCCACTAATTCTTTTCCCTGATTTTGAAAATATTCCTGATATAGCACACCCCGATGGTATTCTGATTTGTCCTTCTTTAAGCATAATCCACCTCCGCAAAATTTACTTTTAAAATTTACCTTTAATAATAAATTTTTAGACAACAATAAAGGCGTTCATCAAAAATAAGAACATAAAAATTGCAATTGCCCTTATTTTTGATGAACGCCTTTGTTCACTGTATTACTATAATACGTTAAAAACATATTTTTGTCAATATATATTGAAGGATTTTTTTAAACATAATTCATTTTTTCTTAAATAATTCGTATAATCATCAATTTTTCAAATGACAAATGCAACTTATAAAATTTTTCTTGCAAAATTTCAAAAAATGTATTTACAAATTTTAAAATTAATGATATACTACGTATAAGCAAAGACGCTAGAGGCTAGTAGAGCCTGTGGCGTCTTATTTTTTTGAAAATTATTTAATAAATTACAAATATGTATTAAAAGGGGGAAACGGTATGGAAAATATACCAGGCATTTTCGGAAGTATGGTTTTTAATGATAAGGTAATGAAAGAAAGATTACCAAAAGATGTGTATAAAGCATTAAAAAGAACTATTGCAGAACAAAAACATTTAAATTTAGATGTAGCTAATGTTGTGGCTAGTGCTATGAAAGAATGGGCTATAGAAAAAGGAGCTACTCACTTTACCCACTGGTTTCAACCAATGACAGGGGTAACAGCTGAAAAACATGATAGTTTTATTTCTCCTACTCCTGATGATAATATTATAATGGAGTTTTCAGGGAAAGAACTTGTTCGTGGAGAACCAGATGCTTCCAGTTTTCCAAGTGGAGGTATTAGATCAACATTTGAAGCTAGAGGATATACTGCTTGGGATCCTACATCCTATGCATTTATAAAAGATAATACTCTTTGTATCCCTACAGCTTTTTGTTCATATAGTGGAGAAGCTCTTGATAAAAAAACTCCCCTACTTCGTTCTATGGAAGCTATAGATAAAGAAGCTAAAAGAATTTTAAAACTTTTTGGACACGATGAAGTAAAAAGAGTTTCTGCAACAGTAGGGCCTGAACAAGAATTCTTTTTAATAGATAAAGCTTTATATGAAAAACGTCCTGATTTAATCTATTGTGGTAGAACTTTATTTGGTGCAAGACCTCCAAAAGGTCAAGAATTAGAAGATCATTATTTTGCTTCTATAAAACCAAGAGTTTCTGCTTTTATGAAGGAATTAGATACAGAACTTTGGAAATTAGGAGTTTTAGCTAAAACAAAACATAATGAAGTAGCTCCCGCTCAGCATGAAGTAGCTCCAATATTTACAACAGTTAATATTGCTGCTGATCATAATCAATTAGTAATGGAACTTATGAAAACTATTGCAAGTAAACATGGGCTTGTTTGCTTACTTCATGAAAAACCTTTTGCAGGGGTAAACGGAAGTGGAAAGCATAATAACTGGTCTATATCTACAGATACAGGTATAAATCTTTTAGAACCAGGTGAAACTCCTTATGATAATGCTCAATTTTTACTATTTTTATGTGCTGTAATTAAAGCGGTAGATGAATACCAAGATTTACTTCGTATATCTGTTGCTAGTGCTGGAAATGACCATAGATTAGGAGCTAATGAAGCACCTCCTGCTATAATATCCATGTTCCTAGGCGATGAACTTACAGAAATCATTGAAGCTATTGAAAATGATACTTGCTATAATCAAAAAGAAAAATGTCAAATGGAAATAGGAGCAACTGTACTCCCTCATTTCCCTAAAGATAACACTGATAGAAACAGAACTTCACCTTTTGCTTTCACTGGAAACAAATTTGAATTTAGAATGTTAGGTTCTAGTGCTTCAATATCTGATGCTAATGCTGTTCTTAATACTATTGTTGCTGAAAGTCTATCTCAATTTGCTGATAGATTAGAAAAAGCTGATGATTTTAAAGCAGAATTAACTTCTTTAATTAAAGAAACTATTAAAAATCATAAGAGAATAATATTTAATGGAAATAACTATTCTGATGAGTGGGTTAAAGAAGCTGAAAAAAGAGGACTTTTAAATCTAAAATCTACTGTAGATGCTCTACCATATTTGATTTCCGAAAAAAATATTAAATTATTTACAAAACACAATATTTTCTCAGAAGCAGAAATTAATTCTAGATATCAAGTAATGCTTGAAAAATATATTAAAGTACTCCATATCGAAGCATTAACTATGTTAGATATGACAAGAAGAGGAATTATTCCTTCTGTTATAAATTATTTAAAAGACATAAGTGAAGTTGTTAATAATAAAAAAGCTATAAGTAAAGATTTTAGTTGTAAATTAGAAGAAAATTTAATTGAATCCATTTCTAATTTATCTGTTAGTCTTTATAAACATATAGAAAAACTAGATAATTCAATCCTTGAAGCTAAAGAAAAAGAGGACCTTTTAGAAACTGCTAAATATTACCGTGAAGTTGTATTTATCAATATGCAAGAACTCAGAAGTGTAGTAGATGAGTTAGAAACTAAAATAGGTAAAAAATATTGGTCTTTCCCAACTTATGGTGAACTTTTATATAGTGTTTATTAAAATAATTTATATGTAAAACACAAAGGCGTGTATTTATGTTTATAAGATATAAACATATCTACATGCCTTTATTTTATATTTTTAGATTATAATAATTTATTTGAAATTATAAAAAATTTATATTTAAAGGAGGAATTTATATGTATTCATCAGTCGATACCATTTGGACTCTATTAGGTGCAGTTCTAGTATTCTTTATGCAGGCTGGATTTGCTATGGTAGAAACGGGATTTACTAGAGCTAAAAATGCAGGAAATATTATTATGAAAAACCTAATGGATTTTTCCCTTGGTTCTCTAGTTTACTGGATATTAGGCTTCGGATTAATGTTTGGTGCAACTAATGGGGGATTTATAGGAACACCCGATTTCTTTGTAACAGGAGATTATAGCTCCTCTATTCCATCAGCAGCATTATTCATTTTCCAAACAGTATTTTGTGCTACAGCAGCAACTATTGTTTCTGGAGCTATGGCTGAAAGAACTAAATTTATATCTTATTGTATTTATAGTATTCTTCTTAGTGCAATTATATATCCTATTTCTGGACACTGGATCTGGGGCGGAGGTTGGCTCTCTGATTTAGGTTTTCATGATTTTGCAGGCTCTACTGCAGTTCATATGGTTGGTGGTGTATCTGCTTTTATAGGAGCTAAAATTTTAGGCCCTCGTATTGGAAAATATACAAAAGATGGTAAAGTAAGAGCTATTCCAGGACATAGTTTAACCTTAGGAGCTTTAGGTGTATTTATCCTTTGGTTTGCTTGGTTCGGTTTTAATGGTGGTTCTACTGTTTCTGCTACTGGAGATGATGTTTTAGTTTCTATGGCTTCCATTTTCGTTACAACAAATCTTGCAGCCGCAGCAGCTGCTGTTACTACTATGATAATCACATGGGTTCGTTATAAAAAACCTGATGTTTCTATGACTCTTAACGGAGCTTTAGGAGGACTTGTAGCAATTACAGCTGGATGTGATGCAGTTTCTCCTGTAGGTGCTGTATTAATTGGTATTATTTCAGGATTTCTTCTTGTTGCAAGTATAGAATTTATTGATAAAGTTCTTAAAGTTGACGACCCTGTAGGAGCCGTTGGAGTACATGGAGTATGTGGAGCTGCTGGAACTATATTAACAGGTGTATTTGCCATAGATGGTGGTCTTTTATATGGTGGAGGATTTAGTTTCTTAGGAGTTCAAATATTAGGAGTTATAGCTGTAATAGCTTGGGTTGCAGTAACAATGACAATAGTATTTTCAATTATTAATAGTACTATTGGACTTAGGGTATCTAGAGAAGAAGAACTTGCTGGACTTGATATAGTAGAACATGGATTAGAAAGCAGTTATGCTGATTTTATGCCTTTAATTTCTAGTGAAGCAGCTACTACTACTTCTACAAATGATACTAATGATACTATTCCAGTAAAACGTGTTAATTCAAATCCTAATGCTAAAATGACTAAAATAGTTGTTATCACAAAACAAAGTAAATTTGAAAGATTAAAAGAAGCTTTAGACAAAATAGGTATAACAGGTATTACAGTTACTCAAGTTTTAGGATGTGGAATGCAAAAAGGAAATACAGAATATTACAGAGGAGCTCCACTTGAAACTAACCTTCTTCCTAAAGTTAAAGTTGAAATAGTTGTATGTAAAATTCCTGTATCAACTGTTATAGATACCGTTAAAAAGGCTTTATATACTGGAAATATAGGAGATGGTAAAATATTTGTTTATGATGTAGAAAATGTAGTAAAAATTAGAACTGGAGAAGAAGGATATGACGCATTACAAGATGAAGCAGAAGCTCCTAGCTTCGCATAACATTAATAAAAATTTTAAATTCTTTTTATAAAATTGCTCCCCTATATCTTTTTAATATATATATATATAAATATCACGCCAACTAATTTTAGTTGGCGTGATATTTTATTACTCTTTTAAATAATATATGTAAAAATTATTATCTTTTTTCACTTCTTTTTCCCCTAATAAATGTTTTATTGTATAACTTCTTGTACTTTCAAGTCTATTAATTTCTCCTTGTGTTAAATTTAATTCCTCATTTGATACATTATCCCCTATAATTCTAATTATTCTTTTCCCATTTCTATTACTAAATTGTACCCATGTAGGCATAAAAGATATATTTTTTATTATAGCTTTTTCATCATTGATTTTTTCAAAATCTAAATTTAAAATTATTCCTGCATCCCTAGGAGGATCAAGAGGAGTTCTTTGAGAAGAAATAAAATTTCCCAAAGAATAAATTAAAAAACCTGTTTCTTTTGTTCCATCTTCCCTTATAAGTTCTCTTGTTTCCATAGGCTGAATTACATGAGGATGCCCTCCAAGAATTACGTCTGCTCCTGCTTCAAATATTTCGTCTACTATTTTATTTTGATTTTTATTAGGATATCTTTGATATTCTTGTCCGAAATGAAGATATACTATTATAAAATCTGGATTCATATCTTCTGCTTTTTTAATATCTGACTTTATTTTTTCTACATCAATTAAATTTACTAAATATGCTTGTTCTTTAGGTATAGGAATCCCATTAGTTCCATAGGTATAAGATAAAAATGCAAAAGAAATTCCATTAACAGTTTTTAATTTTATTTTTTCACTTTCATTTTGATTTCTATAAGTGCCTACATGTTCTATTCCTATTTGGTCTAACACATCTAAAGTTCTAATAACTCCTTTAGCATTGCTATCCATAGAATGATTATTTGATGTAGTTAAAATATCAAATCCCACTTCTTTTAGAGTATTTCCTAAAGAATCAGGAGAATTAAATCTTGGATATCCACTATATCCTCTCTCTTTTCCCCCAAAAGTTGTTTCTAAATTTCCTATGGTAATATCTGCATCATATAAAAAAGGCTTAATCAAATCAAATTCCCTATTAAAATTATAGGTATCATTTGATTTATCATAAGCCTCCCAAAGTTGCCATTTATGAACCATGATATCTCCAACTACTCTCATTTTTACTGAATATACTCTAGGTTCTACTTGTTCTATTATCTTTTCCGTAGATGTTTGTACTGGATTGTCTGTTTTTGTAGATGCTACTTGAATTTTATTCTGTGCTGAACATGCGATTAATACAGACATAAATAATAAGTTGATAGTAAAAAAAACATTTTTCATTTATACACCTCTTAACATTTTACAATATTTTATATATATCATACTTTTTTGTATGCAAAATGTAAAGAGATGATATATAGAATTTTACAATAACTCTTTTAATATTTTATTTATCATACTAGGATCAGCTTTTCCTTTCATTTTTTTCATAGTTTGACCTACTAAAAATCCTATGGCTTTCTTCTTACCACCTCTATAATCTTCTACAGACTTTGGATTTTCCTCTATAACTTCCTTTATAGTCTTTATAAGCAATCCTTCATCTTTTACAATCTTTAATCCTTTTTCTTCTACATACTTTTTAGGATCTATATCTTCTTTAAAAATAATTTCAAATACTTCTTTCGCAACGGAATTATTTATAGCCCCTTCTTCTACTAGTTCAATTAATTTAGCTAAATTTTCAGGAGAAAAACTAAGCTCTTCAGCTTCTATTCCTTCTTCTTTCATAAGTCTCATAGTTTCTCCCATAAGCCAATTAGATACCTTTTTAGGCTTATTACAAATAGCAGTTGTTGCCTCAAATATATCTGCTATTTTCTTAGAAGACGTAAGAATTTTTGCATCATAATCCGGAATATTAAACTGCTCTTTATATCTTTTTAATTTTTCCTCTCTTAATTCAGGCTGTCTTTTTCTAATATTTTCTATCCATTCATCACTAATAACAATTGGAACAAGATCAGGCTCAGGAAAATATCTATAATCATGGGCATCTTCTTTAGAACGCATAGAATAAGAAGTTTCTTTATTATCATCCCATCTTCTTGTTTCTTGAATAACTTCTTTTCCTTCTTCTAATAATTCTATTTGTCGATTTTTTTCTGCTTCAATCGCTCTAGCTATAGCTTTATAAGAATTTAAATTTTTCATTTCAGTTCTAGTTCCAAATTCTTTTGAACCTAATTCACGAACTGATAGATTAACATCAACTCTCATAGAGCCTTCTTGCAATTTACAATCAGATGCTCCTAAATACTGAATAATTAATCTTAATTTATCAACATATGCAATAACCTCCTCTGCAGACCTCATATCTGGTTTTGATACAATTTCAATAAGAGGTACTCCTGAACGGTTAAAATCAACTAAAGAACACTCTTCCCACTCATCATGGATTAATTTCCCCGCATCTTCTTCCATATGTATCTCGCGAATTCCTATAGTTTTTTTACCTGAAGGAGTATCTATCTCAATACCACCATTCCTACAAATTGGCAAATATAATTGAGAAATTTGATAATTTTGAGGATTATCTGGATAAAAATAATTTTTTCTATCGAATTTACAATATTGTGTAATTTCACAATTAGTTGCTAGTCCTACAGCAATAGCATATTCTACTACTTGTTTATTGAGTACTGGTAAAGACCCTGGCATACCAGTACAAACTGGACAAGTGTGAGTATTAGGTTTGCCGCCAAATTCTGTACTACAAGAACAAAATATTTTTGTTTTAGTTGCTAATTCCACATGAATTTCTAATCCTATAACTGTTTCATATTGTTTGCTCATATTAACGCCCCTTTCTATATATTTATAGTAGGTCTTATATAAGGTCTTGTTTTTTCATATGCATAAGCTGCTCGAATAATATTTTTTTCTTTAAAACAATCTCCTATTAACTGCAGACCTATAGGAAGTCCCTTTGAATCTATTCCACATGGAACACTAATTGCAGGAAGTCCTGCTAAATTTATAGATACAGTATAGATGTCTCCTAAATACATTTTTATAGGATCACTTAAACTCTCTCCTAATTTAGGAGCAGTAGTGGGAGCTACAGGACCTAATATCACATCATACTTTTTAAAAGCTTTATTAAATTCTTCTTTTATTAAAGCTTTAACCTTTAATGCTTTTAAATAATAAGCATCATAATATCCTGAACTAAGTACAAAAGAACCAAGCATAATTCTACGTTTTACCTCTGTTCCAAATCCTTCAGAACGAGTTCTTTTATACATATCATTAAGATTTTCATAATCTTTTGTACGATACCCATATTTTACTCCATCAAACCTAGCTAAATTTGAACTTGCTTCTGCTGAAGCTATTACATAATAAGCATATATTGCATAATCTACCAAACCTAATTCAAATTCTTCTACAATAGCACCCTTTTCTTCTAATGTTTTTGCCGCTTTTAATATAGCTTTTTTTACTTCTTCATCTATTCCTTCTTTAAAATAATCTGTGGGAATTCCTATTTTCATTCCCTTAACATCATCTACCAAAGCTGAAGTAAAATCATATTCCTCTCTTTTTATAGAAGTACTATCCTTAACATCAAAAGATGATATTATTTCTAAAATATTTGCACAATCTTCCACACTTCTTGCAATAGGTCCAATCTGATCTAAGGATGACCCATAAGCAATAAGCCCATATCTAGATACTGTTCCATAAGTTGGTTTTATCCCTACTACTCCACAAAAAGAACTAGGTTGACGAATAGACCCTCCTGTATCAGACCCTAAAGCATAAAAACATTCTTCTAACGCCACTGCTGCACAAGACCCTCCTGAAGAACCTCCAGGAACATGTTCTTTATTCCAAGGATTTTTAGTTTCTCCAAAAGCTGAAGTTTCTGTCGTGCTTCCCATAGCAAATTCATCCATATTTGTTTTTCCTATAATTACGGCTCCTGCTTTTTCTAAATTTATTACAGCCTCTGCATTATAGGTAGGTTTAAAATTACTAAGAATTTTAGAACTACAAGTAGTTCTAAGTCCTTTTGTACATATATTATCTTTTATTGCAACGGGTACTCCTGCTAGGGGAGAATCTAAAGTTCCTTCATCGATAAGTTTTTGTATTTCTTCTCCTCTTTTTAAGGCTCCTTCTTTATCTATAGTTACATAACAATTAAATTCTTGTTCATATTTTTCTATTTTTTCTAAAGAAGCTTTTATTGCTTCTACTACTCCAACTTCTTTAGATTTTATCTTTTTACCTAATTCTATAGCTGTTAAACGTGTAATATCCAAGATATATTCCTCCTTTATTCTACAGTTTTAGGAACTTTAAAAGCTTCATCTTTTCTTTCTGGAGCATTTGATAAAATATTTTCACTATCATCTCCATTAGTAACTACATCTTCACGGAATACATTATTAACAGAAAATATGTGAGAAAGAGGTTCTATTCCCTCGGTATCTAGTTCATTTAATTTATCAATATAACTAAGCATTCTTTCCATATCTTTTTTAGCCTGTTCCTTTTCTTTCTCTGAAAGTTCAAGTTTTGCTAAATTAGCTATATATTCCATAAGTTCATCTGAAATAACTTGACTCATTTTATTTCCTCCTTTTTATTTATGGTTCTAAACGACTTAAATCTCTTGGAAACAAAGTAGTCTCACGAACATTTTGTTCATCTAATAATTTCATAGTAAGTCTTTCTAATCCAATTCCCAAACCTCCATGAGGCGGCATACCATATTTAAAAATCATTAAATAATGTTCCATACCTTCTGTGGTCATTCCTCGAGCTTCTATTTTCTTTAATAGTGTATCATAATCATGTATTCTCTGTCCTCCTGTAGTTATCTCCATTCCCCTAAATAATAAATCAAAACTTAGGGTGAATTTAGAATCTTGTGGGTCATCCATAGTATAAAAAGGACGTTTTTTAGAAGGATAATGTGTAACAAATACAAAATCTGCATCATATTCTTCTTTAAAATAACGACTAATTAGCACTTCTTCTTCAGGTTCTAAATCATAAGGAGTTCTAATTTTTCTATTATATTTTTCTGATACTTTTTGCTTTGCTTCATCAAAACGTACCATAGGAATTTTATCTACTTTTGGAAGAGTCACATTAAGTATTTTTAATTCTTTAGAATATTCTTTTTTTAATAATTCTATAGTATATTGTAAAAATCCTGTTTCCATAGCCATAATATCTTCAAATCCATCTATATAACCCATTTCAAAATCTAAACTAGTATATTCATTTAAATGCCTTGTAGTATTGTGTTTTTCAGCTCTAAATACTGGTCCTGTTTCAAAAACTCTATCAAATACTCCTACCATAGTTTGTTTATAAAACTGAGGGCTTTGAGCCAGAACTGCTTTCTTATCAAAATAATCTAGTTTAAAAATATTCGACCCTCCCTCTGCTCCTTTAGCAGTAATTTTAGGAGTTCTTACTTCAGTAAATCCTTGACTAAACAAAAATTCTCTAAATCCTCTTACTATTCCTTCTTGGATTTTAAATTTAGCTCTTTCTTTTACATTTCTAAGTACTATAGGTCTTAAAGATAATTTTGTTTCTAAAGAAGTATTTAACTTCCATTTACTAATAGGAATAGGCATTGTATCTGCTGGAGTAGATAATATTTTAATGTTTTTTAATCTAATTTCATATCCATGAGGAGCTCTTTTTTCTTCTACTACAACTCCTTCTACTTCAACTGTTGAAGCTTCTTTTAAAGACTTAATATTAAAATCCATTGTACCTTCTTCAAAAACGCACTGAATAAGACCGTCTCTTTTTCTTAATACTATAAAGGTAACATTTCCCATATCCCTTATAGTATGAACTGCACCATTCATTTTTATAATTTCCCCATTATAATCTTTTAATAATAAATCCTTAATTTCAATCGTTTCTTTTTTAACTACACCTTTTATAAAATCCATAAACAATCTCTCCTTTCATTAATAAATCCTAAAAAAAGCAAAGGGAAACACACATAAATCATAAATAGATTTTATGCATGTTCCCCCATTGGAACCAATTCAATTTTTTAAATAAAAAATCCCGGAATCAAAGATTCCGGGACGGGATAAAGTCTCCCGTGGTACCACCCACATTAGCAATTAAATATTAATTGCTCACTCTAGCACTTAACGGGTGCCCACGGGCTGACCTACTTAAAGTTCAATCAGCCTGCTCCAGAGTGTTCCCTTATGCTAATCCCTTAAATGAAGCTCTCAATCACGGCTTCATCTCCCTGTTAAGTTCCTTAGCACAGAGTCTCCTTCTTCGCATTTAACATTTAGTATATACATATTATCATAATTTTATAATTCTGACAAGTGAAAAATTTTTGTAAAATAAACATTTTTATACACTTTTATTTTATTGTAATTGACCACTTAATATTTCTGCCGCTTTATTTAAAGCTTTATCTATTTTAGAAATATCTTTTCCTCCTGCTTGAGCCATATTCGGACGACCGCCTCCGCCGCCACCAGCAACTTTAGCAATTTCTCTAATCATATTTCCTGCATGAGCACCTTTTTTAACTACATCATCAGTTATCATTACAACAAAATTCACTTTATTATCTTTTCCAGTAGCTAATACAATAACTCCAGAACCTATTTTATTCTTTAAATTATCTCCCATATTCCTAAGTCCATTCATATCTAATTCATCAAATCTTGCTGTTAATAAGGAAACTCCTTTTATATCTTGTTTAGATGATAATATATCCTCAACTGCTGATGTAGATATTTTTGCTCTTAATTTTTCAATTTCTTTTTGATTATTTTTTACTTCATTTATTAAAGTTTCAATTTTTCTTACTACTTGATTAGGTACAGTTTTTAAAATAGCTGCTGCTTCTTTTATATAATTTTCTTGTTCTCTAAAATAATTTAGAGCTGCTTGTCCTGTTACTGCTTCAATTCTTCTAACCCCTGCTGAAACCCCTGTTTCAGAAATAATCTTAAAAGTTCCTACACTAGCAGTATTTTTAAGATGAGTTCCTCCACAAAGTTCTATACTGTAATTTCCCATATTTACTACTCTAACAATTTCTCCATATTTTTCTCCAAATAAAGCCATAGCCCCCATTTTTCTAGCTTCATCAATATTAGTTTCACAAATATTAATTGGAAGGTTTTCTAGAATTTTTTCATTTACTTCTTCCTCTACTTTTTTCAACTCTTCTTGAGTAAGAGGAGCAAAATGAACAAAATCAAATCTAAGTCTTTCTGAAGATACATAAGACCCTGCTTGCTCTACATGGTTTCCTAATATATTTCTTAAAGCTTTTTGAAGTAAATGAGTAGCACTATGATTTCTTGCTGTTGCCATTCTATCTGATTTATTTACCTCTAGTGAAGCTTTATCTCCTACAGATATACTACCCTGTACTACTTTCCCTATATGGGCAAAATTATTTCCACTTACCTTTATACAGTCAGTTATTTTTACTGTTCCTTTGTCTGTTTTAATAATACCCTTATCTCCAACTTGTCCTCCACTTTCAGCATAAAAAGGAGTTTTATCAACTATAATTGATACTTCTTGATTTTCTTTAGCTTCATTAATAAATTCATTATTCGTAACTATTGCACGAATTATGGCATCAGATACATTTAAAGTATTGTATCCTTTAAACTGAGTTGTCCATTCTTTATTTAATTTAGTATAAATACTTTCTTCTGAACCCATGTAAGTTGTTTCTTCTCTAGCAGATCTAGCTCTTTGTCTTTGAGCTTCCATCTCTTTCATAAATCCTTGCTCGTCTAAAGTAAATCCTTCTTCTTCTAGAATTTCTTTAGTTAAATCAATAGGAAATCCATAAGTATCATATAATCTAAAACATTTTTCTCCTGATAAAGTATTTTGTTTTGATTCTTTTAATTCTTTTATATACTCTTTTAATATTTCTAAACCTTGATCTATTGTTTCGTTAAATCTTTGTTCTTCCACAGATAATACTTTTAAAATATATTCTTTCTTTTCTTCTAGTTCCGGATATGCTTCTTTAGAAGTTTCTATAACAGTTAAAGCAAGTTCTTTTAAAAATAATTTATTAATGCCTAATAGCTTACCATGACGAACTGCTCTTCTAAGCAATCTTCTAAATACGTATCCTCTTCCCTCATTTGATGGAAGTATACCATCTGAAGCCATAAAAGTAATAGCCCTTATATGATCTGTAATAACCCTAATTGATATATCTTTTTTATTATCTTCTTGATATTTGACTCCAGCTATTTTACATACATGATCACGAATAGCTTTTATAGTATCTACATCAAAAATAGAAGTTACTCCCTGCATAATTGCTGCCAATCTCTCTAGCCCTGCTCCTGTATCTATATTAGGATTTGGTAAAGGATTATAATTTCCTTCTTCATCTTTATCAAATTGAGTAAAAACAAGATTCCAAAATTCTACAAAACGATCACAATCACAGCCAGGAGCACAATCTTTGCTTCCACATCCATACTCTTCTCCTCGGTCAAAATAAATTTCCGAACAAGGGCCACAAGGGCCTACCCCTATTTCCCAAAAATTATCTTCTTTACCTAATCTAATAATACGTTCAGGTTTTAATCCTACTTTTTCATTCCAAATTTTAAAAGCTTCATCATCTTTTTCATAAATAGAAACATATAATCTCTCCTCTGGAATTTCTAAAACTTCTGTTACAAATTCCCAAGCCCAAGGAATTACTTCCTCTTTAAAATAATCTCCAAAGGAAAAATTTCCTAACATCTCGAAAAAAGTAGCATGCCTTGAGGTTTTTCCTACATTTTCTATATCCCCTGTACGAATACATTTTTGACAAGTAGTAACTCTTTTTTTAGGAGGTTTTTCCTGCCCTGTAAAATAAGGTTTTAAAGGCGCCATACCTGCATTGATAAGTAATAAACTTTTATCATTCTGAGGTACAAGGGAAAAACTTCCCATTCTTAAATGGTCCTTTCCTTCAAAAAAAGATAAATATTTTTCTCTGATTTCATTTAATCCTAAAGATTTCATCCCATTTCCTCCTCAACTTTCAACACTTTATTATTGTATTTTTTGTGTAATAATGTATTCAGCTTCTCCAATTTCTGATACACTTATAACATTTTCTATGTTAAATGAATTACTTATTAGTATATCACGATTTTCTTTTTGAATGTAGTCTATTTGATATTTATTTCCACAATAATCCTCAAATATCATTTCTTTTTGTTCTTTTATAAATTTTAAATATTCTTCTAAACTTAAATTATTAATAGTTATATATTCTGCGTGGGGGATTCCCACATATCTAAAATGCCAAGGCTCTGAAATAATTCCTGTAATATCTTTTTTTTCAGGAGAATATCTTAAAACAAATCCATATTTCCAACTATTATTATACATCCATTCTCCCTCTTTTGTATATTTAAATTCTTCAACTAATGGATCGGAAGTTTTTAAAAGTTCAACAGATGAAACATCTATAGCAAGTCCTGTTTGATGCTCACTAGTTCCTGGTATAGCTACAACTTCAGAAGCTTTTTGTTTTGCAATTTCTAAATCATATTGATTTAAAAAATAATTTACTTTTGCATTATATAAATTATTTTGATAACTATAAGGTCTATATCCACTTACAGCTCTTAAATCTGTTATTCCATCTTTTTGTACCGCTTCAAATAAATCTTTTAATTTTTTATAAGCTTCTTCTTCTAACATTATTTTAGATTTTGCTGAAGGAATATCTTTTGCTATGTCTATTAAAGTAGAAGGAATATGATTTTCACTTAATACATTCCATTTATTTACTAATATTAAATAGTCATTTTTCATACTATCTAATTCATTTATAATATCATTTATATATTCGTCTTTATCAATAAAGTCTTCTACTTTTTCTTTCACTACTTCTTCCCCCTCACCCTGACTTTTAGAAATAACAACTGCCTCCTCAATTTCATTAAAAAGCCCTTTTGAAAAAATTCCATCTTTTATTTCATATAAATTAATACCTATAAATATGACAGAAATTAAAAAAAATAAAAAAATTAATTTTTTCCCCATAATAATCCCCTTTCATAATAAAAACCTCATCCCAGTTGGAACGAGGTTTTCTTGGGTTTAGTAAAATAATTTAACTAATATTGTTTAATTTATATATGAAAAAATTATAAGAAATAATTCGAATTTTGTCAATATCCCAAGAAATTATGAATAATATAAGGGAATATGGAGAAATTTGTTTTTTGTTACTAGTATAGATACTATCTGATTTATAAATTTACAAATATCCAAAATTAAATATTAACAAAAAAAGGATGTGTAAAACTACACATCCTAATTAAAGCTATGACTACCTTAAATCTTCTATAAGATCTCCTGCTTTTTCCATAAGTTTTTTACCACTTTTCATCATTTTTTTTCTTTCTCTTTTGTTCGTAGTCATCATTTTTAGTCCCATTGCTCCTGCAATGCCACCAATCATCATACCTGCTGCAAACTTATTAATAGACATAGTAATCTCCTTTCTAAAAATAAGATGTTTTTTGGAGATAATTGTAGAATCTCACATATATAGTTTGAGATACTTTTAATTAAAATATTCAATCTTATGCAGCCTGTATGATATTACAAGTATCATTTTCTTCTTCTTTGTAAGAAAACAGGAATATCAATAAAACTTGAATCATCATTTTTTTCTGACATTAAGTTATTATCTCTCTTTTCTTTGAAATCTTCATTCTCTTCTTGTTTTACAGTTTCTTCCTTTTTTATAGGTTTTACTATTTTAGAAATATCATTTTCAAATCCAGTAGCAATTACTGTTACAATTACTTCATCTCCTAAATCATCATTGATAGTGGTTCCAAATATTATTTCTGCTTCTGGATCTACAGCTTCTCTAATAAGATTAGCTGCTTCATTAGCTTCTAATAATCCTAAGTTTGAACCACCACTTATATTTATTAACACACCTTTTGCACCATCAATACTTGTGTCTAATAATGGACTTTGAATGGCTGCCTTAGCTGCCACTTCTGTTTTATTTTCACCAGAAGCTCGGCCTATTCCCATGTGAGCTATTCCTTTATCAGACATAATAGTTCTAACGTCAGCAAAGTCTAGATTAATAATACCTGGATTAGAAATTAAATCAGAAATACCCTGTACCCCTTGTCTTAATACTTCATCTGCTTTTTTAAAAGCCTCAATCATAGTTGTCTTTTTATCGATAATATGTAAAAGTTTATCATTAGGAATTATTACTAAAGTGTCTACATTTTCTTTTAATTCAGCAATTCCTTTTTCAGCATTAATCATTCTCTTTCTACCTTCAAATCCAAAAGGTTTTGTAACAACACCTACTGTCAAAATCCCTTCTTCTTTTGCAAGTTTAGCTATTACAGGAGCTGCTCCAGTACCAGTACCACCACCCATTCCAGCTGTAACAAATACCATATCTGCACCTTTTATAGCTTGTATAATTTCTTCCCTGCTTTCTTCTGCAGATTTCTTACCGATTTCTGGGTTTGCGCCAGCACCTAAGCCTTTAGTAATCTTTTCTCCTATTTGAATTTTTACTGATGCTTTAGAACGACTTAATGCTTGTCTATCAGTATTTACAGTAATAAATTCTACTCCTTTTAATTCTTCTTCTATCATTCTATCAACGGCATTATTCCCTCCACCGCCTACACCAACTACTTTTATTTGTGCTACATTATCTTGTGTCATATCAAACTCTAGCACCGCAAATCCCCCTTCACTAATCATTTCTATCTTAAATTATTTCTATTTTTAATTATTCTATCTTGATTATACACTATATATTCAAATTTTTCTATTAAAATTTATACTATGTTAAAATTTTGTTAACTATATAATAAATGGTTTTTTATCATTATTCAATACTAAAATAATATAAAATAAAATTTTCTATGTGAGAGGAGAAAAAACAGCCCTTCCCTTATCGATATTTGTAAGATCGATTTTCCCCATATCATAAATATCCATAATTTCAATTAGCCATTGTATCTTTTTATCAAATTGGTCTATTCCTCCCATAGCTACATCTAATTTTTTTATATATAAATGAGTATCTTCTGGATCACTTACATCTATTTTTATAATATCTTGAAGTAAATTATATTTTAATATCATTTGAGCCATTACAGCTATGATATGTAAAGACTCTTTATTTTTAACAGGAAGGATTTCTCCTATTTGAAAGTAATCAAATTCTAAACCTTGAACAATTGGCACATTTTTCGAATAATGTTTTGAAGTTTCTAAAACTCGTCCGTCTTTATCTATATAAAGATATGTTCCTACATACGGAACATACCCTATAACTTTTCTTTCTTCAAGTTTAATTTGAATTTTATTAGGCCAACTAATCTTTATATTCGCTTCTTTGATATAGGGATCTTCACAAAGTAATTTTTCTATTTTTTTCTTTCGAAATAAAAATAAATTATCTCCCAATTTAAAATTTATTTTTTCAATAATTTCTTCTTCTGAATAATGCTCATTTCCATATATTAAAATATCTTTTACTGAAAATATTGGAGAAGTAAATACTGTTAAAAAAAATATAACAATTAAAATGATAAAAGTAAATATTTTAGTGAAACTTAATTTATTTTTATTTATAGGTATGATTTTCCCCATTATTTTCACCCTTAATTCTAAATTTATAAATTAATTCTCTTTTCGTATACTTGCTCCTAATAAATTTAAATCTTTATCTATTCGTTCATATCCTCTTTCTATATGTTTTGCACCTTCAACAATAGTAGTTCCTTTAGCAACTAATCCCGCAATAATTAGAGCTGCTCCTCCCCTTAGGTCCTTTGCGTAAACTGTAGTTCCTGTAAGGTCTAATCCTCCTTTTATGATTGCTGTACGTCCTTCTAAGGTTATATCTGCTCCCATTCTCATCAATTCTTCCACATGTTTATATCTTGATTCAAAAACAGTTTCTGTTATAATGCTAGTTCCTTTTGTCATAGTAAGTAAACTCATCATCTGAGCTTGCATATCAGTAGGAAATCCAGGATATGGTTGAGTTCTAACAATATCCACACTTTTTAAATTTTTAGGTGCTTTTAAATATACGCTATTTTTTTCTTCATGAATTTTACATCCAACTTCTTTTAACTTAGAAATAATAGCTTGGATATGATTAGGTTCAACATTAGTAAGCTTAACTTCTCCTTTAGTAATTGCAGCAGCTATAAGATATGTCCCTGCAACAATCCTATCTGGAATTACTTTATGCTCTACTTTATGAAGAGATTTTACTCCTTCTATTGTTATTATATCAGTAGAAGCACCTGATACTTTTGCACCCATGCCGTTTAAAAAATCTTGCAAATCTTTAATTTCTGGCTCTTTTGCTGCATTATAAATTACAGTTTTTCCTTCTGCTAAAACTGCAGCAAGCATAATATTTTCTGTAGCTCCTACACTTGGAAAATCCAGATGAATTTTTGCTCCAGTTAACTTAGAAGCTTCACAAATAATAAAACCATGTTCTTCTTTAATTTTAACTCCTAATTGTTTTAAAGCCTTTAAATGTAAATCAATTGGTCTAGGTCCTAATGGACATCCTCCAGGATAAGATATAATTACTTTTTTATATTTACCTAATACTGATCCTAAAAAAATAATGGAAGAACGCATTTCTCTTACTAAATTTTCAGGAACTTCATAGGAAGAAACTGTAGAAGAATCAATTATTAAAGTTTTTCCTTCCCATTTTACACTACAACCTATACTTTTTAAAATATTAATCATAGTACTTACATCTAATATTTTAGGACAATCCTTTATATAACTAATATCTCCATTTAAAACTGTTGCAGCTAAAATTGGAAGAACTGCATTCTTCCCTCCTTGAACTCTAAGGCTTCCTTCTAACCTCTTCCCACCATCTATATAAAATTTGCCCATAAAGAAGACACCTCCTGAAACTGTCAGGTAAGCCTATATATAACTATAGTATGCATAATAATTTAAGTTGTTACTGCTATACCATGCAAGATTCAGGAGAAAACTTTTTATTATATTTTTTTTACTTTAGAATACCTAGATATATTCAGTAAAATCCCAATAGCTGTCATAGTAAATACTAAAGAAGACCCTCCATAACTAATAAAAGGAAGAGGCATCCCTGTTGTGGGAATTGTCTTAGTTATAACAGCTACATTAATAAGTACCTGTATCCCTATCATGCATACAATTCCGCAAGCTATTAAAGAACTAAATAAATCTGGAGCATTCATAGCTATTTTAATACCTCTCCAAATCAAAATTAAAAATAATGATAAAAGAACTATTGCTCCTATTAATCCCAATTCTTCACAAACAATTGCAAAAATAATATCATTATGAGCTTCTGGGATAAATCCAAGTTTTTGTCTACTTTCTCCAAGTCCTAGACCAAATAAACCTCCTGATCCAACAGCATAAAGGGATTGAATTAATTGATATCCCTTTCCTATAGGGTCAATCCATGGGTCTCTCCAAATTTTAAATCTATCTAGCCTATAAGCAAATTGAGGAAGCATTACAGCTGCAGCACCACCAGCTATAACAGGAAAAGCTAATACAAAAAAATACCAGATCTTAGGACTTGCAATAAACAGCATGGATATACCTATAAATAGAACTACAATAGCTGTACTTAAGTTTTGTAAAGCAATTAAAAAAACTGGAATAATTAAGAAAATAAGGTGAAATAAAAATCCTTTAAAAGTCTTTAGCTTATTTCTATTATAAGATATTAAAAGAGCCATAAAGAAAATAACAGTAAGTTTTGCAAGTTCTGAAGGTTGAAAACCAAAAAGCCATCTTTTTGAGCCATTAGTTGCTTTACCAATAATAAGCACTAAAATGAGCAATACTTGAGATATCAAATAAGTAGGTACAGCCCATATCTTAATATTTCTATAATCATAATTCATCATAAAAATCATAGCTCCAAATCCTATTAAAGACCATAAAGCTTGCTTTTTTAAAAAATAGTACATATTATTAAAATGATTTAAAGCATAATAATAACTTGAACTAAAAATCATAACTAATCCAAATAACACCAATAATCCTACTGTAAATAAAGTTGTGAAATCACATTGAGTTCTTATAATTTTAGGTTTTTCCTTTTTAACTTTTTTTAATACTTTATTACGATTTTGGTATACAGTAGAGCTCATTTATTTCACCCTTTCAAATCATAAATGGCTTCTTTAAATACCCTTCCTCTTTCTTCATAACTCTTAAACATATCCCAACTAGCACAAGCAGGAGATAAAAGTACACAATCTCCACTAACAGCTAACTGTTTTGCAAAAACTACCGCTTCTTTTAAAGATGATGCCTTTTTAATGTTATAAAAACCTTTTTCTTTAGCAGTTCTAATTATTTTATCGGAAGTTTCTCCTATTACAATTAAAGTTTTAACTTTACCAAAAAACATATCGATCCAATCTGAAAAATCTGCTCCTTTATCCATTCCACCACCAATTAAAATAATAGGAGATTTCATTGCTTTAATTCCAATAATTGCGGCATCTACATTAGTAGCTTTAGAATCATTATAATACTTTACTCCATCAATTGTATCAACATACTCTATTCTATGCTCTACTCCTTTAAAATTTGTTAATACTTCCTTTATAATATTAAACGGAACTTTCATAGAAACTGATATCGCTACTGCTGCTAAAGTATTTTCAATATTATGATCTCCTAATATTTGCAAATCCCTAACACTACAAACTTCTGCATTGATTTTTCCCCATTTAACCCATATTTTATCTTTAATTAAAAAGGCTCCTTGTTCTAGTTCTTTTTTACGGCTAAATGGAAATATTTGGGCTTTAGCTTTTTTTTTCATTTTTCTACAAATATTATCATCTTCATTCAATACCAAAATATCTTGCTCATCTTGGTTTTCAAATATTCTTTCCTTTGCAGCTATATAGTTTTCGTAAGTTTTATGTCTATTTAAATGATCAGGCGTAATATTTAAAACAGCACTTACTTTAGGTTTAAAATTATGTATTGTTTCTAACTGAAAACTACTAATTTCTGATACAACTAAACTTTCTTTATTCATTTTTTTTACTTTTGCTGTAAAAGGTGTACCGATATTCCCTACAACATATGTATTTGTATTGTATTTTTTCATAATTTCTCCCACTAATGTAGTAGTTGTAGTTTTTCCATTAGTCCCAGTAATCGCAATAATAGGACAAGGACATAAAACATAGCCTAATTCTATTTCAGACCATATAGGTATGTGATTGTTCCTAGCTTTTTGAAGAAAATCTAAATCTGTAGGAACTCCAGGACTTAATATAATTAAATCTTGGTCATCTATTATATCATTAACATCGCTTCCTAATATTAATTTTATGTTTAATTTCTCTAATATTTCAATTTCATTTTTCATTGTTTGCATAAGTGTTTCTTTTGATTTAATATCTTGTATTGTTACTTTTGCTCCTAGACTTGAACATAATTTTGCAGCACTTACTCCACTCTTTGCCATCCCAATAATTAGTATATTTTTTCTTTGCCATTCCATATTTTGTAATCCTCCAATTATAAATTAAACTATTATATTCCTAAAAGCCCAATTAAACACATAATAGCTGTTGTAATACAAAAAACAGAGACTACTTTTGTTTCTGTCCATCCTGATAATTCAAAATGATGATGAATTGGAGCCATTTTAAAAATTCTTTTATGAGTTATTTTAAAGAAAGCAACCTGTAATATAACAGAAATAGCTTCTATTACATAAATAAGTCCTACTACTAAAATAAAAAAAGGCATTTTTAAAATAAAAGAGGTAGCTACAACAAAGCCTCCTAAAGCTAGAGAGCCTGTATCTCCCATAAATACTTTTGCAGGATGAGAATTAAAAAGTAAAAATCCAAGTAAACTTCCAACAACTGCTGCTCCAATAGGGAAAATACCACTATTTTCTCCCCAACTAACCATAGTAAAAAAAGTAGATACCAAAACAGTTACACCAGAAGCCAAACCATCCAAACCATCAGTTAAATTAACTGCATTAACTGTTCCCAACATAGCAAAGATTAAGAACGGAATAAAAAATATTCCAAGGTCTATTTCTTTCCCTCCTGAAAAAGGAATAAGAGCTTTTGTACCAAGATTCGCAATTTTTACAACATAATAACTAAAACCTATGGTAATGACTAATTGAAAAATGATTTTTTGATATGCTCTTAATCCCAACGAACGTTTCATAACAACTTTAATAAAATCATCTATAAATCCTATAATTCCAAATCCAATAGTAACAAGTAAAACTACCAATCCATCCCTATTATCTTTTAAAAATAATATAGAAGTTAAAACTATACTAATTAAAATTATTATTCCTCCCATAGTAGGAGTCCCTGTTTTTTTAAGATGAGTTTTAGGGCCATCATCCCTAACAAATTGACCAAATTTTAATCTACTTAAAAAAGGAATTAAAATAGGACTTAATATAAGATTAATAAAAAAAGCAATAAGGGCTGGATAAACTATTGGATAAATGGTATCGCTATTCATAATATTATTTCACCTCTTCTATTTTTTCTACTGTTTTTTCTAAATGCATTCCTCTTGAAGCTTTTATTAAGAACATATCTTCTTCAGTAATAAATGTATATAATCTATCCCAAAGTTCTTCTTGATTTTTAAATACTTCTACTCTTTTTCTATCCATCCCAAAATCAATAGCACCTTCTGATATATACTTAGCTTCCTTTCCAACACAAAATAAATAATCTATGTTCTTTTTTGCAATATATTCTCCAACTTCTTTATGTCCTTTATAAGAAAAGTCTCCCATTTCTAGCATATCTCCTAAAATAGCAATCTTTCTCTTTCCTTCAGAACATTCTTCTAAAACATCGATAGCTGCTTTCATAGATTGAGGACTTGCATTATAAACATCATTAATTATATAAACATTTTTGTTAGTTTTAATTATATTCATTCTCATATTAGAAGATTTAAATGCAAGAACTCCTTTTTGCATTTCATTTATTGTTAAGTTTAATTTTTGCCCTACTGCTATTGCACTAAGAGCATTATAAACCATATGTTTCCCAGGAGCAGGTATTTGTATAGGAATTTTTTTATTTTCTAAAATTACAACTACATCTACTCCAATAGCTCCCTTAGATTTAATATCTTTTGCATAAATATCGTTATTTGAATTTAATCCAAAATAAGATATTTCAAAAGGAATTTTATTCTCTAACGTTCTTAATAAATCATCATCTCCATTTAATACGGCTATTCCATCTTTTTTAAGATGATTAAATATTTCGCTTTTTGCACGTAAGATTCCTTCTCTACTTCCCAAATTTTCAATATGAGATACACCTATATTAGTAATAACAGCAATGTCAGGTTTTACTATATAACTTAAATTGTCAATTTCCCCAAAATGGTTCATTCCCATTTCAATGACTGCTACTTCATGCTCTTTATTCAATCTAAATACAGTAAGAGGTACTCCTATTTCATTATTAAAATTTCCTTCTGTTTTTAAAACCTTGTATTTCTGACTTAATACAGAAGCAATCATATCCTTTGTACTAGTTTTCCCAACACTTCCTGTAATAGCAATAAAAGGTATATTGAATAAAGATCTATAATAAGCAGCTAAATTAATAAGAGCTTTTTTAGTATTTTCTACTAATATTAATATTTTACCCTTTGGAACTGGTATATCAGACTTCTCAGTAAGGCATACCACGGCTCCCTTATTAAAAGCTTCGTTTATAAAATTATGTCCATCATATTTTTCTCCGGAAAGAGGAATAAATAAATTTCCTACTTCTATCTTTCTTGTATCTGTAGATATCCCGTTTATAATTATTTTATCTATGTCATTTATTCCTTCATATATAGTTTTCCCATTAACGGCAAAAATTACTTCATCTAATCTCATTTTTTCCATATGTATTTTCCCCCTGAAGAATTGTTTTTACTTCTTCAACATCATCAAAATGTATAACTTTATCTTTTAATATCTGATAATTTTCATGCCCTTTTCCCGCAATAAGTATTATATCATCTTTTTGAGCTTTATTTATTGCTTCTTTTATTCCTTCCCTTCTGTCCACTATTTTTTTATAAGGACAATTTGTTTTTTTCATTCCCACTTCAACTTCTTTTATAATAAATTCTGGATCTTCTGAACGGGGGTTGTCAGAAGTAATAATACAATAATCAGAATAATTTCCTGCTATCTCTCCCATTATTGGACGTTTACTTCTATCCCTATCTCCTCCACAACCAAATACAGTTATAATATTTCCTTTTGCAAACTCTTTTATTGTTTTTAAAACATTTTCTAGACCATCAGGAGCATGGGCATAATCTACAATTACATCAAAGCCTTTATTGCTTCTTATACTTTGTACTCTTCCCGGAACTCCCTCCATATCTTCTAAAGCTTTTTTTATTACTTCTATTGGTATATTTAAATAATAGCCTGCTGCAATAGCACCTAAAGCATTATATATATTAAATCTTCCGATAGTTTTTAATTGAAAATCAATCTCTTTTCCTTCTAAAATTATACTAAACTTAATTCCTTTAGAACTCATACTAATATTATAAGCTTTAAAATCGGCTTCTTTTTCTATTCCAAAAGTTATAATTTTACATGTTGCTTGTTTTATAATTTCCTCTGCATGAGGATCATCTATATTAATAATCCCATATTTACATTTTTTAAATAATTTTGCTTTGGCATTTCTATAATTTTCCATAGTCTTATGAAAATCTAAATGGTCCAATGTAAGATTTGTAAATATTCCTATTTCAAAATCACAAGCATCAACCCTATGCAATTCTAAAGCATGAGAAGAAACTTCCATAACCACATGACTAACTTCTTCCTTTAACATTTGTGAAAATAAGGCTTGTAAATCTAAAGATTCTGGAGTTGTTCTTTTTGCCTCTATTTTTATTTTGCCAATTCGATTTTCTATAGTCCCTATAAGCCCTATTTTTTTATTATATTCTTCTAACATTTTCCCAATTAAAAATGTAGTAGTAGTCTTACCATTTGTCCCCGTAACCCCTATTAATTTCATATTTTTTAGAGGTTCATTATAAAATTTAGCTGCAATATATGCCATTGCTTTTCTCGTATTATTTGTACAAATAACTGTAATATTTTTAGGAATATCTTTTATTTCTTCTTCCACTACAATAGCCACTGCTCCTTTTTTAATTGCGTCTAATGCAAATTTGTGACCATCAACATTAAATCCTTTAATGCATATAAACAATGTATTTTCTTTAACTTTTCTAGAATCATAAGATATATGATTTATATATATATTATCATCGCCTTGTAGAATTTTATATTCTATAGAATTTAATAAATTTTTAAGTTTCATAAATGGGCCCTCCTAATAAATATAAGTTCTTAACAATTATATCATATAATTATATTTATTCGTTTATTTTTTCTTCACTTGTATACAATATAACTTTTGTATTTGGATTCACTTCTTCTCCAGATAATGGAAATTGATCTTCCACTATTGTTCCATTTCCCATTAATTCGACTCCAAGACTTATTTTTCTAAGCTCTTTTTCTGCTTCATTTATATCTTTATTAATTAAATTAGGAACTATAACTTTTTCAATATCTTGCATTTTAAGCTCTTTTTCTGAATATTTAGGCTGAATATTTAAATAAGGAAGAATATTTTCAAAAATTTCTTTAATTATTGGCCCTGCAACAGTTCCTCCATAATAAATTCCTTGAGGTTCATCTATTATTACTAAAGCTATAACTTGTGGATCTTCTGCAGGAGCAAAAGCTAGAAAAGAAGCTATATATTTATTACTTTTTCTTGGAAGCTTTTCTGATGTAGCAGTTTTTCCGCCTATTCTATATCCTGGAATATATGCTTTATTACCTGTCCCTTCTGCTACTACACTTTCTAAAGCTTTTTTCATGAGATCCGAAGTTTCTTTTGATATTATTTGTTTATTTTGTGTATATTCAAATTTTTTAATCAGATTTCCTTCATTATCTATTATTTTATCTCCAAAATGAGGGGTGACTAAATATCCTCCATTTATTACTGCTGAAGCAGCTCTTAAAAGCTGCATAGGTGTAATTTGAAATGACTGTCCAAAAGACATAGTTGCAAGTTCTACAGGCCCTATATTTTCTAAATCATGCATAATTCCTATAGCTTCCCCTGGTACATCTATTCCTGTTTTTTCATTAAATCCAAATAATTTCATATATTCGTAAAAATTTTTTGCCCCTAATCTTTCAGCTACTTGCATAAAAACAGGATTACAAGAATTTTGTATTCCTTCTAAAAAACTTTCTTGGCCATGAGACCTAGGATATCTCCAACATTTTATCATTCTTCCTGCCACCATATGATATCCTTTACAATTAAATTGGCTATCTAATGTAACTACTTTTTCTTCTAAACCCATAGCTGAAGTTATAATTTTAAAAGTAGAGCCAGGTTCATATGTATCATTAATAGCAAAATTTCTCCACATTTTATTGAGTTCATTATATTGTTCTTCACTGCTTAAAGTATCCCAAATTTCTTTTATGTTAGGGTCTGTAATAGTAAAAGGCTCATTTAAATCATAATCAGGTTTATTAGCCATAGCATATATTTCTCCATTTTGCGGATTCATTACTATAATACTTCCTCGTTTTGCTTTTTTAGCTTCTACTGCTTTTTCTAAGGCTTGTTCTACATATTGCTGAATAGTCAAATCTATAGTTGTAACTAAATTATATCCAGGTATAGGTGCAATTCTTTTTTCAGGAACTTCTTCTAACTTTCTTCCTTTACCATCAGTTTCAGTTAAAATTTTCCCTGGACTTCCTTTTAAATATTCATCATATTTAACTTCTAACCCAATAATGCCTTGATTATCTTTCCCAACAAATCCTATTACATGGGAAGCTAAATTACTATAAGGATAATATCTTTTAGAATCTTCATCTATTGTCACTCCCGGAAGATTTAACTTTCTTATTTCATCTCCTATTTCTTTATCAACCTTTGATTTTATCCTCTCTAGGGCAACAACTTTATCTACTTTCTTTTTTACAGTTTCATAATCTAAATCTAATTTTTCTGAAAGAACCCTTGCAACTTCTTCACTATCTTCTATTTGTGCATGAATAACTCCTATAGTAGTTACAGTTGCACTTTTGGCTAATTCTATTCCATTTCTATCATAAATAGTTCCTCTTTGGGGAGAAATTAGTCTATCTCTTGTATGTTGTTCATAAGCTAATTCTTGCAAAAAACTTCCTTCTATTATTTGTAAATAAGCTATTCTAAACATTAATCCAATAATACTTAATGTAAATACACTAAGAAAAAATAAATATTTTTTTTTCATATTTACAGTAGGTTTATACATATTATTCCCCCCATTATTGCTAAACTATTACTATAATTTTATTGCAATTATGGGGGGATTATTCTTGAGTAACATATAATTTAATTGTAGTTCCTTTTGGTACTTTAGTTCCGGGATTAGGAAATTGTTCTTTTATAGTATTACCTTCTCCTATTATTTCATAATTTAAACCTTTAATAGTTAAATCCATATCTACTTCTAAAAGTTCTAATCCAACATAATCTGGAATTTCTACATCTGTATTTTCTTCTTCATCTTCTTCTGCAGAAGCTTCAATCCCCATATATGGAAGAATATTTTGAAAAATTTCCTTCGCTACAGGAGCTGCTGCTCCACTTCCCTCTGAATAATATTCAGTTTCATCTAATATTACTAATAAAATAACTTGGGGGTCTTCAACTGGAGCAAATCCAATAAAAGAAAGTACATATTTATCTTCACCTCTTGGAAGTTTTTCTGCTGTCCCTGTTTTTCCTCCTATTCTATAACCATCTACTTTTGCTTTTTTACCTGTACCATTATTAACAACACTCTCTAAATAATTTCTAAGAATTTGTGAAGTTTCTTTTGAAATAACTTTTCTTTTTAATACAGGCTTCATTTCTTTAATTTCTGTACCATTTTCAGACACTATTTGTTTTACTACATAGGGTTGCATTAAATTACCGCCATTTATTACTGCTGCAAATCCATTTAATATTTGAATAGGAGTTACAGTAAAAGATTGCCCAAATGAACTAGTAGCTAATTCTACTGGTTTTAAATCATCTGCATCATATAAAATTCCTTTTGCTTCTCCTGGAAGATCTATTCCTGTTACTTCTCCAAATCCAAATAATTTTTGATAATGATAAAATACATCGGAGCCCATTTTTTCTGCTATATCCATCATTGCCACATTACACGAATTAGCTAAAGCTTCTTCTAAAGTCTGTTCCCCATGCCCACTGGTTTTCCAACATTTTATTGTCTGACCATATATAGTTTTATGTCCTTCACAATTATATGTATCTTCTACAGAAATTATATTTTCTTCTAAGGCTGCTGCAACTAATATAGGTTTAAAAGTAGAGCCTGGTTCATAAGTATCACTAATATTATAGTTTCTCCATACTTCATTTAATTTTTCTAATTTTTCTTCATTAGATAATTGATTCCAAGTATCTTCACCAATAAATTCACTTAAATCATTATATTTATTAGGATTAAAAGTAGGATAAGTTGCCATAGCTAGCACTTCTCCAGTATTAGGATCCATAATAATAACAGACGCATTTTTAGGATTATGCTCTTCTACTGCCTTTTTTAAAGCCATTTCTGCAAAATGCTGAATAGTTTCATCAATAGTTAAAACAATGGTATCTCCTTTTTGAGCTGGAATAGTTTCTTCTATAACATATTTGCCTTCTTTTAACATAGGAAATATTCTTCCAACTACTCCTGAAAGATATTTGTTGTACTGTTGTTCTACTCCATATTGAGCCTGTTTATCCTGATTTACAAAACCAATTAAAGCAGCTGCAAAATCATTTTTTAAATAATTTCTAGTAGTATCTTCTTCTAACCAAACACCTTTTAAATCATTTTCTTTAATTTTTTGAGCTATATCACTCTCAATATGTTTTACTATTACTTCATATCTAGAGTTTGGATTATTAGATATTCTTTCATTTAAAGTTTCTTGAGATATAGATAAAATTTGACTTAAAGTAGTAATTGTTTTTTCTTTTTCTTCCTCAGATATTTGTTCTAATAAAACATTGGGGTCTAGGATTACATTATATACTACAGAACTAAGTACTAAATCATGGTAATTACGGTCTACAATATTTCCTCTACTAGGTAGAATGATTTTTTCTGTATTAAGCATTTGCATTACAGCTTTTTCTTCATATTCTTCCCCATATGCATATTTTATATATCCAATTCTATATATTAAAAAACCAATACTAAAAATAAAAAATAATAATATCATAAAAGCTCTTCTTTTGGTTTGTTTAACTAAAGCATTCATAATTTCACTCTTCTCGCTTAAACCAATTAAAAAAATCAAAAAAACTAGCTGTTAAAAAATTTTCTTTATCCTCTTCTTCATCTTCTTGTTTTGGTTCGTAATATGCAGTGTAACTTATTTTAGGAACATCTATATATATTATTTGATGGGGTGAAGGCTCCACCATTCCTAATTCTTGCATAGCTTTTTGTTTTACCATATCAAGATCAATACTTTTTGCTATTTCTGATTTTAGTAATATATTGGCATTTTGAATCTCTTCTAATTCTTTTTTCATATTTTTAATCTCTTTTTGATTAGATGTTATAGATGCATACTGTTTCATGAGAAATAAACACCCAAGAAAAATCAAAAAAACATTTCCAATTAATTTTAGTTTATATTTTATTATTCTTTTTTTCTTTTCTTCTTTTTGTTTTTTTAAAAGATAAGTTTTATCTTCTAGTAAAATGTCATGGGCATCATTAATATTATCTTCACTTTTAGGTACTACAGAGCCATATATGTAATCCTCCTTCATTAGCAACCCCCCAATTATAATTTTTCTATAATTCTAAGTTTTGCACTTCTTGCTCTGGGATTAATCTCTATTTCTGTTTTTTTAGGTAAAATAGGTTTTCTAGTTATTATTTTTACTTTTCTTTTTTTACCACAAACACACACTGGAAATTCTGGAGGACAAGTACAAGGATTTTCTAATTGTTTAAAAGTTTGTTTCACGATTCTATCTTCTAGAGAATGAAAAGTGATAATACACAATCTCCCTTTAGAGGCTAAAGAGTCTACTATATCTAGTATTGATTGTTTTAATATTTCTAGTTCACCATTTACTTCTATACGAATGGCTTGAAAAGTTCGTTTGGCAGGATGAGGTCCATCTCTTCTAGCTCCTAATGGTATTGCCTTTTTTATAATATCAACTAATTCATAAGTAGTTTCAATTGTTTTTTTACTTCTTTCTTTTACAATAAATTCTGCAATTCTCTTAGCCCATCGCTCTTCTCCATAATTTTTAATAATTTCCTCCAAACGATTTTTACTATAGTTATTTACGACATCCTTTGCACTAAAAGACTGATCTTGATTCATTCTCATATCTAAAGGGGCATTTTGCATATACGAAAAACCTCTATCTGGCTTGTCCAATTGATGAGAAGAAACTCCTAAATCAAGCAACATACCATCTATAAAATCAACTTCTAGTTTTTTTAATATAGTTTTTATATTAGAAAAATTATCATGTACTAATACGACATTCTTATATTTATTTAACTTTATTTCAGAAGCTTTAATAGCATTTATATCTTGATCTATGCCAATAAACCTTCCTTTTTCACTTAATCTTTTGCAAATGGCTTCCGAATGTCCTGCTCCACCCATAGTTCCATCTACATAAATACCATCTTTTTTTATCTGTAAACCATCTATACACTCATTAAGAAGTACTGATATATGATGAAAGTTCATTTTTTCACTCCTATATTCCTAACTCCTGCATATTTTCTGCAAGGTCATTGGCATCAAAATTATCATCATTATTATATGCATCCCAATTTTTCTTACTCCATATTTCTATTCTATTTAAAACTCCAATTAAAATAACGTCTTTTTCTAAATTACTATAAGTTCTTAAATTATTAGGGATAAGTATTCTTCCTTGTTTATCTACAGAACATTCTACTGCTCCTGCTAAAAAAAACCTAACAAATTTTCTAGCATTGGAATTTGTTAAAGGGAGAGTTTTTAATTTATCTTCAAAAATTTTCCATTCAGTTAAGGGATATATAAATAGACAATTATCAAGCCCTTTGGTTACCACAAAGGTATCTCCTAGTCCTTCTCTAAATTTAGAAGGAATAATTAAACGTCCTTTAGTATCTATGGTATGTTGATACTCTCCCATAAACATATATATCCCGCCTTAGGTCTTTTCTACCACTTTCCCCCACATACAACCACTTTATATTCTATATTGTATTATGGCAAAAAAAATTTTTCAAGTATTTTTAGAAAAAATAAAAAGAGATAGGAAATATTCCCTATCTCTTAAAAATAAATTATTCACTAAATTATGCTTCTAAATATTCATTACCATAATCATTATCAGCATAATAATTTAAAATTAACTGATCTAATTCTGTGCTTAGTTTGTAAATTTCTTCAAAATCTTCTTCTTTTTCAATTAAGTTATTTAACCTTTCTCTTAGAATATCAATTTCCCCGTAAATTGTATTCATTTTTTTCACCTCGTTTTTCTAAAATCCCCACAATTTATTTCTCTTTCTATATATTGTGTATGATTTATTATAATATATTTTTTATAAAAAATCAACATATTGCTACACTTTTTTACTGTTTTTATATTTTTTCCTATTATATATAATTAGTGATAATCCTATAAAAATTAATATTCCTGATAAAACTTGAGAAACTGCTATTCCAGTTGAACCAATAATTAACTGATCAGTTCTCAATCCCTCTATCCATATTCTGCCACATCCATAGCCTACTAAATACATTAAAAATACTTCTCCAGTAAATTTTTTTCTTTTTTTATACCACAAAAGAAAAAGGCAAACTCCCAAATTCCACATTGATTCATATAAGAATGTTGGGTGCACCTGTATATATTCAATTCCTTCATGAATATATAAATTATTTAAAATATTTTCTGTAAGATATTGCCCGACATTTTGTTTCATTAAACGCATAGCAAAAAAAGAATTAGTATATTCACCAAAAGCTTCTTGGTTAAAAAAGTTTCCCCATCTCCCAATAGCTTGACCTAGAATTAAGCTGGGAGCTGCAGTATCTGCCAATAACCCAAAGGACATTTTTCTTTTTTTAGTAAAAATCCATGCTACAATTATAGAAGCTAATACTCCACCATATATAGCTAATCCGCCTTCCCTTAAAGCAAAAATCTTTAAGGGATTATTTTTATAACTATCCCACGAAAAAATTACATAATATAATCTAGCTCCAATAATTGCTGCAATTAAATCATATAATAAAAAATCTATATAATCTTCTGGTTTTTGATTAGTTCTCTTTGCTTCTCTAAGGGCAAGCATAAGCCCACTTATAACACCTAATCCTATAATAATTCCATACCAATATACAGGAAATCCAAAAATTCTAAAAGCTACATTATTTAACCTTTCAATCTTAATCCCTAAATGTGGAAACCAAACCTCTGGATGCATAAAGCTCCTCCTTATCTTTTGTTTATTTTTTATTATAATTATTTTCTTTTAAAATGTAAAATATAATTTAAAAAATAAAGATTATATAGTAGGAGTTATTCTTCTTATAATACTATTTATTTCATCTACTAATCCTTCTTCTTTTCTATCTTCTCTTAAATTTTTTGCAATCTCTTTAATTCTTTTAACCATTTCTTCAGAAGTAGTAATTGATACATTTTTTAAAGAAGTATCAGTTAAAAATGTTTTCTCTTCTATTAATTTTTTTATTTCGCCAATTTCTTCTTCACTGATACCTGAAATTAAATCAATTCCTATCAAAGCCGTATTTCCCACAATAATTACTGTTGTATCATCTACTTGTTCAAAATTATTTATCACTTTTGCAATATTACTAGCTCTTTCTGTATTATATTCTGAATTATTAATATCAATATTTTTATCAACTTGTTCGGGAATATTGTATGGATTAGAACGGTCAAATTCTTCTATATATCCTTTTATCGTATTTTCATTAGAATAATTTACTCTATTTTCTATAGATTTATTACATCCAGTTAATCCTAATAAAAACATAAAAGTTAAGCAAAGTAAAGGCTTAATTTTCACTTATTTTCACCTCCTATATTATTCTTTGAAAAAATAAATATTTTTAAAGTAGAAAAGAATGTTCATTTCACCACAGATTTCTTTTATTTACAAAAGGTATAAAAAATATTTTTAATTAAATACTAAATATAATTTCTTTTTTTTATAAAATAATTATGTTAAAATACTCTTAAAAATAAAACTATAATAATAAAATTTAGGAGGTTAATTATATGGCTGCAAAAACTAAAAAACGTCATTATCGTGTTGCTCAAAAAGAAGTATCTTCTCCTAACAAAGGAATATGGATAGAAAATGATAAAAAAAATCAATATATTCTTTTGGCTATAGGATTATTTATCTTTACCTTTATTAAAGGTTTTATTATTGGCTATTTTGTATCACGAGACTAAAGCACAATGTTAAACCATTGTGCTTTTATATTATCCTTGAATTCCTTTCCCTTTATTTAGTATAAATTTTATTTTAAAATAAATTTTTCTATAAAATAAATGAAAGGATTAGTTGTTTTGTAATTTGTTTGTAAAATTAAGCAAAATTCTGTAATATTGATTAAAATAAAAGGATTAGTTATAATATAAACTTGTATGAATATAAAACAATTTTTTAATTGAAAAGAAAGGAAGAATCCATTATGAAACTTGGTATTGTTGGTCTCCCTAATGTAGGAAAAAGTACTCTATTTAATTCTCTTACAAAAGGGGGAGCAGAATCAGCCAACTATCCTTTCTGCACCATTGACCCTAATGTCGGCATTGTACCTGTTCCCGATTATAGGTTAAACCGTTTAGATGAAATGTATAATGCAGAAAAAGTTACTCCTGCTGTTATAGAATTTGTAGATATTGCAGGACTTGTAAAAGGAGCAAGTAAAGGAGAAGGGCTGGGAAATAAATTCTTATCTCATATTCGTGAAGTAGATGCTATAGTTCACGTTGTAAGATGTTTTGAAGATGAAAATATTGTACATGTAAATGGTTCTGTAGACCCTATTCGTGATATTGAGACAATTAATCTAGAACTAATTTTTTCAGATATTGAAATTATAGAAAGAAGAATTCAAAAAACTCAAAAAGCAGCTAAAGCTGATAAATCTTTAAAAAACGAACTATTAATATTAGAAAGATTAAAAAAAGAATTAGAAAATGGCAAATGTGCAAGAAGTATTGATTTTAATGATGAAGAAAAAGAATTTATATCTTCTCTTAATCTTTTAACTTATAAACCGGTAATATATGCTGCTAATGTAACAGAAGATGATTTAGTTAATAACGGTCAAAATAATGATTATGTAAAAAAAGTTTTAGAATATGCCAAAAATGAAGGCTCTGAAGTTTTTGTAATATGTGCAAAAATAGAAGAAGAAATAGCAGAACTAAATGAAGAAGAAAAAAAATTATTCTTAGAAGACTTAGGAATTAAAGATACAGGTTTAGAAAGATTAATTTCAGCTAGTTATAAACTATTAGGGTTAATAAGTTATTTAACTGCAGGGCCAAAAGAAGTTCGTGCTTGGACCATAGTTAAAGGTACTAAAGCTCCTCAAGCAGCAGGAAAAATTCATTCTGATTTTGAAAGAGGATTTATTAGAGCAGAAGTAGTATCTTTTGATGATTTAATGTCATGCGGTAGCTATTCCGCTGCAAAAGAAAAGGGGTTAGTTAGATTAGAAGGTAAAGATTATATAGTACAAGACGGAGATATTATTTTATTTAGATTTAATGTATAAAAAAATGGATGGAATCCCATCCATTTTATATTTCATCTTCACTTTCTTCTTTGTCTTTTTTGCTTCCGATATTAAATTTAGATAATATTCCTGGAATCATATCTATTATCTTGTTAACACTATCTTGACTTTTTACATTAATTAACTGCACGGAACCATCTTTTTTAATTACTAATATAGCACTAGGAGTTATTTTAGCACCTAAACCTCCTCCTCCAGCTCCACCTGCATCTTTATCATCTTTTCTTTCTGCTCTTCCTTCTGAAGCTCCAGCACCAGCTCCAAAACTTACATCAATTAAGGGAAGTATTGTAGCTCCTTCTACATGTACTGGCTCTCCTACTACTGTTTTAGTTGATATAAACTTTTCCATTTGGCTAAATAAAGCTTCGAAACTATTCTTTAAATTTGATTCCATTATCATCTTCCTTTCTTTTTCGATATAAAGATATTATTTGTCTTATAGGTTTATTTAATAAATACTCGACAATGATTTTAATAATTATTCCTATTTTAAAATTTCCTATAGCTTTAATTTTTCCTTTAAAAATTTTCTCATCAAAATTTCCTTTGATATTTACACTATTTCCTAAATAAGGGCTTATTATTCCTATACAAGCTAAAACATATCCTGTACTAGCAGGGTCTTCTAATCCTAATTCCCCTTTACAATAAAACTTATCTGGCATTATATGACGAAATAATTTTTTAATAAATTGATATGTACATGTTAAAATTTCTTTTTTATTAGGATATCTTAGTGTATCTTTTATTGTACTAAAAACATCACTTTTTTCTTCTTCCTCTATTTTTTCAAATGAAGCTTTATTAGTTTTCTCTATTTTCTTTTTCTTTAATTTTTTTATAAATTTTTCTTTTATCTTATCATCTTCTAATATATTTTCTATTTTTTTATCATCTTCTAATATATCTTCTATTAATACATCTTCTATATTATTTAATTTTTCTATATATTTTTTAAAATCAACTTTTTCTTTATTAACCCCTTTGTAGCTTTTATTATCTTCATGAATATTTATATTTTCTTTTTTTATATTAATTGACTCTTTCTCTAAGGGTTTACTTAACATATTTTTCCCAAAAATTTTAAAAATCTTATTACTTTTAGAATTCTTAATGTAATATCGATAATATACTAATTTTTTTAACCATCTTATTTCTATATCCATATATATTGTATCAAATTTAGATAAATAAATAGAATATTTGATAGGAATAAACAATATCATACTCAAAATAATTAAAAGTATTAATAATATAACTCCTAGTATAATCCCTGTATATTTTAAAATAGTAAGCAAAAACAATAATACTGACATAGTTTCCTACTCCAATTTAAAAAATTCTTTAATTTTTGTGGGATCTTTGTATTTCTTGTAAACTGATTCTATAATTTTTCTAGTAAGTTCAAAAGCTTCTTTTTTCCCTTGTGCTATCCCTATAACTTTATATCTTTTATTAGAATAAATATCTTTAACAATTTCTCTGCTTTTAATAATATCTAAAAGATTATTAGAACAAGAAGTAACACAAATACAATAAATATTTTTACAAGGATGATTATGGATAAGTTTGTTTATTACTATATCTTTCTCTTTTATATTTTCTCCAATATAACAGTTATCCACTAAAATCATACTCATCTTCTTTCTTAATATTATTCTTTACTAATTTTGACCAATTTTAAATATATTATAACAAAATAAAAAAAGAAAGTCACGATATTATGTGTGACTTATCGTAGTGCAGCTTCTAATTTAGGTAAATGTTCTAAGGGAAATAATTTTAAAAGCTGCTTATATTGTTCTTGAGTTAATCCTTGAGTAAATGCATATATCTCTATTTTTTCTTTTGTATCTACTTCTTGAAAACGTTTTTTTAATTGTTCAAAACTTTGTTGGTCCAAAATATACACTCCTTTTTATTAATTTCATATTTAGTATGTACTACATTTTATAATATATTCTTTTAAAAGTTTTATTTAATAAATTATCAATTTATAGTAATAATAAATATATTATTTTATTATTACTATTTTTAGTAAAATAAAAATTATAAAAAATCCATAGATTTAAAATAATTAAATCTATGGAGCTTTAACTTTTATTTTATACTAAGCATACTGCTGGAACTCTTACTTCTTGTAATTCCATAATAAAGTATGTTAAAAGAGCTGCAGAATGAACTATAGCATTTTCTAAATCAATCCTAATAATTTCTTCCCAAGATAATTTTTTAACTTTAAAAATATATTCATTATTAGTTTTTTTTATATATTTATCTATCGAATCTATTCCTTTTTTTATACTTTTTAAATAATCTATAACCATATTATTTATATTCTGTGAAATTTTAATGTTACATTTTTCTCTGTCTAAATAATATTCATATTTAATATGTTTTTTCATATCAACAACATACTTATTATGAGAATAACAAAAAGCGTCCGCTATATAATGACTAAGTATACCTAATATAAAAGAAATCCTATTTATATTCTTTTCTTGTAAAACAATTCTATTATATTCCTTTTTAAAATGAGGCAGGATAATCTGTGGAGAATGTATCTGTATTCTTCTAAGAGGTTGAATATCGGGCATTTTAGATCCTAGTCTCATTAATTTTCGGTTAAAAGAAACCCCCACTAATGATTCAATAATATCTCCAGCATAATCCGCCACATATGTATGGCTGGATAGTCTCAATGGTACACCTTCTTTTTGTTTGTTTTATATATTGCCAAATTTATTATACTATGTTTTTATTTGTACGTCTATATAAATTATATATACACATAAAAAAATTCTTTAGACTTATATTATATTTTTTGGTTACAAAATATAATATATGATATTTTTATAAATATTCTATATTTACAAAAAAGTTTTATAATAAAAATTCTAAGTGCTTTTTTCTAAATATTTATCTCAACTTTTTTTACATAATAAATGCACTTGTGAAATAAATCTGCTAAAATGTAATACCACAAATACATAAGAAGGAGATTTATTCATAAGTGTGCTCTAATTGTATCAATAAATTACTAAATTTAAAAGGGGTAAAAGTAAAAAAGGTTTATGATACTAATGGGCCAACTGAAGGTTTTAATAATAAGATTAAGGTTTTAAATTGACAAAGAGTCACTAAAATCCTTAATTTTATAGGATTTTAATGGCTTTTTTTAAAAATTTAATTTAGAATAATAGACTTTGTCTACACTTTGATTATATTGCTTTTTCATTAATATATAAATTTTTATAAATAGCATCCAAATCTAAGTTATCACAATAATTAATCTTCTTTACTATTTCTCCATTCTTAAGAAACACAAAATTTGTTCCTATTTGTTTCAAAAAATCTAATATATGACTTGATACAATTATTATACAATTATGCTTTTTTGCATATAATATCTCTTCTTTTAGACTAATAACACTTTTTGTATCTAGTCCATTTGTAGGTTCATCTAGTATAATAAGAGGTGGGTAATTCATAATAGCCACAATTATACTTACTCTTTTTCTCATTCCCATTGAAAGTTTTTTAATTAGTGTATTTCTATACTCCCATAATTCAAATTTTTTAATTAATCGTTCGCATTCTATCTCATTATTATCTAGGCATTTAACAGAAAAAACAAAATTAATAAATTGATAAACTGTAAGATCTTCATATAAAAAAGGGCTCTCTTCTAAATATCCAATATGTTTTTTCGTTTCAATATCTGCAGTATTCATTTTATTAAGCATACATTGTCCATTATTACTTTTCATAACCCCTGAAATAATTTTTATAGATGTTGATTTTCCTGAACCATTAGGCCCAACAATACAAGTTACTTCTCCACCACCTATATTTAATGAAAAATTATTTATTCCTTTCTTTTTTCCATAGAACTTAGTGATATTGTTAATCTCTAATAAATTTCTTCCCATTTCATCCATTTACTTTTCCCTCTTTTCAACCCAAAATATATGAAAATTAATGAAATACCAGGTAAAACAAATAGTAGAATAATACTTATTAACAATGGTAAATCAGTTTTATTTATTTTAGGATAAAATGCTATTATTATACTACAGAAATAAAAAGATAATATTAATGTAATTAAAATAATTGTTATAAAAATAGCAAAAAAGCTTGTTATATTTATTTTGCCTAATAACATCTGAACAAATAAAAGTAATAATGGAATAATAGAAGATAAAACTGACATACAGAGTATTTTTGCTAAAATAAAGGTATTATATTGAATTGGCAAATAAAGATAGATTCCTTTGAATTTTGAATCTGCCTTAAATAATTCCTGAGATAATAATGAATTTAAAAAAACAAAACAAATCATAAATCCCATTGTTAAATTAATAGGTATTTTTTTAAAGTTTATAGCTATAAATACAAATATCATAATAAATAGAATTTGTATACTTAAAAATGACTTTTTCTTACTCATTATAATAAAATCTCTCAATATAAATGATTTAAAGGGACTTCTTTTATATTTAGTGAAAAATTTTTTAGATAACTGTATATTAGGAAGTTTTAATTTAAATCTTGATTTTATTTCAACTTCAAATGTATTTTTATAGAATGTTATATAGAAAACAAATAAAAGTATACTTATTACAATTATTTGTAAAATACTAAATTTAAAAATAATATTTACAACATGTTGAATTTCATTAATACTACCTAACTTACTTAAAATATTAATGATTAAGTCCTTTTTATCCAAACCATTAAATGATCTTTCTATAGAAAATACAAATGAATTTTTTATAATAAAAATAATTGAAATAAAAATACAAAGATCTTTTAAAAAAATAACATATGTATTTCTTATGGTATTATATATGATACAAATAAAAAATAGAATGCAAAACGCAAGTATTTGTCCTATAAAAATTTTCATAATATGAATTACATCAAAATCAGTAGTCTCCCATTGGTGGAAAAAAGAATAAAAAAATACAAATAAAATAAATATTTTATATTGCTTAGAAAAAAGTACAAATAATAATTCTTTTGTATTAAACCCTAATGATTTAAGAAATCTTATTTCCTTTCCTCTCATATTATTATACAATTTTGCATGTATAATAATAATAAATATACAAATTAATAATATATTTAAGCCATAAATAAAATCATTAATAATATTAAAAGAATATTTTATTAATTTATTATATGTAAATATATGTCCCAAAAATCCAGAAAATATAGATATAAAAATGTATAACAATATATTAATGATAATAAAAATAGGAATAGAAATTTTTTTATTTTTAAAAACAATATTCTTATAATATTTTTTTATTCTAACTATATTGAAAACCTCCTTCTAAATTATTTATGCTAATAACGTAGACACACAGATTCATACTTTATTTTAATATAATGTATTAATATATAATATTATATATTAATATCCATCTTAATGAAATCTTTAAACTCTTGAGATTTTTATCATTTTCTAACTCCATTTTTTATTATTACAAAAAACATCAATAATTTTCCTTAATCTAAGTTACCAATATTCACTATTAATTTATTTGCTATAATTATTCTTTATTTTATAATATATCTAGTATTGTTACAATAGTCTTGTTTTTGTTGATTTTTACTTATTATTATATATTCATGGTTTATAGATGTTATTTTATTTATATTCTATTTAGAAAACTAAAAAGTTAGAATAAACCTTCATACTAACCACAAAACAGGTGGTTTTCAATATACAAAAAGAGCTATCTCAGAAATTATTCTAAGATAGCCCTTGACACTGACTACTTGTTCTTTTGCTTAAGTCCACTTTTTTTTCTACTTTTTTGAGAATCTTGTTGTGGCATAGATTCAGAAGCAAATTCTTCAGTTGCATAGGAAGGAGGCTGACTTGCTCTTTTCTTTTTTTTCTTTTTGTTTTTAGCCATGGGAACACCCCTTTCTTGCTTATAATTATCACCCTCGGTAATAATTATTTAGCAAAAAGGAGTTTTTTATACATATTATTTATATTTCAAATATTTTAGATATTTCATCCCTACTGGCTACAGTTAATTCTATTTTATCATCTACTTCTATCCCGGAAGATATAAGTTCATTTCTCACACTCATATAAGCTAAATCTGGATAATTATTTTCTTTGCTTAAATGTCCTAAAATTACAGCCTTTAAATCTTTATGAAAAACATCTACCAAAACCTTCCCCGCCATTTCATTACATAAATGTCCATTCTTTCCTAATATTCTTCTTTTAAGATAGTAAGGATAAGATCCTGTCTTTAACATATCTATATCATGGTTAGCCTCTAATAAAATCAAATTAGATTCTCTTATATTATTTTTAATATGGCTATTTATATGCCCTAAATCTGTGGCTATACTTATTTTTTTATTTTGGCAAATAAAAGTATACCCTACTGGGTCTGCTGCATCATGAGGAATACTATATGAATATATAATTAAATCTTTAAATATTAAGTCCTTTTCTTTTTCAATTACTATACGATTATTAGGATTAATCTTTCCTATTCCTCTCTCCATTTCATCTATAGCTTCCCATGTATTTTTATTAGCAATCAAAGGAATATCAAATCTTCTAGATAATATTCCTGCTCCTTTTATATGATCAATATGTTCATGGGTAATTAGAATTCCATCAATGTTCTTAGGATTTACATTTATTATTTCTAATCCATTTTGAATTCTTTTACCACTTATGCCTGCATCAACTAGTAAATTAACTTTAGGACTTCCTATATAAACACAATTCCCACTGCTGCCGCTAGCAATAGTACAAAGTTTAAATCCCATCATGATTTCTCCTTATCAAAATCTCTGCGTTGTATTATGTCATGCCTTATTGTATAATAAAAAAACTAACTTGTCCACAAATACCCTTCTAATAGCTTGAAAGGAGATAAATTATGATTAGAAAATTTATATAAATTTTAAACTAATGTCCAATGCTTTTACTGAATGGGTTAAAGCTCCGCAGGATATAATATCAACTCCAGTTTTTGCTATATCCCTTACATTTTCCACAGTAATATTTCCTGAAGCTTCTAATAAAGCCCTGCCATTATTTATCTTTACTGCTTCTCTCATCATATCTAAAGACATATTATCAAGCATAATTATATCTGCCTTAGCATCTAAGGCTTCTTTTAACTGTTCTAAATTTTCTACTTCTATTTCTATTTTCATAGTATGGGGAATTTTGTTCCTGATTTTATTAATTGCCTCTTTTATTCCTCCTACTGCAAAAATATGATTGTCTTTAATAAGTACTCCATCAGATAAATTAAAGCGATGATTATAACCGCCTCCCATGGTAACAGCATACTTTTCTAGTACTCTTAATCCTGGAATAGTTTTTCTAGTATCTACTATTCTTACTTTTGTATCTTCAACTTCTTTTACCAAATTTCTAGTCATTGTAGCAATTCCTGATAATCTCTGTAATAAATTTAGAGCTGTTCTTTCACATTTTAATATTGAAGCTGTTTTGCCTTCTATACACGCTATTATTTCTCCTTTTTTGACAAAACTTCCGTCCTTTTTATAAATTTCAAATTCTATAGTATCATCAAAAAATTTAAAAACTCTTTTTGCCACTTCTATTCCTGCTATAACTCCATCTTCTTTGGCTATAAAATTTCCTTTAGAAATTTGAGATGGTGATATTAATGTATCTGTTGTAATATCTCCATAGTTCATATCTTCTAATAAAGCTCTTTTTATTATACTGTCAATATATATCTTGCTAAGCATTATAAACCTCCTTAGTATTTCTTATGGAATCTAAAATAACGACATCTGCAACAGTCATTTGATTTATCCATTCTATATGTTTTTGTTCCATATCATTTAAATTAGGACGTGTTTTTAAAATTTTAGATAAATTGTCATGTAATTTATATAACATAGTTTTATCCTTAATAATACCACAGTATTTTGTCATTTTACTCCTTAATTCTATCATATTTTTTTCAGTTATATGTAAGATAGTATTATAAGGTTTATCTTTTAATATTTTTTTAGATATATGATGATTTTTAAAAAATTTATTAATATTTTTAGCTACACGTCTTCCAAAAACTATAGCTTCTAATAAAGAATTACTAGCTAATCTATTTTGTCCATGGACTCCTGTACATGCACATTCTCCTACAGCATAAAGATATTCCATAGATGTTTTCCCATCTAAATCAACATCTACTCCTCCCATAAAATAATGAGCTACTGGAGCTACTGGAATCAAATCACAACTTATATTTATCCCTTGCTTTATACAATAATCATATATAGATGGAAAACGTTTTTTTAATATATCTTCAGATAAATGGGTAATATCTAAATATACATAAGGAATATTTTGTTTTTCTATTTCATAATAAATTGCTCTTGATACTATATCTCTTGGAGCTAATTCCTTTAAAGGATGTATTTTTTCCATAAAACGTTCCATATTTTCATTAAGCAGAACAGCTCCTTCTCCCCTAAGGGCTTCAGAAATAAGAAAACATCTTTCTTCCGCCTTTTTAGTATTAAAAAATCCCGTTGGATGAAATTGTACATAATCCATATCTTTAAGTTTTACATTTCCTCTTATGGCCATAGCTATACAATCTCCGCCAATACCTATATTATTAGTTGTTCTTTCATATATATGTCCTATCCCACCTCCAGCCAAAACAGTATATTGACTAAATATCTTTATATTTTTACCATTAATCCTAGCTAAAACTCCAAAACATTTATTATCGTCCCATAATAAATCAATAGCAAAGGCATCTTCAATTAAAGTAATATTTTTCTTTTTTATAACTTTTCTATAAAGAGTTTCTATAATTTTTGCTCCTGTTTTATCTCCTCCAGCATGAAGAATACGAGAAACTGAATGAGCTCCTTCCTTTCCTAAGGCATAAAAACCATCTTTTTCTAAATCAAATTTTACTCCTAAATTTATAAGGTTATCTATATTTTCATTTGCTTCATTAACTAATGTCCAAACAGCTTCTACATTATTAGTTCCCTTACCGCATACTATGGTGTCTTTAAAATGTTTTTTAGGACTATCTTCTTTTTTATTAATAGGAGCAGCTATTCCTCCTTGAGCAAGATAAGAATTACTTTCTATATAACTTCCCTTGCACAATATTATAATTTTAAATCTATCATCTAAGTTAAGGGCTGTATAAAGTCCTGCTATACCACAACCTATAATAATAATATCACTTTCAAGTAAATCTTCCTTTAATTTGAAATCTTTTTTAAACATAGTCTCGCCTCTTTGCAATTTCTATCATTCTTTCTAAGGGTTTTCTTGCTTTTATTAAAATATCTTCTTCTAATTTTATTTCATATCTATCTTCTTTTAAGCATTCCATTAGCTCTTTTAATCCAGTTTTTTTCATATTTCTACATAATAAATTTGAAGAAAGCATATAAAATTTCTTATCTTTATTATTTTTTTCTAAAGAAGTTAAAACTCCCTTTTCTGTTCCAATAATAAATTCTTTTTTATCTGAACTAGAAGCATAATTTATAATTTCAGAGGTACTTCCAATAAAATCTGCTAAACTTAAAACTTCTTTTTTACATTCAGGATGAACTAAGACTTCTGCATTAGGATATTTATTTTTTTTATCTATAACTTCTTTTGCAGTAACTAAATGATGAACAATACAAAAACCATCCCATACTAATATTTCTTTTTCGGGAACTTTTTCTCCTATATATGTTCCTAAATTTTTATCTGGAATAAATAATATTTGTTTTTCTTTTAAACTTTTTATAATTTTTACTGCATTAGAAGAAGTAACACAGACATCACTCTCTGCTTTAACTTCTGCGTAGGAATTAACATAACAAACTACTGCTGCATCAGGATATTTCTCTTTAGCTTTTCTTAATTCTTCTGCTGTAATCATATCCGCCATAGGACATCCTGCGTCATATACAGGAAGAAGTACTTTTTTATTAGGACATAAAATTTTGGCTGTTTCTGCCATAAAACGAACTCCACAAAAAACAATGGTATCTTCCTTAGCATTTAGGGCTGCTAAGGATAAAGCAAAAGAATCCCCCACTATATCAGCAAGATTTTGTATCTCTTCCCTTTGATAATTATGGGCTAAAATAAGGGCATTTTTCTTCTTTTTTAATTCTTTTATTTGAGAAATCAAGGAATTATCCATATAACTCTCTCCTTTTTATATAAAATAAACTCAATTTAAAGCTATTAATATATATATGTATATACATATGTATTAACACTATTTATAGCACTAATTTTATAAAATTGCAAGTTTTATAAAATTAGTTTTGATTTTAAACATTAAAAATCCCTATTTAGAATCTTCATCTAAATAGGGATTTTTATATTATATATTTTCTAATGAAATTTTATAATCGCTACTGCAGGTTATTCTTTTCTTACATTTATTTAAGATAGTTTCTAGTACTACTTTTCCTTCCCATAATTTTGCTATATATTTTAGGGTTTCAAAGGTATTTGATGTATCTAGTTCTCTTCCATCATATATATGTTCAAGACAAAGAGTGTTATCGCTTTTTATTAAATCCTTTACAATTATAGTTGGAATACTTCCCATACCAACGGTATCAGCTAGAGTATTCCTTATATTCTTCCAGCCATCTTCATTAGCCACCTCTGTTACTACATAATACATCTCTTCTTCTTCAAATTGTATTAAATTCATTTCTCTGCAAAGATCAAAAGTTAAATATTTTCTTATAAAAGATGAATCCCTTTCAAGAGCCCTTACTTCAAAAATCTTATCAATATCTTCATAGTTCTTTGTAATATCCTCCCATATTTTAAATCCCATATAATAAGGATTAATTCTTCCCTTTGAGGGACGAATAATTGAATTATGAACTTTTAAAAATTCTATATGATTCCCGGGGTCTAACTCTAAATCTTTAAGAATATTATAATGCCACCAACTAGCCCATCCTTCATTCATAATCTTTGTTTCTATTTGAGGAATAAAATATTTAGTTTCTTCCATTACTATGGTTAATATATCCTTTTCCCATTCTTCTAGCTCTCCATAATCTATTAAAAATTCTAATATATTTTCGTATTTATCTTCTTTTAAATTTTTCTTCTTTTTTTCTTTATTTTTATCTAAACTACATTGATATCTTATGGAATGGGCTGCATCTAAAATTTTTTCAACTTTTTCATAACCTATGCCGGGATTTTGTATATAAGAACGAATTCTACTAGCATGGCTTTTAAACATTTCTACTGCAAGATCTGCATTGGTATATTCTTTAAATAATCTATTATTTTTAAAAAAATCATTATGTCCATATACGTGAGCCATGGTTAATATTTGAAGAAGCAAGGTATTATCCTTCATTAAATATGCTATGGATGGATTGGAGTTTATAACCATTTCATAGGGAAGTCCTGTAATATTATATTTATATAAAGTTCTTAATTTTTCATAAGTCTTTCCAAAACTCCAGTGAGGATAATGTGAAGGCATTCCTACATAGGATTCGTAACATAACATATCTTCAAAACTTATTATTTCAAATTCTTGAGGATAAAAATCAAGCCCTTTCTTTATTGCTAAATTTTCTATTTTATTATTCCAATATTTTAATTCTTCCAATGAATAAGCCATCATAACCACCCTTCCGGGCTATTTTCTTTCTCTACATTTAATAATTTTACAAAGGAAGGCCACACTTCTTCTTTTCTAGAAATTCTCACCATAGCAAAATTAGGCTCTTTTATTTTCTCCTTATATTTATGCATAATCGTACTGGTATAATTATTGGTTTTGATTTCTCCATATCCAAATAAATTACAAACTTTGCAAAGCTCTATAGCACTTTCTATGGCTCTTTCATTATCTTCTCCCCAATTATCTCCATCACTACAATGAAAAGCATATACATTCCATAACTTTGGGTTATATCTTTCTTTTATAATTTCTAGTGCCTTTTTATATCCACTGCTTATATAAGTTCCTCCTGATTCCCCTTTATGAAAAAAATCATCCTCTGTTACTTCCTTTGCTACAGTGGTATGGGCTATAAATACTATCTCTACATGAAGATATTTAATCTTTATAAATTGATATAAAAGAAAATAAAAACTTCTAGCTAAATATTTTTTAGTATGACCCATAGACCCTGAAGTATCCATAATACATATAATAACTGCATTAGAATCCCTTTTTACTTTAGGTTTAAGCTTAAAATATCTTATATCTTCACTATGAAAAGGAAATCTTTCTTCTTCTTTTAATGTATTATTTCTTTTGGCTTGCTTTTTTCTTTTTATTTTTTCTATTACTGTATGTTTTTTAGAAATCCTAGGAGGAATTCCCTTATTTTTAATCCCCCAACGTTTACCAATACTATCTGATTCTACTTCTGTAAACTTTTTTCTATAAAGATAAGGAAGTTTAAGATCTTCAAATAAATATTGTATAGCATCTTCTATAGTTATTTCTGTTTCATATATATCTTCTCCTTCCTCATTACCTGCTCTTCCTTCTTCAAACTTATCCCTATATATATCTTTATCATATCTATCTCCCTTTTTCTCATTACCGTCTCCTGATCCTACCCGTCTTTGATTATTTCCATATTTAAAATAATATTCTTTTAAACCTTTTATAGGAATTTTTATTTTTTTATTTTTTGACTGTCCTATTATACTCTCTTCTGCGATGATATTTCCTATATTTTCTTTTATACTTTTTTCTACTAATTCTTTATGCCTTCTTCTATCTTCAGCACTTCTATCTGTCCTATACTTTTGAAATTCTCGAAAGATTGCCATACTATCACCTAATCTTTCCAGAGATTATTAGCTGCATATTTTAATATAACATTACAGCAATGATCACAATATCCATTTCTTTTCATTTCTTCTACCATAGCATCATATTTTTTATTTTGTTCCTCATCTCTTACCTTAGATTTTGTTATAATCCTAGAAAGTTCTCTAACTGAAGAAGTTAATTTTTTTTCTATGGCTTCTTTTAAAGGTTCATAACATGTATAATCTATTTTTCCTCCACTTCTTAAAACTGAAAACATATAAGAAGTTACATCTTGCCTAAAGCCCTTTGCAGCAGTCTTTGTAATTCCTAATTGCTGTTCTATAGAAGTTAAAAATTCCTCATCTGGTTCTAATTCTTCTCCTGTATTAGGGTCTTTTAATTTAGTTTTATTTACATAGGCTTCTGCATGGTCTAAATAATTATTAAATAAATCTTGAGCTTGTTCCCTATATCCATGAATAAAAGCCTTTGTTACTTCTTTTTCTAATATCTTATGATATTCCTTTTTAATAGTATCTTGTATAAAGCCTAAATATTTTTTCTTTAAATCTTCTGTCGCTGCCATCTCTTTTACTTCTTTAATTAAACATTCCATAACACTTAAAGGATTAATACAATCATACTCAGAATCAGAAAGAGCGTTATCTAAAGCCTTCATAATAAACCTAGTAGAAATTCCTGTCATGCCTTCTCTTGTAGCTTCTTCTTTTAATTCCATTACATCTATTCTCTTAGTTGTTCCCTTTTCTATAATCTCTTCTCCATTATAAATTTTTAATTTAGTCATAGGGTCTACTTTATTAGAAGGCGAAAGTCTCGTTAATATAGCAAACATAGAAGCAATTTCTATGGTATGAGGAGCTATATGAGCCTTAAAATTAGAATTTTTAAGTATTTTTTTATATATTTTTATTTCTTCATCTAATTCTAAACAATAAGGAACTTCTACCTTAACTATTCTATCTAAAATTGCTTCATTAGTATAGTCTGCCTTAAATTTATTCCACTCTGCTTCATTAGAATGAGCCAAAATTACTCCATCAAAATAAATCATAGACCCCTTACCAGGAGAAGGAATAGACTTTTCCTGAGTCGCAGTAATCATAGTATGAAGATATTCAACATCATTTTTAAATACTTCTATAAACTCTACAATTCCTCTATTTCCTACATTAAAAGCTCCATTTAAAGCAAAAACCCTAGGATCATCCTCAGGATATAAATCCATTTTTGATATATCTACTGAACCAATAAGGACAGAAGTATCTTGGTTATTAGAATCTACTGGTGGAACAACTCCTATTCCTTTTCTTGAACGAATAGAAAAATCAACATTAACTACTGGAAATTTTTCATATTCTCCTTTAAATTCGTTTTTAAGACGATACCTACATATAGGACAAAGATCCCCTTCAATTTTTACATTAAGTTCTTTTTCAAATTTAGGTCTTAGATGTTTAGGTATAAGATGAAGAGGTTCTTCCCTCATAGGGCACCCTTCTAGAGCATATATGTCTGGACTACTTTCTAATAATACTTTAAGTGCTTCTATAATAGATGATTTACCGGAACCAACTGGCCCCACAAGATATAAAACTTGCCTTGATTCTTCTCCTTTCATAGCTGCAGAATGAAAATACCTTACTATCTTCATTATTACATTATCAATTCCAAAAAAATCTTCTTTAAAAAAATTATATTTTTTTATTATATCTTTACCATAAATCCTTCTAAGTCTTGGATTTTCTTCTGTTTTAATTATTTCTACTCCATGTTCTAATATAAGTTTATAAAGTCTTTCATGGGAAAGAGCTGCTAAACTTGGATTTTCTTTTATAATATATAAATAATCCAATAAATTTCCTCTAAATTTTTGCTTTTTTCTTTCTTCCCTATCTTTTTTAATTAACTCTGAAAAATCAGTCATACTCATATTATCCCTCCTATATTATGCCAAAACCTTTTATATTTATGTTTACAAACTGCCTATTATAAATATATGGACTTCAATGAATGATATATGAATGAAAAGTAAAAAATCTTGACAAACTAACCTATTTTATCTATTATTTGATTATAAAAATATTATAATACCGGTCTTAAACTGAAAAGGTTTAAGACCTTGTATATATGAAGGGGATAATTATATGATAAATAATCTTCATATAGGATTAGATGTTGGATCAACTACTGTTAAATTAGTAATTATAGACAACGAGAATACGATTCTTTTTGCTCGCTATCAAAGACATTTTTCTGACATAAAAAAGACTATAATGAATATTTTAAATGAAGCTTATGAAGGTTTCTCTAAAGAACAAGTGACTATAAATATAACCGGTTCTGGAGGACTATCTGTTTCAAAATGGCTAAATGTTCCTTTTGTACAAGAAGTTATAGCAGGAGCAAAAGCCATAGAAACTTTCATCCCTCAAACTGATGTTGCCATAGAATTAGGAGGAGAAGACGCAAAAATAACTTATTTTGAAAATTCCATAGAACAAAGAATGAATGGAACTTGTGCTGGTGGAACAGGAGCCTTTATAGACCAAATGGCTAGCTTGCTTAAAACTGATGCAGCAGGATTAAATGAATTAGCTAAGAACTATAATACTATATACCCTATTGCAGCTAGATGTGGTGTTTTTGCAAAAACAGATATACAACCTCTTTTAAATGAAGGAGCTAAAAAAGAAGACATTGCTGCTTCAGTTTTTCAAGCTGTTGTAACCCAAACTATAAGTGGGCTTGCCTGTGGAAAACCTATAAGAGGAAATGTTGCTTTTCTTGGTGGACCTCTATCTTTTCTATCAGAACTTAGAACCCGTTTTATAGAAACTTTAAATCTAACTAAAGAACAAGCTATCTTACCAAAAAATGGAGAATACTTTGTAGCATTAGGAGCTGCTATTCTTTCTAAAACTAAAGATCCTATTTCATTTGAAACCTTGCATAAAAATCTCTCTGTTTTAGAAAAAGCTCAAGATTACGAAATTCCTAGAATACGACCCTTATTTTTAAATAAAGAAGAACTAGAAGAATTTAAGAAAAGACATAGCTTACATAAAGTTAAACGTAAAGAACTATCTACCTATGAAGGTAAATGCTTCTTAGGAATAGATGCAGGATCTACTACTACTAAAGCTGCTTTAATAGATGAAGAAGGAGCTCTTTTATATTCTTATTATGGAAGTAATGAAGGAAGCCCCCTATCATCAGCTATAAAAATTTTAAAAGACATATATAGTAAACTTCCTTCTAAGGCTTATATAGCCTATTCTGCTGTAACTGGTTATGGAGAGGCTTTACTTAAAGCTGCTCTTAAAATTGATATAGGTGAAATAGAGACAGTAGCTCACTATAAAGCAGCTAATTTCTTTCTTCCTGGGGTTGACTTTATCTTAGACATTGGTGGACAAGATATGAAATGCCTCCATGTAAAAGATGGAGTTATTGATAAAATCATGTTAAATGAAGCTTGTTCATCAGGCTGTGGTTCTTTTATAGAAACCTTTGCAAATTCTTTAAATATGAACGTTGCTGACTTTGCACAGGAAGCCCTATTTTCTAAAAACCCTGTAGACCTTGGCTCACGCTGTACCGTATTTATGAATTCTAGGGTAAAACAAGCTCAAAAAGAAGGAGCAAGTATAGGAGATTTATCCGCTGGGCTGTCTTATTCTGTTATAAAAAATGCTCTTTTTAAAGTAATAAAATTAAGAAATTCTAAAGAAATAGGAGATAAAGTAATAGTTCAAGGCGGTACTTTTTATAATGATGCCATCCTTAGAAGCTTTGAATTAGTTTCTGGAAAAGAAGCTATAAGACCTGATATAGCTGGAATCATGGGAGCTTTTGGAGCAGCTTTAATTGCAAAAGAACGACATAATGGACAAGAAAGTACTATTCTTTCTTCTGATATGTTAAATGATTTTCATACTGAAACTTCTCAAAAACGTTGTTCTCTATGCCCTAACCACTGCTACTTAACAGTTAATACCTTTTCTGATGGAAGACGTTTTGTATCAGGTAATCGCTGCGAAAGAGGAGCAGGTATAGAACTATCAAAAGAACATTTACCTAATTTATTTGATTATAAGTACAAAAGAATTTTTTCATATAAACCTCTTTCTAAAGAAAAAGCTAAAAGAGGTATTATAGGTATACCTAGAGTACTTAATATATATGAAAACTATCCTTTTTGGGCTACATTCTTTACTAAATTAGGCTTTAGGGTAGAATTATCTCCTAGATCATCAAAAGCTATTTACGAAATGGGAATAGAATCTATCCCATCAGAATCCGTTTGCTACCCTGCAAAACTAGTTCACGGACATATAATGAGTTTAATTAAAAAGGGAGTAAATAGAATATTTTATCCTTGTATCCCACATGAAAAGAAGGAACAACAAGAGGCAGATAATAATTTTAACTGCCCTATAGTAACTTCTTATCCTGAAGTTATAAAACATAACATGGAAATATTAAAAGAAAAAAATATAACTTTTATGAATCCATTTTTGCCCATGAACAATAAAAAAAGATTAACAGAAAGATTATACGAAGAATTCAAAGACATGAATATTTCCAAAAAAGAAATAATAGAAGCTGTTAATTTAGCCTGGGCTGAAGAACAAAGGGCAAAAGCAGATATAAGAAAAAAAGGAGAAGAAGTTTTAAAATATCTTGAAGAAAATAATAAAAAAGGAATAGTGTTAAGCGGAAGACCTTATCATATAGACCCAGAAATTCACCATGGAATTCCTGACCTTATTAATAGCTTAGGAATGGCAGTTCTTACTGAAGATTCTGTTGCTCATTTAGCTAAAGTAGATAGACCACTAAGAGTAGTTGATCAGTGGGTATATCACTCTAGATTATATGCCGCCGCTCATTTAGTAGGTACTAGAGATGATTTAGAGTTAGTTCAACTCAACTCTTTTGGATGCGGCTTAGACGCTGTAACAACAGACCAAGTTCAAGAAATTTTAAGTAAATACAAAAAAATATATACTACACTTAAAATAGATGAAGGAAATCAATTAGGAGCTGCTAGAATACGTCTTCGTTCTTTAAAAGCTGCTATGGAAGAAAGAACTAATTCTGATAACTTAAAAAATAATGAAAAAGTATCTACTAGCTTTAATAAAATTCCTTTTACTAAGGAAATGAAAGATACCTACACAATACTAGCTCCCCAAATGGCTCCTTATCAATTTGAACTTATTCAAGAAGCTTTTATATCCTCAGGATATAATTTAGAACTTCTACCCTCTGTGGATTATGAAGCTGTAAATGTTGGACTTAAATATGTAAATAATGATGCCTGCTATCCTTCTATAATAGTTGTTGGGCAACTTATATCAGCCCTTCAATCAGGAAAATATGACATAAATAAGACAGCTGTATTAATAACCCAAACTGGTGGAGGATGCCGTGCTACTAACTATATAGCATTCCTTAGAAAAGCTCTAAAAGATGCAGACATGGGGCATGTTCCTGTAATATCTTTAAATGCCCTAGGCCTTGAACATAATCCTGGATTTAAGATTACTCCAAAATTAATAAATAGAAGTATGATGGCTCTAGTATATGGCGATCTTCTTATGAGAGTTCTACTTAGAGTAAGACCTTATGAAAAAATAAAAGGTTCTGCTAATATGCTATATAGACAATGGGCTGAAAAATGTAAAAAAGCTATCCATAGGGGAAATCATAAAGAATTTAAAACTATAGTTAATCAAATAGTAGAAGACTTTGATAAATTAGAAATAAATGATATTAAAAAGCCAAAGGTAGGAATAGTAGGAGAAATTTTAGTTAAATTTCATCCAACAGCTAATAATAATGCCATAGGAGTAATAGAACAAGAAGGTGCTGAAGCAGTTGTCCCTGATTTAACTGATTTTCTACTATACTGTTCTTATAACCCAACTTTTAAACATGAAAAACTATCAGGAAGTCTTAAGGCAAAATGGGCTGGTTTAGGTGCTATAAAATTTATAGAGTTCTATCGAAAAGAAATGAAAAAAGCTCTAGAAAAAAGTAAACGTTTTAGCCCTCCTAAAACCATATTTGAATTAGCTAAAGGAGCTTCTAATATACTTTCCTTAGGAAATCAAACAGGAGAAGGTTGGTTTTTAACTGCTGAAATGATAGAACTTATAGAAGAAGGGGTAGAAAATATCATATGTATGCAGCCTTTTGCTTGTCTTCCTAACCATGTAACAGGAAAGGCCATGATAAAACCTCTAAAACAAAAATATCCAAATGCTAATATAGTTGCCATAGACTATGACCCTGGAGCTAGTGAAGTTAATCAATTAAATAGAATTAAGCTTATGCTTTCCGTTGCATTTAAAAATCTATCTTCATCTTTAGATACTAATTTAAAGCCTTCATTTGTTAATGAAGATACTAAGAAAAAAACAAAAGAGATATACTCATCATGATGAGTGTATCTCTTTCTTTTTTGTATATATTTTATAATTTAAAGCAATACTTTTATTAAATAAACATAATAATTTATTTTGAAGGATTACTAGTATTTTCCCAATATTCTTTAAAGAATACAACAAATACTCCTATCATTAATCCAAGCACTAACCCTATAGCTACATTAAGCTTTTTATTAGGAGATGCTGGTATATCTGGTGCTGTAGCTGGGGAAGATACTATAATACTAGCTCTTCCTATATCTGCTGCAGCATTTTGCTCTGCTTCATTTTTCTTTGTAAGATATGCTTGGAAAGATTGTTCAGCTAACTGATAATTTCTCATTACTTCATTATATTTATACTCTTCTGTAGCCAAAGTAGCCCTAAGGTTAGACAATCTTTCTTGAAGTTCTTCTATTTTTTGTTCTAATACTTCTTTTTCTGATATATTTTGAACTAATCTAGTTTCCATCTGAGTCCTTTGTGCTGTTAACATAGCACTTTCCAAAGCAGATGAATTAGATATATTAAATTCTAAGGATTGACCTATATTTATATCATTCCCTGTATTATTTATTGTATTATTATCAGTGTTTTCTTCATCAGTAGTAATATCTTTTACTTCTGATAATTCAATTTTCCCCTTAATCGCCTCAAGATCAATATTAGTAGACTTTATTCCATTTTCAGCTAAAGTCTCTAATGCTTTTATATCTGATTGTATTTGTTTTTCTACATCTATTAAATTCTGTTTATAATCCGTTAACTGCTGTCTAATAATTTCTATTTCCTGATTAAGCGTTTCTATATCCTCTGAATTAATAAGATAATCCCTTTTCTTTTGAGCTTCTTCATCTAAAGCCTGTTTTTCTATTTCTAATTGTTCAGTTATAGCCTCTACTGCCTGCTGACTCTTTTTCTTAGTCATATCAGTAATAAAATCTATAAACTTGTCACCTAAAGTATTAGCAATTTTAGCTGCTAACTCTGGGTCCTTATCTTTAACTGTTACTTTTATAAGATTAGTATCATCTATAACTTCTACATTTATCTTATTTTTCAAATCACTAACTTTAATTTTCTCGTCATTTTTATCCTTTAAATCTAATTCGTCAATAACAGCTTGTAATACTTCTGCATTTGAAAACTGCTCTTTATAAGTTTCTAAAGTCATTTCTGGATATTGACTAATGGTATCTAAAACATCTGAACTATCAATAATTTCTTTACTCTGCTGAGATCCTATAGGATTAGCTAACAAAGTTGTATTAGCTTCGTATACTTTTGGCATAGCAAAGCTAATAACAATAGATATAATAACAGTTACTGCTGTAATAATCCCTATTAGCTTTTTCCCTTTTAAAATAACTTCTATAAGCTCTCTTAAGCTGATTTCTTCTTCCATTATGTATCCTCCTATATCTTATCCATATTCAACCTTTATAATTATATTATAAATTAGGTTATTGTTCAATAGTAGAACATTAAATATACTTTTCATATATTTTTTTCATTTCTTTTAATACTTTATCTATAGAATAATCCTTTATAATATTTTGTGAATTTAATCCCATTTTGTTTCTTAATTCTCTATCATTTATTAATTTTTCCAAAGCCTTGGCTGTAAGATTAATATCATCTATTTTAACTAAATAACCATTAACTCCATCTTTTACTAAATCCCTACTTCCCCTTATATCCGTAGCTATAATGGGCAGACCTGTTGCCATAGCTTCCATCATAGCCCTAGGAAGACCTTCTCTTTTAGAAGTTAAAATAAAAATATCACTAATAGCTAAAATATCTGGTATATCTCTTCTGTATCCTAAAAAATGTATATTTTTTGATAAGTCCATATCTTTTACATAAGATTTTAAGTTTTTCTCTTTAGCTCCATCTCCTACAAAAAGTAAATGTAAATTAGAATTTATTATTTTAGCAAAAGCATCTATTATCTGCTTTTGATTTTTATTTTTAGTAAATTCTCCTATAGATAATACTAATATATCTTCTTTATAAAACCCCATCTTTTCTTTTTTAAGCTGCTTATTAGAATCTTTACAAGAATATTTTTCTATGGGAACTCCTACTCCAGAAACATAATATAAGGCATCTTTTTCTCTTAATTTAAAATCTCTAGCCCTATTATAATCCTCCTTATTAATAGTAATAAGCCCATCAGTCCATTTAGCAGCTATCCTTTCTAAAGGATAGTATATAAGCCAATTAAGTATAGGTGCTTTTTTATAAAAATGAAAACCATGGGCTGTATAAAGTACAGGCTTTGTATTAGTATTTTTTGCAGCAAGCCTTCCTAAAAAGGCAGCTACAGGAGTATGTACATGAACTAAATCAAACTTAATTTTAGACATTAATTTTTTAAGCATAAAATATGCATTAAAAATCTTAGGAGAATACGGACTCCTTACAAAATCTATGTTATGAAAGACAACTCCTAAGTCTTCTAATTCCTTAACTCTATCTCCAGCTTTAGCAGCAATATGAACTTCTATCCCCCTATTTTTAAAATAATTTATATAAGGAATATGAAAAGCTGTAAAGTGAAAATCCACACTAGCAATCATAAGTATTTTCTTCATTATCTTATCCTTCCGTACATTATTACTTAATTTATCTTGTTTACAGCATATATAAATTCCTCAAAATCCACTAAATGATTTTCTATAACTTGTTTTAAAATATCTAAATTTAATTTTTGACAATTATACACTGCAATATTTCTAAATCCAATCATAGCCTTTAATTTTTTTAATAAATCATCATCTATTATATTATAATGATTGATTACTTCAAAAGCATCTCTACTATTTTGAGGTATTCCCAATTTTTTAACAGAAACTATATACATGGCAATATCTATAGTTGCTTCTATAGCTCTTTGAATATTTAATACAATAGAATCTTGCTTTGTATAATCATTTAAATTATCAGGATTATTATCATAAACTTCTCGAATTCTCATCAAACATCTCTCTATAATAGCAATTTTGTTATATAAAACATCTTTATCCATATATTTTACCATCCTTTTTAATTCTATCTAGAATTATCTACCTTTCTTCATTTAATTTTGCATATTCTTTAAGAACTCTTATATCATAGTTTATCATCAAATTTTCATCTTCACAATAAAGTATTTTTATTTCGAACCAAAAAGATAAATAAACTTTGGACTAAATTCTAATTTTAAAAAATTTACTATTTTGATTTTATCTTCTTTACCTAAATACATTTTTATCCTCTATCCTTTATCTTTAATTTAATACAAATATATTTTACCAAAATAAAGCTGTTTATTGCATTAAATTTAATATCATTTATACTAAAATATTTTATCAAATAGATTAAAATATAAGAATCTGTTATAATTATAAAGTAATAAATTTATTTTAAAAGGAGTGGTACTTTTGAATTATAAAATGCTTCATACTTGTATAAGAGTAATGGACTTAGAAAAATCATTAAAATTTTATAAAGAAGCTCTAGGTTTAGTAGAAACCAGTAGAAAAGATTTCCCAGAACATAAATTTACCTTAGTTTATTTAAGTGATAAAACAGGACAATATGAATTAGAATTAACTTATAACTATAATCCTGAAAAACCTTATGAAATAGGTAATGGATTTAGTCATATAGCAGTTTCTGTAGACGACCTGGAAGCTTCAAGACAAAAACATATGGATATGGGATATGAAGTAACAGAACTAAAAGGGCTTCCTGGAGAACCTCCAAAATATTATTTTGTTAAAGATCCAGATGGATATGCCGTTGAAGTTATCAGAGCATAAAAAAGTTCTTCTTAAGAAGAACTTTTTATTCCATAGGATATACACTTTTAAGTATAGCATAACTTCCTAAAGTTTTTACCTCTACAAGTAATGCTCCTTCCCTAGACATCTCTTCTAATTCCATTCCTGTATTTTCTGGTACAAAATAATTATCCAATCCACAGTCTAACATCACAATAGCTGGTTCATTACTGTCTTTATAAGCATTTCTAATTCCTTGTATCTTTGCAAACAAATATTGTTTATTTTTAGGTTTATCCTTTGCTACATAATCAACTGTATGAATTCCATTTAAATCTTTTAGAACAATATATACTTTATCTATCTCGTTTTTATAAATACCATTATCATTTACAATAATTCCATCTTCAAACTTATCTATTTCTATTTCTTCTATTTCATAATCTAATGAAACATAATCTCCTCTAAATAAATCCCTAGGGTCATAGGGTCTAGTCTTTAGTATAATAGTTTCACCCATTAAATAAGTCATAAGAGGAAGGATAATCATTAAAATTAAAACAATTATAGGTATAAATAATACTAATATCTTTTTATTTTTTATCAAATTTGTCCCTTCCTTCTTTTCTTTTTTTCTCAAACCAATATCCAAATCCTCCTAAAATCAATCCTCCTCCAATAAAGAAAAGAGATTTAGGCATAAAATCAAAGGATAAATCTATATAATATCTAAATATTAAAATACATATTAAAATAATAGGATAAACCTCTCCTTTATTTAATAAATATATTAGAAAAATAAAATATCCTATAGCAAAAATAAAAGAAAAAAAGCCTAAATTAGAAAAAGTAAATTCCCATAATTCAGAAATAGTTAATATTATACCTGCAATACCATATACTAAAATCCCTATAGAATTAACCATAAGCTCTTTTTTTAATTTTGTAAGACTCATGGATAATCCTATTATAAAAAATATAATAGCAATAAATAGAGGCTCTACTTCAAAAAGAATTAATGATTTCATTATCACAGTTAATAATATAGCTATATTAAAAAAAATAATATCATGAGATTTTTGTATTCTTTTATTTAGTAAATACAATATAGCTAAAATCCCGATACTAATAATTAAAAATTCAAACTTTCCTTTTGTTAATAAGTAAATATAAATAAAAATTAAAGCTTCTCCAAAACTAAATAGAATCCTATCTTTTAACACTAAAGCTATGGGAAATACCCCCACTGACCAAATTAAAAAAGCCGACCCAAAATCAGAACTATAATGAAACATCTGTCCTACTAAAAATATTCCCGCTCCATAAATAATCAATCCTAAGTAAATTAGACTTCTAGATACCCTAGGATATATATTTTCTAACTTAAGCCCCCCAAAATTACAAACTCCAATAAAAAATATAATAGTTAAAAACTTTGAAGGTTTAGACATGTAAGCCCAATTACTGGCAATAAAACTAAGAATCCCTGCTCCAATCAACACCGCAGCAACTATTAAGATAGTCTGTATAAAGTTAAATCTTTTTGCTATTTCATAAGAATTTAAAATATTTCCTTTAACCTCTTCACTTATAAATCCTCTATTTATTTGATAATCTAATTCTTCCTTAATAATCTTATATCTATATTTACTTATCTTTTTTTTCTCCAAAATGTCACCTCCTTCTTTATATTATGTATAATTTACTAAATATTTATAATATCTCATCTCGTTTATAAAAAATTTTTCCTAAAGTTTCTATATGTTCTTTTAATTCCTCATTACTTAAAGTTTCATAATGAAGAATATCAAAATAATACGGAATAGGTAATTCTTCATTTAATCGTATACTTAATCTATTAATAATTTCATCTGTTACTTCTTTACCAAACACAGCTAAATCTATATCCGACCCATTTTTATAATTTCCCATTGCACGACTTCCAAAGATTACAACTTTCTCTATTTCCTTATAAAGTTTTAAAGTTTCTATAATCATATTAAAGCTTTTTTGTGATATTCCGTACTTCATTTTCTTTCTCCTAACTCATTATAAACTTGGGATATAGCATTAAAATATTCTTCTTTTATCTTTGACACTGCTAAATTAAATCGTTTTTCATCATAGGTATGAGCCATGAGATTTCTCTTTTCTAACATATCCATCCATATCTCTCCATCTTTAATAAGGCCGTAATGAAATGCTGATTTAATTACTTCTCTAGGAAAAGAAACTATTACTTCTTGAGATTCTAAATAATCTTTAAGAGTTTTCCAAGCAAGTTCAAAAGTATATTCAAATCTCTGAATTAATCCTTCTTTTTCAAGAACAGTAAGTTTTTCAAAATCTTTAATAGCCAATTTTAATTGAGAATATGCTTTTTCAAAGTTTTGGAATCTTTGTTTCCATCTTACTTCCTTTGGATTCATAATAACATCCTCCTAAATTATTATAATACTTTATATTCTTTTTATTAATTAGACATTTTAATTATTATTATACCAAATAAGTAAATCTAAAAATACCCTCTTTCATATTTAATATGAAGAGGGTTGTTTTTATAATAATTCCTTTTTATTTTTAGATTTTAATTCATCCACTATCTTTTTAACATCTTGAGCTCTATCCTTAGGGCAAACTAAAGTAGCATCGGGAGTATGAACTATAATAAGATTATCAACTCCTAGTGTAGCTATAAGATGTTCTTTACCATAAACTGTAGTATGGGTAGTATCTATATTGACATGTTCTCCTATAATAATATTTCCATTTTCATCTGGCTCATATATACTTCCTAAACTATCCCAGCTTCCTACATCATTCCATCCAAAATCTCCAGGAACAACTAATACATCATTACTTCTTTCCATAATACCATAGTCAATAGATATATTGGGCATCTTTGGATATAATTCTTTTAAAACTCTAGGTTCATCTTCAGTATCAATATATTTTTCTAACTCTACTAATCTATCATAAAGTTTTGGTAAAAATCTTTCAATATTATTTAAAATAGTAGAAGCTTTCCATACAAACATTCCACTATTCCATAAAAACTTTCCACTTTCTAAATACTGCCTTGCCTTTTGAATATTAGGCTTTTCTACAAACTCTTCAACTTCATACACGCTACTACCTACTTCTTTGTCCATATGAATGTATCCATATCCTGTACAGGGGAATGTAGGTTTAATTCCTATAGTAATCAAAGAATCTGTACTTTCGGCTAAATTAAAACATTTATCTAATATATTTACAAACTCTGACTCATTTTTAATATAATGGTCAGAAGGTAATACACACATAAGAGCGTCTTTTTCCCTCTTTTTTAACACCATAGCAGCATAACCAATACAAGGAGCTGTATTTCTACCTATAGGTTCTAATAAAATATTTTCCTTAAGAATATCCTTTATGACTACTTCCTTCATAATTTCTTCTTGCACTTGATTAGTCACTATTAAAGTCTGGCTATAGGGGACTAAAGGATTTATACGATTAATAGTTTCATTAATCATAACATCTTTTCCTGTTAAATTTAGTATCTGCTTTGGCGAAGCCTGCCTTGATAGTGGCCAAAAACGAGTTCCTCCCCCTCCAGCCATAATAACTGCAAATCTTTTCATTTTTACAACTCCTTTCCATATATATTTATTATTATATGTAAATAAAGATTTTATATTAAAGTTATAATTATATATCCACTAAGTTTTTGAATACCTAATCAAATACCACTAAAAACACTCACTTAAAAAAGATACCTAAAATAATTATACCACTAAAATAAACCCTTAACAAATAGTATAAATACGTCAATTATTTAGCAACCTAATATAAATCAATATATTTTTACTAATTTTGTCTTTTATATGTCGGTACTACCTTTTCTAAAGCTTTAATTATCTCTTCTTTTTCTTTCCCAATAACTCCCTCTAATATTTCAATTTTTTCTTTTATTTCTTTAATATCAATTTCCATAGGTTTAGCAATATGTATTTTATTATACTTTGTACTAGTCAGTCCTTCTTCTGCCATTAGAAGTTCTTCATATAATTTTTCTCCTGGACGAAGCCCTATGTACTCTATTTTTATATCTTCATCCGGTATAAATCCAGATAATCTAATAAGGTCCCTAGCTAATTTATCTATTTTAACTGGCTCTCCCATATCCAGTACAAAAATTTCTCCCCCTTTAGCCATAGCCCCTGCTTGTATGACAAGTTGGGCTGCTTCAGGAATAAGCATAAAATACCTTATAATATCTGGATGGGTAACCGTAACAGGTCCCCCAGCTTCTATCTGCTTTTTAAATAAAGGAATTACACTGCCGCTGCTTCCTAAAACATTTCCAAAACGTACAGCTACAAATTCTGTACTACTAACTTTATTCATAGCTTGAATCATCATTTCACATATTCTTTTAGTAGCTCCCATTACATTAGTTGGGTTTACAGCTTTATCCGTTGAAATCATTATAAATCTTTTAACTTTCATCTCATGAGCAGTACATACCACATTCCAAGTACCAAATACATTATTTTTAATAGCTTCCTCTGGATTTTTTTCCATCATAGGGACATGTTTATGAGCAGCTGCATGAAATACAATATGAGGCTTATACTTATTAAAAACATTAAAAAGTCTATCTTTATCTCTAATACTAGCAATTACTGTTTCATATGATATATTAGGATATATTCTTTTCCATTCATTTTCTAAATCATATAAATTTTCTTCAGAAATATCTAACATAACTAACATCCTAGGATTAAATCTTCCTATATGTCTACAAAGTTCTGAACCAATAGACCCTCCAGCCCCTGTTACAAGTATAACTTTATCTTTTATATAATCAGACACTTCATCAATATTTAAATCAACAGGGTCTCTTCCTAACAAATCTTCTATATTAACTTGTCTCATTTTTTGAAGCAAAAGGTCTTGAATATTCCCTGAAACTTCCTTTATTTCATGAATCGACGGAAGTATCTTAACAACACATTGAGTCTTTTTACACTCATTGATAATATCTACTAAATCCCTCTTTTTAATAGAAGGAATAGCAATAATAATTTCATCTATTTTCTTACCATAGGCTAAAAGAGAAATCATATCCCTATTACCTAGAACAGGGACTCCATTAATCTTTCTTCTTAATTTATAAGGGTCATCATCTACTAAACATATTGGAATACGATTAGATGAGGGATGATTTTTAAAACTTTGTATAAGTAGTCCTCCTGCTTCTCCTGCTCCAACTATCATAACCCTTTTTCTTTTACGTTTCATAAAAATATTTTCTTGAAAAGTTAATCTATTATAAATCTGTTTTATAAATCGAGTTCCCCCTATAAATATAATATCAATAAAAGTGGCAATAACATAAATGGACCTAGGCACTTCTAATCTAAAAAAATAAATACCAATAATAATAATTCCATTAGCAATACATATCATAAAAACCAAATTTATAACTTCATCAATCCCAGCATATTTCCAAATAGGTTTATATAATCCCATATAATAAAAAACAAAAAGTTTTACTAAAGTTACAAAAAAAGCCATTTCAAAATAAACTTTAAAATAATATACTGGCATATTGCGTCCAAAACGTAAATAATATGCCATAATAATAGATAAATTAATTAGCACAATGTCTATACCAAAAATAAGTATTTTTTTAGCCTTATATTTCATTCTTCTCCACACCCATCATCAACTTAATTATTACTATTATATCAAATAAATAGAATAAAAAATACCTTCTTTTATATTTTATAAAGAAGGTATTTTTATAGTAATTATAATTTTATTTCCTCTATCTAGATCCTTTTCTTTTTAATACTGAAAAAACTGTCATAAATAATATTTTAATATCTAATAAAATAGACCAATTATCAATATATTCTACATCTAATTTAACAACTTCTTCAAAATCATTTATGTCACTTCTTCCACTAGCCTGCCACATACCAGTAAGTCCTGGCTTAATACTAATCCTTCTTCTATGATAAATCTCATAATTTTTTACTTCATCAACTGTAGGAGGTCTTGTTCCTACAAGACTCATATCACCTTTTAACACATTCCAAAACTGAGGCAACTCATCCAAACTGGTACTTCGAAGGAATTTACCTACTTTAGTAATTCTAGGGTCATCCTTCATTTTAAACATATGACCTTTCATCTCATTATATTTCATTAATTCTTTTTTTCTTTCTTCTGCATCTTGATACATAGAACGAAATTTATAAAACTTAAATTTTCTACCATTTCGTCCTACACGATACTGAGAAAAAAATGCTGGCCCTGGTGATTCTAACTTAATAGCAGGTATAATAAAAATAGATACCATTCCTGTAATAATTAATCCTACAATAGCCCCTAAAATATCAATTATTCTTTTTAAAGCTAATTCGATAGGAGTAAATCCTACTGTATAAAAAGTTAAAACAGGAAAAGTCCCAATCGTTTCTACTGTAGTTTTAGCAATTTTTAAATCATATAAATCCATTACCATATGAACTGTAATTCCCATACTTTCACAATCTAATATATATTCTTCTATATTTCCTATATAATCTCTCGGTAAAGCAAAAACCACTTCATCAACAACATTTTCTTTTATAATATCAATTAAATTTTCTATTTTACCTAATATCTTATCATCGTTAATTTTTTTATTATTTTTATTATCTTCTACTTGAACATATCCTATAATATCAATCATCAAATCTGGTCTTGTCTCTATATATTTTCCAAATTGCTCTGCTCTATCCTCTGTTCCAACAACAATTACTTTTTCATGATAAGTTTTACGTATAAAAATAGATTTCCAAAATAATTTTATAAATATTTTATCTAACCAAAGAATAAATAAATTAACTATACCAAATATTCCATAAAACAATCTACTAATACTATTATCTCCCATAAAATAAAATGTAGAAGCTAAAACTAATTCACCTATAATTACAGCAGGTACTAGTTTAAAAAGAATATTTATATTATTGTATACTTTACCATCTTTATATAAATCATACACTTTAAATACACTTAATAATATAGGCCATGTAGGTACTATAACCCACAATACCCAAATATAATGATTTATACCCTGTAACCTACCATATAGTTCTACAAAAAAGTAATCTCTAATCCAATAAGCTATAAAAAATGATAATATTGTAAAAATTATATCAATAATAGCCATAATTTCTTTTATAAATTTTGTCTTCTTTTGATTCATGCTAAATCCTCTCCCATATAAAGTCATCTAAGCTATTATAACAAATTTTTGATGAGAATTAAACATTTTCTATATTTCAACATATAACTACATTACACTAAAAATTAAACCTTGAAAAACAAGGTTTAATTTTTATCAATATTACTTATATATAGACAAATAAGTATCAAAATACGTACTATCAACTACTTTATTTTTCTCTAAATCATATACTACAATATTCATTCCTCTTTGATTTTGAGAATACTCTTTTCCATCAATAACTATGCTAGAAATATTTCCTGTAGTAAATCCTGCACTCTTCATATAAAGATTAAATGGAATGATAATATCTCCTAATTTACTTCCTTTATCTAATTTTAATTCTAACATAGTATTATCTAATAATTCTATAGAATCTATTTTATCCATCTTCCCACCAATAGCTAAATACGAATATCTATATTTTCCTTTTAATAAACTTTCCAATCCTAATTTCCCCATTTCATTAGTAACTTCTGGAATTAATCCTACAGTCCCTTCATCTTTAATAGATATTAATACAAGCTGATTATCTTTTATTTGATTTAAATAATCTATTAAAGAATATTTATTAAGATGAAAATTACCTACAAAGATTTTTTCACTACCTTCTCCATTTATGTAAGCTTTCACTTTATAATTTTCTCCATTTCCTTCTAAAGGAACAGTAAACTTATATATATTTCCTAACTCCCAAGTACTAGTTTTAGGATTAATTAAATACGACCTTGTAAATTTTTGCTTTTCGCTAATAGATTTATTAATATTATCTACTTCATATTCTAATATAAGACTTTTATCTTCTTTTATAGTCTCTTTAGATTTCATATAAAATGTTATACTTTCATTATCTGATTCTATTTTTTCTAATGTAATATCTTTAGAAAAATTTACAGGAAATTTATTTTCTGTGATAGAATATTCATTATTTTTTACCTCTTTTTTATAAATCCATTGATTTTTTACAAAAAGTTCTTCTAACCAATCTGGTGCATACAAATAATCATGTAAAGGGAATATCTTATCTTCCACTTTATACTGAATTAAATTAAGACTTATGTTATCTAGTTCTTGTGAATTACTATATATAGATTTAAACTTAATAATATATTTATTAGTATTACTATTAGGTTCTAACATTATTTTCCCTACACCATTTGCATTGTTATATTTATATTGATAAATTAGTTTTTCTAATCCATCATTTAACTTTTCATAAACTTTAACATAACTTATTCCATCTTTTGATTTATCTTTTAAATAGTACTCTAATAAGTAAAATTGCTCCTTATTTTCTACATCAATATCATATACTAACTCTTCCTGACCTAATACTACTTCTTTAGGAATCTTTCTTGCTATATCTAAATATATCCCACTTAAAAATACAAAAGAAATACATAGATATATCAATAACCATCTATTATACTGAATATTTCCATCTTTTTTTTCTTCTTCTGCAATATTAACATTTATTTCTTGTAAAGCAAACAATATTCCTATTAATAACCACAATCCTCTAAAATTTTCTAAAGATAATACTAATGACTGCACTGCAAATCCAATAAGAGCAAAAAGAAATATAATATTAATTTTATTTCTATTTTTCCACATCTTAATTAACAATAAAATAAATATAGAACTAAATACGCCCAATCCTATAAAACCCATTTCAGCAAAAATACCTGCAAAAGTATTATGAGGAAGACTTCTAATACTTTCACTATAAATAAAATCATCTCTTTTATCATAAAGTTCATCTATATAAGGAGTAGAATTAAGCACAAAATTTCCCCTTCCTACTCCTAATATAGGATGATCTAATCCCATTTTAATAGAAGCTAAAGAAAGATTTTTTCTAATTAAAAACTGTCCTTCCCTTTTTACTGCAGATTCTAATCTTTGTTCAATACTACTTGATAAATTTTGATTAAATAAAGAATAATCCATATCTACAAATCCTAAATACAATATTAAAATCGATGGAATAGCTAAAATAACAACTTTATATAAATTCTTTATATTCCACAATATATATAATCCCAATGCTACTAAAAATCCTACAAGAGAACCTCTAGACTGAGTCATAAAAATACAAAAAGCTGTTAATAACAGTGTTATATATCCTAGATATTTATAAATTTTATCATTATATAAAGTTATAAAAACAATAACCATAAAGAAAGATAAAGTTAAATATGTTCCAGCAAGATTAGCATCTGTAAGACCACCCATAAAGCGATTATTAGAAGAAATAGTATTATGCCATATAATATTATTACCTACAAAATAGTTAAATTGCACAAATAAGCCTATTAAAATATTAAACCATAATCCAATAATCCAAAATAAAGATACTTTTTTTAATTCTATTAATTTTGAAAAACTGTTATAGCCTATAAAAAAATATATACCAACCAATATAAATTTAATAGCCTCACTAAAAATCCCTATAATATCTACCGTATTAATATCCTTAAAATATATAGCAGTAAAATTAGAAATAAATAATACTATTAAAAGCAAAATAAAATACCACCAATGAGGAAAATTTTTCTTAAAGCTAAAATTTTTAATGTCAATAAGATATATAATACATAACAAAAGCAAAAAAATATCTGATAAAGCTGTATTAAATTTAAAAATATTAAAAAAATCAATAACACTCATAATAGAAAATGTTAGAATAATAATGTATATAAAATATTGTTTTAATTTATCTATCCACATATCTCCTTCTCCTTAAACTTAAAATAAAAACACGCTAATTTAAGCGTGTTAATTATATCATTTTTATTATTATAATACAATTTATCTTATAAAATTCCATAAAATAATTATTTAAAAAATATTATAGTTTGTTGAATAACTAAAATTACCATTAAAATAGTCATCACTTTCTAGTATTATGTTAAGTAACACACAAAAACAATCTCCTAGAAAAGACGACTAACATGATTATACACTTAACATGATAAAAGNTTATGTTAAGTAACACACAAAAACAATCTCCTAGAAAAGACGACTAACATGATTATACACTTAACATGATAAAAGATAACCTCCTTCTATAAAGTTTGTAAAAAGTTACAAAGGATTTTTGAAAGATTCACATCTAAAAATAACTTTAAGAAAGTAGGTAGACCTAAAAAATATTCTAATTTACAGATAATTCAATGCTTAATTTATAAAATTATGAATAAAATTTACTGTTTAATAGAATTAGAACGGACATTATCTAATGACGCTTTAGCTTCTACTATTATAAGATTAAAATATGTTTCAACCATTCTACTTTAATTATTAGAATTAGACAAATAGAAAAAAGAAGAAATTAACTTTTAATTTTTATTACAGCTAACATATGTGATAGTAATTGTAAAGATTTAATAAACAAACTAAAAGATTATGATTTTTATATTACTAGGTGATGATGTTAAAATTAAATTATTTAAACTTTGTAATAAAGTTACTATTAACTTATTAACTAATATAAATAAAAGATAAATCTTTAAGTTCTATAAAATTAATATAGAATAAAGAATATGTTATTTCTAAAATCTCTTATTAAAAAATATACAGGAAGAATTATAATAGAAAAATTATTTGCAGTATTAAAACAACGTTACAATTTAGAAAACTCTAGATTCTATTGTTTTAATAAATATAAATCTTATGTAATGTGGACATTATTAGCATATTTAATTGAAAAATTAATTGACCAAAAAAAAGGGGTAGACAGTCTTAAATTCCCTTGGAATAAGTAGTAAAATATATTAAATTATTATACCTCTTGATCTATTAAGAAAATAATTTTTACACAACCTATAATACTAATAATAAAAATAAATTTTAAAATTTTACACCTCAACTATTAAAAATTATTCATTAATTTAGTATTATTTAAGATAGAAAAATACGATATGGAATATATTCATCAGGATAAGTATAATAAATTATATATAATAAATTTAATAAATTTAGTAATACAAAAAACAAATAAGTTAAATACTTACTTTTAGAATATTTAATACATAAAGATATTGTTGTTAATTCAAAAACTTTAAAATATAAATAAAATCTTTTAAATGCAATAAAATTAGGAGATGAAAAAATAATAAAAATTAAGCTTCCATATAAAAAGTAACTATAAAGTTTTTCTTCTTTTTTTTGTAAAATCACTTTGTTTTTTAATATTATAAATGTTAGTATAATAATAGGTAATATTTGTTTTAATATAGATATTAATTGATAAATTATTTTTTTATCTTCTTCTAAATATCCCATATATTGAAAATACCTAATTCTTTCTATAAAATATTGTTTTTGAAAAAAACTTATTTTTAATATACTTTCTATAAAATTATCATTAACAAAGTAATCCATTATTTGAGATAAACTAAAAGCGATAAAAATTCCTAATAACAAACTTCTATATTTCTTTTTTATTTTTTTATTCATAAATAAAAAAGAAATTGTTACTAATGACGTTTTATGAAATAAAAAAGCAAAAATCAAACATATATAAAATTTAAAATACTTATTTTTTTCAAGATTACTTATTGCAATAAGCATTATACTTATTGCAATAAATTGTCTATTACCCCCACTATATAAAATAAATATATACATTGGAATAATTGTTAATAATCTATATTCTTCTTCTATATATGTTTTAACAAAATAGTATATACTACATATTATTATTAAATTATATATAGCTAAAAAAAACGTATAACTTGGAATAATATTATATATTAAATAATTTAATAATATATATCCTTTATCATAATAATGACTAAATGTTTTAACCCCTTTCAAAAAATAATTATAATATTGTTCCCAATCTGTCCAGTTTTCCCATCTTATTGTTGCAAATATATATATATACATATATGAAGATATATAAGCATATTTTTTAAGTATTTTATTATTTGAGAAAAAAAACATACTATTTATAAATAAAATAAAAAATAATCCTATGTAAATCATTTATAATTTCTCCATTTGATTTTTTAAATTTATAAAAATATTATTATAACTAAGATCATTTTTTGCTCTTTTTATATTATTTTTAAAAACATCCGTTTTAATATTTTTTAAAAGTAAATTATTTATAACATTTATCATATCATTTATATTATCACATAAATATCCCATATCCCCATATTTAGAAAAATAATAATTAAAAAAATCATTTTTTATACTAATTATAGGTTTCCCCATTTTTATTGCATCAAAAAAAGAACCACTAGCAATTAATTTGTATGAATCTTTATCATAAAAAAATAAAATATAATCTAATTCATTGACAATTCTTTCGTATTCTTCTCTTTCTATTAAATCTTTTCCTAATCCTGGCATTTTTACATTATGTTTATTATATTTTTCAATATTAAATTTAATTTTCCCCACTATAGTAAATTCCAATTTTTTATCTTTTATTTCTTGTTGAAACATATCAGCTAACTCAAATATTTTATCACTATTTTTTTCTTTTGTAGCAACCCCAACAATTCCTAACTTAATTGTATTGTTTTTACTTTTATTTTCTCTTTTAATTCCCTTAAAAAAAGTTTCCGAATAGTCATATGGATGATCTATTACTATTAAATTTAATTTTTTGTAATATGGATTTAATTGTAATAAATTGTTTTTAATACTCTCGCCTAAAATAATATAATATATATTCATATTAATTTTTATATTAAATATAAATCTAAATAAAATCAAGATAAATCTATAATAAATTGAAAAATAATTTAATCCTTCTTTTCTCAAAGAATCTAATTCACCATGACATACAAATATTACTTTTTTCTTTAACAAAATATTTAAAAATTTAATAAAAAATAAAGAAAAAGGATTAATAGTTAAAAATAATATTTCTTTAGCTTTAATATAATAATATATATCATAAAATACTCCTATAATATATTGCAATAAAGTTGCTAATTTATAATTTATCTCTCTAATATTTAAAATACATCTATAGTTTATATCTCTATCAAATTTAATATATTTGTTAATTTTTTCATAATGACTTTTCACAGTCCTTAATATAACTTTTTTATACATTGATTTATACATATTTATCAACATACCATTTACTACTTCATGTTCATTCCCTTTTCTAAAACTATCTATTATATATATTTTTTCTCTCATAAATACCACCTTATTTTCTTTCTCGTTTTGTAAACTTAAATGAAAAATCTTAAACCCATTATATAAAAAAATATTTTGTAAATTTTTACTTCGAAATTACATAATACAATTCTAAATTTTAAAATTATATTTTTTTAGTCCAAAATATGCCCAATTAGCTGTATAATATAATGAACGTATTAAACCTAATTTTTCGATATTATAATAAACATTAAATTGATATTTCATCATTTTTATTTTATTTCTCGATACAGAATTAGAATTTATCCTATAATATCCAAGTATTTTATCATTTCCATATGCAATTTTATTATTTCTAAGTAAATTTAACCAACAAGCAAAATCTTCTCGTTTTATTGCTTCTATGGGAAATTTTATCTCTGTATATTTTTTTCTATCAATTAAAACTGTAAAAGTTTTTATTGGGCAAGTTTTTAATAAATCATAATAACTTATTTTAGAAGGAACAATATGTTTCCCTAATATTTTTTTATTATTTTCATCTATCAATTCATATGACCCAAATACAAAACCAGCTTTTTTTTCTTTCATAAATTTTAATTGATATTCTAAACATTTCTCATTCAAATAATCATCTGAATCTAAAAATGCAACATATCTCCCTCTGCTTATACTTAAACCTTTATTTCTCGCAATAGCAGCTCCACTATTATTTTTTAATGTAATTATTTTAATTCTACTATCTTTATATTCAGAATGAATTATATTTAATGTATTATCTTCTGACGCATCATCAATAATTATTAGTTCAAAATTATCATAAGTTTGAGTTAATACAGAATTTATTGCTTCTCTTATAAATTTTTCATTATTATAAGTAGGCATAATAATAGATACCATATCTTTCATTTATTTTCTTCCTTTGCTATTTTATTTTTTAAATAAAATTTCTTCTTATAATAAATATATTGTAAATAATTAATAAATTTATGTTTATTTGATTCATAAATATTAAACTTTTAATTTTTATTTAACATTAAATTTTTGAATAACTAAAATTACCATTAAAATAGTCGTCACTTTCTAGTATTATGTTAAGTAACACACAAAAACAATCTCCTAGAAAAGACGACTAACATGATTATACACTTAACATGATAAAAGNTTATGTTAAGTAACACACAAAAACAATCTCCTAGAAAAGACGACTAACATGATTATACACTTAACATGATAAAAGATAACCTCCTTCTGTAAAGTTTGTAAAAAGTTACAAAGGATTTTTGAAAGATTCACATCTAAAAATAACTTTAAGAAAGTAGGTAAACCTAAAAAGTATTCCGATTTACAAATAATTCAATGCTTAATTTATAAAGTTATAAATAAAATTTACTGTTTAATAGAATTAGAATAGGTATTATCTAATAATGCTTTAGTTTCTACTATTATGGGATTAAAAGATATTCTAGACCATTTTACTTTAAGCATTAGAATTAGATAAATAGAAAAAATAAGAAATTAACCTTTAATTTTACTACAGCTAACATATGTGATAGTAATTATAAAAATTTAATAAACGAACTAAAAGATTATGATTTTTATATTATTAAGTAATGATATTAAAATTAAATTATTTAAACTTTGTAATAAAGTTACTATTAACTTATTAACTGATATATTAGAAAAGTTAAATTTTTAAATTCTATAAAATAAATATAAAATGAAAAATATATTATTTCTAAAATCTCCCATAGGGGAAAATATATAAAAAACAAATTGCAATTGAAAGATTATTTGTGGTATTAAAGCAACGTTACAATTTAGAAAATTCTAGACTCTATAGTTTTAATAAATATAAATCTTATGTAATGTGGACATTATTAGCATATTTAATTGAAAAATTAATTGACCAAGAAAAAGGGGTAGACAGTCTTAAATTTCCTTGGAATAAATAGTAAAATATCTTAAATTATTGTATCTCTTAATCTATTAAGAAAATAATTATTTAACAATCTAAATTTATATATAATTACTTCTTAAATTTTAAACTTATAATCAAAAAAAATAAATACTTACTACCTAACTTTTGTAACAAAATTAAATTTTTTATAATTTAATAACAAAAATATAAATAATAAAACAGCCAACATATATCTTATTATTAATAAATTTTTTAAAAATATCATTATAGTAGAAACGACACAAACAATTAATGTAGACAATATTATAAAAATTAAAGAATATAATTTTACTTTGAATAATTTTTTTAAAATAATCCAGTGAAAAATAAATAAACAAATATAAGAAATCAAAGTTGTATATGCAGCTGATATTGCTCCATATAAAGGTATAAAATATATATTTAATATAATATTAAGTATAGCTGCTGCAACTGTACCTATTGCTATATAATTCGTTTTTTTTAAAAAATATTCAATACCTACAGGTAATACATATAAAAAATTAAAATATACAGATAAAACAATAGGTAAAATCATATCTATCCCACTCCAATATTCTTCAGGACCCATAATCATAATTATCTCTGGAGATATTGTCACTAATCCTATCGTTAAAATTGAAAATAACACAATATAATATTTAGAATTATTATATATAGTCTTATAATCTTTTTTATCCATTTTAGAATATATCCATGGATCCCAAATATTTTGTATTGAATACAAAATAACTATCAATATTGTTCCTATATTATACACGAAGCTATAAATTCCTACTTGTGATGGATCTATATATTTCTGTATCATAATCCTATCAAATTGAGCTAATACATTTTGAGATAAATAATGAATAACTAACGGAAGACCCATAACCAATCCAAACTTTATATGTTTTTTCCTATTTCTTTTTTTTATTTTTTTATTTGTTAAACTAATTAAAATACATATTCCTATAATAATCATAGGGAGTGAATTTCCTATAATTCTTCCCATATATTTATCTGATTGTAAAATCATAATAATAATCAATGATATAATAACAGAAAAAATAGTATTTAAAAATGATATACTTAAAAACTTTTTATATTTAAATTCAATAATATATCTTTGACTTATGAAAGATATTAAAAAACTTGAATAACTACTTAAAATTAAAAGATTATATATAAATTGATTAAATTCAAAATATTTTTGTATACTCTCAAAAAATGTGTTACCTATCAATAAAAAAAACATAAAAATCATAAAAGATAATTCTACTACAGATAATAAATAACTTTCAAATTCTTCCTTAAACTCATATTTTGCATTTTTAACTGTACCAACTAATCCAACACCAATTATTATAGATAAAATTTTCTCATAAGCAATATAAGTATTAACCATCCCATAATCTGATGTAGTTAATAATCTTGTAAATATAGGTATAGTTATAAAAACTACTCCTTTTAACAAAAAATTACCTACTGTATACCACAATCCTGCTTTTATTATTTTATTATTAAATTTATACAATAATTTGTTAAACATAAAAATCTCTTTCCTATAAATATGATATTATAATTTTAATTATTTTCTAATATTTAAAACATTAGCTATTTATATAATTTTAACTTTTCAACTACCTTATTATATACATTTTCACTAAAATTACAAGATTGTTTTTCATTAAATAAATTATTTAATTTTTTTATATGTTGTAAATACGAAATATTGTCATTCATAATTTTATATAATAATTCAACAAATTCTTTAGAATTTGTTGCCTTTAATTCACCTGCTAAATAATTATAATCAATATAAAGCCCATTTTCTTTACTAATATATTCTTTTAAATCTGGAGCTAAAAATATTACAGGTCTTTCCAAAAGTAAAAAATCTACAAGAGAACTAGAATAATCCGTTACATGTATATCAGAAACTGCGAGTAATTCTTGAACATCATCGACATTATTATCATTTAAAAATATTATTCTATTTGTTATATGTTCATTAATATTTTTTGCTAATAAATGCCACTTAATTAATAAATAAGAATCACTATCCTCTAATAATTTAATTAATTCTTTATTATTAATTAAATTATTTAAAAAATTGTTAAATTTTCTTGAACTATCATCACTAGTCCTATATGTAGGTAAATATAAAATAATCTTTTTTTTATTGGTAATATTAGGAACAAATTTCGCTAAAACATTTTTTTTATCTAAATTTTTAATAAAAACATCATTTCTAGGCTGTCCTGTAATAACAATATTATCTTTTTTTATTCTAAAAGCAGATGAAATATTTTTCAACATAAAATTTGACGTACATATACTCATGTTTCTATAACATTCATTAAATAATTTTATTTTAATATTTTTTAAAAATATAATTATCTTATTAGTATTATTTCTAGCTACTTCATCATATGTTATTTTTTTAATAGGCATCCCATGCCACAATGCTATAATATATGCTCCTCCACATAAAACAACATTCCCAAAATCAAATAATCCATTAGTATATAATTGAACCCCTGCTCTTAATCTAAACCATATACCTTTAATTTCTAAATGATTATATACTTCATACCCTTTATTTTTTAAATATTTTTTTATTTCTTTATTCTTAGTTATCCATATAGACCTTATTTCTGGATGATAAGAATTCATATATTCAAAAAAATATTTAGCATTATCAGCATATTTATTTCCTAACCATGCACCATAAACCCATATTTTTTTATCCCTTGGAAATATTTTTATTAAATTAAACATTATAAAATTTATCAACCAAAAAAATCTATTTTTTATTTTAAAAATTCTAATTTTCTTATTCATTATTTTCCTCCTAACTTTATCTTACATTTTGTAAACTTAAATTAAAATTAAAACTTAAAATTTTTGTACAATAATCTACAAATCATACATTTCAAAAACAAATAATATTTTTGTAATAAAAACAATAAATTATTTTATATTGTTTTAATAACAATAATCAATAATAATAAATTATTCTACCTATCTAATTATTAAAATATTAATAAATTATTTCTATATTCTCTTTTTTAATAAATTTTTCAATAATATTTATAATTGCAATAGATTCTGAAGATGTTAATTTGTATGTTTGAATTTTGCATTGATTTATCATTGAAACAAATTCTGCTAGTTCATATCGTAATCCTTCACCATCAAACTTATAGTAATATTTTTTATTATCACTAAAATTTTCAAATCTTACTTCAAAATAATCTGTTTTCCACCAAGGAGAAGGTACGTATATATATCCCTTAGTTCCTGATATAATTAAATCTCCTTCTTATTTCACACCTAATCCTACTTTAGCTGTAGCAATAGCATCTCTATACTTTAAATTAACTTTTGTAAAAATGTCTACCTTTTTTTCAATATCATAATAAGAATAAAACTTAACTTTTTCTATATTTTTACCTAATAATTTGATGATAGCCAATAATGGATACGACCCTAACTCAGTCATACTTCCAACACCTGCTTTTACATCCAACTCACGAATATTTCCTTTTACTAATTTAGTAAATGTAGCATCAATATTTTTTATTTCTCCTATTAATCCACTTTTCGCAATACCTAATAATCTTAAAAATCCAGGAGAATACGCAGTTTTTATAGCTTCTAAAAGAACACATTTTTTTCTTTTGCTAACGCATATAACTCATGAGCTTGTTCAACTGATAAAACAATAGGCTTTTCACATAAAACATGTTTATCTTTAATAAGAGCTTTTTTAATATATTCATAATGAGTCAAATGTGGAGATGCAATATAAACTGCATCTACTCTATCAAGAAGTTCATTGTAACTTGATGTAAAAAAAGCTAATTCATATTTTTTAACAAATTGTTCAAGTGAAGTTTGATTAGGTCCAAATACTCCCTCAACATTTATCCCACTAACAAATCTAGACTCTGGAACAAATCTATTAGCAATCCTTCCATAACCTACAATTCCTAATTTTATAATACCATTTTTCTTTTCTCTTAGTTGTGTACTTGATATACCTTTTGTTCTTTCTAGATAAACAACTTTACAATATTTATTTAAATAATCAAATTTCCCCTTCCAATCAGAACCTATTGCAAAAATATCTATATTGTATTTAAGTATATCATCTATTTTCTGACCTTCATATTCTTCAATGATTATTTCATCAGCTAATCCACTCTTTTTAACATTTTAAATACGCTGAATTAAGCTTTCCTGAACATTTAATTTACCTCGACTTTTATCATAATTTTCAGTAGTTACGCCTACAATTAAATAATCCCCCAACTCTTTAGCACGTTTTAGTAATTGATAATGACCTTCATGAAATAAATCAAATGTGCCATACGTTATAACTTTTTTCATTTTTACTTCCTCCTAAACTTATAAAAGATAACCCTTTTATAAGATTTGTAAAAAGTTACAAAGGATTTTTGAAAAATTCACATCTAAAAATAACTTTAAGAAAGTAAGTAGACCTAAAAAATATTCTGATAACCTTTAATTTTACTACTATTAACATATATGATAATAATTGTAAAGATTTAATAAACAAACTAGAAGATTATGATATTTTTATATTATTAGGTGATACTGCTTAATATAGTATTAAATTATTTAAATTTTGTGATAAACTGACTATTAATTTATTAACTGATATAAATATTAGAAAAGGGAAATCTTTAAATTCTATAAAAAATGAATATAAAAAAATAATATATTATTTCTAAAATCTCCTATTGAAGAAAAAATATATAAAAAACGAATTACAATTGAAAAATTATTTGCAGTATTAAAACAATGTTACAATTTAGAAAAACCTTAAGCTCTATGATTTTAACAGATATAAATCTCATATCATGTAGACATTATTAGTATATTTAATTGAAAAATTAATTGATAAAGAAAAAGAGATAGACAGTCTTAAATCCCCTTGGAATAAAAAATTATTAAATTCCTTAATCTATTAATAAAATAATTATTCAACAACCTAACTTTACCAATTAATTGTTACTTTAATACACTATAATTTTTAAATCAATATTTTCCTTTCCCTAAAATCAACATTTACTGCAATATGAAATAAATATATTAAAAATCATTTGTTCATACTATGAACATCACTTGTATTTTACCCTTCTATATTTTTAATGTCAACATTTTTCTATGATTTTTTCATAAAAAAGCAATGAGCCCACGCTCATTGCTTTTTTTATTTCTTTATTTCTTTGACTATTTTTTCTACCTCTTCTTTTGTTAACTGTGTTATATCTATAATAGTATCTATATCCTGTCCTTTTATAAGTAACCTTTTCACTATCATATATTTTTCTTCTTTAATGCCTTTTTGAATTTCTTGTTGCTTATTTTCTACAATTTTTTTAATTTTTTCTTCTTTTTCTTTTTTCCCTGCATCTTTTAAAAAAGTTATCCATTCTTCTAAATCTGTCATACTTTCTATATTTTTTTCTGAATTAAATTTAGACAACTCTATATAATTAATTTCTAAATCATCTAAAAGTTCAAAACCTTCTTCTACTTCTTTTATCTTAAACTTTGTATGATATCTTTTTGTTTCATTAATTAATTCAAAGTCTAATATATTTATTACTATACATTTTTTAAGTTTATAATATGCATCCCCTTCTTTAATAGTATCTTTATACATCGTACTCCAATAATATATACTTCTTTTCCTATAATTATCTACATTATTTATTTGCATTTCTATATCTATTAATTCGCCTTTTTGATTTTTTATCTTTATATCTAATATAGATAATTTATCCTTATCATACTCTTTATCATTAAACGGATTTAAACAAATATTTTTTTAAATGCAAAATCTACTGTTGGTCTTATTAGTATTTTTTCTTGGGCCATTATATCTCTCCTTATGTAGTTTTATTATATCATATTTATCATAATATCGTCTTTAAATTAAACTTTTTATTTTAATAATTTATCCTAATAAATGTTTTTCTATAGCTTTTTTAGAGCTTCTATCATTAATTTCATTTTACATTTCTTCACCTTCTTATATATTTGTTATAAGTATTGTCATTTAGGTATATTTTTAAACATATGTTCGTATATTTTTTAAAATTATTAAATTTACTTACTAAAAAAAACCAGTGGTCATACCTCACTGGTTTTTAGTTTTTTATTTTTTCTCTTCGCTTATAAATACATTTTCCTACACTATCAATATGTTTTATTAATTCTTGATTAGAAATATCGTTATAATTAATTACATCAAAAAAATATGGTAGAGGATATTCTTCATTTAAATCATCACTTAATTTTCTTATTATTTTCCTATCTATATTTTCTCCTACTATAGCAAGATCAACATCTGAACCCTTTTTATAATTTCCCATAGCTCTACTACCAAATAATATAACTTTTTTTATTTCTTTATATTTACTGATAGCTTCAAAAATATATTTAAAATCTCTATCTAACAATCCATACATTTTTACAACTCCTTAATTAATTTATCATATAATTTTTCTATCTCTGGATAATAAATTTGAACAATATCTTTAACTATTTTTTCAGCTAATTTTTCGTCATAAGTATGAACTGTCAAATTTCTATCTGAAAGCGCATCAATCCAAATGTGACCATTATCAATTAACCCTATTTGATAAGCTTGTTTAATAGTTTTTCTAGGACTTTTTACAATAAATTCTTGAGCTTCAAGATAATCTTTCATTAACTTCCAAGACAGTTCAAAGGAATTTTTAAAAATATGTTTTAATAGTAAAATAATACAATAACACAAGTATATATCATACTTTTTAGTACTGTTATAACTTTATTATATTTAGGCAATTTTATATGTAATTTATTTACTATTAATATAATTATCGCAAATATTATTGTACTTAAAATATATTTTAATATTGAAACTTGTTTAATAAGGGTAAAAATTAAAAAATATATGCTAATAAACACTATAGATATACTAGAAGTTTTATATAAAATTTCATTTTCTGAAAATGGAAGAATTAATCCGCATTTTTGTTTATTAATAATTGATAATAAATTCTCAGTGGATAGCTGTATTATATTAGTAACTAAAGCTACTTGTAACATTAAAGAAATAAAAAAATTATAACTATGTAATATTATTGAGGATAAAAAGATTACTCCATTTATTAAATGAAATATTTTTGGCTTTCTAAATAATTCAACTAAGCCCTTTGCAATTATTACCCAAGAGCCTTTTGCTTTAAAGTTTGATAAATTTATTTTATACTCCACAGTTTTACTATTTTCCATTATAAATGAAAGCATCTCTGCAGTATCTTTTCTAAATGCAATACTGGAAGATTTATATATATACGATGAATGTTCTAGAAATTTTCCCCAGTCAATATCTATCTTTAAAAACCATTTAATGCAAATAATCAAAGGTATAAAACTTAAAATTAATTTTAATATATATTGTTGAAACAAAGAAATGCTAGCTAATATATATACTCCAAATATACTTATAATATTTTTGCTATTATTGTAATTAATCCAAGATAAGATTGCAGCAGATAAATTAAAAAATAAAATATTGATATATCCAATTGGTTCTATATTTCCATCTATTAATTGGCTATTTAATAATATATAAATAATAAGAGAAAAAATAGCCACTTTAAATACAGTTAAAATATATTTGCCATAAATTACTTTTTTCATTCTATCTGTATAAAAACATGTATATATAATTGGAGGTTTGATAAAAAAAATGGGAAGCTTTTTAAATATAATTATTAAATCCATAGCTATAAATATTAAATATATATATATTGGGTTAATAATTATTTTATTAAATTTTAATTGTTCAATTAAAAAGGAAGCTGAAATAATAAAAAAGAATATAAAACTAAAAACTATTAAAAAATAATTTTTTATATATAAAATTATCCTTCTCCAACTTTCTTTTAAAAATAGTTTTATCATTTTCATTTATCCCTCATATAATCCTTTTCTAATAATTTTAAGTATATATTTTCTACTGTATAATCTTTTTTATCTACTAAATCCATACTATCAAATAATTTTTCTTTTGATGCTTCTTTTAATACCTTCCCATTATTGAGTATTACATACTTATCGCAAAAAGTCTGTGCCAAATCTAACAGATGAGTTGATACTAATACTATTTTCCCCATTTTCTTTTGCTTAAGCAAAATATTCTTAAATATTTTTACTAAAACTGGATCCAAACCATCAAAAGGTTCATCAGCTATTAAAATATCAAAATCTTTTAATAAAGCAAAAGCAATCATTAATTTTTTCTTATTTCCTTTTGATAATTTATCTGGGAAAAATGATAAATATTCTTGTAATTGTAATTCTTCTATAATAGGGGATATTTCACTATAATCCTTTTTATAAGCTGAACATATAAATTGTAAATTTTCTAAAACAGTAAGCTGTTCAAAATACACTGGAGCATCTGGTATATAAGATATTTTATAATTTTCGTTTTTAATTTTATTAATGTCAATATCATCAATATAAATATTTCCCTCATCAAAATTTGTAAGTTTAGTCAAACATTTTATTATGGTTGTCTTTCCTGCACCATTTGAGCCGATAAGTGCAGTAATTTCTCCTGAATTAAGTTGAAAACTAACATTTTTTAAAGCTTTTACTGTTTCGTATGTTTTGGATACGTTAATAACACTTATATTCATATAGTTCTAACTCCTTTATATACAATAAAAACTCTCTTTTATATCTTTACAATTTACACATTTATAAATTTAAAATTTTCAGTATTTTACTCCCATATTCTCATTGTATTTCCTTTGTATTTTTATGTCAATTAAATAAACTAAAAACTAATAATGGAGTGGAATTAAAAATACCACTCCAACTATTTACAAAGAGCCCAAAAAGACAAATTTTTTATTTTTTTGAACTTTGATATTAATTAACTTTATTTTAAATAATTTTTTATTATATAAATTCATATTTCAAGTTTAAATCTTTTTTTATTTTAGTTGTCGATATTTCTGGAGTTCTAGTTAAATAAATTACTTCACAATAATCTTTTAAAAAATCAAACTTTCCTTTCCAATCATCTCCCATAACAAAAATATCTATATTAAAATTTTTTATATCATCAATCTTTTGTTCCCAACTATTTTCTGGTATAACTAAATCTACATATCTAATTGATTCAAGTATTTTTTTTCTTTCTTCATAAGAGAAATAACATTGTTTGCCTTTAATTTTATTAAATTCATTAGTTGATAAACCAACTATTAAGTAATCTCCATATTGCTTAGCTCTCCTTAAAAGATTTATATGTCCATAATGTAATAAATCAAAAGTTCCATATGTAATAACTCTTTTCATTTATTCCCCTCCAATATTTCAGTCAATATCATTTTAATAAAATTTTACAGCTATAAACTTTCTTTTATTTTAAAATTCTTATAATGATTAATAATTCTATATCAATTCATAGGTGTATAAAAATTCTGTGTATAATATATTTTATATTCGCCACCAAAGGCTACTCCTGTTCCTAATCTTTCAAAATCCCCTAAAATATTTTTTCTATGACCTTCGGAATTCATCCATCCTTCATGAGCATAAATAGCACTAGTTTGTCCTGCAGCTATATTTTCTCCTGCCATCATGTATATAATTCCTTGGTCTTTCATTCTATCAAAGGGACTTTCACCATCTAAGTTTGTATGATTAAAAAAATTATTTTCTGCCATATCTTGGCTATGGAGTCTACTTGATTTTGCTGCCTTTTCATCCCATGTATATGGGTTTAATCCATTTCTCGCTCTTATAGCATTAGCAAGGTCAAATATTTGTTTTTCATAAGCTTCTATTAGTTCTTCGCTTTCTTCTCCATAAAAACTTTTTAATGATAATTCTGTATCTTTATCTATGATGAGAATTGATGTTACTGTTTGGTTATTATAGATATCATAAAAAATATTTACATAAGAATTATCTATAAGAAAAGTATTAACTTCACTTTTATCAGCACTAATATAATATCTGGTATTTCCCTTTAAAATATAAGAAAGAGGAGTTCCGTAAGCTTTTTGTACTTCTAAACTAGTAGACCCTAATTTTATTCCTTTCTTAGATTCCCAGTTAGCAGAATTAGTATATAAACCAACTACTTTACCATCTTTTATTCCTACCTGTACATAATTCGTATAATCTTCATTATATATATACCATGTAAAACCATATTCTGAAGCATCTAATCTATTTGGATTTCCTAATTCCTGAATTACTTTTTCTTCACTATCTCCTATAGATATATTGTATATACTAAATTCTGCTTCACTAACCTTAGATGTATCGTTATTATTTGTAATTTCTTTTTTTATTTCTGGTTCATTACCTTCACTATATATGTAAATTGAACTGCTTTCTTTATCATAAAGAACTTTTTTTCCTAAAGTTTCAGCAACACTTCTTACAGGAAGATAAGTTGTCCCATTATAAATCATAGGACTTTTTGTAAAATTTGCTTTTGTCCCTTCTACATAAATAGGAATATTACTAAAAGCTACTTGTATATTTTTTAAAACATCTGCTGCTTTTATAGTAGGACTATTAAAGATAATAGCTGATATGCTAAAACCTAAAACAAAATACTTAACTTTTTTCATTATTTTCCCCCTTACACTTATACAAATAATTATAACATATAAAATATTTACATGGAACCTCTACGATATCGATGAATCCATTTTTTTATTAATTGTTTTATGGAAAATTTATATTCTTTTTTATTTCCTTCTTCTTTTTGAATTTTTGCTAATTCAAGCTTTGCCTCATCATTTTCATCATCTATCCTAAAGGCTTTGTATATTGCTTCATAAGCTTTTTCAAAATTTTTATCTTTTCTATAAAACCTAGCTAAAGCAATCCATGCATATATGTACTTTGGGTTTTTTTCAATACTTTTTTTAATATATTCAAAAATTAAATTTTTCTTTTCTAATATTTCATAAAGTTTTGCATATTCTAACCAAAATACTTCGTTTCTAGAAGACGCAGGAATTTTATCTAAACATTCTTTTGCTTTATCATATTCTTTTTTTCTTACATAAAATTTTGCTAAACTAATATAGCTTTTAAAATCGTCACCTTTATCTATAGCTCTTTTATAAGATTCCACTGCTTCTTCTTCCATACCTTTATGATTATATAATTCTCCATAATAATACCAAATGGTTTTTGAATCTTCTATCATAGCTGCTTGATTTAAATATCTTCCTGCTTCTTCATAATTTTTTCTAAGCATATTTACTTCTACAAGATTTAAAAGAATTGGTATGTAATTTGGTTTTTTTTCATTAGCTTTAGTAAAAAAATATGTAGCATCTTCATATAAACCTAATCTCATAAAAGCAACGCCCATATTATTATATATTTTTTCGTTTTCATCAAAAACTATGGCTTTTTTATACCATTTTAAGGCTTCTTCTGGTTTATTTTGCTTCATAAAATAATCTGCTTTTTCTTTGCATTTTTCCCATTCTGCTTTATTTTCCCATTTAAATATTTCTTTTCTAAGTAACTCTAATTCTGATTCATAAAAATAGTCAATAAGTTTAAGAAAATTTATATACTGATCTGTTATAGAAGAATATTGGTCTTTTATTTTTACAATTTGTCCACTTATAGATATAAGCCCTAACTCGTTTTTAATCCAATCTTCTAATTTACCCATTATAAAATCATCTATAGATTCTCTCCAATAATGATAACAATGATAATATAATTCTTCTAAGGAATATACCTTTATTTTTGTAATGTAAAAATAGTATGGCCTCTCCACTTTTTCTGGAGAGACACTTAATATTAATGAGGACATAGTTTCACCTCTTATAATCGAACTAATTCTGCAATTCTTAAAGCAATGTTATCTAATATATCTGTAAATTTTTCTTGTAAATCATAATATTTTCCGTCTGGTTTTGTTAAAGGGTCATAGCTTTCTATACTTGTTTTATCTTTTCTTGCTACAACGTAAGTTGTAATATTATTTTCCCTTAACATAGCTGATATTTCAGCTACATATTTACCACTTTCTGTAGGAACATGAGGAGGAGCATCTGTAATGAGTATAAATATATTTTTACCCTTTTTATCTACTTTAGAAGTTTTAAGTAATTCTATACCTGTTTCTATAGCATCTAAAGATGATTCAGGAATATCTCCTCCATAGGTTCTTGGAATATTTTTAACTTGTCTTTGAAACTTTTCTACTTCATTAGTAAAGTTATATACACTAGGTTTTTCTCTTTCTCTTAAATCTCCAAAACCAATAAGTCCTAATTGGAATCCTATTCCTTTACTTTTTAATATATTAGAAAATTCTATAGCTCTATTTTTTACCCCATTAATATAACTATCCATACTTCCTGTTGTATCTATTATAAATACTATATTCATATTTTCAGTTTTTTTAGCTGCGTCTTTTTTGGGAGGAGGTAAAACTTTAGTTCTATCAAATTCTGCTCTTTCTGTTTTCCCTGTAGATAAATCTTTTACAAATACCTCAAATAGATTATTTTTATCTAAAGCATAGGTTATTTCTAATTGAGTAGTGCCAGATAATCCTTCTAGCATAACACTTCCTATATATTTCCTATCTTCTTCATGGTCTTGCTCCCATTGATATACGTCTACTTGTACAGAAGAAGCTCCTGACATACTAGCAAAATTATTATCTGATATTTTGATTGGTATAGGACTTCCCATAGGTATAATTGGAATTAATTTCTTTTCCATAGTTCCAAGATTAACCACTGCTTCTGTTCCAAAAATTTGACGAGTAATTTGTCCTACTTTTACATTGCTATTTGGCAGATGAATAAGATAGTTATAAATAGCTGCACCCATAGCTACACTTTTAGCAGGGTCAGTTGCACGATAAGGCTCTTTTATATATCCTGCCACCATACGTTTTACCATGGGAATAAGGGTTGAACCACCTACTAAAATAACCTTTGATATTTCATCTGGTTCTTTTCCTGCTCTTTTTAAGGCTTCTTCTATTATTTCACGGCTTCTATCTATATATTTTCTAATAAGTGCTTCAAAATCTTCTCTTTTTAATTCCATTACTAAATTTTTAGGTACTCCTTCATAAATTAATAAAGGATGAATTCTAATAGCTACCTTATTAGTTCCAGAAAGTTTCTTTTTTGCTTGTTCTGCTTCTTGTTTTAATTTTTGGAGTACTCTCTTTTTTTCTGTTGTTTCTAAATTATCCAAATTTATTCCTGTTTCTTTATAAAACTGTTCTTTCATAAGTTTTATTAATTCGCTATCAAAATCATCTCCTCCAAGATTCATATCTCCTACATCAGATAGTTCTTGGAATATTTCTTGTCCATTTTCATCTTGGGATACTTTTAGCACACAAGCGTCAAAGGTTCCACCACCCAAGTCATATACTAACAGGGTTTGAGCATATCCTTGACGATATCCATACTCTATAGCAGCTGCTAAAGGTTCTGATAAAAGATGAACATTTTTAAATCCTGCTAATTCTCCTGCTTTTTTAGTTGCGAATATTTGTCTATCATTAAAATAAGCTGGATGGGTTATTACTACTTCATCAAAAATTTCTCCTGCTTGATTTTCTGCAGATTTTTTTATTTTTTTTAGAATTTCTGAGCTTATTTCCTCTGGTGTCTTTTCCATATTCCCTATTTTTATTTTTTCAGTTTTTCCCATAAGTCTTTTAACTGAAATTATTGTTGTTTCAGGATATATAATAGCTCCTGCTTTAGCTTCACTTCCTACTATTACTCCTTCTTCTCCATAATTTACAACAGAAGGAAGTACTTCATCTACTCCATCTATTTTTACTACTTGAGTAGTATCTGTTTTATCATCATATATAATCCCTACTGAATTAGTAGTTCCTAAGTCTATCCCTAGATAACTCATTTTTCTCCCTCCAATACTGTTTTATCAAATCTACTTGGATCAAAACTTGCTTTAAAACCACTAGGAGGATACATATCTCCAAATCCTAAATCTTCTACCATTCCTTTTACCAATCCTCCTTCTTCTTCTACTCCAAGGGTTACTTTTAACTTAGTTTTCCCTGAAGGTCTTTTAGGTAAACCCTGTATTTTAACTTCTCCTATTAACTTACAATTTTCTATGGTATCTTCTTTATCAATTCGTTCTAATATTTTTAATTCTAAAGTTGTCATATCTTCTGGATTCTTGCCACTTAAGATAAAAATATGACTTTTTTTAGCTAAGGAATAAGGTGTTCCTCTTCTAATCATTGTAAAAAAGGATTTTCTATTTCCATGATTTACTTCTAATCCTATATCGTGAGGGACTGTTACTTCAAATTCTACTTCCATTTTTTCTGATTGTAAATCAGGATGAGTTAAAAGCCCCATTTTCATAGCAGCATAATAAGTAGCTCCTAAGGAAATGTCTAAAGCTGGCCTTTCTGATACATATATTTTATTTTCATCATTAAAAATTCCTATTAACATATCTTTAACCCAAGGCATTTGAGAAGAGCCTCCTTCTAGAAGGACTCTATCTATATCATCCGGAAGTAGAGCACCTATATAAGCTTCTCTTAAAGACTTTAATACTAGTTTTCTAGTTTTTTCTATAAAATCATGGATTAAATCTTCAAATTGATCTCTATTTATCTGCTCTACAAATGGAGGAATGCAAAAAGTAAAAGGTATTCTAAAACTTTTTACCCCTGATAATCTTTCTTTTGTTTCCCTAGCCCTTATAGCAAGTTCTGCTTGATTTTCTAAAGTCATATCTTCCTTTTTTTGATTTATTTTATTTTCAATAAATTTATAACATTGTTCTAATATTACTTCATCAACATTGTCTCCACCATGATAAGCTTCTCCACCTTCACTAATTACTTGAAGTTTTATATGATAATCATCTTTTTCAACTACATGGAATAAAGTAATATCTAAAGTTCCTCCACCAAAATCAAATACCATAATTTTTTCATCTTCAGATAATTGATGTCTAAAGTTATATGCTAGAGCTGCTGCTTTAGGCTCTTCTATTAAACAAATTAATTTATCTTTTAATCCTGCTAATTCACAAGCTTTCATAGTAGCTTTTTTGGCAGCATCATCAAAATCATATGGAACCGATACAACACATCCAGCTATTTCTGCATTTGGATTCATATTTTCACAATGCTTTACTAATTCTTTTAATATCATAGCTGATATCTCTTCTGGTAAATATTCTTTATCTGCAATTTTTATTTTTTCATTAGTTCCCATTTTTCTTTTAATTGAACGAATAGTGGTATCTGGATATATTTTCATGGATCTATAGGCTTCTTCTCCTATAACCCATTCTCCTTCTCCCTCTTCTTCTTTTCTATATTGAACTACGGAAGGAAGTGGAATTTTACCAAATCCATTGCTTATATCTATTGCTTCTGGCTTTTTATTATTATTATCCCAATAACTTATAACAGAATTAGTAGTTCCTAAATCTATACCTAATATATACCATTCTTCTGGAACTTTTTTTGTTTCTTCTATTTCTTTTTTATATTCTTCCCAGTTCATTGAATCACTCCTTATATGTAAAAAACACTTAAAATATTTTTATACTGGAATAACAAATTTTTCTGAAAATCCTGAAGAAGGAAAAATTTCTCCAAAACCACAATCGCTTATAGTAGCTTCTATAGTATTATAATTCTTAAAGTTTATTAAAAATTTAAGACGTATTGTCCTAGAAGGTCTATGGGGTAAGTTTTTTAAAGTTATTGTATGAATTTCCTTTAAATCTCCTTTATCATTTCTTTTATAAAGGGGTATTTCTAATATATTATTTTCTTTTAAATTTAAAATAAATATTTTAGGTTTTGGAATCTCCCACCAAAATGTATTTTTTTCAATCAAAGGTATAAAACTATTTTCTTTTTTAAAAATTGCTTTAATCCCTATATCTATATTTAACTTTTGTTTATCTATTAGATGTATTTCTTTTTCTTTTATAATTCCTAAATAAGAAGCGGCCCCTATACAAGCTCCTAAAGATATAATTCCCTCTGTTTGTTTAGGATAAATAACTTCTATTCCCTCAAACTCTTTTTCAAATAATTCTTTTACCCAATTCATTTCAAATCCGCCACCAGCAACTATGACTTTATTAACTTCTTTTTTTGATATAGGACCATAAATAGTTTTATCTAAAAGATTGTTAATAAATTTTTTTATCTCTTTTTTAAAAGGAGATATTAACTTATTCATATCTTCTATAGATATAATTTTCTGGAAAGCAGGATAAGCAAAATTAAAATATAATTTTGTAGGATTTTTTTTATAATAATTTTGAAATAATAAATTTTTATTTTGATAAACAAAGGTTTCTATCTGATTTAATATATCCTCTGTAATATTATCCTTAAGAATTTTAGTTTCTTCACAATAAAAATTAATAAATAACTCTTTTAGTAGTTTATCTATATTATTTAATCCTAAAGTTTTATTAAATAAAAAAGATAAATTTTCCCCTTTAAAATTTGATTCATTTTGAGGTTTTATCTTAATTAATCCTCCTCTTATTTCCTCTCCACCATAATCAACATATAAGACCTTTTCTTCTTCTATTAAATTTTTTTCAAAATATAAATATCTTAATATACATTCTCTATAACTCATAAAAGTAATTAATGCTTTATCTAATCCTGCCATAAAAAATGCTCTTTTTAATTCTTCCTTTGCAGCGTCAGAAAAATAGTCTGGTATAGCAACTACAATTCCAACTACTTCTCCATTTGGATTTATATTTTTACACATTTCTATTATTTCTTTAATATATCTACTTAAAATACTAGGAATATTAATAGGTTTTCCATTAATATCAATAAGTTCTTTTGTTCCTAATTTTGATAATATATTATAAATAGTAATATCATTAAAATATCCCTTATTAAAAAAAGCATATTCTCCATAAACCCATTCTTTATTCTCTGGTATATATTGTATAACTGTTGGAATAGAAGGGCTACCATATCCACCACTCATATCAATTAATTCAGGGAGTTTTCTATTAACATTCCAAAAAGCTATTTTAGTTGATTTTGTCCCCATATCTATTCCTAATATAAATTTTGTTTCATCATTAAAATCTAAAGAAGATATTTCTTTTTTGAAAATTTTCCAACTCATTTATATTTCATCCTCACTATTTCCCTGCTATAACATTAGCTTTTAGCACTATTTGTTTATTGTATAAATATCCTCTATTCATTGTTTTTATAATTTCGCCTTTTTTAAATCCTTCTCTAATTTCTGCCATTAATACTTCATGTTCTTTCCCATTAAATTTTTCATGGGGAGTTGGATTAATAAACTCTATTTTATAAAACTTAAGCACTTCTTCTATAGATTCTGTTAAATTGTCTATATCTTTTACATATTCTAATACAATCTCTTCCTTTTCTTCTCTTAGTTTAGAAACAGAATAATGAAGTATTTCTTCATAAGTGCTTATCTCAAACAATAAATGTTCTTTTAAAAATTTAATAATATTTTTATCTACTTCTTGCTTTATTTTTTCATGTTGTTTAATTAACTTTTCATTAAAATCTTTAATCTCTTGTTCTAATAATTCATTTAAATAATTTGTTTCAGTTTCTGATAATCCTTTATTTATAAAATTCCCATGAGATTCTTCTATTAAATATGATTTTTTTACAAAAGTTTTCAGATCTTTTTTAATGTTATTTAAAAATCCCTCTATATGTTCCTTAAATAACTCTATGCTTTCTTTAAGACTTTCAATTTTTATATTTATTGTTTGAGAAATCCCTTCAATTATAGGACTATAATTAGTGTTTAACTGTAATTTTTCTTTATTATTATACTTTTTATCAAAATCTAAAAATAAATTTAATATTTTTTCAGACATCTCTATATTATTTTTTATCTGTTTAGTCACGTTATTTTCTATAAATTCTTTATTAATTTTATCCCAGTATTTTATTCCTTCTTTTTTAAAAACTTCCCATTTATCATTAAATTCTTCATATAATTCATAAAAATTTAATAATTTTTCATCATTTAAGCCTATTTTTTTTCTTACTTTAACATCATTAATATAGGCTTCCATCCCATTTTTATTAATATATTGTTGAAACTCTTCATAATTATATAATTTTATTTTACTAGATTGATTTTCTGCTTCTTTAAAGAAACTTTCTAACTCTTCTATTTCTTTTCCTAAATGCTGATAAGCTTCTCTTATTGTATGAAGTATTTTTTGTATAATCTCTTCTTCTGCACGTTTATAAGCTTCTTCTTTGATTTCCTCTTCTAAAGCATTAACCTGAATTTTAATAATAGCTTCTATATTTTCTTTTTCTTGCTTTATAGATTCATAATAAAAATTTGCAGCTTTCCTTAAATGAAAATCATTTAACTTTTCTATTCCTTTTTTAGACTTATCTATATAACATTTATATAATTCTTCTTTTACATCTTCAATTAATAAAGTATATATGTATTTTATAAATTTATAATAATCATCTTTATTTTTTGATATTTCTGTTATATTTTTTCTATTTTCTATAATAATTTTATTAATTTTTTTCTTTTCCCATCTGCTTTCAATATTATCTAATTCATCTAATATACTTATTTTTTGTTCTGTTATAAATTTATCTTTTTCTATTTTTATAGGATTTTCAACAGATTTGCCTTCACTTATTCCTTCATTTAATCTTTGATTTTCTCTAAATTGTTTTAATTGAGCTGCTAATACAATACATATCCCATCTAATATTTCTTTTGCTTTCCCCGTTTTGATATTTTTCTTGTTTTTATTAAATAAATCTATTGTTATCTGATAATATTTTGTTAATTCGTCAAAATACTCAAATATCTTTTCATCATATATAGAAAGCTTATTTTCTTCACTAAGATGATGAAGAATTTTAAGCATTACTTTCATCTTTAAATGAAAAAAACAATTTTTTATAGTTTCTCTACTAAATTTGTCAAAAGCCTGAAGGACGTTTCTCCAGGCTTTAATCAGTTCATTAGATTTTATCAAAAGAGGGGGGTAATCTTTTAACATATAAATCCTCCTTTTGCCTAATATAAATCATCCACAGATAATTCCGTCTCTACTCCATCTGTACTCATACTTTTAGCTGTTACTTTAAGCATATTATCTTGACTTATATTAAAAATTACTTTTACTTTTTCTTCTCCTTTTGCTTTAGGAGGAATTCCTCTTAAGCTTGTTCCTGCTAGTCTTTTCATTCCCTCTTCTGTTACATATTGAACTTTTCCTTTTTCTTTTGAAGGTTTTGTATTTTCATATACAACTATTGCCATACTAGTTACATTGTCAAAATTTGTCATAAGTAATTCTTCTGCTTCTACTACTAATCCTTCCTTTGGAATATCCATACCACTCTTTACGATTTCCATAAATCTTCTTCCTGATATCTCAAGTCCTAAAGGATGAATTGTTTTTTCTTGAACTACTGGTCCTTTTACAGTGGGCATCATAATCATATTACAATAATAAGCTGCTCCTCTTGAAATGCTTAATGCAGGGCTTATCTTGGATTTAAAAGGTTCTTTATTAAATTTTTCTGTTATTTTTTCTCTAATTCTCGGAATAGAAGATGAACCTCCAACTAAAAATATTTCATCTATTTCTTCTGCTTTTAAAGAAGCTGCTTTTAAGCATTCATCTATACACTCCATAGTTCTTTCAATTAAATCTTCTACGGATTTTCCTTCCATTTTTTTAAATACTTCATCTGAATCTCCTAAAGGATTAACTCTTTTGTGGTTTAAAAATGCTTCTCTTGTGATTTCCATATTAATATTTATAATTTTAGGTTCTTGTATAAATGGAGCTAAGACAACCTTTGTCGATTTAGCTGAGGAAAGTCTTTCCTTTGCTTGATTAGCTACCTGTGCTAATCTTACTAAAGCTGTTTTTTTCTGTCTTTTTGAAACTCCATCATCCACATTAAAATCAAATAAATCAATTTCTTCATTGGTCATTTTTTTAAATTCTTCATAAATCATATCCATAATAATTTTATCTATATCGTTTCCACCTAAATAGTTATCCCCATAAGTACTTAAAATAGAAATCTTAGGTTCATCATCTTCTGTAAGTTTTATATCTAATATACAAGCATCAAAAGTTCCTCCACCAAAATCATAAACTAATACTTTTTTATTTTTTCTTTCATTTACTGCATAGGAAATAGCTGCTGCAGCTGGCTCTAATCTAAGATATATATTATCTTCATCAAATCCTGCTAGTTTTGCAGCTTCTTTTGTCATTTTCTTTTGTTTATCTGTAGAATTAGCTGGTACTGTTATTACACATCCTGAAAATTCCCCAGCTATATTTAATTCTTCTTGAACATATTCATCTGCCTTTTGCTTTAAATATCCTAAGATTTCTCCCGCAATTTGTTCTGGAGTAAATTCATATTCCTTATCATCAACTGAAATTTTTATTTTTTCATCTCCTCCAAGAAAACGTTTTACAGATAAAACTGTACTTTGAGGATAAATTATAGCAGCTTCTTTTGCTTGTATTCCAAAAATTCTAGATAATTTATCAGGGTCTTCGGGGTCTGTTTCAAACTGTATAGCAGTAGGAAAAATATTACTTCCATCAATAGGAATAGTATGTACTTCTCCTTCTTTAAAATCATACACGCTAACAACGGAATTAGTTGTCCCAAAATCAATTCCTAAAAATAAACCTCTTTCCACATCTAATCCTAAAGTTCCCACAAATATTCCTCCTTTTAGTTTTTATCATATTAAATATCCTAAATTATTTGCGTTATTTTCATAAATTATATTTTCTAATTCTTCTTCTGCTTTTTTAAATTCTAAATCTTCAAAATAAATTATTGTATTATTTAACTTTTCATATAGTTTTTGAGGAGAAGTTTTTATATTCTTCCCTTTATTTGTATAGATTTTAACTTCTGTAAGTTCATAATTACCTTCTTTATCTATTTCTTCAATATAATATTCCATACTCTCATTATAAAATAAAGTTATACAAGTAGCATATAAATTAAAAGCCACATGATACATTCTTTTTTTAATTAGAGGAAAACCTGATATTTTATAGCAAAAATTAACTTCTTTTTTCTCTGTTGTATAATGTATAAATGGAATATTCTCCTCTATATACGAAAAATAAGGGAATTTGTCTTGCTTTTCTTTAATAATTGGTAAAATAAATTGATTTTTTTTCATCCATGAAAAGATAGGGTATATAATTTCTTTTTTATCCTTAACATCATTTGATAATTTTGAATAAACTTGTAGTAAAGCTGTTCCTAGTATCATATTTTTTGTTTTTTTAAATATGCTTTCTAATGGTTCTAAAGTTTTTTTATTAACTATTTTTTTATTTACTAAAATTTCATAACAACAATAAACTACAAACTTTTCTATAAGTGGAGAATTAGGTTCTTTTTCATAAAGACTTTGAAATACTTGCTCTAATTTTTCATCTAATCCATGAACCCATATGCCTTTTTCTAATATTTTTTTATCTATATAAAAAGTTGATTTTTCTAAAGAAATTACTATATCCCTTAATTTATACCAATCTTTTAAACTTCCTTCATAATTATTTATAACATAATTTAATATAAATATATCATATTTTCCATTTAAAAGTAATTCATAACTTTTATTTATAATAAAAAAGTCTTTTATTTCTAAACTAATAGACTTTTTAACTAATTCAAAACATATATCATTTTCAATTTTAGGTAATTTTTTAGCCCATGCTATAGCTAAATTAATTTCATTAATTTTAATAAAAGACCTTATTCCCTCTTGTATTTGTAATATATTTAAATTATTTGGATTTAAAGATTTAAAATAAAGGGCTGCCTTTTCTAGATTAGCGCTCCTAATAAATAAGCTTCCTAAAGCAGTAGAAGCCCTTATTCTAAATTCATTAGATATAATATTATTTTCTAAACATTCTAAAATAATTTTTTCAACTTTCTTATATATATTAGATATGCTTTTATTTTGTTCTATTTCATATATAAAATGTTTTGTAAGCATTATAAGAAGATTAGGATTCTTATATCCTTCATCATAATATTGTAATAAAATTTCTATTGGAATTTCTTTTATTAATTTTTTTACTATGATATATTCCTTAGAATAAATTTTTTTTTGCCTATTTCCTAAGCAAAGAATAGTTAAATCTGACTCTTTAGAAGAAGCCGCTTCTATATATAAAGTATTACCAGTAACTGTATATGTAGTCATATTTTCTTTTTCATTTTCCATAACCCAAATATACTTAATAAATGGAGAATTAATACTTATTTCATATAAAAACAAATGATCAAAAACTACTTGTTTGAACAAATAATTATTGGGATTTTTTTCAAGAAGTTTGAAATAAATATCTATGTAATATTTACCTTTTTTATTCTTTTTTAATGCATTTTCTCCAAAGTATAAAATTTTTTTATAATTTATTTTAAAAAGAACTTTATATTGTTCATTAGTACATATAATTGAATAAATATAAGCTTTTAAATCTTCACTTAAATTTTCTTTTATTAATGCAGACTGTATAATAGATAAAGGAATATCATTTATGTTAAGATTTTTGGCAGTTTCTAAATAATTTAAATATAAATTTTTTATAAAAAGTTGTCTTTTTATTGCGCTTTCATAAACTTTAAATGCTTCTTTATCTTTCTTATTTTGTTTTATACAAGCTTTACATAATAGATTTAAAAGTTCATTTGTATCCCATTTATTATAAATATCTTTTATATATGATATAGGGATTTTTGTATTATCTTTAAATTGAAGCATCCAATTTGTAAATAAAAGCATACTTTCTTTATTTATAATTTTATATTTTATGGAATATATAAATATGTATTTAAGTACATCTTGCATAGAATAAAAATAAGAAGGATTTAGAATAAAGATAGAATACATCTCTAAATATAAAAATGGACTTCTAAAACCATGTTTAAATGCTTCATAGTAGTATTTTATTTCATTTTTTTCATCTTCAAATAATTCTTTTTCTATTTTAGCCTTTAAAAAAAATAATATTCCTGCATTTTCTACTTTTAGACATTCATCAAAAACTCTAATACTACTTTGTATAAATATATGTCTTCCCGTATAATAATCTAATAATATTTTTAAATAATATAAAATCCCTAAAATTATTTTATCATTTTCTTTAAAATATTTTTTATATTGCAATAAAATTTTTATCATATTATTAGCTTTTTCATATCTTTCTAAATTAATATTTAATTGAATTCTAGCTAAGAAAACTTTTATATCCGTTGGGTCTTCTATATTAATTTTATCTAATAAATCTAAAGCTTTTATAAAATAATCTTTTCCTCTATTATTGTACTGCTGACCAATTAACCAATAGGATACGGCTTTTATTAAAGTTTTTTTGTATTCTATCATTTTATTTCCCTCACTAGCTAATTGCATTAACTTTTATGATATAGTTTTCTTTAAACTTATATTTTTTAGTATTAATACTTATTGTAAGCATTAATTCATAATATGGTTTTTTCCCTAAAATTCTCATATTCCAATTCTTTAAATAAATTATAAAAGGTATCTCTGCTTTTTTAGATATTAAATATCTTTTAGCTTCAAATTTTATAAATTTTTCTCTAGGAATTATTTTTACCTTAGCATCTTCTCCACTTCTATTTTTGATAATTAATGTTCCACTGTCTCTTTTATTATATATTTTTTTTGAAAAACTAATCTCAAAAATATCTTCTTTTTTTGCATAAATTTTATAAGGAATTTTTTCATCTTCGCATACAATATAAATATATCCTACACTTTTTTGAGAGGGTATTTTATTCTTTAAAATTTTATAATAAACTATTAATTGATTCTTTATAAAATCTTCACTAGTAAAATGAGTTTTATAAAAATTAACCCACTCTAGATTATTTTCTATATTAAATTCTACAAAGCCCCATCCTTTTTTTTGTATTATAATTTCTGTATTAAAATTATTGTCTAAATTAATAACTTCTATAATTGCCTTTTCTTTATAACCTGTTAATCTTAAAAAATATTCTAATGCCCAATCTCTATTAGTAGAAGTTAAAATAAGTTTATTATATAATTTTTCCCATGATAATTTTTTATATTGTTCAAGCCATATATAAAATTTAGGCGAAAAAAATATTTCTTTTGCCATATCCCAATTTTCTTTAGCTAATTTAGAAAAATCTTCTAATGTAGATATACTATCTTTTTCATTTAGTATTAATGTTGGTTCTTTAATATACATAAAAACTGAAACTTCTTCTTCTCCCCCATTAGATTCTATAAACCAGATATCTTCATATGTATTTCCCCATGCCATATCCTTAGTATCTATACGATATATTATAACTTGTTCATTTCCTACCCATTGACTTGGAATAAACTGAGTATATCCTTTTCTAGAAAAAATTCTACCTTTAAGTTCTCCTTTCCCTATATTTTTTAGCTTTATAGCTCCCGTGTACACACTAGAATAAATAATTTCTATATTTATTTCTTTTTTAGAAACTGAAAGTATTGGAGGTCCATCAGTATATTCTTCTAATTTAATTTCATATCTATCATCTTCCATTTTATCCCTCCGTACTTTTTAAGTCCTTTTTTTATTATATCCTAATCTATTATGATTTTACAATATTTTAAAATCTATTCAGCTATAAGCTTATCTACATCATAAAAAGAGTAAATACACCTACTTTTTGGTATATTTACTCTTTTATTTTAAAACAAATAAGTTATTTCATATAATTAATTTTCCCCATAACCATAACCATTTCAATATTTATATTTTTATCAAATATTAATAAATCAGCATCTTTATTGGGAGCAATGGAACCTTTATTTTTGTCTATATTAAGTAATTTTGCAGGAGTTAAAGACATCATTTTTACTACTTCATATAAAGGTGCTGGGGTTAATTCATAAAAAGTTTTAACAAGTCTATCAGTAGTTGCTACACTACCTGCAAAAGCACTTCTATCCATTAACTTTGCTACATTATCTTCAACAATAACCTTCATTCCTTTTTCTTTACTACCTAATATATATTCTCCATCAGGCATTCCTGCTGCTCTCATAGAATCTGTTACTAAACATATTCTATCTGAACCTTTTACCTTATATATAAGCTGAAGTAATTCCTTTGGTAAATGCTTTCCATCAGCAATTACTTCAACATATAAATCATCTAGTAAATATCCAGCTTCTACTGCTCCTGCTACTCTATAAGCATTTTTACGTGTTACAGTAGACATGGCAGAATAGAAATGGGTTAATGCAGATAAGCCATTTTCATAAGCTCTGATTACTTCTTCACAGGTTGCATCGGAATGAGCTAAGGAACTAATTATATTATGTTCTCTTAATGTATTTAAAAACTCCCTAGACCCTTCTAACTCTACTGCAAAGGACCATCTAATAATTCTATCTGTTGCATTTAATACTTCTTCATATTCACTTTTATCTGGATTTCTTAAATATTTAGGGTCTTGTGCTCCTTTTTGGCTATATGCAAAATATGGCCCTTCTAAATGAAGTCCTAAAATATTAGGAAAGCCTTCTTTTTGTAAATCAAGTTGATTAAAAAGACTTACTACATGAAGCAAGGACTCTTTCGTACTTGTAATAGTTGTAGGTACAATAGAAGTTGTCCCATGAAGCATGTGAGCTTTACATGCTTGATAAATGCTATCTATATCTCCATCCATAAAATCCGCATTTCCTGCTCCATGAGTGTGAATATCAATAAATCCTGGAGATAAATATTTTCCTTCAACATCTATTATTTCATCAGCTGAATCTTCTATTGTTTTATTAAATACTACTTTTTCAATATTTTTATCACAAACTAATACTTCTCCCTTTGTAATACCTGTAGGAGTAATAATATTGGCATTTTTAAATAATATTTTTTTCATATCACAACATCCTTATCTTATCTCTAAATCTGTGCATAAACTTATTATTCCACTCATCTCCACCAGGAGCATTTCCACTCATCCAAACTGGTGGTTTTATTCCTTCATCTACCATAATATTAATAGCTTCAATTACTACGCAATTTAATACATATGCATTAGCAAAAGTACTTAATGCTCCTATCTTTTGTTCAAAATCAGGCAATTTTATTACAGCGTCTCCTACTTTAACTTTACAGTCTATGGTATAATCAACTATTTCATGTAAATTTTTCTTTGAAGGATGACGAGCCACATGGTCTTTAGGACAATTATTGGCATGTTCATGAGAGCTAATTCCTATTACTGTTGCTCCATTTTCTTTTGCTTGTAACGCTGCATCAATTGTTGCAGAGTTAATACCATATGCATTTGCAACAATAAATAAATCTCCTTCTCCTATATTATAATCGTTTACTACTATTCTTCCATATCCTGGCAATCTCTCTGTTTGCATGGATTTTAATGCTCCAACACTTAACATAGTGTCTGTATTTAAAATTGCGTTAACATGCATAAGTCCACCTGCACGGAAAAATATTTCCATTGCAGCAAGATTAGAGTGTCCTCCAGGTCCCCAAATATAGAGTAATTTATCTTGTTTTACGTGATTTGCAACTACTTTAGCTACTTCAATAATTCTTTCCTTTTCATTTTCATGAATATCAGTAATAATACCTATTACTTCTTTATAATAAGCGTCCATTACTAATCCTGATTTCATTTTATTCACCTCTAATTAATTTTTTTATATTATTATGAATTTTTTCTTCTATTTCTGGTTTATAAGTTCCCGATAATGCAAAATATAATGCTGAACCCTCTGGTTCATATCCCCCTTCTGATATTTGTTTTTTTGTGCAAATATATCCAATCATTCCATTCGTATACGCCATAGAAATAATATTTTTATCAAGAGATTTTGCAAACTTAGAATAATATTGGGAAACTTCAGCATTAAATGTTAAAAAAGAAATTTTATCTGCAAAATCTATTTTATTTATTTCCATAATTTCATAATTTCTATTATCTTTTTCTAAAACTTTTTTAGCCCATTCTCTTTCAACTTCTACTTCTGACTTTAACATTAATATTATTTCATCTAAAGTTTTTAAATTTTCTTCATATAAAATCACTTCTTTTTTAGATGTTTTTAAATTAAAATCTAATAATAAGGGGTCTGTTTTTAAAGTTTTGCAACAATCTTCATAAAATGATGTTGCAAATTTTATAACTTCTTTGTAAGTACCAGATACAAATTTGTTCCCTAATACAAAATTAGGTCTTATATCCGCTGTACATCCTTGTAAAAATATAGATACACTACTTGGAAACTTTTCATCTAACATTCTAAGAGCTACTCCAGGATAATCTGGTTGTATATAATTTTCATTAGAAATATTTGCATGACATGGATAATGAATTATTAAACCCTTTAAAGTATGATCTTTTCTATATAATCCTACAATTGTTAAATTTCTATCTACTTCTATATCGTAATTAGGAGCCATAGTAACCTTTCCATCAACTATTACCCTCCTAAAAACGTTTAAATTAGATTTTCCATAATATATTTCCCCCGTAACTTCTTCCATATTTTCTAATGCTTTTTTTATGCCTTCTACAACCTTTTGTTTTAAAAATTCACTATATTTTTTATCATAAGTTTCTAAGGGGCTGGTAAAAAGATTGCTTGTAGGCGGTCCAGAATGATTATGAGAAGCTATAAAAAAAATATTATTTTTTTCTAGAGGAAATTTTTTAATTAAATCAGATTTTATATTTTTAACAAAATCAGAACCCCACCAAAGTAAATCTCCGTAAATAAATAATATATCCTTATTATCTTTATTGTAAGCATGTATTCTTATATAAATATCCTCTTTAACTTCTTCAAAATTGCTTGTGCGAGTTGCATACCCGCACAAGCGTACTGGATTTTGAGGAGTTATTTTTATTTTTGATATTCCTAGTTTCATATTTTCCCCTCAACTTTCATATAGCTCAATAATTTTTATAAAGTTTCTTAAAATATGAAATGGATCCTTAACTGGTAATGCTACTAATTTATCTTCTGGAGTACCATCCCTTTTTCTAATTTGTATCCATTCTCCTATTTCCTTATTTGGAAATGTATTAAATACATATTCAAAAGATTTTTCATAAAGTTTTATCATTTCTTCGTCATTTGTAAGTTCGTAAAGTAAAAGAAATAAATAGAGTATTTCAGAATGGGGCCACCACAGCTTCATATCATGAGTGTCTCTAATTAATAGTTCATAATCACTATTTTGGAATACTCCATGGGGAGCTGTTCCATCCTTGTCTACAAATCGAAGTAATCCGCCATATTCCTTATCCCATCCCAATTTAAAAGTTTTTTTAGAAATTCTAACAATTTTAGAAATATATTTATTTAAATCCCCAAATTCTCTTAAAAATTCTATGATAAACCACATATCCTCTAAAGTATGTCCAGGATTAATATGTCTATCTAGTAAATATGTTTCATAATTATCATCTATAGATATATATTCCCGTATCAAATCATTACAACAAAAATCTTCTAATATAGTATTAATTTGCTTAAGGCCGTATTCTATCTCTTTTTTATAATCAAGACCTAACTTTTGAAGCATCTTTATATATTCATAGGTAGTATTTAACATAATCATTGGAATAGAATGAACTTTATAACCTTCTGGAATAGGATAAGGCTGGGTTAGAAAATCATTTTGTTTAATACGTTCTGTAATACTATTATATAAAGCTGTTACTTCTTCTACTAATTCCTTTTTATTTAATGATTTAACATATTGTGCCATGCCAATTAATGCAAAACAATCTGCAAAAATACTTGCATCATATCTCTTAGTTTTCTCATCAACTAATTTATTCCCAAATTCGTCTAATAAGTAACAACATTTAGAATCATAGATGGAATATCTAGTAATAAAATTATATGTTTTATCCATTTGAACTTTTATACTTTCATTATCAATCTTAGGGAAAATATTTTTTTGATTTAAATCATAAATTTTACCAAGTATCCATAAATATCTTCCTTGAGACCAAGTAAATTTATTATTACTTAATTTTTTATCCCCAAAATTATTAATGCAATTTAATATTCCACCATTTTCTTTATCCTCAAACTGTCTCCAGTAAGGCATGAAATTATCTTGTATTTGTGAAATATAAAAATTTAAAATTTCATCTTTTTGCATTACCATCAGTTCTTTCTTTATATTTTCTTAATTATCTAATTTTACCATTAAATCTTCTATTTCATCAGGCACTTTATATCCTAATACATATTTGTTTAATAATCCTATACCTGCAAATAAAATAAATGATACAGCAAGGGGTGCAATTAATGCAACATCAGCTTCTAATTTTAATCCCATCTTGGTTAGAGCAAATACTCCTAATCCTCCAAGCATAGAAATAATAGCTGCTTTTGCATCTGAATATTTAAATTGAGGTAATAATCCAAAAAGTAGAGGAATAGCTGTAGGACCTAATAAAGCTGCAAACCATGATAGAATCAATCCAGTTACTCCACCAAGTTGATCTCTAAATAATGCTACTAAAATAGTTAATGAAGTAAATGCAATTGTAGTTATACGAGCATAATATAAGGATTTTTTCTCTGTCATATTTTTTAATTCAGGTTTAAAAATTGGAAGAACATCACGAGTTAAAACAGAAGAAATTGTATTTGCATCTGAAGTACACATAGATAATGTGTTTGCAAACATAGAAGCAAGAACTAATCCTACTAATCCAACAGGTAAAAATTCATTTGTTAACATAGCATATAAGTTTGCTTCTGCTTCTGCTTGAGTTAAACCTGGGAAAATAAGTGGTCCACACCACATTGGGAAAAATAAGATAAATGGCCATACTAAATAAAGTGCTGCAGATAGATAAGCTGATTTTTTAGCTTCTTTGTCATTAGGTGTTGAAATAAATCTTGCTGCAAGATTCCATGTCCCACCACTATAGCTAAAGAATATTACAAAGAAATAAAGTAGAGTCCATGATAAGGAACCTTGTCCTCTTCCTGCATTAAATATCGCTGTATTTGCTTCAGGTAACTCAGAAAATACACTAAAGAAATTAAGTCCATATTCACTTAAATGAGATATAACTCCAATAAATAATACTAAACCTGCTATAATTTGTACTACAAACTGCGCAAAATCTGTCCAAAGGTCTGCAATTAATCCTCCAATAGCAATATATACTAAAGATACTAAACTAGATACTATAATACCAATCCAAATAGGTAATCCTGTAAATCCATATAATAAAATTCCCATAGATGCCCATTTAGCACCTACATCTAAAAGCTTTACAACTACTCCGGAAATTGCTATAATTAATTGTGCTGCAGTATTATAACGCATTTTTAAATATTCTGTAGGAGATTGAATTCCTAAAGCCTTTCTTAAACGTGGCCATCTAGGGGCTATTAAAATTGCTCCTAGAACCATGGCAATAGCAATATTAACACCCCACCAAAAATAAATAGATATTCCATGAGTATATGCAATACCTGCATATCCTACAAATACAACTCCTGAATATCCTGATACATGATGAGAAATTCCAGATAGCCACCAAGGTATTTTCCCACCACCTACGAAAAAATCTTCTGAGCTTTTTACGGAAGTTACTGATTTAAAACCAATAATCAACATAACAATAAAAAATAGTGCAACCATAAAATAATCCAACGCATGCATGGTCATAAAAATACCCCCTTATTTTAAATTTCTTAGTCTTTTGATCCTCTGATTTGCATAATAATTATTAAATTCCTTATACTTTGTTTTTTCTTCCCTCCCTTCTAATTTTTCAATTTCATTAATATATTTTTCAACATCATTTACATTAAAGTATGATGTTAAAAACAAATCTAATTTTGTTTCTTCATAGGATATATATTTATTCCAAAAAAACAAATATATTAATGAACAACTTACTACTAAAAAAGGTAAAATAAAGTACGCAACCATAGGATTAAAATAATCTAATAATTCTATTTTTAATACTAATCCTCCTAAAATAACTATTGCTAATATTAAAGCTGGCATTACAAAACTTAAAACAATCTTAACTAAACTTTTTCTTCTATATTTTTCTATTTCTCTGCAAACTGCTATTTTTATAAACTTTTTGCTTTTACTTTTTAACAAATTTTCACTAATTACTACTTTTAATTTTTCTCCTGATTTCATGTAAAGGGGGGAAAGTATTTCTATATTTCTTACTAAAAATGAATACTTGTCCAAATCCTTAGAGCTAAAATATTCAACATCATATTTTATGGGTAACTCCAAATTAATTGGTTTTAAATCCGTATATTCTTTCAAAGGTCTCGGCAAATAAATAAACTTTTTAAATAATTGATAAATCACCAAAGTTCCTATAAAAAGAATCGGATAAAATATCCACACTTTTCCATAACTCAAGATTAAAGATAATATTAAAACAATTATAGTTAATGGAATAATCCCTAAAATATAATATTTGTTATTACTTTTAAGCTTCATCTAGACTCCCCCAATATATTATCTACAATTTTGATGCACATGCCTCATCAATATACATATTGACATTTTTTGTAATACGCAAAATGGAAGCAGGACATTTTTCAGTAATTTCTCCCTTTAATGCTGAAGCAACTGCATTTGCCTTATTAATTGTTGGAACAATACAAAAAATATAATCAGTATTTAATAAAGTAGGAATAGTAAGAGTTATGGCTTTTTTAGGAACATCTTCTATAGTAGGAAAACATCCATCATTAACTTGCTGTATTCTACAAGATTCTTCTAATTCAACTACTTTAACAATCTTTTCATCTTTAAAATTGGCAACACTTGGATCATTAAAAGCAATATGTCCATTTTCGCCAATTCCCATAAAAACAATATCAATATGACTATTTTTTATTAATTCTCCATATCTTTTACATTCTTCTTCAGGATCAGCAAGTCCATTTAACAAATTAACTGATTTAAAAGGAACTTTTTTAAAAATGGCATTATTTAGAAAACCACTAAAGGACCTACTATCTCCTATCTCAAATCCAATATATTCATCCATATGGTATGCATTTATCCTGCTCCAATCAATGTCTTTATTTTCTGCTAAACTTTTTAAAAATTCATTTTGTGATGGAGCCGCTGCAAAAATACAGTTTATTTCTTCTTTTTTAGAAAGCAATTCTTTAATTACTTCTGCTGCCTCCTTTGCTGCTACCTTTCCCATTTCTTCTCTTGTTTCAAAAATCTTTAAATCTATTTCCCCAAATTTTAATTGTTTCATTGTATTACCTCCTTAATTTTATGTGTATTTTTTTAACTGAATTTCTTTCAATAAGAGTAGGTTGTAAAATTATCTTATTATTTTCTATCTCTTTGCCTTCTATTCTGTCTAAAAGCATTTTTGCAGCTAAAGTTCCAGTTTTATATGCAGGTTGATGCATTGTTGTAAGAGACGGATTTATCATTTCACCAATTGAAATATTATCAAATCCAATAACTGATATATCATTAGGAACATCTATCTTATTACTCATTAATTCTTTTATAATCCCAATAGCAGTCATGTCATTTATAGCTACAATGGCATCTGGTAATGTTTCTGATTTTAGAAGCATCTTAACCAATTTTTTGCCGTTTTCATATTCTCTTTCTCCCTGAAATTCCATATCTTTTATAGAAGATATAACTACCCTTTTTCTATTAAATCTTAATCCATTATCTCTTAAAGCTTGTTTGTATCCCTTATATATCATTTTTCTACTTTTTCTATCTATAGGGGCAGTTAAAAAAGCTATATCTTTATGTCCACATTTGATTAAATATTCTACAGCAAGATAACTACTTTTATAGAAGTCAAAGGATACACTATCATATTCTAAATCTTCATAGTTTTGGTCAAATAATACAAACTTCATATTATAACTAGACAAACTTTTTAAAAATGTTTTACTCGTATTAATAGTAGATATAAGCATTCCTGCTACTTGTTTCTGTAATAACATATCTAGATGTTTTTTTTCTAATTTAGAACTATTATATGAACTACAAACAATAGGCACATAATCTCTATTTATACATTCTTTTTCTACAGCAGAAATTAACTGAGCATAAAAAGGATTTGTAATACTAGGTATAATTACTCCAATCTCTCTACTCATGCCTCCCTTTAACATCTTACTAAAAATATTTGGTTTATAATTTAATTCTTTAGCTATTTTTAATACTTTTTCTCTTACTTCTTTTTTAACCGGATAATTAGTATTATTTAATACTCTAGATACTGTCGCAATGGAAACATTAGCAAGCTTTGCTATATCAGAAATTGTTGGAGCTTTTTTCCCCATTTACAATATCACCTCTTACAATAAACCTATTATAAAAATATTTGATATATAGTAAACGTTTTCTGTTTTGTTTATAAAAAAACTGTGTCAAAACACACAGTAAACGTTTTCTTTATAATAACAATAATTTTGTTGAATGTCAATATTTTTATTTTTATAACTATTTAAAATTTATATATATATCTTAATATCCTTATATATAGTTTCTTAAATATTTAGTCAAATTATTCAGAATATATGTTTTTTATTGTATAATTTTAAGCTTTTTTAATTTCTTTTTTAAAATAATTTATATATTATAACTACTTTTTTTATATATTTTTAATAATTTATTATTTAAAAATATTTTTTTATTAAAAACTCTTGCGTAAATAATATGATATAATTAAATTTAATGTATAATATATAAAAATTTATTTATAAAGAGGAGAATACTATGGAAAAATCGAAACATTATTTACATGGTGGAGATCTTGAAGCTATAGAAACCTTTTATAAAATTCCTAGAAATGAAATTATTGATTTTAGTTCTAATGTAAATCCTTTAGGAATCTCTCCGAAAGCTAAAAAAGAATTAGCTAAAAATTTAGATTTAATCTCCACATATCCAGATAGAAAATACACAAAACTTCGTCAAAAACTTTCTATATATACAGGTGCTGATTTTGAATCTATATTGGTAGGCAATGGTTCAACAGAACTTATCTCCCTTTTTATTAATCTAATTCATCCTAAAAAAGCTTTAATCATAGGACCTACTTATTCAGAATATGAAAGGGAAGTTATTTTAAATGGGGGACATATAGAGTATTACCCTTTAAAAGAAGAGCTAAACTTTGAAATTGATATTAATAATTTTAAAAAAAGCTTAACTGAAGATATAGACCTTTTAATTTTATGTAATCCTAATAATCCTACTAGCTCTGCTATATCTAGAACTAATCTTGAAGAAATTTTATCATATTGTAAAAATAAAAATATCTTTGTTATGATTGATGAAACATATATAGAGTTTGCTAAAAATATGGACAATATAAGTTCTGTACCTTTGATAAAATATTTTGATAATATTATTATTCTTAGAGGAATTTCTAAATTTTTCTCTGCTCCTGGGCTTCGTTTTGGATATGGCTTGTGTGGTAATATGGATTTAGTAAATAAAATAAATGAAATTAAAAATCCTTGGACTATAAATATATTAGCTTCCTTTGGAGCTGAAATTATGCTAGAAGATATGGAATATATAGAAGCTACAAAAAAACTTATAAATTCTGAAAGAGATAAAATATATAATTCTCTTAAAAATTTAAAAAATATTAAAGTATATAAACCTACTGCAAATTTCATTTTATTTAAACTACTTAGAAATGATATTACTTCATCAGATATATTTGAAAAATTAATTAAACAAAAAATGCTTATAAGAGATGCCAGTAGCTTTCCTTTCTTAGATTCTAGATATATGAGATTTTGCTTTTTACTACCAGAACAAAATCAAAGACTTATAAATTCTCTTAAGGAAATTATAGAAGATTAATTATTGTTAAAAATTATAACCACCCGTAAAACGGGTGGTTATGATTAAATATATTACGATAAACGACTTTTAAAATCCTCATATCCAAATTGTCTAATTATTTTTATTCCATCTTTATCATTATAATTAACTATAGATGGTAAATTAATTCCATTGAATGTGTTATTTTTTACCATTGTATATATAGCCATATCAGTAAAAACTAATATATCACCTATTTTTAAAGGTTTCTTAAAAGAATAATCCCCTATTATATCCCCTGCAAGGCAGGTAACTCCTCCAAGTCTATAAGTATAAGGATATTCTCCTGGTTTACCAGCTCCTATTATATTAGGTCTGTATGGCATTTCTATAACATCAGGCATATGGCAAGCTGCAGAAGTATCTAAAATAGCAATATCTATCTCGTTATTAATTATATCAAGTACTCTAGTTACAAGATATCCTGCATTTAAAGCTATAGCTTCTCCAGGTTCTAAATAAACTTCTAAATCATACTTTTCTTTTAGAGATATTATGACTTTAATTAATGTTTCAATATCATAATCAGGTCTTGTAATATGATGACCTCCCCCTAAGTTAATCCACTTCATTTTCTTTAAATATTTCCCAAATTTCTCATCTACGATTTTTATAGTACGTTCTAATACATCTGAATTTTGCTCACACATAGTATGAAAATGGAGGCCATCAATTCCATCAAGTTCATCTTCTTTAAAGTTCTTTAATGTTATTCCAAGCCTTGAACCTTTAGCACAAGGATTATAAATTTCTGTTTTTATCTCAGAATATTCTGGATTAATGCGTAATCCACACTCAATTTTTTTCTCTGAATTTTTAATTTTATCCTTATATTTATTCCATTGAGAAAATGAATTAAATATTATGTGATCACAAAAGTTCATAATTTCATCAAATTCTTCTTCCCTGTATGCTGGAGAGTATATATGAACTTCTTTTCCTTTCATCTCTTCATACCCAAGCCTTGCTTCAAATAGTGAACTTGCAGCAGTACCGCTTAAGTACTGTCCTATTAAAGGATATAAAGAAAACATAGAAAAAGCTTTTTGTGCAAGAAGAATACGGCATCTTGTTCTATCCATTACGTTTTTTAAAATTTCCAAATTTTTTATTATAAGTCTTTCATCAACTACATACGCTGGAGATGGTACTTTACTAAAATTTATATCTATCTTATTCATTTTCTCCTCCTAATCTATAAGCTCTGGGGAAAAACTTTCTTTCCATGGTAATCCATACTTATTTAATGCATCCATATAAGGATCGGGATCAAATTCTTCTACATTAAATACTCCAGGTTTTTTCCACTTACCAGTCATCACCATTAATGCTCCAATCATTGCTGGTACCCCTGCTGTATAAGAAACTGCCTGTGAACCTACTTCTTTATAGCATTCTTGATGATCACAAACATTATAGAGATAATAAGTCTTCTTTTTACCATCTTTTATGCCTTGGAAAATACATCCAATATTAGTTTTCCCTTTTGTCCTTGGACCTAAAGTTGCTGGATCAGGAAGTACTGCCTTTAAAAATTGTAAAGGCTGAATTTTCATTCCTTGAAATTCAATAGGCTCTATAGAAGTCATTCCTACATTTTGTAAAACTTGAAGATGAGTTAAATATTTTTCTGAAAAAGTCATCCAAAATCTTATTCTTTTTACCCCTTTTATATTTTTTGCTAAGGATTCTATTTCTTCGTGATGTAAAAGGTATATATCCATTTCTCCAATTTCAGGAAAATTATATTTTCTTTTTATTTCTAAGGGTTCTGTTTCAATCCATTTTCCATTTTCCCAATAACTTCCTTTTGCTGTTATTTCACGAATGTTAATTTCTGGGTTAAAATTTGTAGCAAAAGGATAACCATGGTCTCCTGCATTAGCATCTAATATATCAACATAATGTATTTCATCAAAATGATGTTTTTTAGCATAAGCTGTAAATACTCCCGTTACTCCTGGGTCAAATCCACTTCCTAAAAGAGCTGTTATCCCTGCATCCTTAAACTTATCTTTATATGCCCACTGCCATTTGTATTCGAATTTAGGTATATCTGGAGGCTCATAGTTAGCTGTATCAACATAATCGGTCTTTGTAGCAAGACATGCATCCATAATTGGAAGATCATGATATGGTAATGCTACGTTTATTACAATATCAGGTTTAAATTTATTAATTAAATTAATAATTTCTTCTGTATTATTTGCGTCAACTTGAGCAGTTTGAATTTTTGTTTTTCCTCCATCTAATTTTTGCTTTAATTCATCACATTTTGATTTTGTTCTACTAGCTATACAAATTTCTTCAAAAACTTCAGGAGCTTGAACACATTTATGGGCAACTACACTGCCTACTCCACCTGCTCCAATTATCAATGCTTTTCCCATTTACATTCCTCCTATTTATAAATTAATAAAAGTAGCTCTCTAAGAAGTTTACAAGCCAGGGCAGTTGAAGCTCCTGTTATATCTAAAGGCGGAGATAATTCTGTTATATCCAAGCCTACAATATTTAACTTTGATACTTTTTTTAGAGCATGTAATAATTCATTAAAAGTTACTCCTCCTGCTTCCGGAGTTCCCGTCCCTGGAAATACAGAAGTATCTAGTACATCTAAATCTACTGTTAAATAAACAGGCTTATCTTTCAATCTTTCAACTATTAAATTTAAATTATCAAAATTAAAAAAACATGTTTTAACATGCATTTTTCCCCAATAGATTTCTTCTCTACAACCGCTTCTAATACCAAACTGAAATATTTTATCATCGCCTACTAAATCCCAGCAGCGTCTTATAACCGTAGCATGGGATAATTTTTCTCCTAAATATTCATCTCTTAAATCAGCATGAGCATCAAAATGGATTATATGAAGATTTTTATATTTTTTTACTATTCCTTGAACTGCTCCTAAAGTTACTAAATGCTCTCCTCCAATCATTAATGGAATTTTATCATCTTTTATTATTTTAAAAACATATTTTTCTATTTTCTCTAATACTTTTTGTACATTGCCAAAGGGAAGTTCTAAGTCTCCTCCATCAAACACATATATATCTTCTAAATCTTTATCTTGATATGGACTATAAGTTTCTATAGAATAACTTTCATTCCTAATAGCTGAACTAGCAAATCTGGCCCCCGGTCGATATGAAGTAGTTCCATCGAAAGGAGCTCCAAATACCACTATTTTACTATCATTATAATTCTTATCACACCCTAATATAGTATGAATATTTTTATGCATTTTTCAAAAGCTCCTTTACATAGTTAGGAAGTGCAAAACATCCCTTATGTAATTCTGTATTATAATATCTAGTTTTTAATCCTAGAGAATTCCACTTTTGTGCTTTTAAATCATCAACAGGATTAAATCCTTTAGAAGCAAACCCAAACAACCAATGTCCTGAAGGATATGTGGGTATGTGAGCTTGATAAACATAAGCCAGTGGAAAAACAGATTTTATTTTTTTATGAGCTTTCTGCATTGCTAGTGCATCTTTTGGATAATAAGGACTTTCATGCTGATTGATTAAAATTCCATTTTCTTTTAATGCTTTATAGCAATTCCCATAAAATTCTTTTGTAAATAATCCTTCTCCTGGTCCAAAAGGGTCAGTTGAATCAACAATAATTAAATCATATTCTTCTTTTTTACTACGTACATATTTTAATCCATCTTCAAAATATATATTAACTCTACTGTCATCTAATTTAGAAGCTGTTTGGGGGATGTATTTTTTACATGTTTTTACTACCATTTCATCTATTTCAACCATGTCAATTTTTTGTATTGTTTTATATCGTGTAAGTTCCCGTATTGTCCCCCCATCACCAGCTCCTATTACAAGAACATCTTTTATTTCAGGATTTACTGCCATAGGTACATGAGTTATCATTTCATGATAAATAAATTCATCTTTTTCTGTAATCATTAAATATCCATCTAAAACTAATATTTTCCCAAAATTATAGGATTCTAATATATCTATTCTTTGGAACTGACTTTGTTCACTGAATAATTGTTTTTTTATTTTAATTGAAAATCTTGCATTTTCTATATGTTTTTCTGTAAACCAAAGTTCCATATTATTCCTCCATAACTTTTATATTCTCAATGTTCATATCTTCTGTCCCCATAAGTAAGCTTCCTTTTTCTTTATTATAAATTATATAATCTATTATCTCTTCTGTTATTCTTTCTCCAGGAGCTAATATAGGAATACCAGGAGGATAAGCCATTATAAATTCACCACTTATTTTACCCTTACTATTTTTAATAGGCACAGACTTTTTATTACTATAAAACGCTTTTTGAGGCGTATATACTACTTCAGGATTTATATAATTATGGTCATATATAGATGTAGAATCTTTAGAATAAATCCTCTTAATTTCATAAAGAGCTGAAACTAATCTTTCTATCTCCATATCTCTGTCTCCAGATGATATTACTGCAAGAATATTACTTAAATCTCCAAATTCTATTTGTATGCCATATTCATCTCTAAGAATATCATATACTTCTACTCCAGAAAGGCCAATATCTCTAGTATTTACAGAAAGTTTTGTAATATCAAAATCATATATTGCATCTCTATCAATTAGTTCTTTAGAAAAAGCATAATAACCGCCAAGTTTATTTATTTCATCTCTTGCATATTGAGAAAGTTCTATAATTTTTCTAATAATTTCTTTGCCATTTAAAACTAAATTTTTTCTGGCTAAATCAAGAGAAGATAACAGCAAATAAGAAGCACTTGTTGTTTGAGTAAGATTTATTACTTGTCTAATATAGTCACTATTAACATTTTCGCCGCATAAAAGTATAGAACTCTGAGTTAATGAACCTCCTGTTTTATGCATGCTCACAGCTGCCATATCCGCTCCTGCTTCCATAGCCGAAACAGGCAAATTTTCTTCAAAATAAAAATGTGTTCCATGAGCTTCATCTACAAGCACCATCATGTTATATTTATGAGCTATTTCTACTATTTTTCTTAAATTAGAACATATTCCATAATAAGTAGGATTATTTACTAAAATAGCTTTAGCATCTGGATTTTTTTTGATTGTTTTTTCTATATCTATAATAGACATACCTAAAGCTATCCCAAGTCTTTTATTAATACCGGGATTAACATACACAGGAATTGCTCCAGATAATACAAGAGCATTTATAGCACTTTTATGTACATTACGAGGCATAATAATTTTTTCTCCAGCTTTACAAACAGACATTACCATAGCTTGAACAGCCGCTGTTGTACCATTGACAATAAAAAAGCAACTGTTAGCACCAAACGCTTCTGCAGCTAATTCTTGAGCATATTTTATAACTGATACTGGATGGTTTAAATTATCAAGGGGCTTCATAGAATTTACATCAACCTTAAGACAGTTTTCTCCTAGAAACTCCGTAAGTTCTTTATTCCCTCTTCCTCCTTTATGCCCTGGAACATCAAAATGCACTATTCTTTCAAGTTTATGTTTTAGCAAAGCTTCATATATGGGGGCCTTTTTTTGTTCCAATTTTAATTACCTCCATATATGTTCATACCACTAAAAATATCTATCATTTCCTTTCGAAGTTGTTCCATTATCTCTAATCTTTTTCTAGGAGAAATTTCATGTATGTCTTTATTAAAAAGATAATTCTGCAAGTCTATTTCTTTTATAAGCATTTTTGTATGAAAAGTATTAGTTTGATATACATTTACATCAACCGAATCATATTTTTCTAATATTTTTTCATCTATATAGTCTTGAATTGACTTTATATTATGATCTATAAAATATTTATTTCTATGAATATCCCTTGTAAATCCTCGAACTTTGTAGTCAATAGTAATAATATCTGAATCAAAACTATTTATTAGAAAATTTAATGCATTTAAAGGCGAAATTTTCCCACAAGTAGATACATCAATATCTACACGAAAGGTAGAAATAGCATTATCGGGATGGTACTCCGGAAAAGTATGAACTGTAACATGGCTTTTATCTAAATGAGCATGAATAGTATCCCGGCTTATGCTATATATATCTTCTAAAATTCCTTGGTTACAGCTGTCATCTACTTGATCTGGCATTAGTGGCTCTTCTGCTATTAAAACATTTACAGATGCTCCTTGCGGGTCATAATCCTGCTTTGAAATATTAAGAATATGTGCTCCTATTATGTCAGTTACTTCACATAAAATTTCAGTAAGCCTTTCTGAATTATATTGTTCATCTATATACTCTATATATTCTTTTTGTTCTCTTTGACTTTCTGCATAACATACATCATAAATATTAAAACTAAGAGATTTTGTAAGATTGTTAAATCCATATAAAGCCAGTTTTTTTCCCAACCCTAACACCACTACCTTTCTTCGGATAAAATAATCAATTTATTATTAACATATTTTTTGTTCAAATGCAATATTGTTTTTTTACACTTTTGCTAACAGTTTTATTTAATAAAACTATAAGAAATTTCGATATATAAATTTATTAATGTCAAACGCATAAAAAAATAAATTATAATTTTAAGTCTTATTAATAAATATTAGGTATATGACTATAATTTAAAAAATTTTTATAAAAGTTTATATATGCTACAAAAACTTATTTTTACATTAAAGTAGACTCAAAGTCAATAGTGGAGCAGAATTTTTAAGATTCTACTCCAAATATTAACAAAGAGCCATATTTTATAATATTTCTTCTACTACTTTTTTCATATCATTCTTTTTACAAACCTTATTATGAAGAATTGGTCTTTTATCAATATCTTTTATTCCTTTTGGGATATCTTTTTTAGTTAATTCATTCATTTTTTCTATTAGTTCAAAATCTGAATAATCTTTATACTTTTTATCTATAGCTCCCATAACACTGGTAGTAAACTTATATGGACTTGCAGTAGAAGCTATAACTGTTTTAGTCATATCTTTTGTTTTGCTTACATAATCTTTATATACAGCATATGCTACTGCTGTATGAGTATCTATTAGATATCCTGTTTTTTCAAATAATTCTTTTATACGTTTAAGAGTTTCTTCTTGAGTTGCAAATCCTCCATAAAAATCTCCTAATCTTTCTTTCATCTCATTCGTAATCTCATAATTTCCTTTGACTTTTAATGTTTCCATTAATTCTTTTGTCTTATTTGTATCTTCTCCTGCTATTTTAAATATTAACCTTTCTAAATTACTAGAAATAAGTATATCCATAGAAGGTGAGATAGTAAGAATAAATTCTCTGTCTTTATCATATTTCCCTGTATTAAAGAAATCATATAATACTTTATTATCATTAGATGCACATATTAATTTCCCCACAGGAAGTCCCATCTGCTTAGCATAATAAGCTGCTAGTATATTTCCAAAATTTCCTGTTGGTACTACCACATTAAAAATATCTCCAAGGGATATTTCCTTTTCTTTAACCATTTGAAAATAAGCATAAAAATAATATACTACTTGGGGAACTAATCTTCCTATATTTATTGAATTAGCAGATGATAACATATAGTTATTTTCATTTAATTTTTTATTAAATTCTTTATCTCCAAATATTTCTTTTACTCCATTTTGAGCATCATCAAAATTACCTTCAATTCCTATTACATAAGTATTATTACCTGTTTGAGTTGTCATTTGACGTTTTTGAATTTCACTAACTCCATCTTGAGGGAAAAATACTATTATTTTTGTCCCTTCTACATTAGCAAATCCTTCTAAAGCTGCTTTTCCTGTGTCTCCTGATGTAGCTGTTAATATCACTATTTCTTTCTCTATATTAAGTTTTTTAGCAGCTGTTTTTAAAAGATAAGGAAGTATGGATAAAGCCATATCTTTAAAAGCTAAAGTAGGACCATGAAATAATTCTAAAAAATATACTCCATCTTTTTTCACTACAGGAGCAATTTTAGGAGTATCAAATTTTGTATCATAGGCTTTATTAACACATTCTCTTAATTCATCTTCTGTAAAATCTGTCAAGAAATGTTGCATAATAGTATATGCTAATTTTTGATAATTCATATCTTTTAATTTTTCTAAAGAATATTCTAATTTTGGCATCTCTTCTGGGACAAATAATCCCCCGTCACTAGCAATCCCTTGAATAATGGCTTGGGAAGGGGAGATATTTTTTTGTCCTCCACGGGTACTTTTATATTTTATTTGTTTCATTATATTTCCTCCTCAAGTATTAAAAAGTTGTATAAATTATATCATAAAAATTAAAATAATATAACTATTTTATGTATATACAATTTTATTATGATATAATTTATCTATCTTCTAAAGTTTGTGCATGTTTTTCTATACAAAAATACCACCCATTTGGGTGGCATTTTTGTGTAGCGATATATATTTAAATATATAATAATTATCCTTATTATAATTTAGATACATTCGCTGCTTGAGGTCCTCTGGCTCCTTCTACAACTTCGAATTCTACCGCTTGACCTTCTTCCAAAGTTTTAAAACCTTCTCCTTGGATAGCAGAGAAATGTACAAATACATCATCTTCTCCCTCTACAGAAATAAAGCCAAATCCTTTCTCTGCATTAAACCATTTTACTGTACCTTTTTTCATTTAAAAATCCTCCAAAACAAAAATTTATTTGGCATACTGCCTATTTAAAAGTATCATATATTTGACCTAATGTCAATTAGTTATGAAAAATAATTTTACTTTTCATAACAATGATACTTTACACTAATATTTTTCCCTATTTTTTTTATTTTAATCATTTAAATCCGGTAAGTTATTTACAAATTTGTAAAAATCATTATAATTACCTTTATAAGTACTAATAAAATTAGTATTGGAGGAATTAATAATAAAATCTTCTATTAAATATGTTTTAATTCCCAATTCTCCGGCTATTAAATCTTCTTCTACGTTATTTCCTACCATCATACATTCTTCTGGAATTTTATTAATTTTTTTTAATATTTCTTCATAAAATTGAATTTTAGGTTTACAATAATGACTTTCTTCATAGGAAGTTATATGCATAAAATCCTCTGGATCAAATCCAGCCCATTTTATTCTATGCAATATAGCTTTTTTAGGGAAAATTGGATTAGTTGCTACTACCATATTATATTTTTTTTGTTTTAAAATTTTTATAGTTTCTTTGATTATTGGGATATCTATAACTGCTTCTCTTGTTTTTAAAAATTCTTTATCGTAAAATATATCTAATCTTTTTTTAATTCTTTAATATCTTTTTCATTAATATATTTTTTACATGATTCCATAAAAATTTCTTCATTAATTCTGTATTCAGTATTTTCTACCATATCATTAAGCGCTTTATAAATATTATCTATAAATTCTTTAGGATTCATAAAATAAGAAAACGTTTTGCTAATTTGTTCTAAAAAAATTTTTATAAAAATATCCATATTTAAAGGTAAAAGTGTTCCATCTAAATCAAATAAAATCGTATTTAAAATTGCATTTCCCTCCAATATATAAATATTAATAAAGTCTTTATTTCTATAAAGTTAATTGATAAAAAACTACATTTCTCCATTGATTGAATTTATATCCAACTTCTTTTAAGCTTCCCATATATTTAAATCCAAATTTTTCATGAAATTTTATACTTTCTTCATTATCTTGTTCAATCACAGCTACTATAACATGGTAATTTAGCTTAGAAGCTATTTTAATAAGCTCTTTCATCAACAAACTTCCTACTCCTATATTTTTATAATCTCTATGTATATAAATAGAATTTTCTACTGTATTATTGTATAAAGGTCTAAAACTAGATAAACAAGCATATCCGACAACTTTATTTTTATATTCTGCTATTATTATAGGATAATTTTCATTATGGGTTTCAAACCATTTTTTTCTATTTTGTATGTCTTTTTTTTCTAAATCAAAGGTAACACAAGTATTCAAAACATAATAATTATAAATATCCATCATAGCTTCTATATCTCTATCTTCAGCTTTTCTTATAGTAATATCCATATCTATCCTCCTTTGTAAGTGTAACAACTTTTTTAAATTAAATTATAGCTTACTATTTTTTTATCGTAAATATAAATATAACTAAAAAATAAAAATAAAAGAAAATATTTTTATATTTTTTTTGATATTTTTAATAATTATATTGATTTTTTCCCATAAATAGGCTATACTATTACAAGTGTACTAATACAAGTAGAGAGGGATTGTATGACATATATAAAAAATTTTTTAAGTAAAAATCGTCATTTTTTTATTTTACTTTATTATCTTGTTATTGGACTTGGATATCAAATTTTAAACAAAATTACTGTTCCAAAATATTATATGTATCATCCAATTGATGATTACATCCCTTTTGTTCCTATAATGATTATACCTTATATATTTTGGTACTTTTATATTACCGCTTCCTTAGTTTTTTTAGGATTTAATTGTAAAAAAGATTTTTATCGACTTGCCATGTTTATGTTCGGTGGAATGACTATTTGCTATATAATATTTCTTATTTTCCCTAATGGGCAAAATTTAAGGCCAGTTATAAATGATACAAATATTTTTTATAAGTTAATTAACCATATTTATACAATAGACAACCCTACTAACTCTGCTCCTAGTATGCATGTAATAGATTCCATGGCTGTATTTATAGCTCTTAGGAAAAATAAAACACTAAGTAAAATGAAAAAATTGCAAATAGCATCTTTTATTTCTAATATATTAATTATTATGTCTACAGTAATGATTAAACAACATTCTATTCTCGATGTTATGTATGGACTTATTATGAGCTTTATTCTTTATGTAGCAATCTATACTGAAACATTACCTAAATTTTATTTATTTATTAAAAAATTTACCAAAAAACAATTTAGAAAAGAAGAAAGAGCATAAATCCCTTAGTTTTAAGTTAAACTAAGGGATTTTATATTTAAACATACTTAATTGTAACTTCTTTTCCTAATTTTTTCATGCATTCAACTAATTCATTTACTATTTTTATTTTTATATTAAAATCCATAGGAAAATCTGGATTTTGATGAGCAGGATTAATGGCTTTACCCACCCAAAGATTTAAATGAGTACAATCATTAATTAAAAGTCTTGCAAGTTTTGTAGCCCCATCATCTCCTTCTATCTTATTTAATTCACTATAACAAGAAGTATTAATATATTTTTTTATAATTTCTACACATTGATTAAGAGTTAATACTCCTTCAGTTACTAAATCAATTCCTTCTATTTTAGCTATGGGTGGGAGATTTTTAGTATAACTGTTAGTATCTACTATAATCTCTCTATTTAATTCTCTAGATGCAATATTAGCTGTTGTTCCACCACAAATTACAATTTTACCTTTTTTATTCATTAACTCTTTTATCACTTTAGAATCGTCTTCTCGTTTTTTAGGAGGACCAGTAAACAAATTTACTACTTCTGGTTTCCTGAGCTTTATAGTTATAACAGTAGTATCGTCTCCTGGTTTTCCATCATATAAATTTTCACATACTCCAAGTAAATTTCCTGTTATATCTTTTGAATTTTTTTCAACAATAGAAAGATCTCTTAAATAGTCATTTATATTTTCCCAGCGCCATCCTAAATTAAGTAATTTACCAACACCTGCATGAATTGCTCCATCACTAACTACTACTAGTAAATCTTTATCATCTATCGTAAATCTGCTTTCTAATATTGTTTTTTTATTTATTATATTTTTTTGTTTTTTTACTACTCTATCTACTCCAGAATGGAATAAAAAAAATGGTGGATTATCATATTCTGCTATATATATCTTTCCATCATTATAAACTTTAATAATAGTAAAAGTGGAATAGGCTAATTTTCTTATTTGACATTCTGGTAAAGTATGAATAATAGTATCTACTGTTTCATCTAAACTAGCACCTTCTTTTAACATAGTAACTGCTATTTTAGATGTTAATGTAGCTAATATATTAGCTTTAACTCCACTTCCAAGGCCATCTGCCATAACAATAATTATTCCATCTTCTATTCGTGTTATTTCTACATGGTCTCCACATAATTCTTCTCCTTCTTTATAAATACTATTATATGCCACATCAATATAATAGCTCATTTTCTTTCACCATCTTCTCCTAGTACTATTTGTTTTAGTTTTGTTAGGGTCACCTTTGTTTCTGCTGTTGTTTCTCCTAATAAACTAGCAATTTCTTGAGCTACCCTCATTTGTTTTTCTATAACCTTTTGAGCAATATCTAAAGTACTTTGCTTAACTTCTGCTAATTCTCTTTTTCTTTTTTCTTCTGAGGTCAAATTAAGAAGTATAACTAAAATCATATTTTGTTTTTCAAGGAAAAGTATATTTTTTAAAACAATTACTCCATAGTTTGTATAATATACTTTTTTATCAAAAATGCTCTTTTTTGTCTCTATAACTGTTCTAAAATCCGTATCATCTATTATTGTAGAAATTGGTTTTGACTTTATTTGTTTCTGAGTTATATGAAACATTTCTTCTGCAGCAGGATTAAATTCTTTTACCATCAAATCTTCATCTAAAATAAATACTGCATTGGGAGATTTTTCAAATATAATATTGCTAATCTTTTCAGCTTTACTCCTCATATAAGGCATACACATTTCTAATTGGGACATTCCTTCATATACGGCTTTAGCTTTTTCTCTACAGGTATCATAACCGCAAGCTCCGCAATTTAACTCATCACTTTTTTCATATTTCCCCATTTTTCTAAGAATTTTTTTTAAATCTTCTTCGCTAGGTAAATTTCTTTTTATACTTTTATCTACAAATGTTCTACTAAACTCAATTCCTTCCCAATCTAAAATAGTGCTTTTTTCCGTAGTTTTAGGTTTGTTTAATAAATATTTTTTTAAATTCATTTTTCTAACATATATACTTTTTGATTTTTTAGGAACTCCTGGACCTCCTACACAACCTCCTTCACAAACACTAGCTTCTACACATACATTTTTTAAATCGCCTTGTTTTATACTTTCAAATAACTCTTTACATTGTTTAGTTCCATCTACTTTTATAATGTCATATCCGTATTTATCTACAACTTCTTTCATTCCAGTCAAAATTCCCCCTGCAATAGGGTATATACTTCCCTTTTTACCAGCTATATTTTCTAAAGGAGTTTCTTCTAACTCATTTATATTAATTTCTCTATCCTCTAGCCATTGTACTAATTCTTCAAAAGTTAATACTGCATCAATGCATTTATTAGAAATATTTCCTGCTGCCTCACATTTTTTTGAAATACACGGCCCTATAAATACTACATAACTATTTTCGTATCTTTTTTTTAATATTTGTCCATGAGCAAGCATAGGTGATATTATAGGCAACATATATGGAATAATCTTTGGATAATATCTTTGTACTAAAAAATTAACCGATGGACAACAACTTGTAATTATATTTTCTGGTTTATTATATTCTATATATTTTATATATCTATTTGTTATTTCTTCTGCTGCTATAGCAGTTTCTTCTACATATTCAAATCCTAATTTTTTTAATGCTGTAATTAATTTTTTAGGTTCTTCAAAAAAACTTGCAAAAGAAGGAGCTATGGATGCAATTACTTTTTTTTCTCCTTCAATTGCAAGTTTTATTTTATCAAGGTCACTTTTTATATTTCTTGCATTTTGAGGACAAACCATAAAACAGTGTCCACAAGCAATACACCTATCTTCTATAATCTTGGCTTGGTAATTATCAATTTTTATAGCCTTTACTGGACAAAATCTTACACATTTATAACAATTCTTGCAATTAGCGGCAGAAAAATTCATAATTTGCATACTTCAACCTTCCTTCGAAGTTCTTTCTCAAAAAAATCTTGCACTGTTTCTGGTTGAACTGAATAAATTTTATTATTAATTCTAACGGATACTGCTTTTGTACAATTTCCCAAACAAAAAGAGCCCTTTACTATTATTTTATCTTGTAAATTATTTTTTTTAATTAATTGTTCTAATATACTGACTACTTCATAAGCTCCCTTTAAATGACAAGCACTTCCTATACATACTTCGACTATCAATATTATTCACTCCCCTTATTATATTTCAACCTTAGTATATGATATAGTTAATTTTTTGTCAAACTTTTCACTTATTTGACAAAAGCTTTTACTTTAGTCCATAATAAAAACATTAATATTAAATATGAAATGGTGAGTGAAATGATAAATAATAATATGAATGGACTTGTTTTTGAAGGCATTTCTGGTTCTGGGAAAACTACTATTTTAAAATGCTTACTAAAAAATAATACTTATATTAATAGAAAAGCTCTTTCTACTATAGTTTATACCGAACACCAAACTCAAAGAATTCTTGAAAAAAAAGATAGAGAAAATATTTTAAAAATAGAAGATAATCTAAATTTACTATGGGATATCATTAATACTTTAAAAAGACTTGATAAAAGGCTTAATGAAAGAGATTGGAATGGTAAAAGTTATGAAGAATCTAAAATATCTTATATTTTTGAAAGATTTCATTTAACCCATGTATGCCATTATCCTCATATTACTTGGGATATGGTAAAACCAATTGATACTAAGTTATCTTTATTAGGTTGTAAAATATGTCTTTTTACTGTAAATGAAGATATGCTTTATAAAAGATTATTTCGTAGAAAAGAAAGCTGTTGGTTAGAATATCTAAAAAGATACGGTGATACAGAAAAAGAAATAATTAAAAATTTTATGATACAACAAGAAAAATTTATAAATTTATGTAAAATTTCGTCTATTCCTTCAATGATCATAGATACTTCATATCAGGAAGAAAAATATATAGTTGATAAAATAATTGACTTCTGGGGAATATAAAAAATGCAGAAGAAAATTCTTCTGCATTTTATTTATATGCTTCTTCTTTTAATACTGCAACGTAAGGAAGATTTCTATATTTTTCTGCATAATCTATACCATACCCTACAATAAATTCATCAGGGATTTCAAACCCTTTATAATCTATTTTTAAATCAATTTTTCTTCTTGCTGGTTTATCTAAAAGAGTACATATTTTAAGAGATTTAGGCTTTCTTCTAAGTAAATTTGATTTTAAATAATCTAAAGTAAGTCCTGTATCTATAATATCCTCTACTATTAAAACATTTTTTCCTTCTATACTATGTTCTAAATCTTTTAAAACTTTTACTACTCCACTACTTTCTGTAGATTGTCCATAGCTTGATACAACCATAAAATCGATATAAACAGGAATATCTATTTTTCTAATTAAATCTCCCATAAAAATATTAGAACCTTTTAATATTCCTATAACAGTAAGTTCTTCACCTTCGTAATCCTTGGTGATTTTCTTCCCTAGTTCTTCTACTTTTTTTAATAATTCTTCTTCTGTAAATAATATCTCTTTTATATCACTTTTCATTATCTTCATACCCCTCAAAATTTAATTTCATTTGTATATCAATTACTTTCCCTAATGCGGGTAAAGTATTTACTCTTAAATTTTCTAAATTATCTTCTTTAAATTCATCTAAACAATATACTGCTTTTAAATAACTTCTTTTAGAATTTTTTATTACTTGCTTCCCTGCAGCAGTCCTTTTACTTACAGTATCAATAAGATTTGTATTAATAAGTATATATCTATTATCACTTCTTTTTAATATAAGGTCTATATCTTCTTTAACATAAATAATTCTAACACATTTTGAACGACTATAAAATCCATTTATTAATTTTTTTCTGCTCTGCTTAGTTTTATAAAACTTAAGAGGAATTTTAACCCCTTTCCCATTTTCATAAAATATTAATAAGTTACCTTCATAATTATTATCGTTAATAATATAAATTATTTCTTCGTCTTCTTCTAATTCTAATATATTTGGAATATAATCTCCTAAATTACTAGCTTTAGTATCTTCTAATTCATATGCTTTTATTTTATATACATTTTGTTTATTAGAAAATAACAAAATTTCTTCTTTATTAGTTGTTTCTATTTCTTGTAAAATTTTGTCTCCATCTTTTAATTTATGCTTTGAATTAGCTCGTAAAGAAACTAGAGAAATTTTTTTGATATATTGGTGCTCTGTTAAAAATATTTTTATATTATAATCTTCTATTAAATCTTCTTCTGAAATGGTTTCAATTTTTTCTTCTTGAATAATTTGGCTTTTTCTTGGCTTACCATATTTTTTTGATACTTCTTGAAGTTCTTTTTTTATTACATCTTTGATTTTATCATCATCTTCTATTATATCAGAAAGTATTTTTATTTCTTCTTTAAGCTTATTTATTTCTGAAGTTCTTTTTAGAATATATTCTTTATTAAGATTTCTCAGTTTTATTTCTGCAATAAATTCTGCTTGAGTTTCATCTACTTTAAAACCTTTTATTAAATTAGGTACAACATCTTTTTCTTTTTCTGTATCTCTTATTATTTTTATTGCTTTATCTATATCTAATAATATTTTTTCAAGTCCCAACAAGAGATGCATTTTTTCTGACTTTTTATTTATTTCGTATTGAAATTTTCTACGAATACAAGATATTCTAAATTTCGTCCATTCATAAAGTATTTCTTTTACGCCCATAACTTTTGGGCGTCCTTCAATAAGTATATTAAAATTGCAATTAAAACTATCTTCTAAAGGAGTAAGTTTATATAATTTTTTCATTAAATCTTCTGGATTTGTTCCTCTTTTTAAATCTAATGTTAATTTTAATCCATTAAGATCTGTTTCATCTCGAATATCAGATATTTCTTTTATCTTTCCTAATTTAATTAAAGATACTATTTTATCAATAATAGCTTCTACCGTAGTTGTATAGGGAATCTCTATAATTTCAATAGCATTATTTTTAGAATCATAATTATATACCGCCCTAACCTTAAAACTACCTCTACCTGTTTCTAATATTTTATTCATTATTTCTTTATTATAAATTATCTGTCCTCCTGTTGGAAAATCAGGAGCTTTTATATATTTGGATAAATCTACATTTTCATTTTTTAGGTAAGCTATGGTAGCTTTACATACTTCTTTTAAATTAAAAGAACATAAATTATTAGCCATTCCTACTGCTATTCCTTGATTAGGGTTAACCAAAATATTAGGAAATGTAGTAGGTAAAAGGGTAGGTTCTTTCATAGTTCCATCATAATTATCCACAAAATCAACTGTGTTTTTATCAATATCAGAAAATAATTCCTTGCAAATAGGTTCTAATTTAGCTTCTGTATATCTAGGAGCTGCATAAGCCATATCCCTTGAATATTGTTTACCAAAATTCCCTTTTGAATCAATAAAAGGTACTAATAAAGATTCTGCTCCTGTTGTAAGACGAACCATTGTTTCATATATTGCTTGATCCCCATGGGGATTAAGACGCATAGTTTGCCCTACAATATTAGCTGATTTTGTTCTATTTCCTTGTAATAATCCCATCTTATACATAGTATATAATAATTTTCTATGGGATGGTTTAAACCCATCTATTTCTGGAATTGCCCTAGATACAATTACACTCATAGCATAGGGCATATAATTTTCTTTTATAGTATCAGTAATTTTTTGCATAGTTGTAAGTGTTTCCATAGATGTTCTCCTTACTTATTTTATATTACATCCATTTCATCTAAATAGTTGTGTCCATATTGTGAAATGTATTCTTTTCTTTCATTTAGTTTATCTCCTAAAAGAATTTCAAAAATTTCTTTTGTTTTTTCTATATCGTCTGGAATAACTTTTATAAGTCTTCTTGTTTCTGGATTCATTGTGGTCTCCCACATCATATCCGGGTCATTTTCTCCTAATCCTTTTGAACGCTGTATTGTATATTTACCTTTTATTTGAGATAAAATTCTCTTTTTTTCACTTTCATTATAAGCAAAATAAGTCTTTCTACTACTCCTAATTTCAAATAAGGGAGTTTCTGCAATATACACTTTTCCTTCTTTTATTAAAGTAGGAACAAGTCTATAAAGCATAGTTAAAATTAAAGTTCTTATTTGATATCCATCCACATCTGCATCTGTACAAATAATAATTTTATCCCATTTAAGCTTATTTATATCAAAAGTATGAAGGTCTTTACTATGTCTATTATTAATCTCTACTCCACATCCTAAAACTTTAAGAAGATCTACAATTATTTCATTTTTAAATATTTTGTGATCATCTGCTTTTAAACAATTAAGTATTTTCCCCCTAACAGGCATTATAGCTTGAAACTCTGCGTTACGACCTAATTTACAAGACCCTAAAGCAGAATCTCCTTCAACAATATATAATTCTCTTTTTTTAATATCTTTAGTTCTACAATCTACAAACTTTTTAACTCTATTTACAACATCTATTTCCCCGCCTAACTTCTTTTTTATATCAATCCTTGTTTTTTCTGCCTTTTCACGACTTCTTTTATTTATTAATATTTGGTTTGCTATTTTTTCTGCCTCGTCTTTATTTTCTATAAAATATATTTCTAATTTCTTTTTTAAGAAATCAGTCATCGCTTCTTGAATAAATGTGTTAGTAATAGCTTTTTTTGTTTGATTTTCATAACTGGTTATAGTAGAAAATGAATTACTAACTAAAATTAAACTATCTTCAATATCAGTAAAAGTTATTTTCTTTTCTCCCTTATTATATTTATTCTCAGCTTTTAAATATTTATCTATAGCATATACAAAGGCACTTTTTACTGCTTTATCTGGTGCTCCTCCATACTCTAAGAAACTAGAATTATGAAAGTATTCTAAAAGATTAATTTCGTTATTAAAACAAAAACCTATTTGCATTTTTACTTTATATTCTGGTTTATCTTCCCTATCTCTTCCTTTAGTCTCAGTTTCAAAAAATTGAATAGAAGAAAAACCCTTATCATTATTTATTTCTTTTATATAATCTACAATACCATTTTCATAACAGTATACATATTTTTCATTTGAAACTTCATCTTTTAACTCAAATACTACTCCTGCATTAACAACTGCTTGCTTTTTTAAGGTTTCTTTAAAATAAGAAATAGGTATATTAATATCAGTAAAAACTTCTATATCTGGTTTCCATTTTATAATTGTTCCTGTATATTTACTATCACTTTTTTCTTTTTTAAGTCCTCCTATATTATTTCCCTTTTCAAAGTGCAACTCATATTTATATCCATCTCTATAAACTATTACATCCATATATTCCGAACTATATTGAGTAGCACAACTTCCAAGCCCATTTAATCCTAAACTAAATTCATAATTTTCACCATCATTATTATTATACTTTCCTCCCGCATATAGTTCACAAAATACTAATTCCCAATTATATCTTTTTTCTTTTTCATTATAATCCAAAGGAATGCCTCTTCCATAATCTTTTACCATAATTGAAGAATCTTTATATACAGTCACCTCTATTTTATCTCCAAAACCTTCCCTAGCTTCATCAATTGCATTAGCAAGAATTTCAAAAAATGCATGTTGACATCCGCTAAGTCCATCTGAACCAAATATAACACTAGGTCTTAATCTAACTCTATCTGCTCCTTTTAAAAGAGATATGCTTTCATTTCCGTATTTTTTCTCTTGTTTTTTTGTTGACATAAATAAAACTCCTCTATATTCATTTCTCTAATTAGATTAATAGAAACTTATGTTCGTGTCAAGTTTAATTCTAAAAAATAAAAAATTTTTTATTTTTAGTTAATCCATACAGTAGTATCTCTAGGAATTGTATCATAAAACCATTTACTATTTTCTAGGGAAAAACGAATACATCCATGAGAAGCTCTTTTACCTAAAACATTATTTTCTAAAATATAAGTCCCTGTTGCATCCATAATAACTGAATGGTATAAATAATCCCCCCATATTTGAACCCAATTTTTACACATATAGCCATCTCCAAAGTATGCTCCCCTTGCTTTAATTGTAAAAAATCCTCTTGGAGTTGGAGTAATATTTTTCCCAGTTGAGCAAAGCATACTTCTTACAAGCTTCCAGCTATTATTTTCTTTTTTAAACACATGAGTAATTTGTCTATCTAAATCAGTCCATACAAAATAATCTGTATTACTTTTAAAATCTTTTATATTAACATATGCTTCTAACTGTTCTTTAGTCATTTGATTTTTATTAGTTGGTGGATCTTCAGGAATTGATACAGAACCCCAAGGAATCCTTCCTTCTTTTTTTCCATCTATGCTTTTACATTGATACCAGTATCCTGCTTCAGCATATAATATTTCTACTTTTTCTCCCTTTTCAAATCCTGATACACTTCTTCTCATTGTCCCAATAATTATAGAAGGTTTTACTAAAGATAAAATTTCTTCCTCTAGGTTTTTATATATGTTTAGCATATATTCAATAATTTTATCTGATTTTAAATAATTTAATTCATCTATAAATAAAGGATTTTCTTTTAAATTTATACTTTTAATTATTGTTCCTATATATAAATATTTTTCATATGAATCATACTTCCTTAAATCAAAAATTTCATACCCATTCTTAGGAATTCCGTAAAAAGAATCTTCTTCTATATTAAATTCTTTCTTCTTCACATCATACCAAACATTAACTATCTCTAGATCAACTGTGTTATCACTATGGTTTAATATTTTATTTTCTATTATTTCAATCTTTAAATCTTTTTTATTATATTCTTTTATTAAGTTTATACTGATTTCTTTTTCATTTTCATTCCAAATAATATCACCAAATACTAATAAATCTTTTATATAAATAATAGTCTTATTATTAGCATTATAAGAGGGAATCTTTCTATCTCCTATATAGACGTCTATATTTGTATAAATCATAGGTTTTTTTATAAGAGCATCTTCTCTTTTTTTAATTTCATCATCTGATATACCTATAATATTTTTATTTCCATTTCTATATAAAAATATATTTTTACTTTCTTTATCAAATTCTATATCAAATCCATAGTATTGAAGATCTGATAAAACTATCATAGTAGAATCCTTATACATAAAAGAAGGAATTAAATATCCATTAATAAATACTTTATTATTCCCTTTTTCTAAAATTCCTATTTCTAAACCATAATTTATTTTTTTAAAAGGAGATTTAAATTCTGTCATTGATAAAAGTTTTTTTACTTTTTCATTTGTCCTGTTAGAAATATCGGTATTATATTTAAATCTTTTTATTTTTTCTAATATATTCTCTAATTCTTTTTTGGTTATGTTTTTATTGGGATAAAACATATTTTCATCTTCACTATCTATTAAATTATTTACATAAGCTGCATTAATATATGCTTCATTATAAGTATTTTTAATATCTTCAAAAAGTGAATATTTAGAGTATATTGGCTCAAGTTCTAATACATTGCATATTATTCTAGATGCCATAGACTTTGTGAGAATCTCATTCTTATTTCTATTAGGAATCCCTTTTAAATATCCTTTTTCTTCTCCTAAAATAATATAATCTTCATCTTCAAAAACTTCTTCTTCATAAAAAATCTTTATAAGTTCTTTAATAAATTCTATCAATCTTACATTTTCTATTTGTTCTTTTTCTTCTAAACTATTATTTGTTTCTCTGTTCTTTTCTTTTTCTATATCATTTGATAAAATGTTGTTTATATTTTCTTTGTTAAAAAAATCTTTTATATTTATATTTTCCTTTCCCTCAAAAATATTATTTATTTCTTTATTTATATTATTTATAAAAATATTATTTATTTTTGCTTTTGTATAAATAGGAATAAAACTTATAATAAAAATAATTGATATTACACTAATGATTTTTTTAATCTGCATTATAAATCCCCCATTTAATTTTATTTTTGTAAAATCATTATTATAATACCAATTATTGGAATTATTTTCAACAAAAAATTATATTTATAAAAGCAGAAAAATTAAGACATATAATTGAATTTAATATATAAAACTGTTATACTACCTTAAGTAGGTTTTTTTAAATACATCAATATGGAGGTTATAATTATGCAAGAAAACAACGGTAAAAATTTTATTTGGCTTTTTGTAGGATTATTTGTAGTACTATTTGGATTTGCCTTATTTAATGAGGCTTCTGGAAAAACTAATAAAAATGTAGTTTCTGTAGATGAAATGATTAAATCTATAGTACAAAGCGATGCTGTTCTTTCTGATTTACCTAATATACTTCCAGAAGAAAGCGATGTACCAGAAGAACTTGTTCCTTACTTAAGAATTGAAAAAGAAAGAGCTGCTTCTCATAAAATGATAGGAGACCTTATTTATTTTTATAATCCAAATACAAATATATCTTCTTTATATTATTATTCAACTAATGGCTCTATTCTTCTTTATAATTCTTCAGAAGGAATTCAATTTTCTGATGAAACTTTTGCCCCTTTTAGAGAAAAAATTGAACAAACCTATAAACAAACTTTATAAAAGGCAACCACTGGTTGCCTTTAAAATTTTAATCCTTTTAATTTATCTTTAAGTATATCTCCTATTGTAATATTATCTTGTTCATCATTATTATATTTTGATATATCTTCTCTATAATCTTCTTTTGCTTCTCTAATACTTAATCCGATTCTTTTTTCTTCTGTATTTAATTCTATTATTTTTGCTTTAACTTTATCTCCTACTGAGATCACTTCCGACACTTTTGCAATATGTTTATCAGAAATTTGTGAAATATGAACTAATCCTTCTACACCGGGTTCTATTTCAACAAATGCTCCAAAATTAGCAATTCTAACAACTTTACCTTCTACAATATCATTTACTTGATATTTATTACTTACTTCATTCCAAGGATCTTCTGTTATATCTTTTAATCCTAAGGAAATTCTTTCTTTCTTCTCATCAAAATCTATTACATAAACCTCTACTTTATCTCCTATTTTAACCACTTCAGCAGGATCTAATACTCTTTTCCAAGATAGATCAGATAAATGAATTAAACCTTCTACCCCACCTAAATCTACAAAAGCACCAAACTTTGTAAGCTTAGTTATAACACCTTTTCTTTTTTCTCCTTTTTGAAGACTTTTAAAAAGTTCTTGTTTTTTTAGTTCCCTTTCTTCTTGTTCTACTACTTTTCTAGATAATACAACTTTATTAGTTGCTTTATCAAATTCAATAAGTTTTACTTTTAAAGTTTTTCCTACATATTCATTTAAATCTTCTACATAATGAATAGAAAGATGAGAAGCTGGTATAAATCCTCTAACTCCTTTTATATTTGCAACTACTCCTCCCTTTACTGTTTCTTTAATTTTTACTTCAAAAGGAGTATCTGATGTATAGTAATCATTTAATTCTTCCCATACTACAACTCTATCTGCCTGTTTTTTAGATAAAACAACATTTCCTTCTCCATCATCTAGTTGAATAATGCATACATCTATTTCATCTTCTTCCTTTAAAATATCTCTTGGGTCTATATTTTCATCTTCACATACTTCTTGTTTTGTTATAATTCCATCTGACATATAACCTATATTGACTAAAACTTCATCTTCTGTTACCTTTATTACTTTTCCTTTTACAATATCTCCTGGCCTAAGTTTTTTCATGTTTTTTTCAATATCTTCCATTACTTGATCCATGGTAGTTTCTTCAGTATAATTTTTCTCCATGTAATACATCTCCTTATTTATATTAATTAGTTGTTATTATGATACACTAAAATTTTAAATTTATAAATACTTACTTTTTAAATATCCAAATACTCCCCCGCAAAATCCTCCTATAATATGAGTTAATTGAGATATTTGATCCTTAGAAAATAATCCTTCCATTATTTCTCTTCCTATAAAAATAACTATTACTAATATTAAAGTTAACGGAATAGTTCCTTTTTGAATATTAGTAAAAGAACTTAAAAGAATAAACATAAAAACTATTCCACTAGCTCCTAATAATGCTGTATTAAAAAACATAACATTAATAATTCCTGTAATAAAAGCTGTAAATAATATCATGAAAAGTATATTATAAGACCCATATTTTTCTTCTAAAATAGGTCCTATTAGAAGAATTAATAAAAAATTATTTATAAAATGTTCCCAATTAATATGCCCTAATATATGAGTAAATAATCTAATATAAAAAAGTGGATCTTTTATAGATGTTCTGTAAATTGAAAATAAAAATATAGTAGACTTAGAATTTGTCAATTCTCCTAAAATAAATACTAAAAATGCTAAACAAGTAAATGTTAAAATAACTGGAGAATTATAATGGATTTTTTTTAACATAATATTATCACCCTAGAAATTTATCTTTTTTATATTATTATTCTTATAAACGGTATATTGAAAAGAAGTATCTTTATAAGATTTTATGTCACTTTCTTTAATTAAATCCCAATCTTTATTATTATCTAAATTAGGGAAAAATGTATCAGCATCGTATACTTCTTTTATTTTTGTAACATATACTATATTACAATATGGAAGAAGAAGTTTATAAATTTGTTCTCCTCCTATTACAAAAATATCTTCACTATTATATTTTTTTATTTTTAAAAATAATTCTGATATAGAATTACATATTATGGCATTTTCTACTTTATAATTAATATCTCTAGTAAGTATAATATTAATTCTATCTTTTAAAGGTTTTTTATTAGGTAAAGATTCAAAGGTATTTCTTCCCATAATCACTACTTTTCCTAAAGTTTTTTCTCTAAATTGCTTCATATCTTCAGGTATTACTTTTAATAGGTCTCCCCTACAGCCTATTCCCCAATTTTTATCTACTGCTACAATGGCATTCATATTTGTACCTCCTATATTGCCACAGGAATATTTTTTATAGGCTCTCCATATTTATATCCCTCTAATTTAAAATCTTCAACTTTAAAAGCATAAAAATCTTTTATATCAGGATTTATTATTAATTTAGGAGCTGGATATGATTTTCTTTTTATTAATTTTTTTATAATAGGAATATGTCTGTCATAAATATGAGCATCTGCTATAACATGAACTAATTCTCCAGCTTCTAAATTACTAACCTGTGCAAACATATGAATTAATATTGCATATTGCACCACATTCCATCCATTAGCAACTAAAATATCTTGAGATCTTTGATTTAAAATGGCATTTAATTTATTTTCTGTTACATTAAAGGTAACACTATATGCACAAGGATATAAGTTCATTTCATTTAGATCTTGATGATTATATATATTAGTTATAATTCTTCTACTATATGGATTATGTTTTAAATCGTAAAGTACTCTATCAACTTGATCAAATTCTCCTTCTTTATATTTATGTTTAATTCCTAATTGATAACCATAAGCTTTTCCTATAGACCCATTTTCATCTGCCCAAGCATCCCATATATGACTATTTAAATCTTTTATATTATTCGATTTTTTTTGCCAAATCCAAAGAATTTCATCAATAGCAGATTTAAACGGAATTTTTCTTAAAGTCAAAATGGGAAATTCTTTAGATAAATCATATCTATTAACTACTCCAAATTTTTTTATAGTATGAGCAGGAGTTCCATCCTCCCATCTAGGTCTTACCTCTTGACCTTCTGAACTTATTCCATTCTCTAATATATCTTCACACATATCTATAAAAATCTTATCTGCTAAACTCACATAGCCACCTTCTTTCTACATTTCTTAATATTTTTCTATTATATAATACTTTATATTTCATATTTGAGCAATAAATATAAAAAATCCCTTAATAAGAATTAACTTATTAAGGGACAATTTTTATATTCCTAATAAACTATTAATTTTATTTCTATCAAATCCTACTACAATATTCCCATCGATATCAATTACAGGAACTCCCATCTGCCCAGATTTTCTTATCATTTCTTGAGCAGCTACTTGATCTTCTGCTACATTAATATCTCTATAACTAAAATTATTTTTCTTCAGATAATCTTTAACCATATGACAAAAAGGACAAGTTGGAGTGGAATATACAGTAATATTATTCATATCAAAACCTCCTTTTTTAAAGATATTGATTTTTCTAACAAATTTTTATAAAATTTATTATAATATTATTATATTATAATTTTACGATATGTCAATACCCTAAAATCTATTTTATCAAAGACAAATAATTTTTCTAATTTAGCATCAGTATATATAATTTGTTTTATAGATAAGATCATCTTTCCTCTTTATCTAATTTTTTCTCACAAAATTTTTCTATATGTGAATACTTATAATTTTTAATCTGTGCAAGTATTTTTGCACTTTTAATTCTTTCACTTATATTTTTCACTTTTTTGACATTTTTAAATTCGTAAAATTTATTATTATCTCTAAATCCTAAATTTTCTCTAGTTTTTTCTCTATCAAGATCTATTTTATTATCATGTTTTAAACTATTAAGTATTTTCTCTCTTTGATTCTCTAATTCTTTTTTATTAGTTTGTTTTTTTAGAAATTCTTGGAAACTAAAATCATTTTTTTCTATTTTTTCAGAAGTTTGTTTTTGTATGATATCATATTTTAAACTAACTAAATTAATACCCCAAGTTTCAATAATATCATCAAAAGTTTGTATCCATTCTCTGCTATCCATAAAATTTTCAGACGAATTATATAATTCATCAATTAAATCTTTTATATTTTTCTGTTTAATTCGAATATTATAATTATTGTTTAATTCAATAACTATTTGAAGTATTTTATTATATTGATTAATAGTAAGTGGTATTATTTTTTGTTTTTTACCTTCATACCCTAATTTAATTCCCATCCAAAAAGTGTTTAATGTATCTCTATGTATTAATGGGGCAATAAATAAACAATAATTATCTTTATTAGGATTTTTATCTTCAAAATCTCTTAAATGTCTCATTACAGGTTGTCCTTCTGCATACCATTGATTACGCCCTTTTAAAAGTGTTACTTCTGAAATCATGTTAAAATCATCATAATAACATTCAATATCAGCTTTATCTCCAGAGGCAGTAAAAATAGGCATATTATCATCTGCTACCAAATAATTAGGCATAATTTTGCGAGCATCATCTAAAGCAATAAGAGTTTGTGCTACATAATATTCAAGATTTAACGGATCCTGTCCAGATATAGCTTTTCGTCTAGTAGCAAGATCATTTAATTTTTCAATATACTTAGGTAAATTATTAAGATTTCTTTCTGATAAAATTAAATAATCGGTCTGAAGTATTTTTATAATTGTCTTTAATTCACTTATTTGGGCATTATATTCATTTGAAGTTTTATATTTAGTTTTAACAAGATTAAATTTATGTAAGCTTTGTCCTTTATAATTCTGTTCTATAAAATTTTGAAGATTAATAGCTGTATCAAATAATTTGGCATATATTTTTTTAAGAGATTCTAAATCTTCCCAAGGTAATATTGGCTGGTTTATGTCAGCCATATATTCTAAATATGTATATATATTTTTAAAGTGCTTAGCTCTTCCATCATATGTTTTTAATATCTTTTGTATTTCAACTGCTCTTGTAGGTGATAAATCAATATACCTACCTTTACCACGATAATACAATAGGTTTGTCTGTCTAAAATAACGAATTGCAGAATCTCCATAATCATATAAATTATTTATTTTTTTTACAATATTAATTTCATCTCTTTTATCTAATCCAAAAATATCTATAACTGTTTTTCTAAAACAATTATCTATATATTCTCTTGCATTATTACGATCTAATGTTCTAACTGTTTTTCTAAAACTTATAATATTTTCTGCCGTTTTTCTTATATCTTTATAATTAGTTAAAGTAGGAATAAAAAGTGCAAACTCTTCTTTATTTAAACCAACAGGTTTATAGCCTTCTTTACTCCATAATTCATTTACCTTATTAATCACATGTAGGGTACCAATAAAAGGATTAATATTAAATCCATTATACCCAGATTCAGCAGGATTAGGAAGTTGCCACTTCAAAAAATATCTCAAAAATATATTTTCAAAGTTAGGAGAATCAGATAAAATCTCTCGTCCTAATGGCGTAATAGTAACAGTACCAATTGACTCCCTTGCTATAGCCATTCCCATTTTATTCAGATTTCCAACAGCAGTTCTACCACGAAAAGCATATATCTGCTCTTGATTATCAAATTGCGAATTTTCATATTGTATTAAGTTTAATATTTGCTCAAGTTCTTCATCTGTAAATTCTTCAGGTTCTTCATACTTGACTTTAATATTATGTGGTAATCCCATTGGTTTATAATTTTTGGTTTGAATCAGTCTTTTAAAAAAAGCTGCTTGAATTTCTTCTGTAAAAACTTTACCTTCAAACTCTGCAAGTACTTTTAAAAAAGATATATTTCTCTCTGGATTTCTTATTGTAGTACTTAAACTCCAACATTTAGGCATATTGTTATTCCCCTTTAATAATTTGTAATCAATACTTCAACACTTTTACTATTTTTATTCTTAATTTGATAATTCGAATTTTTATAACTATAATTCAAATAATTTACATTATATTTTTTACTCCACTTTTTTAATATATCATTGCTTTTCCCTTTACTTTCTAATACATTAGATAAAGCAAACTTAATACCTCTATCATTTAAGAAGTCTAACAAGTTTAAGAGATCTATTTCATCTGTTTCGGTCCAAGAATTTTGTTCATTGTAAGTCGCACATGTTATAAGATAGGGTGGATCTGCATAAACAAAATCATTTTTATCTAATCTATTATAATCATAATGCCTAAAATCATCACATATAAATTCAATATTAATACTATGCAATCTTTCTATAAAATTCAATAGATTATTTCTAATCTTTTTATTAAAATCTCTTTTCCCTACAGGAACATTAAATTTCCCTTTAGAATTAAATCTTATTTGATTATTAAATGAGAAAATAATAAGCGTGTATAGTAAAATATAATATTCTACACTATCCTTATTTGTAATATGATTTATATAATTTCTTAATTTTAAAAAATTTTTCTTATTAACTTTTGCTAATCCATCAGAACTATTTACATTATAATAATCGTAACCATATTTTGAAGTATTACTTAAATTAAACTTATTAATATTAGCTTCAATTATACTAATTATATCATGCGAATTTAATTTTTTAAAAATATTCATGATGTTTATCAATACATCTAATTTGTCAATAGCAATTATTTTCTTTGCATTAACATTAATTCCTACATTACAACCACCACAAAATAAATCTACCATTGTATCAATATTATTTGGAAATAATGGTGTTATTTGTTTTAATAATTTATATTTACCACCTATATAATTAAGTGGTGATTTAACTAATTTACTTTGCATAAAAAAAGTCTCTCCTTATGCTCTTTTATAATTGTTTTTCCTGCAGTAAAATACTTATAATCTGTATCAAAAATTTTTACTGTTCCTCTACTCTGTAACGCTTCTATTATTTCATCATCACTTATTTTAGCATTAGAACGTCCATCCCCTTTTTTAGACATATTATTATAAGATACAATTATATATTTGCAGTTACAATTATTAATTAAATCTTTAAAAACTATAGGTGCTTTTTTTGTACAATAACTACTTTTTATCTCACTTCTATCAACCATCTTTCTTGCTACACCAATAACCTCAGGTTTTTCCCATTTAGCAACGTTTTCAAGTAAATGATAAGAATCAGAATATTGTCGTGAATTATATGGAGTATCAATATAAATAATATCTGCTTTTAAATTTCTTACAAGTAAATTGGCATCTATTCGATAAATTTCATTATTTATATTAAAATTATCTTTAATATATGGCATAAGTAACTTAATAGGAGTGGCTCCACTATCAATTGTTTTTCTAAATGCATCATAATGTCCACAAGTATTTGCTACTTTATCCATAGCGTAAATTAAGGATGTAATTAAAATTGATTTTTCTCTAAAGTTAATAAGTTCTTTATTAGCCCAGTTTTCAATTGTTTCTCTAATTTCTCCAATTTTTAATGCATTTTCATAACTAAAATATGTATTACTAAAATTTATAGAAAAATAATTGTCTTCTTGAGATTTTATGTTATTTAGTTGATTTATAAGTTCTTTAACTTTTGTCTTATCGTAAGATTGATTAGAAAAAAAAGTGTTGTATATAATATAATTACTATAAAGAATATCATTTACAATTATTTTTGTATTTGCAGAATTAAATGTGTCTGCAACCACACCAGTACCTGCAAAAATATCCGCAAAAGTCGTAAAATTTTCACATTCTTTTTTTATAACTTTCTTAATCAATGGTATTAATTTATATTTACTACCAAGATATCTGCGATTATGAATTTTAACTAATTTATTAGCTTTGCTTTGTTTTATTTCTGCTTTAGTCTTCTTTTCTGTAATTAATTTACTAATTTCTTCTATGTGCTTTTCCTCCCAAATTCGCCAACCTCTCCAATCAGTTTTGGGTTTTGATATTAAATTATTGTTTATCCAATTATATAAAGTTTGCCTACTAATATTAAAAATATCTAAAATATCTTTTGTTTTATAAGTTATTCTCATACTAATCTCTCCTTTAAAAATTTATGCATCTTATGCAACAAACATATTTTATTACTTAGTATATCAGATTTTAAAACAAAAATAAATAAGACCCTTATTATTTATTCCATTTGTAATTTTCAATTTACATGCAATATTTCATTAGAAAAATGTAAAATTATTAAAATATAATATAAAAACAGGAACCAAAACTGTTCCTGTTTTTATTATTTTATTTATTAGTATTAGTTTAAATATAAGGTCATTTATAGCGATATAAATTAAATATACTAAATTTTTTAATTCAAAAAATTCTTGTAATCCAACCGTTTTATCTAATATTTTTAAGATATTATATACTATTATAAAATAATATACTTTTAATTTTATATTTTTCAAGATTATATAAAAAAATCATAACAACAAATAAAGTTTAATATCTTTGCATTAGAACTTTATTCTATTACAGTCATAACTTCTTCTAATGGTTTTCTTGGAGGACTTTTTATATCTCCATCTTCTGGAACACCAAGAGGAGTCATGGCTGCTAGAAAATATCCTTCTTTATCTAAATTAATTAGTTTTTCTAATTCTTTTCTTGCATAACTAGGACCAGTCATCCAGCAAGCTCCATAACCCTTAGCTGTAGCAGCTAATTGAAGATTTTCCATTGCTGCTCCTATATTTTGAATGGCTGGATCTGGTTTTTGAAAATCTATTAATTCTTCCATGGTTGTATTATTTGCTTTTATAAAATCTAATCCTGTTATATCATATGGACCACAAAAAATTAGAATAACTACTGGTGCATTTCTAAATACTGTGTGATATTTAACATATCTTCTAAATCTTTGCTTCATATCTTCATCAGGAATATTTTCTGAAAGCTCCTTATTCTTGTCTTCTACAATTTTAACCATTTCTTTTATTATTTTTTTATTTTTAACTACAACAAAATGCCAATTTTGAATGTTATTGCCTGATGGTGCGTAAGTTGCAGCTTTAATAATTTCATTAATATCTTCATCAGGAATTTCTATATCTTTAAATCTTCTAATACTATGTCTTTTGTATATGAAATCTAATTCTCCCATATAAAACTCCCTCTTTCATTATTTATTTTCTTTTATTTGCTGGCTCTACATTTATGGGTTTACCTTTAATTTGAGCCTTATTCATTATTCTTAATACATCTTTTGCATATTTTTTAGGAACTTCTACAAAAGTGTATTTATCATAAACATCTATAGTTCCTATAAGTTTACCAGAAAGTCCTGTCTCTCCTGCAATAGCCCCTACTATATCTTTTGCTCTTACATTTTTCTTTCTCCCAATATTTATAAACAAACGCACCATACCTTCTTCTGACCCTGTATTTTCAATATCTATATCTTCTTCTTTTTCATTTTCTTTACCCATAACTATTTTTAAAAGAGCTGATGCTAAATCTAGGGACGTATAATCTTCTTCCATTAATCTTTCAATAATTCTTATTTGTTTACTTAAATCTTCATTTTCTATAATATTTTTTATATCTCCCATAAGTATATCTAGTTTAGCTTCTTCTACATCATTTAGACTAGGAATTTGTTGAAGTTTTATTTTAGTTTTTGTATATCTTTGAATATCTCTTAGCTTATATATTTCTTTACCAACTACAAAGGTAAATGCTTTTCCTGTTCTTCCTGCTCTTCCTGTTCTTCCTATTCTATGAACATAGTATTCTTCATCTTGTGGCACATCATAGTTAAATACAATTTCTACATCATCTACATCTATACCTCTAGCTGCCACATCTGTGGCTATTAGTATGTCTATATTCCCATTTCTAAAACTTCCCATAACTCTATCTCTTAAGGATTGTTTCATATCTCCATGCAATCCATCAGCAAAGTATCCTCTTCCTTGTAAAGAACTAACTAATTCGTCCACTTTCTTTTTAGTATTACAAAAAATAAGAGTTAATTTAGGATTATGCATATCAATAAGTCTTGTAAGAACTTCTAATTTATTTCTCTCTTTTACTTCAAAATAATACTGCTCTATATTAGGTACTGTTAATTGTTTGTGTACTACTTTAATTATTTCAGGATTTTTTTGATGATTTTTGGCAATTTCTAAAATAGATTTAGGCATAGTTGCTGAAAATAATAAAGTTTGTTTTGAATTTGGAGTATCTTTTAATATTGTTTCTATATCTTCTCTGAATCCCATATTAAGCATTTCATCTGCTTCGTCTAATACAATCATTTTTAAATTGTCTAATTTTAATATTTTTCGACGCATATGGTCCATTACTCTACCAGGAGTTCCTATTACTATTTGAACTCCTTTTTTTAATGCACGAATTTGTCTTTCTATTGGTTGCCCTCCATATATTGGGATAGCTTTTATCCCATGAAGATATTTACCTAACTTTCTTATTTCTTCTGAAACTTGAATTGCTAATTCTCTCGTAGGACATAACACTAAAGCTTGCAAACTATTATCATAAGAATTTACTTGCTCTAAAATAGGTATTCCAAAAGCTGCTGTTTTTCCTGTTCCTGTTTGAGCTTGTCCTATTATATCTTTTCCTTTTAATATATGAGGAATTGATTTAGCTTGAATTGGAGTAGCTTCTTCAAACCCCATATCTTCAATAGCTCTATTTATTTCATTTGATATATTTAATTCTTTAAATTTTATTGTTTCCATTTTTCTCCCCTACTTTATGTTTTTATTATTATGTATGATTCCATTCTTGGTAATTTTAATTTTATGTTCTTTTAATAATTTCCCAATAGCTCTTTTAAATGCTCTTTTACTCATATTAAATTCTTTTTTTATTACTTCTGGGTCAGTTTTATCGTTAAATGGTAATTCTCCATCTTGAATAATTAATTTTCCTAAGATTAATTTAGCATCTTTATCTATTTCCATATAAGACTTTTCCCTTATACTTAAATCTAATTTACCATCTTCTTTTATTTTTATAACTCTAGCTTCTATCTCATCTCCAACTTTATATTCTCCATAAAATTCTTTATCCGAAATAAGTCCATGGTATTTATTATCAACTGCAACAAAAGCCCCTATTTCATCTTTAATTTTATAAATTATACCTTTAACTTTATCCCCTACTTGATAAGGAGCATTATACTTTAAAAATTTATATATATTCATTGTCGCACAAAGCCTATTACTTTTATCTATATATATACCTACTAAATAACTATTTCCTTTTTTAATAGAACATGTTTGTTCTTTAAAAGGTAAAAATAAATCCTTTTCTAATCCCCAATCTAAAAAAGCTCCTATTTTACTTTTTTCTACAACTTTAAGTAATCCTATTTCTCCTAAAGTCAATTTAGGTTTTTTAGTTGTAGCAATCATCCTATCTTTAGAATCTCTATATACAAATACTTCTATTTCATCTCCTATTTTAGTTCCTTTTGGTATTTGACTTTTAGGAAGTAAAATATCACTTTCTTTATTACCTTTCTCTGTATTTAAATAAACTCCAGTATTTAAATAAACTCCAAAGGAAGTTTTTCTTATCACTTTTAATTTTTGTACCTTTCCTAATTCAATCATTCTTATATCTCCCAAATTTATATTTTATTAATTTAAAAAATCTCTTTTGAATAAGTATATCCCAGTATATAAATTTATATTCTACAATACTGCAATAAGGTTCCAATAGATAATACTAATATATAAGCAGAATTTATTAATGCAAAATTTTGTACAGCTACTACAAAAGTATCTTTTTTAGTTTGCTTTTTCATAAATATATTAATATTTTTATTAACAGGAATAAAAGTTAAAAACATTAATACCGATACTATTGGTGTTACTTTTAATACTATCAAAATTAAAATACTAGCATATGAAATATAATACAAGCTTCTAAAAAGTTTTAGAGCTTTATTTTTCCCTATATATATGGGTAAAGTATACCTTTTATTTTCTATATCATCTTCTATATCACAAATATTATTGGCAAGCATAATATTTGCAATTCCCATTATAGCTGGTAAAGAAATGAGAAATATATAAATTACTTCTTCTAAATTCATATTTAATATTATCATTTTATTTTCATAAATAATTTCGACTATACCCATATCATAAATATGAATATATGTTGATATAAAAGTTATTACAAATCCCATAAAGAAGCCTGAAAATATTTCTCCAAGGGGCATTCTAGAAATTGGAACAGGGCCAAAAGAATAAAATATACCTATTAAAAAAGATATGATTCCTAAAAGTAAAATAACTATATTAGTATTTAAAAATAATACGAATCCTAATATTGAAGCTATTAATAAAAGTATAAATATAGTAGCAACTACTGTACTTTCCTTTAAGTTATCTCTTACAATAGCATTATGGGATTCATAATTATAACCATAAGTTTTTTTAGCTTTTTTATAATCCATATAATTATTAATGGCTGTTGTAGCCATATCAAAACATATAAGAGATAAAAACATTAATAAAAAATTTTTAATATTAAATTCCTTAAATCTATAAAAGGTATATATGTTTCCTAATAAAAAAGGAATAACACTAGCTACTTTTGTTTGAATTTCTACTAGTTTTAAAAAACTGCGAACACTCATTTATTTCCCTCCTTAATACTTAACTAAATTATTCTACTATAAACTATATTATATTTCAAATATTTTATAATAAAGATAATAAATTTTATTATTAATTAATAATTATCATAATATTATCTTATTGCAATTTATAATAAATTTCTTAGTGTCTTTTTTTGCTTTTTATGATATACTTTTCATATCGTTTTTTTTAAAAGAATATAATATGGAGGTATATGTCGTGGATATATTTTTGTTTATATTAATGAATAATATCTTTCCTATTTTTATTTTAATTTCTTTGGGATTTTTATTAAGTAAAAAATTTAATTTAGATATTTATACCATCAGCAAACTTAATTTCTATATATTTGTCCCTACTTTTACTTTTGTAAATTTATATACTACTGATATAGAATTAAAATTATTAAAAGTTATCATTTTTGCAATATCTTTATTAATTGTAAATTTTATTTTATCTAAAATAATTACTAAATTTAAAAAATATGATTCTAAATTAGGAAATGCTTTTACAAATTCTATACTTTTTTATAATTCTGGAAACATTGGTATTCCTATTATAAGTTTAGTATTTAGTAATTATCCTTTTATTATAAATGGAGAAACTCCCTATTTAAACACTGCTTTAGCTATTCAAATTATGGTATTATTAACTCAAAATATAACCACTAATAGTATTGGATTTTTTAATGCAGCTAAAGCTAATATGCATTGGAAAGATTCTATTAAAAAAATCAGAGCAATGCCAACTTTATATGCTATCCCTACTGCTTTTTTATTAAAATTAATCCCTTTTGATTTTTCTACTACTCCCATATGGCCAGCTCTTTCCTATATTAAAGGGGGACTAGTTCCTATAGCTTTAATCGCTCTAGGAGTTCAACTTTCTAAAACTAAATTTGACTTTAAAAATAAAGAAGTATATTTATCTGTATTTATCAGATTATTAGGAGGACCTATTATTGCTTTTTGTTTAATTTTATTATTTGGTTTTGAAGGGATAGCAGCTCAAACTCTTATGATTTCTTCTTCTGTTCCAACAGCAGTTAATACAGCTCTTATTGCTGTTGAATATGATAATTGCTCAGATTTTGCTTCACAAACTGTAATGATTTCTACTCTTTTAAGTTCTATTACATTAGTATTTGTAATTTATTTTGCAAGAATAGCTTTTCCAATATAAAAAGCGAGTACTTTTATGTACTCGCTTAAAATTTGAAATAAGTCCATTTTTGTATAATAAATCTATCTATTATCTATCAATATATTCTGTTTTTCCTATGAATTCTAATAATTGCGGATAAGTAGGAAGTCCTTCCATATCACCACTAACTAGAGTAGCCATAGCTCCTACCCCATTCCCATATTGAGCACATTCTGTTAAAGATAATCCTCTTAAAATTCCTGATAAAAATCCTGCTGCATATCCATCTCCTGCTCCTACTGTATCTTCCACTTCTTCTACTGGATAACCCGCAACATATTCTTCGTGATTTGTATCTGCAACATAACATCCTTCTTTACCTAACTTAATTGCAACTATTTTACATCCCATATCCATAAAAGCTTTTGATATTTCTTCTGGTTCTTTTAATCCTAATAAAATTTTCCCTTCATCAATTCCTGGGAAAACAATATCTGCATATTTAGCTATTTCAAGAAGAACTTTCTTTGCTTCTTCAAGACTCCAAAGTTTTAATCTTATATTAGGGTCAAAAGATATGGTTATCCCATTATTTTTTGCTATTTTAATTGCTTTAAAAACTGTTTCTTTTGCACTTTCAGATAAAGCTGGAGTTATTCCTGTCAAATGCAATATTTTTGTACTTTTTATGTATTCTTCATCTAAGTCCTCAGGAGTTATATTAGAAGCAGCAGAATTTTTACGATAATAATATACATTAGGATTAGTGTGAGCAAATCTTTCTTTAAATAACAGTCCTGTATTATGTTTAGAGTCTGTTATTACTCTTGATACATCTACTCCTTCTCCTCTTATTACTGATTTTATGTACCTTCCAAATTCGTCATCCCCTAATTTTGAGAACCATCCAACTTCATGCCCTAATCTTGCAAGTCCTATTGCTACATTAGACTCCGCTCCAGCTATACTTTTTCTAAAATGATTTACATACCGAAGGGGACCTTTAGAATTAGGGCTAAATAATACCATAGATTCTCCAAATGTAATTACTTCCATACCCTTTCCCTCCTTAATTTTCTAATTATAAAAAAGAGAGTATGTTTTTTAAACATACTCCTACAGGAAAACAATAATATCAATGAGCAAACTTAATTAATTAAAATTATTAATTATCGTTGCACTCTTCCAGAAGCGTCCCCCTTAACTAAAGTCATAACTTCTTCTAAAGAAGCATGATTAAAATCTCCTGGAATTGTATGTTTAAGTGCGGAAGCCGCAACGGCAAATTCTAATGCATCTTTGAAGTTTTGACCAGTAACTAAACTATAAATCAAACCTCCTGCAAAAGAATCGCCACCTCCCACACGGTCAACGATGCGAATGTCATATTTTCTTGAACGATAGAATTCATTTCCATCGTAGATTAAAGCACTCCATCCATTATCAGATGCAGAATAACTTTCTCTTAAAGTTGTCACTACATATTTAAATCCAAATTTTTCTTTCATAGCTTTAAATATGCTCTTATATCCTTCTAATTCTAATTCTCCCTTAGTAACATCTGTTTCTCCAGGTTTAAAACCTAATACTTTTTCTGCATCTTCTTCGTTTCCAATGCATACATCAACATATTGCATTAAATTAGTCATTACTTTTTGTGCTTTTTCTGGAGTCCATAATTTTTTTCTATAGTTTAAATCTACACTTACAGTCACTCCATGTTTTTTAGCCGCTTTTAAAGCTTCTTCTGTAAGAACAGCTGCTTTATCACTTATAGCAGGAGTAATTCCACTAAAATGGAACCATTCTGCTCCTTCAAAAATTTCATCAAAATTAAAATCTGAAACATCTGCTTCTGCAATAGCAGAATTAGCTCTATCATAAACTACTTTAGATGGGCGCATAGAAGCACCAGTTTCTAAGAAATAGATACCTAATCTATTTCCACCTCTAGCAATATAATCAGTTTTTACTCCATATTGTCTCAAACTGTTTAAAGCAGACTGTCCAATAGGATTATCAGGAAGTTTAGTTACAAAATAAGCATCAAGTCCATAATTAGCTAAGGATACAGCAACGTTAGCTTCTCCTCCACCATACACAACATCAAAAGAATTAGCTTGTTGAAATTTTAAGTATCCAGGTGTTGAAAGTCGGAGCATAATTTCTCCCATAGTAACTACTTTTTTACTCATATTAATTCCACTCCTTATTTTCTAGCTTCTTTTATCTTTTCAATAAATTGTTTTGCTGTTTCTGTAATAAGTTCATAATTTCCTGTTTTAGCTCCAGCAGTTAATTTTCCACCAACTCCTACAGCAATACATCCATTTTTAATCCATTGATCTACATTATCTAAACTTACTCCTCCAGTAGGCATAAGTACTGCTTGTGGAAGAGGTCCTTTTATTGCTTTAATTATATCTGGTCCAAAAGCACTTCCTGGGAATACTTTAATTACATCTGCCCCAGCTTCCATTGCATGAATCATTTCTGTAATAGTCATACATCCAGGCATATATGGAACTTGATATCTATTACATAATTTAGCTGTTTCTAGATCAAAACCAGGACTTACTATGTATTCTGCTCCTGAAAGGATAGCTACTCTTGCAGTTTCACTATCTAACACTGTTCCTGCTCCAACAATTAATTCATCTTTAGTAAATTTAGATTTTAAAGATTCGATTACTTTATGAGCATTAGGAACAGTAAAAGTAACTTCAATGGCTGGAATTCCGCCTTCAATACAAGCTCTAGCAATCTTTTCTGCTTTTTCTTCATTTTCAGCCCTAACAACTGCTACAATACCAACATCTGTAATTTTTTTCAAAGTTTCAATTTTGGGAATCATTAATATCTCAGTCCTTTCCGTTTCACTATGTGAAATTGTATTCCACTATATGAACTTTGTTTTTATTATAAGCAATCTTTTATTGTTATGCAAAATACTAAATAAGTCATTATATTTCAATTATCTTTAATTTAATTCAATTTATTCGTTTATTCTTTATTATTCTTATTATATCTTATTTTTATATAAATATACTATTATTTTATGCTAACACTTCATAATTAAAGAACTAGGTTACTTAATTTTATAACCTAATTCTTTAGATAATTCTGATGCATAATATAATAGCCATTTTGAAAACTTTTCTATTTTTTCATCAGTCATTCTAGTAACAGGACCAGATATACTAATAGCCGCATAGGGCTTTCCTGTATAATCAAAAATAGCTGCTCCTATACATCTAACATCTAATTCATTCTCCTGTTCATCTATGGCAAATCCTTTTTTTCTAATACGTTCTAACTCTTTTTTCATATCATTAAAATCGGTAATAGTAAAATCAGTATATTGTTTTATTTCGCTTTTATTCCAAATGTCCTGCACTTCTTCTTCTTCAAGTCCTGCCATTATAGCTTTTCCTACAGCTGTACAATACATAGGGCTTCTTCTTCCTATTTTAGAATGCATTCTAATAGTGTTTTCTGATTCTACTTTATCTATGTAAATAATATCTATATTTTCTCTTATAACTAAATGAACAACTTCATTAGTTTTTTTCATTAGTTCTTTTAAATATGGTCGTGCTATTTCTAAAATATTAATATTCGATATTTTTTTGTTTCCCAGTTCAAATAATTTTAATGTAATTTTATATTTATTTGTTAAAGAACTTTGTTCTACATATCCTTTTACTATTAATGTAGCCAATAATCTATGTACTGTACTTTTATGAAGCCCTAATTTGGAACTCAATTCTGCTAATCCTAACCCTTCCTCATAATTTGATAATACTTCTAGTATAGATAATGCTCTATCCACAGATTGAACTATTTCTTGCATATTACTCTTCCTTTCTAAATATTCCTTGTATTCCCATATTAAACTTTTTATTATATAGTTTAATATTTAAATAATTATTGTATAGATATTAAAATAAGCTGTCAAATTAAAGACAGCTAGTACAAAAATAAATTTATGTAAAAAATATGATTATAAATACAATTATAATAGTAGCATAATTTTAAAAAATAGAAAATATTAATTTTCCATCTTTAAATCAAAACCTATTACTCCTATTATATTATTGTTATTATAAATAGGAAATGATATGGTTATACAAGGTTTTTTTGTTATTGCTGAAATATATACATCAGAAACATATTCTTCTCCCTTAATACTTCTTTTAAACCATTCACGAATATTACCATTAGCAATCCCAGATTCAGGAATTGAACATACAAATCTTCCCTTTAAATCATTACTCCATATTGCTTCTATAAATTTATATTTTTCTATAAGACTTGATAAAATTTCTTTATGAATTTTTGAATCCATACTAAGTATATTTTTATTTTTATTTATTTCTTCTTTAATAATTTCTAAAGCATTTGATATATTTTGTTTAATTTTTTCATTATCTAAATTTACTATATCATAATCTAATTTATTAAATACCTCCATTAAATTTTGTGAAGCATTATTTAATCTTTTACCCATATGTGCTATCTCTTCCATACCTTTTTTTTGAAATTTTACCGAGGTATGTACCTTATCTACACTATTATTAACTTGATTAATTTTTTCTTCTATATTTTCAATAATATTAGTTACTTCTTCTGTTACAGAAACTTCTTCTTGAGATAAAGTACTTATTTTTTCAACCATGTTTACTATGTTTTTAAATGTCACATTAATATTAATAAGGTTTTTTTCAATATTATTAGAAACTTTCATTCCTTCAGATACTCTTTTAGAATTCTCCTCCATAATTTCATAAACATTTTTTATTTCCTTATTGATATTATCAACAAGTTCTCCTATATTTTTTACTGCTTCCCCTGTATTATACGAAAGTTTTCTAATTTCATCAGCAACTACTCCAAACCCTTTTCCAGCTTCTCCAGCTCTTGCAGATTCAATAGATGCATTCAAAGCTAAAAGATGAGTTTGCCTAGATATTTCATCAACTGTATCCAAAATATATTGTATTTGCTTTGATACTTTGCTTAAATTTTCTACATATTTCATAGCACTATTAGTAGTTTCTTGTATATCTTTTACATTATTTACAATATTCATTATTTCATTTAAACTTTTTGTAATTATATGTTCTGATTCTAAACTTTGAGTTTGAGTAGAGTAGGAAGTATTTCCAGTCTCTTCTATCATTTTAATCAATTCTTTTATTTTAGTTATAGTATTATAAATATTACTACTTACTGTTTCATTTAAATCTGTCATTTCCTTTATTCTTAAAAATAATTCTTTTGTAAATCCATTATTTTCTTCTAATGTAATTCCTAATTGTTCTGATACTGATAAAACTTGACTTGAAGCTACTTGAACTTCATTATTAAAATTTTTGAACTCTGTTTCATATTTATTCTTTTCTTTTTTTAAATTTTTAATTTCTTTAACATAAAAAATTCGAAAATATTCTGTTATAATTATTAAAATAATTGCGTAAAACCAAAGTTTTATTCCAAATCCTTGATTTAATATAAGACCGATATAAATTATAGAAAATAATATTAATGATAATTGAATAACTCTTGTGCCATGCTTTTGCATATTATCCCCTCCTAAACAAAATAAAGGCATTTAAAACGAGTTATTCGTCTTAAACGCCTTTGTTTAATACAATAATACAGTCTTTATACTAACATAAGGTATTTATATATGCAATATTTCTTTAATTATTTTAGAAAATAGTTAATACTTTAAAAGTCAATTTTCTATGTGATATAATAAATTTTAAATTTTAAAATAGAAAATATATAAAGTTATTTAGGAGGATAGAAATATGAATGGAAAAACTCCCAAAGAATCCGCAGTTGAAATGACTGAATTGGTAATTCCTAATGATACAAATGTTCTTGGTAATTTACTTGGCGGTCGAATTATGCATTGGATTGATATAGCAGGAGCAATGGCTGCTTCAAGACATTCTAATAAAACCGTAGCTACTGTATATGTGGACAGCCTAGATTTTAAACATCCGGTTAGAATGGGTGAACTAGTTATGTTAAAAGCTAAATTAACTTGGGTAGGAAGGACTTCTATGGAAGTTAAAGTAAAAGTATATGCTGAAAATCTTAAAACAGGTGCTGTAATATTGACTAATCAAGCTTATTTAACTTTTGTTGCCTTAGATGATAATGGAAAGCCTACTCCAGTACCTCCTCTTATTCCTGAAACAGAGGAGGAAAAAAAAGAATATGAAGAAGCAGAAAAAAGACGAATTAAAAGACTAAGTAAAAAGACGAGAAATGATTAAATCTCGTCTTTTAAAATATTTCAAGTCCTATTGGGCAGTGATCTGATCCCATTACATCACTATAAATCATCGCATCTTTTAATTCATTTTTTAAACTATTTGAAACGCAAAAATAATCTATACGCCATCCTGCATTATTAGCTCTTGCATTAAACATATAAGACCACCAAGTATACGCTCCTTGTTTTTCTGGATAAAAATACCTAAAAGTATCAATAAATCCTGCATTTAATAGTGCATCAAATTTACTTCTTTCTTCATCAGTAAATCCCGCATTTTTACGATTGGTCTTTGGATTCTTCAAATCTATTTCCTTATGGGCAACATTTAAATCTCCACAAAAAATAACTGGTTTTGTCTTTTCTAATTTTTTTAAATAGGTTAAAAAAGAATCTTCCCATTTCATACGATAATCAAGTCTTGTAAGTCCTTTTTGAGAATTAGGAGTATATACAGTTACTAAAAAAAACTTATGAAATTCTAGGGTAATTACTCTTCCTTCTTTATCATGTTCTTCTTCTCCTATTCCATAAACTACATTAATAGGCTTTATTTTGGAAAAAATAGCAGTTCCTGAATAACCTTTTTTCTCTGCATAATTCCAATATTGATAATATCCATCAAGGTCTAATTCAATTTGTCCTTCTTGCAATTTAGTTTCTTGAATACAAAAAATATCTGCATCAATTTCTTTAAAAAAATCCATAAATCCTTTTTTTACACAAGCTCTAAGTCCATTTACATTCCAAGATATTAGTTTCACATTCTTCTCTCCCATCAATTGTAATTAAAAATTTTTATTATTTATTATATTATACATGGGAAAAAGAATATATAAAATAATATTTTGTAAATTTATGTATTATAAAAATACTAAAAACATAATATACTTTAATTAGCATTGGCTAACTTATCACTAAAATAATTTTCCATAATCTTTTTTAAAGCATTAATACTACTATTATGACAACGTTCTATAGTAATATTATTTTTTTCAGCTTCTGCTACCGCACATCTAACCATTTTATGCGATACTGTTGATGTAAACAATATGATAAGGTCAGGATTTCCTATTTTTGAGCGCAAACTTCCTGATACTTTTGTAAATACTTTTACTTTGCAATTATGCCTTTTACATATTTCTTTGTATTTACATTCCATCCTCTCATTGCCTCCAATAATTACTATACTCAATGTAAAATCCTCCTTATACATTTTTCATTTATACTTTTTTACATATTCTGTATTGTTTTTATAATATATACAATATTAAATATACTATTATTTAAATAACTTGTCAATAATATTGATAATCATTTTCAATATTTTTTTTAAAATTTATATTGACAATTTTATATTTTTATTTATAATGTGTATTGAGTGTATTATTTATAATATTACACTTAATACATTTGTTTAGGAGGAGGTTCATGTTTGAAATAGATTTAAAAAGTAGAAAACCAATCTATGAACAACTTGTAGATAAATTTAAATCTCTAATTATTAATGGCGTGTTAAAACCTAATGAAAAGATGCCCTCTGTCAGAGAATTAGCTTCTCAAATCACAGTTAATCCTAATACAATACAAAAGGCATATAAAGAATTAGAACGTCAAGGATATATATATTCTATAAGAGGCAGAGGAAACTTTGTAAATGAAAAATTTAAAAAGGTGGATGAAAATAAAGTGAAAAAGTTAAAAGATGAAATTACTAAAAATTTACTAGAACTCATCTACATGGGAATTGAAAAAGAGGAACTTCTTAATCTTATAGAAGAAATATATCAAAATTCAAAGGGAGGGGAAAATAGTGATTAAAGTTGAATCTCTATATAAATCTTTTGAAAAAATTAAAGTCTTAAATAATATTAATCTTAATGTAAAAAAAGGTTCTATATATGGCTTAATTGGTCCTAATGGCGCTGGTAAAACCACGTTGATAAAACATTTAACTGGTACTTTTAAACAGGATAAAGGGAAAATAACAATTGATGGTGAACCAATATATGAAAATATAAAAACTAAGCAAAAAATAGGATATATCCCCGATGAACTTTTCTTTTTTTCACAATACAATATAAAACAAATGGCTTCATTTTATAAAAAAATTTATCCAACTTGGAATCAAAAACGTTATGAAAATCTTCAAAAATTCTTTAATATAAATGAAAAAAGAAAAATCTCTCATCTATCTAAAGGTATGCAAAGACAAGTTGCTTTTTGGCTTACTCTTTCTATTATGCCAAAGGTCATGATTTTAGATGAACCCATTGATGGATTAGACCCTTTAATCAGGAAAAAAGTTTGGAATCTTATTATTCAAGATGTGGCTGAAAGAGAAATGAGCGTACTTATTTCTTCTCATAATTTAAAAGAAATTGAGAATGTATGCGATTATGTTGGAATACTTAATAATGGAGAAATTGTTCTTGAAAGAGACTTAGATGATTTAAAATCTGATATATATAAAATTCAAGTGGCTTATAAAAATGATATTCCACAAAAACTTATTAATAAAGATAATATTCTTTACAAAGAAAAAAGAGGCAGTGTATGGGTTTTAATTATGAAGGGAAATCAAAAAGATTGCTTAAACCTTATTAACTCTTATAATCCACTTTTTGTAGACGTATTACCCCTTACCCTTGAAGAAATATTTATGTATGAGTTAGGAGGAGAAGGATATGAAATCGAAGGAATTATTCTTTAACTTTAATTTAATTAAAGAAAACTTAAAACGTTTTTGGCCCATTAGTGTTATATATTTTTTAGCACTATTTGCCGTAAAACCTCTGCACATATTAAGTATGTTTGCTAATAATGAACTAAATGAAGAAATTTATCATAATGATTACTATTTAACCCGTGCTTCTTATGAAGTCGAAAGTATATTTATATTATGTACATCTATATTATTTGCTATTGTATTATTTAATTATCTTCAATCAAAAAAGTCTACTGGTATGATGCATGCCCTGCCTTTTACAAGAAATCAGTTATTTAATAGCCATATATTATCAGGAATGATTTTACTTATAGTTCCCCTTATTTTAAATACAATTATATTATACCTAATATGTACTAACTTAGAACAAGATATTCTTCCAACCTGGTTTATTAATTTCTTTTCTATAAAAAGAATTTGGACTGATTTTATATTTAGTATACTTTCATCTTCTATAATCTTTTTAATTGCTACTTTCGCTGGAATGATCACTGGAACATTATTTATACATATCTTATGTGCAGTAGTTTTTCCATTTTTACCTATTACTTTGATAGGATTCTCTACGGTTTTATTAGAAAAATTTTTATTCGGATTTAATTCAAGTATTTATTTAGGAAATACTTACTTAGAACAAAATATTATTCCTTTGGTATACACTATTAATTCTTCTCCCCTAAATTGGAAAAGAATTATATTTTTCCTAGGTGTATGTATTGCATTATATATTTTAAGTTATATCTCATACAAAAAAAGAAACTTAGAAAATGCTTCTAATCCCATTGTTTTTAATAGCTTAAAAACTGTATTTAAATACGGAGTAACTTTTTGCAGCATGAGTATGGTAGGAATTTATCTTTCAGAACTTTTTTATAAAAGCCCATATCAAAATCTTTGGCTATATCTAGGAATGTTTTTAGGCTCATTAATTGGATATGTTATTTCAGAAATGCTTATAGAAAAAACTATATGGGTATTCCATAAATTAAAAGGATACTCCATATATGTAGGAATTATACTTATTATAGGTGTTATTTTAAAAACAGACTTATTAGGATATGAAACAAGAATCCCTGATATTAATGAAATAAAAGGAGTGGTATATGATATATCTTATAATGATAAAGATTTAATTATCCCAATTGATGATAAGGATATTATAAAAAAAATCCAAAACATTCATAAACGAATTATCCTTGATAAAAACAATATAATAAATAATCAAAATGATGTAAAAACTCATTTACCAATAACATATATACTAAATAATAATAAAACTATAAAAAGAAATTACATTATTCCTTATGATTATATTGCTAATGATATAAATCATCAACAAATTATAGTTTCTTCCCAATATAAAAAAATGTATAATTATAATTTATTTCGTACTAATTATAACGATATACAAAAAATTGAGCTAGTATCTAATATAGTAAATAGAAATCTTATCATTACAAATCCTGAAGAAATTAAAGAATACTTAGAAATTTTAAAACAAGAAATTCTTGATGCATCTTATGAAGAATTAACAAGTGAAACTGATAATTGGGGTTATATAAATATTTATTTAAAGGACGCAAATTCAACATCAACTCTTAACATTGATTATGAAAATAAATTAATACGTAAGAGTTTTGAAAAATATTATACAAATCTAGAAAATTGGCTTATAAAAAAGAACTATATTCAAAATGCTAGAATCTTGCCTCAAGATGTAGATAAAATTATTATAAAAGAATTAAAAGACCCTATAAATAACGTATATGATTTATTAGGGAATATAGATGAATCCTTACTTTATGTAAATACTTGGGAAATAACCGACAAAAATAAAATAGAAGAAATTCTTCGTTCTTATCTTAACTCTAGAAGGGATAACAAATATAAATATTTAGTAGAAATACATGTTAATAAATTTTTCACAATAGAATATGGATACTATACTGAAGATTCTCTTCCTGATTTTATTAAGTAAGATAACTATCATTCCATATATTTATTAAAATAAAAAGAAACATTCCTATGACTAAATGTTTTTAGTATAGAGAATGTTTCTTTTTTATTAAGATCTTAATTTTTTTATCACTATATTTATATCCATATTATACATATATTATATATTGTTATGTAATTAGTTTTGATCCAATGTAAAATCTATTAAACCAATTCCTAATATCTCAAGTTTTGCATAATAATATTCTCTGAAATCTGAAGTCATAGTTACATCAAAAGATACCTCAGTAGAGCCGCTAAATACTGTTCTCAGTTGTGACTCTGTTGAAATTTCTCCTACTTTTGGCAATGATAACTTTAGTCCACCTGTATTCAATATTTCAAGAGCTTCATTCAAAGTTAACTTAGCTGAATATGATATGTCTTCTTCATTTCCTTGCACTCTTATAATTTCATCAAACCATCTATTTCCATCATGACTCTCCCATTCAGGAACTCCAGATATGATAGAGCAATTACCTTCAGATAAATATATTCCTGAGTTATCTCTATCAAAATATACTGACTTATGACCACCTATATCAGAATAAAAATGTCCGTTAAGTACTTTTAAAGTTAAATATGATTTAGTTTTCGCTCCTGCTGTATATAGATATGATGTATCAGATACAGTCTTATAAGCATCTACATAACCTGTTCCTCCTAATGGAACGATACCTCCTATTGATTGAGTAATTATATTTTTCTCATAAGCTCCTCTAGGAACAATAGTTTCTATTTCATTAGTTTTTGTTGGAGCTGCACTTACAAATGTACTTGAAGTCATTAACAGTGTCATTATTACTCCTGTAGCAATTTTATTAATTTTTTTCATTATAATCTCCTTCCATGTAATTAATATTATTAATTTCAATTTCTTTACTTGATATATAATTACAATTAATGTATAATATGGATACTAAGATATAATAACATAAATTATATCTTATTTCAAATTATTTTTAAAAAAGGAGGTGATTGCCATTAAGTCAAAATTTTTTGTAACTATTGCTGTAATTATTATATTTATAGTTGCTATATTTAAATATAATCAATTCTTAATAAATAAAGGCAACTTAATGTATTCGGAATCAAATTTTAAAAAGGCAGAACAATATTATGATAAAGTATTTATTAACAATCTATTTTCAGAAGAATCTTTATTCAATCTTGCAAATACAAAACTTGAGTTAAACAAACTAAGTGAGGGAATTGATATACTTAACATACTGGAAGATAAAGCAAAAAAAGCACAAGATACAGATAAATTAAGCTTAATCTGCTATAACAAAGGATATTTTTATTATGAATCAAAGGACTATAATAGTGCTATTGATTATTTTAATAAATATATTTCTATGGATACACAAGATAAATTTGCTTATCCTCTAGCCCTTAAATATATAGCTGATTCTTATTTTTATCTTGAAAAATATGAAGATTCTATCAGTGTATTAAATAAAGCAATAAATTTTTCAGTAAATAATAATAACTCCTTAGTTTTGACATCTTTATATGATAGATTAATTGATTGTTATATTTCTCAAGATGAGTACGATAAATCATTGGAAATAAATGAAAAATTGCTTAAATTAGAACCAGATAATCCACAACATTATTTAACTAATTTTTATATATATAGACATTCTAAGGGAAGTGATTATGCTAATGAATATTTAAAAACATTAATAAAAAAATTCCCTGATAACGAAAAAATTAAAACATTCTTTAATATTTTTATCCAATCTTCTTAATACTAATCTTTGTAAATAAAAGAGCAGGGAATTTTCCCTGCTTTTTTATAAAGAAATAATCAATTCTTTTTTCTTCTCCTCTATTTCTTCTATTTTATTATTAATTTGTGATTTATTATTTTCTATATTGTAGATTATATGCTCAATTTTTCTCTCTAAAGCTCTAATTTCTTCTATATTACTTTTAATTCTATTCATAACGTTTAAATCAGTAAAAATATTGTCAAACCAAAAATCAAAAACTCTTGTTGTTCCATCAATTTCTGAAATTTGTGGAACATCTATTATGTTTATATCAGAAAGGTCCTTCCTTAAATCATTTATTTGATAACGTAATCTGTTAAAATCAGCTTCCGCTTGGTCTATATGGTCATATTTTGCCATATGAGTAAAAATACCACCTTTTACCCATACATCATAAGTTGCCCAGCCTTCTGCACTTTCTAAATGGCTTAGGACACTTCTTGCTGTATAGATAACTTTTTTTGCAGCACTAATAGCTTCATCCATTTCTACTAATTGTCTAGTAAGTTCTTTTCTCTCTTCTTCTAATTGCCTATATATTTTTGATACTTTATCATCAAATTTATATAAAATTATTTCTTCTCTTCTTTTTACTTCTGCTTCGTAAATTTCCTTATCTTTTTTTAGGCTAGAAATTCTGCTAATTAATTCATTCTGTTGAGCTTGTAATTCTTCTAGTCTATGACACGCCTTATCATATTCCATTTTAGCTGCTATCATTTCTTTTGATTCTTTATCTAATTTGTCTTCATATTTCCCAATAAATTTTAATAATGTTGTTGATAAAGAATCTTTTTCAAGACGTTCTACATCTAAGGATTCTGATTCATATTTTTTTAATAAAGAATTAACTTCTTTTTGTGCTTCATTAATCGTATACTGTAACTTCTCCCTTCTCCTTTCTAAAACAGGAAGAGCCTCTAAACTTCTTTTGATTTCTCTTAATTTTTTATTTTCCATTATATCTCTCCTTTTTAGTTAAGCAGTCTTTACTCTACCAAAACGATAAATAATATATCCTCCTAAAATAATAAGAATGTACCCCATAAAGCTTAAAATATCTGGAATTTCTGAGAATAAGAATAAGCCTAAAATGCTAGAAAATATTACATTTGAATAATTATAAATAGAGACTTCTCCTGCTGGAGCGAATTTATATGCATAGGTAAGTAAAAATTGACCAATAGCAGCAGTTATACCTGTTCCTATAAGCAAAATTAATTGAATTTCATTAGGACTTGTAAAATTAAAAAGAATGTATGGAATAGTTATAATAGTAGAAATAAAAGAAAAATAAAAAACTATAATATGTGCATTTTCTCTATTACCTAAATAACTAACAAATACATATGCTGCTCCTGCAAATACACCTGACATCAAACCTATAAACGCTGGTATTGATTCTTGAAACTGAAAACTAGGTTTAATAATAAAAATTACACCTAAAATAGCAATAATTAAAGAAACTATTTGATATTTTTTGATTTTTTCCTTTAAAAATATGGCTGCAAATATAATTACAAAAAAGGGACTCATTTTATTTAACATACCAGAATCTGCTAGTAATAATTTATCAATACTATAAAAATAAGCTAATAATCCCATAGAACCACAAATACCTCTTCCTATTAAAAATTTTCTATTTTCTTTTTTTCCCCAAGGATTTTGTTTCCTTCTTACTATTACAAAAATAGCAATTAATAAACTAACTAAATTCCTAAAAAATGCCTTTTCTATACTAGGTATATCTCCTGCTAATTTTACTAAAGCCCCCATAACTGCAAAACTAAAAGAAGAAAGAAGCATTAAAATAATAGCTTTTAATTTATTATTGTTCAATCTAAGTCACTCCTAAGTCTTTTGTATTTTTTATGATACTAATTAATTGCATAAGATATTTATATATTGTACCATAAAATTTTTGAATCTGATATACTTTCTCAATTAAAAATTATTTTACAAAATAAATGGTAAAATAAAATAAGTAGCTATAATTATTGCTACTTATTTTATTTATTTGCTTCTTTATTATCTAAATTTATAATTTTATTTTTTTCATTAACAAATACTATTTTAGGCTTATGATTTTTTATATCTTCTTCTTTAATAATACAATAAGCTATTATAATTATTTCATCTCCTACTTGTACTTTTCTTGCTGCCGCACCATTTAAACAAATAATTCCACTATCTTTTTCCCCTTTTATCACATAGGTTTCTAATCTTTCTCCATTATTATTATTTACTATTTGCACCTTTTCTCCTTCAAAAATTCCAGCAGCTTTCATTAAAGTTTCATCAATAGTAATACTCCCCATATAATTTAAATTAGCTTCTGTTACTACTGCTCTATGTATTTTTGATTTCATGAAATGTAAAAACATAAAACTACCCTCCTATAATACAATTATCAATTAGTCTTGTTTTTCCTATTTTTACAGCTAAAGCTATTATTAATTTTTCATCTAAAGATTTTGGAATCTCTAAGGTATCTGCATTTAAAATTTCTATATAATCTATCTTTGCCTTTGGTTCACTTGAAATATATTTTTCTAATCTTTCTTTTATTTCAGAAATAGAATAAGCTTTTAATCCTATAAGCTGTTTTCCTTTTTGAAGTGCTTTATATAAAATAGTGGCAGCTTCTCTTTCTTCTTTATTCAAATATTTGTTTCTTGAACTTTTTGCTAATCCATCTTTTTCTCTTATAATAGGACATCCTACAATATTAACATCCATATTTAAATCTTTTACCATTTGCTTTATTACAATTAATTGCTGATAATCTTTTTCTCCAAAAAATGCAAAATCAGGCTTTATAATATTAAAAAATTTAGTAACTACAGTGGCAACTCCTCTAAAATGTCCTGGCCTTTTTTCTCCACATAGTATATCTGTAATTTCCTCTACATTTACAAAGGTATTATATCCTTTAGGGTACATCTCCTTTACAGAAGGAGCAAAAACAAAATCAACTCCATCTTTTTCACAAATATTTAAGTCCCTATCTAAATCTCTAGGATAATCTTCATAATCTTCTCCTGGTCCAAACTGAGTTGGATTCACAAAAATACTCACTACAACACAATCACAAGTTCCCTTTGCCTTTTTTATTAATGATTCATGCCCTTGATGTAAAAATCCCATAGTTGGTACAAATCCTATACTTTTCCCTTGTTCTTTTACTTTTTTGATTTCTTTTTTCATTTCTAATATAGTATCTATCCTTTTCATACCTATCTTCTCCTTTTAAGTTTAATTTTTAATTATTTTTTCCAATATATTTTTATCCATATTATAGCTGTGCTTTTCTTCTGGAAATATTCCCTGTCTTACTTCTTCTATGTATTTTTTTACTCCTTCTTTTATTTTTTCTCCCATATTTAAATATTGCTTTACAAATTTAGGTCGAATATCTTCATACATACCAAACAAATCGAAACAAACTAAAACTTGTCCATCTACGCCCTTTCCTGCTCCAATTCCTATAATAGGTATATCAAGTTTTTTTGCTATATGTTCTGCAATAGGATATGGTACGCACTCTAAAACAATTGAAAATACTCCTGCCTCCTGTAAAATATAAGCATCTTCTATTAATTTTTTAGCTTCATCTAAGTTTTTACCTTGTATCTTATATCCTCCTAACTTATGAATCGACTGAGGAGTTAACCCTAAATGCCCCATAACAGGAATTCCTGCATTAATAATTCCTTTAATTTGTGGAACAACTTCTTTTCCTCCTTCTATTTTTATAGCTTCTGCTCCTCCTTCTTTAACAAGTCTTCCTGCATTTTTTATGCTTTCTTCTACACTGATGTGATAAGACATAAAAGGCATATCAGTTACTACTAATGCATTTTTTACTCCTCTTTTTACAGCTTTTGTATGATAAATCATATCTTCTACTGTAACAGATAAAGTATTCTCATAGCCAAGCATTACCATGCCAAGGGAATCTCCAACTAATATGGCATCTATTCCAGCTTCATCTATTAATTTTGCTGTTGTATAATCATAAGCTGTTAGCATTGTAAGTTTTTTATTTTCCTTTTTTGATTTTAAAAAAGTTTTAGATGTTACTTTCACAACATTTCCCTCCATGTATATAAAATTAATATTTTATTTTTTCTTTTGTAATGTTAATATATTACTTTATTTTTATTTTAAAATCAAATTTATTAATTAATTTAAATAATTCAATATATTATCTAAAAAAATAATTTTTTCTTTTTGTAAAATTCTATATATAAGAATATAAGTTATAAAAAAAGGAGTATTTAAAAACTCCTTTTTCTAAACTTATTCTATTCTGCTAAAAGATTTATATCTTCGCCTTTTAAAATCTTTTTCATATTTCTCATAGAACACATTCTTCCACACATAGTACAAGAATCTTCATGTTCTGGAGTGGATTCTTCCCTATATTTTATAGCTTTTTCTGGATCAATGGCTAATTCAAACATTTTATTCCAATCAAGTTCTGCTCTAGCTTTGCTCATTTCATTATCCCAATTTCTTGCTCCTTTTATTCCCTTTGCAATATCTGCTGCATGGGCTGCTATTTTTGTAGCTATAATTCCTTCTTTCATATCTTCTAAAATTGGAAGTCTAAGATGTTCTGCTGGAGTTACATAACAAAGAAAATCTGCTCCGCTTGAAGCTGCTATTGCTCCTCCTATGGCACTGGTAATATGATCATATCCTGGAGCTATATCTGTTACTATAGGACCTAAAACATAAAAAGGTGCTCCGTGACATAATCTTTTTTCTAGCATCATATTTCCTTCTATTTCATTAATAGCCATATGTCCTGGACCTTCTATCATAACTTGAACATTTTCTTCCCATGCTCTTTTAGTTAATTCTCCTAATACTATTAATTCTTCTATTTGAGAAGCATCTGTTGAATCATGAATACTTCCTGGCCTTAGAGCATCTCCTAAACTTAAAGTAACATCATATTTTTTACAAATTTCGAGAAGTCTATCGAAATATTCATAAAATGGATTTTCTTTATTATTAAGTTCCATCCATGCAAACATTAAGGAGCCACCTCTAGATACTATATGGGTAAGTCTCCTATTATTTTTTAATTTTTTAGCAGTCTCTTTATTTATTCCTGCATGGATAGTCATAAAGTCTACTCCATCCATGGCATGCTTTTCTACTACATCAAAAAATTCTTCTGCTGTTATATCTTTTAAATCTTTATCATAAAATCCTACTGCATCATATATAGGTACTGTTCCTATCATAGCTTTTGAAAATCCTATAAGCTTTTGGCGAAATTCTCTAGTTTTCCCATAAGAACTTAAATCCATAATAGATTCTGCTTTTAATTTAAGTGCATATTTTGCTTTTTTGATTTCTAAATCTATATTACAGCAATCTTTAGATATTCCTAAATTAACATTTATTTTCGTTCTTAATCCTTCTCCTACACCTTCTGGTTCTAAAGATGTATGATTTTTATTAGCAGGGATAACTACTTTACCTTTAGCAACTAATTCTCTTAACTTATCTACATCTATTTGTTCTTTTTGTGATACTATCTCCATTTCTTTAGTAATAATTCCTTTTTTGGCTGCATCCATTTGAGTTGTATAATTAAGCATTTATATTCTCCCTTTCAATTTTATTTTCTTTAATAATGTTTCTGAGCCTTTTAATTTTTTCTTGTATATCACAAGCTCCTACAATTTCTGAAACTAAAGCTATACATCTAGCCCCATTTTTTACTACAGAAGATATATTATTTTCTTTTATTCCTCCTATAGCTACATGGGGAATATCTATATTTTTTACTGCATACTGAAGATATGTAAGTCCTACTGGATCACATACATCCTTTTTAGTAAAAGTTTTAAAGATTGGACCTACTCCTATATAATCTGCCCCTCTATCTACAGCATCTCTAGCTTGCTTTGGAGAGTGAGTAGATAAGCCTATTACCATTTTTTCTCCTACTAATTTTCTAGCTTCTTCTATAGGAAGATCATCTTGCCCTATATGAATCCCATCAGCCTCTACTGCTAAAGCTATATCTATATCATCATTAACTATAAAAGTCACTCCTGCTTCCTTAGTTAATTTTCTTATTATCTTACATTCTTTATATTTTTGTAATTTATTTTTATTTTTTTCTCTATATTGAATAACTTTAATATCTGCTTTAATCATTTCTTTTACAACAGTAATATTATCTCTTCCATTTGAATATTCTTCTGCTGTAATACAATATATATCTGTATCTATTAACTTTTTCTTTTTTATATTTTTTAACTTATTATTATATATTTTCTCTAAATTATAAGATTCATATCTAAATCCTTCATAAAATTTTGATATTTCATATTCTCCTATTATTTTTAAACTTTCTTCTATTACTCTTAATCCTTCTTGAACTCTTTTAAAATTACTTGTAATTAATTGGTTTAAATTTTTTTTATTATCAAGATCACTTTTTTTAGAAATTTCTAGTCCTAAATCATTTATTGAATCCCTATAATCAATAATTTTATCCATATTACTTATAATTTTTCTGACTTTATGTCTAATATTTTTAAGTTTTTCTGTTAAATTATAATCTTCATAATAAAATCGTGATAAATCTTCTAAAACCCTAAACCCTTCTGATACCCGATTTATATTAGCATCTATAATACGATATATTTTATCCAAAATTTTCATCCTTTCTAAGGATATATTCTAAAATAATATCAGCTTGTTTTGCTGCTGTAATGTTTACCCTGGGAGATATAGGAGGAGTTTTTTCTCCTACTTCTGTTATTAAATCTCCTACTATATAAAAGTTATCTTTAATTTTATGAACTTTTATTTCATCGCTATTCCCCCATCCTCCTAAACCAGAAGCTGAAACTATTAACTTTTTAGAATTTATATAAGTTTCTACAATCATTTTTTTATAAATTGCTTTATCAAAGGCTTCTACTACTACATCACAATCATTAAATATTAAATCCATATTATCTTTATTTAGTTTAATCTGACTATCTTCTATATTAACATCCGGATTAATTTGCATTAAATTTTCTTTTAATGCCTTTACTTTTGGTAGTCCTACTTGGTTATAATAAAAAAACTGTCTATTTAGATTAGAATAATCTATAATATCAAAATCAACTATTTTAAAATTCTTAAAACCACTTCTAACTAAATTAAAAGCACAATTAGAGCCTAAACCTCCTGCTCCTGCAATACCTATTTTAACTTTTTGTATTTTTTTTAATCTTTTTTCTCCAATAGTATTCATAAGTGATTTTTCAAAATAATTCATAAATCACCTCTTTAAATAGCATGCCAATCTTTAAAAACTGGTTGGTATCCTCTTTTATAAATAGCATTTTTCATCTGATTTACATCTCTCTTATCAGATGTTTCAAATTGCCCAGTATAATTATCTTTATTAGAATGTCCTCCTACAGATGTAATAGAACCGGCGGACATTTTAGTTACTCCAAGGGGAATAATATTATCTCTAAATTTAGAATTCTCTCTAGTAGAAATAGTAATTCCAATTCTAGGCATAAAAAGTCTTATAGCTACCATAAATTGAACCATATCTCTATTATTTACTATAGCTCCTGGTTTAAAACTACCTACATGTGGTCTAATTCTAGGAAGAGATATACTAACTTCTGTATCCAAATATAAATTTTGAAGATAAAAAGCATGAAGGCCTGTAAAAAAAGCATCTCTTCTCCATTCTTTATCCAGCCCTAAAAGTGCTCCAATATTTACTGCTCTAATATTTGCTCTGCAAGCTCTTTCAGGAGCTTCTAAACGATATCTATAATTTTTTTTAGGTCCTTTTACATGCAATTTATCATATAATTCTTCATTATAAGTTTCTTGATAAATAGTTAATAAATCTACTCCTGCTTTTACAAGTATTTCATATTCTTCTTGTTCCATAGCATAAACTTCTATTGCAATAGAAGGAAAATATTTTTTAAGAATTCTAGTACATTCTTTAATGTATTCTACCGTTGCAATCTTTCTAGCATCCCCTGTAAGAATAATGATATGCTTAAGTCCCGTACTTGTTATAGCTTTAGCTTCAGCTTCCACTTCCTCTAAACTTAACTGTTTTCTTTTTATTTTATTAGAACAATTAAATCCACAATAAACACATTGATTAGTACAATAATTTGAAAGATATAAAGGAGTGTAAAGTAATATAGTTTTACCAAAATGTTGTATAGTAAGTTTATGAGCCTTTTGTGCCATTTCTTCTAAATAATTAGAGGCTTTTGGAGATAATAAAACTAAAAAATCTTCTATATTTAATTTTGATTTATTAATACTTTTTATAATTTGATTATCTGTAACACTACTAAAAAATTTATTAAAATTAAAATTTTTATATTTTAAATATTCATCATAAAAACTCATATCAATCCCTTCTTTATCAACAATTTTCTATTGAATCTAAAAATCCTGTTAATGGAGATGATGCATTAGCATATTTTGAAACAGATCCTAATCCTGCAAGATATGCCTTTCTTCCTGCTTTTACACTGTGGGAGAAGGCTTCTGCCATAAGAACAGGGTCTTCTGCACTAGCAATAGCAGTATTTAAAAGACAAGCTGCTGCTCCCATTTCCATAGCTTCACAGGCATCTGAAGGTTTTCCAATTCCTGCATCTACAATTACAGGTAAAGAAATTTCATCAATAAGAATTTGTATTAATTCTTTTGTTTTAAGTCCTCTATTTGTTCCTATAGGTGCTCCAAGGGGCATAACTGCAGCTGCTCCAGCATCTACTAAACTCTTTGCTACCATAAGGTCTGGACTTATATAAGGTAGTACCACAAATCCTTCTTTAGCTAATATTTCAGTAGCTTTTATAGTTTCATATCCATCAGGTAGCAAATATTTATTATCTGAAATCACTTCTATTTTAATCCAATTCCCACAACCGGCCGCTCTAGCAAGCCTCGCAATTCTAACTGCTTCATTAGCATTTCTAGCTCCTGATGTATTAGGAAGCAACCTAACATTTTTTGGTATATAATTTAAAACATTTTCAGATTTATCTTCAAAATCCATTCGTCTTAAAGCAACGGTTATAACTTGAGCTCCACTTTTTTCTATGATTTTAGGAATCATTTTATCATCAGAATATTTCCCTGTTCCAATAAATAAACGACTTTCTAAGACCACATCTCCTATTACTAATTTATCTTCCATTTTATCCTCCTCCTACAAATCTTAATACTTCTATGGAATCATTTTCTTTTAAAAAAGTATTACTCCATTCCTCTTTTTTAACGATATTTAAGTTATATTCAACTACAATAGTATCTGGATTTAAATTTTTAGATAAAATTAAATCCATAAGAGTAATATTTTCTTGAACATTTTCTTTTTTACCATTTAAGATAATTTTCACTTATTCACCTCCTGTATTAAATTTTCTAAATGCTAAGAGTACCTTTATACACATATAAAAAAAGCTTGCCCGCAGGCAAGCCTATATATTTACAATATATATAAAAATACATAAGTAATATATCTTATGAATTTCTATATGCTTCCCTACGGTGGTACTAACCACATCAGGTTCAAGGGTTAGGATTTCTCCTTCTCAGCCAATGGCACCCCTAGCACTTCAATTTATTAAATTTTTATTTATAAGTATACTCCTGTAAAGAATATTTGTAAAGACAATTTTTTTATTATTTAAATATTGTCACTATCATGAGAATCATCTAAACTTTTTAATAACATTAAAATACTTTGTCTTTTCATCTTAAATGACTGTGCTAAAATTGTTTGACTGGCCATTAAAAGCATATTATTCTTAGTATATTCCATCATAGTCTCTGCCATATCTGCATCTGTTATCCTACTTTCTGCTGCTGTTAAATTTTCTTCGTAATTTTCTAAGTTACTCAAAGTATGTTCTAACCTATTTTGCATAGCTCCTAAATTTGCTCTTTGAGATGAGACTATACTAATAGCATTATCTAAACTTTCCATAGCTTTAGTAGCATTATCTATTGTAGAAATATCTAAATAATTAATTCCTATTCCAACGGCAGTCATATCTCCAATTACTAATTCTACCATATCTCCAGCATTAGGACCTACTTGAAGATTTATCCCATTTCCTTTATCTTGTTTAGAACCATCTAAAATAGGCTCTGTATTAAATTCTGCATTACTTGCAAATTGAGAAATACTTTCTTTTAAATATTGAAATTCTTCATTAAGTTTTGCCCGGTCTTCGTCAGTATTAGTTCCATTAGCAGCTTGTACAGCTAACTCCCTCATTCTTTGTAATACAGAATGAATTTCATTCATTGTTCCTTCTGCTGTTTGTATAAGAGAAATACCATCTAAAACATTCCTTTGAGCTTGTCTTAATCCTCTAATTTGAGCTTTCATTTTTTCAGAAATAGCAAATCCTGCTGGATCATCTGCTGCAGAATTAATTCTCTTTCCTGTAGATAAACGATATGCTAATACATTTTGTCTTCTCTGAATATAATTCATATTATTAATAATTCTAAGTTCTGATACAAAATTAATATACATAATTTCACCTATCTCATAAAAATATAAAGATCTTTACATACATATATCGGTTAAAATATAATAATTCTTAAAATAATAAATAAATTTTTTATATTTTTCTTAATATTAATATCTTTTATAAATATAATATTGTTATAGCTTTGACAAATTTTTTAGTATGTATTAGAATTTTAAATTAAAAGGGGGATTAGTATGCATTATGAACATAGTTATACAATAAGAAGCAGTGAAATCGATAGTAATTATAGATTAAAACCATATCATATAGGATCTTTTTTTCAGGATACTATAGCCTGTGCTTTTGATAAGCAAAAAATCGCAGCCTATCATCTTAAAGAAGAAAATAAAACTTGGATGCTTGTTAATCTAAAAATAGATTTTTTAACCATCATGCCTTTTTGGAGAAATAACGTTCATGTATGCATATGGACTAGAGATATTAAAGGATTAAAACTTTTCATTGATTTTGAAGTAAAAAATGATGACGGAAAACTTATATCTAGAGGAACAAGTTGCTGGATTATAATGGATATAATTTCAAAAAGACCTGTCCCTATATCACAATACATTGACAAAAATGAATGTAAATATAAAGAAGCAATCCCTAATTTTAAGTTTACAAAAATTATGCCTATGGAAGGAAAAGAATATAAGCTTTCCCAAGTAATAAGAAGCTATGACTTAGATTTTAACCAACACGTTAATAATGTTCGTTATCTAGCAGGAGCTATTGAAACAATCCCTTTAGAATATCGTAAAAAACATTGGATTAAATCTGTAGAAATTATGTTTATGAAAGAAATTTTTTATAAAGATTTAATACATTCTTATGCTATCTTAAATGAAAATCAAAATATTTTTTATCATAATCTTATAAGAGATAATGATAATGCAGAAATATCTAGAATATTAACACAATGGGAAAAATATTAAAAAAGCCCATATAAATAGACAAATTGTCTATTTATATGGGCTTTTTTAGCAAGTTATTCTTTTAATAATTTTTTTATATACTCATAAAGAAAAGGTTTATATTCTTCAATGGGAACAGGCTTATTATATAATATAGAAGTATAACAAGTAGAACTAATCATTTCAACTATAGTAAAAAAGGTTATTTCTGGATTTTTTAAATTAATTCCTGACTCTTTAGCTTTATTAATAAACATATTTAATATCGATGAGTAGGTTTCTTCTAAAGAAGTAGAAATTGTTTTTTCATATAATCCAATAGATAAATTTTTATAAATAAATTTTAACAACATTGGATTTTCTACTAGATAATCTATTATAACATCTACAATAAATATAAATTGATCTATAAAATTATCAAATTCTTGATTACGACTAAGATTTATAGCATCTTCAAAAATTTTATAAGCCTGTTCAGCCACTATTTTTTCCTTTAAATCATACTTATCTTTAAAATAAAGATAAAATGTTCCTTTAGCAACCTTTGCTTTTTTTACAATTTCATCTACTGTGGTTTTATTGATTCCTTTAATGAGAAATAACTCAAGGGCTGTCTCAAATAATCTTTGTTTTTTTATTTTTTTCTTTTCCTCTGTTTTTCCCATGACCTCAAATCCTTTTAATTAGAAACTACATTAGAATTACTTTTATAATTTATATTAACATTTTTAATATCATTCTGTAAAGTAAATCTATAACTAAAAAATTTAACTCCTACAATTATATAAAATATTGAATATATTACTAATCCTATAATATTTATCCATATAGTTTCAAAAGGTACTCCTTTAAAAAGAACCTCATCTAAAGGTCTTGCAAAATTTACAAGAGGCCATATAACTTTTACTATATTTGCTAATAAAGTAGGCATTTGATCTATAGGCCATACATATCCACAGGTTACGAAAGTAGGTAGGGATAACATATAAGAAAATTGAGAAAACTTAATTTTATCTTTAAAAATTCCACAAAATATAAGAGCTGGTCCTGTAATAGCAAAAGCAAATAATATAAATAATAATAAAGCTATTCCTACATTTCCTCTTATCTCAACATTATATACATTATCTATAAAAAATATAGATATAAAACAGGAAGTAATGCAAAATATACAGCAAGCAATTAATTTAGCTATTACTCTTCTAAATGTATGTTCTTGTGCCACACTTTCTCCATCTCTAAGAAGAAGGGTTGCCATAGCTGACAACATCATTTGTTGAAAAAATACAGCTATAAATCCTATCATTAAATAATTCATATATGTCATCTTAGGGTCATACAAAAGTCTATCATTAAAATTAAAAGTTAATGCCATATTAGTAGCATCGGAAAGATTAAGTCCTCCCTTAGCACCTATTATCTTTATTCCTACTCCTGCTGATATGGTTTGTATAATAGAAGCTGCACCTGCATAAATATTATTCCCTATAATTATATTAGATTCGTCAATTAAAATAACTACCTTTGCTTCTTTTTGCATATTTATATTTTTATATAAATTAGGAGGAATATATATCCCTCCATATATTTCTCCATTATCTAAAAGAGTTTTTAACTCTTCTCTATTAGTTGCATAATGAGTAATATTAAATCTTTCATTATCATTAAAATACTGAATAATATTCCTGCTAAGAGAAGATTTATCTTCGTCTAATACTCCTATGGGAATTTCATTTACATAATTGTGATAATACGTTCCACCAAACCATACGGTAAGGGCAAATGGTGCAACAAAAAGAAGAAATAATACTCCCTTCCTATTTAAAATAAATTTTATTTCTTTTTTTATATAATCAAATAATAGTTTCATTTTTATCTTTCCTCCTGAAAGAAGCCTTCAACATTATACCTAATACACTTAATCCATACATTATTAATGAAAATATAAATAAAAATGCTATATCTCCCATTAGATTGTTAAGAGTTCCTTTTAAAAATAGATTTCTTATATTATCTGCAAAATGATAAAAAGGAATAAACCATGCTAAAAAAGAATAACTCTTAGACATAGAAAGTACTGGCCATGTATATCCTGCCATAATCGTATTGGGAATAATAAGCACTCCTACAACTACAATTGCTATAACTCTATTTTCTATTAAAGTAGAAACTAATATAGCTAGAGAACTAACAGCTAAGGCTAAAAATAAACTTAATATGAAGGCTTCTAAAAAAGATCCTTTAAAAGGTATCTTTATGATGTAAATTTGTAAAAATATCGCTAACATTAAACTTATTGTTCCTAATAAAGCATAAAAAACTATCTTCCCTAGTAAATAACCACTGACATATTTTATGTTATTTTTATCTTCATATATTATGCTAAGAACTGCTGTAAGTGCAATCCCAATTTGACAGATTGCCATACCCAGCCCTGGAGTAAGGAAATTATTAAAACTTTTTGTAGGATTATATAAAATTCTACTAGAAAAACTTATGGGCATAGCTACATTATAGCTTTGATTTTCAGTCATATTAAGCCTACTTTGTATTTGTTTCATTTCCGCTCCAGTTTTTATAGTCAATAATATTTCGCTAGCTATAGTTTTAGCTGTACTAGCTATTGACATATGACTTCCATCATATAAAAGTAATATGGTAGGAGATTTTAAAGTAACTACATCTGAACTAAATTTTTTGGGAATAATCATACCAGCCCTAACTTTACTCTTATGTATCCATTCTTCTAATTCTTCTTCATTTTGAGCATAAATTATATTAAATGTTTCATTATCTGAAAAATATTTTATAATTTGTCTACTTAATTCTGAATTGTCTTTATCCAATACTGCCATAGGAATATTAGTAATAACATCTTTAGATAATTCCCACCCTATAAGTAAGTTTACAACTAATGGAATTATCATTATTATAAAAATAATCATTTTATCATTTTTTAATTTTACATATTCTTCTAAGAAGCTTTTTATCATTTTCTCACAACCTATCTTAAAATTTTACAAAAGCAGTTAACCCCGGTCGTAGAATTTGTTCATCATTTTCAATTTTTATTTTTACCCCAAAGGAAACTATATCGAAATCTCCATTTTCATTAGTTGCTCTTTTTACTGCAAAATCAGGTTGTTTATTAATAGAAGATACTTTACCCTTAAATACCTTATCTGGATAAGCTGGTACTTTAATTTCTACTTCTTGATTCTCTTTTATCTTTCCTAAATCTGTTTCTTTTACACTAACTTCTACCCATGCTCCTTTTATATTGCTTACTGTTGCAATAGATGTCCCTGTAGATACTAACTCTCCTTCTTCAGCATTAATAACAGTTACTATTCCATCTTGTGGCGCAACAATCACTGTGTCATTTAAGTACGCTTCTACCTCCTGCAATGCAGCTTTTGCTTGTTCTACTTGAGCTTTTCTTACTTCTACTCCTGCTTGTGCTTGATATAAAAGTGCATTAGAAGCTTGCAAAGCCGCTGTTGCTTGACTAAGTTGAGCTTTTGCTGCTACAACTCCTGCTTCTGCTTGATCAACTCTTGTTTGACTTGCTGTAACTGCTGCTTCAGCCATCTCATTAGTAGCTTGAGCCGCTTTTTTATCTTCTTCTCTTGCTCCTTCCTTTGCCATACTAAGGGTTTGTTCTGCAATATCTAATTGAGCTTTTATTTCATCTAATTTTTGTTGAGAAACAGCACCCTTTTCTACTAATACTGAAACTCTATCATAAGTTGCTTTCATTACGTCATAAGCTGCTTGAGCTTGAGCAATTTCTTGTTCTCTTGCCCCATTTTGTGCTTTTTCATTAACTGCTGCTGCCACTTCTTGTTGTTTTTTACTAGCATTTAATCCTGCTTTAGCTTCTTCTAATTTACCTTCAGCTGCTTCAACTCCCGCCTGTGCTTGATTAACTAAACCTTGAGAGGCCTCAACTCCTGCCTGTGCCTGTTCTAATTGAGCTTGAGCTGCTTCTAATCCTGCTTCTGCTTGTTGAAGTGCTGCTTCTGCTTGTGCCTTTTTAGCCATAATTTCATCACTAGATATCTCAACTAATTTATCTCCTGCTTTTACTTCTTGATTTTCTTCTACATAAATTTTTTTAATTCTTCCTGGAATTTTAGAATTTATACTTACTTCTTTAGCTTCAATAAATCCTTGAACTATAAATCCTTCCTCATCATCAAATAGCCCTGTTTCTTTTTTTTGTTGTACATATACTCCAATTGTAACACCTACTACAATAACAAGAATAATAGCACCTATTCCATAGTATACTTTTTTATCTTTTATATGATTTAAAACTTTTTTTATTGTTTTCATTTTCCTTCCCCCTTATTAATAAGGTAATATACCTATATCATTTAAATATTTAAGTCTTGCTAAATTATATCCATTAGTAATTTCTATTACTCTTTCTTCCATAGAAGCTAAATTTTCTTCTGCTGCAATAACTTCTACCATAGTTCCAGACATAGATTCTATATTAAGATTTTGTAAAAGCGCATTACTTATTCCATATCCTGCTTCATATTTTGCTTTAGCAATTTCAAGATTTTCCTTAGCATTATCCAATAATTCCTTAGAAGCTTCTAAGGATTTTTCCATAGCCTTTAAAGTAGTATAGGACTGTCTAATTTCTGCTTCTACATCTAATTTTGTTTTATTATATTCAATTTCTGCTTTTTCAATTAAAAGTTCTGCTTCTTTGTATTGATTATCGTTATGGTCATAAGTTTTATCCACTGCTTTTTTCAATTCTTTATAAATCGCAACTTGTGCTTTAGCTTTCTTTATTTCTAATCTTGCTCTAAGTCCTGATTGTATACCTTTATCTAGATCAAAATCCTCAATTTCTTCTGCTTCCTTTTCCACAAGAATTATTTCTTCATCCAAAGGTATATTTAAATTTTTCTTTAATTCTGTCATAGCATTAATATAATCTTTTTTCTGAAGTTCATAAGCTATTTCTGTTCCTTCGTAATAGGATTTTGCAAGAAGCATATCATCTTTTGATTTAGCTCCTACTTCATAAGCTGCCTTAGCTAATTCATACTGAAGTAATCCTCTTTCCCTAGCTTTATCTTTAGCTTCTAAAAGTTTTTGCTGTTTTAATGCTTCATAATAGCTATTCTGTATAAGTAATGCTACTTGGTTCTTATAAATATTATAAGAATAAGCTGTAACTTCATTAGAAATACTTGCCATCTCTTTCAATAAATCAGCTAAAGCTGTTGCATCTAACGAAGAAATTGTACTAGTTCCTAATTTCCTAGCTACGGTTGTCATAGCAAAAGTAATGGTAGCATCATATTCTGATTTTGCAGATAAATATTCTTTATTAGCCGCTTCTAAAGCTTCAAGTCCCTCATCAAGTGCCACTCTATTTTCATCTAATTGTTCTTGAACACTAGCTATAATACTTTCTACCATGTCTCCTAACCCAACTTCATTAAGAAAAGACCTTATATTTGTACCTTTTGGAATAGTATATCCATTAGGCAAAGGAATATCTTGAGGTGCTATTCCATTACTAAGAGCTGCCTCGGCAGAATCTAATTGTGCTAAAGAATCATAAGCTTCAATTCTTCCATCATCTAATTCATAAGAAGCTGATAATAAATCGTATTTTGCATCATAAAGGTCTTGTTTACTAGAAGTTGCATTTTTATCAATAAGTTTAGCTAATTCAACTTCTTTTTTTACTTGTTCTAATAAAAAACTATTTTCTAATCCTTTTTCTATTGCTTCATCTAAAGAAAGAACTTTACTTTCCTCCTCACTTTCTTCTTCCACATCAGATTCAATTTCTTTAGCTATAACTAAACTTGGAAAAATATTAACTATAACTAATATTAAAACTAAAGTCCATGAAATCCATATTTTCTTTGATTTTAACTCTATCATTTTATCACCTTCTATAATATATTGACTAACAGTCATTTTTTGTTATACTACAAAACTGACTATTAGTCAATATATTTTTTTTAAAATATCATGATATTTTTTCCAACAAAAAAAGACCACTTAAAGTAGTCTTTCTATTTTTATTTATATATCTTCTTGAATTAATCTAATTTATACAAATACTAAATATATTTATTATGATTTAAACATAATCTTTTCACTATTAAACATTCTACGAATTATTTCTATTAAAATACCTGTTACTATTGTAGAAGAAACTAATATAATTAATACATGACCCCAAGTTAATTCTAGTAAAAGTAAACTTCTCATTCCAGCTACTCCGCCATAAATAGGAATAAAATAATGCCATAGCTTAGGTGCTTTTGTAGTAAACATATTTAAAAATCCTGTAAGAATAACTAACATATATATAGGTGCAATATAAGTTCCAGCTTCTTTTACTGTATTAGCTATAATAGATATTAAACAAATAAGCCCAACATATATTGATACTAAACTAATCATTATAAGAATAAATTTTGTATACTCTAAAATTCCAAATGACAAAAAAGTTAAATTCATATCTTCTCCATTTCCAATTAATATTTTCCCAGAAAAAGGCATGGATAGTAAAATCCCTATAAAGGAAGAAACTGTACTAACTAAAGCTATAATTCCTAAACTGATAATTTTCCCAATAGCTATTGTCTCTCTTTTTACCGGAGTAACTAACATCGTTGCCATAGTTCCTCTTTCTTTTTCCCCAGCTATCATATCTATTCCTATTCCCATAGCTCCTGCAAACAAAAATGTAGAAACTAACATGGGCAATATCATTCCTAATCCTTTACCAGCTGCTTTTCTTTTATCAGCAACATCTGCATCTATATTTTCTCTATCAATATCAAATACATTAACATATTTGATATCTCCTAAACGATCCCCTAAAATTAACTCCTCATATTGATTAAAAATATTATTAAATAAGTCAAATCTTGTTTCACTTGAATATTCTTCATTCGAATTATAATATGTTTTTATTTCTGGGACTTCACTAATATATCTATACTCTTCTAATTGTTTTTCAAACTCTGATGAAAATGTTATTAATAAATCTATTTTACCGTTTTTTATTTCTTCTTTTATAGGGCCTATATCTTCTTCAGAAGATATAATATTTAAATCCATAGCTTTGCTTTTTAGTACTTCATTTAATAAATCCTTAAATTTTTGTGGTGGATTTTGAACGTATACCACTGGAATATGTTCTTGTATATCTTTAGACATATTCTCAACCATTGTACCCATAACAGAATAAATTAAAGCTATACTAATAGCAGGAAGAATAAAAGCACTAAAAACTAAACGTTTATCTGTAAATACCCTATATAATTCTTTTTTTATAATAGTTATAACATTATAACTCATTTATAATTCCTCTTTCTTATATTGTTTATATAATTTAAAAAAAGCATCTTCTAAATCTTCTGATTTAGTATAGTCTAAAATTTCTTCTAAAGAACCAATAGTTCTAATTTTACCATCAATTAATATTCCTATTCTATCACAAAGCTTCTCTGCTTCTGTCATAATATGAGTAGAAATAATAACAACTTTCCCCTGTTTTTTCAGTTTTTTAAGATATTCTGTTACAACTCTTGCAGTAATAATATCAAGTCCATTAGTAGGTTCATCAAAAATAACCACTTCTGGGTCATGAACTAAACTTACTGCAATAGATAATTTTTGCTTCATGCCCATTGAAAGTTTTTCAATCTTTAAGTTTTGAAATTCTTTTATATTAAATTCTTCAAATAACTCTTCTGTACGAATTCTTATTTCTTCCTTAGATAAACCATATAAAGAACCAAAAAAATCCATTGTCTGTAATGGAGTAAAATGCGTATCTAACTTTAATTCATTTGTTAAAAAAGCTATTTTTTTACGAACTTCCTGTGATTTTTTAATAACATCATATCCCTGAATAATTATTTCTCCTTTTGTAGGTTTTATCAAGGTAGCCATACATCTAAGAGTAGTTGTCTTACCTGCTCCATTTGGTCCTAATAATCCAAATATTTCATTTTCCTTTGCTTTAAAAGAAACATCATCTACAGCTATCTTTATAGGATTTTTTGATTTAGAAATATTCATTTGTTTTTTATTTAATTTAAATACTTTTTTTATATTTTTTACTTCAACCAAAATTTTCACCCTTTTTATAGATAAAATTAATATCTTCAATACATTTTAAATTAGTAAAATATCATATTTTGATTACTTTATTTTAGTTTAATACATTATTTATTTTTTGTAAATTTTTTATTTATATTACTTAATATGTTATAAAATAAAAAGGAAGTATAATATTTATTATAAACATTTATACTTCCTAATCTAAAATATAATTTTAAATTATATTTTAACTATTATATTTATTTATATCAACTTGATTCATAAGTTTTCCCGATATCAATCCTGATATCATTGCTCCACTTACATTAAGAGCTGTTCTCCCCATATCAATTAATGGTTCTATAGCTATTAATAACCCTACTAAACCTACAGGCATTCCTAAAGCAGAAAGAACTGTTAATGCAGCAAAGGTAGCTCCTCCTCCAACTCCAGCTATGCCAAAAGAAGCTAACGCTGTTATAATAACAAGTTTTATTAGAAATATTGGAGTCATTGGATTAATTCCCATGGTAGGAGCAATCATAATAGCTAACATTGCAGGATAAATTCCTGCACATCCATTTTGTCCTATACTTATCCCTAAGGATGCAGAAAGGTTTGCATGTCCTTCGGAAACTCCCAATTTATCCACTTGGGTTTCAACATTTAAAGGTAATGTTCCTGCACTAGTTCTTGAAGTAAAGGCAAAAGATAAAACTGGAGCTACTTTCTTTAAATAAGTAATAGGATTTAGTTTAAATATAGCAAGCAAAATTAAATGGATAATAAACATTATAATTAATGCTACATAAGATGCTATAACAAAATTTATTAATCTTAAAATATCATTAAAATTACTGGTAGAAACTACCTTAGTCATAAGAGCCAATACTCCATAAGGTGTTAATCTTAAAATTAAGGTTACCAATCTCATTACCACATCATGTAATGATTTAATCATTTTTTCAAAAAACTCTGCTGATTCAGGCTTTTTCCTTCTAACACCAATTACTGCAATAGAAAGTAATGCTGCAAATATTACAACAGATAATGTAGCTGTACTTCCCTGTCCTGTCATTGAATAAAATGGATTTGTAGGAATTACTTCAACTAATTGTTCTGGAATAGATTTAGACTTAAAATCTTCTAATTTTAATTCTAGTCTTTCACTAGCTGCTAATTCACTTTCTCCATATTGTAAGCCTTCTGCACTTAGATTAAATATATTAGCAGTGCTAGCTCCTACAAAAGCAGCTATTGCTGTGGTAGATAAAAGTATTGCTATAATTAATCCAGTCATTTTTCCAAGATTTTTAGAATTTTGATTAATAATTGCGCTAGTAATAGATACAAATACTAAGGGTATAACTATCATTTTTAGTAATCTTACATACCCTGTTCCTATTATACTAAACCAAGTATTAGATTGAGAAACTATTTCTGAACCTGCTCCATATATTCCTTGAAGTATAGCCCCATATACTATCCCTACTACTAAACCTACAAGCACTCTTTTTGAAAAGGAATAGTGCTTTTTTTGCATAATAAATAATCCATATACAATAGCTAACATAATTAAAACATTAATAACAACTCCCAAAATAATATTCATATTATCCCTCCTGTTTTCTTAACTCATAAATAACCATGGGAATTTCTGAAATCCTATGTTTTATTTCATAGTATTTCGATTGGATTTATCAACTTTAAAAATATATTAACTTATAATTTTTGATATGTCAATAAATATTTTATAAAATTTAAATTAAGAAAAATAATATCAGTTGAAGATATTGAAAATCAAATAAAAAAACCTGTACCTAATGGCACAAGTGTTAGTTTATTACTATAAAATTAATTATAAATTAATATATATGTTTTTTTAAAAGTTTAAAAATACATACAATTATCAACAATAAACAAATTGTATTAAAAACTTGCCATAATATTGCAAAAACGTTCATGATAAATTATCTCCTTTTGATATATTATCTATTCATTTTTTGTTTTTTATTCCATATTATATATGAATACACATAAGGTACAATAATAATAAAGCATAATCCTATGATTATATTTAAAACATACATTAATTCAGAATTAAAAAAAATATTTCCTATAAATAAAACTCCTCCAATTATCCAAGTTATTTTACCTAATCTATGAGTTTGATTCCATACTTCCTCATTTTTTAATGTCCATTTCGTTTTAATTCCTACTACTGTATTTTGCTTAATTTTAGGGAAATAAAAGGCAATTATTAAAAATATTAATCCACAAATTATAGAAATAATATTTGCTAAATTAAATTTTAAAAAATTCATTTCATACGACCTCCTTTTAAAAATCATAAAACAATTTCCTAAAAACCTCTTTAGTATAATTATAACATTCAACATAATAAAAGATAATCTTTTTTATAAAATTTATAAAAAAAGCCCTCTTACTTGAATTTTCAAGTAAGAGGGCTTTTTTTAATATGTAATGGAGGTGGGGGGAATCGAACCCCCGTCCGAAAATCCATATATCGTGGTCTCTTCCATCATAGTCGTTATTTTAAGATTCCCTCAGCAAGACGCCTAACGACAGGCTTCAAGCTTCGGTAGCTTCATAAATACGATCTTCTCCGCAAAGCTTAGGAGAGAAAGTTGCCCGCTAGTCGATGCCTCTTCTTAGATCGCGGGTTATCTAAGAGAGACAGCTGCCGTTAACTAGGCAGCAAGTGCAAAATTATCTTCTGCGTTTATATTTAAATTCCAGATTTTTACGCAGCTCTGGAATCTGCGGATGGCTACCCCAATATATGTGATTCCCGTCGAAACCAGTACACCCCCATAGTTATTTAATATAAATTTTTTACTTTAAATTCTCTTTCTGTCTGTCTTCTTTGATCTTTTTTAGCAATATCTTGACGTTTATCATATAATTTTTTACCCTTGGCAACGCCTATTAATATTTTAACTAAACTGCCTTTTATATAAATTTTTAATGGAACAATAGTATATCCTTTTTGTGATACAGCACCCATAATTTTATTGATTTCACTTTTATGAAGAAGTAATTTTCTTGTACGAAGAGGGTCTTTATTAAATATATTTCCCTTTTCATAAGGATTTATATGCATGTTATAAATAAATACTTCTCCATCTTTTACACGAATAAAGCTCTCTTTTATACTTGCTTTTCCCATGCGAATAGATTTAACTTCTGTTCCAGCAAGAACAATTCCTGCTTCATAGGTATCCTCAATAAAATAATCATGATTTGCTTTTTTATTTTGTGCTATTAACTTATATTCTGATGGTGACTTTGCCATAATGCCACTCTCCTATTTTATGCTTTAAGGGGGCAAAATTTATTATAACACATTATTAAGTTTTTTCAAGTTTTTATATCATCCTTTTTATGTAAAATAATCTTGTTTTTTCTTATATTTGTTTTGTATTATTACTATATTGAAATTATATTTTACAATCTTAATAATTAATGTTAAACTCAAATAGAATATTTAAATTATTTATAAAGGAGATAAAAAAATGGAAAATAAGATTTTAGCTACAGTAGATGGAAGAGAAATAAAACAATCAGATGTTTTCGCTCTTATGCAAAGTTTAGGACAAAATGCCATGCAATTTAATACTCCACAAGGTCAAAAAGATTTACTTAATGAAATCATTGCTCAAGAATTACTTTACTCAGATGCTCTTGAAAATAAATTTGACCAAGAAGAACAATTTATAACTGTATTAGAACAAATGAAAAAAACTTTGCTTATTCAATATGCTGCTAATAAATTAATGTCTTCTGTTTCTGTTAGTGATGAAGAAGCAAAAGAATATTTTGATAATAATAAAAATAAATTTATAAAAGAAAAAACTGTTGCTGCTAGTCATATTTTAGTTAATACTAAAGAAGAAGCAGAAAAAATACTAGAAGAAATTAATAATGGATTAGGTTTTGATGAAGCAGCTCGTAAATATTCTAGTTGTCCTTCTAGTAATAGTGGAGGATTTCTTGGAGAATTTCCTAAGGGTAAAATGGTACCTGAATTTGAACAGGCAGCTTTTTCTATGAAAGTTGGAGAAATTAGTTCTCCTGTTAAAACTCAATTTGGATATCATTTAATTAAAGTTGAAAAGGTTAATGAAGCAAGGGAAAGTTCTTTTGAAGAAGTTAAAGAAAATGTAAAACAACAATGTTTATCTCAAAAACAAAAAGAATTATATATTAAAAAACAAGAAGAATTAAAGCAAAAATATACAGTAAATATTATGGAATAATATTACTTTTAATTTTTCGCCTACTATTTCAAAAATCTTTCTTTTTTTTCTAAAAATTTATTGTATTTCGTCTAATTATGGCATACACTAGTATATATGGACTATACTAAGGAGGATTTTTATGTTTAGGCGAAAAAAACCCCTGTTTATTTCTATGGATCAAAAATACAAAAAGTTAAAAAGGAAATTTTATATTTTACTTACTATATTTATTTTATTTGTATTGGGTACATCTTATTATATTTACTTAAATTATGATTACCTTGCTTTTAAACATTTTATTAGTCAAAATTATATTTACACTGAAACTTTAGATGAACTATATGAAAAAGAATTAAAACAAAATGTGAATGGAAAGTATTACAAATACTTTGATAATGTTGTTATATCCATTGTTACAAGGGAAATAAGAGAATTAAATGGAGATATGTATACTTATCAATATCTTCCTGAAGAATATGAGAAAAGTAAAGTCGATGAAAAGAAAGAAGCCCAAAATTCTTATGTAGAAGAATTATCAAAAAATGCTGTTTATCTTAAACTTACCAATTACTCAAAATACACTAAAGATTTTATAAAAGACCAAATTAATTATTTAAAAGATTATCCTAATATTATTATTGATTTAAGAGATAATAGAGGAGGAGATATTTCTGCTCTATATTATATGAGTGATTTATTTCTTCCAAAAAATAAAATATTAGCCTTTGATATTACTAGATCCAAACTATTTACTAGAACAGTAAAGAGTAAAAGAAAACAAACCCTTCACTATGACAATATAATTATTTTACAAAATAAAAATACTGCCAGCTCTAGTGAAGGATTTATTTCAGCTTTAAAAGATAATTTAGATAATGTTACTTTAATAGGAGAAACTACCTTTGGTAAAGGAATAGGTCAGTTTACCCTTCCTTTAACAAAAGGTTTTGCCATTAAAGCTACTACAATGTTATGGAACACTCCAAATAATATTAATATTCAAGAAATCGGTATATCTCCTGATATAGAATATACAAACGAAGACATAGTTGAATATGCTTTAAAATATATAGAATAAAAATTATCTAATATTTTATTCTAACCCTGTTCCCTCGTCAATGCCTAACATTATATTCATATTTTGAACAGCAGCTCCAGAAGCTCCCTTTCCTAAGTTATCAAGTCTTGTAAGGATTAGGGTGCTTCCTTTTTTATCATTTCCAAAAACAAAAATTTCACATTTATTTGTATCGTTACAACCTGTAATATCAAACCCTCCATCAAATAATAAATCCATTGGCTGATAAGGCATTACTTTAACAAATCTTTCATCTTTATAATATTCAGCTAGAGCTAAAGCTATCTCCTTTCCTGTAGCTTTTTTATTTAAAAGATTATTATGAATAGGAATAGATACTGCTAATCCTTTATAATAATTACTAACTATAGGAATAAAAATAGGGTCATTTTTTAGTCCTGCATACATTGTCATTTCTGGAAGGTGCTTATGATTAAGCTCAAGAGCATAAGGCCTTGGGGCTTTTGTATAAGGATTATTTTCTTCTTCTTTTTCATACTTTTGTATTAATTTTTTTCCACCACCACTATATCCTGTAATAGAATGAACTGTTATAGGATAATCTGATGGCATAATTTTTTCATTTATTAATGGAGCTACTGATAATATAAAAGCTGTAGCATGACATCCTGGAACTGTTACTCTATTAGATTTTCTTATTTTTTCCCTTTGTTCTTTTACTAATTCTGGCATTCCATAGGTCCAACCATCAGTTGTTCTATGAGCTACACTTGGGTCTATTATTTTTGTTTTCGGATTCGTTACAAGTTTAGCCGATTCCTTAGCTGCTTCATCAGGCAAACATAAAAATACTATATCTGCTTCATTTAAATATTTCTTTTTTAACTTTACATCTTTTCTTTTATCATAATCAATATGCAATAATTCAACATTTGGATGTTTAGCCAATCTCTCATGAATTTGAAGTCCTGTTGTTCCCATTTGTCCATCTACAAATACCTTATATTTCATAATTAATCCCCTCAATCAAATTTATTTATTTTATTTTCATAATTATACATTGGAAAGAATAATTATTCAATAGTGTTTTTTTATTTAGTTACAAATTGATTAATTTTCTTATCATAAGCATAGCCTATTGGGTCAATTTTATTTATAATATCTTTTTCTGATAAGTTATATCTTTCAATCAATTGTCCTAAATCTTTACATTCATCCCTCAGCTTCATATTTAACCAACTTAAAAATATATAAGGATCTTCCTTAGGAATATAATTAGCCATTACATCTGCCTCCTAACTAAAAAATTATTTAAAAAAATACTAGTGTTTAATATTTAAATTTATTGTATAATATTTTAAAAAAGAAAAGGGTGGTAATATTATGCCTAAAATTTGTTTTTTAGATTCAAAAACTATTGGGAAAGACATTGATCTATCCATATTAAATGAATTAGGGGATGTAACTATTTATGAAGAAACTTCCCCTGAAGAAGTTGTAGAAAGAATAAAAGAGCAAGATATTGTTATTACTAATAAGGTAATACTTAATTCTTCTAATTTATCTCAAGCTAAAAATCTTAAATTAATTTGTATAACTGCTACTGGAACTAATAACGTAGATTTAAACTACACAAAAGAACATGGTATAGTGGTTACAAATGTTGCAGGATACTCAACACATAGTGTTATTCAGCATACTTTTGCTATGGCTTTTTATCTTATAGAGCATCTCTCTTATTATGATCAATATGTTAAATCTAAGGAATATTGTAATAATGATATTTTTACTCATATAGGAAAGCCTTTTTATGAGTTAAAAGGAAAAACTTGGGGAATTATAGGGTTAGGGACTATTGGACAAGGAGTTGCTAAAATAGCCTCCGCCTTTGGATGTAATGTTATTTATTATTCTACTTCCGGTAAGAACAATAATCAACCCTTTACGCAAGTAAGTTTAGATACCTTACTTAGTACTTCTGATATTATTTCAATACATGCTCCTTTAAATGAAAAAACCAATAATTTATTAACTTATAATGAACTTATTAAAATGAAAAAATCTGCTATTTTATTAAATTTAGGTCGTGGAAATATTGTAAACGAAAAAGATTTAGCTAAAGCTCTTAATAATAATATTATAGCAGGAGCTGGCCTTGATGTCCTATCCCATGAACCAATGGGAAAAAATAACCCCCTATTTTCTGTAGAAAATAAAGAAAAATTATTTATAACTCCTCATATAGCATGGGCTAGTACTGAAGCTAGAAGCCTTTTAATTAAAGAAGTAGCTGAAAATATTCGTGCATTTTTAAAAGGTGAACATAGAAATAGAGTATAAAATAACCACCTTTTTTGGGGTGGTTATTTTTATTTCATATTATACAATTGAGCTAATTTTTCAAATGCGGGTAAAGATTTTTGTATTTTTTCATAGGAAACACAATATGATAATCTTACATGTCCTGGACATCCAAAAGTTGAACCAGGTACTAATAATAAATTAAATTTTTTAGCATCTTCACAGAATTTTTTATCATCTTCTATAGGAGTTCTAGGAAATAAATAAAATGCTCCTTTGGGCTTTATACATTTAAATCCAAGATTTATCAAATGATTGTATAACAAATCTCTATTTTTTTTGTATATATTTACATCTACTTCAGAATCTAAACAATCTGCAATTACTCTTTGAAAAAGAGATGGAGCATTTACAAATCCAAGGATTCTATTAGCAACATTTAAAGCTTGCATTATATCTTCATAACCGTCCATATTAGGATTAGCAACTATATATCCTATTCTTTCTCCAGGTATAGATAAGGATTTACTATATGAATATCCTATGAATGAATTTTTATAATATTTTAATATATAAGGCACTTCTACTCCATCATATGCAATTTCTCTATAAGGCTCGTCAGATATAAGATATATACTATTTCCAAATTCCTTTTCTTTCTCATTTAAAACCTTAGCCAATTCCTTTATAGCTTTTTCTGAATAAACAACTCCTGTTGGATTATTAGGAGAATTAATTATAACAGCTTTTGTTTTTCTTGTTATTTTATCTTTTAATATTTCTATATTAGGCTCAAAAGTATCTACATCTGGAGGCACTACTACTAATTCTCCATCAAAATTATTTACATAATTTTTATATTCTCCAAAGAAAGGAGCAAATACAATAACTTCATCTCCAGGATTTAACAAAGTTTTAAAAATAATATTTAATCCTCCAGCTGCTCCACAAGTCATAACTATGCTGTCTAATGATAAATTCAAATTATACTTTTTATTAATAAAATCTGCAATCTTATTTCTTACATCAGGATATCCTGAATTATTCATGTAACCATGAATAACATTAGGAGACTCCGTATCTAATATTCTTTTAATAGATGTTTTAATATCTTCAGGAGGAGCTACATTAGGATTCCCTAAACTAAAATCAAAAACATTTTCTTCTCCATACATATCTGCTAATTTTTTCCCTTCTTCAAACATAGCTCGAATTACAGAACTATTAGCTACTAAAATTTTCATTTTATTAGATATCATACCTATTCTCCTTTTGTAATAATTCATTTTTTTTAATATATTTATAATATTGTACTATTTATATTTATTAAAATCAATAATTTGAAAATTGAAATAAATTTTTACCTAAAAAATAAACCTGGCATATTTCCCAGGTAAAACAAGAATACTTTTATTTTTCGTCATAATCATCTAAAAAGCTATGCTTTATACCATTTTTCTGATATCCAATAACCGTATCTAAATTAACATTATGTACACTTCTAAAAATATTCATCTCTATATGAGGATTTGTTTGCCTAAACTTCTTTATTAAAGCTTTCATTTCTTGACGTTTTGACCCTATACCACTATCTCCTAACATACAATTTTCTGTAAGTCGACAAGCACATTGAATAAATTGTAAGTTATTATATCTTTTCCATGCAATAATATCTGCTTCCTTAACTAAATATAAAGGCCTTATAAGTTCCATTCCTTCATAATTAGTACTATGTAACTTAGGCATCATAGTTTTAATTTGTCCACTATATAACATACTCATTAAAATTGTTTCTATAACATCATCAAAATGATGACCTAAAGCTATTTTATTGCATCCTAATTCTTTTGCATTTTTATATAAATACCCTCTTCTCATCCTTGCACATAAATAACAAGGAGAATCACTAACTTCTGCTACAATATTATATATATCTGTTTCAAATATTTTTATTGGTATATTTAGATATTTACTATTATCAATAATAATTTGTCTATTTCTAGGATTATATCCTGGGTCCATTACTAAAAATTCTAATTCAAAATCTATTTTCCCATGCCTTTGTATTTCTTGCATACATTTGGCCAATAACGTGGAATCTTTTCCCCCAGAAATACAAACTGCTATTTTATCTCCCTCTTTTATTAATTCATAATCATTAATAGCTGTAATAAATTTTGACCATATTTGTTTACGATATTTTTTTATAATACTTCTTTCTACTTCTTTATATTTCTCCATATTTCCCCCTACTTCACTAATTTTTTATAACATTTATCAAAACAATCTAAAAAAGTATCTATATCTTCCATAGTAGTATAATGACTTAAACTAATTCTTAAAGTGGATAAAGCTAATTTTCTATCCTTTGTAATAGCATATACTGGCCTTGAAGGAGTGTTAGGAGCACAGCAAGCAGATTTAGTTGAAACATATATATCATAGTTTTCTAATTCTTTTTGAAAATTTGTTGTACTAATTCCTTTTATGCTTATATTTAATATATAAGGAATAGATTTATCTGTACTATTAATTCTTACCTTTGAATACTCTTTTAAAGATTGTTGTAATCTTTGATTTAAATTTTTGACATATTGATATTTATTTTCTATATCCATATTAGCTAAAGAAATTGCTTTCTCTGCAGAAGCTATTAACGCAAGATTAGGAGTCCCGCTTCTAAATATAGTTGTACTTATTCCTCCATGAATTAAGGGCTCTAGTAACACATTTTCTTTTTTAATTAAAATTCCTATCCCGTTTAATCCATAAAATTTATGAGGTGCAAAACTAATTAAATCAATATTTTCAAATGAAACAGGTATCTTCCCTATTGCTTGAGTAGCATCCACATGAAAAAAACAATTAGGATAAGATAATAATATTTTTCCTATTTCATTAATATCCTGTTTTATCCCTACTTCACTATCTACATAGCCAATAGAAACTAATATTGTATCTTCCCTTAGTAATTCTTTTAAATGTTCTAAATCCACTAACCCATTATCTAAAACATCTACATAATCTATCTCAAATCCTTGATTTTGTAATGCAGTTAAAGGTCCTGTAACGGAAGAATGTTCTAAATAAGTTGAAATAATATGCTTTCCATATCTTTTATATTCATTAGCAATCCCTTTAATTGCTAAATTATTTGCCTCTGTAGCTCCTGATGTATAAATTATTTCACTCTCTTTTACTTTTAAAATTTCAGCAATTTTTTTAGTAGATAAATCTAAACAACTTTTAGCTTCTTGTCCTAGTTTATGAGTTGAATTAGGATTGCCTATATATGACTTTGATATATCATAAAAAGTTTTTAAAACTTCTTCATTAACAGGAGTAGTAGCTGCATAATCTAAATAAATCATTATATTCCCTCTCTTTATTGAATATCCATTTTATACCTATGCATATATATAAAAATACTTCGAATTAAATAATACTTTTACAAAGAATATTTGTCAACATAAAATAAATCTATTAAATATATAATAATAGTTAACTTTAAAAAATAAATTTACTTGATTTTATAAAGTTTATATGATAAAATTACATAAAATCAAAAAAAGGAGCGTTGGTAATGGAATCTTTAATATCAGCAAATCATATTAATTTTGCCCTAGTATTTATAGAAGGTATTTTATCCTTTTTTTCCCCTTGTGTTATCCCTATTATTCCTGTTTATATGGGGTATTTAGCTGGGAATACAGATGATATTGGACAAAATGGTAAAATTATTTATAATAGAACCAAAGTATTTTTGCATACTATCTTTTTTGTATTAGGGATTTCTTTTTCCTTTTTTATTTTAGGAATGTCTTTTTCTGCTATAGGGAAATTTTTTCAAAGTAATAGGTTGCTTTTTACAAGAATATCAGGGATACTTATTATAATTTTAGGATTATTCCAAGTAGGAATTTTTGAATTTAAATTTCTCAATAGAGAAAGAAAATTTCATCTTAATTTGGCTAATAAACAAGCAAATCCTTTTATAGCATTAATTATGGGATTCACCTTTAGTTTTGCTTGGACTCCTTGCGTTGGGCCTGCTCTTTCATCAGTATTAATTTTAGCTTCTAGTGCTAAAACTTCTCTTTTAGGAAATGCTTTAGTTTTAGTATATGCTATTGGTTTTATTATCCCTTTTTTATTACTTGGAATTTTTACTACACAAGCATTAAATTTTTTTAATTCTCATAGAAAGTTATTAAAATACACAGTAAAACTTGGAGGTATTATACTTATTTTAATGGGAATTATGACTTTTACTGGATGGATGAATGGAGTATCTAGTTATCTAAATTCCTTTATTTCTTCATCTACTTCTCAAAACCAAAATGCTAAAAATATAAATGAAGAATCTTTAGAAAATAATCAAACATCTCATGAGGAAGAAATTATCGAAGAAAAAGAAGATATAAAACAAGAAAACGTAGAAGAAAATTCAGAAGATGAAAACTCAGAAGAGAAAAAAATTCCTGCTATCGATTTTACATTAATAGATCAGTATGGTAATGAACATACATTATCTGATTATAAAGGAAAAGTTATATTCTTAAATTTTTGGGCAACCTGGTGCCCGCCTTGTCAAGCAGAAATGCCTGATATAGAAGAACTTTATAATGAGTATGGTCAAAATGAAGGGGATGTTATATTTTTAGGAGTTGCTAATCCAAGAAGTGAAGATAATATAAATACTAGAGAATTAACTAAAGAAGAAATCATTTCATTTTTAGAAGAAAACGGATATACATTCCCTTCAGTATTTGATGAAACAGGAGAAATCTATTATCAATATGGTATTTCTTCTTTCCCAACTACTTTCTTAATAGATAAAGAAGGTAATATCAAAGGATATGCTAGAGGTATGCTTACTAAGGATATTATGAAAAATGCTATTGAAGAAACATTAAATTCTGAAGATGAATAAAATTTATAGAAAGAAGGACTTGCTTTATGAAGAACTTATATAATTTCCCTTGTAATATTGCACAAACCTTAAACATTATAGGAGATAAATGGACATTACTTATATTACGTGCATTATCCAATGGAAATGATACTTATAATAAGTTATTAAATAATCTTGAGGGGATTCCTAGTAATCTCCTCTCAAGTCGTTTAAAAAGTTTAGAAGAAGATGAACTTATAACATCTGTATTATATCAAAAACATCCTCCTCGCTATAAATATATTCTTACAGAAAGCGGAAAAGATTTAGAAGATGTATTTAATACTATTATCCTTTGGGGAGAAAAACATTTAAAAAAATGTTATAAAGAGTTAGTTCATAGTTCCTGTAATCATAAAATTCAAATTCAATATTTTTGTCCTCACTGTCAAAAAACAATTGATAAAAATGAAATTTTAGTAAAAGATACACCTTAAAAAGGTTAGGATAACTCCTAACCTTTTTAATATCCCATTTCTCTTAAAATTCCTGCTAATACTTTAAGACGTTCTCCTATAAGTTCTCCATCATCACTTAGAGCTTGATTAAACAACTGAATATCTTCATCTATTTTTTCATTTTCTGTGCATATTTTTACTGTCATAGCATCTCCCTGCAATCCTACTCTATCTATTACAGGCTTTTCTTCATCATATAATTTTTTATATCTATAAGCATCTTGAAAATGTAATTTTGCTCTGCAAACTAAAATTGCTAAGTCTAGTACTCTATGAAGAGGTAATTCTTCTGATTGTCTTGACCATTTTTCTCCAGTATGTCTCCATACCTTAGCTGAAATATCAACCTTTCCCCTATCATTCCACTGAGCTAATCCTAAAGAAATTCCTTTTGCATCTGTATTATATGCATATCTTCCATCAACATTTTCATAATTTTCACATACAATAACCGGTTTATGCTTTAATGTAGTAGGTATTTTCATTGTATTTTCTCCTTATTTATAATTATTAATTTAGTAATTTAGTAAATTAGTAAATTACTAATTAAGTATAATTAATTGTATATGATATGTCAATGTTTTATTTAAATTATTTAATATTTACTTTGATTTTTTATTAAAATACAAATTTTATTTCCAATATTTATTTATTTATTTTTATTGTATTTTTACTTAAATTGATTGAGTTTTTTTTACATATATGATAATATATAAATAAATTTGGTAATAAATAAAAAAGGGGGTATAATATTGTATTATTTTAAAAAAGAAAATACTTTTTTAGAGGAATTTAATAAAAGTTCAAAATTAAAATATAATAAAATAGGAAATATTAAACCTATATTTTGGATTATAAATTTTTTAATATGTTTTACACTACAAGTTGTTCCTGAATTAATCATATTGATAATTTTAATAACTATAGAAAAAATTACAGGCAATAAAAATTTAATACATGACATTAATACTAAAATATTAAATAATCTGTGGATAACTTGGTCTTTTTTAATATCTAAAACAAGTTTAGTTATACTATCATTTTTTATGTACATAAAACTAATAGAAAGAAGGCCTTTTAGCTCAATTGGCTTTAAAGTTAATAATAAATTAAAAAAATATTTTAAGGGTGCAATTATAGCAATTCTTATGCAATTAACTTATTGGATAACTATTCTATTTTTTGGATGGGGAGAAATTTCATCACAACCTATTAACTCTACTATCGCTATCGGCTCTTCTGCTATAAAATTTGTTTTATTATTTTTAATATTTTTTGTAGTACAAGGAGCTAGTGAAGAAATAGCTGTAAGAGGATGGATATTACCTGTACTATCTAAACATTATAAAGTTTATACGTCTATTATTATTTCTTCTTTATTTTTTGGATTTTTACATTTTTTAAATCCTAATCTTTCTATTTTATCTATAATAAATCTAACTCTTTATGGAATATTTGCTGCTTTATATGCACTATATGATGATGGATTATGGGGTATTTGTGCCCAACATTCTATTTGGAACTGGTTCATGGGAAACGTTTTAGGACTACCAGTTAGTGGTATGATAATTGGAAAGGTAAGTATAATAGAAACTAAAATTTCAGGTCCTGAATGGGTCACAGGAGGAAAATTTGGACCTGAAGGAGGAATAATTGTAAGTATAATACTTAGTATTTCAATTGTAATACTTATAAACCTTCTAATTAAAAAAGATATTTTAGTTTCTTCCAAAAAATATTCTAATGTATCTACTAAAACAACCGAAATCTAAAAAAGAACTCCTATTAAAACAGGAGTTCTTTTTTGTTATCTTGCTAGCCATCCACCATCTACTGCTAAAATATGACCATTCATATAATCAGAAGCTTTACTTGCTAAAAATACTACTGCTCCTATAACATCTAAAGGAGTTCCCCATCTTCCAGCAGGAATTCTTGAAAGTATTTCTGCATTTCTTTTTTCATCTGCTCTAATTGGCGCAGTATTATCTGTTGCAATATATCCTGGTGCGATAGCATTAACTTGAATATTTTTATCCGCTAATTCATTGGCAAATGCTTTTGTAAGACCAGCAACTCCATGCTTAGCTGCTGTATACGGAGGTACAAATTTTCCCCCTTGAAAAGATAACATAGAAGCTATATTGATTATTTTCCCTCCACCTTGCTTTACCATGATTTTAACTGCTTCTTGACTTAAATAATATACTGCATTTAAATTAACATCAATAACTTTATTCCAATCTTCATCTTTATATTCAAGAATAGGAGATCTTCTTATTATTCCTGCATTATTAACCAAAATATCTATTCTTCCGTAAACTTCCATGCATTTTTCAACAGTTTTTGTAATATTTTCTCTGCTTGATAAATCTGCTTGAAAAAATTCTGCTCTTCTTCCTTCTGCTTCAATAAGTTTTTTAGTTTCCTCCCAGTTTTTACTATAACTAACAATAAATAAATCTGCTCCTGCTTTTGCTAATCCTACTGCCAATCCTTGTCCAATACCCCTATTCCCTCCAGTAATTATAGCAACCTTACCATCTAATCTAAAAAAATCCATTGAAAAATCTGATACTGAAAAACTCACCTATACTCTCTCCTTTATATATTTATTATTATTTTAAATCTTTAGTATTAATATGGTCCATATCTGTAAATGTTTGATTTTCTCCAACCATTCCCCAGATAAATGCATAATTCTTGGTTCCAACTCCAGAATGGATAGACCAACTTGGAGAAATTACTGCTTGTTCATTTCTAATAACTATATGACGAGTTTCTTGAGGTTGTCCCATAAAATGAAATACTACATTTTCTTCATCCATATCAAAATATAAATATACTTCCATTCTTCTTTCATGAGTATGACAAGGCATAGTATTCCATATACTTCCTGGTTCTAAAATAGTCATTCCCATAACCAATTGACAACTTTTACATACAGCAGGATGTATATATTGATTAATAGTTCTTTTGTTACACTCTTCATCACTACCAGCTTCTACTTTATTTGCTTTTTCTAAATCTATTTTAACTGTTGGATATGTTTTATGAGCTGTTGCACTATTCATGTAAAATTTAGCTGGATTACTTGCATCTACACTCTCTAAAATAACTTCTTTTGTTCCCATACCAATATACATACCATCTCTATAATTTAATTCGTATTTTTCTCCATCTACAGTTACAATCCCTGCTCCTCCTATATTAATAATTCCTAATTCCCTTCTTTCAAGGAAATATTCTGATCCTAATTCTTTACTATCTCCTTCCAAAACTATTGGAGAGTTAGTAGGAACCGCTGCTGCTATAATAATTCTATCTATATGACTATATACCATTTTTAATTCTCCAGGCACAAATAAATCTTCAATTAAAAAATGTTTTCTTAAAGTTTCTGTATCATAACGTTTCACATCTTCATAATGGCTGGCATGTCTTATATCCATATCATCCCTCCGAAAAACTTGAATATATTATCATCGTTATCGTTAACGATTATAATATATTATATATCCTTTTAAATTAGAAATCAAGATTTCTAATTATCTTCTCCACATGATTTTCTAATTATAAGTTTTGGTTTTAAAATAATGGTTTCTTTTTTAAAGCTTTTTTCATTAATTTGATTTATAAGTATTTTAGCTGATATTTCTCCAATCAACTTATTATTTTGGTCAACAGTAGTAAGAGGGACTGGAAACATGGATGATTGTTCAATATTATCATAACCCGCAAGTCCTAAATCTTTAGGAATGTTTATTCCTTTTAAATAACAATACTTCATAACTCCCATTGCCACAGTATCATTTATTGCAAAAATACTATCCACACCTCTATTTATCAAATACTCTGCTTTGTTAAATCCATCTTCAAACGTAGCATTACTATATATAATTATATTTGTGTCAAAATCTATATTATTTTTTTCAAGTACATCTTTATATGCTCTATATCTTTCATTAGAAGCAGTAGAACTTTTACTTCCTAAAATAACTCCTATTTTTCTGTATCCCTGTTTAACCATATGTTCAATTATTTGAGTTGCCCCATAATAATTATCATTTGCAACAAAACTAATATCTAGTCCTTCTGCAAAATTATCTACCATTACCATTGGAGTATGCATTATAATTTGCTCATAATCTTCTTTTTTGGGTTCAACTGGTAAAATTATAATCCCATCCACTCTTCCTTCTGTAAGAAAATTTAAATATTCTCTTTCATTATTCTTTTTTCTATCACTATTACATAATATAAGGCCATATCCTTTTTTTTCTAAATAAGAGCTAACTCCTTTACTAATATAAGCATAATATTGATTAGTTATATCAGGGATAACTAATCCAATCATTTTTGTAGTTTTAGTTATTAAACTTTTAGCTGCAGAATTAGGCTTGTATCCTAAATCCTTACAAGCTTTTAAAACTTTTTCTTTAGTTTTTTGAGATATCTCTTTGCTATTATTAAGAGCTCTTGAAACAGTCATAGGAGAGACTCCGCAATATTTTGCCACATCTTTTATAGTAATTATAATATCACTTCCTATTGTTAAATTTTATCTTAAAAATTTATTTAAAATATATTTAAAAAAATATTAAACATATACATTTTAATAATTTTTATAGATTAGGTATCTGCCAGTCTATCTCCTTTTGTCCCGTCTCTCTTAAAAATTTATTTGTTTTTGAAAAATGTTTACATCCAAAGAAACCTCTATTAGCTGAAAGAGGACTAGGATGAGCTGCTTTTAATACTAAATGAATGGGATTTGTTATAAATTTTGCTTTTTCTTTTGCATTATTTCCCCATAATAAAAATACTACAGGGGTTTCTTTTTTATTTAATAACTTTATTATATTGTCTGTAAATATTTCCCAACCTTTGTTTCTATGGGAATTAGCATGATTTGCCACTACTGTTAAACTTGCATTAAGAAGTAATACCCCTTGTTTTGCCCAAGGAACTAAATATCCATTATTAGGCATGTAACAATTTAAATCTGTCATTAATTCTTTATAAATATTTTTTAAAGATGGAGGAATTTCAACTCCTTTTTGCACAGAAAAAGCTAAACCATGAGCTTGATTTTCTCCATGATATGGGTCTTGTCCTAAAATTACTACTTTAGTATCTTTATATGAAGTTAATTTTAAAGCTTCAAAAATTTTATATTTATCAGGATATATAATATTTGTTCTATATTCTTTTATAAGAAATTGCCTTAATTTTAAATAATATTCTTTATTAAATTCATCTTTTAATATTTCATCCCAATCATTATTAAATTTAACCAAAATTAAATATCCCCCTTTATTATTAATATAAAAAATAATATAACATTATAAAACTAAAATACAAGTCAAAATTTATATTTATTTGCTATATATATACTTTTTATTATATACTTTACAATATATATCATATTTTTTATATATAAAAAAATTTTTCAAAAAAAATATAAATATATAAATTTTCTATATTTATATTATACAAAAACATAAATAATGTTCTATAATTATTTTTAATAAATATCTGACTTAATCCTTAAAATTATCAAAAAACCTTTTAAAATTTGACTTATTTAAACTAAAAATTTCTTTTTTTATTAATTTAATATTTTTGTAAAAATGATAAATTATAATATTTTTTATAAAATCTTATCTTTTTTCTTTCTTTTAATTAATAATAGGAAATATACATATTTTACTTGTTATCTCATGGTATAATTATTAATTAATTGACATAAATATTTTTACATATTACAATAAATTAAGATATATATTAGAAATGATAGGAGGACTTTTAATGTCTGATTTTGTAATTTTATCTGATAGTTCTTGTGATCTTCCAGATACCATAATTCAAGAATATAATATTAATTTAATTCCTTATTATATATCCTTTGACCAAATTAAATACCAAAAAGAAAGAGTTGAATTATCCATTAAAGATTTTTATAAAACATTAAGAACTAAAAATGTTTTCCCAAAAACTTCTCTTCCTTCAGTAGATGATTATATGAAAGTCTTTACATCTTATGTGGAAAAAGATAAAGGAATTATTTGTTTTTGTTTAACATCAAAATTTAGTGGCTCATATCAAGCAGCTGTTAATGCTAAAAATATTCTACTTGAAGAATATCCTAATGCTAATATTGAAGTAATTAATTCCATTCAAGCTACTGCTGGTCAAGGATTAGTTGTTCTTCAGGCTGCTAAAATGAAAAAAGCTGGTTATTCTATCAGAATTACTTTCTTTGTTGATACTTTAGAATATCTAGAAAAAGGAGGCCGTATAGGCAAAGTTAGTTCATTAATAGGAAGTGTTCTAAATTTTAAACCTCTTATTGTTGTAAAAGATGGAGAACTTATTCCTTATGGCAAAATTCGTGGAAGAAAAAAAGCTTTGAAAAAGATAATAGAAATGGCTGAAGAAATTATACAAGGAAATTTTGATAGTTATGAATTTTGTCTTGCTCATGGTGATTGTTTAGAAGAAGCAGAATATCTACGTAAAATGTTAGAAGATAAATGGAATATAAAAATATCTCTTCCCATATTTGATATAGGAGCTACCATAGGAACAAATACGGGCCCTGATGCTCTAGGTATATGTTTTATTAAAAAATATGATACTATATAGTACATAAAAACTGGTCTATTCTAAATTTTAGGATAGACCAGTTTTTTATACAATAATATTAACTAAACACAAATTTGAAGAACAAAGTAAGATAATAATTAATGAAATGAAAATACGTTTAGAAGCTTAATTATATATATTAAAGCAAAGAAAAATAATAAAATTATATTTTGGAATAAGACTATTAGATTTTAATAAAAAATAAAATAAATGCAAAAATCAATACTGTTTATTTAAATCTATTTTATTAATATACTCTCCTTTTCTTTCTATATAAACCTGTAGATTTTTTATAAAAATAGGAAAAGCTCTATCCATATATTTATCAGATAATCCTGAAATATGAGGAGTTATATATACATTTTCCATTTCCCAAAGAGGACTATCTTTAGGTAAGGGCTCTACTTCAAAAACATCTAAAGCTGCCCCTCCTATTATATTATCTTTTAAAGCTTGAATTAGGGCATTTTCATCTACAGTTTCCCCTCTTCCTATGTTAATAAAATAAGCAGTATTTTTCATAGATTCAAATTGTTCTTTACCTATCATTTTTCTTGTTCTTTTAGTAAGAGGAACTGTATTAACAATAAAATCTCCTTTAGATAAAGCTTCATTTAATTGAGAAACTTCAAAGATTTCATCAAAATATTCTACTTTTTTACCATTGGTATTAATACCTATAGTATTCATATAAAAAGCTTTTGCTTTTTTTGCGATTTCTTTGCCAATACTTCCTGTTCCTATAATAGTTATAGTTTTATTATATATTTCTTCATAATTCATTTTTCTTTTCCAAACTTTATTTTTTTGTTGATTGTATAAATTAAATGCTTCTATACGTTTATTTAAAATAACTCCCATTACATATTCAGATATAGGAATCCCATGAATTCCTGTTACATTAGTTAATAAAATATTTTTTTCTTTAAGCTTATCAAAAGGTAATTTATCAATTCCTGTTGACATACAGTGAAGCCATTTTAAATTTGGCATATTATCAATCACACTATTATCTGTATCAAAGCCATAAGTTAAAAAAACTTCTGCTTCTTTTAAATCTTCTTTATTTACTTTTTTTATATCTTTATAAATACAAAAATCAATAAAGGGATATTTTGATTTTAATAAATCTAATTTTTCATCTCCTATGGAAAGGGAAGATACTATTTTCATTTTTAATTCCTCCTTAGTTAATAAATAAAACTATTTTATCCATTATAAAACATAAACGATAGACTGTCTAATCTCTATATTTATACTTTATAGGATTAGTAGAAAAAGCATATAATATTGCAATTAATACAAAACTTTCTGATAAAATTAAAGGTTCTATAATATAAAGTTTTTTAAATATTATGCTTAATCCATCGATAAAAATTAAAATATATCCCAATATAAACAATAAATATTGACTTCTTGGGAATTTATATCTATACCAATAACATCCTAAAATACATATAAATATAATTAAAAATATAAAAATTCCTTGAACTATCATTAAATAATTAATCCAGGGGCTAATTAACTCTAATCTATAACCTAATCCACTTTGATTGATTAATTGAAAAGGACTATAATAAATAAGGATAAAATAAAAAATTATAAATGGAGATATTATTACTACTACTATCCATTCTTTTATTTTTTCTCTAAAGCGAGGAATAATATACCATAATGCTAAAGCTGAAGGAATAATAAGCCCTATAGTTGGTGGAATATAAATATAAGAAAGTATTTTTATCAAATTAATATTATTACTTAAAGTAAATATTATTAAAATAATATATCTAAATCCTATAATTAAAAATGATATAAAATTTAATGATTTAATAAATTTGCTAGGATAATCTTTAGTTTGTAAAATATTAAAAATTACTATTATTAAAGCTGATAATATTATATAAAAATTTTTCATAACTTTATCCCCCCTATTCCCTTTCTACTATTTTATGTATATAATAATAATTCCATGAAAAATTTATTAAAACTGTCATTAATTATCTGATTATGTTATAATATTTAAATCAAAAAAAAGAGGAAATGATTATTTTTAATTAATATTAATCATTTCCTCTTTTATTATTAATTTTTATTAATATAATTATTCTCCAACTAATTTTAAATTTTTTCGACTTTTAGCATATAATATTAATGCTAAAACAGCTGTTAAAATATTACTAAACAACATAGCATACCAAATACTATATTCTTGAAGATGAGAAAGCTTAGAAAGTGCTATTACTAAAGGAACTCTAAATAAATATACTCTTGCTACACTCATAAATAAATTTTTTTGAGTATGTCCAGTTCCTTGGAATACGCCTATAATAACTTGGAATATAGCCCATGGAATAACTGAAATAGAATATACACTCATAGCATTTACTGTATGATAAAGTATATCATCATCTTTTTTAGCAAATATACTAGCTATATCATAACGATAAAAAAGTATAATACTAATAATAACAGTTGCTACTACTATTCCTAAGGTCATAGTCTTTTTAATACCATCCCTTACTCGTTCCTGCTGATTTGCCCCAAGATTCTGACTTATAATAGCAGATAAACCTGTTCCAAATCCAGCTACACAAGAAAAAAGAAGAGAATTTATTCGATTTGTAACCCCATATCCAGCTAACACTTTTTCTCCATAATTTAATACATATTTATTAACTACTAAAAAACTATAAGAAATTGATGATTTTTCTACCATTATTGGAATTGCAATAATAAATAATAGTTTGAAAACCTTTTTTTCAAACTGTAAATTTTCAAGAGATATTTTTAATTGCATAAAAGATTTTCTTAAAAATAAATCATAAATTGCATAAATACTAACTACCATATTGCCTATTAATGTAGCTATGGCTAAACTTTTAATTCCTAAATTCATATGGAAAATCATAATATATGTAGATATAATTTTAAATATAATAGCAATAAAATTAATAATCATAGCCTTTAATGTTTCAGCATTAGCTCTTTTTATGGCTAAAAAAGAAGAATTTATAAATATAAGTGGAGTACTTAAGACTGTAAGTTTAAAATATATATCTGCCGTATCTATTAAATTTTGGGTAGCTGATGCACTTATTAATATTTGTCTAGAATTTAAATAACAAAAAAAAGTTACAATAACTCCTAAGATTAATGAAATAGTTATAAACTGTGATGAAATAGTCTTTGCTTTTTCATAATCTCCTCTCCCAATTTCTCTCCCAACAAGATTAGTTTCTCCTATTGCTAATCCATCACTTATTGCTCTTATTAGATTATTAATAGGTCCTACAAAAGTAATTGCAGCTAATTCCATACTTCCTATATAAGAAACAAATAATGTATCAATTAAATTATATGCTGCATTAATAAAATTATTAATAGCTACTGGTATTGCTAATAAAATGATTGTTTTCCACATCGAGCCATTAATTATTAGATCTCTACGTTTTAGTAATCCATTTTTCAAATTATTCCCTTCTTTTCTGATATATTTTCATTAAACCTAAATTAGAGGCAAACAATTTTCATGCTTGCCTCTTTTTTAGCAATAATTATTAAATTTACATTTTTAAATAAAAGCTTGACCTCCATTAATTTGAATAACTTCACCAGTTAAGAAAGAAGCTTTTTTACTTACTAAGAATTCAATTACTGATGCAACTTCTTCTGGTTGGCCAAATCTCTTTAACAAAATACTGTTTTTCCAAGAATTAAATAAATTAATATCTTTTTCTTTTGTAGCTTGATGGAATGGTGTATCAATTGTTCCTGGAGAAACAGCATTTACACGGATTCCATACTCTGCTAAATCTTTAGCTAATGCTCTTGTAAGAGTTGTTACCCCTGCTTTTGCAGTAGCATAAATTCCTGCTCCTGGACCACCTGCATTCCATGCAGCAATAGATGTAAAGTTAACTATTGATGGATAATCACTTTTTTTCAATAGTGGAATAGCAGCTCTAGTAACATAGAATACGCTATCTAAATTTAAAGCCATTACTTTTCTATAAAAACTTGTTTCCATATCTTCAAAACGGCTTCTTCCACCAAGTCCCCCTGCGTTATTAACTAAAACATCAAGTTTATCATATTTTTCACTGATTTTTTTGAAATTATCAATTACTTGTTGTTCATCAGTTACATCAAATAAATATAAATCTGCTTCAATATTTAAATCTTTTAATTCTTTTAAAGCTGCATTACCTTGTTCTTCATTAATATCATTTAAGATGATTTTATATCCACTCTTTCCAAGCTGTTTTGCTGTTGCTAATCCAATTCCACCTGTTCCTCCAGTAATTAAAGCGTATTTTTCCATAATCTATTCCTCCTTAATTATTTAAAAATTTATTTTAAGAAATCTTCACGACAAGGTGTGAAAATATCAAGTAATATTCCTTTTTTTAGGCACACTGCTCCATGTTTAATATTAGGTTGTTTATAAGTACTATCCCCTTTTTTGAGAATTTTTTTATTTCCATCAATATTAAATTCAAATTCTCCTTCTATTACATATGTAATTTGTTCATGGGGATGAGAATGAATTTCACCTATAGAGCCTTCTTCAAAATGAACTTCAACAATCATCAAGTTTTTATTATGAGCAAGGATCTTTCTTTTTACACCACCTCCTAAATCTTCAAATTCTACATCTGAATTTAGGAAATAATTTTGAATTTCCATCAGCTACACCCCTTTCTATTTTTATATTTAATCTATCAAAAAATAAACTTGTTTTTGTTTATTATTTTTTTCTATTTTATACTCCATTTTAATTCATATAATATTTCTGAAGCTTTTTCTCTAATAATTAGAGTAGTTCTTGAACCGGTAATTGGATTATCAGGAGATTTTGCAATAAATAACTCTTTATTTTCTAAAGATATATCACTTGTAATTACCATGTCTCCTAATTTCCAGTCTAATTTAATACTAGGTTTATCATTTATTACTTTCTTTACTTCACTAATATGCTGATAACCATTTTTATTGAACACTAAATCAGCTGATTCAGTTACAAGATCAGTTATTAAATTAGCTTCCACATGGAAGAAATAATCACTAATATTCTCTGATTTTGAATAAACATAAAACTTATCCATAAATCCAGTATTTGATAACTCTATTCTTCTTCTAAAATCTACACCTGGATACACATCTACTACTTTTGCATCTAAAATATTTGGTTTAAATTCTAAACATTCTCCTGGTTCTACAGACACATGATTTTCTCCGTTTATAACTACTGTATTGTGAGATGGAGTCATTCTATGCCACTCATTACATAACTTATTACCATATCCAGAATTGGATAAATCTCTACTTAAGGAATATTTTCCAATTACTACTTCTATATTCATTTTATCTGGATGGGCATGAGAAGGTCCATTATGTCCATATTTATAAAATACATTAATTCCATTTTGTTTTATAATTCCACAATTGGAAGTTTCGAAATTTATTGAAACTTGTTCAACAGGTTTTGCTGTACTAGGGTCAATTTCTGGTATTAATATAAGTTGTTCAAGGGATATATCATTTTTATAATAATATGGCCTAGATAATGGGAATTGTCCCCTTTCGTAATCAGATTTTAAAATATTTTTAAGTAGATTCCCTACTTCACTTTCTATTCCAAAAATTTTTGTAGCTACACTATAAATATATGAATATGATTTTAGATTTAAATTTGGCCAACCATCATTAGGATTTGGAAGTTGTTGATTATCAAAGGCATATTTATATGCAGAAATAAACATCTTTTTAATAATTTCTTTCTCTTTTCCAAAATCAAAATCGTATAATTCACTAAATAATAATAAATTAGTAGCTCCTTCTAAAGTAAAGAAGTTATAGTGAATTGATCCTTCATACCAAAAACCATCTTTAGTAACCCCTTGTTGTAATTGTTTTCTAACATTATATTCTCCTTCAAATGCAAAATCTATCATTTCTTTATCATTTGAAAATAATCCCATTACACCTATACCATTATTAAGCCAAAATGGTATGTTATGTATTTTATTAACCTGGGGTTTTAATAATTTAAAAGCTTCTCTAAATAGTTTATCATGAACTTTTTCAAGAAAATCTTTTGATATAAAATCTTTTACTAATTCAAGTGAATTAACTATTCTAATTAATACAATAGATTCATTAAGTCCTTGTGGCATAATTCTGCCACAACCCCATTCCATTTCCTCTATACTTTCAAATTCATTGCCTTCTTTATTGTGAAGTACAAATTCTGTATAATGGTCAGCATAATATCCAACAATTTTCTCAATATATCTTAAATATTTATTATCTTCTGTTACTCTATATAAAACTCCTGATTTCCATGCTGTTAAAATAGCTTCATTACGATACATATAAACCCAAACACCATTAAGTAGTTCATTGTCTTTATACTCATGCCCACAAATTTCACAAACATGAATGTTTGGTGTTTTCCTATTATAAATAAGTAATCCTCCATCTTTAGAACAAAAGTAATGATGTCCCCATCTAGATGTTTTGGAAGGGTCATCATGAAAATCTTTCATGAAGTCTTCCACTTCTACCTTCATTGTTTCAATCATATTTTTATATTTTTCATTTTTTTCAATATTTTCTTTTAATAAATCTAAATCAAAATATTCCATAGGCCCTAAAACAACTCCTAATTTTTTTTATTTTTTTTAATAATACTTTTAAATTTTTCAAACAAATACCACAAACTTACATATATTAACCCAAAAGATATTGGTTCTCCCGGAAAAAATATCCTATTTTTCGGAGCTGAAAATAAATAAATTAAAAATTTATTTATAGCAGTGTATATATAGACCATAATTATTACTATAATTATAGCCTTAATAATTTCTCCTATTCTCAACCTAACCTTTTGTGCTACTGTAGTTTCGTTATAGTTTTTACTAAAAGGTACATTAAATGTTTTTGCAACAATGGGATTTACTAAATAAGCATTTACAGCGCCTAAACCCAATCCAAGAAAAAATACAAAATCAATTATACTGGCTTGGTTAGCTAGATTAGTTCCCCATCCTATAAAAAAATATACTGCTCCAGCTACCCACCATCTAATGAAAAATACTATTCTACTATCTGTAAAAAATTTTTTTCTTCTCATATAATTCTACCCATCTATAATTATTCAACTTTATTTGTAATTAAAACTATAATAGCTCCTATAACATATACACATACTCCTGCAATTACTAAATATAAAGATAAATAAATATCCTGATAAGTTACTGAATCATAAACTTTATAATTATTAATTAATATTCTTAAATACACAATAGCTGCTATGACACTTAATATATTTGATACTATAAATAATAAAATACTTTTTTTCCCTTCTTCTTTATTTTTAGTAATCTTTCTATTTATGTAACTTTTCTTGATACTAGATGCATTAAATAAAGTAACAAGACCAAAAATAATAAATAAAAATAAATAAAACCCAACTTCAGGAGTAAATAACTTAGTCATAGTTTTTATATGAAAGTGAGATAAAGCAAGCTGAATTAATGCCATAGCAGATATTATAAAAATTGTAATTTTAAACAATTTTTCTTTCATAAATTTTTCTCCTTTTATCGAATTCTTTTCTCTGTTTCAATATCAAAGAAATGTATTTCATCCATTTTAATTGCCAATTTTATTTTTTCCATATTATCAATAGTATGTGTTTTTGTTTCAATTTTAGCTATTAATCTATTATCTCCTACATAGAAATATAATAATGTATCTGCTCCTAAAAATTCTCTAACATCTATTTTACATTCTAAAATATTGCTATTAGAATCATTTTCTAATGGAATATAAAAATGTTCTGGACGAATACCAACAATAACTTTTTTATTATCATATTGTTTTAAAGCAGACATTCTATCATTAGGCATTTCTAAATCCATTCCTTTAGCAATAAATCTATTGCCCTTTATTTCTCCTTCTATAAAACTCATTGGAGGACTTCCTATAAACCCTCCTACAAATATATTTTCTGGTGTTAAATATAATTCCTGTGGAGTTCCTATTTGTTGAATATGACCATTATTTAAAACAACAATTCTATCTGCCATTGTCATTGCTTCTACTTGGTCATGAGTAACATAAATAATAGTTTTATTTAATTTACGATGTAACTGAACTATTTCTCTTCTTGTTCTTGTTCTTAATTTAGCATCTAAATTAGATAAAGGTTCATCCATAAGTAAAATATCTGAATCTTTAACAATGGAACGTCCTAAAGCTACACGTTGACGTTGTCCACCTGATAAATTTTTAGGAAATCTATTTAAATAATCCTTTAAATCGACAATATCTGCTGTTTTCATTACCTTTTCATGAATTATATCTGAATTTTCATGTCTAACTGTTAAACTAAATCCTATATTTTCATAAACTGTCATATTACCATAAAGTGCATAGTTTTGAAATACCATTGCAATATTACGGTCAGATGGTGCAATATCATTTATTAATTTGCCTTTAAATAACATTTCTCCACTTGAGATTTCTTCTAAACCTGCTATCATTCTAAGCAGTGTTGACTTTCCACATCCTGAAGGTCCAACCAAAACAATAAATTCTCCATTTTCAATACTTATATTACAATCATAAACTGCTTGGAAGCCTCCTGGATATATCTTATTAATATTCTTAAGCTCCAAGATTTTCATTTAAATCCTCCTACGGATGAATTTTTTCATCAAGATTATTTTCTAGAATATATGAAATTCTCTCTTTTGATCTTTTAATAGATACAAATCCTGCTAAAATTATACAAATAGCAGAAACTATTAAATAAGCACTTAAAATAATATCTATGTTTCCCATATCAAAAAAATACCTTACTAATTGAATAATCCCTATAACACAACTACCATAACTCCAAAAAAGAGAATAACTTCTAACTTTTACTGCAATTAAAAATCCCATCAGTGATAATATAATAGTTATTACCACAAAAATACCAATGTCTAAATTTACAGGCATACTATTTAATTTAAAAATTGTATATATCGTATTTAATATAATAAACCATATTACAAAATTATAACCTAGATTATTTTTTTGATAGAGTCTTTTTTCCTTATTCATCATAGCCTCCTACCTAAAATCACGTAATCCAAAAAATCTCAAACATTAATTACGCAATTTCCTGACTCTTTTTAAATTTTATTCTTCTTATAAAATTTATAGTAGTAATTAAAATCAACATTATACTTACAATAATCCAAAGTATAAATATAATTGTACTTATATCAAATGCAAAAGTAGATGCTTTATAATTTTCCATAACAGAAAAATCAAAAGCTAAATAATCATTTTTATAAGAGGGGATAGCATTTAAAATTGTATTAGAGGTCATAATTATATAAATTGAAGAAACTATTACATAAATATATCCAAAAATTCCTGGCATCTTTTTATGTATATCAAAAATTTTTAATATAAAAGCAAGTATAACAAACACTACTGCTTCGTTAAAAATAACTCTGTTAAGAATTTGCAATGTTTTATAATATTCAAACATTTCATTTGTACCCTCATAAAATAACTCATAATAATTAGTCATAAAACCTAATCCTATTATAAAAGTAATAATTGCTATTACAATTGCACAATAAGTTAACACTTGTTGAATTTTAAATAATATATTTTTCAATTTTATACCTCCAATCTATTTCATACACTATGAAAAATCATAGTGTATGAAATAGAAAATATAAATTTTAAAAATGTTAAAAAACAATTTTTTTAGTTACCTTGCATTCTTGCATATGCATCTCTATAAACTTGAATATATTTATCAATACCAGCATCTTCATAAAGTTGTTGTATCGCTTTAGCACTATCTGCTTCATAATCTCCAGTAATATATAAGAACATAGTATCAACTTGATCTTCAGATACAGATGTAGTTGCTATTTTAGCTAAATCCTGTTCTGTTAAAGCAAATACAGGAGGAACTAATCTAAATAATGGATTTTCTGCATCATAAGATGTCATAATTACATTTTTGTTTTGATGTAATGCCCATGCAGCTTGACCACGTTCATTAGTGTATTGTAATTCAAAACCTATTTCTTTTGGATAACCAATTGGAATTAATGATCCCATAAAGTCTCTTAGGAAAGCAGATATATCTCCATTTTTGAATTCTTGAGCTTTATCAAATACCCATTGTTTAAACTTAGGATATTCTGTTCCATCTGGAGCAACGAATTTTTCATTTTCTTCAAGTCCTTCTGGAATACCATAGTTTTGTACAATACGTCCTTCTTCTGAGAAGAAGAAATCAAATAAAGTAATCGCCGCATTAATTTCTTCTTGTGATGCTTGTGCAGATATTGCCCAACCATCTGGTTTTATAGCACGAGTATTTTCAAGGAAATAAATGAATTCATCACTACTACCTACTGTTGTAAGAGGAGGTAAAAATGCCACTACATCTTCATTTGCTGCTGTTGTTGAAGCAAACCAGTCATAAGTCATAAAACCAAATTGCTTATGTCCTTCTTCTTTATCTTTACCATACATTTCTTTTCTGAAATCATCTTTATTACTTGTATCAGAGAATTCACTATGAATTAATCCTTCAGCATATAAATCTTTAATATAATCAACAATTTCTATAAAACCATCTTCAGCATATGAATATTGTAATTCTCCATTTTCATCTAGATAGAATCTAGAACCATAGGAGTCTGATCCATGTACTCTTTGTCCTCCAAAGTAAGTCGCTAATCTTAATACATCTTCACGATATCCGGATTTTCTTACGAAAAATGGTGAAATAACTGCTCCATCTACTACTGATCCTGAAGAAACTTTAGATAAAGTATTTGGTGATAATTTTATAACACGCCATAAAGCAATTAATTCATCTATATCGTATTGTGCTGTTTCACCTAAGTAAAGATCAGATGGTTTTTCTAAATCTGGATATGTTTCATTAATATAATCTACTAATACTTGAAGTGCTGTATCTCTGTCTAAAACATTGTTATTAGCTGCCGCATTTTGTAATTCTATAACATTTTTATCATGTCTTTTATTACCCCAGAAACCTTCATAATTAATTTCTAAAGTAGCAGTTTCATCTTCTAATTGATCAGTAGAATCTAATAATGCTGTTACCCATGTTTGTCTTCCATGGAATGCACGAGCATAGTTACCAATTTCAGCTATATAAGGAACATGATATATTCCTCCGTCATAAGCTGTTATAGCAGTTTTAATATTAGGATTTTCTTCTAAGTATTTTGCAAAGTTTGGCATATAATCCATATAATCATTTAAATTAACTAAATATCCTTGTGGACCATAACTTAAGAAATCTTCTGCTATACCATTTCCACCATAAACTGTAGCATTAGTAAAGTTTGTAGCTGCCGCAATTTCTAACATTTCAGAAGCAGATTGGTCTTGAACAGTTACGTCATTAAGAGTAATTCCAAGTTGTTCTTGGATATACTGCCATGTTGGCTTTAACTCTCCTTGTGTAACTACCTTTCCACTAGGTAATTCTAATGGTGTAGATTGTTGATATGTAATAGTTCTTTGGTTATTACCTAATGCAATATTTAAGTCTATAGAACTAGCTAGCTCAAGTTCTTTCTGTTCTCCTTTAGATGTATCATCCTGTTGCTGTTCTTGCTGTTGTTCTTGCTGTTGCTGATCACCTTCTGATTCTTTTAAATCTCCTCCCCCGCATGCTGTTAAGCTAATCATCATTATGATTGCTATCAAAAAAGCAATATTTTTCCTCATGAATAAAACACCTTCCTTTTATTTTATTCTTTATTTTTAATAAATGGAAATACATAAGTTTATTATTTAACTATGTATTCCCATTATTAACTTATGTTAATCAAATATGAATATTAACCTTTAACTCCTCCTAGATTAACACCTTTAGCAAAATATTGTTGAATATATGGATATACTATCAATACTGGTATTATGGAACATACTAATATTGCAAATATATAAGAATCTGCAGCATAAGGTAAATCTATTGGCATATCATCAAACATTTTTTGATAGTTTTCAACCAATATTCTCATATATACTTGCATATTTAATTCCATTGGATCTGTCAATAACATTCTAGCCCAAAAATAACCATTCCATCTACTAGTAGCATAAAATAATGTAACAGTTGCTATAGCTGCTTTTGACATAGGTATATAAATACTTCTAATCATCTGAAATTCAGTTGCACCATCAATAGTAGCTGCTTCTTCTATTTCATGGGGAACTCCTTCAAAATAGTTTCTTAAAAGAATAATATTATAAGCTTGAACTCCAAAAGCAACAATTATTCCCCATTTATTTGCTACTCCCATATTAACATAGTTTAAATACATAGGAACCATCCCTGCATTAAACCACATGGTAAAAACTACAAAGAAATTAAGTTGTCTTCTAAAAAGCAATCTTTTTTTAGATAATGCATAAGCTCCTGTTATGGAAATAAGCATACTCCAAGCTGTTCCATAAGTTGTATAAAAAAGCGAATTAACATAAGATATCCAAAAACCTTTATCTTCATAGATTAATTTATAAACTTGAAAGTTTAATTCTTTAGGTAATAAAACTACCTTTCCTGCTTCATAAGGGATTTTACCACTTATAGATGCTGAAAAAGCATAAACTACAGGATATAATGCCATAATAGAAAATAATCCAATCAAAATATAAGCTAATATTTTAAAAATAATTTCACTTTTAGTTAATCTTTTCATTATTTGCATTCACCTACCATAACGAAGTTTCTGATATTTGCCTACTTATATAATTAGCCCCTACAACTAAAGTAAATCCAATTATAGCATTAAACATATCGGCGGCTCCACCAATAGCTTGGTTACCATTTTCTAATCCAATTCTATATACAAAACTGCTTAAAACATCCCCTGTTTTATATGTATTAGCATTATATAACAAAATAATTCTTTCATATCCAACAGACAACATTCTTCCTATTCTAAGAATAATCATTATAACTAATGTAGGTGCCATTCCTGGAAAAGTAACGTATCTAATTTCTTGAAACTTATTTCCTCCATCTACTTTTAAAGCTTCATATAGTACAGGAGAAATTCCCATAATAGCCGCAAAATATACAATGGAATTATATCCTGATTCTTTCCATATTCCTGTAATAATGTATAAAGGTCTAAAATACTCAGCAGTTTGTATTATACTAGTTCCTTCTGGAACTAAACCTATAGAAGTTAAAAAATGAGCAATAACGCCAGTAGTAACTTCACCTTTATAGAGCAATGTAAGTACTAAACCTGTTATTGTAACTTCTGATAAGAAATGAGGTAGAAAAGCAAAAGTTTGCATAACTCTTCTATAAAAATTATGAGTTATTTCACTAAATAATAAAGCTAAAATAATGGGAACAGGAAAACCAAATATTAATCCATACAAACTAATTAAAAAAGTATTTCTAAAAGCTTGCCAAAATTGTTGAGCATAAGGCCCAGTCATTAAGAATTTAAAGTTGGTAAATCCTATAAAATCACTTCCTAGGATTCCAAGATTGGGCTTGTAATTTTTAAAAGCAATAAGAAGTCCTGCCATAGGTTTATAAATCCATAATATATACCATATTATCATAGGTATTACTAATACATACAATTGCCAATCTTTCAAAATTATTTTTCCATAATAAATCAGCTTATTCTGTTCTTTTGGATCACTTTTTACCATCATACTCCTCCTACTTTAATTACTTTAAAGATATTATTTCTTTTATTTTCCCATTACAATATTTTATTAATAATGCATCATCTGAATAAGTTTTTCCATTATACTTTATTCCTTTGTCTTTTGAATAAAGGAAAACTTCTACCTCACCTTTATCACAGGTAATTTCTGCTCCAAAGGCTGTATCATTATCTATTTTTTTAATATTTAAATATGGATCACCAAAAGCTCCTGGAACTAATACATTTAAAAAGTACATTTTTTTAGCTTTATTTTTATTAGATATGTGCAAAGTTTTCATTCTTGTTTCTGTAAACTTATCAGGTTCTTGTGTTGTCATAATTGCTCTAACTACATTTTCTGATAAATCATACTCCGTTTCTATTGGAGATAAGTTGTACAATACCATTTGAGCAGGCCCATCTTCATATATAAATTTGTTATCTTTAACAATAGGATATACATCCGCATTCATAACCCAAGTATATGTATGTTCTTTTTCACTTTCTAATTCATCTAATATAATAAAATGTGATTTTTTTGTATGAAGGACATGACGAGCAAAACGCTTTAACTTCAAATCCTTCTGATACATCTTAGCAGTTTCTCCAACAACATAAGTATATGAAGGCTCATTTTTAAATACTTCTATTTCTGCTACCATATCTTCTGTGTAATTTTTCCAAATATTGTTTTGTCCTTCATCTACATATCCTTTCCCATCTACTATAACTACATTATGATCAGAAGCTTTAACTGTTCTATTATATCCTTCATCAATAGCCAAATATGTATCATTAGAACAAATAATAAAAGAATTATTGTCTGGATGTTGATGAGACAATCCAAAAGCATTTATATTTTTTTCTTTTTTTAGTTTCCATAAATTTTCCCACTGTGTTTTTCCTCCGGGATAACTAGTTTTAAAGGAAAAATGTGTAGCATTTTTATCCCATGAAGATCTTATAACTACTAATCCTAAATCTTCAAAGTATTTAACTAAATCTAAATTATCAAACTCCTCTTCTTCTACACTTGGGTCATAAAATAATAATTCAAATAGACATTCTGGTAGTATTCCAGGTTTTACTTTAGACATAGCTTCTTTATATAAGAATTTTTTAGAAACTAAATTAGCTAATTTTTGAGCATGACCATTCTTATACTCTGCAGCTACTTTATAATAAATAGCTGTAGAATGCCCACTTATTCTATCATGACAATCTCCAAAATTAATTTGTTCTTCTAAATTTGGAGCACTTTGATATAACCTATAGTAGAAAGTATTTTTAAGAAAATCACATTTTTTAAAGTAATCTATACCTTCTCTTTCTTTTAATAAATGAGCATAAATAAATAACCACATTGCTCCGTATCGCCAATATACAACTCCTTCGTAGTCACTACCATCTTTAGGCAATACACTATAAACATAATCAAAATTTTCTTTAGCACATTCAATCCATTTTTTAGCTTCAGGATATTCATCAACTATTGCATACCCTGCAGCGGCAAGTCCAGTCATATTAATCCAATTATGATTTTGCCAAAAATTAGTGGACCATCCTTCTCCTTCTGTTTTTATTTTAAAATCATACATTCTTTCTGCTTGCAAAATAATTTTAGCTTTTAATTTTTCTTTTTCTGTTTCTGTTAAATCTTCCTTTAACCAATCATATGATAATCCTAAACCAAACAAAATCCATGCTGCTGATAAATCTACATCAACCAAATGAGCATTTCCCCAATGCGGATATTTGACGCAAGTAAAAATCCATCTTTTAGCTTCATCTAAATAATGTTTTTGTTTTGTAAGTAAATATGCCAAAGATAAATTAGCAGAAGCTATTCCCATGTAAGTGGTACTAGCTTTAGGATGCTCATCTGGCAATTGTTCCTTTTTGTATTCCCTACATTGTCGATATAATCGTTTAAACAAAAAGGCTTTTTCTTTTTTAATATCTTGTCTGAGTTTATCAATATCTTGGTCAATAAAAATAAATTGGCTCATTATACCACTCCATTATTAGTTTTACGTATATTCGTAATAATTACGATTGCCATGGCATAAATATTTTATTACAACTAAAATAAATAAATTAATAAAATTAAACTTAATACATATTATTACTCAACTTACTGACACACTTATTTCATACGTATATTCGTAATCAATTCAAGACAATAAAATTATAACACTTTTAATTCAAAATGTCTAGTATTTTTAATACATTTTTTTTAAAAAATTCGTCCATATGTTATGAGAATATAACTAATATATACAAAAAATAAAAGTTTATTTATCAGTTTTTTACAAAATGAATAAATAAACTTTTATTTTAAAAATATATATACTTTTTTTCTTATGCAATTTATCTTCTATAACCTAATTTCATAGATATTTCTGATGCTTTTTTCATAATTATACTAGCTTCTTTTTCTATATCTATATTTTTTTTATATAGCCCGCTTGCACTTAAGGCAGCTACTATTTTATTACTATGATCAAAAATTGGAGCTGCTATACAGAGTAAATGTTCAGCTTGTTCACGTCTATCAACTGCATATCCGTTAATTCTTACCTTAGCAATTTCCTCCATTAATTGATCTTTGTCTGTAATCGTAAATCTAGTCTCCTTTACTAAAGGTTTATTCAATACTTTTTTTAATAATTCTTCATTGTAAGCCAAAAAGCATTTCCCTAATGCAGTAGAATGTAAAAAAGTTCTCTTTCCTATAGGGCAAGTAGCTACTAATAAATTTTCTGGTTCATACTTATAAATATATGTTATTTTCCCATTTATTTCTTTTCCTAAGAAAATTGTCTTATTAAGAACTGTTCCCAGTTTTTCTATGGATACTCTTGCTTTATCGATAATTGTTGTATTCCTTATAAAAGAACTTCCTATGTAATATGCCTTAACTCCTATACCATAAAGTTTACTTCTTTTATCAATTATTTCAATCATTTCTAACTCCAATAAAGATTGTATGATGTCTTTAGTACTGCTTATAGGTATATCTAATTCATTAGATATTTCAGATAATGTAATGCCCTTTGGCTTTTCTGATATTAATTCTAATATTTGAATTGTTCTTTTCGCTGCTCTACTACTAGCCATTTTTTCTCCTTCTTTTTACGTATTTGCGTTTTCTTTTCGAATCCGGTACTATTATATCAGTTTTTAATATAAAACACAAATAAAATTTTAAAAAATCTACATTACTTATTATAAAATCTAAAAAATAATTAAATTTTATCTATATTTTATATTATTTTTTAAGTAGTAATTTTATTCTTATTATTTAATTTAAAAAGGGAAGTATCTTTATAAATTAGATACTTCCCTTTTTCTCTAGTTAATTAGACATAAGTCTTTTTTCTCCAGTTATTTTTTGTATAGGTTTTATATTCTGAGTTACTTCCATTATTCCTAAAAATTCTCCTTTTTCATCTTTTACTGCAAAATATCTTATGAGTACATATTTATCTCCCATATTAATCCAAAAATCTTCGTATTCTTTTTTTCCACCTTTTAAATCTTTTATAATTTGTTCAACTATATGAACACTTGCTGGTGGATGACAATTCCTTACTTCTCTTCCTATAACAGATTTGGTTCTTGCAAAAATTCTTTCTTTCCCTTGAGAAAAATATTTTACTATTCCATTTTTATCTACAAAAGTTATATCCAATGGTAAAGTATTAAGCATAGCATTTATTTCTTCTTTTGATAATACTCCTGTATTAAACTTAATATATCCATTATAACTTTCTTTTTCTTCTTCTTTTACTTTTTCTCCTGTATTTATTCTATTAGGAGTCCATTTCCCCTTAACATTTATAAGAGTATATCCTATTTCATCACTTTCTTCTTGTATTTTTAACCACTCGTCCTCAGATAAAGTTTCTAAAGCCATAGGAAAAAGTATATTTTCTTCTTTAAAAATCATTTCATTAACGCTATTTATTGTTTTATTTATTTTATCTAAAAGATTATCTCTACCTCCATTATAATTAACAAGGTCGTCTATTACTTCTCTTATTATATACCTTATTTCATCGTCAACTCCCCACATAACTTTAGCAGGAGCTGTCATATTATATTTTTCTAAATATGGAAATAGTAGATTTTCTTTTCTTGAATAATGTTTATCAACTTCCCTTAAAGATTGAAAGTCTTTTATAATTTTTTCTATATTTTTACTATTATCCTGTCCCTTTAGCTCTTCTAAATGAGACATTATTTTGTCATCTATTAATTTTTTTATTTCCTTATTTTCTAATTTTAAAATATATACAGGATGTCCAGGAGTATTTTCTGGTTTTTCAGGCCTATGGATTTCTTCTATGGAACCTTTAAATACGGATGCATGAACATCACATAGTTTTTGAATTTCTTCTACAGGCATTCCTTCCATAATAAGAGCCTGTTCCATCTGAGTTATTTCCTTCACATCTATCCCTTTAATAAGTTTTTCAAATCTAGGTTTAACTTCATCTACTGTTTTCCCCTTATGCAATTCTCCTATAAGTTCTTTTAATATTTTTTGTCTATATTCTCTATTATTAATTAATTCACTCATAAAAATTCTCCTTACTCTTTGATTGTATATCTTTTTTTGTAAATTCTTCTTTTTTCTGTTTTAATTCTAATCACTTTATACTACTTACATTACTACTATAATTTATTAATATTTTTTAAAATGCATAATTTAATATACAATATACATAAAATGTAGTTCTATATTATTTCGTAAATTTTCTAGTTATTGAAATCTTTTAAATAATATATTGTTTTCTAAGTGAATATGCTCAAATAAATCTCCTTCAAGTTCTTGAAGTTTCTCATAAGTTAAACGAAAAGTATTACATCCATCAGGGGGAACAGTATAATAAGATGAGATTCTAATTCTGTCCTTAGATTATTAAAAAGTTTATGAACCTCAAAAAGATAATTATGATTTAATCCATGAACTTTTAATATAGTTGTAATTAATTCATTAATATTTGGCATAATCTTCTTGGTAAAACTATGATGAGTATTGACAATATAATCTATTAATTCACTAGAAGTTAACTTCCTAAAATCAATTTGTTCTTTTATTCTTTTTGTTTTATTATATGCTTCATTTAATTCAGACAATATTTCTTCTTCATCTAATTTTTGTTCTTTAATTGCTATACTTAAGGGTCTATTCCCTCCACAGCAAAAATCAATATTATACTTTTTAAAAATTTCACTAGCCTTTGGCATTATTGACACAATATCTCCTATATTTTGCTTTGTATTAAATGTCATTATTCTTTCCCCCATTCACATTTATATATTAATATTTTATGATTTAATAATACATTACGTGTAAATATAAAACTGTGATTGGGGTCATATTTTTTAATTATTCTATAGATTTTTTTAATGCATCTTTATTTCGTATAATAATTTTTTTGTTCCCTATTACTTCTATAATTCCTTCAGATTGTAAATTGCTTATTTTACGACTTACAGTTTCTCTAGTTAATCCAATATAATTTGCTATTCCTTCTCGACTTAAAGGAAGTTCTAACAAAATCCCTTCATCATGAGTTTTCCCATATTTCTCTGCAAACTCTAACAAAACTGAATTAATCCTTACTTCTACATTTTTTGCTCCCATACTTTTTATAATATTTTCTAAATTCTCTAATCGCATACAAAGTTCTTCCATAACTTTAAAACTAATTTCTGGATATTCTTTAAGTAATGTTTTAAAAGTTTCTTTTTTAATCATACAAACACTTGTATCTTCTAAAGCTTCTATATTATAGGTTATTTCTTGATTTATTATTAAACTTTTTTCTCCAAAAAAATCCCCTTCTGAAAAAATATAAAGTATTTGTTCTTTTCCTTCATAAGTATTTTTATATACTTTTACCTTTCCTTTATTAATTATTATAAGCCCATCCAAATTTGACCCTTCTATTGCTATTAATTCTCCTTTCAAATATGTTTTTCTTATAATTAAACTAACTATTTTCTCTATTTCCTTATTATTAAGAGATGAAAATATAAAAACATTTTTAGCACAAAGGTCATTATGGCAATTTTGGCAATTACATATATTATTCATAATATTCCTCCTTATAAAAAATACCTCCCACCTATTAAATGGTAGAAGGTATTAAAATATATTTTCATTGTAATCTATATTTTTTTAAATTATTATTCATATTTTTAGAAAGCATATTTAATTCTTCTGCTGATTTCTTTAAATCTTCAAAAATATTTAATTGGGTTTCTATTGTTGCTGCTAATTCTTCATTGGCCGCTGCTGTTTGCTCTGATATATTAGCTGTATTTTCAATAGCAATTATCGATTTATTTTTTCCTTCTTCTATTTTTTGCATCACTTCATCAGTTGAATGTATTTTAGATACAATAGAATCAATTGCATTAGCAATTTTTTTAAAAGAATTTTCTGTTTGATTAACTGCCATAATTTGATATTCTGAAACCTCTTTCATAGATTTCATTGCTTGTATAGCTTTATCAGAATCTCTTTTAATATTATCCATCATATTACTAATTTCTTCTGTAGATATTTTACTTTGATCTGCCAATTTTCTAACTTCTTCTGCAACAACAGCAAATCCTTTACCAGCTTCCCCTGCTCTAGCTGCTTCTATAGCCGCATTAAGAGCAAGAAGATTTGTTTGATCTGCTATACTTTTTATAGTTTCAACGAATAAAGCTATATTATTAAGAGTAGATGTTAAATTTTCAATAGCCATAAAAATTTGTTCAGAGGACAAATTATATTCATCTGACTTTTCTCTTAATGTTTCTACTGCTTGTAATCCTTCTTTGTTTAAAATATTAACATTTTTTGTTTCTTCAGTAATAGTATTATAACTATCATATACCACAGTGATTTGCTCTGATAAATCCTCCATAATTTTTACGCTTTCCTGAGTTTTAGATACTTGTTCTGAAGATCCTGTTGCAATTTCTTCTACTGTCTTAGATATTTGTTCAATAGACATAGTAGCTTCTTTTACTTTATCTGTCACAGCAATAGAAGATGAAACAATTGATTTAGTTAAACTATAAGTTTCTTTTATAATATTACGAATTTGTTCAATTGATAAATTTAAATAATCCACTATTTTACCTATTGCTTTATATTCTTTTTTATTTTTATCAATTTTAATAGAAAAATCTCCATCATTTATATATCTAAGTATTTGATCCATATTATTAATAAGTGTTCTTATTGAAGAAGAAAAGATTATAAAAAGTATAATTCCCAAAACTATATTAGATATAATAGTAAGGAATATAACCAATAAAACCTCTTCTACATTTACAAAAGCTTTTAATATAAATCCAAATATAATTCCTTCTAAAATAGATACCATAAGTAAAAAAATTATAGTTCCTGCAAACATATGTCTTAAAAAATCTATAAATTTCTGTTTATTTTTTGTTTCGCCTATTTTGTCCATATAAACCCCTCCAAATACCTACTAAATTATTAAATATATATTAATATATTATATTATCATAATTTATTACTTTTTTCTACTACTTTAAAACTAACCATATTACAACATTTATAAGGGTTAGGACTAATAGGCTAAAAACTATATTCATTCTTCTTTCTTTTCATTTTTATTATTTTCACTGCTTGTTTCCATTTTAGAAATAGAAACTTCATATGCCACTTTAGTGATAACTTCGTCATTTTCTTGTTTTTTCTGATATTCTCTACTTTGAATTCTTCCCCATATTTTTAGATTATCTCCTACTTTAAGATATTGTGCGTATTTAGCATTTCTACCCCATGCAATACAAGGGATATAATCTGATTTATGATAAGAACGATTTACAGCAAGTAAAATATCTGTTATTTCCCTTCCAAAAGGAGTTGTTCTATACACTGGTTCTTTACATATAAACCCATCTAAATATATTTGATTTGAATATTTTATTTCTTCTCCATCATCTAATATGCTAAAGTCTAATACAAAAATTGTAAGAATTAACCTATTTTTACCTTGCTCATATTGATTATATGAACGAAATTGTCCTTTGATTTTTACAAATTTATTTAATAAATTTGTTTCCTCTCCTAGTAATCTCTCAGAAATCGTTACAGGAAGTATATCTGATATTTTACTTAATCTGGGAACTTCTACTTTAAGGTTATAAAAACCTTCTCCATAAACTCGATGACTAAACTGAATATCTTCAATTACTTTTCCTACAATAATTACTTGATTATTCTGTATAACATGATCTGTCAATACTCTCACCTCTCCTTATTATCCGTATGTTCTTTGATTGCTTTCTCTATCATTATCATCTTTATTCACATTTTTAATTTTTTAGAAGTAATTTTTATAGTATTTTATTTATTGATATATTAACATCATTAATTATAGCAGCAGTAATAGCTCCAAGAGCTCCGTATAACTCATCATCTTGGTTGAGAGGCAAAGTAATCGAAAATTCCTGTGGTTCTAATTTTTTGCCACTAAAAGTAATAATTGTTCTTTGTACACAACATTGAATTCGTCTATCTTTTTCTTCTTGTTGTATACTAGAAGCAGTTACACTTGCTTTAGAATTAAATCCATAAGTTATCAATCGAGTTTTATTTCCTTTTAATAATTTAAATATTTTTCTATCATCACTATTAATAATAATTACTCCATTTTTACTAACATTATAAAATATTTTTCGTTCAATAGGATAAAATAATTTATATTTTTTTTCATTTCTCGTTACGGTATATATAATAACATCAAAATTAATACTACTAAACCAATCTCTTTTTAATCCTTCTTCTGTTAGTTTTATAATAACCATATCGACAGAATTTTTATTTAATTCTTCAATATAATTAGAAAAAAAATTTTTATTAATCTTTAAACAGTTATTTAAATTAATATTTTTAATAGTACTAACTTTCATCCCAGAAGCTTTACATAATTGAGCTAATATATCTATGGTTATTGTTTTGTTTTTATTCCCCAGTATTCCTATTTTAACCATTTGAAAGCTCCTTTTAATTATAATTAAGTAATCCTAGTTTTTGTACTATTTAATATATTTATGTATATTTTTGTTTATATTCCTATATTACAAAAATAACTATTTTAATCAAAAATTCATTATTTTTTTCTAATATCATTAAAAAACATTAAAACTATATATTGATTTATTTAATATTAATGATACAATATATAGTATATTTCATCTTTAAATATGGAGGAATCAAATTATGAAATTAAATGATTTATTATTTCGTTATTATACCAAAGAATTAGAGAATTCTTCAAAAACCGTATATGATTTATTTGACTGGAAAACTGTTGATGTTAAAATTGTTGATTACAGTACTAATAAAATTATAATCGATATGAAAAATGTAGAATTCCCTTCTCACTACTCACAATCAGCTTGTGATATTATTGCTAGTAAATATTTTAGAAAAAAAGGTGTTCCTAATGACAGAGGATATGAATATTCTTTAAAACAAGTAATACATAGAATGGTTTCTTTCTGGGTTGAAGCTGCTTTTGACGAAGGGTTAATAAAAGAAGATAAAAAACAAATTTTATATGATGAGCTGGCTTTTATGATGCTAAATCAAATGTGGGCTCCAAATAGTCCTCAATGGTTTAATACTGGATTAAAAATGGCTTATGATATAGATAGTCCACCACAAGGACATTATTACTATGATGAATCAAAAAAGGATGTTGTTCTTTCAAAAGATGCTTATACAAGAACTCAAGGTTCTGCCTGTTTTATTGTTAGTGTTAAAGATTCTTTGTTGGGAGAAAAATCTCTTACAGACCAACTAGTAACGGAAACTCGTTTATTTAAATATGGATCTGGGGTTGGAAGTAATTGGTCTTCTATTAGAGCAAAAGGAGAACCTTTATCTGGAGGAGGAAAATCTTCTGGTCTTCTTAGTTTCTTAAAAGTATTTGATAGAAATGCAGGAGCTATAAAATCTGGAGGAACAACTAGACGTGCTGCTAAAATGAACATATTAGATATGTCTCACCCTGAAATAGAAGATTTTATTAAATGGAAAGCTAAAGAAGAAGATAAAGTAAAAGCCCTTGGAAAAATGGGATACTCTACTCATTTTGATGGAGAAGCATATGAAACCGTATCAGGACAAAATGCTAATAATTCAGTTCGTATTAGTGATGATTTTATGCTTTCTTTAAGTGATAAAAATGCTAAATGGACATTAAAAGGTAGAGTGGATTCTAGTATAAATAAGGATATAAGTGTTTCAAAACTTTGGGATGATATTGCATCTTCTGCTTGGAAATGTGGAGACCCTGGAGTTCAATTTGATGATACTATTAATGCATGGCATACATGTCCTGCCGGTGAAGATGGAAAAGTAAATGCAAAACATAATAGAATAAATGCAAGTAATCCTTGTTCTGAATATATGTTTTTAGATGATACCGCTTGTAATTTAGCAAGTATTAATATTGTAAAATATTATGATTTTGAAAATAATTCTTTTGATATAGATGGATATCTTCATACTATAAAAATGGTTCAAATTGTACTAGAAGCTACTATTCATTGGGGACAATTTCCAACTAAAGATATTGCAAGAAAATCCTATCATTTTAGAACTACAGGTTTAGGATTAACAAATCTTGGAGCTTTATTTATGTTAATGGCAAAACCTTATGACTCAGATGAAGCAAGAAATATAGCTGCTGCTTTAATGAGCATGTTAACAGGATATTCTTATTATATTTCATCATTATTTGCTAAAGAAATTGGAAGTTTTACTTATTTTAATATAAATAAAAAATATATGCTTAGAGTAATTAGAAATCATGCTAGGGCAGCTAACTATAGTGATACTGATAAAGAATTTGAAAACTTAAATTATAAACCTATTACTATAGACCATTATCTTCTTACAAAAGAAGGATATGAAGATATATCTAAAACTTTAAAACAAATATGGAATAATACTATAGAATTTGGTGAAAAATATGGGTTTAGAAATGCCCAAGTTTCTGTTCTTGCTCCAACAGGTACTATAGCATTTGCTATGGACTGCTCTACTACTTCATCAGAACCATTTTTTAGCCATGTTGCATATAAAAAATTAGTTGGTGGAGGAAGTATGGAAATTATCAATCCTATTATCCCTCTGACTCTAAAAAAACTAGGATATACAAAAGAACAAATAGACGATATAGTAAAATATGTTTTAAGAAAAGAAAAGAAAGATGGCTTTGATATTCTGGTTGATGGAAAAATAGAAGGTGCTCCTCATTTAAAAGAAGAACACTATCCTATATTTGATACAGCTAATAAATGTGGTACAGGAAAGAGATTTATTGCTCCAGAAGGTCATGTTAAAATGATGGGAGCCTTAACCCCTCACATCTCTGGTGCTATTAGTAAAACAGTAAATTTACCTCATGACGCTTCTATAGAAGATATAAAAAATATTTATCTTTTATCTTGGAAATTAGGAGTTAAAGCAATTGCTCTTTATAGAGATGGTTGTAAAGCCTCTCAACCTCTAAACACATCAATAAATAAAGAAACAGATAAAAAAATTGAAGATTTGACCTATAATGAACTATTAGAATATGTTAAAACTAAACACATAGAATATAAACCTATTAGGATTAAGCCACAAGGAATTCGTAATGCCCATGTACATGAAGCTGAAATAGGTGGATTAAAATTATATATAACAACTTCTTTTTATGAAGATGGAAGACTTGGAGAAATATATGTTGCTGCTGGAAGACAGGGGTCTTTAGTTAAAGGTCTATTAGACAGCTTATCAACTACTATTTCTGAAATGCTTCAATACGGAGTTCCTGCTAAAGATATTGCAAAAATGTATCGTGGACAAAAATACGAACCCAGCGGTTTTGTAGCTAGACATCCATATATAAAAAGTGCTGATTCTATCTCTGATTTAATAAGCAAAATCATTGATATTGAATTAGGGGATTTTTCCCACTGTCAAGTAAAACCTAATCAATCTGAAAAGGAAATTAATATTAATACAAAAAATATTTCAAATACTCAAAACAAAAACAGGGAAATAATATATGGTGAAGTTTGTCCTAATTGTAAAAGTACTAAACTAGTAAAAAATGGAACATGTAAAGTTTGTACAGAATGCGGAACTACAACAGGATGTAGTTAAAAAGGAGAGCCAAGACTTTGGCCTCCTTTTTTAATTTACAGAAGGATACTCAAAAGGTATTGCCTCTTCAAAAGGATCTTGAAAATCTGCATCTAAAACATTATCCCTAGTTGTATCTACATAATTTGGAGGAACTTTACCACTAAGTACTTTATCTATTAAAATAACTTTTCGACTTACCTTTATTTTATCCGATGCTAAAGGTATAACTATTTGAATCATTGTATCAATATTCAGCCATACTGTATGATTAATTTGATTAATCCCTGTAGATTTAAACTCTCTATCATAATTAATAACAGCACTTCCAATTTGTAAAATTTTAACATTTATTTCTGGACCAATATTGGCGAACATTGAATTTCCTATTAAATTACCTAAAGGTACTTTTATACTTGTAGAAGGCATATTTTCTAATTGCTTAGAAACTCTAACTACTATATCAGCAGATAATTCATTTATTAAAGGGGTATTAATTGACCAAGATATTACTTCTCCATTTTCATTATAATCATACATAACTAAATCTTGAGCTATTATATTTTTTTCTTTAAAAGTATCACTAATTGCTTTACTAATAGCCTCTGTTGTAATAGTATTTGCCTTTATATGAGCTATAGTCATAACTGTAGGCATAATTTTCCTATCTAGTGTTATACTAATTACGATTAATAAAATAAATATTGCTAAAGCTATAAATTTTATTATAAGTTTTTTCATAAAAGATTTTCTATATTTTTTAGGTTTTTTCCCTTTTATATTTCTTCTCATTCCAATCCCCCTATTATAATTTATGCAGTATTTTATAAAAAGTGTCATCAAAAATAATTAATTATGGTCTTTTTTAGTAAGTATTTATCTGATATAATGGTAAAGATATTGGATATCAAGAGTTCTTTTATAATTAAGAACTATTATTGTGTCGAAATAAGGAGGCTTTAAAATGGACTTTTCAAAAGAATCTAATGATAAAAAGAAAAAATCCATTAATTCTAAAAATAAAAAAGTCAAAAATAGATTCGGTGTTATTATGTTTAGAATTCTATTTATATTTTTTATTTTTACTATCTTCGCAGCTATAGGAGGAGGTTTAGGAATATTTTTAGGAATTATTAATACTGCTCCCGATATAGAAGATATAAATCTAAATCCTGAAAAATTTACTTCTATTATTTATGACCTAAATGGGAATGAAATTGATCGATTACATGGAAATGAAAACAGAATATATGTTACTTTAGATGAAATCCCTCTGCACTTACAGCATGCTTTTATCGCTATTGAAGATGAAAGATTTTATGAACATAATGGAATTGATTTAAAAGGAATTTTTAGAGCAATAATAGTAAATATAAAAAATATGGACTTTTCTGAAGGAGCTAGTACTATTACACAACAATTGATAAAAAACAGAATATTAACAAACGAAAAAACTATTGAAAGAAAATTACAAGAACAATATTTAGCTGTACAATTAGAAAAAAAATATGATAAAGATCAAATACTTGAATGGTATCTTAATGAAATTGGATTAGGGCATGGACTTAATGGAGTACAAGCTGCAGCAAATACATATTTTAATAAAGATGTATCTGAATTAACTTTAGCTGAAAGTGCAGTTATTGCAGCTATTACACAAAATCCATCCAAATATAGCCCAATACGATTTCCAGAAAATAATCGTGAAAGACAACAAACTGTATTAGAAAAAATGTTAGAACAAGGATATATAACTCAGAGTGAATACGATGAAGCTATTAAAGAAGATGTATATTCTAAAATTCAGGAAACCAGTCAACAATCTATAGGAGATTCTAAACATTCCTATTATGTGGACCAAATTATTGAAGATGTAATTAATGACCTTCAAGAAAAAAAAGGATATACTGCTACTGAAGCTAGTAATTTGATTTATAATGGAGGGCTAAGTATTTATACTCCTTTTAATCAAGAAATGCAAGATATTGTTGATAAATACTACAACAACGATGAATTTTATCCTCCTAACTCCTTTGAATTAAAAGTTATATATAATTTATCAGTAAAACAATCTGATGGGTCAGAAAAACATTTTGGTGGAGAGGGAATTATTCCTAATGAAGATGCTATTGAAGAATTTAAAAAACAAAAGAAGGAAGATTGGGGAATATCTGAAGATGCTGAAATTACGCAGGAAACATGTTACACTATTCCACAGCCTCAATCTGCTATGGTTATAATGGATTACCATAACGGTCATGTTTTAGCCATTTCCGGTGGACGTGGAGAAAAAATAGGAAATCTTATGTTTAATCGTGCCACTCATGCAAAACGACAGCCTGGATCTGCTTTTAAAATTTTAGCAGCTTATGCTCCTGCCCTAGATACAGGAAAAATAACTCCTGCTACCGTTATAGATGATGTTCCACTAAAAGTTAAAAATGGTTCTTCATATAAATGGATTAATAACTGGAATGGACAATATGCAGGACTTACTACAGTAAGGGAAGGTATTTATAATTCTATGAATATATTAGCTGTTAAAACTCTCTTAAATGTTGGAATTGATACAGCATTTGATTATTTGCAAAATTTTGGTTTTACAACTTTAATAGATTATGAAGAGCGAAATGGCGTAGCTTATACTGATAAAAACCCTGTTTTAGCTCTAGGAGGATTAACAGACGGAGTTACTCCCTTAGAACTTACAGCTGCATATGGAGCTATAGCTAATAATGGAGTATATATTGAACCTGTTTTCTATACAAAAGTATTAGATCATGAGGGAAATCTATTAATAGATAATACTCCTGAACAGCATAGAGTATTAAAAGAAACTACTGCATTCCTTCTTACTGATATGATGGAAGATGTTATTACAGAACCAACAGGAACAGGTAGACTGGCTAAATTTAATAATATTAAGAATATGCCAATAGCAGGTAAAACAGGAACTACTTCTGATAATAAAGATTTAGTTTTTGTAGGATACACTCCTTACTATGTAGCTGGTATTTGGTTAGGTCATGATACTCCTAAACCACTTATATATGATAGAAGTTATCATAATATGCTTTGGTCAGCTATTATGGAAGAAATTCATAAAGATCTTCCTATTAAACAATTTGAAGTTCCAAGCGGAATTGTAAAAGCAAGAATATGTACTGAATCTGGTAAATTAGCTACATCCAATTGTGAAGAAGACCCTAGAGGGGCAACTATAAGATATGAATATTTTGAACAGGGAACACAGCCAACAGAGTATTGTGACGTTCATGTAAAAGAAAAAATATGTACTGTATCCGGTAAATTATCAAATGAATACTGTCCTGAAGAAACAGTAAAAGAAAAAGTATTTATCGTACGTCCAGAACCTTATATTCCACCAAGTGAAAATGGGCCATTCCCACAAGATACAAAATATGAACTTCCTTCTGGTGAAGACGCTTATTGTGATATTCATGGTCCTGATACCATAATAGATGATGATGATTTTACTATTCCAGAAGCAGACGAGGACGGAAATATCTTTATTCCTTTTGAACGTGGAACTTCCGATTCTGATTTAGATGATTTTGAATCTGATGACTCTGATTCTAACTTAGATGATTTTGAACCTGATAATCCTGATTCTGATACTCCTGATTCTAGCATCGTTGATACTCCTGATAGCATGGATGATTTCTTTGTTCCTTTACCATAAAAAAGAAAGCAAAAGATTAGCCTAAATATTTATATGGCTAATCTTTTGCTTTTGGATTAAATATAAGAGATGCTATAAACGCAAATAAAATAGCTGCTGTAATTCCTGCTGCTGTTGCCTTTAATCCCCCTGTAAAAGCTCCCCTTAATCCTACTTTTTCCACTTCTTGTATAGCTCCTTTAGCTAAAGAATATCCAAATCCAGGAAGTGGAACTGTAGCTCCAGCTCCACCAAATTCTACTATAGGTTCGTATAATCCTATTCCATGAAGTACTGCTCCTAAAACTACAAACATAACTAAAATCCGTCCTGACATCAAATTAGTTTTATCTATTAAAATTTGTCCTATTATGCATATAGCCCCTCCTACAACAAATGCTCTTACATATTCCATATCAAATCCTCCTATCCCAATTGATTTTCTATTACAACTGCATGTGCAATACCTGGAATTGTCTCCCCCTGTTGAGTACTTCCAGGACTCATTAACGCTCCAGTAGGTATAAACAAAATTCTTTTCCATTTATTATTTTTCATTTCCTTATATAAATATCCACAAAAAGTTACTGCAGAACATCCACAACCACTTCCCCCCGCATGAGTATCTTGGGTTTGTGCATCAAATATTTCAATACCACAATCTGAAAAAATGTTTTCGATATCATAATTATATTTTTTTATTAATTCTAATGCTAATTCCTTTCCAACGTAACCTAAATCTCCTGTAATAATTAAGTCATAATCATTAGGAGTTCTGCCTGTATCTTTAAAATGAGTTACTATAGTATCCGCTGCAGCTGGAGCCATAGCTGCTCCCATATTCATAGGATCTTTTATCCCTAGATCTACAATCTTTCCTGTTGTAATATAAGTTATATAAGGTGGATTATTATTTTTACCAATAATAACTGCTCCACTTCCTGTTACTGTCCAAGAAGCTGTAAGAGGTCTTTGAGTTCCTAATTCTAGTGGAAATCTAAATTGTTTTTCAGAACTACAAAAATGACTAGAGGCTTCTGCTATAACATAATCAGCAAATCCTCCATCAATAGTCATAGCCCCTAGCATCATGCCTTCTGCCATAGTAGAACAAGCCCCAAACAATCCAAAAAAAGGAATATCATAATTTCTAATCCCAAATGTACTAGCTGTTAATTGATTTAATAAATCTCCTGCAAAAATATATTGTATGTCTTCAGGAGTTATATTTGCTTTTTCTATAACTTTCTCAATGGATTTATTAACTAATTTACTTTCTGCTTTTTCCCAACTTTTTTCTCCCCACAATGGATCATGTAATATAGTATCAAAATATCTAGCTAAAGGACCTTTTCCTTCTTTAGGTCCTACTATTGACGCTGTTTCTATAATACTAGGAGGCAGGTCAAATTTAATTGTCTGATTTCCAATATGTTTTGACATAATAACACCTTCCTATATAAAATAATGAATAATTCCTACTATAACTGATGTAATTGTTCCATATACTATAACTGGACCTGCAATTAAAAACATTCTAGCTCCTACTCCAAAAACATATCCTTCTTTTTTATATTCAATAGCAGGTGAAACCATAGAATTTGCAAAACCTGTAATAGGTACAATGGTTCCTGCTCCAGCATATTTACCAATAGAATCATATATATCTAATCCAGTGAGCAAAATCCCTAAAAACACTAAAATAATAGTTGCTATCATACTAGCTTCATCTTTACTATATCCAAAACTTTTAACTATATTAGTAATTAACTGACCAATGGCACAAATAGTACCTCCAACCCAAAAAGCTCTTACAGAATCCCTTAATAAATTCGAATTAGGAGATGTTTTTTTTACCATTTGTTGGTATTCATTTTTCATATTTTGAATTTTATCCATAATCATCCCTCTCTTTTATTTATTTTGAATAAATCCTGGAATAATCCAATAAATTAAAGCTCCAATAGTTTTTCCTATAGCAGTACTAATTAGAAAAAAACCTATTCCTGTTTTTATACTAAATCTTCTAGTCATAATAGGAATAACATCTAATATTTCTGCTAAAGATACTGCTAAACATCCTACAAATATTCCAAAACTAAATCCTATTATAATAGCTCCTATCTTCCCTATAGGTAAAGATACATCCCAAATCATAGTTATACTTCCTAATATTCCTCCTAAAATAACTAAGTTTTCATATAAAATCACATATTTATTTGTTTTTGTTTTTTGAATAAGTCTCGGAATAACTCCTATTATTGCAATAAAAGCAAATATTCCTCCCGCTATCACTATTCCTCCACTAAAACCTACTAAAGCTGATATTATATTTCTAAAAAACATTATTTTTTTCTCCTTTTTTCATCTATTATATTATCCATGATGCAATTTTCTACATCATTCTCATAAAGATCCATTTCAACTTCGATAGGAGTTGGATCATCAGTTATTTTTTTAGATGAAAAATGATTAAAAAAAACGATAATGCCAACAGCAATACCGATAGAATAAGGAATTTGAATCCAGTAGGGTTTATCTGTTTCAATACCTGTCAATATTTTATACAACTGTTTTAATGCATCTGGCAAACCAGCATCGGTATGAAAAGTAATAATTGCTATTCCTCCACCAGCAAATAATATACAGCATACACTAAAAACTTTTAGAAAAGTAATTATAGGATTTTCATTCTTTTTTTCATTTGGATAATATTCTATAATACTATCTTTTTCTCCAACATTTTCTATGATTATTTCTGGATATACATTATATATAGTCTTTATAACATCTATAATAGAAATAACAAAATTTTTTTTCTTATTATCATTTATTTCTAGTAAAGTCATATTTTCTATAACATTTTTTATCTTATTACAACCAGCAATTTCTGCTATATCTTTAATTTTTATTTTTCGTTTATTATAAATTGTCGTTTTTTTATAAAGTTTTATATAAATTATCATAATTTAATCACCCATATTTATTTTCTATAACATTTTTTACATATACTCCTCTAGTTGGAGTTTTATTAACTGAAAAATTCATATAATACCAAATAGTAAGTCCTCCTAATATTAATATAAATAAAAGAATTATAATCCCACTCCAAAATTTTTTACTAACCACTTACTTCCCTTCTTTCCTTCTTTTATTCATATTTTATTTTTTGATATTTTCCAAAAACATATTCTAACAAGAAATACCAAAATAAAAAGAAATGCCCTTTATCCGAACATTTCTCTCATAGATTTTAATATTCTTTTTTCTATTCTAGAAACTTGAACTTGAGAAATTCCTATAATATTTGCAATCTCTGTTTGAGTTTTATCACTAAAATACCTCATCTTTATTATTTGCTTTTCTTTTGGATTTAATTTTTCTATAATTTGTTCTAAAGCAATTTTATCAATCATATTTATTTCATTATTTACTGATGTATCTAATTTATCTATTAATCTAATGGGATTTCCTTCTCCTTCATGAATTATAGCCTGAAGAGATTCTACCTCATTATTAGCTTCTATAGCCATTACTAATTCTTCAACTTCTATTCCTAATTCATTTGCTAATTCTTGGACTGTTGGTTCTCTTTCCATATTTTTTATAAATTTTTCTTTTAAAATCCTAGCTTTTGCTCCTATTTCTTTAAGAGAACGACTAACTTTTATCATACCATCGTCTCTCATAAATCTTTTTATTTCTCCCATAATCATAGGAACTGCATAAGTGGAAAATTTTACATTATAATTTAAATCAAATTTATCAATACTTTTTATAAGCCCTATGCTTCCTATTTGAAATAAATCTTCCATATCATATCCTCTATTTTTAAATCTTTTTACAATACTCCATACTAAACCTATATTTTCTTCTACTAATTGGTCTCTGGCAGTTGTGTCTCCTGACTGTGCTTTTTTTATTAATTCTAATGTTTTATCCATCTGCCCACCTCTTTTAGCTACTTTAAACTATTTAATTTTTTTCGCATTCTAACAATTGTCCCTTTTCCTGGTATAGATTCTACTTCTACTTCATCCATAAAAGTTTCCATAACAGTAAATCCCATTCCCGAACGTTCTAATTCTGGTTTTGAAGTATATAAAGGTTCTCTTGCTTTTTTTATATCTTCAATTCCTACTCCTTTGTCCTCAATAGTTATGTCTACTATATTATTTGTAAGAGTACAACTTACATTAATTATTCCCTCTCCATTCTCATAACCATGAATTACTGCATTAGTAACTGCCTCTGATACTGCCGTTTTTATATCAGATATTTCTTCTACGGTAGGGTCTAATTGAGAAACAAATGCAGCAACAGCTACTCGTGCAAAAGCTTCATTTTGTGATTTGCTAATAAATGATACTTTCATTGTATTTTGATATTGCATTATTATTCCCCCTATTGCAGACTTGATATTGCTTCATCTAAACTATTATATTGATTAATAATTTTATGTAGGCCTGACAATTTAAATACTCTTTCAACTTGTGGTTGCAAATTAAAAACACCAATTTTTCCTCCTCGTTCTTTAGCATTTTTATATCTACCCATTATAACTCCTATTCCCGAGCTATCCATAAATTGTATTTCTGAAAAATCGAAAATAATATTTTTTACATTTTGCTTTTTAAACTCTTTATCTAATTTTTCTCTAATAGTTTCAGAAGTATGATGATCAATTTCTCCATAAATCTTAACAATAAGATTCCCTCTTTTAACTGAATATATAATATCCATATCTTTCTCCTTTCTTTTATTTTTTTATATGAAAATATATTATAAAAATTCATTCTATAATTATATTCTCCATAAATTGGAATTTTCCTTTTGAAAAATAAAAAAATAATACCAAATATTTGGTATTATTTTAATCTTTCAAGTCTCCATTTTGAATTATTAGCTCCATCACTACCTGCATACTCATTTATAGCTTTATTATAAAATTCTTCTGCTTTATTTATATCTCCTTTAATTTCATATATTCTTCCTAAATAATACAATACATTATCTGAATAATATTCTCCTTGAACATACATTATGGATTTTTCAAAACTAAGTATAGCTTCATCATAACTACCACTAGAGTACTCTCGTACTCCTTTATTATAATATAATATACCTGCTTCTTTAAATACTTTATCAATTAAAGTATTATATAACTCTATATTTTCTTCAGAAATACTATCAGAATCAATAGAATATAAAAGAGTAGCTGCTTCTTCAATCTCTCCATTTTTATATAAAGTATCTACTTGATTTACTTTTTTAGCTTCTTCTAAAATTTTTAATTTTTCATTAAGTTCTCTATTTTCTTCTTCCATTTCTTTATTTTTTTCTTCTAATTCATTAATACTTTTCTCAGTTTCACTAGTTATTTGAGTAATTTTTTGTTCTAATTCTTGATTTTTAGCCGTTAATTGGTCAATTTGATTATTAAGTGCATCTGTTTTATCTGGTATAACTAAACTAAACATAAGAGCAAGGGTACAAATAACTCCTGTAATAAAACCTACTATATGTCCTACTGATGAAATAGGTTCTTTCATTTTTTGATGTTTAGGCATATTTCTTACTCTTTCATTTGACCTTGAAGAAGTCAAAACCTTAAAGTTTAATTCTCTATAATATCTTATGGCTTCTGGGTTATTTATATCAATTTTTAATGCTTTCTCTATATATGATATAGCTTTTGTTTTTTCATTTTCACTTATAAGACATAAAACTAAAAGACAATATGCTTTAACAAAATTTGGATTTAAACTAATAGCTTTTTTTAATTGTATAATAGCTAAGTCTTTACTTCTCTGCTTTATATACTCTAAAGATTGATTATACATTCTAATAGAATCATTATATTGTTCTAATTTTCTTTTATTGTTTTGGATACGATTTATATAATCTATAGAAACATTATCTTCTCTTTTTAAATTACTACTAATAACCCACTGTGTTAATGCTTCTCCTATCTCTCCCATTTCAAAATAAACTAATCCTAAAAGATTTCTTGCATCAATATTATTTTTATCAAATAAAATTGCTTTAGACAAAGAAATTACTGCTCCTGAAAGATCTCTTTGCTTAGCTTGTTCTAATCCTTTATTATATAATTTAAGAGAAATTTCCTTTATTTTATTATATAGTAAAATATCGAATTTACAAATAGGACATTTTTTTACATTATCTACTTCGTTATTGCATCCTGGACAAATCACCGCAATCTACTCCTTATTTTGTTGTTGATCTTCTATATTTTTGGAAATATAAGTTAATAAATCTATTATATCTTTTATATCATTGGATTTAATTGTTTCTTCTATACTATCTATTTCTAAAGAGGGTTTAAATTTTTTTAATTCTTCTTTAAAATCAATCACGTAACATACCCCTTTCTTTTAAAATATTTTTTAATTCTCCTATTAAATATAATGATCCTGCACAACATAGAATTCCATCTTTGTATGTTAACTTATAAGCTAAATTAAAAGCTTTATGTATATCAGAATCTTTAAAAACTGACATATTATATTTTTTCACTATTTTTTCTAATTCATCTACAGCAAGTTTTCTAGGACTTTTTGGTTCTGTAATAATAATATTTTTAACATAAGGTAAAAGTTTGTCCAACATCAATTCATAAGGTTTATCTTTTAATACTCCAATTAATAAATTAATCTCTTTATTAGGAAAATATTGATCAAAAGTCCTAACAAGAGCTTCAATTCCTTCTTTATTATGAGCTCCATCTAACAAAATAATGGGGCTTTTACTTATAATTTCCATTCTCCCAGGCCATCTACATTCTTTTAAGCCTTTTCTTATGCTTTTTTCAGAAATAATAATTCCTTTTTCTTTTAAAACTTCGACTACTAAAAGTACAAGAGCTGTATTATAGATTTGATGTTCTCCTATAAGAGAAATTTCTAAATTATTATAAACATATTTATCTGTTTTTATTGAAAATGTTGTTCCTTTTATACTTTGATTTATATATTTTACATCCATATAGGAAACATAATTAAAAGAAGAGTCTAAATCTTTGCAAATATCTTTTATAATATTATACACCTTATTATTTGGAAAATACAATACGGTACTACAATTTTTCTTTATAATTCCTGCTTTTTCATAAGCAATTTTTTCTATAGTGTCTCCTAAAACATCCATATGATCCATACTAATAGAAGTTATAACTGATACTAAAGGATTATCTATTACATTAGTTGCATCATATCTTCCCCCCAATCCTACTTCCAAAATGACAAAATCCACATTTTTCTCTGCAAAATATAACAAAGCCATAGCTGTTAAACATTCAAAAACTGTTGGATGCTCTTCACATTTTTTAGCCTTTTCTATTATTTTTTCTCCTAATTTAGAAAAATCTTCATTAGAAATCTCCTCATTATTTATCTTAATTCTTTCATTATATCTTTCTAAATGTGGAGAAGTATATACTCCTACATTATACTTAGAATTAACTAAAATATAACTAAGCATAGCACATACTGACCCTTTTCCATTAGTACCTGCCACATGAATCACTTTTAAGTTTTTTTCTGGATTTCCAAGATGCTTTAATAATTCTTTTATTCTTGACAGTCCTAATTTAGAACCAAAATTTTCTATCTTATTAATATAATTAATAACTTCACTATAGTTCACAATATTTTCCTCCTTAAAATCAAAGACCCCTTTTAATGGGGTCTTTCTTAACTGTATCTATTTTTTCAATAAACTTTCTAATCTTTCTTTAACTTGATTAAGCATATTATTGTATTTTATTTGTTTTTCTTTTTCTTCTTCTACAATTTTCTTAGGCGCTTTTTCTACAAAGCCCTTATTATTTAATTTCTTTTCTACCCTTTCTACTTCTTTTTCAAGTTTTTCTTTTTCTTTTTTAAGTCTTTCTATTTCTTTTTCTATATCAACTAATTCTGCAAAAGGAATAAATATAGTAGCTTTTGGTATAATAGTTGAAACTGCATCTGCATCTATTCCTTTTTTATCTTCTTGAGTTATAATTTCACTTCCATAAGCAAGAGATAAAAAGAATGATTTCCCTTTTTCAAAAATTTCTAATACATCACTATCCTCAGAAACAATTATAATCTTTGCTTTTTTGGAAGGAGGAACATTCATTTCTGCTCTTAAATTTCTAATATTTCTTATTGCCTGTTTCATTAATTCAATCTCTTTTTCTTCTTTTTCAAAGTTCCATTCTTCTTTATATTCAGGCCAAGATGAAAGCATTATAGTTTCTTCTTCATCCTGAATATAAGTAAATATTTCCTCGGTAATAAAAGGCATATAAGGATGTAATAATTTAAGAGCATTAATTAAAACTGTTTTAAGAGTCCATAAAGCTGCTTCTCTAGTTTTATCTTCTTTATTATATAATCTTGGTTTAACCATTTCAATATACCAATCACAAAATTCTTCCCAGAAAAAATCATATAATTTTGAAACAGCTATTCCTAATTCATATTTATTCATATTATCTGTTACATCTTTAGCTAATGTATTTACTTTAGAAATAATCCATTTATCTGCTTCACTTAGATCTTCTAAAGTAACTTTCAAATTCTTTTCGTCTTCAAGATTCATAAGTATGAATCTTGCAGCATTCCAAATTTTATTTCCAAAATTTCTACTTGCCTCTACTCTTTCATAATAAAAACGCATATCATTTCCTGGAGCATTACCAGTTACTAAGGTTAAACGAAGAGCATCTGCTCCATATTTTTCTATAATTTCTAAAGGATCTACTCCATTTCCTAAAGATTTACTCATTTTTCTTCCTTGTGAATCTCTTACAAGTCCATGAATAAGTACATCTTTAAAAGGCACTTTCCCTGTTTGTTCTAAACTTGAAAATACCATTCTAACAACCCAAAAGAAAATTATGTCATATCCTGTAACTAGTACATTAGTGGGATAAAAATAATCTAATTCTTCTGTTTCATCAGGCCATCCCAAAGTAGAAAAAGGCCATAATGCGGAACTAAACCAAGTATCTAAAGTATCCTCATCCTGTTTAAAAGAACTTCCTCCACATTTAGAACAGGTTTTAGGAGCTTCTCTAACTACTTCAATATGCCCACAATCTTGACAATAATAAGCTGGAATTCTATGCCCCCACCATAATTGTCTTGAAATACACCAGTCCCTAATATTTTCTAACCAATGTAAATATATTTTTCCAAAACGCTCAGGGACAAAATTTAATTCTCCTTTTTTCAATACTTCTATAGCTGGCTTTGCTAATTCTTCCATTTTAACAAACCACTGCATTTTAATCATAGGTTCAATAACTGTATGACAACGATCATGAAAACCTACATTATGAACATGTTCTTCAACTTTTACTAAATATCCTTGTTCTTCTAATTCTTTCACTATTGCTTTACGGGCTTCATATCTATCCATTCCTTGATATTTACCAGCTTCTTTATTTAAAGTTCCATCATCATTTAAAATATTTATTTGTGGAAGATTATGTCTTAATCCTACTTCGAAGTCATTAGGGTCATGGGCTGGAGTGATTTTTACCACTCCTGTTCCAAATTCCATATCTACATATTCATCAGCAATAATAGGTATTTCTCTATTTACAATAGGAAGAATTACTGTTTTACCTATTACATCTTTATATCTTTCATCTTCAGGATGAACAGCTATTGCAGTATCTCCTAACATAGTTTCAGGTCGTGTAGTTGCAATTTGGATATAACCACTTCCATCCTTCATGGGATATCTAATGTGCCAAAAATGTCCGCATTTTTCTTCATGTTCTACTTCTGCATCAGAAATAGTAGTTTGACATTCAGGACACCAATTAATTATTTTAGCACCCCTATAAATCCATCCTTTTTTGTATAAACGAATGAATACTTCTAATACAGCTTTAGATAAACCTTCGTCCATTGTAAAACGTTCTCTATCCCAATCACAAGAACTTCCTAATTTTTGAAGTTGTTTTAAAATAGTTCCTCCATATTCTTCTTTCCATTCCCAAGCTCTTTTTAAAAATTCTTCTCTACCTAAATCTTCTTTAGTTAAACCTTCTTCTGCCATTTTTTGAACAATTTTAACTTCAGTTGCAATACTTGCATGATCTGTTCCAGGCATCCAAAGAGCATTGTATCCTTGCATTCTTTTCCATCTAATTAAAATATCTTGAAGAGTATTATCTAAAGCATGTCCCATATGTAAATGTCCTGTTATATTAGGGGGTGGAATTACTATGGTAAATGGTTCCTTTGACCTATCTACCTCTGCATGAAAATATTTTTTATCCAACCATTTTTTATACAATCTGTCTTCAACTACAGACGGATTATATACTTTTTCTAAATTTTTTTTCATAATTAACCTCCTATAAAAATATAAATAAAAATCCAATAATTGCAATAACAAAGCCTGTTACTTTTATATATATAGTTCCCTTATCTATGAGTTGAAAAAATTCTTCATCTCTTTCTTCTTTAGAAACTCTACAATTTTTTAACATAATTCTTTTAGCTCCAAACCCAATAACTACCCCCACAATTAATAATATAACTCCTATGGTTTGCATTTTTATCCTCCTTAAATAAAAAATCTCTTTCATCCAAATAAAGGGCGAAAGAGATTTCCGTGGTACCACCTTTTTTCCTTTTCATTTTTATTCAAAATGAAAAGACACTTTATGATATAACGGATCAACCGTTCGTACCTACTTTAAATTCAATACGAAAACTCCGAAGCTACCTTCCATTACCCAATTCTAAAAAAACCTTTCAGCCCAAGGGTTTTTCTCTCTGTTAGCTGTTGTAATGTACTCCTCTTCATCATAGCTTTAGCCATATTAACTTATCTTTTCTAATTGTATAAAAAGCTAATTTTTTTGTCAAGATATTATTTAAGCTCTATACTTTCTAAATAATTTTGAATAATTTTTTCTATAATTTTATCCTGAGTTTTATCTTGTTCTTTTAATTCTGTAAGCTGTTTCCAAATATCTTCTTGATAAGTATCAAGTAAATCTAATTTTTCTTCTATTTCTTTTTTCTCTTTTCTTATATCCATTAAAATCTTTCTTCTTTCTTCTATTTTGTTCCATCTATTTATATCATCAAAAAAATCTATATGTATTCCTCTTTTTTCTAAAATTTCCATAACTTTTTCTTCTATTTTTGACATAGTAGAATTAATATTTCTATATCTTTTTTCATGATGTTTATTCTTATTATATAATTCCCAACTTCTTTCTAATTGTTCTACACTATCTACTTTAAATTTTTTATATTCGTATTCTAAAAAACTAGTATAATAAACATATCTTATTTTCGCTTTATTTAAAAGTTTTATTGCTCTTGACTGCATTCGTCCATTTTTTTTAATTTCATATTCTACTTTCCTTCTAAAAACATATATCCATGTTCCTATAATTCCACACAAAGCCCCTGTAATACTTGCAGGAATAAAAATACTTATATTAGTATTTACAATAATAATTGCAAAAATGATAGCTATAATTCCAAAAATAATAGATACCCCAATAGATGCTCTATAAAGTATAATTTGTGCATTTTCTAATTGTTCTCTACTATATATAAGAGCTTCTTTTTCTCCTTCTAAATAATCTATGTCTCTTTTTACTCTTAATTGCTTTTCCTCTGCTTCTTTTATTTCATATAATATTTGTGGAAATTTATTTTCATATTTTTGAACTACACTAAGAATCCTATTTCTACTAATTAATCTTCCCTTAAGACTTTCTTTTTCTTCTATTATAGATTGATAATCCAACAATAATTTTCGAATTTTTTTTATATCATCTGCAGTAAGAAGTTCAAATTTTTCTAAATCCTCTTCTTTTTTAGATAATTCTTCCAATTCTTTTAATAAATTTATTTTTTTGTTAACAATATCCATTAATTCTTGACAAAAATTATTAGCTTTTTGCTTGTCATCTAAAAACTCTTTATTATCTTCTAAATTATTTAAATCTAACTTAGTTTTTTTCTTTAAAAAAGAATACAAACCAAAAGTTATAAAATTTAAAAACTTATTCATTTTATCCCTCATTAATATATAATAATTTATATTATATTTTTTCTCTTTTAACACTCAAAGCCTTTTTATAACATTCTCTCCACATTTTTAATATTCCTTCTTCAGAGTAAAACTTACTTCCCTCAACTGACTTTTTTCTATATTTATCGTAAAATTTTTCATCATTCTTTAATCTTTTTATTATTTTGATAAAATCATCATTATTTTGTCCTTTTAAATAAAAATCAAATAATATTTGGTCATATATTGGAAGATTTCTAAGAAGAATTGGAAGATTACAATTCATAGCTTCTAGAATTGTCATTGGAAATAATTCGTTATATGAAGGTAAAAATAATATATCTGCCATATTATATATATTATTCATTTTATTTCTATCTACAATTCCTAAGAATTTTACATTTGGAGGAGGATTTTTAACAATTTCTTTTAAATATTTATACCCATCAGTTATTCTGCCAAATGAAAATCCTCCCGCCCAAAAAAACTGTATTTCTGGTATACTCTCTGCTACTTCTACAAAATCTTTAACTCCTTTTCTAGTTTGTATCTGCCCTACTCCTAATACTATAAAATCACTTTCTTTTACATTATTTTTTTTTCTAATTTCAATCTTTTTTTCTTTATCATATGGAAAAAATTTTTTATTAGATACAAAATTAGGAATATAAATTATTTTTTCTTTGTTTATGCCATATTCCTCTAATTTATTAATAAAATATGGATTAACCGTAACTAAAAAATCCATTTTATCGTAAAAATCTATTATATATTTATAAAAAATTTTCTTTAAAATTCTTGGAAGTTGCAAACTATTATCAATTGTTTCAGGCAAAAAATGCACATATCCTATAGTTACTCCCTTTTTCTTAGCTATAGGAATACTTAAATAATGTTTTAAATCTACTGTATGATAATGATTTATGTCTCCAAATCCTAACTTATTAATCTTTATAGTATAATCTTGTAATCCTTCTTGAACAAGACGAACTTGTTCTAAATAAGCTGAAGCCACTCCTTGACCTTTTATTTTTTGTGCTGATGAAAACATATTTATTGTTGGCAATTATGAATTCACCTCTACCTCTAAAAGGTTTATAAATTCCTAATTATATTTATTACCTTTAAAATTGTAAAAATACCATTTAGTAAAAAAATTTTTTTAAATACTATCTAAATCATATGGGGTTTCTTGATATACATAATAATTTAACCAATTAGAAAAAAGTAAATGTGAATGTCCTCTCCAACAAACAATAGGGTCTTTAGAAGGATCATCATTAGGAAAATAATTTTGTGGAATATCAATATCTAATCCTTTCGATAAATCTCTTTCATATTCTAATTTTAATGTATTAGCATCATATTCTGAATGCCCTGTTACAAAAATATGTTTTCCATCTTTAGAAGCAACAATATATATTCCTGAAATATCTGACATAGATAAAATCTCTAAATCATCTATTTTTTCTATATCTTCTTTTTTAGTATATGTATATCTAGATTGAGGAACATAAAAAATATCATCAAATCCTCGGAGTAGCTTTACATTTTTTTTAAGCAAATAGTGAGGAAATATTCCAAACATCTTTTTAGAAAGGGGATATTTCTTCACTCCATAATGATAATAAAGTCCTGCTTGAGCTCCCCAACAAATATGAAGAGTAGATGTCACATGTGTTTTACTCCACTCCATAATCTCTGTTAATTCATTCCAATAATTAACTTCTTCAAAAGGAATATTTTCTATGGGAGCTCCTGTAATAATCATTCCGTCAAATTTTTTATGTTTGATTTCATCAAATATATTATAAAATGAAGTTAAATGTTCTTGTGAAGTATTTTTTGAAATATGAGTTTTAGGATATAAAAAAGATACTTCTACTTGTAGTGGCGTATTCCCTAAAAGTCTTAATAGTTGAGTTTCTGTTACTTGTTTTATAGGCATTAAATTTAAAATAATAATTTTCAATTCTCTTATATCCTGATGAATTGCTCTATCTTCATCCATAACAAATATATTTTCATTAACTAAAATTTGTTTAGCAGGCAAATCATTTGGTATTTTTATAGGCATCTTTTTCCTCTTTCCTTTTTTTAATTATTATAATAAATATGATAACTATAAAAATAAAAGCTCGACCACTAAAGTCAAGCTTTTTATGTATTGCGGAGAGAGGATTTGAACCTCTGACCTTCGGGTTATGAGCCCGACGAGCTACCAGACTGCTCCACTCCGCGTCAATATCCCAACAGCGGATGATGGGAATCGAACCCACGTATCTAGCTTGGGAAGCTAGTGTTCTACCATTAAACTACACCCGCACTACTTATTTTACGGGAGTAATTTTATCATATCTATCATATTATGTCAATCATTTTTTTGACTTTTTTATTAATAAATCTTTTTGGTTCGTTGTAAAATTAAATGCAACAGATAAAAAAATATAAAAAAATAATTGACAACCATAGTGAGAAATCATGTATGATTTAG
>NZ_JWID01000040.1:0-5587 GCF_001466305.1 Defluviitalea phaphyphila
CTTAATTTATTGATTATTTTAATTAATTCTTCTTCAGTTTCAAACTCTCCGTTATAAGGAATTAATCTACTTATAAATCTATTAGCAGGCTCTATTTTATTTTTTTAAAATATTTTATAATATTTTTATATAGTTTGTCTTGAACCTCAGTACTTTATAAATATTTTATTAATGATTTTGTTAAGTTTTATATTTTTAATCTTGTTAATTATTATTTTAGCATTAATATTTATTAGTCTTGAAGATGTATTAAAAGATGATAACATATAAACATTATAGAGAGTGATGATCTAAAATTATGTACTAAAAAAATTTTAAGGTTACAATTAGTTTTTACGAGGAAGAAGATGTTGATTAGGATATTTAGTGAGGTGATACGAAATGGATCATTTAAATATTTTTAATTCTTATAAAAACAAGTCAAATAACCATGAAGATGAGCTTACAAGGAGTTTTCTTGTCATATTAAAAAATATACCAATAGTTCAGGTGATGTTTTTTGAAATGGTAAGAAGAGAAATGACAGAGTTCAATATAGATTCAATATCGTATGGAGATTTAAGCGTTGAAGAAGTATATACTCAATTATCAAGTTCAAATAAGATTTTTACATCTAATTTGCTCGAAGGGCGAACTTTACTTTCAATAATAATTTCTGATGATAAACTGGAATCAATAGCGAAGGTTCAGAACGATGATAGACAAGCACGTTATGATGGTGTGATATTGTGTAATCCTTCTTGGTTATTCATTATAGAAAATAAACCATCAAAGGATAATATTTGGCTTAGACAGTTAAATCCAAATATTCCAGATGATATTGATGTATCTATAATTGATAAACCATGCTGCCTTTCTTGGAGAAAGATTATTAAAGGTTTGAACTCCATAATTCAAAACAAAATGGTATGGGGGTTGGAACGAACAATGATAGAGGATTTTATAGAGTATGTAGATAATGAATATTCTTGGATCAACCCATATACTACATTTGGTGTTTGTAAAGATGATTTGTATTTATTGAATAGGCGTTGTATTTCTGTTATGGCTAGTTGTGATATTAAAGGAGTAAGTACTGAAGTGAAGTACCATAGAGGATGGAAATACTATGTTGAAAGTGGAAAAAATACGATTAAAAAGATAGCACTTGATGCAAATAAAGCAGTTTCAGGTTGGACAATTGACCTTTGGATGTATGCAGGAGACACTATGAATTCTGCTAGAGAAACATTTGAAAAACTAGATATAGATAAATTACTTCATTTACAAGACCAAGGATTTGAAGTATCAAATAATTTTCATATTTCATATCGTTCCAGTAATTTATTATGGTTTGAAGGTAATTTATCCGTTGAGGACTATTTGAAGTTTTGGAAAAAAGAATATAAAAACTTAAAACAAGTTAAAAGGAAAGAATTCAATAAACTGTTTAACAATCTTGAGAAGAATCAAATAATTGTTCCAGAAGATAGAAGTATAATTCAGGAAAAAATCCTAAATAAAAATTATGATAAACTCAATATTTGTCCAGGATTTCTTTTGAAATATTCATGGGACAGCCAGACAGCAATAACTCTTGATAAACGTAATAAGTTTGTTGAAGATTTTAATAATAAAGTTATAACTGCATTTAGTGTTGTTGGAGGGATTTAATTATCTGTAAGCTTTTTAGAACAATATAGACGTTAAATATAATAAAAATACTAGACTTGCTTAAAAAAAGAACAGATTAAGTAAATAAAGTGACATAGAGAAAATGAATTCAAGTAAAATAAATCAAAGAATTGTGTCTTTACTGTAATAATAAAATGTGAAATAAATTTTTGTGTTTTTTTAAAAAAAGTTATGTGTATAAATTATGTTTTGTTAACATTATAGTTTTTTTAAAAAGTTATAGAGTTTCACAATCATCCAATTTGTTTTTTTATAAGGAAGGGAATTAGGTTTGAATGCAATTATAAGAAGTTTTCTTAATGAATTTGTTAGAAGTAAAAACATTAAACATATGGAATTAGAAGACCAATTTGAATGGTTCGCAAATTATTGTATTGTTAATAAAGAGTATGATTCAGTAAGATTTGAATTGAAAAATATTCTGACAGGATGTGGAACACCAGGTATTGATGGATTGGCTATCATTGTTAATAATAAACTGTGTTCAACAGTTCAAGAAATTAAAGACCTAATGAAAGAGCGAAATCCAATATGCAAACTATATTACGTATGTAATGGAAGTTGGCAAAATGACAGCACATTGGTTACAATAATTGAAAATAATAAGGTTGAATTAGACCAAACTAATCTATTTGAAAAGATTGAATTCCAACCCTGTGACTCAAAAAAATTACAATATTTATATCGTAAGACTAAAGAACCTAATTCTGCTAAAATTCATTTTGAGAAGAAAGTAACTTTGCCTTCTATACCAGGAGTTCAAGTTGCTTATTCTGGTTTACTACCTTTTAGTGAATATCGAAATATTATAATTGATGATGATGGTAATATGAAATCAGTTTATGATGATAATATTAGAGATTATCTTGAACAAGATGATAATCCAGTTAATAAAGATATAAATGATACATTTCAAATTATCAAATAGTTAATGGATGTCAAACTAGTCACGTTCTTTATGATAATAGAAATAAAAAAGGAATAGAGAAAGTTTATATACCATTGAAAATTATTGTAACAAATGATTATGATATTAAAAGTCAAATTACCAGGGCAACGAATAATCAAACTGCTGTTGGTATTGAACAACTTGAAGCTCTAAGTGAATTTCAGAAAAATCTTGAATTGTTTTATAATGCACTGCCCAATGATGACTTGAAATTATTTTATGAACGTCGAACAAATCAATACAGAGATAGTGATTATGTATCTTCGATAGCTTATATAAAAATAGAAGAAGCTTTTAACAAAGGAATAATATCAGATGAACTGTGGAGATTTAGATATCATATATTAATGTTATACAGAATGATTTCTGCTGGGCCAGATATTCCTCCAATGAATAGTAAAAAAATTATTATTTATTGTAATAAAATAATTACATCTCTTAGAGATGAAGATTTCTTTTAATCCCAAATCCAATCTCCATGCATGTGGAGTACGTCACATTGATGTCGCAGGTTGAAAAGTAAAAAGATTGAAAGTGTAATAAATAAGAGGTTCTGTGTATTTTTCTGATTTGTAGAATGGCAGAATCTCTTGTTAAATGAGTGCTTAGTGGGAATATATCCACTGTGGAAAAGTGGCATAGTTGAAATGAAATCAATGCTTATGCGAACACGTAACAAACTTAGAAAATATTTAGAAAGGGAGGGCTTAAAATTATAAGAGGAAAAGAATTATTTAAAAAAATTACTGATATTGACAATAATATTATAGAGGCTGAAAAATTTAATAGACATAAAAAAATAATATATATGAAGTGGATAATGCCAATAGCTTGTATTGCCTTACTGTTATTGATTAGCCCTTTATCAAACCTATTTCTAAAAGAAGATATTAATCAAGAAAAAGATTCTAGTCCATTTGAAGTATGTTTTAAATTTAACACTAAGATTTATTCTGTTGTAAATACACCTAAAAGTCCTGCTTATAATAATTATGATCTAGAGGAATCAATTAGTTTAGACATAATAGGGGCGTATTTAGGTGAGGTGATAGTTCAAATTAACAGTGATAATAAGGATACTTATAAGTTATATCGATATGTAAATGCTCCTGTTACAGAAAATGATTGGGTTCCAAGGATGATTGTTCAAAGTTCAAAAGGAGATTACTATCACGCTCTAATTGGTTCTTGTTTTGATGAGGACACTCAGACAGCTGATGAGGTTTTATCGGTTTATGGTATAACCTCTGCTGATAGTATAGTTTATATAGAAAATAAAAAAGGTAAAAAAATAACAGATAAAACTTTTATTAAAGATTTTTATGATGGATTATTTACTAAAGAATATGGTGGAAATGATTTCTTACAGGAAAATGTATATCAAAATACTGGTATTGATGAAAGTGAAATTCATAAATTATATTGTAAATATGCTGACGATATGGTTCCGTTAAAAGTAAAATTGTCAAATGGTTTGGTTATAGGGGTTGATTTTACAAGTCATAATTATGTAAGAGTTGGCAATGATTTGTATTTCAAAGTAGATGATAGCTGGCTTGATTTAGTATCAGTATTCAAGTAAAAAATCATCTTATTAACATATTCCATTTCAAGCTCTTTAAGTCTTTTTCTTAAAGCTATTATCTCTTTTTTTTCTTCAGTGCGATTATCATTTATATTAAAAGATTCTGTTTTATTATATCTTTCAATCCAAACTTTAACGGTTGATTTAGCTATTTTATATTCTCTACTAATTTCTGCTAAGCTTTTTCCATTATTATATAATGATACTATTTGTTTTTTAAATTCTTCCTCATATCTTTTTGCCATAACAATTCCTTCTCATGATATATAATATATTATACCATTGTTCGGAATTAATTTGTCCTATTTAGTATAGCCTATCCATTAAAGTGAAGTACAATGCAGATGTTTTACGAATACGTATGAAGCAACAAGCCGATGTATTGCTTACTGATCCTGTAAAATATAAAAAATTTCCAGTTTAGTATATTTAATACTCTTCTGAAAACTAAGAATAATTTAATTAAATTATTCACATTATTATAATTGATAATATTTCATTAACATTATAAATGATAGGAGGATATTATAATGGTTGATTTAACTGGAAAAGTGGCTGTTATTACAGGTGCAGGATCAGGTATTGGAAAAGAAACAGCCTTTACGTTTGCTAAGCAAGGAGCAAAGGTTGTATGCGCTGATATCAAAGCTTCTGATGAAACTGCAGAAGAAATTAAACAATGTTGTGGACAAGCAATATCTATCCCATTAGATGTTACCAAATGGGACCAATGGACATCATTAATGGGAAAAACAGAATCTGAATTTGGAAAGGTTGATATTCTTTGTAATATTGCAGGTATTTCGGAAGCTACAAATATAATTGATCTTACCGAAGAAGAATTTGATCGAATGATGAATGTCAATGTTAAAGGTGTTTTTTTGGGTATGAAAGCTGTATTGCCATGTATGTTGGAAAAAGGGGCAGGAAAAATTGTTAACGTTGCTTCTTTAGCAGCTCATGTTGGTTTAGCTGGACTTCCAAGTTACTCGGCTTCTAAAGGTGCAGTAGTTTCTATGAGCCGACAAGTTGCCATGGAATATGCAAAATATAACATTCAAGTTAATGTTGTATCTCCGGGTATTATTGCCACTCCTATTCTAGCTAATAATACACCTGAAATGACCAAAGCATTCACTAATGCGACACCAGCAGGACGCCTTGGAAAACCTATAGAAATAGCCAATATGATTGCATTCCTTTCTTCAGAAGACAGTAATTTTACAACAGGTCAAGCAATTTTGGTTGATGGCGGCTGGAGTCAACAATAACTTTGCCATTTAGTTTTTTAGTATACTGAGAAAAAATTTAAATAATATATCAATCTTCAACCATAGGAACGGTTCTTTGCAATTATGAGAACCGTTTTTTTAGTACTT
>NZ_JWID01000040.1:5624-6138 GCF_001466305.1 Defluviitalea phaphyphila
AATATTATCAATATTCAATATATAAATTATTTAAATTGCAATATTAAATATAGTATTTATGTTTAGTAGAAATCATGCTTGATTTTAGGTGTTAAAGTATAAAATTAGCTCTAAAAGAAAGGTTGTAACTTTTTGAATAATTGTTAAAAAATATTATATATGTATTATAAGTTAATAAAAGTATCTTATTCATAAAAGATATATACAATTAATATATTGACATTTTTTGTACATAGAGGTAAAATTATAAGAAATTAATTACTAAATAATTAGTTATAAATACTTTGGTTTATAATATATCAAATATAATCATATATTTATATTTGTGTTTTAAAGATAATTTATTGGAGGTGAAATATGCTATTAGTCTTAGACTTGTAAATGGTTTGGTTAAATTTATTACTCATAAAGAACAATATGACGAATTTGGAATGGAAGAATTTGAAGATTCAAATTATATGAGATGGATAAGTCTTGTTAGTATATTAGAAAAAAATAATTATGTCTGTGAACG
>NZ_JWID01000041.1:0-1406 GCF_001466305.1 Defluviitalea phaphyphila
TTTTGTAATTTTGTTAATCTATTCTTATTATCATAATAGTAAAATTCGTCTATATTATCAAGTACTCTTTTTATTCTGTTTCCTGCTGGGTCATAGGAGAAGGTTTCTATTTTTTCTTCTTCTCCTTTATTATATATTACTTTTTCTATTTGGTTTATGGCATCGTATTGGTACTGGGTTACTTTCCCATTTTCTGTTTTTCTTATTTGGTTTCCATTATTGTCATAGGTATAAGTATTTTGAGTTAGTATTTCTCCATTGCTTAGGATAGTTGTAAGTTTAGTTATATTTTTATTACCATCATACTCATAATTAGTTTTTATTCCATTGCCATAGGTAATGGATTTTATAGTTCCATCACTATTATAGCTATAGGTTGCTACTATTTTATTATCATCTATTACTTCTTTTATTCTTCCTAAGCTATCTAGGGTATATCTTGTTTCTTTTCCACTTATATCTCTTTGTTTTATTAGATTTCCATTTTTGTCGTAGGTGTATTTTATAAGTAGTTTTCCGCTTGCATATTTTTCTGTTACTCTGCCTTGTTTATCGTATTTATAAGTATAGTCTATGCCGTTAGCTGATGCTCTTTTTAGAGTTCCGTCTATGTTATATTCATAGATTTCTTTATAGCTGTCTTCTTCTTTTGCATTTCTTCTGCTTACTAGTTGGTCATCTATGTTGTAATTATATATTATTTCATTGCCATTTCTGTCTTTTTTGTATACTAGTCTTCCTTGCCTGTCATATTTTAGTATTTCTTCTAGGTTATCTTGGTCTATTATTTTTCCTAATTTGTTTATACTGTTGTATTGATATTTTATTTTATTTCCATTTCCATCTATGGTTTCTCTTATATTTCCTGCATAGTCGTATTTATAGTTTTCTGTACTGCCATCTGCCTTTGTTATCTTTATTATTCTTCCCCAATCATCTAATAGATAGCTTGTTTTATTTCCTTCTCCGTCTATGGTTTCTATTATTTTATCATCGGCATTATATTTATTTATCTGGCTTTTCTTATTTTTTCTTCTGCTTTCTTCTGTGGTTATTGCTATTACTCTGCCGCCTATATCAAGGGTATATTCTGTTTTATTTCCTCTGCCATCTTTTATGCCTATTAGTTCGCCATCTTCGTTATATATTTTTTCTTCTTCTATTTCTCCTAGGCTATTTATTATTTTTACTAGATTATCATTAAGGTCATAGATATATTCTGTGCCTTCTCCATCGTCTGTTTCCTTATTATACTGTTTAGGTAGTATTTCTTTTTTAACTTTGTCTGTAGGGGTATAAAATATTCGTCTTATGTTTCCTTCTTTATCTTTTATTTTTATTGGTCTATTTTTTATGTCATACTCTATTTCTTCTATATTTCCATTGGGGTCTATGGTTTTTATTAT
>NZ_JWID01000041.1:1677-7016 GCF_001466305.1 Defluviitalea phaphyphila
TATATGCTCCTGTTGAATCTTCTACTATTATTACTCGATTCATGGAGTCATATTTATATTTTATGGTGTTATATTTGGTTGGCTTTTCGTTTTCTAATAAATATTCACCGCTTTTTATTTCTTCTATTACGTTTCCATTTTTATCGTATTTATAGAAAATTCCTTTATAAAGTACTTGCCCACTTTTTTCATCTATGGTTTTGGGTTCGTATTTTGCTATAAAAATAATAACGGAGTGAGATTATTATAATCCCACCCCAACTATTAATAAAGAACCTAATTCTTTATAAATTTTATATTATTGATTAGATATTCATCTGCTTTTTACAAATAATTATGTATCTTCTTTCTAAAACTTTTATTTTGTCTAATTTTACTTTTGTTATCATTCATTATTTATTCTTATACATCTTAGTAATATTTTAATTCTTAATTTCTAATAGTCTTTTTTCACAATATTCTTTTGCAAAATCATAAATATCTTTATCTCCTGCACCAAATCCACCTGTTTTTCCTAATTTTATTTCATTCTCTACTATAATCAATGCTTCTTTGTACTTTTCTTGTAAAATATAAAGTAATACTAATATTAATTTATCTGAATCTTCATCCATCTCTTCTTTATGATATTTCATAAATGACTCAATATCATTTACCTGCTCTAAATATGAATTAATAGTTTCTTCAAATATCGTTAAAAATTCATTACATTTTTCTTTCAAATCATCTTCTGGAGATAATTCTACTTCAACTAATTTTATAGTAAGACTTGGAGCAACAAATGCTCCATTAGCTCTTAAACTAATTGGAGCTTTTTTGTTTTGTGGTATTTCAAATACATCCCAAAAAATGTCATCTAACTTATAAGGTTTAACTTCAATTCTTCCTTTCAAAATAAACTTAGAATTTCTATAAACAACATCAGTTAAAGAACAAAAGAAAAAATCTCCTTTCTTTTTATATATGAAACCACTTATTTTTTTGATATCAAATTTTTTTCCTTCATCTTTTATTATTTTTAATAACTTTTTTTCTAAATCTTTAGCAATCTTTCTTTCTTTTCTTCCCATTATATATACCTCCTACTCTTGTTTTCTTTTTACCTTAACTTTCGTTCCTTTAGGAATTTTATAACCTTTGGTAAATATTCCTTTACCTCTTCCTACTACACTTCCTTCATTATTTTTAAGTAATTTAAAAACTATTTTTTGATTTTCTGTTAAAGGTGCTGTTAATGATGCTTTATATTCCTCAATTATTATATCTCCTGTATCTTTATCAATGCCAACCGCATCTACTCTAGTTCTATATATATCGCCCGAACTATCTTTTACCGCTATTAGAATTTGCTGTTGAGCTTCATTTGTATATTCACAAAACTCTGCAAATTTTTCAATTTCATATTCTCTACCGGCCTTACGATTTTTATTCAACCTATCCAAAATTTCTTTCCATTCTTCTCGTGATTTAATCTTCGATTCGGCTACTCCTTGGGTAAGCTTTTTAAAACGATACTTTTGATATTGGTTTTCAAGACTAAAATCTATGAACTTACCATTTCTTATTAAATGTTTATAAGAATTACTTGTTCCTTTACTCTTATTAGGGTCACATTTTACATATCCACTGGGGTCTATGTACATTATTGGGTTGTTGGCTACGTAGGTGTAGAGGTTTAGTCCGTCCCCTCGGTAGATATCTTCTTGGGTGAATCTTCCTATGGTGGGGTTGTAGTATCTTGCCCTTAGGTAGTATTGATTTTGTTCTTGGTCAAATTGTTCTCCGGCGTATTTAAATACATTGGGGATTTCTTCTATTTCTTTTATTATATTACCAAACACATCATATTCATAGTAATTTGTAATATTTTCTTCTTGGTCTGTTAGATAAGTAATATTTCTTTATTAAATATACTTAATAATAGTAAAATCTTATTTTTATCTCAAAACAAATAATGGAGCAGAATTTCTAAAAATCCCACTCCAACTATTGACAAATATCCGATTTTAAATAATCTTACCCTAACTAACTAAATGATACTACTTTAAATTATTTTTCTATCTATAACTTACAACTCCATAATATTTAATATTATATTCTTGTTTATTAATATTAATTATTTTCCCTGAATAATAAAAATTATAAACTAATATAACTGTATTAACTTTTTCATTTATTTTATCACCAATTTCTTTACATATCCTAGGAATAACTTTATCTGAATATGAACACCCTTTGATTAACTTATCTACTTTATCACTAATAAAATTATAATTAGCTTTTTCTATAAAATCCTCATCTATTTCATCCATATCAATTTCAAAATCTGTTAGAAATATTGATGGTTTACATTCACCATCTTCATCATAAATTAAGTTAACATAACGTTCTAAAAATTCTTGCGATTTCATATTTCCAAACCATATTGATACAAATCCTTCTTTTTCCATAATCTATAATACCTCCTTATTGTAATCTTAATCCTTCTGGTAATGCATTTATTCCACCTTTTAATCTATAATTAGCCCAATTATTTAATCTTCTTATAAACATATTATAATCAATAGAAGAATCTATTATTTCTAATAATTCATTATGTGCTTTAGTTGACCCTAAACCTCCATGTTTTCCTACTGGATTAATGAAATTAACATCTTGTATAGCTGTTCTTAAATTTCTTATTTTTTCTGCATTTACTCCCCATCTTTTAAATTGAGGTACTCTTGAAACAAGATGCCATTCATGCAAACCTCCTGGTTCTCTAAATTGCCTTTCTATTTTTTTCCTAAATCTTCTTTCTTGCCATATCAAGTCTAACTCATCTGATGTCAATGAATCAAACCAATTTTCAAAATTTCCACTTTTAATTGTTGGTATATCATTTAAAGATTTAACAACAGTATTGTTCGTTCCTTTACTCTTATTAGGTGGTGGACATTTCTCATACCCACTAGGGTCTATGTACATTATTGGGTTGTTGGCTACGTAGGTGTAGAGGTTTAGGCCGTCCCCTCGGTAGATGTATTCTTGGATGAATCTTCCTATGGTGGGGTTGTAATATCTTGCCCTTAGGTAGTATTGGTCTTGTTCTTGGTCAAATTGTTCGCCGGCGTATTTAAATACATTGGGGATTTCTTCTATTTCTTTTATTATATTACCAAATACATCATATTCATAGTAATTTGTAAGTCTTTCTTCTTGGTCTGTTAGGTGGGTTATATCCCCATGTTCGTTTTGATGAGAAGTATTTTTTATTTCCTACATCTTTTTGCAGTAATTCATAGCCTCTTATTTCTCTTGTTTTTGTATTGTTTTCTTTTTCATTAAGAGAATATTAAAAGTTTTTATAAACTTAAAATAAATTAAAAAACAACAATGGAGTAGAATTTTTAAGAATCCCACCCCAACTATTGACAAAGAGCATATATAATTATTAGCTTTAAGCTTTAGTAATTGTTATCAGAAAGGAATCAAATTTAGTCTAAAACACGAAATTATTTACAGACTCCTTATTTTGTCTATTTATCACTTTCAAACAGAGATATAACTATATTTTATTATTTACTATATTTTTTGAAAATATTATGCTATAAAAATACTCTACTACCTTTTCTGTTACAAATCTATACATCACACCATTAATATATAAAATTATTCTTTTAAATAATTATCAATTACATCTTGGTTGCTACAGCATATAATTAATTCATTGCTATCAGGTGTTAAAAATATACCTAATCGCTGACATAAAGTTTCTTTATCTGCTGGTTCAATATGATAATGTTTGCCTTCAACATAATTATATGCTAATCTTATTAACTCTGTTCCTAATCCTATCAATGCGTTTTTACTTAGGTATAATTGTACTTTTGCATTTGATATAACTTTGTTATTCTCATCAAAAACATGTACTACTCCAACATTATCTGCTTTTCTGTCAAATTCATCAAATTCATCATTATTAATATTAACAACATGATTCAATTTTAATCCCTCCTATTCAAAAAAATCAATTACATTCTTAAGTTCATCTAATACTATATGATAACTCCATTTTGATTTCCACTTTCCAGCAGGAGTTTTCGTTTGTATTTCAATGTTATAATGGTCAACTGCATCTTTATATCCTTTTGTTTTCATTGGATGAGCATGTACACCAGTATCTTGCCTAAAAATAATTTGTATCTCATCATCTATCTTGCTTATAATATTATTTCCTTTTCTTTCACCATTCTTTAATAAATTAATTAATTCTTCTATAGTACGATTACTCGTCCACTTATTATTATTAAACTCACACTTCTCATACCCACTTGGGTATATGTATATTATTGGGTTATTGGCTACATAGGTGTAGAGGTTTAAGCCATCCCCTCGGTAGATGTCTTCTTGGGTGAATCTTCCTATGGTGGGGTTGTAGTATCTTGCTCTTAGATAGTATTGATTTTGTTCTTGGTCAAATTGTTCGCCGGCGTATCTAAATACATTGGGGATTTCTTCTATTTCTTTTATTATATTACCAAATACATCGTATTCATAGTAGTTTACAAGTTTTTCTTCTTGGTCTGTTAGGTGGATTATATCCCCATGTTCGTTTTGATGGTAGAAGTATTTTTAAAGATGTATCGTATTACTTCTCCATCTTTTTCTATTTCTGCTCTTAAGCCTAAGGGATCATATTTTTTAATACATTTCCTTTAGGGTTTCTTACTTCTATGGTTCTATTGTAGATATCATAGAAGTACCTTTTTTCTCCCTCTCGGCTTTTTTCTTTTATGGTGTTTCCTTGGTTGTCGTATTCGTATATTATGGTGTCTTCTTCTCTTGTTTTGGTGTTTCTCTTTTATAATGTTGTTAATCTATTCTTATTATAAAACTAACAATGGAGTGGAATTTCAAAGAATTCCACTCCAACTATCGACAAAGAACCGAAAATATTATACAAATTTCTCTTCTTCTATTGACTTTGGTTCTTTTTAAAGTTCTATTTTTATTTTAAATACACATATTTATGCTGTCCATATTACAAAAAACTTTCTTCCTTCATCATTTTCTTCACATGATACATCAAAAACAACGTCATGGTCTATATCTATTATGTATAATGAACGTCTTTGTTGCCATAATTGGGCTATAGCTTCTTTATAATTAATAATTTTTGCTTTTGACCACCAAATTCCTGTTTCACCGCAGGGAATTAACCACATAGAATCATCTGTTAAGAAAGTTAGTTTATCTATTATCCATTGAATTATTTTTTCATCTTCTGTATTATAATCAATCGTTGCTACTCGTTTAGTTTTTCCTCCCATATCTAATTTCCTAAGTCTATCTCTATA
>NZ_JWID01000041.1:7086-8459 GCF_001466305.1 Defluviitalea phaphyphila
GCTTTTATTTCTTCCATTTGATGTTTAGCTTTTGTAAGGTCAACTTTTTCTTTTAGTTTCATTCTTCTCTCTATTTTCTCTTTGTCAATCTTATTTTTATCATAAGTATCATTAGTTTCATCTTCTAAATCTAATTCTAAATTATTAATATCAATACCTATAACTTCTTCTCCTAATCTATTTGTTATAATAAATTTTGTCCCTTCCCACTTAGATTTTCTAAATTTACCTGTTCTATTTAAATAACATGGCTTATCAGTTATCCACTTAATCTTACTAATCTTATTCTTCCCTAAACTACTAATTTTTACATACCATGCCTCTCCTACTTTTTTATTTAAACATCTAAAAACTTCTGCTTTATATTTTCTATCCTTTGTAACCTTCGTTAATTTCTTTATTTTCTTTTCCAATGAAAAATTCTTTTCTCTCATTTTCTTAATTGTATCTTTTATGATACGAATTTTTTCCTCATTTTTATCATATCTATTTACAATATCAATTAAAACTTCTTCCAGGAGTTCTACAATGTACTCTTCTGCTTCTTCTAGTGTTAAAAGCTCTAATGCTTTCATTTGTTCTTCTTCAAGATAATATGTTGTAACATTAAAATAGTCATCTCTAACATATTTTTTTTCATGATTTCGTTTTTTCTTTGGATGGGAAATATTTAAATTAGTACTTCCATCTAATTCCATTCTGGGACATAATTCTAAAAACAACTCAGTTATATGATGCGCCTTCCATCTAATTGGAAACAAATTATTTGCTTTTTCATATTCATGCCATCCTTTGAATACAATATCTCTTAATAACACAATATTCCTCCTTATAAAGATTATTATCTTCTTTACATACATTTATATTTTAAGACATGACAAAAAAATTTTTCGCTTTTTAATTTACAAATAGTTCTAATTATTCTTTTTTTTATTATTAGGATCATGACGATTATTCCTTTCTCTGTATTTATAATAATATTCTTCTGGTGTCCTAACATCTGCTTTAGGTAATTTATGTTCATCCGAAGGTTGTTCTCCTTTATTTCTAGACCCATGTCTATCAGTTATTTTTTGTTCAAGATTTAAAGCCTCTTTTCTACTTAAATTCTGTTTAATAACAACTGCACGTGCTTTAATATTGTATTTTTTAGAGATTGTTGGTAGTTGAGAATTAGCTCGTGGTGATGACCCATCGGAATTTAATGGTTGTCCACTAATTCCTACTTTTATCAATTTTCCAGTATCTTGATCAACTATTACATATACATGATTAGGATTAGTACTTAATAACGAATTACCATGTATTCTATCTGATGTAGTATTTTTATTTTTAGGTGATGACACTCCTACTTCTTCAAGACTTACAAATTG
>NZ_JWID01000041.1:8626-11766 GCF_001466305.1 Defluviitalea phaphyphila
AGATGTCTTCTTGGGTGAATCTTCCTATGGTTGGATTGTAGTATCTTGCTCTTAGGTAGTACTGGTTTTGTTCTTGGTCAAATTGTTCACCGACGTATTTAAATATATTGGGGATTTCTTCTATTTCTTTTATTATATTACCAAATACATCGTATTCATAGTAGTTTGTAAGTCTTTCTGCTTGATCTGTTAGGTGGTTTATATCTCCATGTTCATTTTGATGGTAGAAGTATTTTTTATTTCCTACATCTTTTTGTAGTAATTCATAGCCTCTTATTTTTTTACTTTTATGCTGTCGTTTTTATTTAATTAGGTTATTAAATGTTTTTATAAATTTAAAATAAACTCAAAAGCAACAATGGAGTAGGATTTCTAAGAATCCCACTCCACCTATTGATAAATAGACGTAAAATCATTAATTTAAAATTTAAATACGTTATTATATCTATATATTTAACTCCTCTTTATGTAATTTTTTTATAATACGTAAAGTCTTGTAAAATGAAGGGTCATTAGCTTTAGAAGCATACATTTCTGGAAATTCATTAATAGCCATCTCATAAATTTCTCCATATTCCATATTAATATGTTTATTAAGTATTTTAATATAAACATTTGGATCTATTTCCATGTATTTTTTTTTCTGCATTACTAAAGTTACACAATTTTCTCCACGTGAAATTGTAACCATATAATCTGTAATAGCACTTGTAAAATTTTTAGGTATTACATACACTGCAAGTATATCTACTTTTTCTTTTTCTTTTAATAGTTTTAATAGTTTTCTTTCAGATCTTTTTATAGTTCTAATTCTATCATTAGCAATATTTTCGCCTATAATAGCAAAATAATTAGCTTGATAACCCAATAATTCACATATCTTTTTTGAATCAAAATACCATTTTTCCCAATCTTCAGGATCTTTGCTTATTTCTCCATATAAAGTAATTGAAACTGTCATAGTCATACTATCACCTTCTTTTTTTATATTGATTATTTATTTCTTTTATCTTAATTTTGCCTGCTCTTTCTCCCATAATAATTTGATTTTTCTTCATTCTATTAACTAATCTTCTAACGTTATCTGTCTTACTTGGTACTTCTACTTGATCTATTGTATTGTCATGTCTTACTCCCATAATATCCGGTCTTCTATTAGGTTTTGCACCCGGTATTTCATTACTAATACCTTTATTAACATATATTTTTTTGTATTCTCCACTTTCTGACATTTTTTTAGCTTCTTCAACTATAGTTTCCCAATGCCCTGGCGTTTTATTTATATGAGGTTTGTTAGGCCATACAATTTCTGCCTTGTTTTTATTAGTCTCACACTTCTCATACCCACTTGGGTCGATGTACATTATTGGGTTGTTTGCTACGTAGGTGTAGAGGTTTAGGCCGTCGCCTCGGTATATGTCTTCTTGGGTGAATCTTCCTATGGTGGGATTGTAGTATCTTGCCCTTAGGTAGTACTGGTTTTGTTCTTGGTCAAATTGTTCGCCGGCGTATCTAAAGATATTGGGAATTTCTTCTATTGATTTTATTATATTACCAAATACATCGTATTCATAGTAGTTTGTAAGTCTTTCTTCTTGGTCTGTTAGGTGGGTTATATCTCCATGTTCATTTTGATGATAGAAATATTTTTTATGTCCTACATCTTTTTGCAGTAATTCATAGCCTCTTATTTCTCTTGTTTTTATGTTGTCTTCTTTATCGAGTTGGGCTATTATATTACTTCCACTAAAGATGTATCGTATTACTTCTCCATCTTTTTCTATTTCTGTTCTTAAGCCTAAGGGGGCATATTTATTTTTTAGTACATTCCCTTTAGGGTTTCTTACTTCTATGGTTCTATTATAGATATCATAGAAGTACCTTTTTTCTCCCTCTCGGCTTTTTTCTTTTATGGTGTTTCCTTGGTTTGGTTGTCGTATTCGTATGTTATGATATCTTCTTCTCTTGTTTTGGTATTTATCTTTTGTAATTTTATTAATATATTCTTATTATCATAATAACAAAGTAGTGGACAATAATGCTTTATCCACTACTTCTGTAAAAGCTTTTTATTTAGTAAAGTCATTTAAGTAAATCTGGATTAATAATCAACTGTTTTTCTACATCGTAAGCTATTCCACTGATAGTTGTTATACCAAAAATACCTACAATTTTTGGTCTATGATCTAATGGAGTTCCATCCTCTTTACAATAATAATTTGGTCTAATACCCGGAGTACCTAATTTTAAGAAACCATAATCTAGTTTTCTTTCATATTCAGTAATTGGAATATTCCCAACATTAAAAAATAATCCCCTATTCCAATAACTAATATCTACTATTGCTGGGTCAATCAAAAGATTTGAGTAATCAGCACTAAATTCTTCTATTGATAATTTTTTCGTCTTTTTCTTAAATATAAATACTAAATGTTTACCATGTATGAAAGAGTCCTTTTCATAATTTATATTAGCCTTTAGAACTCTCCCAAAAAAATATATATTTTCTCTAGGACTCAAAACAAATACATCTCCATCTTTTATTTTGGGTNTAGCCTTTAGAACTCTCCCAAAAAAATATATATTTTCTCTAGGACTCAAAACAAATACATCTCCATCTTTTATTTTGGGTCTAGTTCTCTTTATTATTTTCAATTGATATTCTTTTGGATCCATATTCCTTAAAGCATCTAATTGTTTTTTTATTTCATCTGGTTGTTCAGCATATAACTTTTTCCATTCATCTGCTATTGGATTGCCTTTTTCTTTATATACCATTAAAATTCACCATCCTCATCTAAATTTTTAAGAAATTCTTGTACCCATTTCATGGCTTGATTATAATGTCTATGTGAAGGCCTAATACTATTTATTTTATTCAACAAATTTGCAGGGCCTTTTTCTATGTAATATTGTTCAATAGCTCTTGCTTGATTTCGTGTAAGCCCATCATATTGTTTTAATAACCTATCAAAACCTTTACCTTTATAATTATGTTGGTATAGACGTTTTTCTAAGTCTTGCTTTGTTATTCCTGTATATACTGCTTCGCCATCTTGAATCCCATAATATACTTTATAATTAGCTTTCCCTTTATTCAACCATTTAAAGAAATCATCCGAATTACTTGTTCCTTTACT
>NZ_JWID01000041.1:11958-13135 GCF_001466305.1 Defluviitalea phaphyphila
CTTCTATTTCTTTTATTATATTACCAAATACATCGTATTCATAGTAGTTTGTAAGTTTTTCTTCTTGATCTGTTAGGTGGGTTATATCCCCATGTTCGTTTTGATGGTAGAAATATTTTTAAAGATGTATCGTATTACTTCTCCATCTTTTTCTATTTCTGTTCTTAAGCCTAAGGGGGCATATTTATTTTTTAGTACATTTCCTTTTGGAGTTCTTACTTCTATGGTTTTGAGTTCGTATTTTGCTATAAAATTTGCTATAAAACTAACAGGGTGGGATTTCAAAAAATCCCACCTAAACTATTGACAAAAAGCCTTTGTTATGTAAAAAAATGTTGAGATACATAAATTTTAATTATGCACCCCAACATTTATTATAGAACCAAATAAAATTAATAAAAATTATACTAAAGAATTATAGGATTATAATTTTTTTCTGCTTTTTTATATAAATCTTCAGCAGTTAATTTTTCATTAGACCAAAATAGTAAATTAATAATCTCTTGATGAAAAGGAACGCTATTTTCAATTTGATATATCCATTCACTTTGCTCCTCATCTGTCCCTTCTGCTCTTTGTAATTTTTCTATCAATTCAATTATTTCATCTTTATTAAGCTTTCTCATTTCATCACTCCTCTAATTATTAAAATGATATTTTTTATCAAGAATTTCTTGATGTAATTTTGGAGTAACTATTAAAATATTACTTAAATCATATACTCCTCCTCCATCATGTATTGGTATCTTATGATGTAATATATATTTATTCAAATTACCATGTGCTTGCTCATGCACAGTAAATGGAGCTTTTCCCTTCTTCATTAATCTTATATTTCCTATCGAAAATTCATTAGCATACTTTGAATTTGCTATCTCTTTCCATAAAGCTTCTCTGAATTTATCAAAACTACTATACTTTTTCCCTACAAGCCTTTCACCTATTTCTTTTGGAATAACTCCTGCATTTCCATGACTTCCTCTCATCATTTTATTGACATTGAATAGTTTATCTACACCACTTACTATTCCTGGTAAATTTCTCGCATTTGCTATATTATTATATCTTGGACATTTCTCATACCCACTGGGGTCGATGTACATTATTGGGTTGTTTGCTACGTAGGTGTAGAGGTTTAATCCGTCGCCTCGGTAGATGTCTTCTTGGGTGAATCTTC
>NZ_JWID01000042.1:0-1598 GCF_001466305.1 Defluviitalea phaphyphila
AGTTCATATTAAATATAAGAAATTTATCATAAATAGAAACTTAAAAAAGTCGGCAAAAGCCGACTTTTTTTGTGTAATTTCAATTCCTCATAAGTAGGCTAGAAACTACTAAAAGTATATTACCTTATGTAGCAGAAGTTTAGTTTCAATTCCTTATAGGTAAGCTAGAAACTGACAATATAAAATTTGGCTTAAACGTGTTTATACCGTTTCAATTCCTTATAGGTAGGCTAGAAACTATCGATTATTCTAGTGATTTATCTTCTATACTTGAGTTTCAATTCCTTATAGGTAGGCTAGAAACCCCCATATCTTTTATATTTTTAGGATATGGGAATTTAAGTTTCAATTCCTTATAGGTAGGCTAGAAACGTTATTTTTTTGTGTAGTTGGTTTTGTGTGTTGTGTTTAGTTTCAATTCCTTATAGGTAGGCTAGAAACCCAGAAATATTTTTCTTAGAATTTTTACTGTACTGAGTTTCAATTCCTTATAGGTAGGCTAGAAACGGTTTTTAAATGCGTAAATTTTTTTTGGTATTTATTTGTTTCAATTCCTTATAGGTAGGCTAGAAACGATATACTAGAATTAATCGATGAATACGTACAAAATCAGTTTCAATTCCTTATAGGTAGGCTAGAAACCCATTTGATTGCTGTATTTATCACTATTTTATATTTTCTACGTTTTTTTAAAAATTCCTTCTTTTTTTATATATTTTTTTTATAGAATGCTTATTTTTCAGGGGTTGTGGGCTAAATTAAATTGTCGTCGATCCCCCGGGATTTTTTCCCTACTGGAGGTCGACGACTTTTTTAGTTTTGTTTATTTACAAAATAATTCTATCCATATTTTTAAATAAATATTTCTTTTTAATTTTCATAATTAACTATAATAACCTTCTCTACCCACAAGGACTGCTTCTACTTTTCCATAAGGAGCATATATTCCAATTTAATATTTAACAGATGTAAATCCTATACCTTTTTCATAAATCAAATCGGGATCTAATTGTATAAATAACTTTTCAACTATCTTATAATCTTGATTTATCAATTGATAATTTTTAAATATTATATGCGATGGTTCATAAAATTCTATAGCTTCAATTTTCCCATATTCATCGTAAAAAATATTCCCAAAAGAAAATTTATCTGTTGCAATCTTTTTATTTTTTTTAAAGCTTTTTATGTATTGTTTAGAAAATAAATCTTTTACATCTTGACGGGTAAGATTAAATTTAATTTTATCAGTTCCTTGCAAAGGTATAATTTTAAAAGTCATATTTATATTCCTTTCTTTTACATCCGCTTTATAAATCTAAATAAAATTTATATTCCCCTATTTTCTGTAAATAAATCTTCTTGACTTTAATTTTATAAATTTCTAGTTTTGATTATTTACATAATAACTCTACCTATATTTTTGATTTCAACCTATACTCTAATATTTATACTAACAATAACATCTCCTCATATTAAAAAATTCCATTTCTTATAGGTAGGCTAGAAACCATTTGATTGCTGTATTTATCGCTATTTTATATTTTCTACGTCTTTTTAAAAATTCCTTCTTTTTTTATATATTTTTTTATAAAATG
>NZ_JWID01000042.1:1626-8139 GCF_001466305.1 Defluviitalea phaphyphila
ATTTTTCGGGGGTTGTGGGCTAAATTAAATTGTCGTCGATCCCCCGGGATTTTTTCCCTACTGGAGGTCGACGACTTTTTTAATTTTATAAATCTATTTTTATTCCATTATTTTTAAGTAAGTTTTTTCTATCTTTGTAATCTAGTATTTCCGTTTTCTTTTCAAACCTAAAATTTATATTCTTATTTTCTAAACACTATAAATTATTTTCTAAAACATCCTGTAATTTATAAATAAAGGATTTGAAATAGTAAAAACCCACCTCTTAAATCTTCATTTTCATATGGATTTTTTAAATCATTTAATAACTTTTCAATTAAATTAATATCTACATTAAAAATTGGTGCTCTATCAAATAAGTAATAAATTGCTGATCGACCTATACAGAAAATTCTTCTTAATAAAATGTTTTGAGCCATTTTTGGTTGTTCATCAGAAAATCTTTTTACCCAACTTTCCTCTGAGCCATTAAAATTTACAGAATATATCTGATCAGGCCTCATTATTGAATTAGTTTTTAACTTTACAGCAAAGAATTATTTAAAAACTTAGTTATGATTAAATCATTTCCGACCCTAAAATCCCTACAAATTGTCTATCTAATACAAATCTATTTTTATCCCATTTTAAAATATTTTGAATAAATCCTAGGGAATCTGCATTATACCTTCCCGCTATCCTTTGAAAAGCTAATAATTCATATACCCTATTAGCATCAAAATCTACGGGATATAATCCACTTAAAGGATTTACAAATTAAGTTATTCCTCCACTTCCTCCTGAAGTAATGCTAATCAAAATATCATATACTCCATTCCCTGCAAAATCGTTTAAATAAAGGGTTGAATTATATCTTGTACTACTAAAGTTATATCTTGGATAAACGGACTATTTGGTGTTTTTATGCCTGTCAGATATACATTATCAGCTATTCTATCTCCTGTCACATCTCCTCTTATAAAAGAAACAACCTTCTTCATCCTCTCATCTCCTATAATCAGTGGTTGTGAATATTATATTCACTTTATTTAAAAATCGTTCTAAAGAGAATGAATCTTCAATTCCTTATAGGTAGGCTAGAAACTATATATGGACGAATTGAAAATCGTTCGTATAAAAAGTTTCAATTCCTCATAGGTAGGCTAGAAACACGTACTCCACGCTGTGCCAGTTCCTTCAGAAGCACGTTTCAATTCCTTATAGGTAGGCTAGAAACATTAGCGACATAATTCCATGTACATTTGTCTTTATAAGTTTCAATTCCTTATAGGTAGGCTAGAAACTTTAAAAAATTGTTTAACTGCCTTATACAAAACGAGTTTCAATTCCTCATAGGTAGGCTAGAAACGAGAAAGGAAATTTTTCAGTGAAACCTTCTACATAGTTTCAATTCCTTATAGGTAGGCTAGAAACCTTTAATGCTGTTTGTGCTTCAAGTAAATTAATATCTGTGTTTCAATTCCTTATAGGTAGGCTAGAAACTTTAAAAGATATTGAAAAAGGTAAATATGATTCAAAGTTTCAATTCCTTATAGGTAGGCTAGAAACGCACATCTAAAGAAGACACTTTAATATTTGAAATTATGTTTCAATTCCTTATAGGTAGGCTAGAAACTTGCAAAGACAATAAGTATAGTTTTATGAATAAAAAGTTTCAATTCCTTATAGGTAGGCTAGAAACGTGAAAGAAATAATAATACAGATTGAAGTATAATGAGGTTTCAATTCCTTATAGGTAGGCTAGAAACCCATTGGGTTGCTGTATTTATCGCTATTTTATATTTTCTACATCTTTTTAAAAATTCCTTCTTTTTTTATATATTTTTTTATAAAATGCTTATTTTTCGGGGGTTGTGGGCTAAATTAAATTGTCGTCGATCCCCCGGGGTTTTTTCCCTACTGGAGGTCGACGACTTTTTTAGTTTTACAAATCCATTTTTATTTCATTATTTTTAAGTCAGTTTTTTCTATTTTTATAATCTAGTATTTCCGTTTTCTTTTCAAATCTAAAATTTATATTTTTATTTTCTAAAACATCCTGTAATGTTATAAATAAAGGATTTAAATAGGATTTATTTTTCTATTTCAATTATCCCAAGTTGAATAAATGCTACTGATAATAAACTAATTAATTTATATTTAGAATGTATTTTAAAATATTCTTCTTGTTTATAAAAAATTTCAGAATTAGTTTCACCAAAATAATCAATATCCATCTTAATACCCTGGCCCTCTATATATTTTATCAATTCATATGCAGCTTTTTCTATAGTATTTTCACTTAATTTATTAAGCTGCATATGATTATTTGAAGCAATATAAGCTTTTACATCACTACCTAATGAAAATTCAATATTATGAGTATCCTCATTGAAACTTGAAACTATGTAAGCTTCGACAGAAGGATAACTTAATAGTAAAAGTCCACCTCTTAAATCTTCATTTTCATATGGATTTTTTAAATCATTTAATAACTTTTCAATTAAATTAATATCTACATTAGAAATTGGATCTCTATCAAATAAGTAATAAATTGCTGATCTATCTATAGGGAAATTATATTCAGTTACTAAAGTTGCAAAAATATCATCTAAATAATCATTTTCATCAAGTATATCTGAAATATTTGATTGTTCTGTATTGATTACTGCTACTTTTGAGGAACTTTTATTCTTATTTTGAAAAAAATCAGCTCTATTTCTTCTTTTTTCAATATATTCATAACCTAAAATATTACAGAAAATTCTTCTTAATAAAGAAAATTCTGTTTTACTCCCCTCAACAATAAATAATACTCTACCAATACTTTTATCTTTATTAATTTTCATCATATCCAGGTAACCCCTCAAACACTCCACTTAAATACATCTTTTCGATGTTTTGAGCCATTCTTGGTTGTTCATCAGAAAATCTTTTTACCCAACTTCCCTCTGAGCCATTAAAATTTACAGAATATATCTGATCAGGCCTCATTATTGAAGTAGAAAGCAAATTGGTAGAATGGGAAACAAAAAAGATCTGTGAACCCTTAGATGACTTCATAAAATATCGAATTAGTAACTCTTCAAGTTCATTATGAAAACCACTTGAAAACTCATCAACTATAAGCATTCCTTTCCTACTAGTTAAACTTAAGAACGCAGGGAGAATATTTAAAAGCGTTCTATTCCCTAAAGATTCTTCCATAAATGGAATAGGTGCATCTACACCTTTACGTTTAAAAAAAATCATTTTTTCTTCATCATTTACTGTTGTAATCTTAATTTTATAATTTTTATCTTCATTAGAATAATTAATGTTTTGATTAAATTTATATTTATTAAAAAACTCGTTAATACTTTCTGTTCCATTCGATTTTAAATAATTGATAAGGCCAACATCTTCTTTACCATACGAAATTACTCTTTTCTCAAAAGCATTAATATATACAGAATTTTGTAAGAACTCAAACCATTCTTTAAGGATATCATTTCCTACAAATTTTGTATTAAAATATAGGGTTCTTAAAAATAACGTATCCTTACTTAGGTCATTTTCATCATAAATTATTTCTTTACCTTTATTTATATAAGATTTTGCATTAGTCCCAATTCTTTCTAGTAGAAGTTTGTCATCTAGATAAAGAGTTTCACAAAGGATTTTTCTTACAGGGTCGTTACTTATTAAATATCTAATTTCTCTTTTATCAAACAAAAAATGGTAACCAATTGAAAATTTATTTTCTTCAGAAAAAAGACATAGATATAATCTTGAATTAATTTCTCTTTCTTTGAATAATAAATCCAATAATAATTTAATTGCTATTATAATATTTGATTTCCCTGAAGCATTAGCCCCAACAAACATACAGCCTTTTAAAATTCCATTAGGTGAAACATTTGTGTCCGCAAGAAATTTATAGTTTGTTTTTTTAAAATCTATTTCTGTTTTATTCTTAAACGATTTAAAATTACTTAAAATTATTTTTGATAGCATAAATATCATCCTTTCAATTAAATTATATCATATCTATATTATTTTATGCAATTTTTTTACTGAATACTTTTAATCAAATCGTAATTTTTTTACGATTCTTGATAGTATGCTAATATTATCTCTTTTAATTCCTTTATCAATTTAGCAAAACATAGAAAATCCCTATATTCTTAGTCATTATATTCTATAACAAATAGCTTTAATAAATTTTTATGTATATCCTAAAATATTAAATAAAAGCTATATTTACTATAATATCAAGACATACTTCTTCATTATAATAATAATTGCCAAAATTATAAGACTTTTTAAATATTGTCTTACAACTTTGGCAATTATATTTAATAAAAATATACATAATTATTAGTTTTTAACTTTACAGCAAAGAATTATTTAAAGACTTAGTTATGATTAAATCATTTTCGACCCTAAAATCCCTACCAATTGTCTATCTAATACAAATCTATTTTTATCCCATTTTAAAATATTTTGAATAAATCCTAGGGAATCTGCATTATATCTTCCCGCTATCCTTTGAAAAGCTAATAATTCATATACCCTATCAGCATCAAAATCTACGGAATATAATCCACTTAAGGGATTTACAAATTAAGTTATTCCTCCACTTCCTCCTGAAGTAATACTAATCAAAATATCATATACTCCATTCCCTATCAGCTATTCTATCTCCTGTCACATCTCCTCTTATAAAAGAAACAACCTTCTTCATCCTCTCATCTCCTATAATCAATGGTTGTGAATATTATATTCACTTTATTTAAAAATTGTTCTAAAGAAGATGAATCTTCAATTCCTCATAGGTAGGCTAGAAACTGGTTATCCTTTGGAATTACCTTGTCGATATGCGAAGTTTCAATTCCTTATAGGTAGGCTAGAAACTGTTATTACCTTTAAGAACAATACTATAGCAGCTCTTTTGTTTCAATTCCTCATAGGTAGGCTAGAAACTAAAAACTGCAAAAGGGTATATTTATGCAGGATATAGTTTCAATTCCTTATAGGTAGGCTAGAAACTCATCAGAATACGTTGTAAAGAATTAGATACTATATGTTTCAATTCCTTATAGGTAGGCTAGAAACATCGGGAAATAGGTAGAGCCGATCGGGGCTATACAGAGTGTTTCAATTCCTTATAGGTAGGCTAGAAACGATTCTCTTGTATTTAGTCCTTATGATGAAATTGGGACGTTTCAATTCCTCATAGGTAGGCTAGAAACGTATATGCCAGTTACTTTTGTAGCGACTCTTTGGGATAGTTTCAATTCCTCATAGGTAGGCTAGAAACAATAAAGCAATCTATACATTGTATCACCTTTTTTAGGTTTCAATTCCTCATAGGTAGGCTAGAAACCAACCCGTGGAATGCGTATATACGTATTCCACAACGGTTTCAATTCCTCATAGGTAGGCTAGAAACGAGTTGCCTTGTAGGTATTCTAATAAAATAGCTTGTGTTTCAATTCCTCATAGGTAGGCTAGAAACGAGTATGTAGGCGATATTGAATATACTCAGTACAATTGTTTCAATTCCTCATAGGTAGGCTAGAAACAATAGGAGCGGCTTTTGGAATATCCCCACAACAATGTTTCAATTCCTCATAGGTAGGCTAGAAACATCATAAATACAAAGATTATCAGGGACAAAAGCAAGTTTCAATTCCTCATAGGTAGGCTAGAAACCCATTTGATTGCTGTATTTATCACTATTTTATATTTTCTACGCCTTTTTAAAAATTCCTTCTTTTTTTATGTATTTTTTTATAAAATGCTTATTTTTCGGAGGTTGTGGACTAAATTAAATTGTCGTCGATCCCCCGGGATTTTTTCCCTACTGGAGGTCGACGACTTTTTTAGTTTTGTAAATTTATCTTATGCCATTTACATCATTAGACCCTTTTCAACTTCGACATCCTTTATAAATACTTTCTCTGGATATATTAAAGATATTAAATTTGTAGTATTCGAAATATAAGGCATAAAAGTTACCTTTTCATCCTCGTCATAATCATACTTATCCTGCTATAATTAATACAATACTGCTCTATTACAGCGTTTAATATAATTTCTAATATTTCTTTTGCTTAGAAAGCAGATAATTATAACCTGCTTCATGAATTTTTATCCTTTTATTATTAATACTGTCCCACTAATGTTTAATATTAATTGTATTTCCGCTCCATAAAACTCATTGCTGATGTCAATGTATTAATAACTTTTAACACTTTTGACTAACTATTTCTAGAATTATTATCAAATATTTTAGCTTTAAATAAAATTTACCTGTTATTTTTCCAACTGTATATAATAACTTGTCTAGCTTTGATCCTTTTTTTAGTTTCAAACTCTCCATTATCAGAAATAAGTCTATATATAAACTTATGCATTCTTAAGAGTATTCTAAAATTACTGAAAAAACGTTGAATTTTAGAATTTATGCTTAGTTATTAATTTATGTTTTCTTACATAATAATCAAAGTTTGAACGAGAACCTATAGTATTATCTTTTGCATAAAAATA
>NZ_JWID01000043.1 GCF_001466305.1 Defluviitalea phaphyphila
TTTATATTTATTCTCATATACTAATCCTATAGATATTTTACTTCCCATATCAATCTCCTCTATTATTTAATTCTAATACCATTTTTTAGCAATTAATTTTATTCCTTCATCTACGTGTTTTAATCCGTCTGCTATCTTCTTTTTAATAATATTTTTAAATATCTGAGTTTTTAATTTTGTCTTTTTTCTTATATGTCCTACATTAGTTCTAGTCCTTTTTAGATAGATTATTTATATTCTTTAGCACTTCCTTTTTAACAGATTTTCCTCCTGTTATCACTTTCCCTAATTTGGATTTTAAAATAAATTTTAGTATTTTATTTGAACTCTTATACTTAAATAATATTTATATATACAAAACTCCTTTTTGACTTTGTATCACCTACATTACTGTCAGAAAGGAGTTTTTATTCAAACTTAAATTTTTTTACGCTATCAATTTTTAGATTTAAAATTTCTTTGAGCCTATTTTTTAATCACTTGATAAAAATTATTATCTTAATTTATAAAATAACAACTTATCATTTTTTATCATTTAATTATTTACCATCAAGCTTAGGGCTTTTTAGAACTATACCGTCTTTTTATTTTACAAGTTTCTATATGTGCTATCCTTAAAGGAATAGGAAGGTGACTTTCCTTAGATATTAGTCTATTTACTATATTAGTAGAAATATCTAAATCAATGTAATTCCCTACTGATACAAAAATAGGCTTTACATTCTTATGAGTTCTTAGTACACGACCATATACTTCTCCATTAATCACTATATCTGTATATGCTCCTACAAAATTCTTGGGCATTATAAAATCAGTATTATTAATTTTATAATAATTCTTTGCAACTCCAATAGTTGGTTTTTTTAAGTATAAGAAAGCATGGGTTGCAATTCCCATATGTCTTGGATGCAAATAGCCATTACCATCAAATAAATATATATCTGGCATGATTTTTAATTTTTTAACTGTTTCTAAAACTAAGGGCAATTCTCTAAAAGCAAGACATCCTGGAATATACGGAAAATTAATTTCTCCTATTGAGTATACTTTTTCTAAAACTTTTTTTGTATTATAATCAATTATTACAATAGAACATACAGCATATTCCTTATCTTCTTCTTTCCAATATGCTAAATCAACCCCTGCTACTTTTTCTAATTTATTATAATCTAAATCATTATTTAAAATAATAAACTTTTTTAATTGATTCTGAATCTTGATTGCTGTTGCTTCATCTGTTATATTATCAAATATCATACCTTTTTCTTCCCTTCTTCTCTTACTCTTCGTATAACTTTTTAAATGTTTCCAATAACTCTTTTTCTGTATCATTGGGCTCTATTTTTCTACTAATTATATTCCCTTTTTCATCAAATTTTTCATAAGAAATTTCTATTCCATATTTCCAATATCTTCTTAATTTAATGTTTCCATTTTTATACCATATAATATCTTCTCCCAAAACCTGTCCACCGTCCATTATACAATATCTTCTAATTTCTCCCGTATCATAAAATTCAACATATTCACCATTTGGAATTCCATCTTTATAATAGGAATAATATTTTATATTACCATTATCATATTTCTCATAAAGTAATCCATTTACTGGATGTCCTCCTTCTTCCATAGGCAATTTATATACCTGCTCGCCATATTCTCCTGAATAACATACATAATCTCCATCAAATTCTATTCCTTTTTCTAAAACTTCATTTTGAGATAAAACTCTTATGTTTTTCATGATAATCACATTCTCCTAATTTAATCTTTTAACTGAACTATCAATCCTATAATCTTTAGATCTTTTTATTTTTTAAGGACTATTTTATTCATTCTTCTATCCATTTTGCTATCTTCTTTTTTATGATATTTTTAAATGATTGAATTTTTAATTTATTTTTTTTAGTAATTATTTTATCATTATTTGAGATATTCACTAATGAATTATCCGCTCCATAAAAAATAAATCCATTAAATTCAAGTCCATTAACTATTCTTAAAAACTCTATATACTTATAAAGATTGTATCTATTCCCTTTGCAATATCATTCATTATATTTCTGTCATTAATTTTCATAAATTTAACAGTTTCACTTTAATACTATTATATTTATCTTACTAAATACAAAAACATTATTTACCATTAAATATTTTTTAATTTATAGCTTTTCTAAGTCATTAAAAAATTCTTGGAAACTATCTGAGATTTTATATACATTATTTTCCTCATTTGATTGCTCAAAATACCATGAATGATCCCAATAATAAATTCCTTCATCTTCATCTTCATTTATCAAAATTATCAATCCTGTTCCAGAATCACTTCCAATTATTATACAATTTTCTAATAAATCTTCTTTATATTCATCATACCACATCTTCAAATCTACTTGTTTTATAGCTGTATTTAATCCATATAATACGTCAAATGGAATATTTTCATTTAACTCTTGCACAAAAAAAGTATAATATCTTTCTTTAGGCTTTCCACCATTATACTCCAATAGAAATCGTTTATAATCATTAGGCAATGAAAACCCTACATATTGTTCAAATTCATCTATCATTTGCATTGTTGCTTTTCCATAACCTATAAAATCCATATAAGTATCTCCTTTTCCTAATTTAGTATACTTATAATCTTACCATTTTCATTCTGCTCTTGAAGTATATCTGATTTTTTTAACCCTACAAGATGAAGTGAAATTTTTCTCAATAATTGGATTATTAAGTATTTATTTCTACTTTATCCCATGATTCATTGCCAACTATCCACTCAAATGCGTGATGTCTCCATTGAGCAATACAATTAATAATTTTCTTCTCTTTAATACTTAAATTAATAAAAGGCTTGCCATTTACTATAAAATCATTTTTATTATTATCAAACTGCGGGATATTCTCTAAAACCTGTTCATATGTATCTCCAAATATTTCTTTAACCATATCTTTAACAGATTTAACTTTGAATATTGGATTATTATATTCAATAGCTCTCCAATGCCATAACATTGAAATTTCCTTCTGTAATTTTATATCTGTCTCAGATCGTAAATTAACAATACTAAGCACTTTCTCTAATGTATGGTTCATATCTATTTGCAACACAGAATGAAAATCAGTTAAAACAAATTTATCATAATTTGATAAATTCTGTACTAATCCTAGTGTCCACAAACATGGCTCAATTGCTTCATATTGTAATTGAAAAAACAATATTTCATTTTTATTTCTAATCCCTAATTCTTGCTCAAATAATAACTTTTCGCTTTTTGTCATCATATCAACATATCTTCTATTCTTTAACCATCTATATATAGCTAATCTTTGATCCTCTCTTTGCTTTTTTGAATAATTTATTCCACCAATTATAGACTTCTCTAAAGCACATCTATCTGATACACATAGTAATATTATCGCTCTAACTATGATTTCTTTAGCGTCTTTCAATGTTATACTTCTTCCTTTCACTTATTCAATTATTTAAATAATCCAAACTACTATTTTTCAAGCATTTTATTAATCCCATTAAAAATAACATCGCTTAAAACTTCAGAATAATCATTATACCCCTTTTCTAAAAGTATTTTATCAAATATTTGTTTTATCTTACCGTCAATAATAACTGTTAGTCCATCTACTTGCTCACCATTTTCTCCATTTTTAAACTTTTCACTAATAATAGTCAATAAATCATTACTACTCATTTATACCACTCCTTAAATTCTTTAATTTATTGTTAATAAATTTCATGTAATAAATCAATCCTATCTCTAATCCAATATCTTTCATCCACTATCACGTATTCTGTCTCATCATAAAATAAACTACTTTAACCATTTGATAAAGAATTTTTTATATAATCTTTAACAAATTTTATTTCTATTGTCATTTCCTCTCATTTAGTATTTAAAAGCAATTTTAGTATTCCGGAAAATACACTATTAATTTACCATCTGGATAATTTCCATCCCATCCACATGGCCATCCTCCAGCTTTATAAACTTCAAAAATTTTTT
>NZ_JWID01000044.1 GCF_001466305.1 Defluviitalea phaphyphila
TATTTTCAGAAGTAATTATAATATTTTATTAACAATTTTGTTAAGTTTTATATTTGAAATCTTGTTAATTATTATTTTAGCATTAATAGAAGACCAAAGATACCACAGGCGCAGATTGAAACAGCATTAAAGCTATATGCAAGTAAGTTATTTACTACGGAAGAAGTTGCAAAATTATCAGGGGTAAGTAGTAGTACCCTTTACAGAGCATTAAGGGGGCAGAGACAGTCATTAACCTCAAATTAATAGAATTCCAAAAAGCCTTGAGAGGCAAAGGTAAAAGGACAGTTGAAAATAAAGAGAATGACATAAATCGATTTAAACCTGACAGTTAGGGCTTTTGTGTAAACAAAAATAAAGACAGATTAAGGTATATAAGCGAATGAAAATTTTCAAGAAGACTGGACTTTAGTGAATGGTGACGGTAACATCATGAAAAAAGTGTAGTCAATAAAGGTTCGTGATGCCTCAATCACGTAATTTGTCACACGAAGAACAGATAGGCTGTCGTTCCCTTGCGAGGATTAAGGTCAAGGGACACTTCTTTACAAGAAATGTCCCTAATCAAATCTAACGCTCTTAAATTGAGGTTGCCGATTTGCGTAGTGGAGACAAGGAAAAGCATTATGCAGTTGTGATTGATTGCTGGATGAAAAAAGTTGGAGAGATTAGCTTTAAAAACAGACCATCTAAGTTTCCAGCATTTGTTGAGGATATAAAGAAAATATGCGGTACAAAGTACTTTGTATTTGGACTTGAGGATACCAGAAGTTTTGGACGTAATCTGGCTTCATATCTTGTAGGAAGGAAGTTTGAAGTCAAACATGTAAATCCAGCCTATACCAGTGCAGTAAGGCTTTCAAATCCTATTGTATACAAGGATGATTCCTATGATGCCTATTGTGTTGCAAGAGTATTAAGAGATATGTTGGATACATTACAGGACGCAAAACATGAGGATATATATTGGACAATCAGGCAGTTGGTAAAAAGGCGAGATATGATAGTAAAAAACAATGTGATGAACAAAAACCAATTACATAGTCAGCTGTCTTATAGTTATCCATCCTATAAGAAGTTTTTTGCACAGGTTGATGGTAAGAGTGCTTTATGTTTTTGGGAAAACTATCCTTCACCAGAGCATATTTGGAGTACTACATCAGAAAAAATTTATGAAACAATAAAAGCGGTACATCAGGCATTAAAGATAGAGCGTATTTATGCAATTATTGATATAATTAAAAAGGATGGTAATACACAGAAGGGGTATCAGGAAGAAAGAGATTCTATTGTAAGGAATATTGTAAAGGATATTAAGAACAATCAGGAACTAATAAAAGATATAGAAAAGCAGTTAAGAAAATTATTACCACAGACAGGTTATAAGCTGCAAACCATGCCAGGTATTGACTTTATAACCAAAGCAAAAATTGTGTCTGAAATTGGAGATATTAACAGATTTCCAGATTCAGGTAAGTTGGCTCGATTTATGGGTTTGGCACCTGTACATTTCAGTTCAGCAGGTAAAGGCAGGGATGAAAGATGCAGAAATGGCAACAGAGAGTTGAATGCCATATTTCATTTTTTGGCTATACAAATGGTAGCAGTATCACCATCAGAAAAACCAAGACATCCAGTATTTAGAGAGTATTTTGAATAGAAGGTTAAAGAGGGTAAAACCAAGCCACAGGCTCTTATATGTATAGCAAGAAGGCTTGTAAGGATAATCTACGGTATGATGAAAACAAAGACAGAATACAGACCGTATGAAAAGCAAGAGGAGAAAAGACAGTAAAGTTAGTAGTATTTGGATTTATTAATTGAGATATGGTAGAAGGAATTATATAATAGTTATAGTTCTTGTAGTGAGGGAACGAGTGAAACTGTTGAAGTACCTCAGAAAGCATTTGATGTTGCAGATGAGGTACTAAAGAGGAATGGTGCACCGCCAAAAGGATATAAAGGAGGAAGGATATTTGCTAATGATGGTAGAAATGGTGGACAAATTCTTCCCGAAGGGAATTATAAAGAATATGATGTAAATCCATATGTAAAAGGCCAAAATAGAGGAGCAGAGAGAATAGTAATAGATGATAAAGGTTCTGTGTGGTATACAAATGATCATTATAAGACGTTTATAAAAATTAAATAGAAGAAGGTGTTAAAAATGATACAAGAATTAATACAACTTAAGCAACCATACTTTCATATAATAGGAATTGAAAAGTCAGAATTTTATAGATTGTTTTTGAGCAATGGAAGTCTTGAGTGTGAGGGTATGGTTGTAAAACAAATAGCAGGTAGTAAATGTACAACGATTGATGAGTTGTTTGCTGAGTTTGCTGAAGTTCTTCAGTTTCCAGATTATTTTGGTAATAATTGGGCAGCTTTTGACGAGTGCTTAAATGATTTAGACTGGTTACCGGGCGAAGCATATTTGTTGATAATAGAAGATGCAGACCAAGTTATCACAATATCTGATAATAGCTTTAAAATTTTTATTGAAATACTTAAACGTTCTGTAAATGAGTGGACGGAAGGAAGGAACTATGATGATTTTCTTACACCACCAATCCCTTTTCATGTGGTTTTCCAATGTCCAGTTAAGAAAATAAATGATGTAAAAGAAAGACTTAAAATGGCTGGATTAAAAAACGTAAATATTATAAGCATAAAAGAAGATTAATTAGAACTTGATGATACAGATTTGAAACTACCTATTATTCATATGATTTAACATACTATAAAAATACTATGAAATTTAAACACATTAACTTAGATGACTATAAAGTTGATGATAATAAAGAAATAGAAGATGAAAATATGAAAGAAGGGATAGAACATATCTATAATAAATGTGGGGGTGTATAATTAAAATTTATGTATCTCAACATTTTTGGCTCTTTGTCAATAGCTGAGATGGGATTATATTAAATCCCGCTTTATTATTGATTTTGAGCTTATTTTAATATTTTCTTATTTTTGGGGCGCACTTAATAAACCTAGCTAAATGTAGGATTTTCCACAAAATATTCAATTATTACTATTTAATTAATAAAATGAATTATCCTATTATGCAATCTTCTAAAGTTTTTTAAACCATACGTTTTAAAACCCTAATCTTATTATTAAAAACTTCTGTTAGCCCATTAGTATAACCATATTTAGAAGTTTATTTCATAAGTGTATTTATTTTTATAAATTTTGAAATATATAAATTTTAAATTATGCCCTTAATATTTATTATAATTATCCCTTTATATTTATTTATAAAAAGTACTTTTATCCTAATTATTAAAAAGGATAAAGTA
>NZ_JWID01000045.1 GCF_001466305.1 Defluviitalea phaphyphila
ACCCGTACCCATACCGAACACGATGGTTAAGCCATAGACGGCCGATGGTACTAGGCGGGAGACTGCCTGGGAGAGTAGGTGGCTGCCAAATTTATGCGGGTGTAGTTCAATGGTAGAACACCAGCCTTCCAAGCTGGATACGTGGGTTCGATTCCCATCACCCGCTTTTAAAATTTAAAATAAAAACTCCTGAATAAATTCAGGAGTTTTTATTTTGTGTTTTAACCTTAATTTAAACATGTTATTTTGAATATTAAATTTGTTACTTGTGTAGTGGTAAAACATATTAAAATTGCAATAATAGTTGGTATAAGAAATGCAATAATAGTCCATTTTAAGCTTTGAGTTTCTTTTTTAATAGTCAAAAGAGTTGTTCCACAAGGAAAATGGAGTAAAGAAAATAACATTACATTTAAGCAAGTTAGCCAAGTCCATCCATTTGATATAAAAATTTCTTTCATTTCTTCTATACTTTCTATTTCTATCATACTTCCTGTGGATAAATAACTCATAAAAATAATAGGAAGTACAATTTCATTAGCAGGAAAACCTAATATAAAGGCAAGAATAATAATTCCATCTAATCCTATAGCTAATCCAAAAGGATTTAAGAAATTTGCAATATGGTTTAATATATTTGTATTTCCAATAGTTATATTAGAAACTAACCATATAATAGCACCAGCGGGAAGAGCAACTTTAATTGCTCGTAGCAGTACAAATAAAGTTCTATCAAATATAGAACGTATAATAATTTTAAATATTTGAGGTTTTCTATAAGGAGGAAGTTCTAAATCAAATGTAGAAGGAGTTCCCTTTAATATGGTTTTAGATAAAATAAATGATGTGATAAATGTGATAGTTATTCCAAGAAGTATAATAAGTACAATTATTCCAGATGTAAGAAAAGAAGAAAATGAAGAATTAGCAAAGCTACCTATAAGTATCATAGAAATAGCTATTAAGGTAGGGAATCTACCATTGCAAGGCACAAAATTATTGGTTAAAGTAGCTATAAGTCTTTCTCTTGGAGAATTTATAATACGGCAAGAAAGAATACCAGCAGCATTACATCCAAATCCCATACACATGGTTAAAGCTTGTTTACCATGGGTTCCTGCCTTTTTAAATAATCTATCTAAATTAAAAGCAACTCTAGGAAGATATCCTAAATCCTCTAATAATGTAAAACAAGGAAAAAATATTGCCATGGGAGGAAGCATTACTGATACGACCCATGCTACTGTTCTATACATACCCAAAATTAATATTCCATAAAGCCAATTAGGAGCATTAAAATATATAAGGATTTGACTTAATTTATCTTCTATATTAAATAAAAAATCAGCAAGTATTCTAGAAGGAATATTAGCACCTATAATAGTAATCCAAAAAATAATTCCAAGGAGTAAAAGCATAATGGGAAAACCAGCCCATTTAGAAGTTAAAATATCATCTAATTTATCATCAAACGATTTAGATTTTTTTATAGGCATACTCACAGAAGATTTTGCTATTTCTTTTGCTCTTTTATAAATAGCAGATACAATATCATCTCTAAGTATATCATTAGAATCTATTTGAGCAGGCTTTTCCATTATCACACACTCCTTTGCAAGTGTTATTGGTATAAATTTTATCTAATATATTTTTATCTCCTTCAAGTATTCTAAGAGCTAACCATCTAGGGTTAAATTTATTATTAACTAAAGGTTTAATTTTAGGAATTAATTCTTGTAATTTTTCTTCTATTTTTGGAGGATATAAAATAGGTTTTGGATTAGGGATAATTTCTCTCATGCATACTTTATAAACCGTATCCATTAGGTCTTCAAGTCCTGTTTTATTTCTAGCTATAGTACCTATTACAGGAATACCTAATTCATTGGAGAGTTTATTTAAATCAATGTATATATTTTTTCTTTTTGCTTCATCTAAAAGATTTACACATAAAATAACATTATTAGTAATTTCGGATATTTGAAGAAGAAGATTTAGATTTCTTTCTAAGCAAGTAGCATCTGCAACTACAATAGTAGCATCAGGATTTCCAAAACATATAAAATCTCTAGCAACTATTTCTTCTATAGAATTAGCAAGAAGGGAATATGTTCCAGGGAGATCAACTAATATAAATTCTTTATCTTTTCTTTTAAAAAAACCTTGAGTATTAGTTACGGTTTTCCCTGGCCAATTTCCTGTATGTTGTTTTAAACCGGTTAATGCATTAAATATAGTACTTTTACCTGTATTAGGATTTCCTGCTAAAGCTATTACCATTTGATTATTTGAGGTTTTTTTTATTTCATATAAATTAGCAATAGATTTTTTATTACAATATTTACAAATTGTTCTCATCATCACCCTCCTAATTATTTATGACTTTTACCAAGATTTTGGAAGCTTCTTCTTTTCTTAAGGCAATCATAGTTTCACGAATTAAATAAGCAGTAGGGTCTCCTAAAGGACTGCGACGGATAACTTTAATTTTAGTATTTGGAATAAAACCCAAATCTAAAATTCTTCTACGTTTAATACCTGAGGATTTCAAGTTTTTAACTATACAAGTTTTTCCTATTGTAACTTGATTTAAGGGTATATATGTATTTTTCATAAAATCTCTCCTTTAATGTTAGAAATACTAAATAATTTAATACAATAGTATATTATTCTAGATTTTAAAAAAAGAAACTTGTCATTTTATATATTTTGGTAATTTTTTGTAAAGAAATAAAATACAAATATAGAAAAAGGATTGGTTAATAATAAAAGTATAAAATTAATAAAATATTAGTTTTAAAATTTTATAAAATATTATTTAAATCTAAATTGCAATATTAAATGCAACACTTATGTTTAGTAGAAATCATGCTTGATTTTAGGTGTTAAAGTATAAAATTAGCCTTAA
>NZ_JWID01000046.1 GCF_001466305.1 Defluviitalea phaphyphila
TACTTTATCCTTTTTAATAATTAGGATAAAAGTACTTTTTATAAATAAATATAAAGGGATAATTATAATAAATATTAAGGGCATAATTAAAAATTTATATATTTCAAAATTTCTAAAAATAAATACACTTATGAAATAAACTTCTAAATGTGGTAATTATATTTAATTGAGATGAAGGAACTTCGTATCTACAACCCTGAAATTCAATAATAGAATTAAAGTTAGAACGACTTGGAACAAGGTATTTTATACCTTTGAATTTCATTTTTTAAATTTTAAAAATATTTTTCCCATTTTTCAGCTAAATTCATTGCTATATTAAATGCTAAAACACAGGGAACCGCATTACCTATCAATTTATAAGCATTACTTGCACTAACAGATACATTTTTTTTTGTTTTAGGTAAAATAAACTGATAATCATCTGGAAATGTTTGAAGGCGAGCACATTCTCTAATAGTTAATCTTCTTTCAGGTAATCCTTTTTTTAATTCTTCTATATTACATCCTCCATTTTCTAGACTAAGACGCCTAAATTCAATATTTCCATGATGTTCTGCACGAATAGTAGGCGCAATTGAATCAAGTTTTACTTCTGTCTGTCCTTGACAGTGTTTACCCATAAACTTGGCTTTTGAATATTTTTTTTGACAAAGATCATCAGTTAACTCTGGTTCAAGAAGACCAGAAAAGGCTTCCCTAACAGTTACAAATGGATATAATTTTTTATCTTTCACTGTATAAGCATGTGTTTTTTCAGGATATGGATCATACTCTTTTGAAATGGTATCTTTAGTTAATTCTTTTAAAGCTCTTAATTTTAAAGCACTCTTTTTAAACCCATAAAAAATTACACGCTCTCTTGATTGTGGTACCCCATAATCAGCAGAATGTAAAACTCTAGCCGGTAAAACAAGATATCCCCCATCTCCTGCATTTGCAAAATCTTTTTCAATAACTTCTTTCACTTTATGAAGATTAATCAACCCTTTTACATTTTCTGCAATAAACATTAATGGTTTTGTTATAGTTATTACTTCTCTCATCCACATATATAATTTCCCACGATTTGTAATTGTTGGTTCGTTAATTCTTATTTTTCTCCCATCATGACTCTTATATGAATTGAAGCCCAAACGTTTACCTGCAATAGAAAAATCTTGACAAGGAAACCCTCCAATAATAATATCTATGCTATCTGGGAAAATTTTTTCTCCTTCTTTTGCTCTTTTAACCAAATTAACTATACTATCAAGATGATAAATTTTATCAGGATTTTCATATCTTTTTTTAAAATAAGAAACCCATGCGGCTTTTGCCTCTGGGCGTATATCATTAGCAAATACAATATCAAAACCTGTATCTATTACTTTTACCCATTCTCCAAAATCTTTTGCAATCCAATTAGGATGAATATCTGTATTAATAGACCGTTTTAAACAAGTAAACCCCCCCTCAAATCCAATATCCATTCCTCCACATCCACTAAATAAAGACAATATCTTTATTCTTTTATTTTTTTCCCTAATTTTATTGATATTATTAACAGATTCTAACGTATTTTCTTTTTTATTTTCTTTATCATTTACATAGTCAAATATAGATAATTGCTTCATATTTATTCCTCCGTATAAAGCGAAACGTTTTGTAAACTTAAATGAAAATTAAGGACTCCAAACCCTCTGTGGTAAAATGTTTTTACACAAACAAACTATATCTCACAGAAAGGATGAAGTCCTCATGTAAAAAATTGTACCAGTAAAATGTCCAAAGTGCAACAATAATCATTCATTTTATCATTATGGCAAAGATAAAGATGGTCATCAAAAATACCTTTACGGTAACTGCAATCATCAATTTACACCTTTTAACCCTTCAACAAAATAAACTAAAAATTATCCTCGTTAGACCTCATTCAGCCCTTAATAATCAAACCCCTGCTCAAGTTTTTAGTCTAAAATTATCACAAAATCAGAAGAAAAAATATCTTCTTATTGCTTGATTTAAACTTCAATTTCGCTAATTTATTTTTAAAAGATCGTTCTGTGAATTGTCATAGAACATGCTTTAGCACGTTCATTTTACCCTTTACATATTCACAGAAGAATTTTACTATTTATAAACCGAAATTTAAAGCTATTCTATAAAACATTGTACTAATTTTTCATTTTAAGTTTACAGAACCTATTTTTAGAAGTAATTATAATATTTTATTAATGATTTTGTTAAGTTTTATATTTATAATTAACTACTATTTTAACATTAATATATGTTTTGATCTTTTCATAAATTTTTTTAATAGTATTTTTAATATTTAAGTTTTTAATTTTCTATTTTTTTATAATAATCTACTATTAAGTCTATTAGTTCTAGTCCTTTTTTACATAGATTACCTATAATTTTGAATATATCTTTTTAACAAATTTATTTCATATTATCATTTTACCTAATCTAAACCTTAAAATCAATTTAAGGATTTTTTATGGTAATGTCAAGTAAAAATAATTATTCTTTCTCCATATTTTATAAAATACCTTAAAATAAACTTAAAATTAATAATGAAGCGTAAATTTTATAAATTATATCCCAACTATTGACAAAATCTTTTTTAAAACATGGCTATCATCATGATAACTATTTTCCATATATATCTAATTATACAACCTTAACTTCTAAAAAATCGCAACCTGTTATCCTATTCTTTTTTAATGCCTTTACAACTTTTTCAGATACAAATATAGGAAAAGTTTCATCTTTCAATCTAAAAATATGCTTATCTTTTATTTTTTCTCTCTTTAATGCATGTTTTTCAATATCTATCATCTTTTCATTT
>NZ_JWID01000047.1 GCF_001466305.1 Defluviitalea phaphyphila
GTAAAGACCATATACATATGCTTGTAAGTATTCCACCTAAATTAAGCGTATCGGGGTTTATGGGATATTTGAAAGGTAAAAGCTCACTCATGATATTTGATAGACATGCAAATTTAAAATATAGATATGGAAATAGACAATTTTGGTGCAAAGGATATTATGTAGATACAGTAGAAAGAAATAAAAAGGCAATACAAGAATATATAAAAAATCAATTACAAGAAGATATCGCAAGCGGTCACATAAGTCTAAAAGAATACATAGACCCGTTTACGGGTGAGCCAGTAAATAAAGGCAAAAAAATAACCCCTTTAGGGGTAGCCTGTGAAATAAAAGCGGTTGGCAGACTATTCAGTGCGTCTTAAGACGCTGCAAGTAATATGCCCTTATAGGGCTAGAGCAAACCACCCGTTTTACGGGTGGTTATGATTAGATTTTTTATTATATGGCACCCCTTTTAACTGGATATCGTAGAACAGTTTTCATTTTTACAGCATTAACTTTTCTTGGATCAGAAAGATAAATTTCGTGGTGATGTCTAGTATCAGATAAATCGCATTGCAAGTCATTATCGAATATAAACTTTTTAATTTTTTCAAGTGTTATTGGTTCATCATCAAAGCTACCATAATGCATACATTGCACACAAAGTCCTTCAGTAAAGGATATAAGTCTTGCTTTTGAAAGATAAATATTAAGATGTGGTTTTTTCTTTGATATAATTTCACAAGCAGTAGTAAATACTTGATTCGTCACAAATTCCGGTTGACGAATCATAGATGTCCAATGAAACTTTGACTTACTACTATAATCAAATTTATCACTATCTGCAAGCCACCAAAGTCCCTCTAAAGGAGGAACCACATACTCAAAATAGTTAGGTAACTCATAACCTTTTTTTGGCAACATTTTAATTGTATAAGATAGAGCATACAATATTTCAACTGAAGTCTGATATTCACCATTTTCTTCATTGGGATTACCTTGTCCATCAATTTGTATAAACTGCATTTCAGGTACATTTATGAGTTCAGGTTGAGATTTTGGCTGATATAAATTTTTAAACTTCTTTTTATAATCTAATTTTTTCATATTTCATTCCTCCTTTATATGTTAAGTATATAACATTTAAATAGACAATAGCATGTCATATTAATTAAGTATATATGCCTAAAATTTTTTGAAGTTTTTCTTTAATTTGTAAACGAATATACTCAGGTTCTAATACTTCACAATATTCGCCAAAGGTAAAAATGTAGTAATACATCCATTCACTTTGTGGCATGGAAAGTGTAACTTTAAAATTTCCATCAGGTAGCAATTCATATTCTGAAAACTCATCATAAACTCGATAAGCCATCTCTTTTGAAATTTGAAGAGTTAAAGTTATAATGTTATCTTGGAAAGTTTTGTTACCATCAAATATACGTTTTGGTTTTTGACGGTCAAAGTGTTTACATAAAACTGTTAAATTTTTCATTCGACATAGTTTAAAAAATCGATAATCATTACGTAGACGACAATAAGCATAAAGATACCAGCTCTGTCCTTTAAAGCATAGTTTGATGGGTTCTACAATGCGTTTTATACTGTTTTTACTTCCGTGATATATAAATTGTACAATTTTTTTTCTAAGAATTGCCGTTTTAAGTAGTGCGAATACTTCATATTCTTCATTTATATTTGTCCATCTAGAAAAATCTACTTCAATCCAATCACTATTAGAACTTCCAAACAATGAAGATATTTTTTGAACTGTCGTATTTTTTTTCTCTAAAGTAATTGCCTCTATAGCGTAAAGAGCAGAGAGAATATCTATTTTTTCATTTTCAGTTAATACAGTTTTATTCAATATAAAATCAGGAAAAAGAGAAATTCCTCCTCCTTTGCCTTTAGTCATATAGATAGGAATACCTGCTGAGGATAAGAGTTCCACGTCACGGTAAATGGTGCGAGGCGAAACCTCAAAATGCTTTGCTAGTTCCTTAGCAGTAATGGTTTTTCTATTTAATAGTAAATATATTATTTCAAATAGTCTGTTGATTTTCATATTTTCACTCCTTTTACTTTTATTATAAGAGTTTAATATGACATCAACAAGACATATTAAAATATTTAAATTCTAATATTAATTCTTAATGTTATATATTAATGCTAAAATAATTAAAAAGATTGCAAATATAAAACTTAACAAAATCGTTAACAATATTATAATTGCTTCGGGAAAATATATAAATATATGAGAAAGTAATTCTTATAGAAATAACAAAAACAGAATTAAATTATTATACAGGAGAAATACAGAAAATAAAGAAGCAGTTTGAAAAGTATTTAACAGATTATAGAACTAAATAGTAATACTAGTACAGATTAGAAAGTAAAAAAGTATTTTGGAAAAAATTCATACATTGACGCTACATCTAAAAAAATTTCTTATTTGAGCTTTCTAAAGTATAAAAAATTATTGAAAAAAATACATTTAAGTGATAAAATAACTATTAATATTTGGAATATATTATAGAATTTAGTATTATCTATATATAAATAATACGAAGAATTAATTTATATGGAGTTGAAGGAAATGATTAGACTAAAAAATAATAAAATATTAGTTAACTCGTTGTGCTAGTTAAAAATTACAAATAAAAAGCTCCAGCATTTTATGTTATCCTATCTTTACAAAGATATTTCCAAAATCCA
>NZ_JWID01000048.1:0-2987 GCF_001466305.1 Defluviitalea phaphyphila
AAGATGTAGATCTAGAAAATATAGATTTAGAATTATATTAGAAGTAAAAAAGAAACAAAATAAGAATAAAAGAAGTACATAAAATCTGCAATAAAACTCCTTTCTGTCAGTAACTTAAACAAAAGTCAGAAAGGAGTTTTTATTAAAATATTAAAATTTCCTTTAAAGACTAAATAAGGTAAAATAATAATAGGAGTAAAATCTGTTAAAAAAGGTGCATTAAAAAACATAAAAAGTTTACCTAAAAAGGACTAGAACTAAGAGATTCTGCAGTAGAACATATAAGAAAAAAGAGCAAGTTAAAAACCAAAATATTTAAAAATACCATTAAAAAGAAGATAGCAGACGGATTAAAACACGTAGATGAAGGAATAAAAATAGCCCTTAAAAAGGATTGGAACAGTATCTAATCTTCCAGGGAATACATCGGAGAAGTGGTTAGAGTTATATGATAATGACAGAACTAAAATAGTTGAATTCATTGAAAAGAATGGCAGGAATATATCAGATGATGCTGTAGAGGGGACGGGTAAAGCTTTAACTGACAGTGCAAAAAAATCCTTAGGAAAAATTGACATAGCCAATTTTGAAATTAAGAGTAAGCATTTAGATATCCCAAATAACACTTCTACATGGAATAAATTTAATGTAGATACTGTTGAAAAAGCAAATTCCCTTGTTGATACTATTCTAAATAATGTCAAGAATGATAGTAGTTTAATAAAACATGTAATGGACAATGGATTAGGTTCTAATGGACAACAGTCTTTCAAGGTATGGATAGATGCAGGCAAGGTAATAGAAACAAAAGGTGAAACTGCTATTAGAATAGTCTATGATGAGCTAGGAAATATTTGGACAGTGTTTCCTGATAAATTACCATAAAAAGGAGGAATAAGAGAATGAAAAAAGTTTTTGACAAGCATGAGTTTATAAAAAAGAATAATGAGTTTCTATATCATCTTTTAGAAGACTTCATAAAAACAGAAGTAACAGAAGAGACATTTTGGATAATTTATAATTTTCTTAAGTTAAACAACTTTAAAAGTGGAGAGTTTGAGGGGAATCAATACCTAATTCAAAAGAAAAATACAGAAGAAGTTTTAATAATAGACATTGTTAGTGAAGAGTTTAAAAGTGATTTTTCTCAGACTAGATTTGCTATTGGTGTTGATGAACTTATGCAACTCATGGAGGAACTAAGACCTAGTAGATGATTAAGAACTATTTTCTCTTTGTCCTATTAAAAGCATAAGAATTTCAGGAAAGTGATGGAATTGACAAGGTAAGTCGTTCCATCACTTTTTCTTTTGGTGGGGCTACCCAGTGCTGAATAAACCAACTTTACCACTAAGAATAAAAGTAACTCTATTAATACCAATATAATAATTTTATGAAATCAGATGTGCGTACACTTAAAAAATATCATACCTTATAACGGTAAGCCGATATATGATGGTTGCTAAAATCCTCAGTTACCACCATTTTCTAAAGATTCTTTTTTACCTTTGTTTGCCCAAGCCTTTAAGTATAAGTTTTTCACTAGCTTTTAAAATTTTTTCAGTTACCACCGCAACAAAACGAATACATACTCCGACTTAGATAGTAATAGGTGGGACAATGATAGCTGTTCTCCACCAATATTACAACAAGACTTATCAATGACGGGGAGGAGTTCACATGAGAGACAATGATGAGATTTCAATGGAAAAAGCGTGGGAGTATATGATAACAATGGGAGAGGAATTTAAAAGCAATCATATACTTTATATGCCAATACCACAGAAAATATCCAGATGTTTAAATCTAGGCAGTATATTAATGCTAAAATAATAATAAACAAGATTGCAAATATAAAACTTAACAAAATCGTTAATAAAATATTATAATTACTTCTGAAAATATATAAGGAGGTAATTATAATGATAGAAATAATAAAAACTGAATTAAATATTTTGAGGTGTTTAAAGATGTGTTAAGGGAAAGTAGAGTCTGCTAATAGATTTATAAGTAGATTAATTCCTTATAATGGAGAGTTTGAAACAGAAGAAGAATTAATTAAAATAATCAATAAATTAAGTGATGATGTAAATAATGAAATAAATAAAACTACAAAAGTAAGACCTATAATGCTTATCAAAAAAGAGGTTCTATAATAAATGTTGGGGTGCATAATTAAAATTATGACTCTTTGTCAATAGTTGGGGTGGGATTATTTTAAATACCGCTCCATTATTGATTTTAAGCTTATTTTAATGTAGAAATCATATTACGCAATCTTCTAAAGTTTTTTAATCTAAAAGATATACGTTTTAAAATCTTTGGTTTATTTCTTAAAAATAGAAAAAAGTAAAGAAACTAATGCAACAAGAACGGATTACCGTTATATAAATCAGAAGGTGCTACTATAGAATTATGGGAAAGGTGGTTTAATAAATGAAGTATGGGGAAAATAGCTTATTAGTTGAAGAAGTAATAAAAGNGGTGCTACTATAGAATTATGGGAAAGGTGGTTTAATAAATGAAGTATGGGGAAAATAGCTTATTAGTTGAAGAAGTAATAAAAGAAGTGGGTAATATAAAATTATTTAAAAAAAGTGATAAATTACTAACTGATGTTATAATTATAAATGATTTTGAAAAAGCTCAATATCTTGCATTTGAATGTGATGATTATGAAATGAACAATGAAAAAGGATATACATGGAAAGATATAACAGAATTAGTAATGAGTAAAGTTTATGGTATAGCTTATCAAAATCCTGATTATAAAAATTTTATGAAAACTTTGCATTCGATAAATGGATTAATTAAAAAAAATTTACATATTTTAAAAGAATACGAAATAGTCTGGGAGGAAGTATATTGTGATTTGATAGATTGTGCAAGGACAAGAGCCATACAAGGTAAAACAAATAAATTTTTTGAAAAAATTTTTGAAGTTTATAAAGCTGGAGGATGGCCATGTGGATGGGATGGAAATTATC
>NZ_JWID01000048.1:3009-4099 GCF_001466305.1 Defluviitalea phaphyphila
TGGAAATTATCCAGATGGTAAATTAATAGTGTATTTTCCTGAAGAATAAAATTAAGATGACATTATACAATATGTTTTAATTGATAATAAATATCATATAAAATTTTAATAGTATTAATTGTTGTATAAATATTTGATAAAATAAAACTCCTTTCTGGCAGTAACTTAAACAAAAGTCAGAAAGGAGTTTTTTGTATTAAATACTAAAATTGATTTTAAACCCTAAATTAGGTAAAATAGATAATAAGTATATTATTGTTGTAAATTTAAAAAAGAAGGAGTAGCAAGTTTAAGGAAAACAACAAAAGGCTATAAACAGATGTCAGATAAGTGGATAGAAGATAACGACCGTCTTTTAGACGCTGTAAATGGAGATAAAAAGTTAGAAGATGAGATTATAAAATCATTAGGAACTGACAAGGTTGAAAAGGTATTATTTAATATAAATGGAGATGGAACGATACAAACTTTTAGACTAGATAAAGATGCAAACCGTATAGGACCTTGGCCATAATAAATAAAGGAGGGTAAATTATGGTAAGAGATAAGTTTAAGACATTTGAACATTTTGAAGAGGAAATTACTTTTGCAAATCAGTGTATAGAGGAAAGAAAAGAAGAAATAAAACTTCTAAAGGAAGATATAAAAAATGGAATACAGAGATATCAAAGAGATAACGAAGAGATTATTCGCATGACATATAGACATAGTACTATGTATGAATTTAGAAAAATAAATGCAATGTATTCGGCAGGTATGCCCATAGAGGATTTAGTTGAAGATGTTAAATATGCAATATTTTGTATAGAAAATTATTTTGAATTTGAAGATTATTGCAGTGAAAATGAATATTTGCGTGTACTTTGGCTAATATCTTTAGGAATATTATTAGAAATTGATAAAAACAATATAAAAAGATTGGCTAATATAGTAGAAAAGTGGGGGATTGAAGATTTTGTAATAGATTATTTATTGTGTGCAAGTGATATAGGCTGGGAAAGGCTTTCAAATGTTTATTATAAAGAGCATCCTTATTCAAAAGTAAGGGAAATTATAGAGCTAGCAGAAAAAGATAAAAATAAAGCTTCTA
>NZ_JWID01000049.1 GCF_001466305.1 Defluviitalea phaphyphila
AGCAGCACAAATAGCAGGAAAAAGATATGATGAAATATATATGGACATATTAGCAAATGAATATGAATCTGTTTACATAAAAGACTTAGTAGAAAAAAGAAATAAGAGTGAATAAATTTCTAGTGAATAATTTAGTTGTTATAGAAAACCATAGAAAAAGGTGCAAGAAATGCCTTCTATATGGTTTTTATTATGTTTTTAAAAAGAGGAGAAATAAGATTACTCTATGATAAACGATAAATAGTTTTCATATTTAAAAATTTATATAACTATATAAATTTATGGTATTATTAAATTAATAATGTGATATTAAAATAATTATTATTTTAATTTATATTTCTATAAGGAAGCGATAGAATGAGGAATTATAGTGAAATAATTAAAGATTATTTATATAACCAAGATAAATCCCTCTGTGATGATTGCTTATCAAAATTATTAAAAATAAAACCACGTCAAACTATTAATTCTGTATGTAATAAATTATTTAAGGAAAAATGATAAACCGTCATAAAGGCGAATGTTCATATTGTAAAAAGATTAAACTGGTAAATTATAGAATTAGATATAAATATAATAATAAATTAATACAAAATGACGTAAACAATTAAAAATATTACTCAAATCTACAAAGTGTAAATAAAAATAATGCTGTTTCAAGATTTTCTTTTGATAAATTTGAAAAAAGAGTAGGATTATATTTAAATAAAAAATTTAATGATAGTTTCTATGAAAAATCGCTAATAGTAAGTGTTAATTTGGATATTCATTTTTAATTATATATCAGCATTATTGAGTACATACTCAAAAGAGAAAGAAAGAATAAAAGAAGAAATAAGTGAAGAAAATTCGTTGTTTCCAAAGGAAATGGCCGATACTATACCAGATTATGAATTTAATAAACTGGATTTATTTATAATGTATAAATATATCGAATATAAAAAGTTATATTTCTATTAATTACAAAAGGCATTTAACAAATTTAATTTGTAATATGATTGTTATAGCCAGTAAGCTTAATTGGACAGATAATAAATTAGATAAATTTTTTAATAATATTTTGATATTATTGGAAAAAGGAAATGTAAAATTAGAAATATATAAAGCATTAGATTATACTCTTATCAAAATGTTTGAAAAGAACTTAGTTAATTTAGATTTTATTAATAATCTAATAAATGTTTTTATAAAAAAACTATTAAATATAAAAAACAATAATAATAAAGGAGTCCGTGAAATAGAAGATATTTTTCGAACTAATTTTATAAATAATTTAGCAAACATTTTTAATTTATCAAATAAAAAAGATAGATTTTTATCTTATGAATCATTGGAGGAATTAATAGATTCTATCACATATGATGTTTTAAAAAGGTATAAGAATGATATAATAATTAAATTATTTATTCCTCTATTTAAAGTAAGTAACAAAGAAATAAAAAAACAGATAAAAGATTTTATTAAAGATGAATTATCAAAAACATTTAATCAGAGCGTATATGTTGAAGCATGTATAAATAATATAATTAATCCGAATAAAAAATATGAACAAAAATTATTTACTGAAATTGCTTCTTTGATAAAAAGGAGAAGTAAAGTAGTAAGTAGTCTTATAAATATTATTCCTTTATTTTATAATGAAAAACTTATAAATATAGATCAATTCAGTGAATTTAAGGGATTTTATGATTTGTTTGATTTTATAATAGAACCTAATACATTTGATTTTGAAAAATTTGATATAAATTGGTTATTAGGTTTTAATAATAAATTTTTAGAAAAGATATTAAAGATTGATAATGTTAAAGCAGCTATAAGCAAGAAATTAAAAGAAGAAATAATAGAGAAAAATTTAGACAAGAGATTAAAAGAAATTTATTTTACATATTTTGCTTAACAATAAGAAAATATTGAATAATATGGAATATATGTTTTTAAAGTATAAAGATTTAATTAAATATTACAAAAACTAGATAACTTTAGGAGGTTTATAAATTATGAAAGTAATTTATAAAATTACTTATCCTAATGAAAAGATTTATATAGGAAAAGATTTAACTGATAATATTAATTATTTTGGTAGTGCAGTAGTAAATTAATTGAAAAGGATTTTACAACTCAAATAATCCTAAAATAGGCTATAATCGATGGCCTAAGTTTAGGGAAAATTAAATTTTATATATAATCTAACATATGTTTTTAAAATTAAAAATTAATGTACAATGTTAATGTCAATATCTTTTTTAACATTTTTGCAAAAATAATTTTTAACACTTTTGACTAATTATTTTTAGAATTATTATCAAATATTNTCAATATCTTTTTTAACATTTTTGCAAAAATAATTTTTAACACTTTTGACTAATTATTTTTAGAATTATTATCAAATATTTTATCTTTAATTCTATAAGATTTACCTGTTATTTTTCAACTGTAGCATGATGTAATAACCGGTTTAGTATAGCATTAGCTATTGTTATATCACCAAATATTTCATATCATTTACTAAATTCTTTAAATAAACTTCTTTATTTTTCAAATGTTTGAAAGGAAGTAAATAAAGCAGTTGCATAAAACATGGTTTATTAGGGTTAAGAAAGCCTTATAAGTCATGTTTTTTATTTAAAAGTTTTAAAAGATATGTCTTGTAAACTAATTAAATACTAAGGTGATGATTTTAATGAGAGGATTTGAAAAGAAAAAATAAGAAATTAAAAATAGTGGGTCTTTTCCCACTATTTTTAAATTATAGTTTTTTAATTTATACTTTTTAAAGCTCCAACTTAAAGGCTTGGACTCTCCTCTTTTTAAAGTTCCAACTTAAAGGCTTGGACTCTCCTCTTTTTAAAGCTCCAACTTATAAAGGCTTGGACTCTCCTCTTTTTAATTCTCACTTTTAAGTGAGATCTTAAAAATTTCTTATATATTTATTATATTATAAAAAATTTATAAATATGTCAAGTATATTAAACTTTATAAAAAAAGTTATTTTTTATATCTAAATTGCAATATTAAATGCAACACTTATGTTTAGTAGAAATCATGCTTGATTTTAGGTGTTAAAGTATAAAATTAGCCTTAAG
>NZ_JWID01000005.1 GCF_001466305.1 Defluviitalea phaphyphila
TAAATCATACATGATTTCTCACTATGGTTGTCAATTATTTTTTTTATATTTTTTTATCTGTTGCATTTAATTTTACAACGAACCAAAAAATACAAATTAATAGATAAAATATCGTCGATATATGGGGAAATATTAATTTTTATTTAAAATATTAATCCAAAAAATATATATATTAATATTTTTTTACAATTTAACAAATTAGTTTATTGGTAATTAAGGCATGATTAAATTTCGACAATTCGACAAAAAGCCAATTAAAGTTATATAAAAAGTATGAATATAGCTTGTTTCATATTTTTAGTAGAATTGAATATATATTATAAAAAGTAAGAAAAAAGGAGGACATATTAATATATGCTTAATTATTTATGGGGATTTATGATTTTGATTGGTATTATATTTGCTGCTTTTACAGGAAAAGTGGGAGAAGTAACTCAAATGGCTATAACTTCTTCAAAGGAAGGAGTACAAATATGTATTACTTTATTAGGAGTTTTAAGTTTTTGGATGGGAATTATGAAAATAGCTCAAAAGTCAGGGCTTATTAATGTTTTAACTGTTAAATTAAGACCTATTCTTAAATTTTTATTTCCAGATATACCAGATGGCCATAATGCACAAAAATATATAGCTACTAATTTAATTGCCAATGTTTTAGGCCTTGGATGGGCAGCAACTCCTCCTGGATTAATGGCTATGAAAGAATTACAAAAACTTAATCTTAAAAAAGATGAAGCCAGTAATGCCATGTGTATGTTTCTAATTATAAATATATCTTCTGTTCAGCTTATTTCTGTAAATATTATTGCTTATAGAGCACAATATGGTTCTACTAATCCATCAGAAATTATTGGTCCATCTTTATTATCTACTCTAGTATCAACCATAGTAGGAGTTATATTTGCACTTATTATGCAAAGGAGGAGAAAAGTATGAAATTGATTTTATATATTTCTGATTTTATGCTCCCAGGAATATTAATGATAATATTAATTTATGGTTTATTAGAAAAAGTAAATATATTTGATACTTTTATAGAGGGGGCTAAAGAAAGTGTAAATGTTATTATGACCATAATGCCAACTTTAATTGGTCTTATGGTAGCTGTAGGAATAATTAGGGCTTCAGGAGCTTTAGATTTAATAGAGAGAGGATTAAAACCTATTTTTTCATTTACATCTTTTCCGTTGCAGCTTATCCCTTTAAGTATTCTTAGAACTATATCTTCTTCAGCTAGTTTAGGTTTAGTATTGGATTTATTTAAACAATACGGTCCCGATTCATTTATTGGTAGATTAGTTTCTGTCATGATGGGATGCACTGAAACTATTTTTTATACTATGTCAGTATATTTTATGTCCGTTGGAATTAAAAAAACAAGATATACCCTTACAGGAGCTATTCTTGCTAATCTAGCGGGAATTATTGCTTCTTTTTATATTACATTATGGGTTTTTGGAAAATAAAAAGGAAGCTATTAGCTTCCTTTTTATTTTAATTCACTTACAACTTTTTTAAGAGCTTCTAAAGCTTCTTTAGGAAGTTTATCAAATCCACCTTTTTCTGTTTCTCTAGATTCAACGAATTTGATTCTATCTTCCATTCTCTTTCTTAATTGGTCTACATATTCAGGATCATTTAAATCAGGAACATATCCTTCAACTTCTAAGATTTCAATATCAGAGAAGTTACCCCAAGGTTTAAACTTAGCAGTTCCTTCTATAATAGATTCTAATACTCCTAAAGTAACAGCAGGAGTTACTTTTTTATCCATGAAGAATCCAGTATTTAGAATGTAGCAATCAACATTTCTTTCAGCAAATAATGATTTAAATTTATTATAGTCATCAGCTAATGGGTATGTTCTAAATGGGTTAGCATAAGGTTCTACAACTAATGCATTAGGGTCTACTCCTGGAGCAAGTCTTTCAGCTGATGTTCTTTTTGTAGCTAATGTAGCTCCCATAACAGAAGCAAGTTCAGCTCCTCTTAATTTTACAACTGGAGGAAGAGTTGGGTCTTTCATTAACCAGAAAATAGCATTAACAGGTTCGTCAAATTTATCAACTCTATTAGGTGACCATAATTTAGATTTAACAGCACGTCCGTTTCCATTACGGATATCTTCTGTAACAAGAACTACTTTACCATCTTCATCAAAAGTAGCACCATTATTTTGTACTGTTAATAAGAATTTATTATCTTCAGATGTTAAAGGATAATCTTGAGTTTTATCAAAATAAGCAGGTTCTAAAGCAACAGAAGAACCATTTTCTGTAGAGATAATAAATGCATCATCATGTAAAACTGTAATATCATATTTATTGTTATGACGAGCATGAGTAATAGTAGATTTACCGGATCCAGATAATCCAAATACTCCAGCTACGAATTTTTTACCATTAGGTAAATTATAACGTTTTTGTCCACCATGGCAGGATGCATATCCATTACGGTTTGCAATAGCCCATGCTAATGTAAGAGTACCTTTTTTATGTTCTCCAAAATATCTCATTCCAAGAAGAGCAGCACAGTTATGAGCTGGATCAAAGAAAGTTAATCCTAGTGGATGTTCACTATGAGACCAATCAGGATCAGAGAAAATATAGATGTCTCCTTCTCCTTCAATTACTTTTGATTCACTATACATTTTTGCATATTTATCATTAATATATTGGAAATTTAAAAGCCAAGAATACATAATATTTTCATGACCTTCTGGAATTAAGAGGTGAGCTCTTACCATAAAGTCAGGGTCAAGTCCTACAAATGCTTCTGCATGATATAATTTTCTATATCTTGTACCGTAAATAGCTTCCCTAATTTTTGCAGCATATTCTTCTTGATCAACACCAGGTTCTCCAAGGATTCTTCTAGCGGCAGCACATCTTCCTTTTACGGCTCCATCATTAAATAGAAGAACTTTTGCATCTTCATCAAGACCAATTTCTTCTGGTTTATATACAGGCATATCAGTTACAATAGTTCCAGGAGAAGCAGCAGCTAATTTATATGCTTCTTTTAAAGAATTAACTTTAACTACGTTATTACCATAAAAAGGCGTTTCAATAGTTGTTCTGATTTGAGAGAAAATAGGATTATTAGATCCAATTTTGTCTCTTGAAAATCTTGATTGTGTTGACATAGCTTAATCCTCCTTATAATTATTATCATTGAATAGAGAAAATAAATAAAATTAAAATTTTCCCCAACATAATAATACATGATATATTCTAAAAGTGTCAAGAAAGTAGTAAAAAAATTAACAAAGTTTAAATGTTTAATTTTTGCTTTTTTTTTAAAAAGCATATATAATAATTTTTAATAAATTTAATGAAACTATACATATAATAAAATAATTTGGAGGGCTAATATGAGTAAAAAAACCTATTACATTACAACACCTATTTATTATCCTAGTGATAAACTTCATATAGGACATTCTTATACTACTGTTGCTGCTGATGCTATGGCAAGATATAAAAGACTTAGAGGATATGACGTAAAGTTTTTAACAGGAACTGATGAACATGGCCAAAAAATTGAAAGAATAGCAAATAAAAAAGGAGTTACCCCAAAAGCTTATGTCGATTCTATTGTAGAATGGATAAAAGATTTATGGAAAATAATGAACATAAGTTATGATAAATTTATTAGGACAACGGATGATTATCATGAAAAAACTGTTCAGAAAATATTTAAGAAACTTTATGAAAAGGGAGATATATATAAAAGTTCTTATGAAGGATGGTACTGTACTCCTTGTGAAACCTTTTTTACAGAAAGACAATTAAATGATGGGAAATGTCCTGATTGTGGTAGAGAAGTAGAAAAGGTTAAAGAAGAAAGCTACTTTTTTAAATTATCAAAATATCAAGATAAGTTAATTGAATATATAGAAAATCATCCAGAATTTATACAACCTCAAACAAGACAAAATGAAATGATTAATAATTTCTTAAAACCAGGACTTGAAGATCTTTGTGTATCTAGAACATCTTTTAAATGGGGAATTCCTGTAGAGTTTGACCCTGGACATGTGGTATATGTATGGGTTGATGCCCTATCTAATTATATTACAGCTTTAGGCTACTTATCTGAAAATGATGAAGAATATAAAAAATATTGGCCAGCAGATGTTCATTTAGTAGGGAAAGAAATTGTACGTTTTCATACTATTATATGGCCAGCTATTTTAATGGCTTTAGGAGAACCTTTGCCAAAGCAAGTTTTTGGGCATGGTTGGCTTATAATAGATGGAGGTAAAATGTCAAAATCCAAGGGAAATGTAGTAGACCCTAAAGTATTAGTAGACAGATATGGTTCAGATGCTATTAGATACTTTTTACTTAGAGAAGTTGCCTTTGGACAAGATGGAAACTTTAGCAATGAAGCTTTAATTCAAAGAATTAATTCAGACCTTGCTAATGATTTTGGAAATTTACTATCAAGAACAGTGGCTATGATAGGTAAATATTTTAATAATACTTTAATAGAGGAAAGAGAAGCTACAGAATTTGATGAAGATTTAAAAAATATGGCCATTGCAACTGTTGATAAAGTAGAAGGATATATGGAAAAACTTTTGTTTAGCGATGCATTAGCAGAAATTTGGAATCTCATTAGAAGAGCTAATAAATATATTGATGAAACAACTCCTTGGATTATAGCTAAGGATGAATCTAAGAAAGCACAATTAGCTAATATTTTATATAACTTAGGAGAAGTTATTCGTATTGTTTCCATTTTAATTTATCCTTTTATGCCTGCTACTCCAAAAAAAGTATGGGAACAATTAGGAATTAAAGAAGGAAATGCTACAACTTGGGATAGCACAAAAGTATGGGGAACTCTTCCTAAAAACTTTACTGTTAAAAAAGGAAAAGTTTTATTCCCAAGAATAGATTTAAAAGTTGAATTAGAAAAATTAGAAGAAGCTCAAAAGAAAAGTCAAAAAGAATCAGTTGTAAAAACAGAAGAAAAAGAAAAAGATAATTATATATCTATAGATGATTTTGCTAAAGTAGACCTTAGAATAGGAGAAGTAATTAAATGCGAAAAAATAGAAAAAGCAGATAAACTTTTAAAATCTCAAATAAAAATAGGTGATGAAGTAAGACAAATCGTATCTGGAATTGCAAAACACTATACTCCAGAAGAAATGGTAGGGAAAAAAGTTATAGTAGTGTGTAATTTAAAACCTGTAAAATTAAGAGGAGTATTATCAGAAGGAATGATATTAGCAGCTTCTGATGAAAATGGTAATTTAGTTTTAGCGTCTACAGATAAAGATATAGAAAGTGGGGCAAAGGTTAAATAATGTATTTCGAATCTCATGCACATTATGATGATGAAGCTTTTGATGAAGATAGAGAAAGTCTTATAGAAAGTTTTAAAAAAGAAGGTATTGATTATATTATTCAAGTAGCTGGTGATATTTTATCATCTAAAAAAAGTTTAGAATTAGCTAATAAATATGACTTTATATATTGTAGTTTAGGGGTACATCCCCATGAAGTTGAAGAATTAGATGAAGTTAAATTTAATGATTTAAAAAGTCTTACAAAAGAAAAAAAAGTAGTTGCAATAGGAGAAATAGGACTTGACTATCATTATGAAAATTCACCAAAAGATTTGCAAAAATATTGGTTTAAAAAACAATTAGAATGGGCAAAAGAAGTAGATTTGCCTGTTATTATTCATAGTAGGGAAGCAAGTCAGGATACTTTTGATATAATGGAAGAATCAAAAATTACAAAAGGAGTAATTCACTGTTATTCAGGTAGTGTAGAAATGGCTAAGGAATATATAAAGAGAGGTTTTTATATTGGAGTAGGAGGCACATCTACTTTTAAAAACGCCAAAAGAATTGTAGAAGTAGTTAAAGAGATACCCCTATCTTCTATATTAATAGAAACAGATTCCCCTTATTTAGCTCCTACTCCTTTTAGGGGAAAAAGGAATGATTCTACTAAATTAAAGTATATAGTGGAAAGAATTGCTCAATTAAAAGGGATATTACCAGAAGAAGTAGCTAAGGTAACAAAAGAAAATGGATTAAAATTATTTGAAATTTAAGAACAATTAAATTTTAATTACAAAAAAATAATAGGAAATTAATTATACCAGAATATGTAAAGTGCTTAAATGCTTTATATATTCTGGTTTTTTTATATATGTTAAGAAAATATAAATTTTAGTTTACAAAATTATAAATACTTATGAATAAGATATTAAAAATGTGTATAATATAGTAATAACAATATATTTGGTAATTTTTTATATTAAAAAGTTTTAAAATTTGACAACAGATAATTTTATAACTATAATACCAAAGGTATTAGTTTAAGTACAAGGAGGTACTATGATGAATAAAAAAACTAGAACCTTAGTGTTTATTATGGTCATGTTTTTATTGGGGTCAAGTAGCGCAACAGCGTATCAATTAATGTTAAAAGAAGTAACAGTTATTGATGATGAAAAAGTTGCTACATATAAAACTCCAGCATCTACAGTAGAAGAATTTTTAGAAAAGCAAGGTATTACTTTAGATATAGAAGACGAAATTAATGTGGAAATAGATGATCCTATAGAAGAGGGAATGACCATAGAAATAATTAGGTCTGTTCCAGTTAAAATGGAATTAGATGGAGAAGAAAAAATAGTTTATACTAAGGCTAAAACTGTAGAAGACTTCTTAAAAGAGCAAAATATTGCATTAGGAGAGAAGGGAAGTATAAATGTTTCTTTAGATAAGGAAATAGTTCCTGAAATGGAATTAGAGATTAAAACCTATAAGGTGGAAGTTGTTACTCATAAGGAATATATCCCTTTTGAAACTGAAATAAAAGAAACTCTTAATTTAGAACCAGGAGAAAAACAGATAACTATTGCAGGAGAAAGAGGTGTAAAAGTAGTAACTACTAAAATAGAATATATTGGTGGTGTAGCACAAAATACAGAAATTATATCTAGTGAAGTTATAAAAGAGCCAAGAAATGAATTAATAAAAATTGGTGCTGAAAATGTAGTAGAAGATGCGAATGGTAAAAAATATAAATATAAAGAAGTGCTGACTATGAGTGCTACAGCATATACTGCTAGTTTTAAAGATACAGGAAAGACCCCAGATCATCCGGCTTTTGGTATTACCTATACAGGAACAAGGGCAAAAGTTGGTACTGTAGCAGTAGACCCAAATGTAATCCCTCTTGGAACTAAATTATTTGTTGAAGGGTATGGATATGCTGTTGCAGAAGATATAGGGGGAGCTATTAAAGGAAATAAAATAGATTTATATTTTGATACTCAAGAAGAAGCTGATAATTTTGGAAGACAAACAAGAAAAGTATATATATTAGAAGATCAATAAGGTCGGTAATATCCGACCTTATTTAACTAAGGGAGGAATAATATGGAGATAATAGCAACTCCGAATAAAACAAAAGAGATATTAAGTAAATATCCTTTTGTATTTAGAAAAAAATATGGACAAAATTTTTTAATAGATACTCATGTTTTAAATAAAATTATAAAAGGTGCAGATATAAAAGAAGATGATTGTGTGTTAGAAATAGGCCCGGGAATAGGAAGTTTAACTCAAAGTTTAGCTCTAAGGGCAAAAAAAGTAATAGCAGTAGAAATAGATGACCAGTTAATTCCTATATTAAAAGAAACTTTAGGAGAGTATGAGAATATAGAAATAATTCATCAAGATATATTAAAGGTAGATCTTAAAAAATTAATAGAAGATAAAAATAATAATGAACCTATAAAAGTAGTAGCAAATCTTCCATATTATATTACAACGCCTATTATTATGGGGCTACTAGAAAATAAACTTCCAATTACTAGTATTACTATAATGGTTCAAAAAGAAGTAGCTAAAAGATTAACAGCATCTCCAGGTAATAAAGATTATGGAGCTATTTCTTTAGCTGTAAATTATTATGCTAAACCGAAGTTAATAGCTAATGTCCCACATAATTGTTTTATTCCAAGACCTAATGTAGATTCTGCAGTAATAAAACTAGAAGTTTTAGATGAACCTCTAGTAAAAGTTAAAGATAAACAATTATTTTTTAATATCATAAAAGCTGGATTCATACAAAGAAGAAAAACTCTTATAAATACTTTATATAAACAAAAAATAGTTTCATTATCTAAAGAAGAAATGGCAAATTTATTTAAAACAATAGGAATAAACGAAAATATCAGAGCAGAAATGCTTTCTATTTATGATTTTGCTAAAATATCTGATGCACTAAGTAAAAATTAATATAAAAAAGCATATTTTTAATTCTCCTCCAATATATTATAAAGACAAGGTATAAAAAGGGGGAGATTATTTGATAAATAGAAAAGAGTATTATAAAACTTTTATAATCTTAAAGCCTGATACAAGGGGATATGCTTTAGATAATAAGGAACCGTCAGGATTTTGTAAAATTGATGCTTATGGGAATAAGGCTAAAGTACAAGTGAGTGTACAAAATTTAAAACCTATTTCAGAGGATAGAGGATATAATATTTATTTATTAGCAAATTGCAGGGATGGAGTTAGACAAGTTTTATTAAAATCTTTTTATGTTGATGAAAAAGGAAAAAGGGATCTAAAATTTGATATGAATAGATATAATGTAGAAGGAACTAACCTATCCATAGAGGAATTTGAAGGTGTAGGAATATTAGTAGAAAAGGATGGATATATTTTATCTCCTTTAATAGGATTTAAAAAAGAGCCATTTATGTGGAAGGTTGCAAAGAACAATGTAAAAAAGGAAACAAAAAATAAAGAATCCGATAAGTTAGAAAAAAGGGAAGAAAAAATAGAGATAAATCCTTTTACAGATAAAAAAGAAGCACAAGAAAAAAATGATATAAAAATAGAAGTAAAAAAGGAAACAGATAATAGAAATAATGTTGAAATAGAAAAAGAAGAAATAGAAATAAATAAAAATCAAGAAATAGAAAAAACAAAAGAAGAAGTAAAAAAAGAAATTTTAGTAGATAAAGAAATAGCAGAAAATAAGAAAGATAGTATTATAGAGGAATATTTTACTCCTAATAAGAGATTATATAATTTTCAAAGGGAGAAACCTAAAAAAGAGGATTTTTTAAAAGATATCATAAATAAAAGTATAAGAATGAATCCTTTTGAAAAAGTTAATGAAGATATGGAATGGTATAGAATATCTTATGAAGAGTTGCCCCTTATTGTAGATTATCCTTGGAGATGGTATTCTAATCCTTATCTTTTAGTAGGAGCTAAAAAATATAATCATCTTTTATTAGGGAAAAATAAAGAGTTAAATACTTATTGTTTGGGGATACCAGATATTTATTTTCCTAAAACAAAAGAAGGGGCAAAAAGATTTGGATGTAATACCTTTTTGTGTTGTAGAGATATAAAACCTGCTCCAGGAGAATATGGATATTGGATTATAAATTTACCTATTTAATTTAAAGTAAAAATTTGAATGTGTTTTAACACATTCTTTTTTATTTATGGAAAATTATAAAAATGATAAAAAGGGTGAATAAACACCCTTTTAGTTATTAGTTTAATTTTTCAATATATTCTGCTGCTTCCATTACTTTATCTTGATGAATTTTTTGAACCACATTAGTACCGTGGGTTCTACTATTTAAAAAGTGTATATCTACATGACCATCCATTCCATTATTTTTTACAGAATCTAAATTTTGTCCTGTGCCATATCCACCACTTCTTTCATCAACTATAACTATAGCTGGTTTATTATCAACTCCAGCATGGGGCATAGCAGTCATAGACCCAGCTATTAAATGTCCATCTACTTCAACTACAACAGCTCGTCTTTCCCAGCTATATTCTCCCCATATTTCCTTCATAATTTCTGTATCTTCTTTAGTTAAAGTTTCTACATCAGCATGATTTGTACCAAAAGTTCTTTTAATCATAAAAGATTTACCAGTTTTTATATCAGTAACTTTAGCATTCATACCCCTAGGGAAAATATATTGAACTTGATTAAACCAATCTATAGCTCCATTTAAAGAAGAAGTATCATTATCATCGACAAATAAAGCACTATATGTATTTTCTCCTACAATTCCGTCTACTACAAGTCCTTTGTCTTTTTGAAAAGCTCTCACTGCATTATCAGTAATATATCCAAAATATCCTGTAGCAGTAGGATAGTTAAAGTATCCAAGTTTTTTTAATTCAGTTTGAATTTTTTTTACTTCTGTTCCACTCATACCCCTTTTTATAAGTAAGGCAGAAACATTTTGAGGAATTATAAAAAAAGATAAAACTAGAAAAATTGTAAACCATTTTTTAATAATATTCATGGGCTTCCTCCTGCTAGTTAGATTACATAATATGTTTACAAATTTATTTTATTATAAAATAATTAATTTGTAAACCTTGTTTTAATACTTTTGCAATAGATAATAAGTATTTAACTTTTATTATATTTAATGCATAAAATATATAAAGGGGGGTTTTTATGAAAATACATACAAAAATTAAATTTAAAATTCGTCAATATGGATATGGTTATAAAAATATAAAATCTCATTCTAGAGAAATTGCAAAAAAAATAGGGGAAATGGATAAGTATTTAGATGATGTGATAAATCATAAAAAAAGAAGAAAAAAATAAAATCAACCAAAGGGTTGATTTTATAATTAATCAATTAATGATTTTAAAAATTTAGTTATATTTTCTAAATTTAATATAAAGGTCATAAAAGAGATATACAAAGCAATAGATGCCCAAACAGGCCAATTAAATACCTTTTCATTAGAAGGCATATTTAAAGAAGTTATATTATTGTTAACTAAATTTTTATTTTTATAAATATTTCTTAAGGTATATATTAGTCCAATAGCTATGGGGGTTATAAATAGTGCAATAACAAAAATGAAGACTACTCCCATTAATTTATCCATAAATGTAACATTTTCAATTAAATTCGCTGTATTTTGGTTTGTATTTTGGCTGATATAAGTAATAAATTTTTGCATTAAAAATTGAGAACCATTAATAGTAAAATGTGCTACCATAGAAGGTATTATAGAGTTAGTTAATCTAACTATATAAGCAAATAAAGCTCCAAGGGCAAAGGTATATAAAAATTGTTGAAAATTAAGGTGCAACATTGCAAAAAATAATCCATTTAAGAGTATAGCTTTTTTTATGTCAATATTATCATAGCCAGATAAAAAAATACCTCTCATAGTTATTTCTTCACAAATAGCAGGAGTTAGGGCAATTACTAAAAACATTAAAATAGTAGGATAATTATTTAGTTTATTTATTACTTCTGCGATGTCATTATTAAAAAATAATCCCGTGATAGATGATAGAAACATCATAAATGGTTGGATAAATATAGAAATAGATACGGATAATAAAATAGTAGTAAAACCAGGCCAATTAAGTCTTAGAGTTTTTTTAATAGATTCTTTTGTAATTATAAAATATATTATAGAAGGAATTATTAAAAATAAAATTTGATTTATAACAAGCAAAAGGGGATATGGTAAATTACTAAACCATGGAAATAAAAAATAACTTAAAATGGATAAACATATGCTACCTAAACTTCCAAGAAGAATTAAAATAAATACAAATATATTGGCTTTAAGAACTTTATTCATTATTTCACCTCAAATAATATTTTTATGACATGATAACAAATAAATAAATAATCATCCAGATAAAAGGTTGCAAAAATCAATATATTATAATATAATAATATTAAAGAATAGTAAGGAGGGATTTAGTATGGCAATGCAATTTACAGATTCAAATTTTGAAAAAGAAGTTCTTGAATATAAAGGTACAGTTTTAGTTGATTTTTTTGCAGTATGGTGTGGACCTTGTAAAATGATGAGTCCTATAATAGATGAACTTTCTACTAAATATGAAGGTAAAGTTAAAATAGGAAAATTAAATGTCGATGAAGAACCAAGTACAGCGGCTAAATACGGAATAATGAGTATTCCTACTATAATGATATTTAAGGATGGAAAAGTAGTAGATAAAGTAGTAGGAGCTCTACCAAAACAAGAATTAGAAAATCGTTTAAGTAAATGGATGTAAAAGGGATTAATTAATCCCTTTTTTATTTAGTCTTTTTTCTATCCATTTATTAAATAATGACCTAAAGACAGCAAATGCAGGTACTCCTATTAGCATTCCTAACACTCCAAATAATGCTCCACCTACTATAATAGCAAATATAACCCAAAAGGGACTAAGACCTGTAGAATCTCCTAATATTTTAGGCCCTAAAATAATGCCATCAAATTGTTGTAGGGCAAATATAAATAAGCTAACCCAAAGGGCTTTTATAGGACTTATAAAAAGAGTAATTAATACCGCAGGAATTGCTCCTATAAAAGGGCCAAAATAAGGAATCATATTTGTAATACCAACAATTACTGAGATAAGCAAGGCATAGGGATTTTTTAAAAATAGCATGCCGATAAAACATAAAACTCCCATTATAAAAGAATCAATAAATTTTCCAACAAAGAAGCGGTTAAACATATAGTGACTTTCTTTAGCAATCTCAATTATTTTGTCAGCAGTTTTAACTTTAAATAAAGCATATATAAAATTTTTAAGTTTTTCAATAAATTTTTCCTTTTCATTTAATAAATAAAAGCCTATCATAAGTCCTAATAAAAGATTTAAAAGACTAGATGTAATTCCTAAGGCACTATTAATAATATATGTAAAGATTCGATTAAATACCAAACTAGATTGTTGTATTAAGGAATTTATATTATTATCAAATATAGATTTAAAGTCATAATATTCCAGATATCCAGAATTAGATAAGAAATTTTCAAGTTCATTTTCTAATATTATAAGATTTTCTGGAAGTTTTTGAAATAGATCTATAATACTTTGAGAAATTTGAGGAATAACATAAATAAATGTAAGACTTAAAAATCCAAATACAGTTACATATACAATTAGAATAGAAAGAATACGTCTAAGTCTAGAATAACCTTTGCGTTTATCTAATATTTGAAGCCATTTTTCTACTTTATTAATGGCGGGACTTAAAATATAAGCAATAAAAAATCCATATATAAAAGGAGACAATATACTAAAAACTTCTTTAAAAAATAAAGAAATATAATTAGAAATTATATCTATATTACCTATAATTTTTTCAAATAAAACAGTCATAGCTAAAACTAAAAAAGCATAAAAAGATATTTTAAAATAATTTGTGTCCCAGGGTACTTTTTTCATGATATTCCTCCTATTGTAACTGTAATAACTATACAGTATCATAGTATAAAATCGTGGTCAATGGGTTTAAATTTTAAAATTGGGTATTGCAAAAAATAATTTTAAGTGTTATAATACCCATTGCGTAGAAAATCTGCACCATTAGCTCAGTTGGTAGAGCACCTGACTCTTAATCAGGGTGTCCAGGGTTCGAGCCCCTGATGGTGTACTTTGCGATTGTGGCGGAATTGGCATACGCGCTAGACTAAGGATCTAGTGTCCACTTACGGACTTGGGGGTTCGAGTCCCCCCAATCGCATTTTATAAAGTAAATAATTAGGGGTATTTAGCTGGAGTAGCTAGGTATCCTTAATTTATTTTGCAGAAAAAGTCAAAGAGGATATACCTATTTTAGGTATGTCCTCTTTTTTTGGTATATATTTCATTCATTATTAATCTCTATTCCTAATCTATTCATATAAATAGGTAAGATAATTGTATATATTAATAAAAAGCCACCCATCCAATGCATTATCATATATTTTTTTATACTTATATCAAAATTATTAAATTGATTTATATGCAAAGACAAAAACTGTATAAATCTATTATTATTAATTTTTATATTCATCTTAATCTCATCCTAAGCATGTTAAATATAAGTTAATACATTTAATTCTTATTTCGTAAAAGAAAAAATGAATAACAAGATAATGATATATTATACCATAAAATATATTTAATGTTAAAAATATTTTTATTACTTAAAATAAACTTAGTATATACTAAAATCGTATTTATAAATAACATAATTTATTGAACAAATATGCCAAATTTTGTATTATATAAGTAAATATAAATTAAAAGGAGAATGTTATGAGAGAGTTTTATAAGAAAAATAGACAAACCATAAATAAATTAATTGTTTTAATATTAATAATACTAGGATTATATTTATTTTTTAAGTATGTATTTTCTTATGTTGCTCCTTTTGTTTTTGCATGGATTCTTTCTTCTTTAATAGAACCTTTAGTAAGATGGTTTAATAAAAAATGTAAGCTGTCTAGAGGAATCTCTAGTATATTATCTATTCTTATAGTCTTAATTTTTATTGGAAGTGGACTAGTAATGATAATAATAAAGATAATTCAAGAAGCTCAAGGCTTTTTAAGAGATTTTCCTAAATATTATTATAATTTTATAAATACTATTGAAAATATAAGAGATAAAGCAGAAGGATTAATTTTTGGACTACCTATTCAAGTTCAAGGAATATTGAAAAATGGATTGGATAGTATATTAAATATTTTCCCAACGGTTTTAGGGCCTGGAGTTGGAAAAGGTTCTATAAATTTTGTTATTGCTCTTCCTAATGCTCTATTTGTTAGTATAGTAACAATAATTGCCACATTTTTTATGAGTAAAGATAGGGAAAAAATATATGCTTTTATTGAAAGACAGATGCCAAAATCTTGGATAAGAAAAATAGATATGATAAGAAGAGATTTGTTTGGAGCTTTACTTGGATATGTAAGAACTCAATTTATTTTAATGATATTTGTTTCTACTATTTCCATTATAGGCCTTATAATTCTTGGATTTAAATATGCACTTTTAATAGGAATAATAATAGGTATTGTAGATGCTTTTCCTATACTTGGTAGTGGAACGATTTTAATTCCTTGGGCAATTTATCATGGAATTAATAGAAATATATATGAAGCTTTAGGGTTATTAATTATATATGGAATAGTTGTTTTATTTAGACAAATGCTAGAACCTAAGGTTTTAGGAAGTCAAATAGGAGTATATCCCTTAGTAACTTTAATGGGAATGTACATAGGAATTAAAATATTTGGATTTATAGGTATTATTATAGGACCTATTTTCATAATTTTCTTAAAAACGATGCAAAAGTTAGGTATCATTCATCAGTGGAAATAATATAAAACTTGTATAATATTCATACTTAATTTATAATTAAAAAAAAACAAATGAGGTGTCATGGTGAGAGAAGTACATGTAAAAGAGATCGAACAAGCGGTATCAAAGCTTTGTATGGAGGCTAATTTTCATTTATCAAAAGATATAAAAGAAAGTTTAGAAAAATCAAGAGAGGAAGAAATAAGTCCTCTAGGGGAAAATATATTAGAAGATATAATAGAAAATGCTAATATAGCTAGTAAAAAAGAGATTCCCATATGTCAAGACACAGGAACTGCTGTTGTATTTATTGAAATAGGTCAAGATGTACATATAATAGGAGGAGATTTAGAAGAAGCTATTCAAAATGGTATAAGAAAAGGATATAGTGAAGGTTTTCTTCGAAAATCTATAGTAGAAGATCCATTAATAAGAGTTAATACAAAGGATAATACTCCTGGAATTATTCATTATTTGATAGTTAAAGGAGATAAAATAAAGATTACTTTAGCACCTAAGGGTGGGGGCAGTGAAAATATGAGTGCCCTTAAGATGCTAAAACCTGCTGATGGAGTAGAAGGAGTAGAAAAATTTGTTTTAGAAACGGTGGATAAAGCAGGTCCTAATGCCTGTCCACCTTTAGTTGTGGGAGTAGGAATTGGCGGCAATTTTGAGATGGCGGCTTTTCTTGCTAAAAAAGCTTTGATAAGGCCTATAGATAAAAGTAATCCTAAAAAGCATATAAAAGAAATGGAAGAAAGGCTTTTAAATAAAATAAATACCTTAGGAATTGGTCCACAAGGGCTAGGGGGGAAAATTACAGCTCTAGGAGTAAATATTGAAGTCTTTCCAACTCATATAGCTAGTTTACCAGTAGCTGTTAATATAAGTTGTCATGTTACAAGACATAAAACCATAGTTTTATAGGGGGCAATCATGGAAAAAAGAATATCATTACCACTAAAAGAAGATGTTATATTAGATTTAAAAGCAGGAGATAAAGTACTTTTATCAGGAACTATATATACAGGAAGAGATGCAGCTCATAAAAGAATGATAGAGGCATTAAATAAAGGTGAAGATTTGCCAATAGATATTAATGGGCAAGTAATATATTATGTAGGGCCTTGTCCAGCCAAGGAAAATGAAGTGATTGGAAGTTGCGGCCCTACAACTAGTGGAAGAATGGATGTCTATACTCCAGCTATATTAGAGCAGGGATTAAAAGGTATGATTGGAAAAGGCGAAAGAAGTAAGTCTGTTATAGAATCTATGAAAAAGAATAAAGCAATATATTTTACAGCTATTGGGGGGGCAGGAGCTCTTTTAGCTGATAGAGTAAAGGCTGCAGAGGTAGTTGCTTATAATGACTTAGGAGCAGAAGCTATTTATAAATTGGAAGTAGAAGATTTTCCTGTAATAGTTACTATTGATTGTGAAGGTAATAATTTATATGATACTCAAAAGGAAAGATATAAAGAATTATTAAATCAAAAATAAAAGGCGGGGGAAATATGATTTGGAACGAACATAAAGAATGTATGAGCAGAGAAGAACTAAGAATTCTTCAAGGGAAAAGACTTTGTGAAATGGTTGAAAGGGTATATCATAATGTACCTTTTTATAGGAAGAAGATGCAAGAGTTAGGATTAGAACCTGGGGATATTAAGGGCATTGATGATTTACCTAAGCTTCCCTTTACTACAAAACAAGATTTAAGAGATAATTATCCTTATAACTTATTTGCAGTACCCATGAGTGAAGTTGTAAGAGTTCATGCTTCATCTGGAACAACTGGCAGACCAACAGTAGTTGGATATACTAGAAAAGATATATCTACTTGGTCAGAAGTAGTAGCAAGATGTCTTATTTCTTCGGGAGTTAAGAAAAATGATATTATACAGATTGCTTATGGGTATGGATTATTTACTGGAGGACTTGGTCTTCATTATGGAAGTGAAAAAGTAGGAGCTACGGTTATTCCTATATCCGGTGGTAATACGAAAAAACAAATTCAGCTTATGAAAGATTTTGGGAGCACAGTACTTGCTTGTACTCCATCTTATGCCTTATATTTAGCAGAGTCTATGGAGGAAATGGGAATAAACCCTAAGGATTTAAAATTAAGAGTAGGAATATTTGGAGCAGAACCTTGGACTGAAGAAATGAGAAAGGAAATAGAAAAAAAATTGAATATTAAAGCCATTGATATATATGGTTTAAGTGAGGTAATAGGACCTGGAGTATCCTGTGAATGTGAAATGCAAAAAGGATTACATATTCAAGAAGATCATTTTATTCCAGAAACTATTGATCCTAATACCCTAGAACCGGTGTCTAATGGACAAGTAGGAGAATTAGTATTTACTACCGTAACTAAAGAAGCATTACCTCTTCTTAGATATAGAACAAGGGATTTAACAACTCTTAATTATGAAAAATGTGAATGTGGGAGAACTTTAGTTCGTATGGAAAAATGTACAGGACGAAGTGATGACATGTTAATTATTAGAGGAGTTAATGTATTTCCTTCTCAAATAGAAAGTGTACTTCTTAATATGGGAGAAACAAATCCTCATTATCTTCTTATAGTAGATAGAATAAATAATCTAGATGTATTAGAAGTATGGGTAGAAGTAGAAGGAAGCTTTTTCTCCGATGAAATTAGAAAGCTAGAATCTTTAACAGCAAGGATAAAACATCAAATAGAAAGCACTCTTGGAATAAGTGTTAAAGTGAAATTAGTAGAACCAAAGACTATTGAAAGAACTGAAGGTAAGGCTAAAAGAGTAATTGATAAAAGAAAAATTTAAGGAGGGGTAATGTGATTATTAAACAATTATCAGTTTTTTTAGAAAACAAATCAGGGAGATTAACAGAAGTAACAAAGATTTTAGGAGACTTAGGTATCAATATTTCTGCTCTTAGTATTGCAGATACAGCAGAATATGGAATCCTTAGAATGATACTAACAGATACAGATAAAGCTTACAAGGCTTTATCAGAAAAAGGATTTTCTGTAAGTTTAACAGATGTTTTGTGTCTTAAAGTTCCTCATGTTCCAGGAGCTTTAGCTAAAGCTTTAGAGATTCTTTCAAAAAAAGGAATTAGCGTTGAATATATGTATGCCTTTGAAGTGGGAGAACAGGCATTAGTAATAATTAAAACAGATGATATAAAAAAATCAATAGATCTAATAACATCTAATGAGATGGAACTTATAAAAGCTAGTGAAATTGATCAGATATAAAAATAAAACTCCATTGTCATCTTAGTTTTATTAATGATTATTTTAATAATTATTAATATTAAAGATGACTAATGGAGTTTTTTAGTACAAATCTTGAATGATTTTTTTTAAAAATGTAAAATAATAATATATCACTATTAAAAATTATTAAATAAAAGAATTAAGAAAGGTAGTAATATGAAAAATAAATATTATACATTTTTTTTATTCTTAATAATCTTAATATTAATAATTATTGGATTTATATTTTATAGAATCAATAATACTATTAATAAGGGAGAACAAAATATAGGAATGATTGTTCCAGAAAATATTCCTAGTTATCATTTTGCAATTATATATAAAGATATGGAGGACTCTAATTGGTTTTTTATAAAAAAAGGAGTAGAAAGAGCTTCTAAAGATTTTAATGTTGCCGTAGAATTTAATGGTTCATATACATATGATGAACAGGAATTAGAAAGATATATGGATATTGCCATTGCTTCAAAGGTGGATGGAATAGTTACATATGTTTGGAATGTGGATAAAACTGGCGAGTTAATAAATAAAGCTGTAGAAAAAGAGATACCTGTTATAACAATAGGTACAGACGCAGAAAAAAGTAATAGAGCCTCATTTGTAGGTGGAAATACATATGATATAGGTGCGCAATTAGGGGAATTAGCATTTTTATCTACGGAAGGAAAAGGAGAAGTAGTTATTTTAAATGGAAATAAAAAAGGTAGTGAGGCAATATTACAAAATTTAATGATATTAGGAATTCATGATGTATTAGAACAATATTCAGATATCAATATTAATATTATAGAATATGATGGTTTGAGTCTTTTTGAAATAGAAGATGCAATTACATCTTTGTTAGATCAAGATTTAAAGATTAGTACAATTATATGCACATCAACAAAAGATACCGTTATTTTAGCAGAGAGATTAATTGATTTAAACAAAGTAGATTATAACATTATTGGATATGGAATTTCCGCAGATCTTTTAGGATATATTGAAAGAGGAGTTGTTTTTGGAACAGTTACCCCAGATTTAGAACAAATGGGATATGATACAATAAAAGCTTTAGTCGATTTAAAGGAAAAGGGGAGAACTTCTGCTTATTTTAATGTTGATACATTTGTAATTACACAAGAAAATATATCTAAATATTTAAATATTGGGGAAGAATAATATGATTTCTTTAAAAGATTTAAAAAATTTTTGGAATAAAAATAAATTTAAAAAAAGATTAAGTATATATTTTTTAGCTGTTATTTTAACAATGAGTATAACAAGTATTTTTCCATTATACACTATTGGGAAACTTATGGAACAGATGAGTACAACTTTTGAAATAAATGTAAAGCTTAATTCTCTTTACGATACTCTTGAAACATTACATGAAGTATATAAAGATTATTTAACTTTAAAACATTCTAGAAGCCTTGATGGATATTATAAATATTATAGTGAATTAAAAAAAGAAGCAGATTCTATAAAAATGGATTATACCAATATTAAAAATATGCTTATGATGAAAGATATTAAAAATATGATATCTACATATTTAGAATATACAGATAGAGCAGTTATGGCAAGAAGAGGGAGAAATGTAGAAGAATATCATTTATATTATGAAGAGAGCAGTAAAGTTTTTGAATATATTAATGAATATATTACAAAACTAAATAACATTCTTTTTTTACAAAATACAGATAGATATTTATCTGTAAGAGATAGAGTTTATTTATTAGAAACTTTAAATATAGGAATGATAATAGCCATAGCTTTATTAAATATTACATTAATATTATGGTTTATTTATAATATTACAAAACCTATATCAGATCTTTCTAATGCAGCTGATGAAATAACTAGAGGAAATTATTACGTTTCACCTATAAAAGTGGATTATGATGATGAACTAGGAATTATGGCAAAAGCATTCAATAGAATGACAAAAAGTATTAGAGAATATATAAATGAAATTAAAGAAAAAGCAAAATTAGAAAGTAAATTAAAAGAAAAGGAAATGGAGAATTTAAAAATAAAAAGTGACCTTAGAGAAGCAGAACTTCATGCTCTTCAAGCACAAATTAATCCTCACTTTTTATTTAATACTTTAAATACAGGAGCTCAACTTGCCATGTTAGAAGGTGCTGATAGAGCATGTAGTTTTATAGAACATGCAGCGGAACTATTTAGATATAATATAAGAAGTTTAGATACTCCTGTTACTATTGGAGATGAGATAAAAAATATAGAAAATTATATGCATTTATTAAAAGAAAGATTTGCAGATAAAATAGAGTTTGTTTTAGAAAAAGAAGATAATATATTAGATGTAAAAATTCCAAGTATGATATTGCAACCAATTGTGGAAAATGCGGTAGTGCATGGGCTAGGAGATGTAGAATATACAGGGGTAATATGGATTAAAGCTTATAAAGTCGATTCATTTGTAGAAATTTCTATAAAAGATAATGGAAAAGGAATGACCCAGGAAAAAATTAAAGAAATTTTAAATGAAAAAATAAAAAAGAATAAAGATAAAAGATTTTCTAATGGTATAGCTATTAACAATATTTTAAGTAGATTGAAAATTTTTTATAGTAGAGAAGATATTATAAGTATAAAAAGTGAATTAGGAGAGGGAACAGAAGTTTTATTAAGAATACCTATTAATATTGGGGGAAATATTGATGATTAAAATAATGCTTGTAGATGATGAAAAAATAGTAATAGATTCTCTAAAATTTATTCTTGAGAAAAATTTTGATAGTGATATAAAAATTGTTGGAACAGCAAGGTCAGGTAGGGAGGCCATTGAAAAAGCAGATATTTTTTTCCCAGATATTATATTTATGGACATAAGGATGCCAGGGATTAATGGAATAGAAGCTGTAAAAGAAATAAAAAAACGACATCAAAATACAATTTTTATTTTATTAACAGCTTTTGATAAATTTGATTTTGCTAAAGAAGCTGTGAATTTAGGAGTATTTGAATATCTTTTAAAACCTGTAAATCGCAGAAAAGTTGTAGAAGTTGTAAAAAAGGCGTCACAATTAATAAAGGAAGAAAGAGAGAAAAGAAAGACAGAATTAGAATTAAAAGAAAAATTAGAAATTGTACTTCCTATATTAGAACATGGATTTATTTATTCTATGATATTATTTGAAGAAAATCGTAAAGAGTTAATAAATTATAAAGAACTTTTTGATATAAAAGAAAATGGAGGTTATGTTATAACTATAGAATTTGGAGAAGAAAAAAATGGAGAGTTAGAAAATAGAATAGGTTATAGTATACGAAGTCAACGTTTTTATCCTTTTTTTAGAGATGTTATTAATGGATTTAAAAGATGTATAGTAGGTCCTGTTATGTTAAATAGAATAGTTATAGTCGTCCCATATGAATATAATATAGATGAATTCACTGTTAGAATACAGGCTTTATCTTTTGCAGAACAGATATATCAAAAACTTTCTGAAAAATTAGATTGTGCTTTAAAAATAGGTATAGGAAGAATATACAGTAGTTTTGAATATCTTAGTTCTTCTTATGAAGAATCTTTAGAAGCTTTAAGAAGTTTAAATAGTGATGGGATTATGCATTATATGGATATGCCTAGTGGTTCTTTAAATACATCTGGTTATCCAAATAATAAGGAAAAATATTTATTTCAAAAAATATCTAATGGTAATATTAAGGAAAGTTTAGAGGCTTTTAATTATATATTCGATTGGCTTATAAGAGAATATAGCCACCAACCTTTGAAAATTAAAAATAAATTATTAGAAATTATTTTTTCTATTCATCGTATAGAATGGGAAAAAAATATTAATGAAGGAAATAATAAAGAGTTTTTTATTCTTGAAAAAATATTATCTATGGAAGATATGAATGAATTAAGGTTATGGTGTAAAAAGATAATAAAAAGAGTAACAAATAGTATTAAAGATAATAAAGAAAATAGGGTAGGGGAAATTACTAATATAGCAAAGGACTATATTAATAAAAATTATTCAAAACCTATTACTTTAGAAGATATTTCAAGGAAAGTAAATGTTAGCCCTCAATATTTTAGTAAATTATTTAAAGAAGAAACGGGTGAAAATTTTATTGATTATTTGACTAATGTTAGAATTTCAGCGGCTAAAAAGCTTTTATTAGAAGGTAATTTAAGTATAAAAGAGATTTGCTATAAAATAGGATATAATGACCCTAATTATTTTAGTAGAATATTTAAAAAAATAGTAGGGGTAACACCAACGGAGTATAGGTAATAAATATGGGGGAAAATAAATAAGGGGGTGTAACATGAATTATTTAAAAAAAACAATTATATTTCTATTTGTAGTTTTATTTTGTTTTTTAATAGTTATATATATGAAAAATAAAGAAGAAAAAATGGCTAATAAAGAAGGAGATAAAATAGTAATAGGTTTTGCAATGGATACTCTAGTACATGAAAGATGGTTAAGAGATAGGGATATATTTACGGCGGTGGCAAAAGAATTAGGAGCAGAAGTAATTATACAAACTGCTAATAGCGATAGCAAAGAGCAAGAAAAACAGGTAAAATATCTTTTAGATAATGACATAGATATTCTTGTTTTAGTTCCTCATGACGCAGAATATGCTGAGAGAATGGTAAGGGAAGCAAAAAGTAGAGGAGTAAAGGTGATAGCCTATGATAGATTGGTAAAAAATGCAAATGTAGATTTATATATATCTTTTGATAATGTAAAAGTAGGAGAATTAATGGGGAAGGCTATAATAGAAGCTAAACCAGAGGGAAATTATATTTTACTTAATGGTTCTAAATCAGATAATAATTCTTTTTTGCTTAATGAAGGATATTATAAAGTATTAGAACCTATGATAAATAATAAAAAAATAAATATTATAGGAGAGACTTGGGTTAAGGATTGGCTTTATGAAAATGCATTTCAGTTTACAAATGATATTCTAGCTGAAAATATACAAGTAGACGGAATTATAGCGGCTAATGATACTTTAGCGGCGGCAGCAGTAAACGCATTATCAGAAAAAAGATTAGCTGGGAAAGTTGCAGTTGTAGCTCAAGATGCGGACCTTGACGCATGTCAAAGAGTTGTTGAGGGAACGCAATTAGCGACTGTTTATAAGCCTATTGATATACTTGTTAAAACAGCTGTACAATATGCTATTGATATGGCAAAGGGAAAAGAAATTCAAACAGATGAAACAATTTATGATGGTAAATATGAAGTTCCGTATTATAAAATAGAGCCAGTATTAGTAACAAAAGAAAATATGATGGATACGGTAATCGCAGATAATTTTCATTCCTTAGAAGATGTATATATGAATGTCCCAAAATTTCTGTGGCCTAATAAGGAAAAGTAAGCTATTAATTAATAGCTTACTTTTTTTAATGATAAAAATGTCCTATATTTTTTTGAAAAATATGTAATCAGTTATAAAATATGAAGAATGTCATTAACTAAGTCTAGATAGAGTCATGTTATACTTAGCTTGTAAAAATTAAATAGGGGGAGGAAATTAAATGAAAAAGACATTATTTAAATTGATAGCTTTTGTAACAGTAGGAGTGATGTTACTAGGAACATTAGTAGGATGTGGTTCTAAAGATACAGATGGAAATGGAGATTCTTCAGCTCAAACAGAAAATGCATTAGAAAAAAGTGACGATTCTCAAAGTTCTAGTAGTAGAGTAGATATAGGAGTGGTACTTCCAACTAAAGATGAACCAAGATGGGTTCAGGATGAAACAAGATTTAAAGAAGCTTTAAAAGATACAGATTATTATGTAGAAATTTTATTTAGTCAGGGGTCTCCAGCTAAAGAAAAAGAAAATGTAGAGGCATTACTTGCTAAAGGAATTAAAGTTTTAATTATTTGTCCTCATGATGGTAGTGCAGCAGCTGCAGCAGCAGAAGCAGCTAAAAAAGAAGGAGTAACAGTAATTTCTTATGATAGACTTATAACAGATACAGATGCAATTGATTATTATGTAACATTTGATAGTGTTGCAGTTGGTATGGCACAAGCACAATATCTTGTAGATAAAGCTAGTGGTAGCGGAAATCCTCTTTATTTATATGCAGGAGCAGCTTCAGATAATAATGCATTCTTATTTTTCGAGGGGGCTTGGAAAGTATTACAACCTAAGATTGCAGATGGAACATTTGTTATAAAAAATTCTTCTGAAGCAGTGGCTTTACAAGATAAAGAAGAATTAACTCGTGAAGAAATGAGTAAAATTATTTCTCAAGTAACAACAAATTGGGATTTCAATGAAGCTAAAAGTAAAGCAGAAGCTCATTTAACAGCTGCTAAAAAAGAAGATAAAGGTGATGTATTTATTCTTGCTCCAAATGATGGAACTGCTCGTTCAATTGCCGATGTATTTGCAATGGATAAAGATGTAACAAGTTATGTAATAACAGGGCAAGACGCTGAAAAGGCTTCTATACAATACATTATTGATGGAAAACAATCTATGACAGTATTTAAAGATGTACGTACTCTTGTTAAAGATGCAATTGATATGGCAATTAATGTATTACAAGATAAGACACCAGAAACAACTGGTAGTTATAACAATGGTGAAATCGATGTAAAAGCAAAACAAACCGAAGTTATAGTAGTGGATAAAGAAAATGTAAAATCTGTATTAATTGATTCAGGATACTATGATGCATCAGAATTCACAGGAATAGAATAAGAAAATAATAAAAATAGTCAGGACTTAGTCCTGACTATTATAAAATTGCAATAAAGGAGGGATAAGTATTATGGTGGAAACTTCTTATATTCTAGAAATGAACAATATTACAAAAGAATTTCCAGGAGTTAAAGCTTTGGATAATGTTAATTTTAAGGTAAAAAAAGGAGAAATACATTGTCTTGTAGGAGAAAATGGAGCAGGGAAATCAACATTAATGAAAATTTTAAGTGGTGTATATAAATATGGAGAATATAGTGGAGATATTGTATTTAATGGCAATATACAAAAATTTAATAGTGTTAAAGATAGTGAAAAAGTAGGTATTGCTATTATATATCAAGAACTTGCTCTTATCCCGGAACTAAGTGTTTATGAAAATATATATATAGGTCATGAAATAAAAAATGGGTCTGTGATTGATTGGAATGCAACAATAGCAAGTGCAAATAAAATGTTAAAAAAGGTTGGATTAGATATTAATCCAGAAACAAAAATAAAAGATTTAGGAGTAGGAAAGCAACAATTAGTAGAAATAGCAAAAGCATTAAGTAAAAATGTTAAGTTATTAATTTTAGATGAACCTACAGCAGCATTAAATGAAGATGATAGTGAAAATCTTCTTTTGTTATTAAAGCAATTACAAAAACAAGGAATTACTTCTATTATGATTTCACATAAATTAAAAGAAGTTTTAGCTATAGCAGATACTATTACTGTTCTTAGAGATGGCAAAACTATTTGTTCTATGGAAAAAGGAAAAGATGAAATATCTGAAAATATAATTATAAAAAATATGGTAGGGCGTGAAATAAATAATATCTACCCTAAACGAGATTTTAATCATGGGGAAGAAGTTGTGTTAGAAGTTAAGAATTGGAGTGCCTATGACCCAAAATTAGGAAGACAAATTTTAAAGGATATAAATATAAAACTTAAAAAAGGAGAAATTGTGGGTATAGCAGGATTAATGGGAGCCGGTCGTACAGAATTAGCTCAAAGTATTTTTGGAAATGCAAAAAATTATATTATAAAAGGGACATTAATTGTTAATGGGAAAGAAAAAGTTTTAAAGCAGCCTAGAGATGCTATTAAAACAGGTATTGCATATGTAACAGAGGACAGAAAAGGAGATGGATTAATACTTATTCAAAATATTAAACAAAATATTTCTATTTCCAATTTAAATTCTATATCTGCTAGAGGAGTAATAAATGAAAATGAAGAAATAAAAAGTGCTAATGATTATAAGAGAACTTTAAATATCAAAGCTCCTAATATTGAGCAAATTGTAGGTAATTTAAGTGGAGGTAACCAGCAAAAAGTTTCTTTGGCTAAGTGGTTATTTGCAAAACCTAATATTCTTATTTTAGATGAACCGACAAGAGGTATTGATGTAGGAGCTAAATATGAAATATATACTTTTATGAATGAACTTGTAAAAAAAGGAATGAGTATAATTATGATATCTTCTGAGTTACCAGAAGTATTAGGAATGAGTGATAGAGTATATGTAATGTCGGAAGGGAGTATTAAAGGGGAATTAAAAATAGAAGAAGCCACTCAAGAAAGAATTATGGAGATGGCAACCAAGGAGGATTGATTATGAAGTCAATTGATATAAATAAGTCACAAACTAATACAGTCAATCATCAGGAGGGAGTAGCAGTGCAATTTTTTAAGGATGCTTATTTATTATTTAAAGAAAATATTCGTGAATATGGTATGTACATCTCTTTAGTAATTATTATGATTATATTCTCTATTACTACCGATGGATTATTTATGTCTTCAAGAAATATTAGTAATTTAATTAATCAAACGGGTTATATAGCCGTATTAGCAGTTGGTATGACTTTGGTCATTGTAATTAGACATATTGATTTATCAGTAGGATTTGTAGCAGGGTTTTTAGGAGCTATTGCAGCTATTATGCTTACTAAATTGGGTTTACCTGTAATTATTACTATTCCTGTTATTCTTTTATTAGGATTAATGATTGGATTATTTAACGGACTTTTAGTTGCTAAATTTACTATTCCTTCTTTTGTTGTATCCCTTGCAGGAATGCTTTTATTTAGAGGAGCTCTGCTTCAAGTTACAGAAGGTACAGGGACAATTATTGTAGATAATGAAGCTTTTAATGCTATAGGAAATGGTTTTATCCCTGATATTGTAAATTTTGAAGATGTTCATATTCTTACAATAATATTGGGGTTAGTGGCTATTGGATTTTTTATTTGGAATGAATTAAAAGTAAGAAAAAATAAATTAAAATATAATTTTAGTGTAATTCCTTCAAGCATGCTTTTAATTAAGATTATTCTGGTATCAGCTGTTATTGGATATATTACATGGACGCTTGCAAATTATAATGGATTATCTTGGACTGTTATAGTAGTAATTTTAATTGTAGGTATATATCATTTTATTACTACCAAGACTGTAATAGGAAGACATATTTATGCTGTAGGTGGAAATCCAGAGGCAGCTAAATTAAGTGGCATAGATGTAAATAAAATAACTTATATGGTATTTGGGTCAATGAGTATGCTTGCAGCTTTATCTGGTATTCTCTATACTTCTAGATTGCAGTCTGCGACAACAACAGCAGGAACAGCATTTGAACTTGATGCTATTGCTGCAGCTTATGTAGGAGGAGTATCTGCAGCAGGAGGAGTAGGTAAAGTAACAGGTTCTATTGTTGGAGCATTAGTTATGAGTGCTTTAACTAGTGGAATGAATCTTATGGGAGTAGGGATTTCTTATCAATATATGATAAAAGGAATTGTACTTGTATCAGCGGTAATATTTGATGTTGCTACTAGAAATAAGAAGAAGTAATCAATATGTTTTATGCTTCTACAATAACCTGTATCTGTTATTAAAACAGATAGGGGGATAGTTATGGGGAAAATTAGAAATAAAATGGTTCTTATTACAGTAATTATAATTATAATTACTGTAATAAGTATTGGTATTCCAGGATATTATACTACTGTTATGCAAAGTAATATGATATTATCTACTCAAATGGATCAACGTACAGCAAGTCTTATAGGGGTAATTGAAGGGTATAGAGATTTATCACAGACAGAAGAACAAGCTCAAGAAAGATTCATAGAATATCTTTCAAATAGAGTTATAGGAAAAACTGGATATGGTTTTATGCTTACAGGAAACGGAGAATTTATGATGCATCCTGATAATAATTTATTAGGAAAAGATGGAACAAAATATGATTTTGTTCAAGAGATTTTATCCCATAAAGAAGATGTAAATAATAATGGATATGGTCGTGCTAGAGTTTTAAAGGTATCTTATAATTGGGAAGGGAAAGAAAGATTTGCTTATTATACTTATCATTATGATTGGGATGTATTTATTGCCTTATCCGGTGTTTATGATGAATTTCTTGCGGCTCAGAAAACAGCTTTAAGGAATTTATGTATAGTTGGGGTATTAGTATTATTTATATCAATTTCTATAATATACATTGTTATGACTAAGATGATTAAGCCTATAGGATTGTTATCTATGGCAATGAAAGAAATAGAGAAAGGGAATATAAATATAACTCCAATTACTGTTAAAAACAGAGATGAAATAGGGATACTTTCTAAAGGCTTTAATGAAATGACTAATACTTTAAAGAAATTAATAATTAATATAAAAAATAGTACTAAAATACTTTATAATACTATCTGTGATACAAAAGAAGGGATGGACCAAACGATACAAAGTTCACAGGAAGTGACAAAAGCTATTAATGAAATAGCTTTGTCTAATCAAAATCTTGCAGAAAATATTGAAAAAGGTAATATTGCAATACAAGATATATTTAAATCAATAACTCATACCAATAAAGCAACAAGTAATATAAATAAAATTATAGATGAAGTTAAAATAGCAGTAGAAAAAGGGAATATTGCAATTAAAGATTTAACAATAAAATCTGATAAAACTATGGAAACTTTTTATTATATTGATAAGCAAATAAACTTTCTTAAAAATAAATCGAAAGAAATTTATACTATTACAAAAATTATTAATTCTATTTCAGAACAAACTAATTTACTATCACTAAATGCAACTATAGAATCTGCAAAAGTAGGGAAATTAGGAAAAGGTTTTGCAGTAGTAGCAGATGAAATTAGAAAATTATCTATGCAATCAGAAGAGCAAACAAAGATCATTAATAATGTGATAAATAATATATTTGTGCAAATTGAAGATATAGTAAAATATATGGAAAATGGGAAAAATACAGTAAAAGAACAGGATGAAACTGTAAAGAAAACAAATAGAGCTTTATCTGAAATAAAAATTAAAATAAAAGATATGGAAAATCATATAACAATAATTTTGGAACAAATTCTTGAAATAACAAAAAATACAAAAAGCACAGTAAAAATAGTAGAAGATATATCTAATAATTCTGAAGAAACTTGTGCTAGATCAGAAGAAGTATCAGCATTAACACAAGAGCAATTAGAAAGTATTCGGATTATAGAAAAATCAATAGAAAAATTAAATGATTTATCAAAAAATCTTTCTTTTATAGTCAATCAATTTAATTTATAATTTACTATTTTGTACAAATTATAAAATATATAAAAAGATATCCCTTGACATATAAGCGTATCTTGTTTATCATAAACTCAATAATGTTAAAAACAATGAAAAGGAATCATAAATAAGGCTTTTTCATAGAGAGGGAATCATTGGTGGAAGATTTCTAAAAAGTCTATTTATGTCCCGCCTTGGAGTTCTGCATGATGAATGCAGCGGTGAGAAACTCATCGTTACCAATAAAGAGAGATGCTTATGCATTATTAGGGTGGTACCGCCGATGACCTCGGTCCCTTTTTGGGATAGAGGTTTTTTATTTTGGAAAGAAAGGAAAGGTAATATGGGGAAAAATAAAAAGTTTGTACAAGAAATAACCGATATGGAAAAAGATTTTGCACAGTGGTATACGGATGTAGTAAAAAAAGCAGAACTTATAGACTATTCTAGTGTAAGAGGATGTATGATATTACAACCTTATGGATATGCCATATGGGAGCTTATTCAAAAACAGTTAGATAAACGTTTTAAAGAAACAGGGCATAAAAATGTATATATGCCAATGTTTATTCCAGAAAGTTTGCTTCAAAAAGAAAAAGACCATGTAGAAGGTTTTGCACCAGAGGTTGCTTGGGTTACTCATGGAGGTAATGAAAAATTAACAGAGCGACTTTGTGTTAGACCAACTTCTGAAACTTTATTTTGTGAACATTATGCTAATGTAATTCAATCATATAGGGATCTACCAAAGCTGTATAATCAATGGTGTTCCGTTGTTAGATGGGAAAAAACTACAAGACCTTTCTTAAGGACTTTAGAATTTTTATGGCAAGAAGGACATACAGCTCATGCAACAGCTAAGGAAGCAGAAGAAGAAACTATAAAAATGTTAAATGTATATGCTGATTTTTGTGAGAATGTTCTTGCTATTCCGGTTATAAAGGGACAAAAAACTGATAAAGAAAAATTTGCAGGAGCTAAGGCTACTTATACTATAGAGAGTTTAATGCATGATGGAAAAGCTCTTCAATCAGGAACAAGTCATAATTTTGGAGATGGTTTTGCTAGGGCTTTTGGAATTCAATATACAGATAAAGATAATCAGTTAAAATACGTTCATCAAACTTCTTGGGGAGTTACCACAAGATTAATAGGAGCAATTATTATGGTTCATGGAGATAATAGTGGATTAGTACTTCCACCTAAAGTAGCTCCTGTTCAGTTGGTAATTATTCCTATTGCTGCTCATAAAGAAGGAGTTTTAGAAAAGGCCAGAGAAATAAAAGAAAAACTTTCTTCTATAGTTAGGGTAGAATTAGATGATAGTGATAAAATGCCAGGTTGGAAATTCAGTGAATATGAAATGAAAGGAATTCCTTATAGATTAGAAATAGGACCTAAGGATATAGAAAAAAATCAAGTAGTATTAGTTAGAAGGGATACTAGAGAAAAAATAATAGTTTCTATAGATGAGTTAGAAACTAAAATACCAGAACTTATGGATACACTTCAAAGGGATTTATTAGAAAAAGCAAGAAAAATGCGAGATGAAAAAACTTATACAGCTAAAAATTTAGATGAATTTAAACAAATAATATCTACTACTCCAGGCTTTATTAAAGCTATGTGGTGTGGAGATGAAGAATGCGAAAATAAAATAAAAGAAGAAACAGGAGCAACATCAAGATGTATTCCATTTGAACAAGAAGAAATATCAGATACCTGTGTATGTTGTGGTAAACCTGCTAAGAAAATGCTTTATTGGGGCAGGGCATATTAAAGTAAGTAGTAAACAACCACCAAAAGGTGGTTGTTTTAATGTACTTCTATATCCTCACCACCAAAATTTTTAAGGGTATCAACTACTGCATCAACAGTTTCTTCCCTAGCTTTAGTAGTAAGTAAAACTTTACCTTCCTTTATTTTTTCTTCATATTTTGTACTAGAGCTTTCAGGAATACCAAGATCAATAAGTCCTCCTACAATTCCACCAGTTATAGCTCCAGATAAAAGCCCTGCTAGGGGTCCTGCAGCTACTAAAACTCCAAGGCCAGGAATAGCAAAAGTTCCAGCTCCAATTAAAAGTCCAGCCAGTCCACCAAGTACACTTCCCGTAGTAATTCCATCAGATATATTATCATTTACTAATTCGTCAGATTCTTCTTTAAAATCTTGTTTAGCAGCTATAGATATATCATCCATACGAAGATTTTGATTTCTTAATTCGTAAGCCGCATTTTCTGCATCAAGTCGATTATTAAATAGAGCTACTACAGTTTTATCCATATAAAAACCTCCTTTCTTTAATAGTTTAAATTAATTTTATAAATTTATTCATGGTTCTTTTAAAATGTGACAAACTAAGATAATATAATCTTAAACAAGATTTATGGAGGGAAAAAATGTTAGAAAAAATAAGTATTCCAAAGGAAGTTGAAGAAATAATAGAAAAATTAAATGAGAATGGCTATGAAGGATATATAGTGGGTGGCTGCGTTAGGGATATTTTAATGGGAAGGACGCCACATGATTGGGATATAACTACATCAGCAAAACCTGATGAAGTTAAAAATATATTTAATAGAACTTATGATACAGGCATTGCTCATGGAACAGTGACAGTTATTTTAAATAAAAAACATTTTGAAATAACAACTTATCGCATAGAAGGAATATATGAAGATTATAGAAGACCTAAAGAAGTTATATTTACTAATCATTTAGAAGCAGATTTATCTAGAAGAGATTTCACTATGAATGCCATAGTCTATCATCCTAAAGATGGATTTATAGACCCTATGGGAGGGATAGAGGATATTAAAAGAGGAATAATTAGATGTGTAGGAAATCCTGATAAAAGATTTGAAGAAGATGCTTTAAGGATGCTTAGAGGAATTAGATTTTCATCTCAACTTAACTTTAAGATAGAAGATAAGACCCTAGAAGCTATAAAGAAAAATGCCCATCTTATATCTTATATTAGTGCTGAAAGAATAAAAGAGGAATTAGATAAAATACTTTTATCTGATTATGTTGAAAAATTTATTATGCTATATAATACAAAAATTTCAAATTATATACTTAAAGAAATGGATCAATGTTTTAAAACAGAGCAAAATCATCCTCATCATGTGGATAATGTGGGAATTCATACTTTAAAAGCTATAAAAGCTGTGGATAAAGATCTAAAACTTAAATGGGCTATGTTTTTTCATGATATAGGAAAACCTGAAAGTAAAACTACAGATGAAAATGGTATAGATCATTTTTATGGACATGTAGATAAAAGTGTGAAAATATCTAGAGAAATTATGAGAAGATTAAGATTTGATAAAAAAAGTATGAATCATATATTAAAGTTAGTAGAATATCATGATGAAAAAATAGAAGAAGATAAAAAATCTGTAAAAGAATTTTTATATAAGATAGGGGAAGAAGTATTTTTAGATTTATTAAAAGTACAATTAGCAGATGCTAAAGCCCAAAATCCGAAGTTTTATAAAGAAAAAGAAGAAAGGATAAAAAATATACAAAGGATATATAAAGAGATAAAAGAAAATAATGAGTGTTTTAATTTAAAGGACTTAGCAGTAAATGGAGGAGACTTAATTAAAATAGGAATAAAAGAGGGTAAGAAAATAGGTAAAACCTTAGATTACCTTTTGAAATTAGTTATAGAAAATCCTAAATTGAATAAAAAAGACATTCTTTTATCAATATTAAAGTCGAAACTTTAAGTTTCGACTTTAATATTTTATTCAGATTTATCTTCAATAAAAAGGGAGGTTGAATCTATTTTATAAATAAATTTTTTATCTTTAGTAACATAAGCTATATCTTCTTCTACATTTCCAACATAAAGAGTTAATATAGAATCATCTTGATCATCTAAATATATAGTTATAATTTCATTTGGTTCTTTTAATCCATATTGTTCTAAAATTTCATCATTGGCATTATCACTTATAAATTCTTTTATGATTTTACTACTTAAAGAAGATATAAAAGGAGTTAGATTTTCTTCTTCACTTAAGGTTAAAGTAGAATCTTTAGATTGTATTACAACTTTTTTTACATATTCTTCATTAAAAGAAAACAGTTTTTTATCTCTTAATGAATTAACATCAAAAGGAATATTATCTAAAAGGGAAGAAGAAGCCGTATAAACTTTATTATCATAAAGTATATAATATCCTTTAGAAAAAGGGGCAATATTACCAAAACTTAAAGTATTAGATATATTTTCATCATTAGTTAAAGTAATACTTTTAATTGGAGAGTCTAATCCATAAATAGATAGATCCTTAGGATTTTCTTCTACTAATTCATTAGCTGTAGGGAAAGAAAATGTAGATATTATATTAGTTATTAAAAAATCATTGGCAGGATAATTAATAGGATATACTATATCCCAGTTAGCTCCATTTCTTTTTATACTTATTTTTTCATCTTCATTTAGTATATCAATAGAAACTATTTTATTTTGGTCTTCTTCCCAAAGTAAAATATCGGTATTATTAGAAGCCATTTTTTGTTGAAAATTTTTATAATAAATAAAAACTCCTATAAACATAATAATAGCTAAAATAGTCGGCAGAATCTTTTTCATAAAGTTCTCCTCCTAAAGTATATTAGTCCACCTAATAAAAATACAGAAAGAGGAATTAATATAACTGATACTATAAATATTAAAATACCTTGATTGCCTACTAAAACAATCGGTTCTGGTGTATAAGTTTTTGGAGGAATATTTAGTATATAAGCATCATTATCAAACCATTTAAGACTTCCTAAAAATATTTCACTGTTTCCAGCTAAGCTAATAACTTCGTTATGAGCAAAAAATACATTACCAATTACTAAAAGTTGCATTTTTTTATTATTATCTAAATCTTTTTCAGCAGTAACAGCTATTGGCAGATCATCAGAGGTTTTAAGAACCACTTCATTGGTTATACCCTCTTTTTCTTCTATAGAAAGTTCTAAAGCCCTAGGGATAATTGTTGCAATATTATCTTCATTTAGCCTTTCTACAATACTGTGAGAAGAATATAGAGGAATTAAGGTTTGTTCATCTCCAGAATAGTTACTTTTATCATCTGTTAAAATATTATCTTTTACATTAATACCATAGCTGCTAGATAGTTCTTTAAGGTTAGGAAGATTATTTTCTCCGAAACTATCAAAAGCTAGAAATACTTTACCACCATTATCAAGATAATTTTTTATTGTATTTATTTCTTCTTTAGTATAGTCAAATTGAGGACCTAAAATATAAATAATATCAGCATCTTCAGGAATTTCATTTTGACTAGGTAAAGAATAAGTATCTACTAAAACTCCTTTTTGTTCTAAAAAAGAACTAAGAAGGGATAACTCAACATCTTTTTGAAATTCTCCATGTCCTTCTATAATATAAATTTTATTTTGATCTTCATCACTTACATCTAATATAGCTTGTATAAGAGCAGCTTCGCCATCAAAATATTGTTCACCAGTTTCATAATTAATTCTTATAAGGTCATAAGAAGGAACTTGTATAGATCTTTTACTAGAAGATACTACAGAAGTATACATAGAATTTATTTGATATTCATTTACAAGGCTTGGATTTTTCATAGGATTGATTATTTCCAGGGAAATTTTATTATTTATTTCTTTCATATTTTTGTAAAGTTCTTGTATATCTAAAGAAATATTATCAGAAGGGTCAGCAAAAAATAATATTTCAATTTCTTCATCTATATGTTTAAGAGCATCTTTTCCTTCATCTGAAAGAGTATACAATTTCCCATGAGTTAAGTCCAATTTAAAAGGAAGAGAACTAAGCATTAAATTAATAAGAATTACAACTCCTATTACAGCTGAAGTAAATATAATGGAATTAGTTCCATATTTTATATTTTTCTTTAATTTATTTTTATTCATAACAGCCTCCTATTGAAGCCAACGGCTTTTAATTACTCTAATAGTTAAAAATAAAAATATTCCTGTAAAACTTAGATAATAAATAACTCCTGATAAAGAAATAATTCCCTTTTGAAAAGCAGAATAAGGAGTAAAAAGGCTAAGAATTTTAATAAGGTTTTGGGAAATACCACTAAACATTCCTTGTAAAAGATCAGAAAGCCAAAAAAACAGCAGTAATCCAAAACTTATAACTCCAGCAATAATTTGATTTTCTGTTAGAGAAGAAGCAAATACCCCAACGGATAGAAAACTAAAACCAAGCAGAATATTTCCTACATAAGAAGAAAAGATTATTCCCATGTCTGGTTTTCCTATTATAAAAACAATTATTACATTAACAAAGGTAAAAATTAATGTAGATAAATAAACTAAACATACACTTAGAAATTTTCCTAAAACTATTTCATAAACAGAAATGGGGGATGAAAATATTAATTTTTCAGTTCCATATTTTCTTTCTTCTGTAAAAAGTTTCATAGTTAAAATAGGGGCTATAAATAAAAGAATAATAGGCCAACTAGACATGGCATATTGAATACTAGGGTCATTGGATCTTATAATAAAATCACTAAATAAAAAACCAGTTAAAACAAGGAAAAATCCCATTAATATATAAGCTTGAGGAGAATAAAAATATCCTTTTAATTCTCGTTTACATATTATCCACAAAAGTATGCCCTCCTTTATTATTTTCATTTAAAGTAATTTTAAGAAATACATCTTCTAAACTCATATTTTTAACTTCCATTTTTAAAATAGGCATTTTTGCATCAGCTAAGGCATAAAAAATAGGACGACGAACATCAATATCTTTTTTTCCTTCAATTTTATATGTATATAATTTATCATTTATAGTTTCGACTATTTCTACTGATAAAACTCCCTTAATAGAAGAAAGAGTATATAGTACATCTTCTTTAGGTCCTTCAATTTCAACTAAAAGTTGAGAAACATTTTGAAGGGATAGGGATAAATTTTTAGGAGTGTCTATAGCAGAAATTTCTCCTTTATTCATAATAATAATTCTATCACAAAGGGCATTAACTTCTGGCAAAATATGAGAGCTTAATATAATTGAATGATTTTTAGATAAAGATTTTATCATATTTCTAATTTCTCTTATTTGGTTAGGGTCAAGACCTACCGTTGGTTCATCAAATATAAGAACGTCAGGATCTCCTATTAAGGCACTAGCAATTCCTAATCTTTGTTTATATCCTTTTGAAAGATTTTTAATAAGTCTATTTTTTACATCATAAGTTCCAGATAATTTCATAACCCTTATAACTTCATCTTGTTTATTCTTAGATATCTTTTTTAATTCACAACAAAATAAAAGATATTCTATTACAGTCATTTCAGGATATAAAGGTGGAATTTCTGGAAGATAACCTATATGTCTTTTTGCTTTTTTAGGATACTCTAGTAAATCTATGTCATTAATTTTTATTTTACCTTTATCAGGAACTAAAAGACCACATAACATATTCATTGTAGTTGATTTTCCCGCTCCATTAGGTCCTAAAAAGCCCAAAATTTCTCCTTTTTTAAGGGAAAAACTAATATCTTTAACGGCATCTATGGGCCCATAGGATTTTGAAAGGTTTAAAACCTCTATCATAAGCACACTCCTTTAGGGATTCATAATTATATTTAGTATAATTTGTAGTTATGAATAATTTATGAACAAATTGTAAATAAGATAAAAATCTTAAATTCATGTCCTCATATTTCTTTTGATGTTTTCATAAATATATATATAGAATTTCTTAAAAGTTAAATTCAAAATGAAGTGGAGGTGATAATTTGAAAGAATTAAATCCAGAAATTTTAAAAGGATTTGGATGTAAGTTAAAAAAATATGTACCTTTTCGCAGCTCTTTTATATGCGAAACAGATAAAGGAGTAAAACTTATTAAACCAATAGATAAAGAAATTTCTAAGCTTCTTTTTGAATACAGTATAAAAGAGCATTTATATAAAAATGGGTTTAAATATATTGATAGATATCATGTTTCTGATAAAAATACTCCATATTATATTTATAAAGGAATAGTATATACTATGACGGAATGGATAGATGGTAGAGAATGTGATTTTAATAACTTGTATGATATAAAAAAAGCTTTTTTAACTTTAGGAGAAATGCATAAAGTATCAAAAGGTTTAGAGCCTATAGAAGGTAGTAGCATTAAATATTATAATAAAAATTTAAGATCAGTTTTTGAAAAAAGAATAGGAGAAATTTCTAAAATTAAAAAAAAGATTAATAGACAAAGTCATTTAAGCGATTTTGATATATTATTTTTAAAAAATTATAAAGAGTATGAAGAACTTTCATATAGAGCATTAGAATGGTTTAATAAATCTAATTATAATAATTTAGTAAAAAAGATAGATAAGGGTAAGTATTTTTATCATAATCATTATACATACCATAATTTAATTATATCTTCTGATGAAAATTTATATGTAACTCATTTTGAAAATTGCAAATATGGATTTCCTATTTATGATTTAGTTTATATTTTAAAAAAAATTATGAAAAGGCATGAATGGGATATAAAATTAGCTCATGAATTACTTTTATTATATAATAAAAAAATAGACATAGAAGAAGAAAAAAATCTTTTAATTAGTCTTTTGATTTTTCCCCATGATTTTTTTAAAATATGTAGTGGATATTATAATTTTAAAAAAAGTTGGGTACCTCAAATTTTTATTAAAAAATTAGAGCTTATTATAAAACAAAAAAGAAATGTATTAAATTTTGTAGATTATATAGAGAACTTATAAGAAGGAAGCCTATAATAAAGGTTTCTTTTTTTTATATATTTATTAGTGTATAATAAATATGTTTCTTAAAAATATATTGGGAAGAGGGGTAAAATGAGTAAAAGAAATAGTGCAAAAAGCCAGTCAAATTTTGTTCGATTCATCTTTTTGACAGGTTTAGGAGGAATATTAATATTAATTCTTATGTTCGTTATACTTTTTTCTGCTATTACAAAAGAAGATAATAATGTTAAAAATGAAGATACTATTTTAGAAGATAAAACTTCTTTAGAAGATGAGACAAAGGAAGAATTAGAAGAATTAAAAGAAGAAAAAGAAGAAATAATAGGGTTAGTGATAAAGCCGCCAGAAGATAATTCTATTACAGTTCTTAATGTAGAAGATGAACAAGAAATAATTCTTAAAATAGAAATAGGAACAGAAATGAAAGATGTCTATGGAAATGCCATGAGTTTAAAAGAATTTCAAGTAGGCGATATTATAAAAACTAAATATAACAAGACAAATATGGAAGCAGAGTTTCTCAGAATTAGTGGAGAAGCTTGGGAGAAAAAAACAGTTACAGATGTAAAAATAAATTTAGAAAATAATACTATACAAATAGGAAATGACTTATATGAATATACTGATAATTTAATTTCAATATATAGAGGTGAAAATATTTCATTAGATAAAATATTACCTGTAGATGAAATTACTTTAAGGGGATATAAAGATAAAGTATGGTTTTTAAATGTTGATAAATCTCATGGATATATTAGTGTTATTTCTTCTGATACAGATGAAGGGACAGTAGAAATAGATAATAATATTTATATGGCTATAAAAGAAGTAAAAGATATTCCTATTACTGAAGGTTCCCATAAAATAGTTATAAAAAAAGATAATTATGAGCCTTTAGTAGAAAATATACAATTAGATTATATGCAAACTTTAGAAATTAGTTTAGACAATATGAAAAAGAAAGTTGGAAATCTTATAGTAAAAGCAAATAATGTATCAGATTATAAGGTATTTATTGATGATGTAGAATATCCTGGAGAACAGTCAATTTTATTAGAATATGGGCAATATCATGTTGTAGTGCAAAAAGAAGGATATAAGGATTGGAATAAAGATATAACATTAGATCAAGATAGCATAGTAATTAATGTGGAACTTGAAAAAGAGGATATCCCTAAGACAGCTGAGGTATCAATTAATACTAATCCAGAAGGGGCAGATGTTTATATAGATGACATGTTTATGGGTATTTCTCCTATAGAAATAGATTTATCTTATGGAGAACATAAAATTACCATAAAAAAAGAAGAATATAATCCCTTAAGTATATCAATTAATATAGAAGAAAATCAGAAAAAAAGAAACTTTATATTTACATTACAGAAAATATCAGAGATGCAAAATTTAGAATAATTTTAAAAAAATTAAAATTGACAAAAATGTCTTAATAAATTAAATTATATTATTAAAAAGTATTATAGGAGGGAGTATAATGGATTTTATAAAAAGATACAATCAGTGGTTAGAAGATGATTATTTTGATGAAGAAACTAAAGAAGAATTAAAAGGTATAGAAGAAAAAGAAATACAAGAAAGATTTTATAAAGACTTAGAATTTGGAACTGGAGGATTAAGAGGAATAATAGGTGCTGGGACAAATCGCATAAATAAATATACTGTTAGAAAAGCAACTCAAGGGCTTGCAAATTATATTTTAAAAAATAAAAGTGAAGAAAGAGAAAAAAGTGTGGTTATAGCGTATGATTCAAGAAATCGTTCTAAAGAATTTGCCCATGAAGCTGCTTTAGTTTTAAATGGTAATGGCATAAAAGCTTATGTATTTGAAGAGTTAACACCTACTCCAGAACTTTCTTTTGCAGTTAGATATTTAAATTGCATAGCAGGAATTGTTATTACAGCAAGTCATAATCCACCAGAGTATAATGGATATAAGGTATACTGGTCTGATGGTGCTCAAGTTTCACCACCACTAGATAAAGAAATTATTACTGAAGTTAATAAAATAGAAGATTTTAAACAAGTGAAAATAGCTAATAAAGATAAGGCAATAAAAGAAGGTCTTTTTAATATAATAGGAAAAGAGGTCAATGATGCATATATACAAGAAGTAAAAAAACAAAGTATAAATGGAGATATAATTAAAAAAGTAGCTGATAATTTTACTATTGTATATACTCCCTTACATGGTACAGGAAATAAACCGGTTAGAAGAGTTTTAAAAGAAATAGGATTTAAAAATGTAATAGTTGTTCCAGAACAAGAAAATCCAGACCCCAATTTTAGTACCGTATCTTATCCCAACCCAGAAGACCCTAAAGCTTTTGAATTAGCAATTAAATTAGCAAAAGAAAAGAATGCAGATATAATAATAGGAACAGATCCCGATGCAGATAGAGTAGGAGTATTAGTAAAAAATGAAAAAGGAGAATATGTTGTTTTAACAGGAAATATGACAGGGGTACTTCTATCAGAATACATATTATCAGCTAAAAAAGAAAAGGGAGTTTTACCTAAAAATGGTGCTTTAGTAAAAACAATAGTTACTACTGAAATGGCAAGAGCCATTACTAAGGAATACAATATAGAATTAATAGAAGTTTTAACAGGATTTAAATTTATAGGAGAAAAAATTAAACAATTTAAACAAAATGGGAAATATGAGTATCTTTTTGGATTTGAAGAAAGTTATGGATATTTAGCAGGAACGTATACTAGAGATAAAGACGGAGTAGTTGCTTCAATGTTAATATGTGAATTAGCCGCTGTTTATAAAAATAAGGGAATGACCTTATATGAAGGTTTACAAGAATTATATAAAAAATATGGTTATTATAAAGAAACCTTAGAATTTATTACTTTAAAAGGAATAGAGGGATTAGAAAAAATTAAAGAAATAATGTCATATTTAAGAAATAATCCTCCAAAAGAATTTGCAGGAAATAAAGTATTAGAAGTAAGAGATTATGAAAAAGGATTAAGTGGATTCCCAAAATCAAATGTATTATATTTTGTTTTAGAAAATAATTCTTGGGTTTGTGTAAGACCTTCAGGGACAGAACCTAAAGTTAAATTTTATTTTGGAGTTAAAGGAAAAGATGAAGTAGATGCTAATGAAAAATTATCAAATTTAACCAAAGAAGTAATGGAAAAAATAAATAATATATAAAATAAGTGGAACGATTTATAAATATCGTTCCTCTATTTTATTTAAGTATCTTGAAAAAATTAAATAGTGTGTTAAACTAATTAAGTTAAGAAATTTATATAAAAATAACTACATATAATATGTAGTAAAAATAGATATTTTATTGATTTGCGAGGTGACATCATGTCTACTCATTTTATGTTAGATATAGCCATTATTTTAATTTTTACAAAAGTATTTGGATTAATTACAAAAAGATTTAGTATGCCACAAGTTTTAGGTGCTCTTATAGCCGGATTATTATTAGGACCTGCAGGAATTAATATTATTCAAGAAACAGAGTTTTTAGAGTTGGTTGCTGAATTAGGGGTTATAGTTCTTATGTTTTCAGCTGGTCTTGAAACTGATTTAAAAGAATTAAAAAAATGCGGAAAAGCTTCTTTAGTTATTGCTGTTATAGGGGTTTTTGTACCTTTACTTGGTGGGATGTTAGTATCTGAGTTTTTTAATAAAAATTTATTAGAAAATATTTTTATAGGTGTAGTTTTAACAGCTACATCAGTTAGTATTACTGTTGAAACATTACAAGAGATGGGAAAACTAAAAACTAAGTCAGGGACAGCTATATTAGGAGCTGCGGTTATAGATGATATTTTAGGTGTTATTATTTTAACATTAGTTACTAGTTCAGCAAGTCCTAATGCTCCTAGTATTGGTTTTGTACTTCTTAAAATTGCCGCATTTTTTGCTTTAGCTGTAATAGCAGGAATATTATTTTATTACTTTTTTCAATGGCTTAGTAAGCAAGAAGGTAAGAAAAGAAGAATTCCTATATTTAGTTTTGCATTTTGCTTAATTTTATCTTTTGTAGCAGAAGAATTTGGAGTAGCAGATATTACGGGAGCATACATAGCAGGATTAATTCTTTGTAATACTGTTCAAGCTCATTATATAGAAAGAAGAGTAGAGATAATGTCTTATATGCTTTTATCCCCTATATTCTTTGCAAGCATAGGAATTAAGACTTCTGTTATGGGTATGAATGGGGAAATTATTTTATTTACAGTTTTACTAGTTATAATTGCTATAATTAGTAAGATTATCGGATGTGGGATAGGAGCTAAGATATGTGGATATACAACTAAAGAATCTTATAGAATAGGCGTTGGAATGATATCAAGGGGAGAAGTCGCCCTTATTGTTGCTAATAAAGGTTCTATGGTAGGGCTTATGCCAAAGGCTTTTTTTGCTCCAGTAATTCTTATGGTTATTATAACAACTTTAATTACTCCTATATGGTTAAAAACTGCATACAATAATTAAAAACAGGCATATTAATTTGCCTGTTTTTTTATCACAATAAGGATTTATTACATAATATGGATTAGAAGGTTTTGGAAGGAGAATCCATATGTTAAATGTAGGAGATATTGTAGTTCGAAAATCTTATAGAGGAGATTTATATTTTCGTATAATTGAAATAAATCCTTATGGTATGGCAAAACTAGTAGGAATAAATTATAGGGTATTAGCTGATGCTCCTTTAGAAGATTTACAAAAGATAGATTATGGTGGATTTTTTTATTATGATAAATTAAATTTAATGAAAGTGGAAAAAACTACAAAAAATATATTAAAAAAAAGATTACAAGGAGAAAGACAAAGGAGTGCTATGGCAGAATCTGTATTAAAAAGGCCTGGAAAGGTTCTTCATTTAGATGGAGATTTAGAGTATTTAAAAATTTGCTTAAAATATTATCGCAAACTAGAGATTGATGTTATTGGTAAAAACATAGAAGAAAAAGAACATCCTAAAGAAGTCTTATCTCTACTTAAAAAATATAAACCGGATATATTGGTAATAACAGGACATGATGCTATATCTAAAGGAACAAAAGACTATAATAATATGGATAATTATAAGAATTCTAAATATTTTGTGGAAGCTGTGAAAAAAGCAAGGGAATACAAATCGAATATGGATGAGTTAGTAATTTTTGCAGGAGCTTGCCAATCAAATTATGAAGCATTGATTGAAGCAGGAGCTAATTTTGCAAGTTCTCCTAATAGAATAATGATTCATGCCTTAGATCCTGTATTTATATGTGAAAAAATAGCGTATACATCTGTAGAAAATGTTCTTTCTATAAACGAAGCAATAGAAAATACAATAACAGGAATAAAAGGAATAGGAGGTTTTCAAACTAGGGGGAAATATAGAGAAGGAGCTCCAGATTTTTTGTAGTTTTTTGAAAGTTTTAAGTTTATAATTTTTTTAAATATATATTGACATCCATTAAAAGAATTTGATATAATCTAAAATTTATTGACATTTCATCTTATTTATGTTATACTGAGCAAAGTGACGTAGGATGAGGTGATATTAGTGATGGTAAGTCAAGATCTTTCTAAAATTAGAAAAAATATTCAAGAGTACGTAGGTACTAGGGTAAAACTTAAGACTAATAAAGGAAGACGAAAAATTATTATCAATGAAGGAATACTAGAAGACGCTTATCCTAGTGTATTTGTGGTTAAAGTAAAAAATGCTTTTGAAGACACTTTTAGGACGATTTCTTATAGCTATACAGATATACTTACTAAAACAGTAGAGCTTTCGTTTTATAAAGATAATGATTAAGGGCAAATCAATTAATTTGATTTGTTCTTTTTTTTTATTTTTTTGTCATAAATTACTTAGTATTTATCATACATTTTATATAGACAAAGGTCCTGAGGAGGGAATTTAAGGAGGGAAATTTATGGCATTAGAATTTATAAAAGACAGTATAGAATTTGACCAACAAGTATGCAAGGAAAAGGTTCAGGTGATTGTGGAAGAAGATATTATAGTTCCTGATGTAAAGCCAGATATAGTAAAAGTTTTACAACTGGATGGTAAGGTAAATCTAGAACAGGTGGAAATTTTTACAGATAGACTAAATTACAGAGGAGAAGTTAAAGTATGCATACTTTATGCTGCAGAAGGCTCTGATAGATTAGTACATAGTATGGTGGTAAGTTTACCCTTAGATGATTTTATTAACATGGATGGGATAAAAAAAGAAATGACTTATACTCTAGAGCATAATCTAGAACATTTAGATTTTATGTTAATAAATTCCAGAAAATTAACTATAAAGGCATTAGTTGAAATTGAAGCTAAGGTAGCAGAAAAAATAGAAAATGAAATTATAGTAGGAGTTAATAGTTCACTTCCTATTCAAATACAAAAAAAATCTTTTGATTTTTATAGAACAATAGCAGCGAATCAAGATAAAATGATAATAAAAGATGAATTATCGGTTCCAACAGGTAAACCTAATATACATGAAATATTAAATACAGATATAAAACTTTGCAATAAGGAATTTAAAGTAGGCAATGGAGTAATTAGTTTAAAAGGAGACTTAAATATAAAAACTCTTTACGCAGGGTCCATGACGGAAAATCAAATGGATTATATGGAACATCAAATACCTTTTAATGGAACTATAGAATGTCCAGGAGCAAAAGAAGGAATGTTTTGTAATATTGATATAAAAATGATAAATGAATATATTCAAGTACGACCAGATTTAGATGGAGAAGAAAGAATACTAGATGTAGAAGTAGTGTTACTTGTTAATGCTAAGGCAATTTCTATGGAAGAAGTTCAAATTATAGATGATGCTTATTGTCCAGGGAAAAATATTAAGTTAGAAAAGAAAAAACTTTTATATAAAAAAATACTTAATAAAAATAGAGAAAATATTTTGTTAAATGAGAATATAAGTCTAGATTCAGATGCTTTAGATATTGATTATATATATAATGTTAAAGTAAAGCCTAATATAGAAGAAATTAAATTAATGGAAAATAAAATATTCTTAGAAGGAGTTTTTGAAATAGAATTAGTATATATTACACAAGATAATGAAGAGCCAATATGTAATTATGAAACTATTATACCGTTTAATCAAAGTTTAGAGGCTGAAAAAAGTAATATAGATAAAAAAGTAGAAATACAATTTGATATAGATGATATTTTATGTAATCTTATTTCTAAAAAGGATGTAGAAATTAAAATAATTCTAGGAATAGATTTTGAAATTATAGATGAACAAGAAACAGATATTATTACAGATATGACAGAAGAAGATATAGACCCTAATACATTTATTAATATGCCTAGTTTAATAATTTATATGGTGCAAGATGGAGATACTTTATGGAAAATTGCAAAAAAATATAATTCTACTATAGAAGAATTGGTATCTATTAATGATATAGAAGACCCTGATAATATATATCCAGGGCAGAAACTTCTTATAATTAAAAAAGTAGTAACAGGTTAAAGCTTGCTTTGCAAGCTTTTTTATTTGACTTATATTTAAATTATTGTATATAATATTAAGTATACAAATTATAGAGTGGAATGATAAAATGGATGCTATGCATAAGATAGAATTAAAAGCTAGAGCAAAAATAAATTTAACTCTTGATGTAATAGGGAAAAGAGAAGACGGATATCATGATGTAGAAATGATTATGCAAACTGTAAATTTGTGTGATCATGTTACTATTAGAAAAATGAAAGCTCCAGGAATTATTTTAAAAACAGATTTTAAATGGCTTCCAGAGGATGAAAGAAATCTTGCGTATAAGGCAGCTAAAGAAATGGTTAAAACCTATGGTATAAAAGAAGGTATTTTAATTGAACTAAAAAAAAGGATACCAATTGCAGCAGGCCTTGCAGGAGGTAGTTCGGATGCAGCTGCAGTTTTTGTAGGAATTAATAAACTATTTAATTTAAAACTTTCAAAAAAAGAATTAATGGATTTAGGAGTTAAACTAGGAGCAGATATTCCCTATTGCATTCTAAGAGGTACAGTTTTAGCTGAAGGGATAGGAGAAAAATTAACAAAACTTCCTCCCATGCCTTTTTGCTATGTAGTTATTGCAAAACCACCTATTAGTGTATCAACAGCTTATGTGTACAAAAATTTAAATTTAGAAAAATTATCCTCTCATCCAGATACTAAAAAGATGATACAAGCAATTAAAAATAAAGATTTATATAATATATCAAATAATCTTGGGAATGTATTAGAAAGTGTAACTATAAAAAAATATCCTATTATTAATGATATTAAAAAAACTATGATAGAATATGGCGCTATGGGAGCATTAATGAGTGGTAGTGGCCCTTCAGTGTTTGGGCTTTTTAAGACTAAAAAGGAAGCTCAAAATTTAGCCAAAGAATTTAAACTTCATCATAATCTTAAAAATGTTTTTGTGACAACAATATTTAACAGGAGAGGTTAGCATGGATAAAGATATGTTAAACGTTAATTTAAATGAATATCTTCCACTTAGGGATGTAGTATTTAATACACTTAGAAAAGCTATTTTATCTGGTGATTTAAAACCTGGGGAAAGGCTTATGGAAAAGCAATTAGCAGAAAAAATGGGAGTTAGTAGAACTCCTGTTAGAGAAGCTATAAGAAAGCTAGAATTAGAAGGTTTTGTTGTAATGATTCCAAGAAAAGGCGCCCAGGTTGCAGAAATCACCGAAAAGGATATACAAGATGTATTAGAAGTTAGAGGTGCTTTAGAAGCCTTAGCTGTAAAACTTGCTTGCAGTAAGATGAGCAAAGAAAATTTACAAGAACTAGAAAAAGCTATGAAAGGTTTTGCTGATGCAGCAGACAAAGAAGATATTAATGGAATGATAGAAAAAGATGTGGAATTCCATGATATTATTTTTAAATCTACTAAAAATGAAAAACTTATTCAAATAGTAAACAATTTAAGAGAACAGATTCATAGATATAGGGTAGCATATTTAAAAAGTTTTGATAATTTTAGAATTATTCAAGAAGAACATGAAGAAATTTTAAAATCTATTAAAAATAGAGATGAAAAATTAGCAGAAGAAGTAGCTATAAAACATATTAAAAACCAAGAACAAGCAGTTATTAAGTTTATAAGATCAGGAACAAATAATTAAACACCTACAGGAATTTTCCTGTAGGTGTTTTTTTATGAATAAAATTAAAAAAAATACAGAAAATGAAATTAAAAGAAATAAGGAGATAAAGTATGTATTGGATATTAAAAAAAATTATGAGTATTTATTCCTTGTGGACAATGATACTAATAATTATTATTGGATTATTTACTTTTTTTAATGATTCAAAGGTTCTAGAGTCAAAAAAAAAAATTAAAAGAATCTAAATTAGCTAAAATAATTGGGATTACATATATTATAGGAGGAATAGGAGTTTTTATATTAATTAAGATATTACTTTGAATAGGAGGCAAAAAATGAAAAAAATTAAAAATTGGTTTAATAAATTAAAATGGGAAGATGAATTTCATGATGAAGATAATAAAGTTACTATTCCTCTTTCAAAGAATTTAGACGAAAATATAAAGAATTTAGAAATACTTTTTAAGGATTGTGGAGATTTTGTAAAAAGGAAATTTCCCATAGGAATTAACAAAGAATTAAATATGTTTATTGGATATATTGATTTAATGATTGATAGAAGGGTTATAGAGGAATCCTTATTAGAACAGTTAATATTACAAGTTAGAAGTGTATCACCTAGTATGGATAAAATAAAATCATCTATATATGAATTTATTAGAGATGGAGGGATAGCAACTGCGGATGTAAAAGAAGTAGAAACCTTAGATGAAGCAGTTCTTGCTGTTTTATCAGGGGATACTATATTACTTATAGATGGATATGCAAAGGTTATAGTAATTGGAACTAAAGGATGGCCTAATAGGGGAATTCAAAATCCAGATTCAGAAGTTGTTGTAAGAGGTCCTAAGGAAGCATTTAGCGAAGCACTTAGGATGAATACAGTTTTAATTAGAAGAAGAATAAGAGATACAAAACTTAAAGTTAAACAACTTCGAATAGGAAATAGAAGTAGAACAGATATTGCACTTATGTATATAGAAGATATTGTTAGAAAAGATATATTAGAAGAAGTGGAAAAGAGATTAAATAATTTTAAGATAGATGGAATACTAGATAGTGGAAATATAGAACAATTAATAGAAGATAATTGGAAAAGTCCTTTTCCTCAAATCCAAGGAACTCAAAGACCGGATAAAGCTTCTTCTGCAATATTAGAAGGAAGAATTGCTATTATTGTTGATAATAGTCCTTTTGTACTTTTAATACCAACTACTATAAATAGTTTTTTTAAATCTTCAGAAGATTATTATCAAAGATGGAGTATTATGAGTTTTACAAGATTTATACGCTATATAGCTGCAATTTTTTCAGCAGCAATACCGGGGTTTTATATAGCTTTAACTGATTATCACCCATCTATGATACCTACTCCTCTTACTATGGCTATAGCTGCTTCAAGAGAAGCAGTTCCTTTTCCCTCAGTCGTAGAAGTAGTTTTAATGGAATTAGCTTTTGAACTTCTTAGAGAAGCTGGAATAAGGCTTCCAGGGCCTATAGGTAATACCATTGGTATTGTAGGAGGTATTATTATAGGGCAAGCAGCAGTTGAAGCTAAAATAGTAAGTCCTATAGTGGTTATTATTGTATCAGTTACAGCTATTTCTAGTTTTGCTATACCAGATGATTCTTTAACAGTAGGCTTTAGACTTATAAAATATCTTATTATTGCCTTTTCTGCAGTTCTTGGGTTATATGGATTTTTATTAGGAGGGCTTGTTGTACTTATTCATCTTGTTTCATTAAAAAGTTTTGGTATTCCTTATATGTTTCCTTACGTATCTTCTGTAATAAATAATTATTATGATTTAAAAGATTCTATATTTAGATTGCCAATATTTATGATAAATAAAAGACCAATTTTTGCAAGACCGAATGAAAAAATAAGATTAAAAATAAAAAATAAAAAAGGGGAGTAGAATCACATTATGTTTTCTCAAAATAATAAAATTTCCATGAGACAATTAGAAATTCTACTCTTTTTGGATTTATTTAGTACAGCAGTACTTATTTTACCTAGAAGAGCAGCAGAATTTGCTAATCAAGATGGGTGGATAATAGTAATATTATCAACATTTTTAGCTCTTTTTTATAGTTGGATTATTACATATTTAGCTAGTCGTTTTCCTAAAGATACCTTTGTAGAATTTTCTTCAAAGATTTTATCAAAACCCGTAGGGATAATCCTTAGTTTATTTCTTTTTATAAAAATATGTTTTAATACAGCTATGGAGTTAAGGATTTTTGGAGAGTTAGTAAAACAAATTCTTCTTCCAAGAACCCCCATAGAAGTTATCATGATTTCTATGTTGTTTGTATCTGCTTATCTTGTAAGACAAGGATATGAAGCTAGAGGAAGACTTGGAGAGATTCTTTTTTTTGTTATATTTATACCCATAATATCTATTTTATTGTTTGTTTTACCAGTTACAGATTTTAGAAATCTCAAACCGATTCTTACAACCCCCTTGTCTAAATTATTAAAAGGAAGTTATGATTTAGGATTTACATTTTCATATATAGAATTTCTTTTAATGGTTGCTCCTCTTGTAAAAAATCCTAAAGGTTTAAAAAAGTCAGCCTTTAAAGTAATTGGAATGGTTGGTTTTATAAATGTTATTTTAGTTATTGTTACTTTAGGAGTTTTTGGCTCTATAGAAACTAAAGAGCAAATATGGCCGGTAATAGGATTAATGCAAGTGATAGAAATTCCCGGAGCTTTTTTAGAAAGGCAAGACGCATTAATGATGATTTTTTGGATTACTTCTGTATTTTCTTTAATAAGTGCAGGATTATATTTTGTAAGTTTTATTATTACAAGAATTATGGAAGTAGAAGAACATAAATTTTTAGTTTTTCCTATGATACCTATTATATATCTTATAGCTCTTATTCCTGATAATATTGCAGAAACTTTAGATTCAATAAATATTATGAAAAATTATTTTAGAATTTCATTTTTATTCCCCATACCACTTATTCTTATAATAGTTGCTAAGATAAGAAAGTTAGGTGAAACTATTGAGAAAAAATAAAATACTTGTATTTATTATAATATTTATTTTATGTATGCTTACAGGATGTTGGGATAGTATGAGTATTGATAGAAGAGCCTTTATAGTGGCTGTTGGTATAGATAAATTTATATTTAATGAATTAGAGGACGAACCAAGTTTAAATAAACAAATTAATAGATATGAAATGACTTTTGCTATTCCCAATCTTCAAAAAGTAGTAGGAGAACAGGGGCTTAGTGATGAACCAAGATTTGTAAAAACTAGCGTAGGACCTACATTTATTAATACTTATAAAAATTTAGAAGGACGTATTAATAAAAACGCTTATTTTGGGCATACAAAAGCGATATTATTAGGGAAAGAACTTTTAAAAGATAAGACTTTATTAAAAGAAACTTTAGATATTTTACAAAGAAATAATCAATTTAGTAGGAGTATACCAGTAGTATCTGTTGATGGAACTGCAAAAGAAGCTCTTATGGCCAATGCAGATATGCAGCCATTAATAGGAATATATATATCAGAATTATTTGAAAATAATGAAGGAGTAAATACTAGGTTTGAACAAAGAACCTTAGGAGATCTTTTAAAAGATTTTAAAGAAGATAAAGGAGCGATTATACCTAAATTAAGTATAGGAGAAAAAGATATAAAGATTGCAGGAGCAGCACTTGTTAAAGATTATGAACTTAAAGGATGGTTAGATGAATATGAGGTAAGGGGCATGCTCTGGATTAAAAAAAATAATCAAAGATTAGAAGTGAGCATTCCTTATAAACATTTTTATATAGCATATCATGTATCCAATTCAAAATCAAAAATTACTTTTTATAAAGAAGAGGAAGATATTGTTTGTAGGGTATTAGTAGAGGCAGAGGGGAGATTAGAAGAATATATATTAGATGAAAATATATTAGATAATAAAGAAATTGAAAAAGTTGAAGATGCAATAGAAAAAAGCATAAAAGAAGAAATTGAAAATTCAATTCATATATTACAGAAGCAATATAATACAGATGTAATTAATATTGGGAAAGAATTAGAAAGACAAGACCCTAAACAATGGGAATTAGTTAAGGATAATTGGGATGAAGTATTTGAAAAAATGAAATTTGATATTAATGTTAGTATAAATATTAGACGTATAGGGCAAATAAAATAGTTTTTTTGTATAAAAAAAACTGAGATGGAAATAATAAAAATAAATCAAAAGGGGGAATAAAAATGAAAATATTAAATTGGATTAAAAGAGAAAAGTTTATATTATTATCTTCTATAATTTTAGGAATAATTATTACAGGGATATTTATTAATTATTCTAAACAATATTCTGATGCAATTCAAACAAGTTTATCAAAAAGTGTAATTCGATTTCACGTTATAGCTAATAGTGATTCTGATGAGGATCAAGATATAAAAAAAGAAGTCAGAGATGCTATTTTACAAGAAATGACTCCACTTCTTTCAACATCAAATAAAATAGATATTACAAGAAATATTATTATTCAAAATATGGACAAGATAAAAGAAATAGCCGAAAATGTAATAAAAGAAAGAGGGAAAGATTATTCTGTTGAAGTTAGTTTAGGTCCTGCAGTATTTCCTACTAAACAATATGGAGACATAGTATTTCCTACAGGAGAATATGAAGCTCTTAAAGTATCTATAGGAGAAGCTAAAGGAAAGAATTGGTGGTGTGTTATGTTTCCACCTTTGTGTTTTGTAGATGTAACTCATGGAATAGTTCCACAAGAAAATAAGGAAGATTTAAAAAAAGTTCTTAATGAAGAAGAATATAAATTAGTAACAGGTGTAAGTTATGAAGATAATATTCCTGTTAAAGTTAAATTTAAAATTGTAGAATGGTGGCAAGAAAGAAAAATTAATAAAAAACATCAACTTGTAAAAGAATAAACATAAAAAATTTAGCTTTATAACATTTGTTATAAAGCTAAATTTTTTTATATTATTGTCTAATTTTGTTTAAAAATATTGAAAAAAAATAGGTTGTATTATAAAATAATAGTTACATTTACAAATAATATAAATATTAAAAGGAGGATTGATGTGTCATTAGAAATTCCTTTTGAAATAGAAGAAGAGGAACTAAGTTTTGAACATATATATAATACATATAAAGGTTTAGTATACAAATGTTCTTTAGAAATACTAAAAAATTCAAGTTTAGCTGAAGAGGCAACTAAAAAAGTTTTTATAAAAATATATAATAATTTAAACAAGATTAATTTTAAAGATTATAATAAAACTATAGGATTTATAATAATCATAACAAAAAATATTTGCATAGATATGTTAAATAATAAAAAAGATAGCTTTTCATTTTTTAAAGACAAAAAAGGAAATTATGACATATCAGTTGATATTAATAATAAGATTATTTCACAATATAAATATAAAGAATTGATTTCAGCTATAGGGAATCTAAAAAATGAATTACAGGCACCTTTCTTATTATATTATATTTATGGATATTCTGATAAAGAAATTGCAGAAATTCTTGAAATTGCATCAAGTAGTGTGATTATAAGAAGACATAAGGCAAAGAAAATTTTGCATAAATTTATAAAAGAAAGAAGGCTGTGTAATGAATATTAATTCTCTAGATAAGGATATAGTTGAAGTAATATTAAAATATTCTGCTCAAGATTATATAGATCTGGAGATTAAAAGTTTAAAAGAAAAAGTTAAAGATATGGAAGAGCCTTTTTTTTCTGATAATTTTAAAAGAGAAATTAATAATTTGATTGATATAGAAAGAAAGAAAAAAAAGAAAAAAAAGATTTATAAATTAATTAAAAGAGCTATATATTTTATTATATGTATTATTGCTATACTTGTTATTGTTATGTTAGATTCTCGATATTATAAAACTAAAATTTTTAGTTATATATTTAAAGAAAATCAAGAATGTGATGAAATTATGCTAGATGAACTTCCAGAAGAATGGGACTATTTTTATATTCCGGAATATATTCCTTCTGGTTATGTTATAAAAAATATGGAAACTACCCCTAAGTCTGTAATAATAAAATTTAAAAATGAAGAAAATGATTATTTATATTTTATACAAAATAATGATTTAGGTCCTAAACCTATGAAACATGATAAACAAATCAACGAGGTAAATGTTGGGGGAAACAAAGGTTATTTTACTAAAAATGAACAAAGGATTGATTTAATATGGTATGGTAAAGATTATAGATTTAATTTAATAGGAAAATTAGAATTAAAAGAGCTAATCAAAATGGGCGAAAGTTTAAAAATTTATAATTAATATAAAAATCCTTGCTTTTTAAGCAGGGATTTTTTCTTTGGATAAAAAAATATTTTTTAACAAATACTACTATTGCATAAGACTTGAAAAAGTATTGGAGGTTTATAATGAGTATTAAAAAGATACTAATGGGTGCACTTATTATTATGATGGTGATAAGTAGTATTATGGCAATTTTTACTTCATATATCATTCCTGAAAATATAGAAACTGTTACATATACATGGGGTTCAGAAGGAGATGTAGTAAAAGAAATCCAAACTAAATTAAAGCAGTGGGGGTATTATGAAGGTAGTATAGATGGAAAATATGGATATGAAACATGGAAAGCAGTAAGAGAATTTCAGGAAAAAAATGGAATACAAGTAGATGGTATAGCGGGTTCTGTAACTTTAAATAAAATGGGAATTAATGTTAATACAAGTTCTACATCTAAAATATATTCATGGGGAGCTAGAGGAGAAACAGTAAGAGAAATTCAAAGAAGATTAAAAAATTGGGGTTATTATGATGGATATGTAGATGGAATATATGGGTATAAAACTTGGCTTGCTGTAAGAAGTTTTCAAAGTAAAAATGGATTACAGGTAGATGGAGTAGTAGGAAGTGCCACTCTTAATGCTTTAGGAATTCCAACAGGAGAGAGTAGTACAACAGTTGATCAAAATGTATATCTTATAGCAGCGGCGATTCACGGAGAAGCTAGAGGAGAACCTTATATAGGGCAGGTAGCAGTAGGAGCAGTTATATTAAATCGAGTTAGACATTCTTCATTTCCTAATTCGATAGCTGGAGTGATATATCAGCCGGGAGCATTTGATGCAGTATCTGATGGGCAAATTAATTTAACACCTGATGAAACAGCTTATAAAGCTGCTAAAGATGCTATTAATGGCTGGGATCCAACAGGGGGAGCTATATATTACTGGAATCCTGCAACAGCAACTAGTGAATGGATATGGTCAAGAACTATTATAAAACAAATAGGAAAACATGTATTTGCAAAATAAAGAATAGGAGGATATTTTTATGAAGCTAAAAAAAATAACTCTTGGTATACTAACTGTTATCATGATAGGAAATTTATGTTTTGCAATATGGATTAATAAAGTTACTCCTAAAAATATAGAAACTATATCCTATACATGGGGTTCAGAAGGGGATGTAGTTAAAGAAATACAAGAGAAATTAAAAAAATGGGGATATTATAAAGGAAATGTAGATGGGAAATATGGATATAAAACATGGCAAGCAGTTAAAGATTTTCAATCTAAAAATGGATTAAAAGCAGATGGAATAGCAGGAGAACAAACTTTAAGTAAAATAGGGATTCAAATACCACAAGATTCTATAAATAAAAAAAGTAATACTTCATCTTATAGTAAAGATGTATATCTTATAGCAGCGGCAATTCATGGAGAAGGAAGGGGAGAGCCTTATATAGGACAGGTGGCTATAGGAGCAGTTATATTAAATCGAGTTAGACATCCTTCATTTCCTAATTCAATAGCTGGAGTGATATATCAGCCGGGAGCATTTGATGCAGTATCAGATGGACAAATTAATCTGCAACCGGGAGATTCGGCACTTAAAGCGGCAAGAGATGCCCTTAATGGCTGGGATCCAACAGGAGGGGCTATATATTACTGGAATCCTGCAACTGCCAAAAGTAAATGGATATGGTCTGTACCAATTACAAAAACAATAGGAAAACATGTTTTTGGTAAGAAATAAGCTAGTATAAGAGGTGATAATTTTGAAAGAAAAAAATAATAAACTATATGAATGGAAAAAAAGATTATCTAGTGTTCATATGTATAGTATTATAATAATTATTTTTGCTCTTACTTTAGGATTTGGAATATATCAGTATAAACAAAAATTAAATTATAGACAATATTTACAAAATCGTTTTCAACAGGCATTTTATGAAACTATAGCTTATGTGGATAATGTAGATAAATTACTGGCAAAAACAAAACTAACTAATTCTCCTGAGCAAAGTGCATCTATATTTGCTCAAATTTGGAAAGAAGCTTCATCAGCCCAAGAAAATTTAGGAGAACTCCCATATCACCATTCTAGTGTATCTAGTGCATTAAAATTTTTATCTCAACTTAGTGATTTTTCATTTTCTATGACTAATAAAGCTATAGATGGATTTAAGCTAGATGAAGAAGATTGGGAAAAAGTATCAAGGCTTCAAATGTATGCTCAAACTCTTTCTAACGAATTAAATAATATAAGCAGTGAAATTAATGATGGGAACAGAATAGATTGGGAAGAGATAGAAAAAGCAGGAGAAAAATTAGCAATGGATGATTCTACAAAAATTATAGGTTCAATTTCTGAAGTAAGTAAACAGTTTCAAGATATGCCCACTTTAATATATGATGGACCTTTTTCAGATCATATTGAAAGAATGGAACCTAGAATGACAAGAGACAAAGAAACCATCACAAAAGAAGAGGGAGAAAAAATTGTAGAAAATTTTATAGGAAAGGATAAAATAAGTTCTATTAAACAAACGGGAGAAACAGATACAAAAGCAGAATATGTAATTCCTGTATATAGTTATGAAGTAACTCTTAAAGATCAAGAAGACCCAACTATAGCTATAGATGTAACAAAACAAGGAGGATATGTTCTTTGGATGTTAAATTATACAGAAAAAGAGTCTTCTGATAAAAAACTCAGTTTAGAAGAGGCAAGAAAAAAAGCCGAAGAATTCCTAGAAGAAAAAGAATATCCTAATATGCAGCCCAGTTACTACGAAAAAGTAGATAATACTGTAGTCATTAATTTTGCTCCTAAGGAAAATAATGTGATAATGTATCCTGATTTAATAAAAGTAAAAGTATCCATGGATGATGGAGAAATAATAGGATTTGAATCTTTAGGTTATATTATGATGCATCATGATAGAGATCTTCCAGAAATAAAAATAAGTGAAGAAGAAGCAAGAAGCAAAATAACAACAGATTTTGAAATTAAAAAAGTAAATATGGCAGTTATACCTTTAGAATCAAAAAGAGAAGTGTTTTGTTATGAATTTAAGGGAGAATATGAAAATAATCCATTTATAGTTTATATTAATGTTGAAAGTGGTAAAGAGGAGAAAATATTACAAGTAATACAAAATGAAAATTCCGTATTAACACAATAAAAGCCCAAAATTTTTGGGCTTTTATTATATAATGATTTATCCATATACTAAAATTACTTGAATTAATTATGACAAAACATTAAAATGATATGGTAAGTAAATTTAATAAGCAAAAATAAAGACATTTTATCATAGAATATTGTATAGTTATAAATTTGAAAGAAGGGGTTTGATTGAATAAGAAAAAAACAGTTGTAGTATTATTTGGAGGACAATCTTCAGAACATGATATATCTTTATTATCTGCTAAAAATATTATTAGTAATATTGATACAGATAGATATTCTATTCTTATGGTAGGGATTACAAAAGAAGGGAAATGGTTATTATATAATGGTTCAATAGATAATATTAAGCCTAGGGAATGGGAAAAACATGCATCCCCTGCTTTTATAAGTCCTGATGCTACCCAAAAAAGTTTAATAAAAATAAATAAGAATAAATTTGAAGCTATTCCAATTGACGTGGTTTTTCCAGTATTGCATGGATTATATGGAGAAGATGGAACAGTTCAAGGCTTACTTGAGATGGCAAGAATTCCTTATGTAGGTTGTGGAGTACTAGCTTCTAGTATTTCTATGGATAAAGTTTATACTAAAATAATTGCAGAAAAACAAGGCATTGATCAAGCGGATTATGTAGTAGCATATAAAAAAGAATTAAAAGAAATAGATAAAGTAGTATCAAAAATTGAAAGTAGCCTTGACTATCCTTGTTTTATTAAGCCTTCTAATGCAGGGTCATCTGTTGGAATAACAAAAGCTCATAATAGGGAAGAATTAATTAAAGGATTAAATCTAGCAGCAGTTCATGATAGAAAGATATTAGTAGAAGAAGCTATAATAGGACGTGAAATAGAATGTGCAGTTTTAGGGAATGAAGAAATAAGGGCTTCTTTAGTAGGAGAAATAATTTCAGCAGGAGAATTTTATGATTATGATGCAAAATATAACAATGAAGAATCAAAAACAATAATATCTCCAGATTTGCCAAGAGAAATAGTAGAAGAGATAAGAGAAAAAGCAATTAGAATATTTAAAGCCATTGATGGACAAGGACTTTCTAGAGTAGATTTTTTTGTTGAAAAGGATACTAATAAGGTTATTTTTAATGAAATTAATACCATGCCTGGTTTTACTCCTATAAGTATGTATCCCATGCTTTGGGAAAACATGGGAATATCTAAGAAAGAACTTGTTAATAAATTAATTGAATTAGCATTAAGACGAGTAGATTTTTAGGAGGAATTTATATGGATGAACGAGCCATAGGAGTATTTGATTCAGGAGTTGGTGGTCTTACAGTAGTTAAGGAAATAATAGAGCAACTTCCAAATGAAGAAATAATTTATTTTGGAGATACTGCAAGGGTCCCCTATGGAAGTAAATCAAAAGAAACTGTAACAAAATATTCTAAACAAATTATTAGATTTTTACTTACTAAAAATATTAAAGCCATTATTATAGCTTGTAATACAGCTAGTTCTAATAGTTTAGAAGAAGTAAAAAAAACCTTTGATATTCCTATTATAGGAGTAGTAGAACCAGGAGCAGTTATGGCATATAAAAGTACAAAAAATAATAGAATTGGAATAATAGGAACGGAAGCTACTATTAGGTCTAATAGTTATCCTAACGCTATAAAAAAATATAATAAAGATATAGAAACGTTTTCCCTAGCTTGTCCATTATTTGTGCCTTTAGCAGAAGAAGGATGGACTAATAATGATGTAGCTTATTTAGTAGCAAAAAAATATCTAGAGCCCTTTAAAGAAAAAGATATAGATACATTGGTACTTGGTTGTACTCATTATCCATTACTTAAAGATGTAATACAAGAAATAGTAGGAGATAAAGTTAGTTTAATAAATCCTGCTAAGGAAGCTGCTAAAAAATTAAAAGAACTTTTGATTTTAAAAAATCAATTAAGAGTAAAAGATAATCCTAAACATCGTTTTTATGTTAGTGATGATACAACAAAATTTGAACAAATTGCTTCTATAGCTTTAAAAAAATTCATTCCTTCAGCTCAAAAAATAGATATAGAAAAATATTAGACAATTTTTTATTGTATAATTTAAATTATAAAAATGAGGAGAGAATTTATGGGTACATCAAAGGAGAAAAAAGTAATTGTATGCGTATTAGGTATACAGCAGTATGAAGAATATGAAAATTCAATTGAAATGGTAGCTTCTGGAAAGTACTATGAAAAAAATGGAAAAAAATACATTACATATAAAGAAAGGTTAAATAGTGAATCTGAGGATACTACAACAACTATAAAAATAGATGGTAAACAGGTATCCATTATAAGGTTTGGTAGTATAAATTTTACCATGACTTTTGAACTTAATAAGAAATATACAACTTATTATGATACTATAGAAGGAGCTTTACTTATTTCGGTATTTACAAAACATATTAATATAGATTTAAAAGATGGTGAAGGGAAAATAGATATAGTATATAGCTTAGAAATGAATCATGTTTCTATGGGAATAAATTCGTTTAATATTAAAATTTATACAAGTAATGAAGGGGAAAATATTCCCCTTCACAAATATAATGAAGAAAGCGTTCATATGAATTCATAATATTTTGCAAGGGGGATAAATAATGAAAATAAGAAAGGCAATAATTCCAGCAGCGGGTTTAGGCACAAGATTTTTACCAGCAACTAAAGCACAGCCCAAGGAAATGCTTCCTATAGTTGACAAGCCAACAATACAGTATATTGTAGAAGAAGCAGTAAAATCAGGTATTGAGGACATTATAATTGTAACAGGAAGAAGTAAAAGGTCTATAGAAGACCATTTTGATAAATCTATTGAATTAGAATTGGAGTTAGAAAAAAAAGGTAAAAAAGATCTTCTAAAATTAGCAAGAGAAGTTTCTGAATTAGCCAATATTCATTACATTCGTCAAAAAGAACCAAAGGGATTAGGACATGCTATTTTAACAGCTAAAAACTTCATAGGAAATGAACCCTTTGCAGTTTTATTAGGAGACGATATTATAGTTTCAGAAAAACCCTGCATACAACAAATGATGGAAGTATTTAATGAGTATAAGACCTCTATATTAGGAGTGCAAAAAGTTCCAAATAAAGACGTGGACAAATATGGTATTATAGATGCTAAAAATATAGAAGATAGAATTTATAAAGTAGTTGATATGGTAGAAAAACCAAGTAAGGATAAGGCTCCTTCTAATATTGCTATTCTTGGGCGATATATTATTACTCCTAGAATTTTTGATTATCTTGAAACTCAAGAAGCAGGAGCTGGAGGAGAAATACAATTAACAGATGCTCTAAGAAAGCTTTCAAAGGAAGAAGCTATGTATGCTTATGATTTTATAGGAAAGAGATACGATGTAGGAAATAAAATGGGATTTTTACAAGCAACTGTAGAATTTGCTCTTAATAGAGAGGATTTAAGAGAAGAATTTTTAGAATATTTAAATGGACTATTGAATGAAAATATTAAAAAATAACCCCTCATTTAAGAGGGGCTTTTTTTATAAAGATATTTACATAATCTGACGATAAAAATATTAGAGTATCTATAATTAAGAGGGGGACTGGATTTTGAAGAAAGTATCTTGGGTTATAGTATTTCTATTATTTAATATTATTCCTAAAATTACCTGGGGAATAGAAAAAGATATTGATAATTTAAATATCAATAGCTATAAAACAATAACAGTTGTAAAAAGTATTTCTGAAAATAATAATTTAGAAAGGCGGATATATAGTTTAAGTAACAATGCTGCAAAAGTAACAGATATATATACAAAAGGTAGTTGGAGCTTTAATATACAAGGAAATAATTTTACTGACGATATAAAAGAAGTTCATTTAATAAGGATATATGATAATGAAACCATAACAATTAGTAAAGAAGATATAGATGTTATAAGTGAAGATGAGATAAAGGTAAATATTGTAGATGAAAATGCTGATAAATTTTCTAAAGAAGAATATACAGGTAGTTATAATATAGAAATAGAATATGAAGATGGAACGATTATAGATGTGGAAAATGATTATGAAGAACAAGAAATAACTTTAACAGGAGAAAATTTTAGGGACGATATAAAACAAATAACTATAAGAAATATATATGATGGTTGGGAAATTATTTTATTAGATGACGATATTGATTATATAAATAGTTCTACTTTAAATTTAAGTTTAAGTTCTAGTGATGTTGAAAAACTTGCTGGAATAGATGTCTCAGATATAGAAATAACAATAGAATATGAATCAGAATATATATTTGATGATGATTTAGAATATTGTAAGATAACTTTAATAGGAGAAAATTTTGATAGAGGAGTTCAAAAAATAATTTTAAGACCCACAAGTGGAAGAGCAATATCTCTTCCTGCAGATGAACAAGATATTATTATAGATGAAGATGATATATCCATAATAAATGATAACAAACTAAATATTTATATAGAAGAAGATAATTTAGACCTTCTTAAGGAATATAATCATTCAGGAGATTATAAATTTATAGTAATTTATTCAGGGGATACTTCTAATACAGAGTACACTTTGTCACTTGATTTAGAGGTTTTATATAATTATGGATTAAAAACTAGTGAAACAGTTATTCTTAAAGATGATTTTGAAATTAATGGTAAAGATTATATAGAAAATCCTTTGAATTTTACATTACTATCTAAATCAACTCCAAAAGTTATAGATATGTATCCTAAATCAATATCAGGATATCCTTGGTTTAATGAAAAAGATTTACAACATGATATTTTAGAAGATAGAAGCTTTTTAAAAGTAACTTTTGAAGATATTGATGGGAAATTAGAATTTAATTCTCCTTTAGGAATAAGTTATCTCTTAAATAGTAGCATAATACCTGTTGGAGGGAATACAAACTATTTAGATACAGATTTTTTAAATATGTGTGAAGAAAATGAAAGTTATATAACTAAATATATATTTATAAAAAATTCTTCAGATGAAGAAGCATACTTATATATTCCTGTAAAAGAACTATCTTATCAAACAGATTATGTAGTTAATATTTCAGCAAAAGTTTTAAGAAATGATGCTAGTGAAAATGGGATAATAGATGAAAGTAAAAGATATAGTCCTGCTATTACATGGGAATTTACTACCATGGCTAATCCAGATGTAAAAGAAGATGAAATAAATATTAAGTCAGTTACAGAAGACTATGACTACTATACACCTATAAAAATTTTTGGAGACTTTTTTTATGAAGATGATATAGAAGTATTTTTTAATGATGAAGAAGCATATGATGTGGAAGTTAAACAAAGTAGTAGTGGTGATTATTATTTAGAGGTTTATCTTCCTAGAAGAAGGAGATTAGAGCCTGGGCTTTATAATATAATAATTAAAAACGATGATGATCATATAACAACTATTTATGAAGGCTTTAGTGTTTTACCTAAGGGAGATAATATTCCAACAGAAGAATATAAAGTAAAAAATGAAGATATAAAAGGAGAAGTAAGAGCAGATATTAAAGTAAGTCATGATACTTTATACTTAAAATCTAGATATAGGGATAACTACAGAGTAGAATTAGATTTAGATGAATTAATGGGAGAAGATACATTTACTAGAACTATAAATTATACAGGGGAAAAGGGAGATTATATAAGAGAATTAATTACAAAATCAATTCATGGGAATGTAAATATTTATAATCTTACATTAAGTAGTTTAAATAACAATGATGAGATAAATCTTTATATAGGTAGAGTAAGACCGGATGAAGTACAAACTGCTAAAAGTAAATTAAGTGGGAAAAATATTAAGTCAGATTTTATAGAAGTAAAAGGAGAAAATTGTACTTGGGAGAATATATACATATCTATTCCTTATAAAAATAGCAGTGGAGAGAATCTATCCATATATAGATATGATTATATAAGAAGAATATGGCATAAAGAAGAAAGTTATATTGATAAAGTAAATAAAACGGTAAGTGCTGTAGTAAAAAATGAAGGGATATTTGTAGTAATAGAAAATTAGAGAAGGGAGATGATAGAGTGTTTAAAAAAGGGAAAATAATATCATGGGTAATGATTTTAACTATGCTAATAACACTTTTACCTAATAATGTTTATGCATTTGATGCAGATAATTATAGAGTAAATAGTATTACTATTGGAAAAACCTATGATAGAAATCGTATTCTTAATAATATGTATGTAACCATAACTGGTAAAAATCTACAAAATGCCAATGTTGGGATTATAACTTATGCAGGAGGATATGTAAGTTTAGGAATACCAGAAATTAATTCTGATGGAATATTACAATTTGAATTAACAGAAGATCAATTAGGAGAATATTTATCCATAGAAGGAGTTATTATTCCTATTAATGAAGGAGATATGCCAACTTTAACAGAAATAACTAGGAGAGTTAAAATAGGGGAAGATGATTTAATTATTAAAGGGACAAGGTTGACAAAAGTTAATGACCCTAATTTAAATATAGAAGCGAAATATGGTAAAGGAAATTCTTATATTACCTTAGATCCTAGTATATTTAATAATGATACAGAAGTGACTATAGAAAAGCCAACAGGAGAATTAGGACTTCAAGAATTTGTTTTTACTAGCCAATTTACAAATACGGGAATCGATTTTAATGATAATAATAAAGATCAATCAGTAGATGTACAGATTAACTATACTTATGTAGACCAATTTAGATTTATAAAAACTTTAGATATTGAAGGTACATTAGAAATGTTTCCTAATAGAGGAGAAGCAGGAGATACAGTATATTTTACAGCGGATAAATTAGATGAATACGATGTATTCTTTTTAAAAACATTAGATGGGACAGATCCATATAGTAATGAAAATAAAGCTTTAAATTCTACTTATAAAGCAAATGGCTCTAGTGATGGGAAAGATATTTTAACGGCTGTAGTTCCAGATCTTCCAGTAGGAGAGTATTATGTAGTAATTACTAATAAAATATCTGATGATAAAGACCCTATGGAAGAAGTTATAGCAGAAGCCGTATTATCAGAGAAATTTACTATTATAGATAGTGAAAATAAAATAGTTATTATAGATGTACAGCCAGATAGTGGTCCTGATACAGGAGATTTAGTAACTATATATGGACAATTTATAGGAAGTCTTAATATAGATGAATTTATTCCAGATGATACCAAGATACAAATAGACCCAAGTTCTTCAGATACAGAATTAAAAATAAGTTATGGCTCTGGAACTTACGGAACAGGAGATAATCAGGTAAATATTACTTCTGCTATTAGAAGTATTAGGGTTATAATAGGAGATAAAGCAAATTTTGTAGAAAGTAATGGAGATTATGAAGTTTCTTTTAATAGTGATTTAGATAAAATAACTGTTAGGACATCTAAAATTACAGATGCAGATATAAATCCTGTAAAAGATGTAGTAATTGAGACAGAAACCATATTAACAAAAGAAAATGGAGAAACTATAATAATTAAAGAAAGAGCAGTAAAAGAAGACGGATATACTTTTATAGTAAGTAAATTAAAACCAGAAATTACAGAAGTAGTGCCAAGTAAAATACAAGTTATTAACAATAATGGACTTTTTCAAATACCTAGTGATAGATATATAGCAATATATGGCGAAAATTTTATGATACATAAATATGTTAATGAAGATGGAAGAGAAGTTGTAAGATATCCTATAGTTTATTTAGGTCCTAGTCTTGTTATTAATAAAAATAATGATGATGAAGATTTTCTTGATTCTAGTAAGAGTCTTACAGGAAAAGAGGATGTTTTCTTAAAAATATTTGATGATAATGGAATAGAGTTAGATGGGTCTGATGGTAGTGAAATAGGAAGTAAAATATTAATTAAGTTAGAAGAGGATTCTCCAGAAGGAGGAGTAACTCTTGGTAAAACTTATGTTCAAGTAGTAAATCCTATGAGAAATTCTAAAGAAATGGGATTAGATACTAAGATCAATGATTTTATAGAATTTGTAAATCCAGAAGAAACTAAAAATCCTGTAATACAAGATGTAAGTCCTAATGTAGTATCAGTAGATGGAGGAGAAGAAATTTTAGTTACTGGTAGTAATTTTACAGAAGGAGTTAAAGTTTTTATTGATGGAGCTGAAGTAGAAAACATAGAAAGAGGAGATGATGGTAAAACTATTACTTTTATAGCTCCAGAAGGAAGGGAAGGAGAAACTCAGCTTCAAGTAATGAATATTGAAGGTGGAATGGACACATATCCTTTCTTTTATGTAAAAACTTTTACAAATCCTCAAATTACATCTATAGAACCAAGAAGAGGTAATACAGGGACTTTAGTTGTAATAAAAGGAGATAACTTTTTAAAACCAGATCCCACAGGAGGAGAAAGTGATATATATAGATTAATAGGAACTAGAGTTTTATTAGAAGGAAAGGAAATAAATTCATATAATATAAATGCTTCAACTAAAGAAATAGAATTACAAGAATTAGAAAACCCTAAAACTCCTTTATTTTCTATAGAGGATAATGTTATAAAAGTAGCTAGTTATTATCATAGTATTCTTTTAAAAGAAGCAGGAGGAAAATTTTATACGGTAGAAGTCACACCTTCTGGAGTTGCGGTTATTTCTGATGGTGTGGGAAATGAATATACAGTTATATTAGATGATGATAAAACTAGTTTAAAAGCAGATAAAACAGGAGGAGGATTATTTGATCTAGAAATTTCAGGGGATGAAATTATAATAAATGAAGAAAATGAAGATCTTGTATTTAAAATAGTAACACCTTTTGAAGTTAATGATGGAGAGATTGTTGGAGATTTAGTAAAAGTAGTAGATAAAAATACAATTTATTTTACCGTTCCTATACTAGATGCAGACGGTTGGTATGATGTTACAGTACAAAATCCAGATACTAAAAAAGATACAAAATATGATGAAGATGGCTTTTACTATTATAAACAGCCTTTAAGCAGTCCTATAATTTATGAAATAGAGCCTTCAGAAGGAAGTGTATATGGAGGAAATATTATTACTATTAAGGGTGAAGAATTTATAGATAATGGAGATAAAAAGGTAAGAGTATTTATAAATGGAGTGGAAGTATCACCAGATAATGTAGAAGTTTCTACAGATGGTAATAGTATAAATGTAGAAGTACCTCCTTATGATGGAGATTTGATAGAAGATAAAGGTGTAGGAAGACTTACAGTTCCAGTAGTTGTTATAAATCCAGATGGAGGGAACTACTCTAAAGAAGATGGATATACTTATGTAGTTCCAAGTAGCCATCCAGAAATAACAAGAATTATACCAACATCAGGAAGTGCAGCAGGAGGAGAAGTAGTAGAAATTTTTGGAAGTGACTTTAGAAGTTTTGAGCCTTTTGAAGATTATAATAGAGACCAAAAAAGAGATGATGATGAGCCTTATACAGATTTAAATGGGAATGGAGAATATGATGATTCTTTTGACTTTGATGCAGAAGAAAATAAAATTCCTTTAAATCATCCTTTATATTCTTATTATTACGATTCTCCTATTTTACCTAGAGTGTATTTTGGGATGGAAAAAGCCAAGATTGTAGAATTTAGCGATACTTATATTAAAGTAATAACACCTGAAGGAGAAGAAGGAAGTGTATCTGTATTTGTAGAAAATAATGATTCAGGAACATCTAATTCTGTAAGTTATACATATGAAGCTTCTAATCCTATAATTACAAAAGTATCTCCTGAGGCAGGTAGTAAATTAGGAGGTACAAATGTTGGAGTTTATGGTTCAGGTTTTGAAGAGTCCTTGATTAAAGTATATGAGTCAACAATTTCAAAAGAAGAAAAAAATATGACCTTAGTACAGTTTGGAGATAATACAAATAAAGATATTCCAAGATATGAAGCTAATTCTGGGCTTTTAAATCAAGGAAATGCTCAAGTTTCTTTAGAACAAGACTTTGTTGCAGTATATAAATCAATATATGATGAAGATACAAATAGTACTTCAGAAATTACCATGTCTATAAAATATAATGATGTAGTTTATTCTAATACTTTTAAGGGATTTAATGATGAGGAATCTTTTATAAATACTAATTTACTTGTAGATAGTGAAGGAAATAGATATCCTTTTAGTGAACTTGTTAGATTTTACATAAAAGATAGAAGATTTATTGTAGAAAGAGGTTTTTCACCTGAAGTAACATATGTATCTAGCAGAGAACTTTCTGTTACAACTCCTCCATATTATACAGTTGATACAGTACCTATACGAGTTATTAATCCCGATGGAGGAGAGGGAGAATCAAGTTTTACCTATTTAAATCCAGATAGTTCTCCAACAATTATTGATATCACTAATCAAAATACTTCACCTGTGTCAGAAACAATTACTTTAGATGGGAAGGAAATTACAGCTAGAGTAATAAGGGTAAATTATAAAGGTGGAAATACAATAAAAGTTATCGGTAGTGATTTTAGAGAAAATGCAATAATTTCCATTGGAGAAGTATTAGATATAAACGAGAGTCAAATAAATTATGATAATATTCCAACAATATTATCCTTTGAAATGCCAGCTGTATCGGAAGATTACATAGGAGAATATTATAGATTAGTAGTATTAAATGAAGATGGCGGAAGTGCTTCTTCTGATGAGTTAGACCCTCCTATTTATATCACATTTATAAAAGGAGAAAGTGACCCAGAAATTAAAAGTATAACTCCTACTTGGGGGCCATCAGCAGGAGGAACTAAAGTAACTATTGAGGGAAAAGATTTTAGAAGTAGTATGGAAGGATTTACAGATACCATCCATGTGTATTTTGGAGAAATTCCAGCAAATGATATCACAGTATCTAGTGATGGGAAATATGTATATGTTATTACTCCAGCTCATGAAGCAGGAGAAGTAGAAGTTAAAGTTCAAAATCCAGATGGTACAATTGTTAAAGCACCAGAGAACTTTACATTTATAAGCAATCCAAAAATTAATAAGATAACAGATGTAAACGAAATAAATGAAATAGAAACTTTATCTATGGCAGGAGAAGAAGAAATTAAATTAAAGGGATATGGTTTTAAAGAAGGAGCAAGAGTATATTTTAATCCTGTTATTAAAAAAGTAGATGAAAATAGTACAGAAGACATATTTTATATTGAAGAAGAAGCATATATTCTAGAATCAGGAACAGAAGCCTTAGATGTAGAATTTATTGATGAAGAGACAGTTAAAGTTATTACTCCTCCAGGAAATAAGGATAATATAGGAGTTATCCTTATTAATGAAGATGGTGGAGCAAGTAATATATATAAAATTTCTTATGCTATTCCTGAGATAGAAGCTCCTGAGAATGTTATGGCTGATCTAATTTATGATAGATATATTAAAATTATTTGGTCAGAAGTTTCAGAAGCTAAAGAATATGAAGTTTATGTAGTAGAAGATGAGAATAATATGGAATTAATTGGAGTAACAAAAACAACTAGTTTTATTTATGAAGACTTAAAGCCTAGAACTAGTTATGAATTTATTGTAAAAGCAGTGGGAGAATTTAATATATCTAAGGCATCTATGAAAAGTAATAGAGTAAGAACAGGAAGTAGTGTAGGAATTCCTGATAGTGATGGAGAATTAAATGAAGAAACTACTATAAATAAAAATGGAAATTATGCAGAAGTTATAATAGGAACTAAGGATTACGATAATTCTCTTACTATAGACTTAACAAGAGGGGATTTAAGAGGAGTAGAAGAATTAACTATTAGCATGTCAGCAGAAATAGTTACTTCCTATATAGCAGAAGATATTGTTGTTATAGGAAAAGATTTCACCTTAGTTTTAAATCCTAGGGCATTTAAAACAAATATGATGATGTATAATAAAGACAATGATAATGCAGGAGTGAAGTTTAAAATATCTCAAGGAACTGGAAGCTATAATTTAGAGAGTGGATATACAGCTCTTTCATCTAGATATGTATTAGAAGCAAGTCAATATGTTGGTAAAAATAGTGAAGAAATAGAATATCTAGCTTCTGATATATTATTTAATCTTGATTATGATGGTAACATGGCTAGAACAAGGAGATTAGAAGTTATTTCTTTTAGTCGATATGATTCTTTAAGTGGAAAATGGACTAGCATTAAGCAGACTTCAGATAATGATCAAATGGCTATTGGAACATATATTGATAGATTAGGAGAATATATGGTTATAGGAAGTAAAAGATAGGGAGGTAAAATATGAAAAAATTAAATAAAATATTTATATTAACATTGATAATATCAATCTTATTTACAAATATAGGAGTTTTTGCAGATACCACAACTCCCTATCGTCAGGGTTTTATAGAAGGATTTCTTATAGATAAGGGAGAAGATGAAGTAATAATTGAAGAATACGATGGAACAAAACATATACTTACATTTAATAAATATCCTATATTTTCCATAGACACTATTAATGTTTCTTTAGATGAGTTTCAAGAGGGTATGGAAGTTTATGCTACTTTAAAGAACGGAAAAATTAGTTATATGGAAGGTTTTTCAACTATATCTCCAGGATATATAAAAGAAGGCAGTAAAATAAGAACAGGAACTATAAAAAAGATTGATAGAGATCAGATTATTATAGATTTAGATATAGGTGGAGAGGAGACATATTTTATTTCTCCTTCCACTATATTAGTAAAAGATGGGGAGAAGGTATCTTTTAATACTCTTTATGTAGGAGATAGGGTAAAATTACATTTTGATTCTATAGATACTTTTACTCCTAGCGTAATAGCAGTGCAAGGCAAAGAAATAGAAATAAAAGGATTATACAAAGGTGAATTATTATCAGTAGATGAAATAGGTGAAAAACTAATTTTTACAAATGTAAAAGTTTTAAATAATGGAGATTGGGAAGACTTAAGTGGAACTAAAATCTTATCTTTTTCAGAAGATTCTTCTATATACATAGGAGGAGTAAATATTTCATTAAGTAAGCTAAAATATTATATTGGGAATACTGCTTATGTAGTAGTTAAAGATTTTTTTAGTGATGAGAAAATAGAAAGAATGGTATTAAAAAATCAATATGAAACTATTTATTTAGATACCATAGAGGAAATGAACTGGTATGGAAATTCTATGGAACTATCTACGACCCATAAAAATTTAACATTTAATAATGGGACAATAGTAATAAAAAACGGACGTTTATTAGATACTTATTCCCTTGAAGAAGGAATGGATGCCTTTATAGTAGGGGACGGTAGAAATGGCATTATGAGTGCTAATGTAGTATATGTATATAATGAAGATATTAATAACTCTAATATCGGACAAAACTATTTATATGAAGGAAGAATAGACGCTGTATTTAGATATAGTATGTTATTAGAAGATTTTGCTGTATTAGATGAAAATGAATGGAAAAGTTTTGACGATACAAAAGAATTATATTATGATGAAGATACTATGATATATGATTTAGAAAATGGAAAGATCATAACTAAAGAAGAATTTTACTATGGAGAGTATGGGGTAGATGAAGATAGTGATTTTGCTGATGATTTAGATTATGAAGATTGGTATGCCTATATTTATACTGATGGAGATAGAATTAGTGCTATAATGTTACAAGAAGATAGAGATTCTCTTTTAAGACAAAGAATTACCAATGGAGTTGCAGCATCTAATCCAGAAGAACATGATTGGGTTGGATGGAGAATTAATATAGATAATGCTTCTGATTGGAGTTCAAGAAAAGATAAATGGATGCAAAGAAAATCTTCGTTTTATCTGAATTTAGAAGAAGCTTTAATAATAAAAGATGGAAAAATAATTAAACCATATGAACTAAAAGCAACAGATAGATTATATATAGTAAGGGATTCTTTAGATGCTAAAGTAGTGATTGTAAAATAATATAGGGCAATATTATTGCCCTATATTAAATAAAAGGGGGATTTTATGAAAAAGCTACCATGGATTCTTGGCTTTATAATTATATTTAATCAAATAGTTTTTGCCACTCCTCCTGAATTTTCTGGGGGAATAAATAATGAATATGAATATAAGGAAGTTGTATTTTTATCGGGAGAACCTATAGTATTTAAAGGAGAATTTAAAGAAACAGTTAAAGAAGATGAAGAAGAAAAAAAGGTTACTTATAGATTTACCCTAGAACCTGAAGATAGTACAATAGATGGACGATTAACAAGAAGTGTGACTATAGTTACAACTTATACCCCAAAAACTGATAAAGGTCAAACCATTGCTGATACAGTAGTAGATAAATATACAGAAACTATAAGAATTGAAGATGATACTTATAGATTAGAAGACATTCAATTTTCTCAGTCTAATATTATAGATAATCGTCCTGCTTCAGATTTTTATTCTGGAAATATAAAAGCAAGAAAATATTATAGTATTAATAATGATGAAGGAACAGTTATAATAGATATAACTGGAGGAGATGTAGGATATGAAAATTTCTGGGGAAGCACTGAAACTCAAAAGATAGATTATATATATAAAGTTGATAGAAGTGAAGATGGAGAAGATAATAATTTATCTTGGGAAGGAACAGTACAAGTTCAAGTATCCGATAGTACTACTAAAACTTTAAAGTATTCAGATAATGAAGCAAATTTTTCTAGTTTTAATGGAGGATATACAAGAATCTCTAATAGAGAAATGGTATCTACATATTCCTATAATTTACCTACAAAAACTGATGAAGGACTTGATACGTCAATAAGAAATAAGGATAGTATATCCCTTAAACTTTCTATGAATCCAAATATTGAAAGACTTATAGTTCCTAAGTTTAGAGATACTGTAGGGCATTGGGCTCAAAGTGATATAGAAAAGTTATATTCCCTTGATGTATTTGAAGGGAGCGAAACATTTTTCATTCCTGATACATATATGACTAGGATGGATTTTGTAAAAGCGGTAGTTAAGGCTTGCAATATTAGAGTTGAAGAAGAAGAAACTACAAATAGAACAAGTAGAAGAAGTAAAGAAGAAGTAGAAGAAATTATATTTGTAGATGTAGCATCTTCAGACCCAGATTTTCAATATGTAAAAGATGCATATAATAAAAATATTATAACAGGAGATGCAGATTATAAATTTAGACCAGATGGTAAGTTAACAAGAGCAGAAGCTATAACTATTTTAATAAGGGCTTTAGGTTTTGAAAATAAGGCTCCAGCTCCAGGTTATCAAACTTCTTATGATGACGATGAAGAAATCCCAAATTGGGCAAGGGATGCAATTTACATGGCAACTGAAATAGGTATAGTAGGAGGAGATGAATATAATCGCATAAATGCTAATAAAATAATGACAAGAGCAGAAGCATCGGCAATGATAGTTAGATTTTTAAACTTCTTAGAAAAAGATCTCCAAAAAGATTATAGAGAAAATATAATATATTATTAAAGAGGATAAAACATCCTCTTTTTGTTTTTATAGTTTATATATTAATTTTTTAAATAATGAAAATCGGGTAAAGCTTTATTTTTATTTAAATTCTATGGGTAAGTATCCATAATAAAAATAAAATTAGTTGAAAAAAAAATTACCTTATAATAGAATATAATAAATATTTATTTTATTTTTAAAGTAAAATTATAGTATAGGAGGAATAATTATGAATGAAAATGACACATATTCAATTACAAGAATTAACAACATTGCTGCAAACAAGGATTTAAAATTGAAAATTTTCGATAATATGGGAGGATAGTATGTTAAAACAAAGATTAAGAAATAGGGTGTCAACTTTTTCAAGTTATACGGAGATTTTTATAAGTGTAATTATTTTAGTTGGGATTATCATTTTATCTGTACCCCTTATGCAAGAAGTATTTTATATGGTAAGATCAATTTATAACAATGATGGAGTATTAAGTGCAGAAGATTTTTTAAGTCAGGCTCTTCAATTAATTATTGGAGTTGAATTTGTTAAGATGCTAGCAAAGCATACACCAGGTAGTGCTGTTGATGTATTATTATTTGCTGTTGCTAGAAAATTAATAACTAGCCATGGAGGTATGCTGGATTTATTATTAGGAGTTTTAGCCATAGCTATACTATTTGCTATTAAAAAGTATTTAAGCTCTTATGAGTATAAAACAAGTGATGGAGTAGTTGTTAATGGGGGGACTAATATTTTAGATATTAATAATAAGATGGGACTTAATATTCCAACTAAATTAGGGCATACTGTTGCTGGTATTATTGTTAATTATGCAGAAGAACAAAAGGAAAAAATTAAACCAGGTTATCAAGTAGAATTAGATGACTTAAAGTTAGAAGTATACTCTATGGATGAAGAGTTAATTAAGCAGGTAAAAATTATGAAAAAAAAATAATAGTTTATTAAAAATATAGGTGCCTTATAATTTAAGGGTATCTATATTTTTATTTTAATAATTTTTATATTATAAGTTATAATCCTTGACATTACTTAGTATAGATAATAAAATAAATAGGTTAATTATGAATAATGGTAAAAAAAACGGTTGAGGTGAAAAGGATGTCAACGAAGTATATTTTTGTTACGGGCGGTGTTGTATCAGGTTTAGGTAAAGGGATAACGGCTGCGTCTCTTGGGAGACTTTTAAAAGCGAGGGGAAAGCATGTAACAATTCAAAAATTTGATCCCTATATTAATATAGATCCTGGGACAATGAGTCCATATCAGCATGGAGAAGTATTTGTTACCAATGATGGGGCGGAAACAGATTTAGATTTAGGACATTATGAAAGATTTATTGATGAAAATTTAAATCGTTATAATAATGTTACAACGGGTAAGATTTATTGGTCTGTGTTGAATAAGGAAAGAAAGGGAGAGTATTTAGGAGCAACAGTTCAAGTTATCCCTCATATAACTAATACCATTAAAGACCGTATTTATAGAGTTGGGAAATCAGGACAAACGGATGTTGTAATAACAGAAATAGGGGGAACAGTAGGAGATATAGAAAGTCTTCCATTTTTAGAAGCCATAAGACAAGTCTCTAATGAAGTAGGAAAAGAAAATGTATTATATATTCATGTAACTCTTATTCCATATTTAAGTAAATCAGGAGAAATGAAGACAAAGCCTACTCAACATTCTGTAAAAGAACTTCGTTCCATAGGAATACAACCAGATATAATAGTATGTAGAACGGAACATTCTTTATCAAAAGAAATGAAAGAAAAGATTTCTTTATTCTGTAATGTAGAAAAAGATTGTGTTATTGAAAATTTAGATGCTGAAACCCTTTATGAAGTACCATTGATGCTTGAAAAAGAAGGATTAGCTAAAATAGTATGTAAAAAGTTAAATATGGATTGTGTTGAGCCTGATTTGGTAGAATGGGAACAGATGGTACAAAAAGAAAAAAATCCTAAAAGCTCAGTAAAAGTAGCTTTAGTAGGGAAATATGTAGAGCTTCATGATGCCTATATTTCCATAGTAGAATCTCTAAAACATGCGGGTATTTATAATGAAGTAGAAGTAGAAATAGATTGGATTAATTCAGAAAAAATTAATTTAGAAAATATTAATGATGTTTTAAAAGAAGCAGATGCTATTTTAGTTCCTGGAGGATTTGGAGATAGAGGAGTAGAAGGAAAAATTTTAGCAATTACTTATGCAAGAGAAAATAAAGTTCCATATTTTGGGATATGCCTTGGGATGCAGTGTGCAGTTATTGAGTTTGCCCGTAATGTAGTAGGATTAAAAGAGGCTCATAGTTCTGAACTTAATCCGAATACTCCATATCCTGTAATTGATTTAATGCCAGAACAAAAGGATATTGATGATTTAGGAGGAACTATGAGATTAGGAGCATATCCTTGCAAAGTGATAAAAGATACTTTTGCTTATAATGCTTATGGAGAAGATTTAATTTATGAAAGACATCGTCATAGATATGAGTTTAATAATGAATATAGACAAGAACTAATAGAAAAAGGACTTATAATAGCAGGATTATCCCCTGATGATAGATTAGTAGAAATGATAGAAATAAAAGATCATCCTTGGTTTGTAGGAGTGCAATTTCATCCAGAATTTTTATCAAGGCCTAATCGTCCTCATCCTTTATTTAGAGATTTTATTAAAGCAGCAATTAAATATAAAGAAAATCATTAAAACCTGTCTTTTTAGACAGGTTTTATTTATAATAAAACTAATAATGTGAAAATATTGAATTATATAAAACAATCTATTACAATATACAATAACGATAAATATAAAAAAGGAGAAAAATTATGAAAGCACAAAAAATACTGCAGTGGATTTTAAATATTGGCTTAAGTATAGTTTTATTTATTTTACCTTTTCCTAGAGGTCTTTTTTTTGAAAAAGAAATTTTGCCAGTACAAATAATGATTTTTTCTTTATTTATTATATGGGCATATTTAAAGAAACTAAAAAAAGAAAAATTAAAAATAGATACTTTTTTAATTATTTCTGTAATATTATTGCCTATAGCATATATTCTACCCTTATTATTTGGAGTGGCAGCAAGTTATTATGGGGCTTTAACTTACGTATTTAGATATTTAAGTTATATGGCAATATTTTTAATAATATCAGATATAACAAAGTCTAAAAAAGAAGTTTTCCTATGGCTTAATGTATTAGGAGTTAGTGGAACTTTTGCAGCTATTTTAGGAATTGATGCTGGACTTGGGAAATTTATAAATGACTTTTTTGGATTTTATGGGGGTATAGATGAGTTTGGTCGTATAAGAGGGGTACTTCAATATTCCAATAGTTTTGCAGCATATATGGGAATGGTTTTCTTTTTACTTATAGCTCTTAGTATACTAGCTAATAAAAAATATATAAAAGTTATATATTCTAGTTTAGAGGTATTTCCTTTAATCGTACTTTTAATGACCGTATCAAGGGGGGCAATAATATTTGTTCCTTTTATATATATACTATTAATTATACTTATGCCGGGAAAAGAAAAAAGATTAGAAATTATACTATCTACTATTCCTTCTATAATAATAGCTTTAATTTCAGGAAGAATGATATCAGAAATGGTACAACCCATAATGAATAATGAAGGTTATGGATTAATACAAAAAGGTTGGATTATCACTTTAGTATCTTTTATATTAAGTTTAATTTTAACTTTTATTTTACTTAATGCATTTTCTATACTTTCTAAAGTTTCAAGTAAAATATATATAATATTAATTGCAGTATTTGGGATTTTAGGGATAGTTGGAGGAACTATATTATTTACCACAGGACTTTACATAAAATTACTTCCCCAATTTTTAGTTCAAAGATTTAGTCAAATAAGTTCCTTAACAGATATTACATCTGGGAGAAATAATTTTTATAGAGATGGACTTCGTATGTTAAAAGATCATTGGCTTTTAGGAGGAGGAGGAAATGCCTGGGCAGCAATGTATAGAAAATATCAATCCTATTTCTATGGTTCATCTGAAGCCCACAGTCTTCCCCTTCAAATGTGGCTTGAAACAGGAATATTAGGAATACTAATATTTATATTCTTTATAGCAGCTATATTTATTTTATATTTTAAAAATAGAAAAAAACAAACAGGAGTAGAAATAACAGTTTTACTTATACCTTTTTTAATGCTTTTAAGTCATAGTATTATTGATTTTGATTTTTCTTATTTTTCCTTACCTGTTATAGGTTTTGCTCTTATAGGAGGAATGAATGGATTAAAACAAAAAGAGGAAGTAGATTTTTCTATTACTCCATGGATTCCTCTTATATTAGGAATAATTTTTATTGCATTCCCAATCTCATGGCAAATAGGAAGAAATTATGCCGTTAAAGCAACAGATGTTATGAGAAAGGATGATTTAGTTCCTAATGATTTATTAGAAGCCATAAATTATTTAGAAAAGGCAGTAGATTTTAATGGATGGAATGTTAATTATATGGTTAGAGAAAGAGACCCACAGGATTCAGATTTAGTATATGACTTAAATATTTTATACGAAGAGTTATATGATTTAGTTAAGGAAAATGACCCTGAAAATATAGATATAGTAATAAAAAAACAAGGGGCTTTATATGAAAAAGCATATAAATTAGAGCCTTATAATCCTTATGTATCTATGCAATGGGCTAAATATTTAATGGAAAGTGGTAAAATAGAAGAAGGATTAGAGATAGTAGAAAAAACAGTAAAGCTTAATCCTATGTTTGAAGGAAGATATGAAGAATTAGCTCAAGCATATTTTGTAGTGGGAGAATTTTATTTAGAACAAGAGGGAATAGAAACTGCTAAACCATATTTTAAAAGAGTAATTCAAATTGAAAAAGATTTAGAAGAAATAAATAAAGTAGCAATAGAAAAAGTAGTAATAAGTGATAAGACAAAAGAATATATACAAAAAGCAAAGGAATATATAAATTAAAGGGTTGGCATAAGCCAGCCCTTTATTCTAGAAAATCTATTTGTTCTTTTCTGTGTTTTTGTTTTTCCTTAGTTTTCTCTAAGGTTTCATAATCCATATTATCAGCATTATTATTTAGATAACCTTGTGTATATTCATAATTTTTCTTTGTATTTTCTAAAGGATCATTATTTGCATGTTCACCATAAGCAATAATATCTTCTAAATGTTCTATTTCTTGCTCTCTAATATTTTGAAGCTCTTTGGCTCTATTAAGTTGTTCTTCTGAGGCTATATCAGCATGCTGTTCTAGATGACGTTTAGTTCTTGTATAAGCTTCTACTAAATTTTCTAATTGTTCTAGTCTTCTTTTATTTTCATTACAAATCCTATCTTCATTCTTTATATTTTTAAGACTTTTATTTTCTTTTGAATTAAAGTCAGACATAGAATTCCTCCTTTTTATAGGATATTATTATTTTTTCTTAAATTATAAATTTAATACAATTAAAGATTGGAAAAGAAAATTTTATTGACAAAAATAATTTTTTTAGATATACTTTGATTATCAAAATATTTGAGCATCAAAAGATTCTTGAGGTGATACATATGAAAAAACTAACAAAAGTATTAAATACTTTGATGGTAGAGATTTTTAATGATATTTTGACTATTGAGCAGACAGCGCTTAAAAAAGGACATTTTAGTGATTTATCAGTAACAGAGATGCATACCATCGAAGCTATAGGAATGTATCATCCAAGAACTATGTCAGAAGTAGCTTTAGATTTAAAAATTACTGTAGGTACTTTAACAACAGCTATAAATAGACTTGTTAAAAAAGGTTATGTAGAAAGAAAAAGAGTTGAAGATGATAGAAGAGTTGTCAAAATACAGCTAACAAAAAAAGGGAAATTAGCTTATAGAATTCATGAAAAGTTTCATACAGATATGATTCATGCCATGATAGAAGGGCTTAATGTAGAAGATGAAGAAATATTAGTTAAGTCTTTAAGTCAATTAAGTAATTATTTAAAAAAACATTATCATCTAAATGAATAAGAGGAGTTTTAAAATGCATGAAGTTCAAATTATTGGAACAGGAAGTTTTGTTCCAGAAAAAGTTATAACCAATGATGATTTATCCAAAATAGTAGAAACTAGTGATGAATGGATCTTTAGTAGAACAGGAATAAAAGAGAGAAGAATTTCTACTAAAGAAGATACTTCACATCTAGCAGTTAAAGCTGCCCAAAAGGCTCTAAAAAATTCTGAAATTTCAAAAGAAGATATAGATTTAATAATAGTTGCTACCATGACTCCAGATTATTTTATGCCTTCTACAGCTTGTTTAGTTCAAAAGGAAATAGGAGCAGTTAATGCTACATGTTTTGATGTATCAGGAGCATGTACAGGTTTTATATATGCATTAAATACTGGATTTCAATATATTCGTACAGGACAAAGTAAGATAGCTTTAATTATAGGAGCAGATACCTATTCTAAAATTCTTGATTGGTCTGATAGAAGTACCTGTGTATTATTTGGAGATGGAGCAGGAGCAGTAGTTTTAAAACAAAGTACAAAAAAAGGCATAATATCTATTTATACAGGATCAGATGGAACAGGAGATAAACTTTTAACTTGCCCCGCTGTATCCCTTAATAATCCCTTTGCTGAAAATATAGAAGCTAAAAAATCTGTAGTTTCTATGAATGGGAAAGAAGTATATCGTTTTGCTACTACCATAGTTCCTAGAAGTATAGAAAAGGTGCTAGAAAATACTATTTATAAAAAAGAAGATATAGATCATTATATTCTTCACCAGGCTAATGCAAGAATGATGGATGTAATAGCTAAAAAAATGGATATTAGTATTGATAAATTTTATAAAAACATAGATAAGTATGGGAACACCTCAGCAGGAAGTATTCCTATAGCTATAGACGAAATGAATCACAAATCAATATTAAAAAAAGATGATTTATTAATTTTAGTTGGTTTTGGAGGAGGATTAACTTGGGGTTCAGTCCTACTCCAATGGAATATATAAAAATACTAAATTAGGAGGAGATAAATATGGTATTTGAAAAAATACAAGATATAATTGCAGAACAATTAGGTGTAGATAAGGAAGAAATTAAATTAGAAACAAATTTTCAAGACGATTTAGAAGCAGATTCCCTAGATTTATTTCAAATAGTAATGGCATTAGAAGAAGAGTTTGAACTAGAAATACCAAATGAAGATATGGAAAATATAAAAACAGTAGAAGATGCTGTAAAATATATTGAATCTAAACAAGCATAGGGTCAGATGAATTCATCTGACTTTTCTTCTAGGAGGTAGAGCATGGATAAGTTTTGGAAAGAAATAGGTATAAAATATCCAATTATTCAAGGAGGAATGGCATGGGTTGCAAATCATAGCCTAGCAGCTGCAGTTTCCAATGCAGGTGGACTTGGCATTATTGCAGCAGCCAATGCACCAACATCCTATGTAAGAGATGAAATAAGAAAAACAAAAGAATTAACTAATAAACCCTTTGGAGTAAATATAATGCTTCTTAGTGATAATGCAGAAGAAGTAGCTCATCTTGTATGTGAAGAAGGAGTTAAAGTTGTAACAACAGGAGCAGGAAACCCAGGAAAGTATATAGATATGTGGAAGAAAAATGGCATAAAAGTAATTCCTGTAGTACCTTCTGTAGCTTTAGCAAAAAGAATGGAAAGATACGGAGCAGATGCTCTTATTGCAGAAGGTCATGAAGCAGGAGGTCATGTAGGAGAATTAACTACTATGGCTCTTTTACCTCAAGTGGTAGATGCAGTAAATATCCCCGTTATAGCAGCGGGAGGAATAGGTGATGGCAGAGGATTTATGGCAGCTATTATGCTAGGGGCTATAGGAGTGCAGATAGGAACAAGATTTTTAGTTGCTAAGGAATGTAGTATTCATCCTGCTTATAAAGAAAGAGTATTAAAGGCTAAAGATATAGATACAGTAGTAACAGGAAGGCCTACAGGACATCCCGTTAGAATTCTTAGAAATCAATTATCAAGAGAACTCCTAAAGTTAGAAAAAATGGCAGCTCCCTTAGAAAAATATGAGGAACTAGGGAAAGGTGCTCTCTCAAGAGCTGTAAAAGAAGGAGATGTTAATAAAGGTTCAGTTATGGCAGGACAAATATCGGGAATGATAACAAAAGAGCAAACCTGTGCTGAGATTATAGAAGAAATATTTAATGAAGCTAAACAAGTTCTTACTAAGAACATTGAATATTTTAGTTAATAAAATTTATTAGAGCTTCTAATTAGGAGGTTATTATGAAAGTAGCATTTTTATTTGCAGGGCAAGGTGCACAGTATGTAGGCATGGGAAAAGATTTAGCAAACAATATAAAAGAAGCAATGGAAGTGTTTGATGAGGCACAAGAAGTTTTAGATTTTGATATAAAAAAATTATGTTTTGAAGATCCTAATAAAGTTTTAAATAAAACAGAATATACCCAGCCTGCTATTTTAACAGTAAATATAGCAGCCTTAAAGGCTATAGAAAAAGAAGTTAAGCCTGATATATTAGCAGGACTTAGCCTAGGAGAATATGGAGCCTTAGTGGCAGGAGGAGCTATTGATTTTAAAAAAGCAGTAAACTTAGTTAGAAAAAGAGGAAAGTTTATGGAAGAAGCAGTCCCAAATGGAGTAGGTGGGATGAGTGCAGTTTTAGGATTAGAAAAAGAAGTAGTAGAAAACACTTTAAAAACTATCACAGAAGGAATCGTTGAAATATCAAATTTTAACTGTCCAGGACAAATAGTAATAGGTGGAGAAATAAAAGCTCTAAAAATAGCAGAAGAAAAATTAAAAAATGCTGGTGCCAAAAGAGTAATTCCTCTAACAGTAAGTGGCCCTTTTCATACTTCTATGTTAGAAGGGGCAGCTATTAAATTAGAAAAGGAATTAGAAAATATAGAATTTAATAATCCAGCTATACCTATTATTAGTAATGTAGATGCAGATTATGTAAAAGTAGAAAATATAAAAGAATTATTAAAAAAACAAGTAAAAAGTGCGGTTCTTTTTGAACAGAGTATAAATAAAATGTTAGAGGATGGAGTAGATACTTTCATAGAATTAGGCCCAGGAAAAACTTTAAGTGGCTTTGTAAAGAAAATAAATCGTAAGGTTACGGTATGTAATGTAGAAGATATGAAATCTTTAGAAAAAACACTTAAAACTCTTAGGAGGTAGCTATGGAAAAGAAAAAAACAGCTCTTATAACTGGTGGAAGCAGGGGAATAGGAAAAGAAATAGCCTTGCATTTAGCTGAAAAAGGAATGAATATAGTATTTAGTTATGTGAGTAATGAAGCAGCAGCAAAAAACACTGTAGAAGAAATAGAAAAAAAAGGAGTAAAAGCCTTAAGTGTAAAAGCTGATGTAGGTTCTTTTAAAGAAGTAGAGCATTTAATAAATAAAGCATTAGAAAAAATGGGATCAATAGATGTATTAGTTAATAATGCAGGAATAATAAAAGATAATTTAATTCTTCGAATGAAAGAAGAAGAATTTGATGATGTGATAAGGGTTAATTTAAAGGGAGTATTTAACTGTATTAAGCATGTAAGTAAAATTATGATGAAACAAAGAAGCGGAAAAATAATAAATATATCTTCCATAATTGGACTTATGGGAAACATAGGACAAGTAAATTATGCGGCAGCTAAAGCAGGAATATTTGGAATAACTAAATCAGCAGCAAAAGAGTTAGCTAAAAGAGGTATTACAGTAAATGCTATTGCTCCAGGATTTATAGAAACAGAAATGACTAATACCCTTTCAGATAAATATAAAGAAGCTATTTTAAAAGCCATTCCATTAGGTAAGATAGGTTCTAGTAAAGATGTTGCAAATGTTGTAGGTTTTTTAGCTTCTGATGCAGCAAATTATATTACAGGACAGATTATTTGTGTAGATGGTGGTATGGCCATGGGAAGTATATAGAATGGAGGGATGTTATGAAAAAAAGAGTAGTTATAACAGGTATGGGATGTGTAACACCTTTAGGTAATAGTCTAGAAGAATTTTGGAATAATATTAAATCTGGAAAATGTGGGATAGATGAAATAACTCATTTTGATACTACTGATTTTGAAGTAAAGTTAGCAGGAGAAGTAAAAAATTTTGATCCTACTCTTTATATAGATAAAAAAGAAGCAAGAAGAATGGACTTATACAGTCAATATGCAGTAGCTTCAGCAAAAATGGCAGTAGAGGATGCAAAACTAGACCTTGATAGTATTAAAAAAGAAAGATTTGGAGTAATTGTAGGTTCAGGAATCGGTGGTATTGGAACTATTGAAAAAGAACATGAGAAGATGTTAAAAAAAGGGCCAAGAAGAGTTTCGCCTCTTTTAATTCCAATGATTATAAGTAATATGGCAGCAGGGAATATTGCTATGCAATTTGGAGCAAAAGGAATATGCTCTACTGTTGTAACAGCTTGTGCTACAGGAAGTCATGCTATAGGAGAAGCCTTTCATACAATTAAAAAGGGAAGAGCTGATGTAATTATTGCAGGGGGAGCAGAAGCAAGTATTACTCCTTTATCTGTAGCAGGTTTTTCTTCTTTACAAGCACTTAGTAAAACAAATGATAAAACAAGAGCTTCTATACCTTTTGATAAAGATAGAAGTGGTTTTGTAATGGGAGAAGGAGCAGGAATTATAATTTTAGAATCCCTAGAACATGCACAAAAAAGAGGAGCCAAAATTTATGGGGAGATAGTAGGATATGGAGCTAGTTGTGATGCTTATCATATTACATCTCCAGACCCTGATGGCGAAGGTGCTGCAAGGGCTATGTTAGAAGCTATAGATGAAGCAGGAATTACTCCAGAAAAAGTAAGTTATATTAATGCCCATGGAACAAGCACTCCTCTTAATGATAAATTTGAAACAAAAGCTATAAAAGTAGCTTTTAAAGAACATGCAAAAAATGTAGCTATAAGTTCAACAAAATCCATGACAGGACATCTTCTTGGAGCAGCTGGAGCCATAGAAGGAATTGTTTGTGTAAAAGCCATAGAAGAAGGTTTTATCCCTCCAACCATAGGTTATAGAAATCCAGACCCAGAATGTGACCTTGATTATGTGCCTAATGTGGGAAGAGAGGAGAAAGTAGAGTATGCCCTTTCTAATTCCCTAGGATTTGGAGGACATAATGCCTCATTACTATTTAAAAAATATGTAGGTTAAAGGAGGGTTATAATGGATTACAAAGCAATAGAACAGCTAATAAAAGCAATGAATGAAACTAATTTAACCCATCTTGAAATAGAAGAAGACAATCTAAAGATAAAAATGAAGAAAGAAAAAGAAGTAGTAAGTGTAGCTAATATAGAACCTAAAATTGCCTATAAGGAAGAAGGAAAAGAAGTAAGTTCTATAGATGAGATAGACAATACTTCTGCATTCGAAGAAAAAGAAGGAACAATAATTTATTCTCCTATAGTGGGAACTTTTTATAGTGCACCAGCTCCTGATGCTCCTCCCTTTGTATCCATAGGAGATAGAGTAAAAAAAGGGGATACCCTATGTATTATAGAAGCTATGAAACTTATGAATGAAATAGAATCAGAAGTAGATGGAGAAGTAGTAGAAATTTTTGTAAAAAATGAAGAAATGGTAGAATATAATCAACCCCTATTTAGAATAAAAGGTTAGGTGGTAATATGTTAAATATAAAACAAATACAAGAAATAATTCCTCATAGATATCCTTTTTTGTTAATAGATAAAATAGATGAGTTAGAGCCCGGTATAAGGGCCGTAGGATATAAAAATGTAAGTATGAATGAGTATTTTTTTCAAGGACATTTTCCAAGTGAACCAGTAATGCCTGGAGTACTTATTATAGAAGCCTTAGCCCAAGTTGGAGCAGTATGTCTTTTATCTCTTGATGAACTAAAAGGAAGGACAGCATACTTTGGAGGTATTGATAAGGCTAAATTTAGAGAAAAAGTAGTTCCAGGAGATACTTTAAAATTAGAAGTAGAAATTATAAAAAGAAAAGGACCAATAGGTATTGGTAAAGCTGTAGCTTTTAAAGGAGATAAAAAGATTTGTGAAGCTCAGCTTACCTTTGCCATTGGATAAACCCGAAAGGGGGATAGTATGTTTAATAAAATTTTAATTGCCAATAGAGGGGAAATAGCTGTAAGAATTATAAGAGCTTGTAGAGAAATGGGAATAGAAACAGTAGCTATTTATTCTACCATAGATAAGGATGCACTTCATGTACAGATGGCAGATGAAGCGGTATGTGTAGGACCGCCTAGGGGGAAAGATAGCTATCTTAATATGCACAATATACTTAGTGCTACTATTTTAACAGGAGCTGAGGCTATTCATCCCGGTTTTGGTTTTTTATCAGAAAATAGTCGTTTTGCCCAAATGTGTGAAGACTGTAATATTACATTTATAGGCCCTAGTGCTAATATGATAGACCTTATGGGGAATAAATCAAAAGCAAGACAAACAATGATAGAAGCAGGGGTGCCAGTTGTTCCTGGTTCTGATGGTGCCGTAGAAGATATAGAAGAAGCTCTAAAAATAGCAGAAAAAATAGGATATCCTGTAATAATAAAAGCTTCTGCCGGTGGCGGAGGCAAGGGTATGAGATTAGCTTATTCTAGGGAAGAATTTATAAAGGCCTTTGATATGGCAAAAAAAGAAGCAAAAGCATCCTTTGGGGATGACACTATGTATATAGAAAAATTTATAGAAAATCCAAGGCATATAGAATTTCAAATATTAGGAGATTCTTTTGGGAATGTAATTCATTTAGGAGAGAGGGACTGTTCAATACAAAGAAGACATCAAAAGGTAATAGAAGAAGCCCCTTCTACTGCTATTACTCCTAAATTAAGAAAAGAGATGGGAGAAATTGCAGTTCGTGCAGCTAAATCCATACAATATAAGAATGCAGGAACTATAGAGTTTTTATTAGATAAATATGGGAATTATTATTTTATAGAAATGAATACAAGGATTCAAGTAGAGCACCCTGTAACAGAAATGATAACAGGGATAGACCTTGTAAAAGAGCAGATAAAAATAGCAGCAGGACTTCCCTTATCTATAAAACAGGAGGATATAAAAATAAATGGTCATGCCATAGAATGTAGAATCAATGCAGAAAATCCAGATAGAGATTTTATGCCTTCTCCAGGAACTGTAAAAAGTCTTCATTTTCCAGGAGGATTTGGAGTTAGAATAGAAAGTGCTCTTTATGAAGGGTACAAAATTCCTCCAACTTATGATTCCATGATAGCAAAACTTATAGTACATGATAAAGATAGGGAAAAAGCTATAGCAAAAATGAAATCAGCCCTAGGAGAGTTTATAATAGATGGTATGGATACAAACATAGAATTTTTATATAAGATTCTTCATATAAAAGATTTTGAAGAGGGAAATATAGATACTAGTTTCATAGAAAAGCATTTTAAATCCCATAAAGAGTAATTCGTTAGAAGGTGGTGAAAAATTTGAAAAAGCTTTTTAAAAAAACCAAATATGCTACCACATCCTCTCCTACATATGAAAAACCAAAGACTCCTAATATTCCCGATGGAATGTGGATAAAGTGTACTGCTTGTAATCAAATTGTGTATAAAAAAGATTTAGAAGCAAATAAAAAAGTATGTCCTAATTGTGGTTTTCATTTTAGAATGGGAGCAAGAGAAAGAATAGATTTAATAGTAGATGAAGGAAGTTTTAAAGAATTAGATGAAAATTTAGTTAGTGTAAATCCCCTAAACTATCCTAAATATGAAGAAAAAATAGAACTGCAAAAAGAAAAATCAGGACTAAAAGAAGCAGTAGTAACAGGAATAGGAAAGATCTGTGGGGAAGAAACTGTCTTGGCTGTTATGGATAGTAATTTTTTAATGGGGAGTATGGGTTCTGTAGTAGGAGAAAAAATTACAAGGGCCATAGAAAAAGCTACTAAAGAAAAACTACCTATTATAATTTTTTCCACCTCTGGGGGAGCTAGAATGCAAGAAGGTATATATTCCCTTATGCAAATGGCAAAAACCAGTAGTGCTATAGCAAAACATGATGAAGAAGGACTATTATATATATCAGTATTAACAGATCCGACTACTGGAGGAGTAACTGCTAGTTTTGCTATGTTAGGAGATATTATTTTAGCGGAGCCAGGAGCTCTTATTGGTTTTGCAGGCCCTAGGGTAATAGAACAAACTATAAAACAAACACTCCCAGAAGGCTTTCAAAGATCAGAATTTTTATTAGAACACGGATTTATAGATAAAGTAGTAAAAAGAGAGGATTTAAAAGATACCCTAGGGAAAATTCTACGCCTTCATAGGAGGTGTGATAATTGAATAATAGTAATGTAGATAATAAGTTAGAAGAATTAGAAAAACAATTAAAAGGATTAAAAGAGTTTTCAACAACCCATGGAGTAGATTTAACAAAAGAAATAAAAATTTTAGAAGAAAAGTTAATAGAATTAAAAAAAGAAGCATATACATCTCTTACTCCTTGGGATAAAGTAGCTTTAGCAAGACACTGTGATAGACCTAGTACTCTTCAACTTATAGAAAAAATATTTGAAGATTTTATAGAGTTTCATGGAGATAGAAAGTTTAGTGATGATTCTTCCATAGTAGGAGGAATAGCTCTTTTAGAAGGAAATCCAGTAACAGTTATTGGTCATCAAAAAGGATGTAGTACAAAAGAAAATATAAAAAGAAATTTTGGTATGCCCCATCCTGAAGGATATAGAAAAGCCTTAAGGCTTATGAAACAAGCAGAGAAATTTAGACGCCCTGTTATTTGTTTTATAGATACTCCTGGAGCTTTTTGTGGAATTGGAGCAGAAGAAAGAGGACAAGGAGAAGCCATAGCCCTTAATCTTATGGAAATGGCAAGATTAAAAACTTCTATAATATCTATAGTTATAGGAGAAGGAGGAAGTGGAGGAGCCTTAGCTCTTGGAGTAGGAGATAAAATATATATGTTAGAACATGCTATTTATTCAGTTTTATCCCCTGAAGGTTTTGCAGCTATTTTATGGAAAGATAGTACTAAAGCTAGGGAAGCTGCAGAAGTTATGAAAATAACAGCTCAGGATCTAAAAGAATTTAATATAATAGATGATATAATTACTGAACCCTTAGAAGGAGCTCATAAGGACATAGAAAAAGTAAGTAAAGAAATAAAAAGTTTTATTTTAAAAGGATTAGAAGAGTTAGAAAATAAATCTTTAGAAGATTTACTAAAAGATAGATATAATAAATTTAGAAATATAGGAAAGTACAAAAATGATGATGCTGTATAGCTAAATAGTTATACAGCAGTTTTTATTTATAAATATTATTGAAATTTTGTGGATTTATATGGTATTATAAGCATAAGAATACTATAAATGTATACTGATTTTGTAAATTTTATGAAATGAGAATACATAAATTTGACAGAGGTTTAAATAAAATTTTAGTATGGAGGGGTGAATATGAAGAAAAAAAGATTACTTAGCTTAAGTGTTTTACTAGTATTTTTACTTTCATTTATACAAGTTCAAGATATATATGGGGCAGCAGCTTATGAATTTTCAAAGCCAATTGATAAAGTGACTAGAACTTCTACAGTAGAAAGCATAAGTGTAGGAGAAGAATATACAATAACTCATACCCTAGAAGGTACACCACAAGAATTACAAGAAGTTTCTAAGGAAATAGTGTTGGTACTAGATGTATCAGGAAGTATGGATTGGGGAATGGAAAGTGGAGAAGAAAAAAAAGAAGATGAGATAAGCAGATTGGAAGCTATGCAGGCTGCAGCAAAGGATTTTATTGATAAATTTGCTGAGCAAGATGTTAAAATAGCTTTAGTTCCCTATGCTACTAGTGCTGATAATCCTACAGATTATTATGATATGTTAGATGAAAAGCAAGTAAAAAATATAAAAGAGAAAATAGGTGTATTAGATGCCGATCAAGGAACTAATATAGGAGACGGAATAAGAAGAGGATATTATAAGCTTATAAATTCAGGTAATGACAAGGCAGCAAAATATATGGTGGTTATGACTGATGGAATCCCACAAGGATATACTATTGGATATAATGGAATAGAGTGGGAAGAGTATGAAGTTGAAGGTAATAATAGACATAACAAGAGAAAAGAGGAAAGCCCTATATATGATGGGCAGTATTTCTATGATGGTGAAGGAGACACAGGAATAAGTAGACATTCAGAACTTGAAATGGGAAAGAATTTTTTTTATAAAAATGGAAATAAAGAAGGAAGCAATGGGATAGCAGTTTTAGCAGAATATAAGGGAGGAGGTAATCTTTCCATTAGTTATGCTAAGGAAACGGCTTTAATGGTTAGAAAAGCAAATAACATTCAATCCTTCTTTATAGGTTTTTCTAGTGATGTTGATCTTAATATATTAAATAATATTGCTACAGCGGCTAATGCAGATAAAGTAGAAGAAGATAGACGTTATTATAATGCTAAAAGTGCAGAAGAATTAGATCTTGTATTTAGTACTATACAAAGTAAAATAGCAGATGAATTACCTTTTAAAGAAATTACATATACTGAAACTTTACCAGAAGGGGTAGAAGTAGTTAGTCTTCCAGAAGGATTTGAACAAGATGGAAATAAAATAACAGGGAAAATTCTAGCAAAAATGGTTAAAAATAAAGAAACCAATAAATATGAGTTACAAGCAGAGCCTTTTAATATAACAGTTAAGATGAAAAGTCCTGGAGAATATGTTTTTAATTCTGCAACTTTAAGTTATACAGACCCTTTTAATAACTCTTATACAGCGCCTGTAGATACTATTTCTGTAAATGTAGTAGGGAATATTAAATTAAATAAAAATGTCATATATCTTAAAAAAGGAGATATGACTAATTTAAAAGCAAGTATTATACCAGAGGATTATGCCGATGATATGACATGGACTATTGTAGAAGGAGAAGATGTATTTAGTTTTAATCAAGGAGAAATATCAGTTGAAGATGGAACTAATAATATATCCATTACAGGAAATAGCGTAGGGAAAGGGAAAATACAAGTAACCTGTAAAAAAGGTGGAGAATTAGGCTCTTACTTTACAGCTTACAGTGATATATATGTCTATGAAATAGAAGATGGAGATACTATAAACCTTTTAAAGGGTAAATCTAAGACTATTAATTTAATATCAGTTCCAGAAGAAGGAATAGATGTAGAATATACATCTAATGATGCAAGTATTGCAGAAGTTGTAGGTAATGAAGTAACAGGAAAAGGAGTAGGAAGCACTACAGTAGTAGCAACTCTTTATACCAATACCATAGAAGAAGGGAAATATGTTAGAGAAGTTCTTGATTCTAAAGAATATAAAGTTGATGTATATAACGTAGAATTCATACCTAATGAAAATGAGAATTATGGGTATGTATATTCTAGTAGTGCTTTATCTAAATTTAAATTTAAAGTAGAAACTCCAGAAGGGAAAAAATTACCACAACCTAACAAACTAATTATAAAAGCAGATTTTAAAGAGGTAGAATATAAATTAGGATATGATAAAAATAGTGGAAAAGTAGATATTATTTTTATGAGTGATGATGTTATAAATGTAAAAAGTAAGTCTATTGAATCTACTAATAATATAGAATTTACACTTGAAGATATTGGATCAGGAACTTATGAAATAGTAGTAACGGCAGATATTAAAAGTAATGATTTAAATTTGAAGGAGTACAAACAATATGTAAATGAAAAGAGAAAGATAAAATTAACCAACACATTAAATACCACAATAGGCTATGATATTCCATTAGGAGAAGATGAAGAGGGAGCAATAAATGTTCCAGTATCTCTTGATCCGTCTATTAGATAAAACAGCTTGTTGCTAGAAAAAGGAGAAGATTTATGAGCAAAATAGGAATTATTGGAGCTATGGAAGAAGAAGTAATTATACTTCGAAATAAAATGCATAATAAAGAATTAAAAAATATAGCAGGTATGGATTTTTATAAAGGAGAATTAGAAAAACAGGAAGTGGTACTAGTTAGATGTGGGATAGGAAAGGTAAATGCAGCCATTTGTACCCAAGCTTTAATTGATAATTACCATGTGGATTATATAATAAATACAGGAGTAGCTGGGGCAGTATATAAAGATTTAGACATAGGTGATATAGTAATATCTAGCGACTGTGTACAGCATGATTTTGATACTACAGCCTTTGGAGAACCTATAGGAATTATTCCACGAATGGATGAAAGCTTTTTTAAATCAGATGAAAAGTTAGTAAAAATAGCTAAAGATTCAGCTAAAAAATTATCCTTAAAACAAAAAGTATATATAGGTCGTATTGCCAGCGGAGATCAATTTATTTCTAACTTAAAACAAAAAGAAACTATTTGGAATAACTTTAATGCTTACTGTGCAGAAATGGAAGGAGCAGCTATTGCCCATACCTGCTATCTTAATAAAGTTCCCTTTGTAATAATTCGTGCTATTTCTGACAAAGCAGACCACAGTGCAGATATAAATTTTCAAGAATTTGTTCATAAAGCAGCAAAAAACTCAAATGAAATGATTATAGAAATTCTAAAAAATATATAAAGAATAAATATATGGAGGCAATGGCCTCCTATTTTTTACATCTTAAATGTAAATATTTGACATTAAAGAAACTATATGTATAATAAAAGTAAATATTAAAAATAGGAGATGGTTTTATGATGGATTTTTCAAAATATATAGGATTGGTGTCAATACTTCAAATATTAACAGTAATATCGTTTGGGGTAGGGATTATTAGCATATTATTTTTAGCTATTCGTATCCATTATTTTAAAAAATCCCTTTATAAATGGATAAAAGAAAGAAGAAGATTATCAAAGGACCCAGTAATAGATAGGATTATAAAATTATATAGAGATTATAAAGAAAAAAACTTAAAAAAGATAAATACCAAAGGGATTATAAATACCATTTACTATAAACAGAAGATATTTTTTATACCCATTTATTATTGGGAAGAATTTATATCAAAATCGGAAATACTTTGTTTATTTTTAGGTTTAGTAGGAACATTTATACTAATATCTTCAAAAAAGGATAACTCTTTTTTTCCTATTATATTAGGCACTATATTTTTTATTATTTTAATTTTATTAGATGCTGCATTATCTCTAGAGAAAAAAAGAAAAATTATGTTTATTCAACTAGAAGAATACTTAGATAACACATATTTTTCTAATATAGAAAAAACTCCTGTTACCTCAGAAGTTCTTAAGGAAGAAAAAACAGAATCCTCTATACACAGTGAAGAAGAAAAAAATAAGGATGAAATAAAAGAAGAATTAAATGATGAAGAAATTCAGTGGATTATAGACCAATTTTATAGGGAAGAAAAAGAAGTATAAATTTACAAAAGAATGATAATACTAGAAAAAGAATGGAATGAAATTATGACAACATGAATCTTAAGGAGGTAGCTTATGGAAGCCCCAAAGGTTAAATTACCCATTACCAATGAATATGGCTTTTACGAAATTCGATTAGAAAGTATAGGAGGATTAGGTGCTAATTTAAGTGGAAAAATTTTAGGAGAGTTAGGAGCTATTTATTTAGGTCTTAATAGTTCTAATTTTGCTAGCTACGGTTCAGAAAAAAGGGGAACTCCTGTTAAATCTTATATTAGATGGTGTGATCCGAATCAAGAAATAAGAATAAATAGTCCTATAGAGACTCCACATTTACTAGGTATATTCCATGAAAGATTAGCAGGTAAAATTCCAGTTATGCAGGGAGTAGGACCTGATACTATAGTTGTAGTAAATACAGAAGATTCTCCTGATAAGGTTAGGGATAAACTAAAAATGCATGCAGGAACCTTAGTTTGCGTAGATGCCTTAAATCTTGCCATAGAAGCAAAGACAAGGGTTAATATGGTTATGTTAGGAGCTATAGCTAAAGCTTCAGGATTTATCCCCTTAGAAGCTTTGAAAAAGATTGTAGAAGAGACTATAGGTAAAAAATATCCGGCAGCTCTTAAAGGAAATTTAGAAGGTATAGAAAAAGGATATAATAATATAACTCTTAAAAAATATGAAGATGATGGCAAATATCCTTATCAAGAATATGAAGATGTAAAAAGAGATTGGGGATATGATAATGCACCTATAGGAGGCATTAATCCTCATTATGGAAGTACCATAAGTAATGATTTATCAGCAAGTAGAGAAGGATATATTCCCATATTTAAAAAAGAAGCTTGTATAAATTGTGGAATGTGTGATTCTACTTGTCCTGATATGGTGTATCAGTTTGTAAAAGGAGAATATAAAGGTAAACCTTCTATGATAAATTTAGGTCCTGATTATCATCATTGTAAGGGATGTTTAAGATGTGTTGAAGTATGTCCTACAGACGCTTTAACTGCTGGAATGGAAAGGGAAGTAGATATTTGGAAAACTCATGTTAGAAATCAGGAATTAAAAGTGGATAAATTGGAATTTGAAGAAGTAGGGCCAAACTCTTGGATGCGTTCAGAATCCTACACTACTAATGAACTAGATTAAGGAGGCGATATTATGGTAGAACAAAAAGTAGTATTTGAAAGTGGAAATGAGTTAGCAGCTTATGCCGCAAAACAAATAAATTATCATGTAATGGGTTATTATCCAATTACTCCTTCAACCCAAATAGCCGAGCAATTAGACCTTTTAAAAGCAGAGGGAAAACATGATATAGTAATGATTCCTGGAGATGGAGAACATGGAGCTGCTGGGATTTGTTATGGAGCCAGCACAGGAGGAGGAAGAGTATTTAATGCCACTTCTGCTAATGGATTATTATATTCTATAGAACAGCTTCCAGTACAGTCAGGAACCCGTTTTCCTATGGTTTTAAATGTTGCCTGTAGAACCGTATCTGGACCTCTTTCTATTAAAGGGGACCACAGTGATATTATGTATGCCTTAAATACAGGCTGGATTATATTATTTGCAAAGGACCCTCAAAGGGTATATGACTATAATATATGTGCTCTTAAAATAGCAGAAAAAGTAAAATTACCCGTTATAGTAGCTTTTGATGGATTTTTTACCAGTCATCAAAAACGAAGAGCTAGTATATTTTTAAAAGATGAAGATGTTAGAGATTTTATTGGAGAACTTAAATTAGAATATACTGCTCTAGATAAAGAAAAGCCTGTATCCATAGGGTCTTATATGAATGAACCTGATGTTATAAATAATAAATACCAACTTCATTTAGCCATGGAGGAAGCAAGAAATGTAATTCCAGCAATTTTTAAAGAATACGGCAAATTAACTGGCCGTACATATGGTATGGTAGAAGGGTATAAAATGGAGGATGCCCAAGCTGCCTTATTTATACTAGGTTCTAGCTATGATACGGCACGATTAGCAGTGGATAAATTAAGAGAACAGGGGAAAAAAGTAGGAGTATTTACTAGTAATGTGCTTCGTCCTTTTCCTAAAAAAGAGCTTTATGATATGTGTAAAAATGTAAAAGCTATAATAGTTGCAGATAGACAGGATAGTTATGGTGCTGAAGGGGGTAATATGAGTTTAGAATTAAAAGCAACCCTTCAAGATTATAAGGCTAATATAGAAGTAGCAAGCCTTGTTTATGGATTAAGTGGAAAGGATTTTTATATCGAAGAAGGCATGGAAATGCTAACTCGTGCCTTAGAAATAGCAAATAAAGGAAAAGTAGATAAAAGATTTGATTATTATGGACATTATAAAGGAAAAACAGGGCATAAAATACAGCAGTATTTTGACCCTATTATAGGAGAAAAGGCTAGGCCAGGAGTAACCTCTGTTAGTATTGATGAAAAAACGGGTAAAATGATAGTAAAGGGTGGAATAGTAAAGGAATCCACTAAGATGCCTAAAAGATGGACAGCAGGTCATGGGGCATGTCCTGGATGTGGTATCCCCGTTAATGTAAATATGCTTCTTAGAGGAATAGAAGGAGAAGTTGTATTACTATTTCAAACAGGATGTGGATATGTGGTTACTTCATCATATCCTAAGACTTCCTTTAGAGTTTCATTTATTCATAATCTTTTTCAAAATGGAGCTGCTACTCTTTCTGGTTTAGTGGAAATGTTTCATGAAAAACAAAGAAGGGGAGAAATTCCAAAGGGAGATAATTTTACTTTTATAATGGTAACAGGAGATGGAGGACTTGACATAGGTATGGGACCTGCTATAGGGGCTGCTCTTAGAAATCATAAAATGATAATTATGGAGTATGATAATGGAGGATATATGAATACAGGATATCAGCTATCCTATACTACCCCTAAGGGAGCAAAAAGTTCTACCTCCCATGTCGGAGTAGCTCAAGCAGGAAAAGCTACATTCCATAAAGATACTCCACAAATCTTTGCCGCTACTAATATTCCTTATGTAGCTACAGTAGCAGAAAGTCAGCCAACAGATTTTATTAAAAAAGCGGCTAAAGCTCAAAAATATGCCAATGAATATGGTTTAGCATTTATAAAAGCTCTTTCAGCTTGTCCTCTTAACTGGGGAGATAATCCTAGATATGAAAGAAGTGTAATAGATGCAGCTGTAAATTGCTGTTATCATCCTTTATATGAAGTAGAACAAGGAATAACAACTATAACCTATAATCCAGAAACAAGAAATAAAAAGATACCAGTTGCCAATTGGTTAAAGATGATGGGAAGAACAAAGCATTTAACAAAACCAGAATACTCTAATATAGTAGAAGAAATTCAAAAAGAAATAGATAGAAGATGGGAAAGATTAAAAGCTAAACATGAAAATCCTTTATTATAAAATTAATGTATAGATATTAATGAGTAATGAAAAAATTTTACTAAAAACCAATATATTTTTAGATAATATTAAAGAGGCTATTTCAAAAAAATAAAAAAGATTTCCTTTTGTTATAAAGGAGATCTTTTTTATTTATAAGCAATAATAAATATAAAAATAAAAGACACTTTTTTAAATGAAAAAAGGTTTTTGTTGAGTTTATAATAATTTTGTCTTTTTATGGTATAATAATATAAATAAATCTAGGAAGGGAGATACTATGAGAAGACAAATTATTTTAATGTTTATAATAGTAAGCTTTTTAGTTGGCTGTAATTCTAATAATGATATATCTAAAAATACACAAGAAGATATTAGCGTAAGTTCAGTAGAAAAAGAAGTAGAAGAATCCTTAGTAAAAGAAGATATTAATAAAATAGAAGAAGATGTAGAAACTACAGAAGTTATTAAAGATGATAGTGTAGAAACTAATGAAAATATGATTGAAAATAATATAGAAGATAATGAAAAAACTATAGAGGGAAATAATAAGAATAAAGATTCTTTAGAAGAAGATATAAAAGAAGAATTAATAGAAGAAACTTTAGAAACGACTGATTCTAATGAAGAACAAGAGATATCAACTACTCTTTCTAATGAAGCTAAGTCTTGGTGGTTTAGAAGAAATAGTGACCATCTTCCACCAGGAGCACAAGAAGAAATAGATCTTAGTAAATATGATGCATATTATTTAGGTAATACCAATGAAAAAAAGATATATCTAACTTTTGATGAAGGCTATGAAAATGGTTATACAAGTAAGATACTAGATATACTAAAAGAAAATAATGTAGTGGCAGCGTTTTTTGTTACTAAGCATTATATAGATACGGAACCAGAACTAGTTAAAAGAATGGTTAGTGAAGGGCATATAGTAGGCAATCATTCTGTAAGTCATCCAAGTTTTCCTAAAATAAGTGATGAAGAAATAGAATATGAAATAACTGAATTAGCTAGATACTTTAAAGAAGTAACAGGGTATGATATGCCTAAATATTTTAGACCTCCATCAGGAGAATATAGTGAAAGAACCCTTAAAATTACTAAAGATTTAGGATATAAGACTATCTTTTGGAGTATGGCCTATAAAGACTGGGATATAAATGATCAGCCAGGGAAAGAAGTTGCCTTCTCCCATGTAGTAGAAAATTATCATAATGGAGCCATAATACTTTTACATGCTGTATCTTCTTCTAATACGGAAGCCTTAGATGATATTATAAAATATTTAAAAGAGCAAGGTTATACTTTTGCTTCTTTAGAAGAATTATAAAAATTTTATGTTTTAACTTTATATAAAAAATGTTATACTTTTCACATAAATAAAAAAGACAATTTACAATTAAACTAAGGGAGGAAGATTATGAAAAACATAATTTTTGATTATTCCAATGCAGGCATTTTAAGTAATGAAATAGAAGCTTCTAAATGGCAGCTAGAAGGTGCTCATAAAATGCTTCATGAAAAAACAGGAGTGGGAAATGATTTTTTAGGATGGGTAGACCTTCCTGTTAATTATGATAAAGAAGAATTTGACAGAGTAAAAAAAGCTGCAAAGAAAATAAGAGAAAATTCAGATGTACTTATAGTAATAGGTATAGGAGGTTCTTATTTAGGTGCTAGGGCAGTTATAGAAGGATTAAGTCATACTTTTTATAATATCCTTCCAAAAGAAAAGAGACAATCTCCAGAAATTTATTTTGTAGGGAATAATATTAGCGGAACATATCTAAAACATCTTTTAGATATTGTAGAAGGAAAAGATATAAGTGTTAATGTTATATCAAAGTCAGGAACAACTACAGAACCGGGGATAGCATTTAGAATTTTTAAAAAATATTTAGAAGAAAAATATGGAAAAGAAAAAGCAAGTGAAAGGATATTTGCAACTACTGATAAACAAAGGGGAGCTCTTAGAAAATTATCAGAAGAAGAAGGATATGAAACCTTTATTATTCCTGATGATGTAGGAGGAAGATTCTCTGTTCTTACTCCTGTTGGTCTTTTACCTATTGCTGTTTCCGGAATAGATATTGATAAATTAATGGAAGGGGCAAGAGATGGAAGAGAAGAATATAGTAAAGAAAAGTTTGAAGATAATTCAGCTTATCAGTATGCCCTTATCCGCAATATTTTGTATAAAAAAGGAAAACAAAATGAGATATTAGTAAATTATGAACCAGCTCTTCATTATATTTCAGAGTGGTGGAAGCAACTATATGGAGAAAGTGAAGGAAAGGATAACAAAGGTATTTTCCCTGCTTCCGTAGATTTTTCAACAGATCTTCATTCTTTAGGGCAGTATATCCAAGATGGTAGAAGAAATCTCTTTGAAACTGTGTTAAATGTAGAGACGCCTAAAGTAGATATTACTTTAGAAAGTGAAGAAAAAGATTTAGATGGATTAAATTATCTTGCCGGAAAGACTATGGATTTTGTAAATAAAAAAGCTTTTCAAGGTACACTTCTTGCTCATGTAGATGGAGGAGTTCCTAATTTAGTTATTAATATTCCAGAAATAAATGAATATTATATAGGAAAACTTTTATACTTCTTTGAAAAAGCCTGTGGAATTAGTGGTTATATTTTAGGAGTTAATCCCTTTGATCAACCAGGAGTAGAAGCTTATAAAAAGAATATGTTTGCTCTTCTTGGAAAGCCAGGTTATGAAGAATTAAGAGATAAATTATTAAATAGAATAAATAATAAAAATTAATTTACCTTATTAGAGAGGTGAAAAATGAATAAAGAAAAAAGAAAGGAAGAAATAATAAAAATTTTAAAAAATTCTAATAAACCTATTAGTGGAAGCTATCTTGCAGAAAAACTTAATGTTACTAGACAAGTAATAGTACAGGATATAGCTCTTATTAGAGCACAGGGTATTAATATTATGGCAACAGCTAGAGGATATATACTATATGAAAAGGAAGATAATAAATATAAAAAAGTTATAACAGTTAGTCATGAAAAAAAGGATATTGAAGATGAATTATCAATTATTGTAGACTTGGGTGGAAGAGTGATAAATGTCATTGTAGAACATCCTATTTATGGAGAAATAACAGCTAATCTTATGATAGAATCAAGAAGAGATATAAAAGAATTTATGGAAATAATGAAAAGAAATGATACTGTACCTCTTGCACGGCTTACAAATAAAGTACATATGCATACTATTGAAGCAAAAAATGAAACAATACTAGATGAAATAGAACAAGCACTAAAAAACAAGGGATACCTTATTTCATGATTAAAAGAGAGTATTGTAAAATTACTTTTTAAGTAGTTTACAATACTCTTTTTTTATTAAAACAATAATAATTAGGATAAGATTTTTTACAAAAATACACAGACACACTAAATTTTTTCTTGAGTTGTCACTTTTAAAATGATATAATTAATTCACAACTCTAAAAATATATAAAAGGAAGGTGGTAATTTTGGAGCAAAAAGAAAAAAGAATTATATCTTTAAAAAGAGCTGAAGAATTAAAAAAGAGAATAGAAGATTATACTCGGGAAAAAGAATACATTAAGACTGGATTTAAAAATGAGGAAATTATACAAGAAAATAAAAATCGTATTATGGAAATATTAGGAGCTAGTCAAGAAGACTGGGATAATTGGCATTGGCAAGTAGCTAATAGAATTACAGATGTAGAAACCTTATCTAAAATTTTAAACCTTTCAGAAAAAGAAAAAAATGAAATAGAAAAAGTAGGTAAAAAGTTTAGATGGGCAATTTCTCCTTATTATGCTAGTTTAATGGATAGAGATGATCCTTCTTGTCCTGTAAGAAAACAAGCCATACCATCCATAGAAGAGTTAGCAGAAGGTGGAGAAGCAGACCCAATGGGAGAAGAATTTACCTCTCCAGTAGAAGGAATAACAAGAAGATATCCAGATAGACTTATTATAAAAGTAACTAATCAGTGAGCTATGTATTGCAGACATTGTCAAAGAAGAAGAGCTATAGGGCAAAAAGATAGACATCTTCCAAAAGATAATTTAGAACAATGTATAGAATATGTAAAAAATGAAAAAGAAATCAGAGATGTATTAATAACAGGGGGAGATGCACTTTTACTTTCTAATAAAAGACTTGAATGGTTATTATCAGAACTTTACAGTATTCCCCATGTAGAAATAATTAGATTAGGAAGTAGAACTCCTGTAACCATGCCTCAAAGAATAACAGATGAACTTTGTGAAATTCTAAAAAAATTCCCTCCTATATATCTTAATACCCATTTTAATAATCCATTAGAAGTGACAAAAGAGGCTAAAAAAGCAGCAGATAAACTTTGTGAAGCGGGCGTTGTTTTAGGAAATCAAGCAGTTCTTTTAAAAGGCATAAACGATGATGTTCACGTTATGAAAAAACTAAATCAAGAGTTATTAAAAATCAGAATAAAACCATATTATATTTTCCATCCAAAAGAAGTTATAGGTACAGGACATTTTAGTGTGAAAGTACAAAAAGGAATAGAAATCATGGAAAATTTAAGAGGATACACCTCTGGATTAGCAGTTCCTACATATATTATCAATGCACCTTACGGTAAAGGAAAAACACCTATATTGCCTAATTATATTCTTTCTTGGGGAGAAGATACGATAAAACTTCGTACTTGGGAAGGAGAAGTTATAGACTATCCTAATTAATAAATTTACGACTTATTTTTGGGCTTTTATAATACTTCCATAGAGCAAATTTTATTCCAGAAGAAATTATATCTGCCATTTGCATAACTAAAGATAATCTAGTGTTTTGAAGAAGTAGCATATCCATAAAACCACTAAAATTAACAATTCCAGTGATAAATAAATCTCCTACATAGGGCAAATCCTTTTGAACTCCTGCTCCCGGTTTTATAGAACCTTCTCCCAAAGTGATATATCCAATATGTTCCATTTTACCAAGACAAGCATCTATAGCAATAATAAAAGGATTAGTATGATTTTTCTTAATATCTTTTAAAGTTTCATTTAAATTTTTGGCATGAACAGGGTGCTCTAAATTACCATATACAAATACATTAGGGTAAGAAATATTTTTTAATTTATATCCTATAAGAGGTCCTAGGCTATCACCGGTAGCTCTATCCGTGCCAATACACAAAATCACTACTTCTTTATAATAAGGAATTTTTTTAGAAAAATATTCATAAAAATTTTCTGCAAATTTTTTTAGAGGATATGATGAATTTATATTTATATATACTTGTGACTCTTTGACTTTTTTTTGAAATAGCATATATTTACCACCTTAAAAAAATAATTATTTTTTAGTATTCCATTTTATAAAAAATTTATTTTAAATAAGAGGTGGAATATATTTGAAATAAATTTTATAGAATTTTTTTGTAGAAAAATGAAGATAAAAAAACTAACCCCCTCGACATAGATTACTAAAAATTGTAAAAAATATATGGTAATATATGTTTAAACATATATTATATGTAAGAGGGGGATGAAATATGAGTGATTTTTTAAATGACCTACTAGATTCTGATGAAGAATTAGATGATATAGAAGATAAGAATATTTCTTTTCTAAAAAACTCTAAACAAGTAGGAGAAAAACCAACGGGAATAGTAATTTATATAGAAGATTATGTATATACATATTTATATCAATATGCTAAATTTAATAGAGGAGAAGAAAAGGCAGCAGCTTTAGTAGGGAATTATGTAGAAGAAGCAGATAAGAAGATGACTGTTATTTCTGGAGCAATAAAAATTGATTCTACTTTATCAGAAAAAGATAATTTTTTGACTGATGAAAAAATAGACGATATAAATAAAAAAATAGATATGTATTTTCCTGATTCAGAACTAGTAGGATGGATGCACACTCAACCAGGATATGGGATATTTCTTACCACCCGAGACCTTAAAATTCAAAAGCAGTTTTTTAAAAAGCCCTATCAAACCCTTATGATTATTGACCCTATTGAAAATACAGAAGCTTTTTTTATGTGGGATAAAAAAGAAGTAAGGTCAGTTGAAGGATATTTTGTTTATTATGATAAAAATGAGTCAATGCAAAATTATATGATAAATCATAAGATAGGAGTTTCTAATGAAGAATTAGAACAAAAAGAAGATGTGGTAATGCAGTTTAGAAAAAAGACAAGGGAAAGAAAACAGGAGATACAAAATAAAAAAATATTACATTTAGGCACTTTTTTAAGTTTAGTATTATTTTTAATGTGTATCACTATGGCTATAGGGTTAATTCATCATAGAGAAAGACTAAGTAGATTAGAAAAAGAATTAAATAATATGGATTCTAATTATACCAATTTATTTAATCAATTAAATGAAGAAGATGTACAAGTAGTATTTGCTGAAACAGAAGAAATTCCTAAAGAAAATGAATTACCTAAAAAGGATAATAATGAAAGTTTAGAAGAATTAATTATTATAGAAGAAAATACTGTAAAAGAAGATTCTATTGAAGAAACTTCTAAGGAGGAAACAAAAGAAGAAATAATAGAAGAAACAATAGAAGAAACAATAGAAGAGAAAACACCAAAAGAAGAAATCAATAATAATTCAAAAAATATAGAATACGATACTTATATAGTAAAAAAAGGAGATAACTTAAGCAGAATTTGTTACACATATTATAAGAGCTTATATATGATTGAAAAAATAGTAGAAATTAATAATTTAGAAAGTCCTGATAAAATTTATGAAGGGCAAGTTTTAAAACTTCCTCGCTTATAAAAAGAACAGCTTAAATAAGCTGTTCTTTATATTTGTTGTTCCATTTCATTAATAAGCTCTTCAAATACTTTTAAAGCTTGTTTAATAGGCTCTTTAGTTCTCATATCAACTCCTGCCCTTTCTAATATATTAATTGGATAGTCAGAGCCTCCACTTTTTAAAAATGTCATATAATTATCTAGGGCACCTTCTTCTTTATTGAAAATTTTGTAAGATAAAGCAATGGCAGCAGAATATCCTGTAGCATATTTATATACATAAAAAGCATTATAAAAATGAGGAATTCTAGCCCATTCAAAATCAATCTCAGGATCAATAACTATATCATTACCGTAATATTTAATATTTAGATTTCTATATACAGTTGAAAGAGTGTTTGCGGTTATTGGTTCTCCTTTTTCAGCCATTTCATGTGTTATTTTTTCAAATTCTGCAAACATAGTTTGACGGAATAGAGTTCCTCTAAATTGTTCTAGAAAATGATTTAAAAGGTATGCTCGTTTTTTAGAGTCTTTAGTTTTATTTAATAAATATCTCATAAGTAAGGTTTCATTTACTGTAGAAGCTACTTCAGCTAAAAATATAGGATATTGAGCATATACATAAGGTTGATTTGCATCAGAGTAATAAGAATGAATAGCATGTCCCATTTCATGAGCTAAAGTAAATAAGTTATTAATATTATCCTGATAATTTAGAAGTACATAGGGGTGGGTTCCATAAACTCCCCAAGAATATGCACCACTTCTTTTACCTTCATTTTCATATACGTCAATCCAACCACTTTTAAAGCCTTCATCTAACACTTTAATGTAATCTTCCCCTAGAGGTGTAAGTCCTTCTTTTACTATTTCCATAGCTTTTTCATAAGGAATTTTCATGTCTATATCCTTTATAAGAGGAGTGTATAAATCATACATATGCATTTCATCAAGCCCTAATAATCTTTTTTTAAGAGATACATATTTATGCAATAAGGGAAGATGTTCATGAACAGTATCAATTAAATTGTTATAAACTTCTACAGGAATATTATCATCAAAAAGAGCATATTCCAAAGAAGAAGAATATTTTCTTGTTCTAGCAAAAAATACGTCTTTTTTAATACTTGCATTATATGTTGCAGCAATAGTATTTTTGTATTTTATATAACTAGAATATAAGGATTTAAAGGCATCATGTCTAATTCTTCTATTAGGATTTTCCATAAGATGAATAAAATTTCCTTTAGTTACTTCTATTTCATTACCATTTTCATCTTTTATAGCAGGGAAAGTAATATCAGCGTTATTAAGCATGGAAAAGATGTTTTGTGGAGATTGACCTAATTCTAAGGTTTCAGCTAAAAGCTGTTCATTTTCTTTAGAAAGAACATGGTCTTTTTTTCTAAGTAAATTATTAATTAGATGAGAATATAATTTAAGGTCATCGTTTTCATCTATATATTTTTTTAATATATCTTCAGAAATTGATAAAATTTCAGGAATAATAAAAGAAGAGGCAGAAGAAAATTTAACAGATAAAGATTTAGCCTTATCAGCTAATCCTTGAGAGATACTATTTGAAGTATCTTCATGGAGTTTCATATGAGAATATACATAAATTTTTTCAGTTATTAAGGAAAGTTTATCATTTAAAACTAAACAATCATAAAGAATCTTTGAGGATTGTGATAATTTGCCCTTAAATTGCGATAAATCTTTAAGGGAATCCTCTAATTTTTTCATATCTTTTTTACAATCTTCATCGGAAATATAAATATCTTCTAATCGCCAAGTAAATTTTTTATCTAATTCATATCTCTTTTTCATAATAACATCCTTTCATTATATATTTGTTTAATTATTATAACCTAATTGTGAAAAATAGTGTATATTTTTTATAATTTAATACATTAATTGGTTGACGCAAGTTAAAAGAAGTGATATTATAACCATGTGGATAGCTATTATATGTACTATATGCAAGCATTCAATTATCCACATAATTCTCGTTTTGATAAGAATCCCCGTTTCTTATCTTTTGCACCGGGATTACCCGGTGTATTTTTTTGCATATAATAATTATAATGTGTATATTTTCCTACCTAAAGTAAAAAATAAATAAATAGAAATACTTTAGGTGGTGAATATATGACAGTTTTAGAAACCATAAAAGATTATATGCAATCTTCTTTTATAAAAACTCAAGATATTAATTGTATAAAACTTTTTTATGATTATTGTAAATATAAAGAGCCAGAATTAGAGATAGATGAATTAGATAAGAGATTTTTTGAAGAGTTTTTTTTATATTGGCTTCCTAAAAAAAATAAGAGATTGTTTGATGAAAAAGTATATTTTCTTTTTCCTGCTATACAAAAGTATTTTACATATTTAAAAATTAAATATAAAAAAGATATAGTTCCTATAGATTCTACTAATAAGTTTATAGAAGATTTTATTAGAATTATTAATTTATCAAAGGCATTTTCAAGATTTGTTGGACATCCTATTCTTAGTATGGACCCTTTAGTTATTGATTTAAGATGTTATAAAGAAAATAAAATAAAAAAGAAATCAAAGAATAATAGGATTTTTGAACAGGGATATTTTGAGGTAATAGACATTTTTCCTGATTGTTCAGTAACTATAAAGAAAAAACCAGCAGGAAGATATGCAAAAGTTCTTCTTAATGACGATTTAATTTCTTATCTTAGAAAAGGAGATATTCTTCATCTTAAAATGACTAGAAAAATATTTTTTTCTTATTGGGAAATAGAAGATATAAAAACTTGTTATCTAAAAGAAGCCCAAAAATATCTTAAGTAAGATTATTTTGAAGCTTATAGCTTAACTTTACATTTTAATAAAAATATATCATAATAAATTAGTAATAATTAAGAGCTGCTGTTGGGGGGATTTTATGTCGGCTATAGATAAATCAATAGCATTTATTTTATTTATTATTTTAATATTTATACAAGCAGGTTGTAGTACAAAAAAAGTTGAATCTTTAATGAAAGAAGATGAACCAGTAGTTGTCGTATTAGATAAAAATTCTGAAGATGATAATGCTTTAGAAAATCAAAATAATAAAAATAATAATATAAAAATGACTAAATCTCCTGTTGTTTATGATGAATATAATGTAGATTTAAAAGTTAATCCTAATGAAAGAACTTTTGAAGGTATTCAAAAGATACAATACACTAATGATACTCAAACCCCTTTAAATGTTATATATTTTAATTTATACCTTAATGCGTTTAATAAAAATAGTAAAGTAAAACCTTATTTTTTGGAAAAAGATAAAGAAAGTTTTGATGAAGGTTTTATAAATATTAAATCTATATTAATTAACAATGAGGAAGTAACTTTTAAACAAAGTGAAACTATCTTAGAAGTTTCTTTAACAGAACCTATAGAAATTAATGAATCTATAGAAATTATTATTACGTTTAATGGTAAAATCCCAGATATATCTTATACAGTAGGAAGGGATAGCAATTCCATATGGATGGGAAATTTTCTTCCTACATTAGCAGTATATGATGAAAATGGATGGAATAAATATCCTTATTATTCTATAGGAGACCCTTTTTATAGTGAGATTGCTAATTATACCGTAAATGTGACAACACCTAAGGATTATTTAGTTATTTCAACAGGTGAAGAAGAAGTAAAATCGCAAGATGAATTTAATATTACTACAATTAATGCAAAAATGGTTAGAGATTTTGCTTTAGTAATAAGTAAAGATATAAAAATGGAAACTATAGAATTTGAAGAAGGAGTAAATATTAATTTATATTATTATAGTAATGAAATAAATTTTAAATCAGTATTAAATATGAGTGATACAGCTTTAAAATATTATAGTGAAAAGTTAGGTTCATATCCTTATCCGGAATTAGATATTATAGAAGGAGATTTATCTTTTAAAAGCAGCATATCTTATCCTACTCTAATTTTAATGGATTCTGATAAATTAAAAGATTCGTCAATGACTAGAGAAATTACTAATGCCGTGGGACATCAATGGTTTTATAATATTATAGGGAATAACCAAATAAAAGAAGCTTGGCTAGATGAAGCAATGGTAGCTTATCTTGGTTATAATTTATTTATTTCAGATGCTGAAACAATAAATAGTCTAATGGAAAAAGAGAGAGAAGAATTAATAAATAATTTAGAAACTATGAGAGAAAAAAGTTTAAATACTGATTTAAGTATTTTTTCTACTTGGGAATCTTATTACAATATACATTATGCAAGGGGAAAATTAATGTTATATGCTTTAAATAATAAAATGGGAAAAGAAAAATTTAATGAGTTTTTAAAAATATATTATGAGAAATATGCTTTTAAAATAGTAGACACTAAAAAATTTATTAAAACTGCTGAAGAAGTTTATGGTTCTTCTTTAAAAACCTTTTTTAATCAATGGATGGACGGTGAAAATATTCCAGAATTTTAATAAAGGGGTGGATTAAAATTAAAGCAGTTATAATTTACGAGGATAATGATAAATTAAATCAAATTATAAAGATAGTTTCTAGCACTTTAAAAGAACTTCAAGTAGAAGTTGAAGAAATTTTATTAAATAAATATAATATTCCATATTATTGTGGAGAATCACAAAAAGATATGGATAAAATCTTAGAAAAAGTAAAAGAAAGTAGTGCAGTTATTTTGGGAGTTAATGTTATTTTAAGAGCTCCTTCAGGGTTATTTAAAGTATTTTTGGATTATTTAACTTATTCAAGTTATAAAAATATATTAAAAGATAAATATGGATTTTGTATTTCCTTAACTAGTACTAATGGAGAAAGGGAAACGGCAGAATATATATTAAAGTCTTGGGAGACTTTAGGTGGAATAGAAGGAGGAAGAATTCCTCTTTTTATAAAAGATAATAGGGAAATAGAGGATATAAAAGAGACTATTGAAAAAAGAATAGAAGATTTTTATCGTATATGCAGGCAGAAAAGAAAGAAATTACCTTCAAGCCATAATATTTTAAATATAGAGAAAAAAGATGAGATTAAAATTGAAATAGATAAAGAAGAAAAAAGTAAGATAACTTCTTGGACTCCACCTGTGGTTTCAGAAAAGGAAGAAGTTAAATCAATGGTATTTGAAAATTTTTCTAAAAAACAAGAAGAAGATATAAAAGAATTAGCAGAATTTTTTAAAAAACAATTAATTGAAGAAAAAAATAAAAAAGAAATTAAAAGTACAAAGACTGCTAAACAATTAACTAAGAATTTACCCCATTATTTTCAACCTCATCTGGCAGCTAATTTTAAAGCAATATTTCAATTTCATATAACAGGAGAAGAAAATTTTGAAAGTTATATTATTATTGATCAAGGAAAATGTACTTATTGTGATGGAGTAAGTAATAAGGCAGATATAACTATTACAGGGGACGAAACAATATGGAGTCTTATCTTAAAAGGGGAATTATCTGCTCAAAAAGCTTTTATGACTGGTCAATTAAAAGTTAGAGGTAATTTTATGCTGTTAAACAAATTAGATCAGTTATTTAAAAAAATGTAAACTACCCATTAAAGGGTAGTTTACATTTTTTTAAATATCTGAACATATATATATCCATATCTTTCATCAGGAACAATTCCTATGCCAATTTTATTATAATTTTTACTTAAAATATTTGCTCTATGCCCTGGGCTATTCATAAAAGCATCATGGGCATTTTTAACAGAAGTATTGCCAGCAATATTTTCTCCAGCGATACTATAAGAAATACCAAATTTTTTCATCATTTCAAAGGGAGAACCATAAGTTGGGGAAACATGGCTAAAGTAATTATTGTCAGCCATATCCTTTGCTTTTATTTTTGCTATATACAAAAGGTCTTCATCCATAACATAAGGTGGAAGGTCTTCTTTTTCTCTTTCATTATTAATATATTCTAACATAATCTCTTCTTTGGCTATATTATTATTTATAGTAGGAACAGTATTTTCTATATTATATTCATTAATTTCAGCTTTATTATGATAAGAATAAGCTCTAGTATATTTACTAGATATAACCCCAACAGAATCATTAGGTAAATGAACTACATACCATTCATTTAATGAGCCTATAACATCTACAATTTGTCCTCTTTTTAAATGTCCGATTACAGGATAAGAAGTATTAGGACCTGTTCTAACATTAAGAAAATATGCTGTAATTTCTACTTGCTTAATAGAACTCCATTTAAAGGTACTATATTTTGTGGCGTTAACAGAAATAGAAGAAATGGATATAATACAGCAAATAACTAAAATAAGAAGAGGAAAGAAAAAAATAAGACGTTTTTTCATGATGTCACATCCTTTTTCTTCATTATTTATCGATTATATTCATTATTTGTATTTTTTACTCATTCTATGCTAGAAAATATAATAAAAATTTTATATATTAAATAAAAACTTCTATTATTTATAATAAAAATTTGTCATAAATATTTAAGGTTAAGAATATATATATATATATATATAAGAAAACTAATAAGATAAAATAAGGGGGAAAATGTATGTATTTTAATCAACCATTTAGTTACCAAGAACAAATAGTCCCTCCACCATTTGTACATATGCCTATACAAAATTTTTACATGATGCAAGATTATAAAAGTGCAGAATTAATTGAAGAAGCAGCAAAAAGAGAAAGGATATTAGCTATTTATGATAATAAAATAATGGAAAGTTTTGAAGATGAGCTAGATAGAAAAAGGATATATAAGATTTCACTTAATCAAATAAGGCATCAAAAAATGTTGGAAGAAATATATAGGGGAATGACTAGGAAAAAGTTATCTATTAATATAAAAGAACCTGATTGTGATGACAATTTAAAATCTAACTTAGATAGAAGAATTTTTGAAGGTTTTGAGTGTATAGAATTATATAGGAAAATCTATTTTTTTATTGTGCCTATGGAATGGAAACAAATGATGTATGAGATAATTAGTGATGAGCAAAATGATATTTTAAAATATATATATTATTTCAATAAAGTAGACAGGCATTAATTAATAATTACTTTTATTTAAGAAGTATTTATTGAAATATTTAATAAGCAGTGTTATAATTCCGATATTACATTTATAGTAAAAATAAAAAAACAATATCCATTTTATGGATATCATGTTATAATATTAATATATAATTCACGAAAGACTAAAGGAGGAATAATTTTGGATTGTTTATTTTGTAAAATTGCTAAAGGAGAAATTCCTTCAGCAACAGTTTTTGAAAACAGTGAATTTAAGGTAATATTAGACAGGTTTCCAGGAAATAAAGGGCATCTTCTAATTCTTCCTAAGGAACATGTGGAAAATATTTTTGAAATGGAACCAGAGTTAGGAGGAAGATTATTTGCTTTAGGAGTTCATTTAGCAAAGGTATTAAAAAAAGAATTAAATTTAGAAGGATTAAATATAGTACAAAATAATGGTGAAATAGCAGGACAAACTGTGTTTCATTTTCATCTTCATTTAATTCCAAGATATTCAAAAGATGAAGTTAATATTAAATGGAATCCTATGAATCCAACAGAAGAAGAATTAAATAATTTAGCAAAAATTTTAAATCAAGCATTACAATAAGGAGGGATATACCCTTCTTTTTTTATATGATTTTTTAAATAAATATTAAAAAGAAAAAACTTATGACATTCTAGAATATAACAATATAGGATATAGATAGTATAATGATAAACATTAATTCTTTAGCGTAAGAGTTACAAAAAATTTTAATATAAAAAATACTTTTGTAAAAATATTTTTAGTAAAAAAACAATAAAAAATGTAGGAATTATCCTACATTTTTTTCATCTTTAAAATACTCGTTATACCAAATAATAAACATATATATAGTCCATATTTTTCTACTATTATCCTTTTTGCCTTTATAATGGTCCTCTAAAAGAGCAAGAAGTTTTTCTGTATTAAAATATTGTTTAGATACGGAAGAAGAAAAGGCTTCTTTAACTGTATTGTAATATTTTTCTTCCCTAAGCCAAATTCTAATAGGAACGGGGAACCCTAGTTTCTTTTTATTTGCCACATTTTCAGGAATATTCTTTTTAGCAGCCATTCTTAGAGCATATTTAGTATTATATTTGTTAACCCTATATTTAGTAGGAATTTTAGTAGCTAAATTGCAAACTTCCTTATCAAGAAAAGGAACTCTAAGTTCTAAAGAATGAGCCATACTCATTTTATCTGCTTTAAGTAAAATATCTCCACAAAGCCACAGATGGATATCTAAGTACTGCATTTTTGTAATATCATCTTTTAGTTTAACTTTATCATAAAAAGGTTTAGTAAGTTTAAATGGAGAAGGAGTATTAGTAGGATTTTTAAGAATTTCTTTTCTTTCCTTTTCAGTAAACATAAAAGCATTTCCTATAAATCTTTCTTCTACTGTTTTACTGCCGCGGATAAAGAAATTTTTACCCTTTATATCAAAAGGAATCAAAGAAGCAAGTTTACCTAATAATTTTCTAATAGATTTTGGGAGTATAGTTAAAATTCTTAAATCAAGAGGTTCTCTATATATATTATATCCGCCGAATAACTCATCAGCACCTTCTCCCGATAATACTACTTTAACATGCTGGCTAGCTAATTCACTTACAAAATAAAGGGCAACAGCAGCAGGATCTGCTAGGGGCTCGTCCATAAAATATTGAACCTTAGGCAGTACATCCCAATATTCCTTAGTGGAAATGAGTTTATGATAATTTTTAATGCCTACTTTTTGAGATAATTTTTTTGCATAGTCTATTTCATTATATTTATCATAATCAAAACCAACAGTGAAGGTTTTATCTCCGTTAAAACAAGCCGCCACATAACTAGAATCTATCCCACTAGATAAAAAAGAACCTACTTCAACATCGCTTATTTTATGGGTCATAATAGATTCTTTCATTGTTTTATCTATTTCTTCCACATATTCTTCTAAAGATTTATTTTCTGTATCAAAAACAGGTTCCCAATATCTTTTAATAGTCATTTCTCCTTTTTTATAAATAAAAAAATGGGCAGGAGGGAGCTTATAAATATTTTTAAAAAAAGTTTCTTCTAAGACAGAATACTGAAAGGTAAGGTAATTTTCAAGAGCATTAGTGTTTAATTCCTTTTTAACTAAATCATGCTTTAAAATAGCTTTTATTTCAGAACCAAATATAAAATTTTTATTATCATGATAATAATAAAAAGGTTTAATTCCAAAAAAATCCCTAGCTCCAAATAAAATTTCATTTTTACTATCCCATATTACAAAGGCAAACATTCCTCTAAGATAATTTAGCATTTTTTCTTTAAATTCTTCATAAGCATGTATTAAAACTTCAGAATCTGTATGAGTTTTAAAAATATGCCCTTTTTCTTCTAAAATCTTTCTGATAGATTTATAATTATAGATTTCACCGTTAAAGACTAATACTAAACTACCATCTTCATTAAAAATAGGCTGAGAACCTTCTTTTAAGTCAATAATACTAAGCCTTCTAAATCCTAAAGCAATTTTATCATCTATATATTCTCCATCACTATCAGGACCTCTATGGATAATAGCATTCATCATAGCTTTTAAAATATTTTTTCTATTTTTAGTTTCACCAACAAATCCGCAAAAACCACACATATTATTATCTCCTTTCATGCTCTTTGAGCATTAAATAACACTAAAAACTTTAACATAACTTATGTCATAAATCAATAAAACATTAATCTTACATTATTATAACCAAGAAATGGCTAAATTAATATAAATGGACTAAATCTATTTCATTATGCTATAATTTATCATAAAAAAGTACATAAAGGAGAGAAAAACATGAATATAAATGAAGAAGCCCTTAAAGCTCATAAGACGTGGCAGGGTAAGTTAGAAATAAATTCAAAAGCTAAAGTAAAAACAAAAGAAGATTTATCCATAGCATATACCCCAGGAGTAGCAGAACCTTGTAGAAAAATTCATGAAAATGAAGAAGATGTATATACTTATACCATAAAAGGGAATACTGTTGCTGTGGTATCTGATGGGACAGCAGTTTTAGGTTTAGGAGATATAGGTCCTAAGGCAGCTCTTCCAGTTATGGAAGGAAAAGCTGTGTTATTTAAAGAATTTGCAGGAATTAACGCCGTACCTATTTGTCTTGATACAAAGGATACTGAAGAAATAATAAAAACTGTAAAATATTTAGCTCCAGCCTTTGGAGGAATAAACTTAGAAGATATTGCAGCTCCTAGGTGTTTTGAGATAGAAGAAAGATTAAAACAAGAATTAGATATTCCTGTATTTCACGATGATCAGCATGGAACAGCCATAGTTGTTTTAGCAGGAATTATAAATGCCTTAAAAATAGTAAAAAAAGATAAGGAAAATATGAAAGTAGTAGTAAACGGTGCAGGGTCAGCAGGAATAGCTATAACAAAATTATTATTAAATTATGGGTTTTTAGATATTATACTTTGTGATAAAAATGGTATACTTCATAAAGAAGCTAAAGGTATGAACTGGGCACAAAAGGAAATGGTAAAAATTACTAACAAAGAAAATATAAAAGGCGATTTAAAAGAAGCTATAAAAGGAGCAGATCTTTTTATAGGAGTTTCAGCTCCAGGGATATTGACAAAGGAAATGGCAGCTTCCATGAATAAGGATGCTATAATTTTTGCCATGGCAAATCCTATACCAGAAATAATGCCTAATATAGCTAAAGAAGCAGGAGTTAGGATAGTAGGTACAGGACGTTCTGATTTTCCTAATCAAGTAAATAATGTATTAGCTTTTCCAGGGATTTTTAAAGGTGCATTAGAAGGTAGAAAAAAACAAATAACTGAAAAAATGAAATTAGCAGCAGCTAAAGCTATTGCAGATATGATTCCTGAAAACGAGCTAAACGAAGAAAATATTCTTCCAAAGCCTTTTGACGAAGGAATAGCTAATAAAGTTGCAGAAGCGATTATTAATATTAACGAATAATATATTAAAGGGTATTATGTATTAAGGTGGTGGCCTATTTGAAAAGAATCATCCTAACTGGAGGAGGTACAGCAGGGCATGTAACTCCAAATTTAGCTCTAATTCCTAAGCTTAAAAAAGAAGGTTGGGATATTAGATATATAGGAAGTAAAAAAGGGATAGAAAAAAATCTAATAAAGTCTATAAATATTCCTTACTACGGTATTTCTTCAGGAAAACTTAGAAGATATAAAGATATAAAAAATTTAACAGATCCCTTTAGAGTAATAGCTGGATGTTTTGAAGCCTTAAGAATTATATCAAAGCTAAAACCCAATATAATATTTTCAAAGGGTGGATATGTTAGTGTTCCTGTGGTAGTAGCAGGATGGATTTTAAGAGTTCCAGTTATTATCCATGAATCAGATTTAACCCCGGGACTGGCTAATAAATTAGCCTTTCCCTTTGCTAAAAAAATATGTGTAAATTTTCCAGAAACTCTTTCTTACATTCCAAAAGAAAAAGGCATATTAACAGGAACTCCCATAAGAGAAGAACTTTTTTTAGGAGATTATAAAAAGGGGCTTAAATTATGCGATTTTGATAATAAAAAACCAGTTATAATGATAATGGGAGGAAGTCTTGGTTCAGTTACCATAAATAAAGTTGTAAGAAGTAGTTTAGATAAATTATTAAAATCCTTTAATATAATACATATTTGTGGTAAAAATAATAAGGATTCTTCCTTAGAAAATATAAAAGGTTATAAACAATTTGAATATGTAAATGAAGAATTGCCCCATTTATTTGCAGCAGCTTCTCTTTTAATTTCAAGAGCAGGAGCTAATTCTATATTTGAAATTTTAAGTTTAAAAAAGCCCAATATACTAATTCCCCTATCGGCAAAAGCCAGTAGAGGGGATCAGATTCTAAATGCAAAATCCTTTAAAAAGCAGGGTTTTAGTGAAGTGATAGAAGAAGAAAATTTAAAAAAAGAGACCTTTTTGGATATGATTATAAATACTTATAGCAATAGAGAAAAATATATAGAAAGTATGAAAAAAAGTAATAATTCTAATGGTATAGAAAAAGTTATGGAGTTAATTCGCACACATTACAAAAAGTAGGGATATCCCTACTTTTTGTAATTTATTTAACAACTATATTTTTTATTAATTTGGTTAAATCATTTTTAACTTTTTCAAGAGTAAATTTTTGCTGTATTACAGGTATAATCTCATTTACTTTAAACTTTTTCCCTATTATGGCTTTTTCCAAATCTAAAAAGGGTTCATCTAATAAGGTATCCGTGCTAATAGTACAATCTTTAATTTCTCCATTATGAATATTAAAGTCTATTCTAAAGTTGCCCCAATCAAAACTTACTTCCTTTGATATATTTGCTTTTGGACTTTCTGCAAAATTCCATTCCCATCTAGTATATTTATCTAGGTAGTTTTTAAGTTCATCATAGGAGGGCATTTTTTTGTACTTAAGTATTCCAAGATAGTTTTTATCAAAGGATTTAATTAAACTTTTTTTAAGGGATTTAGAATTAATATCTTCATTAAAGTCTTTTAGATTAGCCACCCTTGAAGACACAGATTCTACTCCCTTACTTTTTAGCTTAATTTTTGAGGGGGTTAAATATTTTGTAAGGTCATAAAGATTTACATTAATTAATAAAGTTCCATGGTGACAGCTTATATTTTCATTATGCATAAATGCATTACCTGAAATTTTTTTATTATCTACTGTTAAGTCATTTCTTCCTGTTTTATGAGCTGTAATATTCCATTCCTTTAAGGCAGCTATAACAATCTTAAAGTTTTTATCTTCATCATAATTATTTTTATGAGCGATAAAGGTAAAATTAAGATTGCCTAAGTCTTGGAATACAGCCCCACCTCCAGAAGACCTTCTAACTAAATTAACCTTATCCTTGGCTATTTTATAAACATCACATTCCTTATAAGGATTTTGATGTTTGCCTATAACTATGGTTTTTTCATTTTGCCAAAGATACATAATAATTTCGTTTTTATTACAAATAGACATAAGATATTCTTCAGCACTAAGATTAAATACAGGGTCAAAAGTTTGAGAGATATATACAGTTTTTTCTACGTTAAGCAAGATGGATACCCCTATCATCTGCTATTAAAAGAGCTTCATGTATGCTTTCACCTAGAGTAGGATGAGCATATATAACATTAAGTGCATCTTCAAGTTTAACTTTATCATGAATTATTTGAGTAATTATGCCTATTAAATCTGTACCATGAGGACCTACTACAGCTCCCCCTAGAACTATATCTTTATCTTTATCAACAATTAGTTTAACAAAGCCTTCTGTTTCATTCATAGCAATAGCTTTTCCAGAAGCCATAAAAGGGAATTTAGATACTTTGATATTTAATCCTTTTTTCATTGCTTCAGTTTCACTAATTCCAACCGTACCTATTTCAGGGAATGTAAATATAGCACTAGGAACTAAATCATACTTCATGGGATTTTCTATTCCAGCTATATGTTCTGCTGCTACAATTCCTTGACGGGAAGCAACATGAGCTAGTTGAATTTTATTAGTAATATCTCCAATGGCATAGATATTTTCATTGGTAGTTTTCATAAATTCATCTACTTTAATTCCATTTTTCTTTTCATTTAATTGTACTCCTAGTTTTTCATAATCTAAACTTTCTAAATTTGCTCTTCTGCCAACGGCCATAAGTACTTTTTCTGAGCTTATAAGATATCTTTCTCCTTCGATTTCCACTTCTGTTACCATTTTATTATTCATAGTTTTTCTTATGCCCATGGCTTTAGCACCATCGTAAATATGAATACCTTTTTCAAATGCAGATTCTCTTACAACTTCTTGAACATCACTATCAACGCAAGATAAAATACTGGGTAAGTATTCAACTACGCTAACTTCAGATCCTAGGGCATTAAAAAGGAGTACTAATGCCAAAGGAATAACTTGTTTTTTTAGGTGCATTGTTTTTTATATTATTACAATTTGACACTTCTTCTCCATCTACAGAGCCTATAACTTGATTTTTTGTAACAGTATCTCCTTCATCGATATCTAAAGAGGTAATAACACCATTATATTTTGATTTATATTTAATACTTCCTTTTCCGGCTTCTATAGTAAATAATATATCTCCTGCATTAATTTTGTCCCCTTTAGATTTATATATCTTACCAATTACTCCTTTTTGTTCATGCCCGGGCAGTTGGTCGATAACTAATTTTAGCTTCATATTGGTCAGCTCCTAAATCCTATTTATTTAAAATCTCCTTCAAATTCATCAAGACATTCTTTTAATAATGTAGTTGTATATGCCATAGAAGGACCTCCGCCAAAAGCTACAGCAACCATAGCAGCTTCTAAAATTTCTTCTCTTGTAGCTCCTGCTTCTAAAGCTTTATAGCAGTGATAAACAATACAGTATTCACATCTGTTATAGCAGCCAATGGCTACACTAATTAATTCTTTAGTTTTAAGATCCATTGCTCCGGGTTCATAGGAAGCACCAAGTAGTCCCATAAATGCATTAACTGCATTTTCATTAGTTTTTCCTAGTTCCCCCAAACCGTTAACAAAGCTGTTTAACATTTCTCTTACATTGTACATAAAAATTCCTCCTTAAATAATATGATTTTTTAATATTTGCATATGCAATTATTAGTATAGCAAATATAATATGTTAAATCAAATACAAACTTTTTAATTATTTTCTAGATCTTTCGTCATTCATAATGTTTTCATACATATTTTGCAACACTTTTTGAAAAATATACAGTTCCTTTTCATCTATATTTTTTATTAAAAGATCACTAAATTCACTTCCCACATGGAGAGAAGATTTAATTAATGATTTTCCTTTTTCTGTTAAAACAAGTTGGATAATTCTTCTATCTTCTTGGCAACGTTCTCGCTTTACCAAACCTTCTCTTTCTAGTCTATCAACTAATCTTAATACACTAGAATCACTAATTTCCATTAGTTGAGACAACTCTCTTTGAGAGAGATCGCCCTTTGTAAATAAGAAATATAGGGCAATCCACTGAATCCTTGTTAAATTATATTCTGATAGCCATCTATCAAAAGCTTCAGAGATTTTTTTAATAGTATTAGTTGAAATAAAATTTACACATTTGTTCAAATTAAAATCCATAATTTTCCCTTTCTATTAAATAATTTTGTGTAGTATATTATATACTTTATTATTATAAACAATATATAATCAAATTTCATTAAATAAAGATTTAAATTTCTTGAAGATATGTATTAAGTACGTTATGCTAAAATAATAAAAGTTTTTTGGGAAAGATATTATTTTCAATAACATAGTTTATAAATATCTAGAAATTTTACTAATTTATGATATAATAGTAAAATAAAACAAAAGAAGAAAGGGGAAATGAAATTGAAGAAAATATTATTAATCATTTTTATTTTAAGTTTTATTTTAATAGGATGCAGCCAAAATCAATTAGAAAAAGAAACATCAAAAGAGTCTAATCAGCAGGATAAACAATTAGAAGAGGAATATAAAACTACTCAATTTGACCTTCCAAAAGAAGGAGAAGAAATAGCTATAATAACAACTAATAAAGGAGTAATAAAAATTCGTTTATTTAAAGAATATGCTCCTAAAGCAGTAGAAAACTTCACAACTCATGCAAAAAATGGGTATTACGATGGGCTAAAATTTCATAGGGTTATTAATGATTTTATGATACAAGGAGGAGACCCTAAGGGGGATGGGACTGGAGGAGAAAGTATATGGAAAGAACCCTTTGAAGATGAATTTAGTCCTTATGCTCTCCATTTTAGAGGTGCTATTTCCATGGCAAATAGTGGACCTAATACTAATGGCAGTCAGTTTTTTATAGTTCAGAAAAAAGAAGTGGAAGAAGAAATAATAGAAAAATTAAGCAGTGAAGGATATTCTAAGGAAATATTAGAGATTTATAAAGAGAAAGGTGGAACTCCTTGGCTAGATAATAAGCATACGGTATTTGGACAAGTATTTGAAGGAATGGATGTAGTAGATAGTATTGCAGAAGTAGAGGTAGATGAAAACAATGCTCCAAAAGAAGATGTAATAATAGAAAAAATCGAAATAGTTCCTTATAAAGGATAAGCATTTGGCTTATCCTTTTTACAACAACCCTTCTTTTTTGGCATCTTCTTCTATTTTATTTACCATATTATAAAGTTCTTCCGTGGAATTAGCTTCTATAGTATATACATGTCCATTATTTAGCTGTACTACAGTAAAAAATGGTTTATTAGGAATACCATTAGTAGAAATATCTTTAATAAATTCTTCATAAGATTTCATAAAAATCTTCCTTTCTTATTTATTATGTATTATACTTTTATTATAGCATGAATTAATATTTTTATTATTTTTTGAAATACTAATCCATAAGTGTACTAACTTAAAGATTTGAAAGGAGAATAATAATGGCAAAACAAATAACATCTAGTGAATTTGAAGCTGAGGTATTACAATCTAAAGAGCCAGTTTTAGTAGATTTTTTTGCAACATGGTGCGGACCATGTAAAATGATGGCACCTATTATAGATCAGCTTTCAGAAGAAATGGAAGGAAAGGCAAAAGTCTATAAAATAGATGTAGATGAATCTAGAGATTTAGCAGCGAAATATAGCATAATGAGTGTTCCAACTATAGTATTCTTTAAAAATGGAGAAATAGCAGACCAAATAGTAGGAGCAGTGCCAAAGGAAAAATTAGTAGATAAACTAAACGCTCTTTTATAAAAATAAAAAATTTTTAAAAGGACAGGGGTAAATTCTCTGTCCTTTTTCTATGTATTAAGTGAAAGCTTTCAAAAATAAAAAAAGAAAGGAGGAATATTATGGCAGTAGTATCCAATACCCTAAAAACTAAATTAAAACTAGATTATGAGGAAGGTTCTAAAATTTATTCTAACTGCAGGGAAGATGCTAGTGATGAAAATATCTATCAAGCAGGAATTATAATTACTTCCCTTCAAAGTACTCCAGCAGAGAAACTTATAAAAATAACAGAAGCAGAATTAACTAATATTTAGTTAATAATTTAAAATATTTAAAGAAAGGAGGAAAATAATGGAAAAGAAAACTCTTCAAATGATTTTTGCAACTCAAGGAGGAAGTACTATGACAATTTCTGTAGATAATATAAAAGATGATTTAAATTCAGAAGAAGTTAGCAGTGCCATGGATGAACTTCTCTCCTTAGATGTATTTACATCATCTAGCGGAAATCCCATATCTAAAAAATCTGCTAAAATAGTAACTCAAGTAACAGAAGAAATAGCTTTAGTATAAAGAGACGCCCTTATAGGGCGTTCTTTTAAATAAAAAGGAGGGCTTTTATGGAAGAACTTTTTTCCCAAGTGGCAAATCTAGGTTTTCCTATCATCGTATCCATATATTTACTGGTACGAGTGGAGGCAAAACTAGATGAGCTTACAAAAAGTATCCAAAAGCTAAGTAGTGCTATATCTCAACATATAAACTAAAGGGCCGAATATTTTCGGTCTTTTATTTTTATGTTACATAAAGATTACAAATTCAAAAAAGACTTGCAAAGAAAATAATTCCATAATATAATTAATCTCGCTAAATAAATTTTACCGGTCATTTAGTTAAACAATATTACAATATTGTTACATCTATATCAAAAAAGTTGACTGGTAAAATTTACAGTGATATAATCACTCTTGAAGAAGAGAGATTAATTTTAACAATCTCTAAAAAATAAAAAATAAAGGGAGGAAATATTAATGAAGAAAAGATTAGCAGCTCTTTTAGCTGGTGCAATGGTACTTACTTCACTGCCAATGGTATCATTTGCAAGATCTGATAATCACGTAACTTATGCGCCATCAGTGACAAAAGATACTAAATTTACAATCGATACAGCTCCTGTATTGATTATTGAAGAAAAAGATGATGTAGATATTGAAGGCCAAACTATACGTTTGGAATTCGATGGAGCAGAATGGCAACCAGGTGATGGTGAAACTGCTGAAGGGATAGTTTATGATAAGATTACAAAAAAATTAGTAGAAATTACATTCCCTGATAATGCAGATCAAGACAAATATGAAATTCCATTATTAGTAAAGGTTAAAAACGAAGGGGAAGTAACAGTAACTATTAATCCATTAAATTCCAAAGTTTCTGGAGGAACATATGTAATAGCGAATGCTGGAAGTGGATCTACAAAAACATTTATTACAAGTACATCTGATTTTCCAGATAGATTAGAGTTAGCTGAAATTGTTATTGATGAATTAAAAGCAAATTCTGTTAGTCGTGAAGAAGATAAAGAAATTAAATTAGAAGCACCAAGAGGATTTGAATGGCAAAATATAGAAAGTGTTTCTATAAGTGGTTCAGGCGCATTTAGAGATAAGATTTCGCTTAATGATGTAAATTATGATGAATATGGAAACAACAAATATGATAAAGAAATTTTAATTATTAAGTATGATATCGATAGTGATGCAGATGAAAATGAAATAGGTTCTATAGTAATATCTGGTCTAGTTTTAGAAGCTACAGAAGATGCTGAGCTTGGAGATGTAGAAGTAGAAGTTTCTGGGGATGATATTACTGAAGAAACTATTACAGTAGGTGAATATGTAGAATACGGTGTAGAAATATCTGTAGAAGATGACACTAAACAAATAGTTTCAGGTCGTTATTATAATGGAAAAGACGACGATGATGATTACAAATTATTACAATTAACTATTGAAGAAAAAGTAGAAGATTCTTGGTGGTCTCAAAGAAATACAACAATTGAGTTCCCAGACGGAGTAAAAGTTCGTAAAGTAAAAGTAGATGATTCAAGTAATGTATATTCTGATGAAGATTTTGACAATTCAATTAAAAGTAAGGAAGCAGATGGAGTTAATAATGAAAGTTTCTTAAAAATAAATGAAGATAGAGATACCATTACATTAACAGATCTTTATATTCCAGATGGTAAAAAAGGTGAAGTAACTCTTGATATTTGGGTATCTATTGAAGCAGATTATGAAGGAGATATTGTAGCAACAGTAGGTGGACCTTCACTTGATGATGATCAAGAAGTTGTATTAGGTGAAGCAGTACCAGCAGTTACAGCATCTTTTGATACAACAGAATTAAAGATTGGTTATAAAGAAGTTGCTGTTAATGAATTTGAAATTCAAGAAAATATAGCTGGTGCATTACAAAAAGGTGGAACTCTTATAATTCGTCCAGAATATCCATATATGGAGTTTGATGATGATTTTGATATTGAAGTAGAAGTAGTAGAAGGAGATCTTGAAATAGGTGATTATGACCTTAATAAATATGGAGCATTAGAAATAGAAATCAAACGTGAAAGTGATGAACCTTCCACAATTAAAGTTAGTGGTGCAGGTGTATATACAAGTCGTTCTTTAGCTGAAGGATCTTATGACTTAGAAGTTTATGGTGATGCATTCTTACAAAACTATGAAGATGATGTTGATGAAGAAGAAGAAGGATTTGAAACAGATGTTCTTTCCTTTGAAGATTTCATCAAAGTTGCAACTCCAGCTCCTGATAAAGGAGAAGCTTCTGGTCAAGTAGTAAAAGCTACTTTCACTGTAGGTTCTAATCAATATACTATTGGAGATGAAGTAGCTACAGCTGATGCAGCGCCATATATTGAAAATGGTCGTACAATGGTTCCTGTAAAATATGTAGCTTATGCATTAGGTATTGACCCACAAAAAGTTCAATGGGATCAAGCTACTAAGACAGTTACAATTTACGGAGATAAAGTAGTTAATATTACAATTGGAAAGAAAGAAATTGTTGTAGGTGGTACTCCAGTACCTATGGATACTGCGGCAGTAGTTAAAGATGGAAGAACTTATATCCCAATTGCTTATGCTGCTAGAGCATTAGGAGTTCCTTATACTTGGGATGACGCAACAAAAACAGTTACATTTAACTAAGATAAATTAACTTATGAAAAGAAGACCTCGTATGGGGTCTTCTTTTTTTAAAATAATGAATTGCTAGGAGGGGGAATATGTTTAAAAAAAGATTTAAGTATGTAGTTATAGGCATGATTTTTGGGAGTATATTAACTTTATCTACAGGAGTAGTAGCAGAGACTTCAAAAATAGTGTCCGCATATTTAGCTAGTCATATTAGATTTGATTTTAATGGAGAAATTAAAAAAACTTCATCAGATAAACCAGCTATTATTTATAATGATTCTGTATATGTGCCAGTTCGTTTTATAGCTGAAGGGATTAGTATGCCTATAACATGGGATGCTAAAACTCAAACTGTAAAAGTAGAATCTCCAGAACCGGAAGTTATAGAAAAGATAGTATATAAAGAAGAGCCAGTAGAAAAAGAAATTGAGGAAAAATGTGAATGTAGAGAAGAAGAAAAAGAGAAAGATACAAAAAATTATCAGACTTTACCAATAACTAAAACGTATCTTAATATGGAAGTGAGTGCTCTTGCTGTAATAAAAGAAAAAAATAAAACAAAAGTATTTTTCTCTGTAGAGAATAAAGGAATTGATCCTCTTCAGTTAATTCAAAGTGAAACTAAGATAGAAGTAGATGGAATTCCTTATGAAATGTCAAATGAAATGGCTATATATTGGGATGCTGAATGGTATAATGATATTAGAAAAGATGAAGTAAGAGAAGGATATATTGTTTTTGATGAAATACCAGAGGATGCAGAGGGAATGCATATAGTATTAAAAATAATACAAAATGATGGAAGTGGAAAATATACAGAAGTTCCTTTTGACATTAAGTTAGACTAAATAAATAGAGAGGGAAATTACATTGAAAAAATATCTAAAAAAGATGATATTTATAGTTATTATGTCTTTATTATTAATTTCTTCACCTTTATATGCATCTGATACTATAACTCTAGAATTAAATGGTACTTACCATTCCTTAAAAATTTCTCCTGTAGTTGAAGATGAAACTATTTTAATAAATCTAAGAGAGATTTCAGAACTTCTTGGAGGAACAGTAAGTTGGAATGAAGAAACAGGAGAGATTAAAGTTTATACAAACAGTAAGGAGATTAGTTTATTTTCTGATTTTAAAATAGCAGAGATAAATGGAAATATTACTGAGTTAAAAACAGCTCCAAAAAAGATAGATGGAAATATTATGGTATCCCTTAAATTTATAGAGGAAATTTTTGGAGTTGAAGCAATATGGGATCAAAATAATAATAGAATTTATATTAATACAAATCAAGAAACTTCTATAGGAGTTGATGAAGTAAAGTCTATAGAATATCCTAGCCTAAATATTAACGAAGAAGGAACTAAAATAACTTATGAAGAAGCTATAAAAAAAGCTTTATCTAATAATTTAGCATTAAAAAGTATAGAAGAAGGTATTAAAATATCTGAAGAATTTGAAGAAAATGCTAGAAATGCAGTAGTTGTTCAAAGACCATCTGTAGAGGATTATAGTAGTGAAGCAGCAATTTTTGTATCAGAAGCTGTCCATGTTAATAATTTACTTACTTTAATTCAAGCAGAGTATGGAGTAAAAGCAGCTAAATATCAAAAACAAATTCAAGAAGGATTAATTAAGTATCAAGTAAAATCTTCCTTTGATTCCATTCAAAGTTTAAAAAAGGATATAGAATTATTAAAAAAATCTTTGGAAACTTCAAAAATACAATTAGAGATTACAAAACAAAAGGTGAATCTAGGATTAGAAAGTGATTATAATAAGATTAAAGCAGAACAGGATTATAAGAAACAGGAAAATCAACTAGAAACTTTACAAAGATCTTTAGATACAGAATATATTAAGTTAAATAGTTTAATGGGAGTAGATGAAAAGGAAAGATTTATTTTAGATTATCAAGTAGAATTTATGCCTATAGATATGGATGAAAATGAATTAGATGCTTATATAGGCCGGGCTTTAGTAAAAGATCCATCCATAATTTTAAAAGAAGAAGAAGTAAAACAAGCGGAATATAATCTTCATCTATATACTTACACAGGGACTATTAGTGATTCTTATGATATAAGAAAAAGTAAACTAAATCAAGCTAACTTAGCTTTAAATGAAGCAAAAGATACATTAGAAGATAAAATTCGTACTACTTATAATCAGATAAAACAATTAGAAGAACAATACAAAATTAATACTCTTGCACTTGAGCAGGCTAAAGACCAATATGATATTATGAAAACTCAATATAATCTTGGTATGGTATCAGAAATTAATCTAAAGCAAGTAGAGTTAGGAATTTTGTCAGCTCAAGTAGAGTTAGAAAAAACAATAATACAGCATGCACAATTAGTATATCTTTTTAATAATCCTTATTTATTGCAATAAAATTATTAATTTAAAATATATATTTAGTTTTTATTAATAATAAAAAACCCCGCAGAGTCGCGGGGTTTTTGTATTATTGAATTTCTACTTTTTCATCTTCAAATTCTGCTAATACATTATTATTTGCTTTATCAGTTATAGTTAATGCAGATACGCTTATTTCATCAAAGGAAACAGTAATATCATCTTCAACTATTTTTGAAGTTAAGATATCTCCGTCTTCATCCTTTGTGATATAAAGTACTACATAATCTACACCATTTTTATTATATTCTTCTTTACCGTCTCCAGTATATCCGAATATACTGTCTATGGAAAGTTCAGTAGAACCTTTAGTAACTGTAAAGGAATCTTTTAGTAAATCTTGGGCTGCTGCATCTGTTGGAACATTAATAGCTTCAGAAGCTTCAAGTATTACATATAATCCTTCAGCATTATTATTTTTATTTAGTGTAAATTCTGCTAAACCTTCTTTATTAGCTTCGGCATATACAGCTTCATTAACTGTTAATTCAGGTTTTATTTCATCGATTATAGAACCTAATCCATTAGCTTTTGTGATAGCTTGTTCAAATACATTTTCTGTAGATACATTAGATACTAATTCTAATGTAATGTCAGCTACATCTGTTGGGAATTCATCATCCATTATAAATGTTAGCTCATTATCATCATAAGTTACATCATCTACATAGTATTTATTTTTAGAGCTATCTTTAAAGTAAAAATCATCTTCATCTATAGTTGCTTCATCAATAGAGCCACTTATAGTTGCAATTGCTTTATTTGTTGCAGTTGCTGTTACTTTAGTGATTTCTGGAGCTGTAAGGGAAAGTTCTTCATATCCATTATTAGAGGAGAAGTCTAACCAAACAATTCCATCAAGTTCATTATTAGAATCATCTTCTACATTGGATATTTGAATTCCATCAATATCAGCAGGGGTTACATCACTATTATTAAACCAATCTTGAACTTCGATTTTTACAGTCTTATCATCAGAAAGTAAAGTTATATCAGTATCTTTATGAAGAGTTACCCATTTACCTCCAAAAAAGATTTTATAATTACTTTCATCTTCTACAGAACTTTCATCCATTTTTTCTGGATATTGAATATAAATAGTTTGTTCAGTAGTATTTGTTATTACTCTTAATGCTTTAAAATCAGATACATCAGTGGATAAACCATCATCTTCTAATTCTGCTTCAAAAGTATCAGGTATCATTTCATTTTCTTGAGTAGACATATCTACAAAGTCTTCAATTTCTAAAGTGAAGGTTCCTGATAAATCACTACTACTATCTAATACAACTTCGATTTCTTTTTTATTGTCATCAGAATCAAGATAGTCTATGGATTTAACATCGATTTCTTCATCATCTTCATCAAATACACTTACTTTTCCTAATTCTACATCTTCACTAAAAGTGATGATAAATGTATTTTTACCATCTTGTACAATGCTTTCTACTTCTGGTCTTTCGGTATCAATTTCTATATCATCTCTATCTACATCAATTTCGATAGGATCATCTTCATCTACTTCATTACCAGAGTAGTCTTCTACATTCCAAATAGAAAGGATTATACCACTAAGAGGAATAGTTTTGTTACTGCCTAATTCAAAAGTAATAAGACGAGAATTATCTTCATCGGCAGTTACATATTTAAAGTTTCCTGTTTTAGAACCACTTTGCCATTCTGCTTCAATATCGTCTAAATCAGTTTTGATATCTTCATCAAATTCTACTGTTACTTTAGTATCAGTAGCAGAAACTAAACTAGCATTAGGAGCATCGCTATCTTCTGATATTGTTATATCAAAATCTTCATCATACATTACAAGACCAGCAAAATCTTTTATTCCTTCTACTTTAAGGATATAATCTCCTGATTCGATTTCTTTTCTGAAATTGATTTTAACATTTTTTCCGTCGATTTCTATATCATCGATTCTTTCTACTCTTTCACCATCTTCATCAACTAGTTCAAAATTAGATTCAGAAACTTTAACTAATTCGCTAAAGGAAACTTCAATCATTTGATTTCCTTTAACAGAAACTTCTTCTACTGTTGGCACTTCACGGTCAACCATTTTAACTTCTACTGTTTCTTTATCCATTTTATTATCTTTTAAATCTTTAATATCTTCGATATCAAATTCGATTTCTTCATTTTGATCAGCTGCAGAAGATAAAGTTAAAATAACAGTTTTGTTATCATCTTGAAGATCTGCAGAAGCAAATTTGTTATCATAGTTAGATTTAAGCTGGGCAGAATCTTCATCAACTTCTTCATTAAAGGTTACTATAACTTGTTTTAAGCCTAAAGGTTTGACACTAACTATTTCTGGAGCATCTACATCATTATATTTTACTGTAGCAGTTACATCTTCTGCCCCTTCCCCTTTAACAGTAATAGTATTATCACCATCTTTTAAAGTTATAGTAGCTTCAAATTTATTATCCTTAACTTCTACTTCTTTACCATTTACAGTTACTTCATCAAGACCAGTGGCAGTACCAGTAATTGTAATAGTATTTTTATTAGATGTAGTAGGTAGGGTATCTAATGTAATTTCTGCTGCTACTATATCATCTAACCCTAATTCTTGTGCTAAAGTTTGATCACTATTAGCTGGTTTAGTTGTTAAAGTATCATAAGTAAAATCAGCTATTGTAGATACATTTATATTTTTTGCTTCCCCTTCGTAAGTAGAATCAATAAGTCCTAGGGACTTAGCAAATGAAGGAATAGATACCCATGTAAAATCTACATTTTCAGTGTATCCAAGGCGAACTAACATTATTTTTAGATATTCTCTAGCACTAACAACTTCCATTGGATTTAAATTTCCAAAATTATCCCCTGTGATACCTATTTCAGGATGAGCCTTTAAATATGCCGCTAATTTACGAATAAATTGACTGTGATTTTCATTGATATCATTAAAAGTTGGTTGCCTTTCCCAATCAAAATTATTCATTTCATCATATTTACCCATTAATTTAAGCTGCATTACAAAAGCACGATATCTTGTCATAGTTTGAGTAGGATTAACTCCATTTCCTTCTCCAGTAATTATGCCTAAATTAGTTAAAGAGTTTAACTTATCGGCACTAGTTAAATTTCCTGCAAAAGCTATACCTGTGGAAGAGAGTACCACAGAACTTGCTAATGCGAAGGATAAAATTCTTTTCTTAAGACTATTCATTAAGCCTTCCTCCTTATTTTTATCTTGATATGTTTATTATGTTGACGACTTATGTCTACTAAACATGCCCCAATTATATCTGATATGATTAACATAATCAAGATTTTAAATTTACCAATTTTATTAGTAGTTTATAAAAAGTACAGTTTTACTAGCATACAGAGATGGCATAATCCCATAGGGGTTGATTTATTATATTTTATATCAGAATGGCATTATTAAGAAATGTATAATGGGCATTAATTATGTTTGTGACTTATGTCTATCAACCTACAAGATTATTGTATCGAATTAAAAGGGTTGTAGCAATATTAAAAATATGGTAAATTTGCGGATTAAAACTCTTTAGACTGTGACTAAAGCTTAGTTAACATAAAAAACACATATTATATGTATAAAAAAATAGATTAGAGATTAATCACTTTTTAATAATTTTTACTCCTTATTTTGGCTTTTTATATAAACAATATAGACTAAGGCTACAGTACTGAATTTTAATGGCGCCAAGTAAGGAGAAAGATATGAATAGGGAAATTCAAATTAATGTTAAAAAAGCAAAATTAGGTGATAAAAAAGCAAAAGAATATCTTATAAAAAGGTTTTCCCCTCTTTTTTATAAGATGATGAAATTCTTACCTTCTTATAAAAGGGATAGGGAAGAACTTATACAAGAGAGTGTATTGATTTTTATAAATGATACAATAAAAATGTAATAAAATGATCATTTAAGAATGTAGGGAAATAAGATATAATTATCTCTAAGATTAAGGAGG
>NZ_JWID01000050.1 GCF_001466305.1 Defluviitalea phaphyphila
TTTATATTTATTCTCATATACTAATCCTATAGATATTTTACTTCCCATATCAATCTCCTCTATTATTTAATTCTAATACCATTTTTTATATGACAATTTATTTGTGCTTGAGTAAACTTCTATACACTTATAAAATTCCCCGAAAGATCTGTATATACACCAAGTCCGTCTTTTAAATAAACATATACATATTGGCCTCTATAAGTTGATTTAAAAATATCTGTAGCACTATTAACATAATTTATTATTGCTTCCTTAAATAATTTGACATTTATTTTATTGAAATTTTCTTTAATTCTAAAGTCAATAGCATGTTTGAACTTTTTTTGTAATTGTTTCTCTGATATATTAAGACTTGGTAACTCAACTTTAATCACTCTCTTTGCAACGTCATCTGCTGCATTTTTAAAAATTTCTTTATTTTCTTTTTCCTTAATTTTATTGTTTATCTTTTCCATTGCATTATTTCGTAAAATTTTCCTTTTTTTAGTAGTTGCTTTGATTCCTTCATCTACGTATTTTAATCCGTTTGCTATTTTCTTTTTAAAGAGCTGTAAACACTTGGGGATTTAGCATCACGCAACTATTTACAGTCCCCATGAAATTATGTTACTATATTGTCATTGTTTTAATTAATATAACGATAGCTTACCATCCAATGCATTCTTTATCTATAAGTTTGCTACTTCGTATTTCTACCAAATAACGCATTCCAAAAAAACTAGTCACTTGTACTATTTTTGAGTTAATAATATTCATAGAAATATACGGTGTATTCTGTGTTATATTAAATGCATCTTTCGCACTTTGAACCCTCCAAAATATTTCGCCTTTTTCATTTACTGCATATAAATTATCCACTTCATTTGAGCCTTTAGGTATTTCAAGTAAAACTAAATAAATTTTGCTTATATATTCAACTTTATTAATTTTTGTTCAAATTTTACCTCAAAATTATCAGTAATTAGCTTATTTTGATTTATTTTAAACTCACTCATATTTCACCTCTTCTATGGCAATAATCTAGGGTTTACAAATTCACCAATATATTGTCCCATCAAATCAAATTGAGTTCCCCCTCCATCAAAACCAAACAGTCCATTAGCTATTTATGTGATATTATTCAAGATGTGTATTCATTGTATAGGACTTATATAGGTTATCTTTGTCTTAGTTAAAGTTATAGAAAGATAAATCTCTCCATCACTAAAGTATATCTAAATACTTACCAGTTATATCCTAAATCTTCAATATCAGCATCATTATATGAAGTACCTTTTTGCTCTAAAAATGTGCTTAAATCTTGGAAAGTTGATAATTCAATATTTGAATCTTCATCCCAACACGCTTCACATTCATCACAAATATACAGTGTAATACCAAGATTCTTCACCTTTGCTTTATAAATCTCACCTTGACCATTGCATCTTTGACAAATCATTATGAACCTCCTTATTTTACGAGATAAGCTGTAATAATCTCCAATTTTCCCGGTTTTACAATTATTTTTATAGCTGTTTCTCCATTAGTTCCTATAGTTCTACCCATATCTACTAGATATGCTCCTGGGTCATTTGCTAACGGATTTCCTTTCATAGTCCACGCTTCATCAACGAGACCAAGAATCTCATCGCCACCAACATTGAAAACAATATGGTTAGCTTTTTTAGATTCACTATTTATGCCTTCTCCTATATTATCTCCTTTTTTAAGGGTGATTTCTACTCCGTCGTCTGTTTTTTTAAACTTGTTTTTAAACCATGATCAGCAAAATTTTTTATTTGAGAAATTCCTTTATTAGAGAAATTATTTATTTCATTTTTAATTCCTATTCTTGTATTATCCCATAAATACCACCTTTTTCAAGGTATATTTCTTGACACTACTGTTATAGCGTTATCAACAAATTTCTTAGTTTTTGTGTTCTCTTTTGCACCTACATTATTCTATAATTCCTCTCCTTTTTGAAGAGATACTTTTATCCTTTCATCTACATATTTTAATTATTTTCTAATATTCTTTTTGATGGTATTTTTAAATAGTTATGACAAAAAGCATAAAAACTCCTTTCTGATTTTTGTTTAAGTTACTGCCAGAAAGGAGTTTTGTTTTATCAAATATTTATACAATAATTAGTATTATTAAAATTTTATATTATAAATTAATCTCTTGTGCTAGTTAATTAAAATATATGGATAATATATCCAGTTAGAAAAGTTAAAAAGTCTCTACCCATATAATTATAA
>NZ_JWID01000051.1 GCF_001466305.1 Defluviitalea phaphyphila
AAACCGCCAAGAGTGGTATTCCCCCGACGGTTTGATATCGTAACAAGCATACTTTGTAATTCCAAGCAAACTTGTTTGGTAATTGATAAATTTGTCCAGTTACACTAAAATTTACTCGTGTTGAAATGCAGTCATTGCAAGGCATAGGTCCAATCCCTCCATTTGAGTTGCAAAGTTTGCTCGTTGATTTTCATGTGTAAGTCCATATTCATATGCAGGGGTAAACCTAACGGAGGAAATATCGAAACCATTACACATACGCCATTTTACTGGATTTCGAGGGATTACACCTGCGGAATATGCATCTTTATTTATTTTTTTATACGGATTTTTACCCATAAAAAACCACCAAAGAGAATTACCCCATGACGATTATGCGCTTGCAAAAAGCAAACTTTGTAATTGTAAACAAACTTGTGTGTAAGTCGACAAAGAATAATAAAACAACTTTCCACTTTCAGAGTTTTTGATTTGTGCTTAATATAATTTCATTATCAAATTTTTTAGTATACTATAAACTATTTCTTTAATTTATAATTATTATAGGCTTGCTCTAATAACTTAAAATTACAATAACAAGTCTTAACTATTCCTGTAGTCATTTGTTTTTCATATAAGACTTCTGCTTTCTTTAAAATGTCATCTCTATATGGTTTCAGAAAAAAATACTCTTTTTCAAGTAAATCTTTATACGAAGGATCTGTTTCACGAGAAAAATCTATATACTCACATAACTCTTCATCAACAGGTATCATTTTTCTGATTTCTAAAATTGATAATAATTTTTTATAGGTATCTGTTTGTCCAATTTTTTTGTAAATGTCATTTTTATGAATTTCCTCAGATTTAATAATTTCATATATTATATAGTTGTGTTCAGTAATATTAGACCAATTTAAATGCCTATTTTTTGCAGATGTTAGCGGAATGCAATATGTATATTTCCCAAGTTTAGTTATTAACCCAAGATGTGGCTTGCGTTGATAATTTGATACATTCTTATAAAACACCTGAGAATCTCTAGAATGTAAATACTTCACATAATTAATGTCAACTTTGTAAAAACCAAAATTCTCGTAACTTACCCCCATTTTACCCTCCAAAATAACTAAGGGAACTCATGTGAGTTCCCTTAAGATTTAACGTTTCGCACTTATACGGCTGCGAAACACCAGATTTAACGCTTCACATTTATACGGCTGTGAAACACCAGATTTAACGTCTCGCTCTATAAGGTGGCGAAACAACAGACGACTCAAATACTAAAATATTTGAATCATTATTATTATATCTATTATAGTATATTATATGCTTAAAAAATATAGCGTGCCACAAATTAAATATTACTAAAAAACTTAAAAACCAATTGTAAAACCAACATTCTCTGTAAAACAACTATATCATTTTAAAAATACATTGTCAAGTCTCATTTTTAATGTCCAATTGTTAAATTTAGTATATTTCTTTTTCACATCTTACAAAAAATTTATAGATTATTTGGCTAATACTATTATTAAAAATTTAATTAATATTTAAAAACAAAAAATCTATTTCTATGATTGTTCTCCCTATTTAGTTCTGTTACTACATTCCCTTGTGCTTTATATGCTTTAATCTTTTCTGCGTGTAATTCATCAATATTTATAGTAATAAAGTATTGTCCTCTTTGTTTTTCTAACAGGTATTCATTAACATAATCTAATAGCCTTTCTTTTACACTTATATCTAGCTTACAATATGAACCATCGTGCACCAAAAATTGTATGTCTGAATTGTTGTCCACCCTATTTAAAAACAAAGTTAAATCAAACATATTTATCTTCATATAAAGTCTTCCATGAGAATTCTCATCTTCAATGCTGCACTTTATTTTTATTCTTCCTGTTGTTGCATTTAAGGAAGTTCTATTATCATATTCATATTCTAAAATACCTTCCTCACCATATGCAACATTAACAAGTTTATCGAAAGTTTCTTCAAGTTTTTTTATCAAATTTTTATATCCATTAAATAGTTGTTTATGATAATCTAAAATTACCCTAGTATAATAATTGAAAATTCCCCTAGAGGAATTATAAAATAACTCTATGAAATGTTTTCATAGGGAGGTTAAGGAGATGATTAATTTAATGAATAAACAAGAAACAATTCTTTCATATTTTAGGGAAGGAAAATCACAATGGGATATTCATAGAAAGACTGGGATTTCCAGAAAAACTATAAGAAAGTATATA
>NZ_JWID01000052.1:0-965 GCF_001466305.1 Defluviitalea phaphyphila
ATACTTTTTTACTTCCTTATTATTAATGGATTATAATATAAATTTCTTATTATTGTATTTCTTTGTGTCATTGTTTATTTATTACAATCTTCTCTATTATTGTATCTATATCATATAGTATTTTCAATATTATTTTTATTTTTTTAATTTTTTACTTTTATAAAAAAACTCCTTTCTGTTTTTTTATATTTATTCCAGAAAGGAGTTTTTATTTCAATATATTTTACCTTTTCTCCATCTACTTCTATGTATCCATCCTCTTTAAAATTTATGGGATGGGTTATAACTAAATTACATAGCTGCTCATCTGCTTGTATTGCTTTTAATATATCTATCCATCGTTCCCTTGGAATGGTAGCAGGATATCCTCCATCAGGGTCTTTATTTTTATCTAAATTTTCTGCATTATTTGCTAATAAACTTTTTACAACTTCTCCTACAGTTACCTTTTCTCCTTCATCAATTTTTACAACATCATCAATATATATAAGACAATCAAGCAGTGCTAATTGTGTTTCACTTAGTTCTCCATAAGCCACTGTCTTCCACCTCGCTTATTCCATAAACTGGATGAACCCAAAGATATTTTATACCATATTTAACAACATCTTCATCCATATTTAAGGTACCATTTCCCCAACCTACTTCATCAAATCTATTATCATGAATTATTACCATTTTTAACTTTCCAAATAGTTTTGCTTCTTCCATCTTTTCTGCTATTTTCTTTAAACTTTCTTCTATAGTTTTTTCTTTGGCTTCACTTTCTTTAACTAGTACTGTTACCCTTGATCTAAAAGTATCATCTTTTTCATATATTTCACTTACTTTAGTATCTTTATTTAATTTTTCTGAAAATACAAAGTCTTTTCCAAAGTATGCATATACTTTAAAATCTTTATATATCTCTTTTACAAATTCTCCTATTGCTTTTTCATATTCATCTCTTATAATTACTCCAAAAT
>NZ_JWID01000052.1:1182-3352 GCF_001466305.1 Defluviitalea phaphyphila
TATGGATATGATGATTAGTAAAAGAAGGCTAAATATCTTTTTTATTCCTTTTTGCATTTTTTTAATATACATTTTTCCTCCTTATTATGTTTTATTTTTTGTACTAGCTTTTATGTTTATCTACTGCTTTGGTCATCATACATACTTCCTATTACTGTAAATGTTATGTCATCAAAGTTTGTTACTGGTATGCTTTTTATAGTTTCTCCTACTGTTACATACCCATTATCAAAAGACTTAAATCCTATACTAAAATTGTAATGCCCATTTTTTGTCTGCGGTACTATATAATATTTGTTCATATTTGGATTTAATGTGAAAGTTAATACGGTTTCTTCTACTATTTTGTATATATTCCCTTCTTTTACATATTCTCTGTACTTGTACATATCTTGATATTCACTGCTTTCTGAACTTTCCCAGCCTTGTAATATTTGTCTATATAACTCGTCTGTTCCTCCTAATAAACTTTCTTCTGTTCCATATAAATACTCTTCTGGAGATAAAGGTCCTTCATCATAGGGTAGTTCATATTCTTCTTCTATAAAGTAATCTTCTTCTATTCCTACTGGTATTTCATCATATTGTGTACCATCTAGCCCTATAACTGCATCTCCATTTATTTTCATTGTTGGCAGAGTTATATTGGTTTCAAAAGAATCTTTTATTTGTTCTACTATTTCTTTATGTTTTTCTGTTCCACCTCCTCCTTCTTTATATATAGTCGTTCTTACTGTTACTATGTATTCTCCATAGGGTCTATAAAAATATCCTGATTTTATTGGATAGTCATACCACTGTAAATTTGTATCTGTTGCAAATGGCGCATTTTCAAAGATTTCTCCTTTGTAATTATTCGGATTATTTCTAGCTTTTTCTCTGTCTTCTTTAAAGTGGTCTTTTAAGCTTGTTTCTACTTTATATGTTACTTCTACTTCATCTAAATGTTGAAAGATTCTTGGATTTCCTCCATATGCATCTTCTTCTACTATATCTGTTGTTTCTCCATTTTCATCTACATATCTCATAAATCTTTTTACTGGGATTTCATATCTCTCTCCTTCCCAGACTAATATTCTTTTTTCTTCTCTATTACTGCTTTCTTCATAACTTCCTATTTCTCCTCCAAAATATCTTAGGGGCATCTCACTTCCGTTAAAAAATAGGGATTGTATTTCTACTTCATCTGTGTTACTAGGAAAGGTAGCACTTACTACTTCTTCTCCATATATGGTTTCATAGTCTGTATATGTTTCACATGTTCTTTCTCCATTTTCATCTGTGGTACATTCATCATAGCTATACTCTTCTTCATAGCTATATCCTGCTAATCTACTTATTCCTCCCGATGTGTTTATAACAAATTTATCTATTCTTTCTTCTGCGTTTTCTATTCCTAAATCTTCTCCGTATACATCTATTTTATCCGTTTCCCATATTAATACGGGCTCTCTTATTATTCTTTCATTATCTTCATTTATTTCTCCATAATCTATAGTTTCTTCATTATTAACTAATCCTTTGCTATCCTCTAAGGTGTAGGAAAGATCTCCTTCGGTATTTCCTTCCCACCAGGCATTCCATCCTTTATAATTTTTTTCAGGTAATTTAACTTCTGCTACAAAAGGTACTCCTCCATTAACTTCATGTCTAAATCTTGCTTTCCTAACATCATAATCAATAGAGTATCCTGAACTTGTAAAAAGAGGCAGTTCCTTTGTTATCATCGGTATTTCTACTATTTCGCTATCTTTTATCATTGCATTTTCTCGATTATAAAATCCTGTAGAAGTTATTTTTACTTTTTTAGAAACTCCATCATGAACCCATCTTAATATCATATATCTTTTTACACTGTCGCCTTCTTCTATGTTGTATAATTTATCCTCATACTTACTTATCTTATGACTTCCCATACGTCTTTGTTCTTCTTCTGGATCTAGTTTAAGCTTAGTTAGCCATGATATCCCTTCATTATCACTATCTATTGATATAGGTGGTATTGTTATTTCTTCTTTTTCTTCACTTGAATCCCACTGCTTTATCACTTCTTTTGTCATGGTATAACCACCGCTATAATATGTACCTCCTATAACATCTACAAATTGACCTCCTTCTATAGTTATTTTCCCTTCTATAACTATATTTTCGTCATTTATATAGGCTTGTA
>NZ_JWID01000053.1 GCF_001466305.1 Defluviitalea phaphyphila
AGGAATAAAAATAGTTCTTAAAAAAGGAGGAGATCTATGGGATGACTTAAATAATGTAATATATAACAATATAACAAGTAAAATAATATGTCAAGAATGTCCTGCAGGCGTTGCAAAAGTATCTAATCTTTCAGGGAATACATCGAAGAATTTGTTAAAGTTATATGATAATGCCAGAACTAAAATTGTTGAGGGTACTTATGTAAAATTAAAAAATGGCATTATAAAAGTATCAGATGCATGGGTCAGAAAATAAATTTGGAGGTCATATTTATGGATGAAAAAATAAAAAAATTAATTTTAGATGGTAATTTTGATGAAGCACAAAAGATTGCAAAATCTTTCGATATTGGATATATAAGAGAATTATTAATTGATTTATGCTATGAAACCGAAAATATTATTGTATATTCATTTGTATATAATATGTTATGCAAAGAAGAAAGTTCAGAATTACATTATATTGCTTCAGAATTACTTTCTATGCCTTTATGTCATGTTACTGGAGCATATAATAGTGCTTTATTCCATGCGAGAAGAGCAATTGAATTAGACCCCAATAATATAAGTTATAAAGAATATATATTACTATTTTATAATTTGCCAGAAAGATTAATTAGCGAATACGAAGCCAAAAAAATTGCTCAAGAAGTTATAGAAAAGATGCCTAATAGTAAGGCTGCTCTTGATATATTAAATATTAAATAATGTGAAAAAATGCACCTATAATGTTTTAAACAGTTGGATAGGTTGTCGTTCTCTTGCGGACCACTTTAGGTTGACGCTGTAATTGAGGTCGCCACCATTTCTTGTAGAGATATATAAGTGTTTGGATATTGAAAACTAAATATATTATACAAGGAGTGGTGATTATGAAAAATAGATTAAAATATGCCTTTATATGTATATAGAAGAAGTGCTATGGTTAAAGCACTAGCAAAGGCAAAGATACAACTCCATGAATAATTAGTAAAGAATTATATAAGTTACAAGAAGTTCTTTAGCGAGATTGATGGGAAAACTGCCTAGCCTTTTGGTATAAGTATCCTTCTCCATCTACCCTTAAAAATACTTGTATTAAAGAACTAACGACCTTTCAAGTAGCAATGCTTGTTTGACAAGAAAAGAAGAGAGTATCTTAAAGTTAGTTGAAGGAGATGAAGATATCTATAGAGAATATCAGTCTAGTAGAGATGAATCGGTTAGAAGTTATGTTCGGTGATATAAATAGGTTTAGAAACGCTAATAAACTAGCAAGATATGCAGGAGTAGCACCAACAAGATTTTCTTCTGCTGGGAAAGGTAAAGATACTAAAGGAACTCAAGGTAATAGAACCCTTAATGGAGTATTATATTCCCTAGCAATGCAACAAATTCAATTAACTAAAGGTACTAAAAGACCAAGAAATCCAATACTATTTGAATACTATCAAAATAAGATAAGTGAAGGCAAGACAAAAACACAAGTCCTTATATATATTCAAAGAAGATTAGTAAATATAATCTATGGAATGATGAAAAACAAGACAGAATCAGTTAGTAGTGAAACAGTATTAAATACTTTCAAGAATCCAAAGGTTATAGTAGAACAGTGAGGTGGAGAACGAGAAATAGTGAGTAATATTTTTAATGGATATTGTTTGATATATGAGAGTCAAATAAATGAAGGTATTTGTATTGAGATAATTCATGAATTAATGGAACTGAAAAGGGAAGAATATCTTGTGGAAATTAAACAGAATGTAAAAAAAGGAAGTACAACAGATGACATATACGAAATTTGTAAGAGTTGTCCTAATTCTCCACAAGAGTGGAAAGATTAGCAACATTACACTAAATCAAATTGCTGGAATCGATAAATACTAAAGGTACTGTAATATATGAAGGTACAGCGGCAATTTAAACAATAAATGGTGGTGAAAGTCAATTGTTAGGTGGTGGCAATCAAGTATATATTCCGGAGGTGAATGCAAGTTGGTTCAAGTAGAATGTGATTGTAAAGAAAGGTATGGTATAGAAATTAATTCCTGTTAATGTCAATATCTTTTTTAACATTTTTGCAAAAATAATTTTTAACACTTTTGACTAATTATTTTTAGAATTATTATCAAATATT
>NZ_JWID01000054.1 GCF_001466305.1 Defluviitalea phaphyphila
TTTCAGAAGTAATTATAATATTTTATTAACAATTTTGTTAAGTTTTATATTTGAAATCTTGTTAATTATTATTTTAGCATTAATATCTTACTTCAAGGTCTGCTTTTGCTGTACTCTCTGGTTTTACTGCTATTACAGCTTTAGGCAACAACTGCGCTGGTACTTTTACCATACCTGTATCTTTACCCATTACTATTCCTCCTCTTTTTTAGTTACATCTGCTGCATTAGTAAATGAGCTTATTTCCAATAGAATCATGTCCTCTGCTACAAATTTAAATTCCATTACTAAATAACAATGTTTGTTAAGTATCTTAAGAATATCAATATCTGCCTTATCCAATGTAAGCGGTAATGTCATCTTCCCTGTCATCTGATTTTCCCCCTTCTTTTTACTTGGATACTTACATTACTTTTTTCTGTTACCTAATAAACTGTTCATGTTCAAAACTTTTCTTCTTTGCCCAATTTAGATTTATTTTTCTATCCATCAGACAAATCATCATAAAAAAAGATAGTGCCTTATGCACTACCCTTATTTACGGCTTACTTATACAGTTATATCAGAATACTTGATGCTATCAATTATCTTTTATCTTTACTTTATGCTTTCTTTACTCTGATTTTCTTTTTTCTTTTATTCTTGTCTTTTTTAATTATTTTAAACTTTTTTCTACCATCAATGACCTTCCCCTAATAGATTCACATATATGCATCCATTTATGCATATATATGAATCTCAACTGCAGATTTTGATTTTCAACTCCCAATTTTCCATTGATACTATTGGATTTAAAAATTACAAAAATTTTTTGAGTATTTTTATTAAAATTTCTCTTACCGGTAAGCTATAAAGTAATCAATTGGCATAAAATAATGCGTTCTTTTTCATTCATAAAACCTTTATCCCTGCTTAATATCCAAATTATCTGATGCATAAATTATAATATAAATAGCAGATATTCCAAAATATTAGACATCTATTCAAATACTTTGATCAATTTTTATATCTACAAGAACCTACACCATATCTACATTTATTTTCTTGCTTCATTTGACCTCATCATTTATAACAGAAAAACAGAAAAAAGGTCACACCAGCTGAAACTGTGTGACCTCTTTACTAATTTCCTTTTTTAAGCAGTTTTTTTATCCTATTGTTAAAACTATTAATGGTTTCATCTTCATAGATTGCTATAGTTACTTCATGTTCATAATTAATATCACAAATGTGTGAATGCTCACCTTCTTTATTTTCAGAAAGAATTCTTTCAAGGTCATCCTTTAATTCTGATGCTTCACTTGGTGTTAATAGTAATAAAATATTCTTAATTACTTTATCAGCTTCTTGGTCAAGAATTCTCATATATATTAATCCCTCCTTAAACATAATTTTAATTATGCGGAACATCTATTGGGTATATTGGCCCTGATTTTTGCCACTTACCATTTACTCACTCTTCTATATGTCCATGTGGATTACTATGTGGATGAGTATTGTTGATATCAAACCTTATTCTTCTTGTTCCATCGCTTGATATGAATACTTTGTCTCCACTCTTATTAGTTATTACTTTAGCATCCTTTCCTAACCAATCTTTCATCTTCTTGGGTAATTCATCAACGTTATTCGTAACAGTACTACTCGTTCCCTCTACAGCATCATCTGATATATTCCTGTCATTCTTTTCAATGAATTCAACTATTTTAGTTCTGGCATTATATATAACTTTAACAAATTCTCCGATGTATTCCCTGGAAGATTAGATACTGTTCCAATCCTTTTTAATGGCTATTTTTATTCCTTCATCTACGTGTTTTAATCCGTCTGCTATCTTCTTTTTAATGGTATTTTTAAATATTTTGGTTTTTAATTTGCTCTTTTTTCTTATATATTCTACTGCAAAATCTCTTAGTTCTAGTCCTTTTTAGGTAAACTTTTTATGTTTTTTAATGCACCTTTTTTAACAAATTTTGTTCCTTGTATTTGTCAATTGAAAATTCCCCTAAAATATAACTGAAAAATCCCCTAGGGGAGTAAAAAAATTATTGATTTTCTAACCATAGTT
>NZ_JWID01000055.1 GCF_001466305.1 Defluviitalea phaphyphila
ACCTAACAGATCAAGAAGAAAAACTTACAAACTACTATGAATACGATGTATTTGGTAATATAATAAAAGAAATAGAAGAAATCCCCAACGTATTTAGATATGCCGGAGAACAATTTGACCAAGAACAAAACCAGTACTACCTAAGAGCAAGATACTACAACCCAACCATAGGAAGATTCACCCAAGAAGACATATACCGAGGGGATGGCTTAAACCTCTACACCTATGTAGCAAACAACCCAATAATGTACATAGACCCTAGTGGGTATAAGAAATGTACTGATAAAAAAAATAATAATGGTAACAATGTTTATTCAGATGGTTTTGGTCATCGTGATGACAATTATTATATTGGAAATTTTGGAGTTAAAAATGATTTGTTAGGTACTATGAATATATATCTTGGTAGTGTAGAATTAGATATAGAGCCAGGACTTTCTTTTGAAAAAGAAAATTTTAGTATATTTGGTAATGTAGGTGGAGGAATTGGTGTATCATCAGTAGATATTGAAGGTCAAACAAATACTTATAAGATATTTAAAAATCTAAGTGTATCTGGAAGTGGAGAAGTAGAAATACTAACAGCTGATTTTAGTATGAAGTCAGGAATTAGCAAAGATTTTATTGGGTTTAAAAGAGAGGCTATGGTTGCAGCAATATCAGGAGAATACAGTATTACTATTAATATTTTTAATAGAAGTGTTACAATTACACGTGAAAGATATGGAGGAGCTTTTGGTACGGGTTGGGAATGTTCATGGACAAAAGAAAATGGTTTTAAAATAGGAGGAAAAGCAGCAAATTTATATGGAGAAGGAATTAGTGTAACTATTAAGTAAGAAGTAAGATAATTTGTAAGATATAATAAATATGAATATAATTAAGGAATAATATTTCATAATTTGATTAATTAAGATAATAGTTACATTATTTTTTATACAACTTTGATGTTAAAATTAATATTTTAACAATATTTTTTAAAATAATTTCAAATTTCTCTTTAAAAATAGCAACAGGAAGTCTGATTATTAAAAGTTGAAAATTGTACCTAATTTTTTAACTTAATTAAGTGATATAATTTTTTTAGGTTGTCTTTTATAAAGGGTAAAAGGTGTAGATTGATGATAGTAGTTACGGCAAAGGTATTTTTGATAACTATCTTATTATTGCTGTACTTTTTATGCTTTACTAGTATAATTTTTGCATGATGGGTTTCATTTTTCCAGAGGGGTTGGAGTCCTCAATTCTTACTTAAGTTTACAAAAGTTATTTTGAGAAAGGGGGAAAACATGAGCAGAGGATTTGATGTAAAAAACGAATATACTTTTAAATTTAAGGAATTGATATTCTTATTATTTAAGAAAAAAATATGTCCTAATTGTGGGAGTCAAGAATTAGTAAAACATACTGATAAAAAATTTGAAGAATGGAGACGAAGTTCACTAACTTATATGAAAGTTTATTCTTGTCGTATTATATATGAATGTCAAAGTTGTAAGAAAAGATATACTATAGATGGATTGATGAATAATTATGAATTGAATGATAAAGAAGAGAATGTAGTTGTTGATGATACTAAGGATGATGAAAAATATATAAAATATAATAAAAGAGTAATGAGAAGATCTACAAATATAATATTTTTACCTTTTTGGACATTTGTTTTGTTAGCACTGCTTATTGAGAAACAATTTATTATGTTTTTCTTGGTTGCTCCTATAATAATATTTGCATATTTTGTGTTTATGATACTTACGAAGTAAAGTCTTAAAATATGTATAAATGTCAAGTTAAAAATGTAACTTTTTGATCATTTAAGAATGTAGTTTTTTACTCATTATCCTGTTGAAAATGATCTTTT
>NZ_JWID01000056.1:0-1038 GCF_001466305.1 Defluviitalea phaphyphila
AAAAGATCATTTTCAACAGGATAATGAGTAAAAAACTACATTCTTAAATGATCAAAAAGTTACATTTTTAACTTGACATTTATACATAGAATTCGCCTACATCCCTATCATATTCATTATCATATTCCATTTCTAACTTAAATTCAGGTTTATATATATTATAATAAGTATTTTCATTCTGTGACCATTCTAATTTATTTTCCAGTCTATTTGCTATTTGTAGTAATGGAGGTTGCGTTAATCCAAACCTTTTCTTCCAAAGCATCTCTATTTGTTGTATACATGCATTTTGGTTTATTGGTGTATTTCTATCTCCAACTCTCGTATATATGTAACCTTCCCTGATGTTATTGTATTTTTTACTCTTGGATTTTAAGTAATAAGGAACATTATATGAATTGAATACAGTTAATACATCTATTTCTTTTTCATCAATTTTTATTGTATCTAAACGAACTTCAGGAACATTATCGCCAGCAAAAACTGTATTTGATAACAAGTCGAGTATATCAGCCTGTCTTCTTCTGTTTTCTTCATTTACACCAATAATTTCCCCAGTATCAGATACACCAATTATCAAATAACAGTCCTTATCGTGTACTGTATTCGCAAAACATAGGATATCATGTAATAATCTTTCATTATCGTTATGCCATTCTTGTTTAAAATCCCAATATTCTCCTTCTGATTTTTTTGCAATTAAGTTTTTTATTTTTGATTCAAGACTTGTATAATTCATTTTGTCTCTCCTCCAGGTATTTAATTATTAACCACACAAGAATAGCCGTTCTATATTTGTTGGCTCGGATATCTCTTCGATAACATGAAAATCTAATTTCAAGGATAACTTTATTATAATAGAAACAACTTTATTATCACAGAGTCAACTTTATTATATCTGTAACAATAATACTAATTCCTTATGCCCATTTCCCCAATTCTTTCCAGATAATAAAGTCGGTTCCAAATAGGGATATGTTGAAAGGAAAATAGGAATAAGTTTCATGGGTTAAGGGTTAAGGTTTTATTTCACCCTTT
>NZ_JWID01000056.1:1198-2808 GCF_001466305.1 Defluviitalea phaphyphila
ATGCAGCCAATCAGGGGTTATCCTGCATTTACTACGGGATTATGGAATGAACTTTATTTTTATGGAGCGAACTTTATTTTAATGGAGTCAACTTTATTTAAATTATACATAAGGTTTCATTTTTTTATGTATTTCTTCAATTCTTTTTTCAATTCCGGTATCAATAATTAATACTCTTAATCCCTCTAAAATCAATACCTTCAGTCTTATCCCTTATACCTTAACCCTTTCAGCCCCTTTTGCTTGCAAAAACAAAACCCGCAGCAGTTCAGGATTTCTCCTACATCTTGCTACGGGATTTTGGAACGAACTTTATTTTTATGGAGCGAATTTTATTTTCATGGAGTCAAGTTTATTTTAAATATATAATACCACTGCAATTATCAAGACTTATGAATGTGAAGCAATTAAAAACCATTAAATAACTCAATTCGCACTGCCATATGAAACCCACTCAATTCATCAGATGTCTTTTGCAAAATTTTAAATAAATCTACTATTTTATCAGGCATATATTTAGAATATATTTTTTTAGCATTTCCATTACTATCTTCAACAATTAGTGTAATTGTTTTTTTACCCTGTTCTATTTCTTTTTGAATTCCCTGCATTGTATTTTCTTTAAAAAAATTCTTATTTTTATCCTTATTTTTGTCTTCGCTAATAGGATATCGAAAATAATCACTTTTACTATCATACCCATTTATTTTGTCTATCCATTTTTCAAATTCATCGTTAAATTCCCATATTGTTGTAGTATTTTTACTCAAATAATCCTTATTACTTTTAATAAGAAAATCAAGATAAATATATAAATCCTTTATGTTATGCGTAGTTTTCAATAATTTCCAAGTTCCATTACTAAGTTTTATTTTCGGTTCTCCAGTACATTTGTCATTATCAAAATTTATATTGAATTTTCTATGAAACAGAATGATACCTGATTTTAAAAATAGTTCTATGCAATGTCTTCTTAAAAAATTAACTGGTATAACTGAATACCAATCTTCTCTAAATTTCTCCGAACTACACAAATCATTGGCTGCTGCATAATATATAGAACCAATCATTCCATACCCATAATCAGGGTGTTCCTCCAAAGGCATAAAATAATAATTCACATTCATTCCCTCCAAAATCAATAAACGTATACAGTTACTTCCTATAATATATAATTCTTAAGAATAACCTGTTATCCTATCTCCATTATACTTTAAATCTTATTTATAAAATATCTCATATGTCTTACGTCTTTTAAACCAATGCTAATAGTTGAAACAATTTTTATATACAATTTTATTTTCATTCTGATAGAACTTTACCACTTATGAAACAACTGTCCAGTTTCTGTAATTTATATCCTTAATCCTATTTCTGTACTCCCTTATAACTTTTCAATGACATAACTTTATATTTCAGAACTAACTTACTAATAGAGCCAACTTTATTATCACAAAGTCGACTTTATTATTCCACAACATTTTCCTTATTCCTTATCCCTAAAAATCCATACCCCTAACTATGTATATTTAAAATAAACTCCGCTCCAAACGACTTTCCCTCAAACCCTTATCCCTTCTCGCCTTATGCCCATTTTCCTAATTCTTTCC
>NZ_JWID01000057.1 GCF_001466305.1 Defluviitalea phaphyphila
CTTTATCGAGTTGGGCTATTATATTACTTCCACTAAAGATGTATCGTATTACTTCTCCATCTTTTTCTATTTCTGTTCTTAAGCCTAAAGGATCATATTTGTTTTTTAGTACACTTCCTCTATGGGGTCTTACTTCTATGGTTTTGAGTTCGTATTTTGCTATAAAACTAACAGGGTGGGATTTCAAAAAATCCCACCCAAACTATTGACAAATAGCCAAACAACTTACATTCTCATAGCTATCTTTTCAAGACTTTAATTAATATATTTCATCAATAATCTAAATATAAAATATATAAATACTATAATAGAACCAAATACTAAAAATAAATAAAAATTCTTACTTCGTATACTCATTTGTATAACTTCTAAAAATAAAAATATAATAACATACATCATAAATAAATTTACTAAACCTTTTATTTTTTGCTTATTAAATTTTATACTATTGTTTTCACTATCATTTCTTTTTTCAAAATATTTTAATAATAATGTCATTAATGCTATTGATATTATATAAAAAATCGCAGATGTAAATATTATGCTAAACTGAACTTTTAAAAAAATTGATATAATTATCCCTATAATTAAAACAATTATAAAAAACCCTCTCAATATCTTGGTCATTTTTATAAATATATTATCATTCATAGATTACATTTCCTCCTCATAAAAAAACTTTTAATATTTCTCAATCAACTTTTAAAGCATTATACTTATTTTTTTATTTTCACTTTACATAACTATACTTTACAAATAGATTAAGGTCTTTCTTCCCAAATATTTTCATAAATATTTTCAGATTCTTCATGATTATTATAATCAACAGATAAACTAATACCAAATCCAAATAATTTTGCTGCTTTAACTCCAACTTTAAAACCATCTTCTTTTGTCCATATAAGATTTTTACCTTCACCAAATGCACCTGCATATCCTTCAAATTGATTTGTTTATTTCTTTGAATTTCAACATCTAATGCTGATGCACCAAGCTCACCACCCATTTCAAATCCTTTATATCCAAAATAAAAATTTTGATTTGCTTCTGCACTTACAGCATATACATTAGCATCCCAAATATCATCTTTATATCCAAGATTTACAAGATAATAATTGTCATCACGATGGCCAAAACCATCTGAATAAACATTGTTACCATTATTATTTTTTTATCAGTAGATTTCTCATATCCACTGGGATCTATGTACATTATTGGATTGTTGGCTACGTAGGTGTAGAGGTTTAGGCCGTCCCCTCGGTAGATGTCTTCTTGGATGAATCTTCCTATGGTGGGGTTGTAATATCTTGCTCTTAGGTAGTATTGGTTTTGTTCTTGGTCAAATTGTTCGCCGGCGTATTTAAANCCTATGGTGGGGTTGTAATATCTTGCTCTTAGGTAGTATTGGTTTTGTTCTTGGTCAAATTGTTCGCCGGCGTATTTAAAGATATTGGGGATTTCTTCTATTTCTTTTATTATATTACCAAATACATCGTATTCATAGTAGTTTGTAAGATTTTCTTCTTGATCTGTTAGGTGGGTTATATCTCCATGTTCGTTTTGATGGTAGTAGTATTTTTTATTTCCTACATCTTTTTGTAGTAATTCGTAGCCTCTTATTTCTCTTGTTTTTATGTTGTCGTCTTTGTTTAATTGGGTTATTAAATGTTTTTATAAATTTTAAATAAACTCAAAAGCAACAATGGAGTAGGATTTCTAAGAATCCCACTCCAATTATCGATAAATAAACGTAAAATTGTTAACTTTAAATTCAAATACATTATTCAATCTAAGTTTTTAATTCCTTTTTATGTAATTTTTTATGCAGTGTAATTTTAAAAAACACTCCAACTATTGATAAAGAAATATAAATTTTATTCATTTATAATGTTATAATGTTATAATTTTATATTTTTTCTATATATGAAGTTACAAATTCTTTTATATCATTTTCAAATTTTTTATAATCAAATTTTGCTTTTTTATGAATACTTCTTACTGAATCAAGAATATTTTTAATAATTAATTTCTTTCTTGTTTCAATATCTGAATTACAATACTCTTCATAATTAATTTGTTTACTTATAAACACGAACTTATGCTTTATGTCATATATTTTTTCTTCTCTCCATTTACCTGCTTCAATTTCATCTTTTGGCGCAATAATAGGTACAATACCAATAGTATCAACTATACTACTGTATTCCTTATCCCTCACAAAATTTGATAATCCACGACACATATTATAAATTTCATTTTCAATTCCAAATTGTTTTGAATAGTAAGCAGGTGAATTTATATTTAATCTCATATATTCTTCTCCTTTCTTAATATCCATTAGGACTATTTACCAATGGAGGATATTCACCGTATTTGAATTTATAATAATTATTCATATCATATTGCCAATAATGAATATCTTCTTTGCTTCCACTACATAATATCTTCATTTCTGCATTAACACTATCTAAATAATCAGTTGTATACCTAGTGTTGGGATAAAGTGTCTCCCCAAACTTTAATATTTCCCCTGTATTTTTATCAACTAAAACATAACCATAATTTTTATTAGGATTTAATAACGAATTACCATGTATTCTATCTGATGTAGTATTTTTATTTTTAGGTGATGACACTCCTACTTCTTCAAGACTTACAAATTGACCATTGGTTCTATCGTGCCACCTTCCAGTTTTATCTCTAGTATATTTATTTTAAACATCAGCATTATCATTATAATTTTTCGGACACTTCTCATACCCACTGGGATCTATGTACATTATTGGGTTGTTTGCTACGTAGGTGTAGAGGTTTAGGCCGTCCTCTCGGTAGATGTCTTCTTGGGTGAATCTTCCTATGGTTGGGGTGTAGTATCTTGCTCTTAAGTAGTATTGATTTTGTTCTTGGTCAAATTGTTCTCCGGCGTATCTAAAGATATTGGGGATTTATTCTATTTTTTTATTATATTACCAAATACATCTTATTTTTCATTTTTTATATAATATAACAATAATAAATAACTTTTCTTTATATTAAAATAATCTCAAAATAATAATGGAACGGGATTTAGAAAAATCCCGCTCAAACTATTGACAATGACCCTTAATTTAACATTCTTTTTAATATACTTATTTTATATCATAAGCATCTCCATATGCATTAAAATAAGGATTGTCTTTCCAGTAAAAATAATCTCCTCTATAATTAAATATATTATTTAATAGTTCTGTAAATGACAATGCAATAATAGGACAATTTCCAGCAACAGCATGACTATACTCAAAACTTTCATAGCATCTCCCAAGCCTAGAGGAATTACAATCTATTGAAATATAATTCCCATCTCCAGCATCAGCAATTATATACCACGAAGAAGATATATCTTCTTCGTATTCTTTTCCTAACAATACAAGATTTGCCTGTTTAACATTAAACGGAGACAGTATTTCAATAGGGAACCCTCCTTTTTCAATATAACACATTATTCCTCCACACATACTATAAAATTCTTTTATATCATCTGGTAATATGTGTTCATTTTTAATCTTTGGATATCCACATGGTTCTTTAACCTCAAAATTATTATGTTTCTTGAATTCTTGTATGATCTCTTTAATATTCATTTTAACCTCTTAACCTCCAATTATAAAAATATCAAATAGTTCTAAATATTGTTTTCTTATATTTTGCGGTACTTTTGCAGCATCAAACATAGCATTAGTCAAATTCATTATCTCTACCTTAGATATATTAGTCCAATCTGGCGAAACTCCTACCGGTTTCCCATAATTCTCTCTTAACCATTCACGATAAACTTTTTTTGTAGCCTCATGATTTGCAGGAGTTAATAATATGGTTGGTGCATTTCTTTTTGTATATCCTAGAATATTATGTTCTGCCCATTCATTTAAAACACCATGATGTTTCTCATAGCCTGGTGTCTTATACTTTCTATTATCATAAGGAACAATATCATATTCCTGATAAACTTTATCAGTCGGACACTTCTCATACCCACTGGGGTCGATATACATTATTGGGTTGTTTGCTACGTAGGTGTAGAGGTTTAGGCCGTCCCCTCGGTAGATGTCTTCTTGGGTGAATCTTCCTATGGTGGGGTTGTAATATCTTGCTCTTAGGTAGTATTGGTTTTGTTCTTGGTCAAATTGTTCGCCGGCGTATTTAAA
>NZ_JWID01000058.1:0-1532 GCF_001466305.1 Defluviitalea phaphyphila
CAGATACTACTCAGCAGAAGTTTTCATTAGCTTATATAAATAGTCTAGAATATGATAATATTACTGTAACTGGTCACTCAAAAGGTGGAAATAAAGCTATGTATGTAGCTATTTTATCAGACAAGGTAGATAGATGCATGTCTTTGGAAGGACAAGGGTTTAATGATAAATTTTGTGAAAAATATGAAGAAGAGATTGCAAAAAATAAATATAAAATAAAATCTATAGCTTCATCATCTGGATTTTTATGTGGAGACCCAGTAAAGGGTTTATTAATACCTATTGCTGGGACAGAAGAATATAGAGAAAAAGCAATTCCTATAGGATTATGTGAATTTAAAAAATATCATCGACCAGATTCAATTATTAAAATAACTAAAGATGAAAATGGAAATATAGTAAAAGTGGAATTAGCTCCTGTTACTAGGGAAGGATTATTAACTAAATTAATAAATGATTTTACTACATATTTTTTGGAGAATGTTGAAGATGAAGACGAAAGAATATTACTTGCTCGAAGATTATTAGGTTTATTTAAGATGTATTACCCAGATTTGTCTGAAGAAGAAATAAGTATAGCCAATGAAGGACTTAAAGAGTTATTTGAAAAATATATGATAGATAATATGCTTGAGAATTTACATAAGATTATACTTTTTATTACATTAGTAAAACTTCCTGGGATAAATATTTTACTGGCAGGAGTATTAACAATAGTTATTAGCAAGGTAATTAAAATTTTATCAGATAAAGTTCCAATTTTAATAGAAAAATTAAAAAATGGAATAGAAGGTATAAAACAAAAAGTATATCAGAAAATAGAAGGAATAATGGAAGAAATAGCTATACAGATAGATAATTTAATAGCAATAGCAAAAGCAATAGAAAAATTCGCAGGAAATGTTAAAAATATAATAACTAGCTTTATAAATAATATAAAAATAGCATGGGAAAACTTAAAGTCTAGTATAAGTAGTGCATGGGAAAGTTTAAAATCTGGAGTAAGCGACGCCTGGGAAGATATAAAATCTGGAGCAAGTGAAGCCTGGGAAGATATAAAATCTGGAGTAAGTGACGCCTGGGAAGATGTAAAATCTGGAGTAAGCGACGCCTGGGAAGATATAAAATCTGGAGTAAGCGACGCCTGGGAAGGTATAAAATCTGGAGTAAGCGATACTTGGGAAGGTATAAAATCTGGAGTAAGCGATACTTGGGAAGGCATAAAAGGGAAATTACAAAGTATAGCTGATGGATTTAAAGAATTTAGTGAAAAAGTTGGATATAATACACAAACTTTATCCATTGTAATGGAAAATATATTAAATAGAAATATGAAAGAAACGCAAGAAGAAATAACAGGAGAAAGTATTGGTGCTGTAGTAGGGAGCATTAGTGCTTTGGTAGGTGGTGTTGGTGCAGAAAATATTAGAAAGTTAGGAGAAATTGAAAAAGAAGAAATACCTGAAGAGGTAGAAATATTATGTGATGTAACAAAAATGGCATCAACCGGACGAGCATATTATAGTGGAAAA
>NZ_JWID01000058.1:1768-2399 GCF_001466305.1 Defluviitalea phaphyphila
GAAAAAGTAAATAATATGGTTTGGGTAGTGTAAAAAATTTGTGCTTAAATGAAAATAAAAACTCCTTTCTGGAATAAATATAAAAAACTAGAAAGGAGTTTTTTTATAATCTTATCCATTAAGAAGCAAAAAATTAAAAAATAAAAACAATATTGAAAATCTCATATGATATATATACAATAATAAAGAGAATTGTAATAAATAAACAATAGTATAAATAAATACAATAACAAGAAATTTATAATGAAATCTATTAATAATAAGAGGGGAGTATTATAAAAAAGAAAATAGGTATAAAAATTATTTATGTTTTTTAAATTGTAAGTTATTAAATATTTTAACAATAACAGGAGGTAAAAAGATGAAGAAAAAACTAAGTATATTTAGTGCATTTATATTAACAGTAATATTATTAACCCCAAATATACTATATGCAAAAGAAACAGAAACTCTAAAGGACATACTAGGAGATGAAGAAGTTACATATCAATTACTACAAGAAAAACATATAAAATTAATGCAGTACTGTAGTGAGAATTTTAAAGATTATAAATCTTATAAATGGTACGGAAAAACAGTAGCTATGATGGTAGGAACAGGAAAAGTAGGGGGATATCCCGATGGAACATTA
>NZ_JWID01000059.1 GCF_001466305.1 Defluviitalea phaphyphila
GCTTTTTCAAAATCATTTATAATTATAACATCAGTTAGTAATTTATCACTTTTTTTAAATAATTTCATATTACCAACTTCTTTTATTAATTCTTCAACTAATAAGCTATTTTCCCCATACTTCATTTATTAAACCACCTTTTATAATTTTACAGTAGCACCTTCTTTTTCATATAACGGTAATCCTTTTTGCATTACTTCCTTTACCTTTTGTTGTAAGTTAAATACTTGAGATTCAAGACTTTCAACGCTATCATTTATATCCAGACTATCTAAATAATTTTCAATAAAATCATTAAATACTGAATGATAACCCTGATGTCTTGACATTGTACTAATACCTCCACTTTTTCTATCTCTAAAAAATATCCCATTTGAAACATCATCAAAATCCATCCCTATGGATGATTCTTAAATTCCTTTGGAATAATATGCATTACTTAATAAAGTGTACGTTCTAGAAAAAGCCACAACAGCCGAAATTGTGTAACCATTGTAAAAATTTTGCTATTTTACAATGCTCCATTTACCTTTAAAAGGAAAGTCAGGATATACTAATCTCCAAACTTGTGAACATGATTTGCATTTGTACCATTGCTCAGGAAATCCTGCATAAGGTTTTTTAACAGGTATTTCAATTAAAATTCCGTCATTCACAAGTCCTTCCACATACTTTTGAAATCTTTCAAACTCTGAAATTGAGAAAAAAACATTAATCTCTTTTAACACGTTACAAATACAATTTATTTTACTAACCATGAAGCATCCACCTTTTTTATATAAACTTGATTGCCTCCGCCCACCAAACCTCTTTGTGGAGCAGCAACACCCTCATATATTGTTGTTCCTTTTGGAACCTTTATTGTTGAAACATTCGTAGCTGTATTCCCCCAATTCTGGTCTAAAGCACTATCAATAATTGACTGCAAAGGTCCTTTTGATTTTGTTCTTGTCCAGTAACTACCTAATTCTCCTGCTTTACCACCATATACTCTATAAAGTATTATTTCCTCCTGTGTTACTATCTTAGTATATGTACCACTTCTAAATGTGTTTGCTATATCATCCATCAGCTAATGGGCCCTTATTCATTGGACCATATTTAACAGTGTTTGCCGTTCCCTTTACAGTATCATCTGCTTTATTAGGGATATCAGTTTGATTTCTATTTTTATTGTTTTGATTTTTTCATTGGTCGTTTGTATCGTCTAAACCAACAACTTTTCTTTCTTGTTCAAAGTTTTCATTTAATAATCTATTAGATTCACTATTTATGCCTTCTCCTATATTATCTCCTTTTTTAAGGG
>NZ_JWID01000006.1:0-1600 GCF_001466305.1 Defluviitalea phaphyphila
ATAAAATAAGTCCTAAAACTGTGAATACTATAAAAATAAAAACTTTATGTGACAGAAAGAAAAATGTATCATATCCAGTAAATAACGATAAGTATCTTACCTGTTGTAGTATGACATGTACTATTGATTCTATTATTAAGTTTTGTTACAAGCTGATGTAGTTCACTATAATCTAAGGTTCCATTATATGCTCTTATCTCATCTAATAATTTCATAGGTGCTTCTACTTTTGCTTTTGTATTAGGCCTGCCAGCAATACATGGGCAAACCTTAAAACCATAATCATCTGCAAACTGTTGAAATTTATTATTTACTTTTCCTTTAGAGTTATTAGTTCTTGGTTCATCCATAATTGTTTTTATGTTATCAGTTAATAATTCCTTAGGAACACCTCCAAATGTTTCAAAAGCTTCATCTAAAAATGAGAATAAAATATCTTGTGTTTTACTAAAGGATAATCTATATACTCTAAATCTTGAATACGATAGGATAATAACAAAAATATTTATTTTTATTACCTCTCCATTACTTAATATAAACTCCATATTTTCTTTCCAATCCACTTGTGCTTGCTGTCCTATACCTGTTTCATAACGCATAGGAATACTCTTAGAAGAATAATTTTTTCTTCTTCTTTTGAAATAATTATTGAATTCTTCGTGTTTAGAAATATATCTACGAAATGATGATTGTGCACAATCTAGATTGTAATTATCTTTTAAGAATTGCCATAATACCCTTTTATAATAGAATATCTGGACTGATTCATCACTAAGTAAATCTTTAATTATTGGATAGAATTTATCAAGTTTAGATGATCGATTTCTAGTAATAGATTTTTTATATCCATTAATATATTTACCAACTGTTCTAGCATCAAGTCCTAGTTCTCTTGCTATCTGACTTTTATTTATTTTCAAGTTACTTTCCTCCATAAGAGGTTTTAATTTTCTAAGGTCCTCTAATTTATTAATCCTTATGTTTGTATTTATGTCCATTTGTATAATCATAATTACCTCCTTAACCTTGGAGATAATTATATCTTATTTTTCATACATTCTTAAATGATTACTTTCTTACATTTTTATTTTATCATTTATATAAAAGATGATAGTGTTTTCTGATATCTATTATCTCGTCATTCCATTCAAATAGATAGAAGCACCGTGTTTGTATATCGGAGAAAAAATGATGTATGCGATTTGTTTTCCACCCCTTTATGCGAGATACCCTGCCTTTAGATGGGAAATCTTGAATACATAGCTACGGCTTATAACTCGCCAATTCACCCATACCACGATTCTCATTTAAAAATCTTCGATACTTTGCCATAGTCCAACTATTATTCCTTTTAGCCATATAAATCTTCCCTTCTTTAATGCTTTCTTGATGACATGTTAACGCGTTAAAGAAAATTTTTCAATTCCGAGATGTATTTTTTTGAAAATCACTCTTTTTTTGATATATTTTATTTTTTCTACTTTGTCGAGTGACAAACAAGTTTGCTCGGAGTGACAAAGTTTGCTCGTGAAAAATCAGGAGAATTTTATGCATAATATACATTATTTATACGCAGGTGTGACCCCTCCATAGGTGTAAT
>NZ_JWID01000006.1:1756-126211 GCF_001466305.1 Defluviitalea phaphyphila
AAACCGCCAAGAGTGGTATTCCCCCGACGGTTTGATATCGTAACAAGCATACTTTGTAATTCCAAGCAAACTTGTTTGGTAATTGATAGTAATTATCTCTTTGAGAATTGAGGAGCTCTTCTTGCTGCTTTGAGTCCGTATTTCTTTCTTTCTTTCATTCTTGGGTCTCTTGTTAAGAAACCTGCTTTTTTGAGTGCTGGTCTTAGTTCAGGGTCTGCTTGAAGTAATGCTCTTGCAATACCGTGACGAATAGCTCCAGCTTGACCTGTATATCCTCCACCATAAACATTTACTAGTACATCAAATTTATTTAATGTATCTGTTAATACTAAAGGTTGTTTAGCTATTACTTTTAAAGTTTCTAATCCAAAATAGTCATCCATATCTCTTTTATTTATTGTAAATTTCCCATTTCCAGGAACCAAATATACTCTTGCAACTGATTTTTTTCTTCTACCTGTTCCATAATATCTTACTTCAGCCATTTAGATATCCTCCCTTCATCCTTCTAATACTTGATTTCTAATACTTCTGGTTTTTGAGCTTCATGATTATGTTCAGCGTCTCTATAAACACGAAGTTTCTTTATCATTTTTCTTCCTAATTTGTTTTTAGGAAGCATTCCTTTTACTGCTAAGAAAACAGCTTTTTCTGGTTTTGTAGCCATAAGATCTCTGTATTTAATTTCTTTTAATCCACCTGGATATCCTGTATGATATCTTAAATATTTTTGATCTAATTTTTTACCTGTTAATTTTACATCTTTTGCATTTATTATAATTACATGATCCCCAGTATCTACATGAGGTGTATAAATTGGTTTATGTTTTCCACGAAGAATTTTTGCTACTTCAGATGCTAGGCGTCCTAATGTCATGCCTGTTGCATCAACAACATACCATTTTCTTTCAATATTTTCAGCTTTCGCCATATATGTTGCATTACTCATTGCATACCCTCCTTAATACTTTTATTTATTTTTCACGAATCTATTTAAAATCCGGGGCTAAGGATTTTAAAGTGGCATAATTACACAAAGAACATTATATTATATCCATCCTAGCGTGTCAAGGAATATATTTTTTTTACATAGATTCCCTCTATTCTACTAATATAATATTTCTACTAGGGTTAATCCTTGGGGAGGTGCTGTTTTTCCAGCTAAATTTCTATCTTTAGATAATATTATTTTTTCTATATCTGAAGGTTCTTTTTTCCCCATTCCTATTTCTATTAAAGTCCCTGCCATTATTCTTACCATATTATATAAAAAGCCATTGCCTTTTACTTCGAATATTATAAATGAGTCTTTTTTTAATACTTTTGCATCATAAATTGTTCTTATAGTAGTTTTTACAGAGCTTCCTGTAGAACAAAAGGATATAAAATCATGGGTTCCAATAAAATATTTTGCTCCTTTATTCATTAAATTTAAATCTAATTTTTTAGGAATATGGACACTTATATTTCTATATTGTGGAATTTTAAATTTTTTATTTAATATTTTATATTGGTATATCTTTTGTTTTACACTATATCTTGGATGAAAGTTTTCTTCTACTTCTTCTGCATTATTTATTATAATATCTTCTGGTAGTGCTGAATTTAAAGCATAAGGAATTCTATCTAAGGGAATAGTAGTGTCTACTTTTATTAAGGCTCTTTGCCCTAAAGCATGCACTCCTCTATCAGTCCTACTAGCTCCTATAACGGTAATATCTTGTTTAAATATTTTTTTACAGGCTTCTTCTATTTTTTGCTGAATTCCTATACCATTAGGCTGACGTTGCCATCCATTATAATTTGTTCCATCATATGAGATTGTAAGTAATATGTTTTTCAATTTTAAAACACCATTCCCATACTGTATTTTTACAGTTTCTTATAATACTAATAATACTAATTTTTATATGAATCGAATTAATATCATGATTAAAGTAAATATAGCTATTATTGTCATTGCAATATAATCTTTATTTTCTATTACTAACTGTTTCATTCTTGTTCTATTTTCTCCTCCACGATAACATCTAGCTTCCATTGCCATGGCTAATTCTTCTGCTCTTCTAAAAGCTGATATAAATAAAGGTACTAAAAGAGGAATTAGGCTTTTGGCTCTTTTTATAATTCCTCCACTTTCAAAATCTGCTCCTCTAGCCATTTGTGCTTTCATTATTTTGTCTGTTTCTTCTAATAATATAGGAATAAATCTAAGGGCGATGGTCATCATCATAGCTACTTCATGGGCTGGTATACCTATTTTTTTAAAAGGATTTAAAATGCTTTCTATTCCGTCTGTTAATTGTATTGGAGAAGTTGTAAGCGTTAATATAGAAGAACCTATAATAAGAAAAATGAGTCTTGTAGCCATTAAGCCTGCTGTATATAATCCTTCTCCTGTTATAGTTATTCCTTTATAACTCCAAAGAACATGTTCTCCCGGTGTCATAAATATGTTAAGAGCTCCTGTAATAAGGATTATAACAAAAATGGCTTTTAGCCCTTTTAGCATGTATTTAATCGGCACCTTAGATAAAAATATAATTATTCCTAAAAATATTGAAGTTATACCATATCCTATATAATTATTAGCAATAAATAGGTCGATTATGAAAATAAATGTTGCTATAATTTTTACTCTTGAATCTAATTTATGAATTAAAGAATTAGCTGGATAATATTGTCCTATTGTTATATCTCTAAACATATTTGCACCTACTTTTGTTTTTTCAATATTGAAGCTATTTCTTTAGCTCCTTCTTCCACTGTTAATATGTTAGTGGAAACATCAAGTCCTTTTTCTTTTAAAGCTTTCATAATATACATAATTTGTGGAGCAGCTAATCCCATTTTTTCTAATTCTTCAACATGTTCAAAAACACTAACTGGCGCTCCATTTAAAGCTACTTTTCCTTTATGCATAACAATGATTCTATCAACTAGTTTTGCAATGTCTTCCATACTATGAGATACTAGTATAACAGTAATTCCTAAAGTTTTATGTAATCTCTGTATTTGTGTTAGTATTTCATCTCTTCCCTTAGGGTCTAATCCTGCCGTTGGTTCATCTAAAACTAATATTTCTGGTTTCATAGCTAAAACTCCTGCTATGGCTACTCTCCTTTTTTGTCCTCCTGATAATTCAAAAGGAGATTTTTCATACATGTCTTCTTTTATTCCTACCATATCTAAAGCTTCTTTTACTCTAGCCTCTACTTCTTCTTTTGATAATCCCATATTTTGTGGACCAAAAGCTACATCTTTAAATATTGTCATTTCAAAAAGCTGATGTTCTGGGTATTGAAATACTAATCCTACTTTTTGTCTAATTTCTTTTAAGGAAGTATCTTTATCGTTTAATTTTTTCCCTAGGACAGTAATTGTCCCTTCTGTTGGCTTTAATAAACCATTAAAGTGCTGTATAAGCGTTGATTTCCCTGACCCTGTATGACCTATGATTCCAACAAATTCCCCTTTTTTAATGTGAATATTAATGTTATTTAAGGCTATTTTTTCAAAAGGGGTTCCTTTACTATAGACATGGGTTACTTTCTCGAATTTAATTGCCATATTTCATCCACCATTTCCTCTATTGTAAGTATTTCTGTAGAAATATTTATTCCTTGTTTTTGCATATAAAAAGCTAATTCTGTTACTTGTGGAACATCTAGTCCTAATTCTTTTAGTTTTTCTACTTGACTAAATATTTTTCTTGGAGTATCATCCATTACAATTTTACCACGATCCATAACAACTACTCTATCTGCTTTTATAGCTTCTTCCATATAGTGAGTTATATGTATAATAGTTATATTTTCTTTTTTATTTAATCTATATATTGTTTCTAGTACTTCTTTTCTTCCTACTGGGTCTAACATAGCTGTAGGTTCATCTAATATAATACATTCTGGCTTCATAGCTAAAACCCCTGCTATGGCTATTCTTTGTTTTTGTCCTCCTGATAATAAGTTAGGAGAATGGGTCATATATTCCGCCATTTGAACTGCATTTATAGATTCATCTACTCTTTTTCTTATTTCTTTTGGTTCTATTCCTAAATTTTCTGGTCCAAATGCAACATCTTCTTCTACTATAGCTGCTATTATTTGGTTATCAGGATTTTGAAATACCATTCCTGCTGTTTGACGAATATCCCATAGATTTTTTTGATCTTTAACATCCATCCCTTTTATTAATAAAGTTCCTCCTGTAGGATGTAAAATGGCGTTCATATGTTTTGCAAGGGTAGACTTTCCTGAACCATTATGTCCTAATATAACTACAAATTGCCCTTTTTGTATTTCTAAATTTAATTCATCTAAAGCTCTATGTTTAGATTCAATTTCTCCTTTATCATTATGGGTATAATATTCATAAATAAGTCCCTTGCTTGTTATTATTTTTTCCATATCTTCACCAGCCTTCATTAAAGCTTTATAATTGAAAATTAATTATTATATATAATAATTAATTTTCAATTATAAATTCATATATAATATAGGGATTAAGAAATTCTTCTTAATCCCTACTTAATTATACTAATTCAATAAATACTTCTTCTGCACCATCGCCCTTACGAGGTCCAATTTTTATAATTCTTGTATATCCACCTTTACGGTCTACATACTTAGGTGCTATATCAGTAAATAATTTTTCTACCATATCTACTTTTTTAGTATTTTTCCTTCTTTTTACTTTGCTAGTTTCTACTACAGGATATAAGATCTGTAGCATTTTTCTTCTAGCATTAAGACGAGATGGATTATCTTTTTTAATGGTCTTTTCTACTTCTTCAAAAACTGTAACTTTTTTACCGTTAACTACTTCTTTTATACGTTTACCATTTTCATCTTTTTTTGCCACTTTAGCTTTAACAGTTACTTCTGTAAAATTATCTTTTTCTTTAATAGCAAGAGTAATAAGTTTCTCCGCAATTTTTCTAATTTCTTTAGCTTTGGCTTCAGTTGTTTTTATTTTTCCATAATATAATAAATTAGTTACTTGATTTCTCAACAATGCTTTACGTTGAGAAGAAGTACGACCTAGTTTTCTGTATCCAGCCATCATTCAACCTCCTTTTCGTAAACATAAACAATCAATTTAGTCGTCACTTGGCTTTAGTGAAAAGCCTAATTCCGCAAGTTTATTCAATACTTCTTCTAAGGATTTTTTACCTAAATTACGCACTTTCATCATTTCTTCTTCGGTTTTATTAGTTAAATCTTCTACTGTATTAATACCTGCTCGTTTTAAGCAGTTGTAAGAACGAACAGATAAATCTAACTCTTCGATAGTCATTTCTAACGCTTTTTCTTTTTTATCTTCTTCTTTTTCAACTATCACTTCAACATTTTTAGCATTTTCTGATAAATTTATAAATAAATTCAAATGTTCACTTAAAACTTTAGCACCTAAGCTAACTGCTTCGTCCGGTTTCATAGCTCCATTTGTCCATACTTCTAATGTTAATTTATCATAATCAGTAATTTGTCCAACTCTTGTATTTTCAACATTAAAATTAACACGACTTACCGGAGTAAAAATAGAATCTACAGGAATTACTCCTATAGGTTGGTCTTTAGTTTTATTTTTATCAGAACTTACATATCCTCTACCTTTTACGATAGTCATTTCCATAAATAATTTGCTATCTGGGCCTCCACTTAATGTAGCAATATGAAGGTCTGGATTTACTATTTCAATATCTGAATCTACTTTTATATCTGCTGCCGTAACTTCACATTCTCCTGAAGCTTCTATATAAGCAACTTTAGGTTCGAAACTATCACTGTGATTTCTTATAGCAAGATTCTTGATATTAAGAATAATCTCTGTTACGTCTTCTTTCACTCCTGGGATTGTGCTAAATTCATGAAGTACATTTTCAATTTTAACACTACTAACGGCAGAACCAGGAAGAGAAGAAAGTAATATTCTTCTAAGCCCATTACCCAAAGTTGTTCCATATCCTCTTTCTAAAGGTTGCACAACGAAACGTCCATATTTCCCATCTTCTGATAACTCAGCGATTTCAATATTAGGTTTTTCAATTCCAAACACCCGATAAGCCCTCCTTTTTTGTTTTTAATCATATTGAGGGTGACAATATACCATATAGCATTTTCCCAAAAACACTTATAATTATTTTGAATATAGCTCTACTATAAGTGTTTCTTGAACATCAGTATCGATTTGATCTCTATTTGGTAAAGAAATAACTTTACCACTTAAGTTATCTTTGTCAGCTTCAAGCCATTCGGGTACAATTCTAGATGATGTTGTTTCAACTATCTCTTTAAATCTTTCAAGATTTCTAGAATCTTCTTTTATTTCTATAACATCTCCAACTTTTACTTCATAAGATGGGATATTTACTTTTTTACCATTTACTAGAATATGATTATGACGAACAACTTGTCTTGCTTCTGTTCTTGAACGTCCATATCCTAAACGATAAACTACGTTATCTAATCTCATTTCTAATAAACGAAGTAAATTTTCCCCTGTAATACCTGGAATACGATCTGCTTTTTTGAAATAATTTGCAAATTGTGTTTCAAGAACACCATAAATTCTTTTTGCTTTTTGCTTTTCACGAAGCTGAAGTCCATATTCTGATAATTTTTTTCTATTTTGTCCATGTTGCCCTGGAGCATAAGGTCTTATATCTACAGGACACTTTTGTGAAAAACACTTTTCTCCTTTTAAATACAGTTTTTGCCCTTCTCTACGGCATAATCTGCAAACAGGTCCTCTATATCTTGCCATTTTATCTACACCTCCTAAATCTAAACTCTTCTACGTTTTGGTGGACGACATCCATTATGGGGAACTGGCGTAACATCTTTAATCATTGTTACTTCTAATCCTGCTGCTTGAAGAGCACGAATAGCCGCTTCCCTACCAGATCCAGGTCCTTTTACTAATACTTCAACAGATTTTAATCCATGTTCCATAGCTGCTTTTGCTGCAGTGTCTGCAGCCATTTGAGCTGCATAAGGAGTGGACTTTCTTGATCCTCTAAATCCTAATTGACCAGCACTTGCCCATGAAAGAGCATTTCCATTCATGTCTGTTAATGTTACAATTGTATTGTTAAAAGTAGACTTTATATGCGCTTGACCCCGCTCAACATTTTTTCTTTCACGACGTCTACGGGTTGTTGCTCTTTTAGCTACTTTCTTTGCCATTTTATATAACCTCCTTTAACCCTTATTTTTTCTTGTTAGCAACGGTTCTTCTTGGCCCTTTTCTTGTTCTAGCATTATTCTTTGTATTTTGTCCTCTTACAGGAAGTCCTCTTCTATGACGAATTCCTCTATAACAACCTATTTCCATAAGACGTTTTATATTTAGAGCAATTTCTCTACGTAAATCTCCCTCAACCACTTGAGTCTTTTCAATAATTTCACGAAGCTTTCCTACTTCTTCATCTGTTAAATCTCTTACTCTTGTATCTGGGTCAATTCCTGCTTCTTTTAAAATTCTAAGAGAACTAGAACGACCAATCCCATAAATATAGGTAAGACCGATTTCTACACGTTTATCTCTTGGTAAATCTACTCCTGCAATACGTGCCATAAAATGTGTGCACCTCCTACAATCTTATTTTTTATCTATTATCATACTCTCTTCTATCAGCAATAACTTTTTACAACAGCCGCTTATGAGATTATATAATAAATTATATAATTTATCAATTATTTTATTTTTAAATTTATCATTAAGCTTGCCTAAGGTTTCTTGCCCCTTAGACAAGCATATAATATTTTTATTATCCTTGTTTTTGCTTATGTTTTGGATTTTCGCAAATAACACGAATGCGACCTTTTCTTTTTATTACTTTACATTTTTCACAAATAGGTTTTACAGAAGGTCTTACTTTCATTTGCTTATCTCCTTTCTTAATTCGAATTATTTGGATCTCCAAACAATTCGACCTTTTGTTAAATCATAGGGAGAAAGTTCAACAGTAACTTTATCCCCCGGTAAAATACGAATAAAGTTCATTCGAAGTTTACCAGATATATGTGCTAAAATTTTATGCCCATTTTCTAATTCAACATTAAACATTGCATTTGGTAATTTTTCTAGCACAGTTCCTTCTACTTCAATAACATCACTTTTCGCCAAGGTATCACGTCTCCTCATTTTAATCCTTTTTATTAGAAGAAGGATAATATTTTTTTAATGCTTTTTTTATATCTGAATCCGTAATTTTTTTCCCTTCTTCTATATTCTTTTTTATATGGTCTATTATATCATGTGTTTTTTGCACATGTATATTTTTTTTCTTTTTTGGCTTTTCCAATTTTCTCAAGGATCCATCTACTAAATATAGGTACTGCTTATCTACCTTTATAACAATAAATGGTCTTCCTTTATCTCGACCTGACTTGGAAAATACAACCTGACCGATGGTATATTCATTCATATTTTTCACCTGACCTCTTTTACAAAATAGTAAGAATTTCTGGCTCTCCATCTGTTATAGCAATAGTATGCTCATAATGTGCTGATAAAGAACCATCCCTTGTAACAACTGTATTGTTACTTAGTATTCTTACTTCATAGGTCCCCATATTAACCATAGGCTCAATAGCAAGTACCATTCCTTTTTGTAATTTGGGCCCACGTCCAGGTAATTTATAATTTGGAATCTGTGGATCTTCATGAAGTTTTTTACCTACTCCATGTCCTACAAGATCTCTAACAACAGAAAATCCATTGGCCTCTACATATTGTTGTATCGCAGTAGAAATTTCATATAAATGATTACCAGCCTTTGCATATTGAAGTCCTTTATAAAAACTTTCTCTTGTTACATCAATAAGTTTTTTTGTTTCTCTAGGAATTTCTCCAACTGCATAGGTCTTTGCTCCATCGGAATGAAATCCATCCAAATACACACCAATGTCAATACTTATTATATCCCCTTCTTTTAATTTTACTTTCTTACTAGGAATTCCGTGAACAACTTCTTCATTGATTGATGTGCATATGGATGCAGGAAAGCCGTATAATCCTTTAAATGAAGGAGCTGCACCTTGACTGCGGATAAATTCTTCAGCTATTTGATCTAATTCTATCGTGGAAATTCCTGGCTTTAGTGTTTGAGCTAGAAGTTCATGCGTCTTGGCAAGAATTAATCCTGCTTTTCTAATTTTCTTAATTTCATTTTCAGATTTTATAGTTATTCCCACTATTTATTCACTTCCAATGCCTTTTGAATCCTATTATTTATTTCATCAACATCTCCAACGCCATCTACTGTTAAAAGTATACCCATTTTTTCATAGTATTCAATCAAAGGTCTTGTTTGTTCATGGTATACATTTAATCTTTTTTTAACAGTTTCTTCTTTATCGTCATCTCTTTGTACTAAATTAGAGCCACATTCATCACAAATTCCTTCTTGTGAAGGTTTGTTGTATTTTATATGATAAGATGCTCCACATTTTTTACATACTCTTCTTCCAGCCATACGAACTATTATATTATCATCTGGAACATTTACATTAATTGCTTTATCTAATTTAATTCCCATTTCTTCTAAAGCTTTATCTAATTCTTCTGCTTGTGGAATAGTTCTTGGAAATCCATCTAGTATAAATCCATTTTTACAATCTTCTTCTATAAGGCGATTTTTTACAATCTCAACAACTAAATCATCAGGAACTAAAAGCCCTTTATCCATATATTCTTTTGCTTTTTTCCCTAATTCTGTTTTATTCTTTATATGCATCCTAAATATATCTCCAGTTGAAATCTGAGGAATATTAAATTTTTTAGATAAAAGGAGGGCTTGTGTTCCTTTTCCAGCTCCTGGTGCACCTAACATGATTATTCTCATATTATTCCCTCCTAATTTAACTTAAAAAACCTTTATAATGTCTCATAAGCATTTGGGCTTCTATTTGTTTTACAGTTTCTAAAGCTACACCTACCACGATGAGTAAAGATGTTCCTCCAAATACTATGTTCATCTTAAATATTACTTCTAATAATACAGGCATTAAAGAAACAATAGCTAAGAAAAGTGCTCCTACCATTGTAATTTGGTTTGCAACTTTAGTTAGGTAATCAGCGGTTGGTTTCCCTGGTCTAATACCTGGAATAAATCCCCCACTTTTTTTCATGTTGTCTGCAACATCTATTGGATTAAAAGCAATTGTTGAATAGAAAAATGTAAAGAATATAATAAGTAATGCATATAATGCTGCTCCAAATGGGTGAGTCCAACGTAGCCAATTTAATATAGTACCCCAAATTCCTGTTGGATTAGAATTAAAAAACCTTGTAACAGTTTCTGGGAATTGAATTAAGGACATAGCAAAAATAATAGGAATAACTCCACCTAAATTAACTTTAATAGGAATATGAGTGGATTGCCCTCCATATACTTTTCTTCCTGCTGTTCTTTTTGCATATTGTACTGCAATTCTTCTTTCTCCATTTTGAACAAGAACAACAAAACCAACTATTAAAATAAAGATGGCAACTAGAATAACAGTTTTTACATAATCTTTATAACTAAGAAGTACATTTATTCCAACTGGCAATCTTGAAACAATATTTACAAAAATAATTAAGGAAATACCATTCCCTATTCCTTTTTCTGTAATCTGTTCTCCTATCCACATAAGGAATGCTGTACCAGTTACAAAGGAAATAATAGCTATTATCCATGACCAAATATTAGGGTTAATTAAAATGTTTTGGCTTCTTAGAGCAAATGTAAATCCCCAAGCTTGAATAGCAGCCAATACAATTGTCAAATATCTAGTATATTTTGCTATTTTCTTTCGTCCTTCTTCTCCTTCTTTAGCTATTTCTTCTATTTTAGGAATAGCTATTTGTAGAAGTTGAAAAATAATCGAAGCATTAATATAGGGGATAATCCCCATTGCAAAAATAGTCATATCTTGAAATGCCCCACCAGAAATCATATCAAAAAGCCCTAAGGCTCCCCCCTGCTGTTCAAGTAAATCTTTGATAGCAGAGGAATTAACACCAGGAACAGGAATATGCGCTCCTAAACGGATGACTAGAAGCATCATAATAGTATACGTTAATCTTTTTCTTAAGTCAGGTATTTTCCAGGCATTTCTAAGGGTTTTAAACACCTAAATCACCTCTGCTTTTCCACCAGCAGCTTCTATCTTTTCAACCGCTGATTTACTGTATTGATTCACCATTACAGTTAACTTTTTATTCAGCTCTCCATTTCCAAGAATTTTTACGCCATCTTTAGGATTTTTAATAATTCCTACTTCTTTTAATTTATCAATAGTAACAACTGTATTATCATCAAAAATATTTAATTTTTCTACATTAATTGCAATAATTTCTTTAGAGTTTCTATTTGTAAATCCTCTTTTAGGAATTCGTCTATAAAGAGGCATTTGTCCACCTTCAAAACCAGGTCTTACTCCGCCTCCGGAACGAGCTTTTTGTCCTTTATGTCCTTTCCCTGCAGTTTTTCCTGCACCAGATCCATGCCCTCTTCCTTTTCTAAAACGACTTTTTTTAGATCCTTCAGCTGGTCTTAATTGGCTTAAATTCATTTTTGCACCTCCTTTAAAATCTTATCTTCTTACATTTCTTCAACTTTTACTAAATGAGAAATTCTATTAATCATTCCACGAATAGCAGCGTTGTCTTTTTGTTCAACAGTCTTATGAAGTTTAGTAAGGCCTAAAGCTTGTGCTGTTAACTTTTGTTTTGGTTTTGCTCCAATTGTAGATTTTACTAATGTAATCTTTAACTTATTAGCCACCGCAATTCCTCCTTACCCTAACAACTCTTCTAATGTTTTGCCTCGTAATTTTGCAACATACTCTGGACTTTTAAGATTTTTTAATGCTTCTATTGTTGCATTTACAACGTTTCTTTTATTATTGGAACCTAAGGATTTTGTTCTAATATTGCGGATCCCTGCTAATTCAAGTACAGCACGAGCAGGACCTCCTGCAATTACTCCAGTTCCTTCTGGGGCAGGTTTTAAAAGTACTCTAGCACTTCCAAATTCACCAATAAATTCATGCGGGATACTATCATGTTCATCTCTTGGCACATATATTAAATTTTTCTTTGCATCTTCTATAGCTTTTCTAATTGCATCAGGAATTTCACTTGCTTTTCCTAAACCTGCTCCAACATGACCATTTTCATCTCCAACAACTACCAAAGCAGAAAATCTAAAATTTCGTCCACCTTTAACAACTTTAGTAACTCTTTTTATTGTAACTACTCTTTCTTTTAATTCCATATTACTTGTATCAATTTTAGCTCTAGGCATCTTTTTCCCTCCTTTACTAGAATTGTAGTCCAGCTTCCCTAGCTGCATCTGCTAAAGCTTTTACTTTTCCGTGATACACATAGCCTCCACGATCAAATACAACTTTTGTAATTCCTTTATCTAAAGCTTTTTTAGCTACTGCCGCTCCTACTACCTTAGCAGCTTCTACATTATTAGTTTTTTCTAATTGATTTTTTATATCTTTTTCTAAAGTAGATGCTGCTGCTAAAGTAACACCTTTAACATCATCTATAACTTGAGCATATATGTGTTTATCACTTCTAAATACGGCCAATCTTGGTGTTTGGGCTGTACCATAAAGCTTTCTGCGTATTTTTAAATGCTTTTTAGCACGAACTTTAGAACGAGATTCTTTTTTTATCATATGGATTTCACCCCTTTTCTATTACTTACCTGTTTTACCTTCTTTACGTCTTATTACTTCATCTGCGTATTTAATTCCTTTTCCTTTGTAAGGCTCTGGAGGACGTTTAAATCTTATTTCTGCTGCATATTGGCCTACTTTTTCTTTATCGATTCCACTAACAATTATTTTATTTTGTCCTTCCACTTTACTTTCAATGCCTTCTGGATCTTCCATTTCTACTGGATGAGAATATCCTAAAGACAATATGAGTTTTTTACCTTGTTTTTGTACTCTATATCCAACACCATTAATTTCTAATACTTTGGAGAACCCATTAGTTACTCCTTCTACCATATTAGCAACCAGTGTTCTCGTTAAACCATGAAGTGCTCTATGTTTTTTTAGATCACTTGGTCTTGTTACTACTATTTCGTTGTCTTTAACCTCTATTGAAATTTCTGAAGATAATTTTTTTTCTAAAAGTCCCTTTGGTCCTTTTACAGTTACAATATTTCCATCTCCTACTTTTACTTCTACTCCAGATGGAATTGTAATCGGTAACTTACCAATTCGTGACATGGTTGCACCTCCTTAAGCTTCTTATAAAATTATTACCAAATAAATGCTATTACTTCTCCACCAACACCTAATTTTCTAGCATCTCTATCTGTTAATACTCCATTACTTGTAGAAATAATTGCAGTTCCAAGTCCACCTAATACTTTAGGTAATTCATCTTTGCTTGCAAAAACTCTAAGTCCTGGTTTAGAAATTCTTTTTAATCCTGAAATAACTTTTTCGTTTTTATCTCTTCCATATTTTAATGTAATACGAATTATCTTTTTTGCACCATCTTCAATAATTTCATATCCTTTAATATAACCTTCATTTAATAATATATCAGAAATAGCTTTTTTCATTTTTGAAGCAGGAATATCTACTGTATCATGTTTTGCAATATTAGCATTTCTGATTCTTGTTAGCATATCTGCAATTGGATCACTCATTGTCATTGAATGTACCTCCTTCCCTTTTTACCAACTAGCTTTTTTCACACCTGGAATTTGACCTTTATACGCTAATTCTCTAAAACAAATACGGCATATACCGAATTTTCTTAAATAACCATGGGGTCTTCCACAGATTCTACAACGATTATAAGCTCTTGTAGAAAACTTAGGTTTACGTTGTTGCTTGACTATCATTGCCTTCTTTGCCATTCGTTTCCCTCCTTTAATTACTTTCTAAATGGCATTCCAAATAACCTTAATAACTCACGAGCTTCTTCATCTGTCTTTGCTGTGGTAACAAAAATAATATCCATTCCTCTTATTTTGTCCACTTTATCATATTCAATTTCTGGGAAAATAAGCTGTTCTTTAATTCCTAAAGCATAATTTCCTCTTCCATCAAAGGAATTTGGATTAACTCCTCTAAAGTCACGAACACGAGGTAATGCTAAGTTTATTAAACGATCTATAAAATCATACATTCTTTCTCCACGAAGAGTTACCTTACATCCAATAGGCATCCCTTCACGAATTTTAAATGCAGCTACTGATTTTTTTGCTCTTGTTACAATTGGTTTTTGACCAGCAATGATTGTTAAATCATTTACTGCAGAATCCAATGCTTTTGAGTTATCTTTTGCTTCTCCAACACCCATATTGATTACAACTTTTTCAATCTTAGGTACGGCTAATCTATTCTTATACCCGAACTTCTTTATCATTGCATCTACGATTTCGTTTTCATACATTTCTCTTACTCTACTCAAAGCTTACCCTCCTTCCGATGCTTAATCAATTATTTCTCCTGTAGATTTAGCTACTCTATAACGAACTGCTTTTTTACGACCATTTCTTTCTTCTATTACAGTTTTTATTCCTAATCTTGTAGGTTTACCATTGTGTACATACATTACATTAGAAATATGAATTGGTCCCTCTTTATGAACAATTCCGCCTTGTCCCATAGGATTTGGCTTATTATGTTTTGTAATCATATTAACTCCTTCAACGATAACACGGTTATTTTTGCGGTCTATTTTAAGAATTTTTCCTTCTTTTCCTTTATCTTTACCTGCAATAACTCGTACTTTATCGCCTTTTTTAAGTTTAATTTTCACACCAAACACCTCCTTATAATACTTCTGGTGCCAAGGATAATATCTTCATGTATTTCTTTTCCCTTAATTCTCTCGCTACTGGCCCAAAAATACGAGTTCCTCTTGGATTTTTATCTTCTCTTATAATAACTGCTGCATTATCATCAAATCTTATATAAGAACCATCTGCTCTTCTAACGCCCTTTACAGTTCTAACAACAACTGCTTTAACAACGTCTCCTTTTTTCACAACACCACCAGGTGTTGCATCTTTAACTGAAGCAACAATAACATCTCCAACGTTAGCATATCTAACTTTGGATCCTCCTAAAACACGAATACATAAAAGTTCCTTTGCTCCAGTATTGTCAGCAACTTTTAATCTACTTTCTTGTTGAATCATGATATACCCTCCTTCCGAGTTGAGACATTATTTTGCTTTTTCAACGATAGAAACTAATCTCCATCTTTTATCTTTAGATAAAGGTCTTGTTTCCATTACTTTTACACGGTCACCAATTCTGCATTCGTTATTTTCATCATGTGCTTTTAATTTATAAGTTCTTTTTATAATTTTTCCGTATAAAGGATGTTTTACATTATTTTCAACAGCTACAACAATGGTTTTATCCATTTTATCGCTGATAACCTTACCTATTAATGTTTTACGAAGATTTCTTTCTCCCACAATGAATTCCTCCTTCCCCAGCAATCATTAACTATTTGCTTTTTGTGTAATGATTGTTTGAATTCTTGCAATATTTTTTCTTACTTCTCTAATTCTAGCTGTATTACTTAATTGATTTGTAGCATTTTGAAATCTTAAATTAAATAATTCTTTTTTTGCAGAAACTAGCTCATTTTTCAACTCTTCATATGTCTTATTTCTTAATTCTTCTAAATATGCATTACGCTTCATTACTATCACCGTCCATTTCTTGTTCTGCACGTGATACAATTTTACATTTGATTGGCAATTTGTGCATTGCAAGACGTAAAGCTTCTCTTGCTGTTTCTTCTGGTACTCCTGCAAGTTCAAACATTACTCTACCTGGTTTAACAACTGCTACCCAATACTCTGGAGAACCTTTTCCTTTTCCCATACGAGTTTCTGCAGGTTTTTGTGTGATTGGCTTGTCAGGGAATATTTTAATCCAAACTTTTCCACCACGTTTTATATATCTTGTCATAGCAATACGAGCTGCTTCTATTTGATTAGAAGTAATCCAGCTTGGTTCTTCTGCTACAAGTCCATATTCACCGTAAGTAATCTTATTACCACGAGTAGCTTTACCTTTCATACGACCGCGAAATTGTTTACGGTGCTTTACTCTTTTAGGCATTAACATTATTCATCGCTCCCTTCCTTTTTAGCTTTCTGAGGAAGAATTTCACCTTTATAGATCCATACTTTTACACCAATCTTACCATAAGTTGTATTCGCTTCTGCAAAACCATAATCAATATCTGCTCTTAATGTTTGTAGAGGAATTGTTCCCTCATGATAATGTTCTGTACGAGCTATTTCTGCTCCTCCTAATCGTCCTGAACAAGCTATTTTAATTCCTTTTGCTCCTGCTTTCATTGCTCTTCCCATAGCTTGTTTCATAGCTCTTCTAAAAGAAATACGATTTTCTAATTGTAGAGCAACATTTTCTGCAACAAGTTGTGCATCTATTTCTGGCTTTTTAACTTCTACTATATTAATCATAACTTTATTTGTTGTCATTTTTTGAAGTTCCTTGCGAAGCTCTTCTATAGCTGCTCCACCTTTACCTATTACCATACCTGGTTTAGAAGTATGAATGTGTATTTTTACTCTTTCTGCTGCTCTTTCTATTTCAATATTAGAAATTCCTGCTTCATATAATTTATTTTTAATATATTTTCTAAGCTTAGTATCTTCAATTAATAAATCAGCAAAATCTTTCTTTGGAGCGTACCATTTCCCGCTCCAGTCTTTATTAATACCGACTCTTAAACCATGGGGATTAACTTTTTGTCCCATATCTTACCTCCTTATCTCTCATTGAGTATAATCGAAATATGACTGGTTTTCTTTTCTATTCTATATGCTCTTCCTTGTGCTCTTGGACGAATTCTTTTCATTGTTGGTCCTTTGTTTGCATAAGCTTCTTCTACATATAACTTTGAAACATCCAATCCTTGATTGTTCTCTGCATTTGCCATAGCTGATTTTAATGCTTTTTCAATAATTCTTGCCGCTTTTCTTGGAGTATAAGCAAGAATTGCAAGTGCTTCTCCTACTGGTTTTCCTTTTATAATATCAAGAACAATTTTTGCTTTAGATGCAGATACTCTTGCATATCTTACATGTGCCTTAGGTCTTGTATCCTTATTTGAATTTCTTTCTCTTTTGATTTGACTTCTATGTCCTTTAGCCATGAAGCGACCCTCCTTCCATCAAACTATCTTACTTTCGATTTCTTTTCTGCGTCTTTTCCATGTCCTCTATAAGTTCTTGTTAACGCAAATTCTCCTAATTTATGACCAACCATATCTTCTGTAATGTACACAGGAACATGTTTTCTTCCATCATGTACAGCAATTGTATGACCAATCATTTGTGGAAAAATTGTTGAACGACGTGACCAAGTTTTTATAACTTTTTTCTCACCACTTTTATTCATTGCCTCAATTGCTTTTAATAGATGTTCATCTGCAAAAGGTCCTTTTTTAAGGGATCGAGCCATAATAATCCTCCTTCCAATCTAAAATTACTTCTGACCTCTTCTTCTAATAATATATTTATCTGAAGTTTTATTTTTCTTTCTTGTTTTTAATCCAAGTGCTGGTTTACCCCAAGGAGTAGATGGTCCTGGACGACCAATAGGTGCTTTACCTTCTCCTCCACCATGAGGATGGTCATTAGGGTTCATAACAGAACCACGCACTGTTGGACGAATACCCATGTGACGTTTTCTACCAGCTTTACCTATATTGATAAGCTCATGATCTATATTTCCCACTTGTCCTATTGTAGCTCTACATTCAATTGGAAGTAATCTTGTTTCTCCAGAAGGTAGTTTAACTGTAGCATATTTCCCTTCTTTAGCCATTAATTGAGCTACTGCCCCTGCAGAACGAACAAGTTGTGCTCCTTTTCCTGGTTTCATTTCTATATTATGAATGGTTGCACCTACAGGAATATTCTTCATAGGAAGTGAATTTCCTACACGAATTTCTGCATTTTCTCCACTCATTAATTTATCTCCTACTTTTAATCCATTAGGAGCTATAATATATCTTTTTTCTCCATCAGCATAATGTAAAAGAGCAATATTTGCTGTTCTATTTGGGTCATATTCAATAGAAACTACTTTTGCTGGAATTCCATCTTTATTTCTTTTAAAATCTATGATTCTATATTTAGTTCTAACTCCTCCTCCACGATGGCGAACTGTAATTTTCCCTTGGTTATTTCTACCTGCATGTTTTTTCAAAGAAACTACTAATGATTTTTCTGGAGTAGTCTTTGTAATCTCTTCAAAAGTAGACGAAGTCATATGTCTTCTTGAAGGGGTATATGGTTTATATTTTTTGATACCCATCGTCTTCACTCCTTTCAACTTTCTTACACGTACCCTTGCGTTTCATCCCTTAATTAAACTACATTCCTTCAAAAAAGTCAATATCCTTACTTTCAGCTGTTAATTTAACTATCGCCTTTTTTGTTTTTGCAGTTCTTCCTACATTCATTCCTCTTCTTTTAGTTTTTCCTTTTTGATTTAATGTGTTTACTTTATCTACTTTAACACCTTCAAACATTTTTTCTACTGCTTCTTTAATTTGTGTTTTTGTTGCATCAGGATGTACAAGGAAGGTGTATTTTTTTTCTGCCATTTGATTCATGCTTTTTTCAGTAATAACTGGTTTTAAAATAACATCATAGTATTTTAAATCTGCCATTATGCATACACCTCCTCAATATTTTTAAGTACATCTTTGCTTACAATGAATGAATCATATTTTAAAATATCATATACATTCATTGAATTTACAGGAGTAGTTTTTACATTTGGAAGATTCCTTGCTGATAAAACTATATTTCTATCATCTTCTCCTGTTACAATTAACGCTTTATTAACTTTTAAGTTATCTAAAACTTCTTTCATTTTTTTAGTTTTAATTTCATCTAATTTTAATTCATCTAAAACGATTAATTTATTTTCATTTACTTTACTAGATAAAGCAGATTTAAACGCTAATCTCTTTACTTTTTTATTTAATTTAAATGAATAATCTCTTGGTTTTGGAGCAAATACAACTCCACCACCTGTCCATTGTGGTGCACGGATAGAACCTTGTCTTGCTCTTCCTGTTCCTTTTTGTCTCCAAGGTTTTCTTCCGCCTCCACGCACTTCTGCACGTGTTTTAGCACTTTGTGTTCCTTGTCTTTGATTTGCTAAATACTGTACTACTGCAGAATGAAGTACATGTTCATTTACTTCTACTCCAAATATTGCATCATTTAATTCAATTTCTTCAACTTGCTGTCCTTGCATATTATATACAGCAACCTTAGCCATAATAAACTCCTCCTTTCCTCAAATATCAATTACGCCTTAACACTATCTTTTATAAATACTACTGATTTTTTAGGTCCTGGAACTGCTCCTTTAATAAGGAGTAAATTTTTCTCTACATCTACACGTACTACTTCTAAATTTTGAATAGTTACCTTTTCAGCTCCCATGTGACCTGGTAATTTTTTACCTTTAAATACTTTTGAAGGGAAAGAACTTCCACCCATAGAACCAGCCGCTCTATGATATTTAGAACCATGTCCCATAGGTCCTCTATGTTGACCATGTCTTTTAATAGCACCTTGATATCCTTTTCCTTTAGAAATACCTGTTACATCCACTTTATCTCCAGGAGCAAAGATATCTACTTTTATTTCGCTTCCTACTTCATAAGCACTGATATCTTCTAATCTAAATTCTTTTATTTTTCTTTTTGGAGATACTCCAGCTTTTTCAAAATGACCTTTTAATGGTTTATTAACATGTTTTTCTTTAGCATCAATAAAACCTACTTGAATTGCATTATATCCGTCATTCTCTACTGTTTTCTTTTGGATTACAACACATGGTCCTGCTTGTAAAACTGTTACAGGAATTTGTTTCCCATCTTCATCAAAAATCTGAGTCATTCCTATTTTAGTACCTAAAATAGCTTTTTTCATTTTTACACCTCCTATTAATCTACAGCGGATTGCAATACTGTACAATCATTCTAGATGAATTATCATTCGTAAACATATTAGAATACTGAATCTATTTCATCTAAAATTACTTTACATCTACTTTTATATCCACACCAGCTGGTAAATCTAAACGCATTAATGCGTCTACAGTTTTAGGCGTTGGAACCACAATATCAATCAATCTTTTATGAATTCTCATTTCAAATTGTTCCCTGGAATCTTTGTATTTATGAACCGCTCTTAAAATTGTGATAATTTCTTTTTTAGTTGGCAATGGAATAGGTCCACTTACTTTAGCTCCAGTTTTTTTAGCAGTTGAAATTATCTTTTCAGCTGATTGATCGATTAATTTGTGGTCATATGCCTTTAAACTAATCCTAATTTTTTGATTTGCCATAAAAAAAGTCCCCTCCTTTTCGCACTCTTTATTTAGTACGACAAGTGGCGACTGCACACTCACCCGGGTGTATCTAATAATACACAACTGCATCATAAATGCATTCCGTCGATATAGTACAGTGACCTTGTCGCCCCGTTTCTTGAACTGGACATTCGCTCCGTGAAAATTCTCCCACTGTGTGGCAACCTTTCACTTCATCACTCTCAATGTCACAACATTTATGAGTATACAATAAAATAACCCTTATTGCAAGGTTTTTTTAAATTTCTTCTTGATTTTTTCAAGGTAATTTTATCCAACTGAAAATAAAAGTCACATCTTTTTAGGATGTGACTTTTTATGTTGTATTATTTAATGATTTCTACAACAGAACCTGCACCAACTGTTCTACCACCTTCACGAATAGCAAAACGAAGTCCTTTTTCCATAGCAACTGGTGCAATAAGTTCAATTGTCATTTCTATGTTATCTCCAGGCATACACATTTCTACTCCTTCTGGAAGAGTTATAACGCCTGTAACGTCTGTTGTTCTAAAATAAAATTGTGGTCTGTAGCTTGAAAAGAATGGTGTATGACGTCCACCTTCTTCTTTCTTAAGAACATAAACTTGAGCTTTGAAAGTTGTATGTGGTGTAATAGAACCTGGTTGAGCTAAAACTTGTCCTCTTTCAACTTCATCTCTTTGTACTCCACGAAGAAGTGCTCCAATATTATCCCCAGCTTGTGCTTGGTCTAATAATTTACGGAACATTTCTACTCCTGTTACAACTACTTTCCTTGGTTCATCAACAAGTCCTACAATTTCTACTTCGTCTTGTACTTTAAGTACTCCACGTTCTACTCTACCAGTAGCAACTGTTCCACGTCCTGTAATAGAGAATACATCTTCTACAGGCATAAGGAATGGTTTGTCAATATCACGTTCTGGAGCTGGGATATATTCATCAATAGCTTCAAATAATTCGATGATTTTGTCTCCCCATTCACTATTTGGATCTTCTAATGCTTTAAGAGCAGATCCTCTAATTACAGGAATATCATCTCCTGGGAAGTCATATTCACTTAATAATTCACGAATTTCCATTTCAACTAAATCAAGTAATTCTTCATCGTCTACCATATCACATTTGTTCATAAATACAACGATGTAAGGAACTCCTACCTGACGAGCAAGAAGAATATGTTCTCTTGTTTGAGCCATAGGACCATCTGTTGCAGCAACAACGATAATTGCACCATCCATTTGAGCTGCTCCTGTGATCATGTTTTTAACATAGTCAGCATGTCCTGGGCAGTCAACGTGTGCATAGTGACGATTTGGTGTTTCATATTCAACGTGTGCTGTGGAAATAGTAATTCCACGTTCTCTTTCTTCTGGAGCTTTATCGATATTTTCGAAAGCTACAGCTTCTCCAAATCCATATCTAGCATGAAGTGTTTTTGTAATTGCTGCTGTTAATGTTGTTTTCCCATGGTCAACGTGTCCAATTGTACCAATGTTAACATGTGGCTTTGTTCTTTCAAATTTAGCTTTTGACATTTTAATTTTCCTCCTTTTATTTACCTTTACATTCAACTTTTATTATATTTGAAGTTTGTATATATTTCAAGCATTATTCAGAAGCTTTTGCTCTACCAGCAACAACTTTTTCTTGAATGCTTTTTGGTACTGGTTCATAATGATGGAATTCCATAGAATATGTTCCACGTCCTTGAGTTTTTGAACGAAGATCTGTTGCATATCCAAACATCTCAGCTAATGGAACAAAAGCATGAATAACTTGAACTCCATTTCTTGGTTCCATTCCTTCTATTCTACCACGACGAGAATTAAGATCTCCTATGATATCTCCCATATATTCTTCAGGAACTGTTACATCTACCTTTTCAATAGGTTCAAGAAGAACTGGATTTCCTTTTTTCATTGCTTCTTTGAATGCCATTGATCCTGCAATTTTAAATGCCATTTCAGATGAGTCAACTTCGTGGTAAGAACCATCATATAATGTAGCTCTAACACCAAGAACTGGATATCCACCTAAAATACCACTTTGCATTGCTTCTTGAATACCACTATCAACTGCTGGAATATATTCTTTAGGAATAACTCCTCCAACAATCTTATTAACAAATTCATAAGTTTTTTCTTCATTAGGATCCATAGGTTCAAATTTAACTTTACAGTGTCCATATTGTCCACGTCCACCAGATTGTCTAACAAATTTTCCTTCTACATCTGCAGCTGCTTGAATGGTTTCTTTGTAAGCAACCTGTGGTTCACCTACATTAGCTTCTACTTTAAATTCACGAAGCAAACGGTCTACAATGATTTCTAGGTGAAGTTCTCCCATACCTGAAATAATTGTTTGACCTGTTTCTTTGTCTGTATAAGTTCTAAATGTTGGATCTTCTTCTGCAAGTTTTGAAAGAGCAATTCCCATTTTTTCTTGACCAGCTTTTGTTTTTGGTTCAACTGCAACGGAAATAACTGGTTCTGGGAATACCATGGATTCTAATATTACAGGATTTTGTTCATCACAAAGAGTATCTCCTGTTGTTGTTACTTTTAATCCAACAGCTGCTGCTATATCTCCAGCATATACTTTGTCAATTTCCTGTCTATGATTAGCATGCATCTGTAAGATACGACCTATTCTTTCTTTCTTATTTTTAGTAGAGTTAAGTACATAGGAACCTGAACTCATTGTTCCAGAGTATACTCTAAAGAAAGCAAGTTTTCCAACATAAGGATCACTCATAATTTTAAATGCTAAAGCTGAAAATGGTTCTTCATCTGAAGAATGTCTTTCTATTTCTTCCTCAGTACCTGGAATTACTCCCTTAATAGAAGGAATATCCGTTGGTGCTGGAAGATACTCAACAATAGCATCTAATAATTTTTGAACACCCTTATTTTTATAAGCAGAACCACATAATACAGGAATAATTTGTACATTTATTGTTGCTTTTCTAAGAGCTTTCTTTAACTGTTCTTCCGTTAATTCTTCTCCTTCAAGATAAGCCATCATTAATTCTTCATCTGTTTCAGCAATAGCTTCTACCATAGCCATCCTGTATTCTTCTGCTTGCTCTTTCATATCTTCTGGAATTTCTTCTTCTAGTATTTCTTTTCCTAAGTCATCTTTATAAATAAATGCCTTCATTTTCATTAAGTCAATAATTCCTACAAAATTTTCTTCTTTACCTATTGGTAATTGAATAGGAACAGCATTAGCATTAAGTCTTTCTTTCATCATGGCTACAGCATTATAAAAATCTGCTCCCATAATATCCATTTTATTTACAAAGGCCATTCTTGGCACATTGTATTTATCAGCCTGACGCCATACTGTTTCAGATTGAGGTTCAACTCCACCTTTTGCGCAAAACACTCCAACGGAACCATCTAGTACACGAAGAGAACGTTCTACTTCAACAGTAAAGTCCACGTGTCCAGGTGTATCGATGATATTTATTCTATGATTAAGCCATTGACAAGTTGTTGCTGCGGAGGTAATTGTAATCCCTCTTTCTTGTTCTTGTTCCATCCAGTCCATAGTAGCAGCACCTTCATGGGTTTCCCCAATCTTATGAGTACGTCCGGTATAGAATAAAATACGTTCTGTTAATGTTGTTTTCCCCGCATCAATATGAGCCATAATACCAATATTTCTGGTTTTCTCAAGCGGGAATTCTCTTCCTGCCAAAGTTACTCCTCCTTTGGTGATATCTAATCTTTTTATTTACTACCTATTTACTACGATAGTTTTTGCTTTTTCTGTTCTTTTATGCAAATACAAGTAAGCTAAATTCATATACAAAGCAATGATATACAAAAGTATATCATTACCATCTATAATGCGCAAAGGCTTTATTAGCTTCTGCCATTTTATGAGTATCTTCTTTCTTTTTAACTGCTCCACCTGTATTATTCATAGCATCTAAAATTTCTCCGGCAAGACGTTCCATCATTGTTCTTTCCCCACGTTGTCTAGCATAATTAACTAACCAACGAAGTCCTAATGTTTGTCTTCTATCTGGTCTTACTTCTACAGGCACTTGATAAGTAGCTCCTCCTACACGGCGAGCTTTTACTTCCAAAACAGGCATAATATTATTTAGAGCTTCTTCAAAAGCTTCTAAAGGATCTTTACCTGATTTTTCAGCAACTATTTGAAAAGCATTATACACTATTTTTTGAGCAATACCTTTTTTACCATCCAACATCACATTGTTAATTAGTTTTGTAACTACTTTACTATTGTACATTGGATCAGGTAATACTTCTCTTTTAGAAATATGTCCTTTACGTGGCACGATTCTTCCCTCCTTAATAAATTAAATTACATCATCGGTACTCGTACAAAATGTACGTTACATGCTCAAGTTTCCTACATCTATATTATACCGCTTGTGGCAGAGTTATATCTGTATTTATCTGAGCACTCAATGTCTTACTTATTTTTTTGCTTTTTTAGCACCATATTTAGAACGAGCTTGTTGTCTATTAGCAACCCCAGCTGTATCTAATGTACCGCGAATAATGTGATATCTTGTACCTGGAAGATCTTTTACCCTTCCACCTCTTATTAGAACAACACTGTGTTCTTGAAGATTATGTCCTTCTCCTGGAATATATGCTGTTACTTCAATACCATTTGTTAAACGAACCCTTGCAATTTTACGAAGAGCTGAATTTGGTTTTTTAGGAGTTGCTGTTTTAACAGCTGTACAAACCCCTCTTTTTTGTGGAGAAGAAACGTTAGTTGGTCTCTTCTTTAAAGAGTTAAATCCCTTTTGAAGAGCAGGTGCTGTTGACTTTTTCTCAACAGTTTTTCTTCCTTTGCGAACTAATTGATTAAATGTAGGCATACCTTACACCTCCTTACTTATTTAATTAGTGCTGCTGTTGCAGTGTTCACTTCTACATTGCATGCTTCTCCTAATTGCTTCATGGTTTCTACCATTACAATTGGTACATTTTGCTCTTTAGCAATTTCCAGAACTCTGCGCACTACGCGCTCGTCTGCATCTTTAGCAACGTAAACAGTTTCTGCTTCATTTTTCTCTAAAGCTCTAGCTGTTTGCTTTGCTCCTACTACTTTTTTATGTGTTTTTAATCTGTGCACATAAATCCCCCTTTCAGGTTCATTTTTATGTTTAAAATACACACTGATGAATTTTATCACTTACTTAAAAAATTGTCAAGGTAATGTTGTATTTTCTAACTGTTAGGACGCCTTTTTTTGGCATCCTATAATTTATTCAACTGTTTCTAATTCTATATTACGATATCTTTGCATTCCTGTTCCTGCTGGAATCAGTTTACCAATTATTACATTTTCCTTAAGCCCAATTAATGGATCTGTTTTCCCTTTAATAGCTGCTTCTGTTAATACTCTTGTCGTTTCTTGGAATGATGCTGCAGATAAGAAAGAATCTGTTGCTAATGAAGCTTTTGTAATACCTAAAAGTACTTGTTTTCCTTCAGCTTCTTTTAATCCCTGTTCTCTCATTTTCTTATTAACTTCTTCGTACTCTAGTCTATCTACTAAACTTCCTGGAAGGAAGTTTGTGTCTCCAGGTTCTTCTATTTTTACTTTTTTAAGCATTTGACGAACAATAACTTCGATATGTTTATCGTTAATATCAACCCCTTGAAGTCGATATACTCTTTGTACTTCTTGGAGCATATAATCTTGAACTCCTCTAAGTCCTTTTATCTTCAAGATATCATGAGGATTAACGCTTCCTTCTGTTAGTTCATCCCCTGCTTCAACTATATCTCCATCATGTACTTTTATTCTGGAACCATAAGGAACAAGATAAGATTTAGAATCTCCTGTTTCATTATTAGTTATAATTATTTCTCTTTTCTTTTTAGTATTGTTAATCCTTACTACTCCTCCAAATTCTGCAATGATAGCTAAACCTTTTGGTTTTCTTGCTTCAAATAATTCTTCAACACGAGGAAGACCTTGAGTAATGTCGTCTCCTGCAATTCCTCCTGTATGGAATGTACGCATTGTAAGCTGTGTTCCTGGTTCTCCAATGGATTGTGCTGCAATAATTCCAACAGATTCTCCTACTCTAACTGGACGTCCTGATGCCATATTAGCACCATAGCATTTTGAGCATACTCCTATTTTTGATCTGCAAGTTAAAACTGTTCTTATATGAACTTTTTTAATTCCTGCTTTTTCTATAGCTTCTGCTTGATCTGGTTTAATCATGGTATCTGCTTTTACTATTACTTCACCAGTTTCAGGATGAATAATATCCTCTACTGCCCATCTTCCACGAATTCTATCTTGTAAAGATTCTATAACTTCATCTCCATCTTTAAATGCACTAACCCACATTCCTGGAACTTCTTCACCTTCATGCACACAATCTGCCTCACGAATAATAAGATCTTGTGAAACATCAACAAGTCGTCTTGTAAGATAACCTGAATCTGCAGTACGAAGAGCTGTATCTGCCAATCCTTTTCTAGCACCATTAGCAGATATAAAGTATTCTAAAACAGATAACCCTTCACGGAAATTAGCTCTAATTGGAAGTTCTATAATCTTACCTGTAGCACTCGCCATAAGTCCTCTCATACCTGCTAATTGTTTAATCTGATTAGTAGAACCACGGGCTCCTGAATGTGCCATCATATAAATATTATTATATTTTCCTAAATTACGAAGCAATGCTTCTGTAATTTTATCATTAGCTTTATTCCATGCATCTATAACTTTTTGATATCTTTCTTCATAAGTCATTAATCCTCTTTTATATAATTTAGTAATACGATCAACCGTTTCTTCTGCTTCTTTTAAGTATTTTGGTTTTTCTTTTGGTATTTCCATATCGGAAACAGATACTGTTATAGCTCCGATAGTAGAGAATTTAAATCCTAATTCTTTTATTTTATCTAAAACCATTGCTGTTTTAGTAGCACCATGTTTATTAATACAACGATTAATAATCTTTCCTAATAATTTTTTATCTACTAAAAAGTCTATTTCAAATTTAAATTTATTTTCTTTTTTAGTTCTATCAACAAATCCTATATCCTGTGGAATTGCTTCATTAAATATAATACGCCCAACAGTAGTTTCTACTATAGCTGATTCCACTTTTCCATCTATCTCCATGGTTCTTCTAACTTTTATTTTAGCATGCAAAGAAACAACTTTATTATCATAAGCAAGTAATGCTTCATTTTCATCTTTAAAAACTTTTCCTTCTCCTAATTCTCCCTCTTTTTCAAGGGTTAAATAATATGTTCCTAAAACCATATCTTGAGAAGGTACTGTTACTGGGGCCCCATCTGAAGGCTTTAATAAATTATTAGGAGAAAGAAGTAAAAATCTACATTCTGCCTGAGCTTCAACAGATAAAGGAACATGCACCGCCATCTGGTCTCCATCAAAGTCTGCATTATATGCAGTACATACTAATGGATGAAGTTTAATAGCCCTACCTTCTACTAATACTGGTTCAAAAGCTTGAATTCCTAATCTGTGTAATGTGGGAGCACGATTTAGCATAACAGGATGTTCTTTAATTACTTCTTCTAATACATCCCATACCTCTGGTTGAAGTCTTTCTACCATACGTTTTGCAGATTTAATATTATGAGCTAAATCTTTTTCTACAAGTTTTTTCATTACAAATGGTTTAAAAAGCTCTATAGCCATTTCTTTTGGAAGTCCACATTGATAAATTTTTAAGTTAGGGCCTACTACGATTACAGAACGTCCAGAATAGTCAACTCTTTTCCCAAGTAAGTTTTGACGGAAACGTCCTTGCTTTCCTTTTAACATATCGGAAAGGGATTTTAATGGTCTATTTCCCGGTCCTGTTACAGGACGTCCTCTTCTTCCATTATCAATCAAAGCATCTACTGCTTCTTGTAACATCCTTTTTTCATTTCGAACTATAATATCAGGAGCTCCTAAGTCTAACAATCTTTTTAAACGATTATTTCTATTTATAACCCTTCTATATAAGTCATTTAAATCAGAAGTTGCAAATCTTCCTCCATCTAATTGAATCATAGGTCTAAGGTCGGGGGGGAGTACAGGAATAACATCAAGAATCATCCATTCAGGTCTATTCCCTGATAATCTAAATGCTTCTACAACTTCTAACCTTTTTATAATACGAACTTTTTTCTGCCCTGTTGTTTCTTTTAAAGCTTTCTTTAATTCATTTGATTCTTTTTCAAGGTCAATAGCCATTAACAATTCTTTGATAGCTTCCGCTCCCATTCCAACACGGAAATTATTCCCATATTTTTCAACAGCATCTCTGTATTCTTTTTCTGTCAATAATTGTTTGTATTGGAGACCTGTATCTCCTGCATCTAATACAATATAAGATGCAAAATATAATACTTTTTCCAAAGCTCTAGGAGACATATCTAAAATAAGTCCCATTCGGCTTGGAATCCCTTTAAAATACCAAATATGAGATACTGGAGCAGCTAATTCTATGTGCCCCATTCTTTCTCTTCTTACTTTAGATTTTGTTACCTCAACTCCACAACGGTCACATATAACTCCCTTGTAACGAATACGTTTATATTTTCCACAGTGACATTCCCAGTCTTTACTAGGTCCAAAAATTCTTTCACAAAACAGACCATCTTTTTCTGGTTTTAAAGTACGATAGTTAATTGTCTCTGGTTTTTTAACTTCACCCCTAGACCATTCCCTTATTTTATCAGGAGAAGCTAGAGATATTTTTATTGCATCAAACAAAACGGATTGATCCATATTATTGTTTGATATAGGCATGGATTATTCCCCTTTCCTATTCCGTTTAAAAATCAATATCTTCTTTATCAGAAAGAAAATCAAACATATCGTCTTCATCTTCTGATGTATCGAATAATTCTTCATGTAACCCTATGATATTTTCGTCATCATCTTCATAATTTTCGTCATTTTGATTGATATTATCATCTTCATCCATATCATCTTCTATTCCTTCTATATTAACATTAAGCTCATCAGTATCATCTACTGACTCTTTAATTTCTACTTCTGTTTGGTCTTCTGTAAGGACTTTTACATCTAATGCAAGAGATTGTAATTCTTTTAAAAGAACTTTAAAAGATTCTGGTACTCCAGGCTCTGGAATATTCTCCCCTTTTACAATTGCCTCATAAGTTTTTACACGTCCTACTACATCATCTGATTTAATAGTTAAAATTTCTTGAAGAGTATATGCTGCTCCATATGCCTCTAAAGCCCATACTTCCATCTCTCCAAAACGTTGTCCTCCAAATTGTGCTTTACCACCTAAAGGTTGCTGAGTAATAGTAGCATAAGGACCTGTAGAACGAGCATGAATTTTATCATCAACTAAGTGAGCAAGTTTTAAATAATGCATGTATCCTACTGTAACAGGATTATCAAATTCTTCTCCTGTTCTACCATCTCTTAAACGAATTTTACCATCCCTTGAAATAGGAACTCCTCTCCACTCTTCTCGATGTTCCTTATTTTCATCTAAATATTTAAATACTTCTGGATGTAACTTATCTTTCCATTTTTTAACAAACTCTTCCCATTCTGTATTAACATAGTCATTAGCAAGTTCTAAGGTATCCATAATGTCTATTTCATTAGCTCCGTCAAATACTGGAGTAGCAATTTTCCACCCTAAAACTTTAGCGGCAAGTCCTAAATGGACTTCTAACACCTGCCCAATATTCATTCGAGATGGTACTCCTAAAGGATTAAGAACTATATCTAAAGGACGACCATTAGGTAAGAAAGGCATGTCTTCTACTGGAAGAATTCGAGAAATTACCCCTTTGTTTCCGTGACGTCCTGCCATTTTATCTCCAACAGAAATTTTTCTTTTCTGAGCAATATAACAACGTACTAATTTATTTACTCCTGGAGCTAATTCATCACCATTTTCTCTAGTAAATATTTTCACATCTACAATAATCCCTGATTCTCCATGGGGTACTCTAAGGGAGGTATCTCTTACTTCTCTTGCCTTTTCTCCAAAAATAGCACGAAGTAATCTTTCTTCTGCAGTTAATTCTGTTTCTCCTTTAGGTGTCACTTTACCAACTAATATATCTCCTGAACGAACTTCGGCACCTATTCTAATTATACCACGTTCATCTAAATCTTTAAGAGCATCTTCTCCAACATTAGGAATATCTCTTGTGATTTCCTCAGGCCCTAACTTTGTATCCCTTGCTTCTGCCTCATATTCTTCAATATGAATTGAAGTATAGACATCTTCTTGAACTAATCTTTCACTAAGAAGTATTGCATCTTCATAGTTGTATCCTTCCCAAGTCATAAATCCTATTAATGGGTTTTTCCCTAATGCAATTTCTCCTTGTTCAGTAGATGGCCCATCTGCTATCACTTCACCTGCTTCTACTCTTTGTCCTTTACTTACAATGGCTTTTTGATTAATACAGGTTCCTTGGTTGCTTCTTAAAAACTTTAAGAGTTTGTAAGTATGACGTTCTCCTTTATCTGTTCTAATAACAATTTCTGTTGCTGAAACTCTTTCTACTATTCCGCCTTCTTTTGCAATGACAACAACTCCTGAATCTCTAGCTGCTTTATATTCCATCCCTGTACCAATAATAGGAGCTTCAGTTGTTAAAAGGGGTACTGCCTGACGTTGCATGTTAGAACCCATAAGAGCACGGTTAGCATCATCATTTTCTAAGAAAGGTATCATAGCTGTCGCTACAGAAACTAATTGTTTTGGAGATACATCCATTAAGTCAATCTCACTTGCATCTACCTCTATAATTTCTTTTTTATGTCTACCTGTTACCTTTTTATTTTTAAATGAACCATCTTCATTAAGAGGTTGATTAGCTTCAGCTACTGTGTAATTCTCTTCCTCATCTGCAGTTAGATAAACAACTTTATCTGTAACTATAGCCTTACCATTTGAATGATCCACAACACGATAAGGAGCTTCAATAAATCCATATTCATTTATTCTAGCATAGGTAGCTAAAGAGTTAATAAGACCTATATTAGGTCCTTCAGGAGTTTCTATAGGACACATTCTACTATAATGAGAATAATGTACATCACGAACTTCAAAACCTGCTCTTTCCCTTGAAAGACCTCCAGGCCCTAGAGCTGATAATCTTCTTTTATGAGTTAATTCTGCTAATGGATTGGTTTGGTCCATAAACTGGGATAACTGTGAACTACCAAAGAATTCTTTTATAGCCGCTGAAACTGGTCTAATATTAATAAGATTTTGTGGAGTAACATCTTCCATATCTTGAATTGTCATACGTTCTCTTATTACTCTTTCCATCCTAGACAAACCTATGCGGAATTGATTTTGAAACAATTCTCCCACTGCACGGATTCGCCTATTCCCTAAATGGTCTATATCATCTGTATGTCCTATTTCATATTCTAAATGAATATTATAATTAATAGATGCCATAATATCTTCAAGAGTAATATGCTTTGGAATTAATCTATGTTTATTTTCTTTTATAGCATTTTTTAATTCTTCTTCATCATCATAAGTTTCAATTAATTCTTTTAATACAGGATAATATACTTTTTCTTTTATCCCTAGCTCTTCAGGGTTAATATCTAAATGACTTTCTATATTAACGGCTAAATTACTAAGAACCTTAATTTCTCTATCCGCTTCTTTACTTCTAACAATTACTGATTCAATCCCTGTATCTTGTATAGCTTCTGCTAATTCTGATGTAATTTTTGTTCCCTCTTCTGCTATAATTTCTCCAGTACTAGGGTCAATAACTGTCTCTGCTAAAATAGCATTACGAATTCTATTTCTAAAAGCTAATTTTTTATTAAATTTATATCGACCTACTTTAGCTAAGTCATATCTTTTAGGATCAAAGAACATATTATTTAATAAGGATTTTGCACTTTCTACTGTTGGTGGTTCTCCTGGTCGAATCCTTTTATAAATTTCTATTAATCCTTCTTCATGGGATTTAGTGCTATCTTTTTCTATTGTAGCTAATATCTTTGGTTCTTCGCCAAATAACTGTTTTATTTGTTCGTCAGTACCTATCCCCAGAGCACGAATTAAAACTGTAACAGGAACTTTTCTTGTACGGTCTACTCTAACATAAAAAATATCATTAGAATCTGTTTCGTACTCTAACCAAGCTCCTCTATTTGGAATAACTGTTGAAGAAAAAAGTTTTTTCCCAACTTTATCATGATCTATTCCATAATAAATTCCTGGTGAACGAACTAATTGGCTTACTATAACCCTTTCTGCTCCATTTATAATAAAAGTCCCATTTTCTGTCATCAAAGGGAAATCTCCCATGAAAATTTCCTGTTCTTTTATTTCTTCCGTTTCTTTATTATGCAAACGAACTTTTACCTTAAGAGCTGTTGCGTATGTTGCATCTCTTTCTTTACATTCTTCAATTGAATATTTTGTTTTACTATCTAAAGAAAAATCGATAAATTCCAGCACAAGATTACCACTGTAATCTGTGATAGGGGAGATATCTTGAAAAACTTCTTTTAACCCTTCATCCAAAAACCATTTGTAAGAGTTTTTTTGTACTTCAATTAAATTTGGCATTTCCAGAACTTCATCCATCCTGGCATAGCTCATTCGAACTCCCTTCCCGACTGATACAGGATGAATTCTATTTTTCTCCATGTATACTCTCACCCCTTGAATTTTTATACTAATAAATGCAATATATTATTGCATTTTGTGAACAAAACTTAATGTTTAAAAATTCCAAATATTTAAGTAGAAAATAATAAAATCTACAATGCATATTGTCAATTCTATGTGAATATGTTATAATAAATAAAAATAAAATTTCTCTCATATACATATTGACGCATTTTAAAATATTAGCATACTTTGTTATGCATGTCAAGGTCTTTTCTTAAATTATATCTGATTATTATAATATCATGAAAATATTTAATATAAAAGGTCATATATCCAAAATATATGACCTTTTGTTTATGCTTTTTAATTTTTTATTTGTTTATTTTTTATAATTACTTTTTAATACTTATTTATTATTAATGTTCTATCAAATATTTTTTCAAAGTCTTTTTCATTTTTCATTATTGAAGCAATTTCTAATTCCGATGTACTATTTGTTTTTAAAGTCATAACAATATTTTTTTTAGTAATATTACAAATTATATCTTCTACATTGCCATACTCACTTCTATCTAATTTTTCAGCAATTTTAACTAATAAAGAAAGTTTTTTTATAATTTCATAATCGTTTTTATTAATTATTATCTTAAAATTTCTCCAATCTTTTTTTAAATCAGTATTTCTATGCATACCTACAATAAATGCACACATCACTAATTCTCTATTTGTAAGACCATAAATTCTTGAATTTAATACTAAATAAAATCCATGATTGTGATGATTATAATAATCTACACACATTCCTATATCATGAAGTAATGCTCCTACTTTTAATATTTTTTTCTCATTTTCTCCCATTTTATGTAAAGATTTTAATTGTTCGAAAAGAGATATTGATAATTTTTGTACATGATAGCTATGTTTAATATTAACAGAGTAATTTTTTAAAATATTTTCTAAACTATGATTTAATACCTCTAAAGTATTTTCTTTATTATCTTTAATATAATGTTTGTAAAATATCCCTTCTCTTAAACCATTTCCACTAATAATTAATTTCTTGCTTCCTAAAAACTCCATTAAAACTTTTATTGGAGCTAATCCTTTTCCAATAATATCGCCCCTGCTTTTTGATATTCCTGGAATATTTTTTCTTTCATTTACATCTGTACTAATAATTTTTTTATATATTCCTTTAACATCTTCAAAATTCATTCTATAGTTATGCAATCCTTCTAAAGGAAACCCTATTTCCCTTTTATGTACTTTTGCTAAAGTTCTAATAGATCCTCCCAAACCTACTACAGGAAATTTTTTACCTTTAATCAGCCAAGGAATTTCTTTATATTTATTCTTAATAAATTTTTCTACATGATTATTATTTTTTAGTTCATTGTCGAATCTCTCTGTTAATACTACAGCTCCATAGGGTAAACTTATTACATTTTCTAATTTCCTGTTAAAAACTATTCCTATCTCTGTACTAGCCCCACCTGTGTCAATCATTACGCAATTTTTAATATCTATTGTATTAATAACTCCTAAATAATCATAGTATCCTTCTTCTTCTCCTGTAATTACTTTAAATTCAAAACCTGTTTTTATTTTTACTTCATTTAAAAATTCTTTTTGATTTTTAGCATTTCTTACTGCCGCAGTAGCTACACCATAAATCTCTTTCACATCATGAACATCTATTAATTTTCTAAATAATTTTAAAGTATATATAGTTCTTTTTATAGCTAAGGGTTTTAATATATTATCTTTTCCCATCCCTTCACTAAGTCTTACCATTTCTTTAATTTGATCGAGCATTTTATAAGAGCCATCTTCTAAAATCATCATTATAATCATTCGAACTGAATTAGAGCCTAAATCAATAATAGCCATTTTTTTATTCATTTAATATTCTCCTTTTTTATCATTTAAAAAGCACACATCTAAACTTGTGTGCATTCTCTATATTATTAAAATAAGTCATTTTTTATTTATTATGCTTTTATAATAATTTTAAACTCTAAAGAATTTATTTTTTTATTGTAATTTTTTACATCTTCTATCGCTAATTCACCAAAATACTCTTGTGAATTAAAGGCTTGCTTTCTTCTTCTATTAATCTTTGAATACTTTCCATCACTATTCATTATACTAGTTTGCATATTATCTTTTAAAATATTCTCTAAAATATTAATTAATCTGTTTTTTAAATTCTTATCCTCTATGGGAAATAATATCTCTATTCTTCTATCTAAATTCCTTGGCATCCAATCCGCACTAGATAAATATACTTCCTCATCTCCATTATTATAAAAATAATAAATTCTACTGTGTTCTAGGTACCTTCCTACCACACTTCTTACGGTTATATTTTCACTAATTCCTGAAATACCTGGTTTTAAACAACAAATTCCTCTAACTATTAAATCAATTTTTACTCCCGCTATTGATGCATCATATAAAGCCATTATAATTTTAGAATCTACTAAAGAATTCATTTTTGCTATAATTTTTGCTTTTTCCCCTCTTTTGGCATTATCCATTTCTCTTCGTATTAATTTTATGAAACGTTTTCTTAGTCCTATGGGAGATGTTTCTATTTTGTACCATTTTGGTAATTTAGAAGATCCTGATAACATATTAAAAAAAGCTGTTGCATCTGCTCCAAAATATTCATTACTAGTAATAAATCCTAAATCTGTGTAACATTTAGCTGTAATATCATTATAGTTTCCTGTACCTAAATGGACATATCTTTTTATTTTATTTTTTTCTTTTCGTATAACAAGAGTCATTTTGCTATGAATTTTTAATCCTATTAAACCATATATAACATGACATCCAGCTTTTTCTAATCTCTTTGCCCATTTAATATTATTTTCTTCATCAAATCTTGCTTTTAATTCTATTAAAACTGTTACTTGCTTTCCATTTTCTGAAGCTTCTTCTAGTGCCTTTATAATAGGTGAATTTTCACTAACTCTATATAAAGTTTGTTTAATAGCTAAAACATTTTCATCATAAGCTGCTTTTTTTATAAAATCTACAATTGGTTCAAAAGATTCATAAGGATGGTGAAGTAAAATATCTTTTTTAGATACAACTTCAAAGATGTCTTCTTCTCCTAGTAAATCTTTGGGAATTTGAGGATTATATTTAGGATATTTTAAATCTTCGTATCCTTCTTGTGAATAAATTTTATTAAAAAATGTTAAATCTAAAGGTCCATTTATATAATAAATATCATCATCTTTAATCTCTAAAGCTTCTTTTAAAATATTTATTAATCTTTTATCCATTTCATGATCTATTTCTAATCTTATAGCATTCCCCCATTTTCTTTGTTTTAAAGATTTTTCTATTTGGATAAGCAAATTCTTCGCCTTATCTTCTTCTATACTAAAGTCTGCATTTCTAGTTATTCTATAAGGATGAGCACTTAATATTTTCCTTCCATTAAATAATTTATATAAATATTTAATAATAATATATTCTAAAAAAATAAAACATTTTTTATCCTTATTAGAAGAAGGTAATTCAACTAATCTTGATAAAACAGATGGTACTTGTATAGTTGCAAAATCATACTCACCTTTTTTATCTTCAGAACTTTCTTCATTTTTTAATAAAACTGCTATATTTAAACTTTTATTAATGATAAACGGAAAGGGCCTACTCCCATCTACAACCATGGGAGTTAAAACTGGATAGATTATATTAGTAAAATATTTTTCTATATATTCTTCTTGTTGTCTTGTTAATCTTTCTTTATAAATAATTTCAATTCCTTTTTTCTTAAGTGTAGGTAAAATGGCTCTGTTAAGAAAATCATATTGTTCTTCTATCATTTTATGAGTTCTTTTTGAAATTTCTAGTAGCTGTTTTTTAGGTGTAAGCCCTGAGTGGTCTTTTTTATTCAATCCAACTTCTACTTGGTCTTTTAATCTTGCAACTCTTACCATAAAAAATTCATCTAAATTAGAACTTACTATAGCTAAAAATTTTATTTTTTCAAAAAGAGGATTTTTAGTATTTTTAGCTTCTTTTAATACTCTATAATTAAATTCCAACCAGCTTAATTCTCTATTAATAAAATAATCTGGATTTTTAAATTTTTTTTTACCCATTTATTTAAACCTCCACGAGAATATAATTTATGTAAAAAAATAAATTATATTCTTCTTTTTCATCTTAAATATGGGTTTTAGACTAAAATTATCAAATAAAATTTTAATATTTATTAATAAAACTAATACATAATGTAAAATGATTCTATATTTTCATTCTAAAATTATGTCATAATTCAACTTTCTTTTTTAATTTTATATTAAATAAGATTCTTTTATTATGATATGTAAAGTCAAATTTTATATAACTTTATTTTTAATAACATTATTTTCTTTAAATATAATTATAAATAAAAAATCGGACCTAGATTATTAAAATCTAGATCCGATTTATCTATTTTCTGAAAATCTCTTTTTGAGATTTTATTTTTTATGATTATTTTAATGTTACTTTTGCTCCAACTTCTTCTAATTTTGCTTTTAAGCTTTCTGCTTCTTCTTTTGGAAGAGCTTCTTTAATTACTTTTGGAGCTCCTTCTACAAGGTCTTTAGCTTCTTTTAATCCAAGACCTGTTACTTCTCTAACTACTTTAATTACTTTAATCTTTTGTGAACCTGCTTCAGTTAATTCAACATCAAATTCTGTCTTTTCTTCAGCAGCTGCTCCACCTGCAGCAGCTCCAGCAGCTACCATAACTCCTGCAGCAGCAGATACTCCAAATTCTTCTTCACATTTTTCTACTAATTCATTAAGTTCTAAAACTGTAAGTTCTTTTATAGCATCAATAATTTCTTCAATTGATAATTTTGCCATTTACGACACCTCCGAATATTTTTTTATTTTTATAATCTTTATTCCGCAGTTACTTCTGCGCCCTCTTCTTTCTTTTCTGCAATAGCTTTTACCACACGAGCAAAGGATGCGATTGGAGAATTAAAGCTTCCAAGTAATTTTGAAAGTAATTCTTCTTTTGGTGGTATTTTAGCTATTTTAGAAATTCCTGATGCATCATATAGTTTTCCTTCTACAATACCTGCTTTAAATTCTAAAGCCTTGTGCTTTGATGCAATTTCGTCTAGTATTCTAGGCCCACTAGTTGGATCATCATAACTAAAAGCAATAGCACTAGGCCCTTCTAAATAATCTTTTAGTGGTTCAAATTCTGTATCTTTAACTGCAAAGTTCATCATTGTATTTTTATAAACTTTGTAGTCTACTCCTGCTTCACGAAGTTTTTTTCTAAGTTCTGTATCTTGTTCTACAGTTAATCCTCTATAATCAACTAATACAGCAGATGCTGCTCCATTGAACTTTTCTTTTATTTCGTTTACAATTAACTGCTTTTGTTCTATTTTAGCCACTATTTTACACCTCCTTAGATATGAAATAAAACCTCTTTGCCCGCAGACAAAGAGGTTTTAGGTATCTAATCTAATCTCATCGCCTCGGTAGGTAGATTACTCGTTATGCCCTATGGCACCTACTGTCTACGGTCGCAAAGTATTTAATTTAATCAACAAGATTCATTATATATTTTTATATTTTGCTTGTCAACACATTCTCTTATAAAACATTTATTACCAAAATTTATTCTGATAATTTTGCAGTATTAATTTTAATACCAGGTCCCATAGTGGAAGTTACAGCAACACTTTTTAAATATTGTCCTTTTGCTGCTGCTGGTTTTGCCTTTATAATTGCACTCATAAGTGTTTGGAAGTTTTCGAGTAATTTTTCTGCCCCAAAGGATACTTTTCCTATAGGTACATGAATAATATTTGTTTTATCTAAACGGTATTCAATTTTACCGGCTTTAATATCTGCAATTGCTTTTGCTACATCCATAGTAACTGTCCCTGCTTTAGGATTTGGCATTAAACCTTTAGGTCCTAAAACTCGTCCAAGACGTCCTACTACAGACATCATATCAGGTGTTGCAACTACAACATCAAAATCAAGCCATCCTTCATTTTGAATCTTAGGAATAAGTTCTTCTCCTCCAACAAAATCTGCTCCTGCTTCTTCTGCTTCTTTTATTTTATCTCCTTTTGCAAATACAAGTACTCTTACTTTTTTCCCTGTACCATGAGGAAGAACAACTGCACCTCTAACTTGTTGGTCAGCATGTCTTGAATCAACACCTAATTTAATATGTGCTTCTACTGTTTCGTCAAATTTTGCAACAGCTGTTTTTTGCACTAACTCTATAGCTTCTTGTGGATCATATAAAGTAGTGCGGTCAATTAATTTTGCCGCTTCTATATATTTTTTTCCTCTTTTCATTCTATTACCTCCTTGTGGTGTTATCGGGGACAAATTCCCTCCCACTAAATTTAATTAATTAGTCTTCTACTACTATTCCCATACTTCTTGCAGTTCCTTTAATCATACTCATAGCAGCTTCTAATGTTGAAGCGTTAAGGTCAGGCATTTTAAGTTCTGCAATCTTTTTAATTTCTTCTTTGGAAATAGTTGCAACTTTATTTTTGTTTGGAACTCCTGAACCAGATTCGATTTTACATGCTTTTTTAAGTAATACTGCTGCTGGTGGAGTTTTTGTAATAAATGTAAAACTTCTGTCTTGATAAACAGTGATAACAACAGGAATAATAAGTCCTGCTTGTTGTGCTGTTCTTTCATTAAATTCTTTACAAAATCCCATGATATTTACTCCATGTTGTCCTAAAGCTGGGCCAACTGGTGGAGCTGGTGTTGCCTTTCCTGCAGGAATCTGCAATTTGATTATTCCAGTAACTTTTTTCGCCATTTAAGCGCACCTCCTAATAATGTGGTAATTGCGGGAACTTCCCTCCCACTTGCATGTTTTACATGCTTTAAACTTAAATCTTTTGAATTTGAGTAAAATCAAGTTCAACTGGTGTTTCTCTTCCAAACATAGAGAGTTTAACAATAACTGTTCTTTTATGTTCATTTATTTCTGTTATAACACCAATTGAATTTTCAAATGGTCCTGTTATTACTTTTACAGCATCTTCGACTTCTAAATCTATCTTCGCTTTCGGAAGCTCAATCCCCATATTTTTGATTTCTTCTTCCGAAAGAGGAACAGGCTTTGAACCAGGTCCTACAAATCCGGTTACTCCTCTGGTATTTCTTACAATATACCAAGTATCATCTGTCATAATCATTTTAACCAATACATACCCTGGAAATACCTTTCTTTGAACCATCCTTTTTTTCCCATTTTTAATTTCAACAGTTTCTTGAATTGGAACCACTACTTCTTGGATCAGTTCATGCATATTTCTATTACCAATAACTTTTTCAATATTTGCTTTTACTTTATTTTCATACCCGGAATAGGTATGGACCACATACCATTTTGCTTCATCAGCCATACAATCATCCTTTTAACTAAAAATTTCCATTATGAAGTCAAAGCCTTTGCTGTAAACAATATCTATAACAAAAACAATTCCTGATACTATCAAAGAAGTAACAATAACTGTTGTTGTTTGTTTGATTAAATCTTCTCTATTGGGCCAAATGATTTTTTTAAATTCTCCTTTAAACTGTTGAAAAAAACTTTTCATCATTCCACTTCCCTTTACAAATACTTTGGGGACCTATTATTTTGTTTCTTTGTGTAATGTATGTGTTCTACAGAACTTACAATACTTTTTAAGTTCTAATCTATCGGGATTATTTCTTTTTTCTTTTGTTGTGTTATAATTTCTTTGCTTACATTCTGTACATTCTAAAGTAACCTTTACTCTCACAACTTCCACCTCCACTTACTACTAATGAGTTTCATGATTTTTGGCATAAAAAAAAGACCTCTCGCCACTAAATAAATATATCATGAAGTGACGAATAAGTCAAGAAAATAATGAAATTATCTTTATTTTTTATGATTCATTTATGATAATGTCTTAATGTATCACAAAAGATTATGTCCAAATACTATTAAATATATTATAATAGAATCTCATAACTAAAAAATGAGGTGGCTATAATGAGAAAGTTGTTACTAACTATGAATGAAAATCAAAAATATGAAATTATTAAAAAACTTGTAGAAACTAATGGTAATAAAAAAGCAGCAGCTCTTAAAATAGGTTGTTCATATCGTCACATCAATCGTTTAATAAATGGATACAAAAAAGAAGGTAAAGCTTTCTTTATTCATGGTAACCGTGGTAGAAAACCTGCTATCACTATTCCTCAAGATACAAAACAACTAATTCTAGACCTATATCTTACTAAATATTCTGACTGCAACTTAACACATTACTCTGAACTTCTTAAAGAAAGAGAGGGTATCTCTGTATCTGTCAGTACCATTTCATCTATCTTAAGAAAGGAATACATCCTTTCCCCAAAAGCTAGACGTTCTACAAAAAAAGCTCTTAAAAAAGAACTTAAAGCTCTTAAGTCTAAAACTAAATCTAAAAAGAAAGAAGCTATTATTCAAAGCTCTATTTTAGCTCTTGAAGACTCTCATCCACGACGTCCCAGATGTACTTATTTCGGTGAAATGATTCAAATGGATGCTTCTGTTCATCTATGGTTTGGTAACCTTAAATCTTACCTTCACATCGCTGTTGATGATGCTACAGGACAAATTGTTGGTGCTTACTTTGATAAACAAGAAACTTTAAATGGCTATTATCATGTGCTTTATCAGATTCTAAATAATTACGGTATTCCTTATCAATTCTTTACAGATAACCGTACTGTATTTGAATATAAAAAGAAAGGTCAAAAGTCTATTGAAAATGATACTTTTACACAGTTTGGATATGCTTGTAAACAATTAGGTATAAACATTCGTACATCCAGCATTGCACAAGCAAAAGGGCGGGTTGAAAGAATGTTTGGCACCCTTCAATCCCGCCTTACAATAGAACTGCGTTTAGCCAATGTTTCCTCTATTGAGGAAGCAAATGAATTTCTAAACTCCTACATAAAGAAATTCAATAAGCAGTTCGCCTTACCTGCTAATAATATCAAATCTGTATTCGAAAAACAACCAGATTTAGATAAAATTAATCTAATATTAGCGGTATTATCTTCTAGAAAGATAGATAATGGGAGTTGCCTTAAATATAATAATAATTATTACCTTCCTGTAAACAGTAAAGGAGTTGCTGTACATTACAGAAAAGGTACTACTGCTATGGTAATTAAGGCTTTTAATGGTGCCCTTTATAGCTGTATAGGAGATCAAGTTTATGCACTAGAATTATTACCAGAGCATAAACCTTCTTCAAAAGCATTTGACCTAGCAATTCTTCATGAAAAACCTAAGAAAAAATATATTCCACCCATGAATCATCCTTGGAAACAAGCCTCTTTTGAAAAATATGCAAAAAAACAATCTCATAGAAATAAAATAGCTTAGTTTTTAAATGAAAAATAGTAAATAGTAGGCTTATTAAAGTTACCCTAAAATTGATTATACAATAAATATTTCTCTATAAATTTAAGTTAAATTTAGCGCCAATATTTTGGTGCTTATATTAAAATTTTTTTGAAACATTTTCAAAAATGGTTGACAGAAAATAAAAGTAATTTAATTTAAATATTTATGAAAAATTAATATTAAATTTTATTTTGTTTTGTTTTTTAATCTAAAATCATTAACATTAAGTAAATCACTTTCTCTATAAATATGATAAGCTGGATAATATGTATCTACATACAATTTTAGTCCTAAAGCTACCGCTCTTATACAAAAATGTCTATCTTCACCCCAAAATGATACATTTTTTAATTCACTAAAATTGACACCTTTATCTATAGCTAATTTACTGATTAATGTACATGCTCCTAATCCACCAACTTCATAAATTCCAGGAGTTTTTAATTGATTTAAAAATTGTTTATGTCTAAAATTTATTTCACTTTGGCTTAATTTCTCGCCTCTTTCATAATTATATTGTGTATAAGTATCTTTCAACCAAACTTGAGGCAATTCTTCTGTGTTGGACTGCCATTTAGTCCAAAAAATTTCAGATATTATATCTTTTCCTGTTGATATTAAATGTACTAATGTATTAGGGTGCAATACTAGATCACTATCTATTAAAAAAATATAGTCATAATAGTTATCTTTCGCATAATTTATTATTTTATTCTTAAATTCTGCTACTTTCCAAACTAAATTTTCTTTCCAATGATGTGTAAAATCATCACATACATATCTATCTCTATTAAAAGATTTATAAATTATTACGTTGTTTTCTTTATTTGAAAATTCATATAGCAAATCGCTAGACTCCATTATATTATTATCATCTATAAAGAAAAAACTTACATTTATATTTTTTTTATTTAAATCTTTTAATGATTGTAAAAATTCTTTTAATATCTTAGGTTTTTGATGTATCGGACTCCCTATTAAAACTTTAAAATTTATATCTTCATTATTTGATTTTAAAAAACTTTCAATTTCTTTTTTTACATTAAAATCCGATGTTTTTTGATAAACTCTTTTATAAAAATAAAAACTTTTTTTAATCCTACCTGTAATTTTATATAAATTAGCTATATTATACAACAAATCATAATTATCACTATCTATTAATAACCCATTAATAAAATTTTCTTCTGCTTCTTCAAAATTCCCTTCTAATTTTGAAATTATACCCATAATTAAATAAATATCTATATCATCTTGAATAAAATCTTTATATTGCCTACTTATTATTTTTGCATATTCTAATATATTATTCTTTATTAATATATTTATATTGCTCTTTATATTATTTTTATAATCATCTAAAGTAAAAATATTTTTCTTTTTTGGATTATCTTTTTTAACAATATTAAATCTATATATAATAAGGTCTGACTTATAACTAAGGACTTCTATGTTCTTCAAGATACTATTTTCATTAGGTAGTTTCAAAAATAATTTTTTAAAATATTCATTTGATACTATATCTTCGATTAATTTTTGTTCTTTACTATTGACTATTAATTTAATTAATCTATTATAATAATTTAATGCTAAATTCTCTTGATTTATTATACTTAAAAAAAACGAAAAATTATATAAAGTATCAATACAATTTTTATTAATTTTATATGACGATTGCAAAAATGGTATAATAAAGTCATATAACCCTTTTTCATATGCTATAACTGCCAAATTATTCAATATTATATTTTTATTCTTTAATTCTTCACTTAATATTAATTCTATAATTTTTTCTTCTGTTATATTCTCAGATTGTAAAATATTTAAAATCTCCTCTATGTATTCTTTTTTATTTGTATCTTTATCATATCGAAAAAGATTTTCGATTATATTATTAATCACATTTTCACCTCATTTATGGTTATCTAGCTACTTTTAGAAAATCAAAATTTTTATAGATTTAATTATTTAATTTATATACGATTTATTGTTTGCATTATTTAATATTTTTAAATTAAACTATCTAAATATTTAATCTATTAATAGTCCAGATAATCCCTAACATCAACAAATAACAGATTAATATTTAAAAAGTTTCTACCATAATTCTAATTCTATCTTAATTTTATTTACAAAAATTCAACAAAATGCGTTATTTCTTATGAAAAAACATATTATGTTTATAAATATCTATAACTTTTTTCTTTTTTTTCAATGAATTTATACTTAAAATTTTTCTATTTTTTTCTTCTTGAATATTTATCTTTACTCCTAAATCAGATATTTTATAGATTAAATCTTGCATAGTTTTTATTTGTTTTGAACAATCATCTATATTATTTTGTATCCAAGTTTTTATATTATCATAAATTCCTATAAACCCTTCATCTAAATAATTTATTTTTTTTATTTTAATTAATTTTTCTTCTGATAACTTCTCAAATATATTAAAATCTACAGGTTTATATTCTAAAACAGCAGTTTGATTAATAGTAAGAGTTAAAATTTCTTCTAATAATTTTTGTTTTTTTAATAAAATATCTATTAGTATATTAATTTGGGTCTTTATTTCATTCATAAAGCACCTCTTTATCTACTTCTATCAAAAAAGATAGCCCCAACATTATAAGTATTTTTATTATACATATTATAACTTTTAGTTACATTTCTGGATTTGTTAAAATTAAACATTTCTTTTTTTAAAGCCTCAAAATGACCATTTAACATCTTTATATTTTCTTTTTCTAATTCTTGAATTTTATAAATTATAGATTTAATATCTTCTGATAATACTCCCTTTAAATTATAAGCTTCATCTATTTTATTAATTTCATCAATATATTCTTGTCTTTTATCTATTAATTTTTTAATAGTATCTGTATCAATATCTTTTAATTTTAAAACTTCCCTTTGCTTGGCAGTAATATCATATATTTTATTAAATAATTCTCTTTTTTTCTCAATTTGTTTTAATTTTTCATTATCCATTTAATCACATCCAAGCAATTATTTATTTATTACATCTTGAGGTAAATGCATTTTAGCTTTTTTCATAGCTTCTTTCCATGTATCTCGAAATTCTTTTATCAACCCATATACTTCTTCCAAAACTTCTATATTTTTAGATACATTAGCCTCAACTAATCTTCTATATATATAATCATACAATAACTCAAAATCTTTAGAAATAGGATATTTTTTATCTAAAGTAATCATTAATTCCTGTATAATATCTTCTACTCTTATTATGTATTCATGAGCCTTAGAAATATTTTTATTTTTTATAGCTTCTATAGCTTGTTTGCAAAATTTAAGAGCTCCATTATATAACATAAGAGTTAATTCTTGCGGAGAAGCAGTCATTATAGCATTTGTTTTATATTGCTCATATCTATTATTAGTCACCATATATTCCTCCTAATCTATTAGCCTAACTGTTGATAAAGCCAAGCACTTTGACTATTTAACTGTTGTATAGCTGTTTCTAAAGCTGCAAATTTTTGATAATAATATTCTTCCTTTTCATACATCCTTTCTTCTAATTCGTATATTTCATCTTCATAATCATCTATTAGTTCATCTATTTGTTTATCATTATATAAAGTAAAAGCACTACTTAATTCTGTGGATTTCATTTTTTCTGTTAATTCATCATATAAAGCCTGACATAAGGTTGTCATTAATTTTACCACTTCATCGGGATTTTTTTCAATAGCCTCTTTAAGTTTGTTAGGCTCATCTGAATAAATAAGGTCATCTTCATCTCCCTGTATATGTAATATTCCTTTTTCAGTATAATATCCTGTAACTATCCCTATATCAGATAAATATTGAAATCCTTTAGAAAGCTCACTTACATCAACTCCTATACTTGAAGTCAAAATACTTCTCATAGAAGTTCGTAAGGATTCTAAAATAGAATCATTTCTTAATAAAGCACTCTTAATTTTATCTTCCCAAAGTTTAACTTCTTCTTCTGTCATAGCTGCTTTTTCTTCATCGGTTAAAGGCTCATAACCATATGCACTATCAGCATCTACTTTTTCTGTTATAGTTACTAAAAGCTCATTATATTTATTTATAAAATTCTTTATTTTATCATAAATGGCATCCGTATCAGTACTAACAGTTATATTAGTTGTTCCTATCTCTTTTAAGGTAATATCCACTTTATTAATAGTAATATCATTACTTTCTGATTCAAATTCTTCCCCATCAATTGTAAATTTAGCATTAGTTCCTTCTGATCCAATTCTATTATTAACATCTAATCCAATATCATCTAAAAATTGATCTGCACTACTATTTGCACTGGTTATTTCTATCTGTTTTCCCGCTCCTGTTTGACTAAAAATAAATATACTACCCTTTCCATTATCATCTGCATAATAATACGCAGAAAGCCCTAAGGAATTTCCATCTTCATCCTTTGCATTATTTATTTTAGAAACTAAAACTTCAATATTATCTCCGTCTTCTAAAGTAATAGTAGCTTCTTTTCCATCTTCAGCTGATATAGTAAAACTAGCTTCTCCAGAAACTGTTTTTTCTAAAATATCATCAACAGAACTTCCTGTAAGCTTGGAAGCAGTAGCTAAATTACTAACTTCTAAACTAAAAGAACCATTAACTCCACTTCCTACTGAATTAATATCAATAACATCTTCATTAGAAGATACTGCCTTTTTAGCATTATAAGTATTTGTAAATCTCATAGGTGAAAGCTCTTCTGTATAAAAAGAATATATTTTTTGGTTCATTTCTTGCCATATCTCTTTTTTCCATTCTAATTTTTGTTTTTCTTTATAAACATTATCTACTTTAATTTGTTCTACCTTCATTAATTCTTGTATGATACTTTCAGTATCAAGGCCTGTTGCTAAACCTGTAAATCTAATACTTGAAGTACTACTAACCATAAAAATCTCTCCTTTTATCTTTTTTCATCTACTAAAATTCCTGCCATTTCCCAAAGTTTTGCTACCATATCTAAAATTTTTTCAGGAGGAATCTCCCTTATTACTTCTTTTGTCTCTTTATTAATAACTTTTACCATAATTTCTTTTGTCTTTTCATGAATGGTAAATTCAAATTCTGCTTTCACTCCACTTAATTTCTTATTTGCTTTTTCAATGGCATTAATTATTGCTTTTTCGCTAATAGTAGGTCTATATTCTGGATATAATTGCATTTTTTCTATAATGTCAATGTCACTATTAATATTCTTATCTATATTTTCTGTAGTATCTTGTTTAGTCTTTATTTCTGAAATTATATTAGATGTTTCTAAAGAATTTCCATCAATCTTCATAATCAACACCTCCATCATCTATCTTAAATATCGGTATAATAAAAAAATTTTTTAATATCCTTATATAAAAAAGCCCTCTTTAACGGGCTTTAAACTCTAGGCATTATATAAATTAATGTCTTTTGTATTTCTTCTTTCCATTGTCTGTAGTCATATTTTAATCGTTCTATCCAATTTATTGCTTGGCTATCATTATAGATTTATATATATCTATTAATATCTTTAAATCCATATTAATACCTTCTCTAAAAAAATTATTTGTTTTCCTGACAAATCAGATATCAAAAATTAACTATCACATTTAAAATTTATAAATTTATTAAATATAGATATACTAAATCAGCTTTAAAACCGATTTTTTAAAACTTCTTCAATAAACTTCCATGTTCTATCACAAGAATTACCATCTAAATATTTATGTGTCTTTTTTAAAATTTTTATTCTCTCATTTTTATAGTAATTGGCGTCTGATAAAAGCTTGATTATTTCGTTTTCTAAATTTTCTTGAGTTATACATTTAGGTCCTGGAGTCCAATCTTCATATGGTTCTAATATAAAACCTCTACTTTTTTGATACTCTTGTAAATCTACAGGAGTAAATATTACTGGCATATTTAACAATAATGTATCAAAATATACAGAAGAGTAGTCAGTAATTAATAAATTAGCTGCATTAAGAACTTCATACAAATCCATGCCTTTTTCATACAAATTTTTATTCGTAATTATCTTTACATTTTCATTTTGAGGAAGTTCTTTTATAAATTTATGTTCTTCTGCAGGATGTAATTTAATAAAAAATATAATATTGTTTTTTTGAAGAAAATCTATAAATTTATCTATACTAAATTCTTTGAAACCAAATATGTTTCTCCAACTTCTATTACCTTCTTTTCTATCTCCTCTCGGAGTATATCTATAAGTAGGCATATAAAATACAAATTTATTATCGTAAAATTTTTCTTCAAATAAATTTTCTATATTTTTTCTTCCATCCGTTTGCAATAATAAATCATTTCTTTGTGCCCCTGTGATTATAAACTTTGATATATCTATAGCTGTACATCTATTCATAACATCATTAAACAATGGAGAATAAGAAGTAATATAATCAACATTATCCCACATTTTTTTTATTAAATGTTTATATTTTTCTCCCTTATCTGCATATCCCATGGCCTTAATTGGGAAACCATGCCACAAATCCAAAACTATAGGTAGTTTATCTTTTGGTCTTGAAGAAAAAGGATAATTCCCTTCAGTAAAAATAACCATATCGCTATTTATAATATTATTTAAATAGTCTCCTGATAAATCTCCTAATACTAATTCTATATTATATTTTTCTCTTATTTCTTTATTTGCAAATTTATATAATGCTACCGTATTAGACCCTGATAAATTTGTATATACCAAAGTTATTCTTTTTTTACCATTACTTGTTAAATGTTTTTCCCCATATTCTACTTTTTTAAACCTTCTTTTTTGTATTTCTGTTTCTTCCTTATTTATTAGAATTTGCAATTTTTTTATTTGATTTTTAATTTGTTTTATTAATTCTTGGGAATTTGTTTTTTGTATAGCTTTTAAATAAAAATATAAAGATAAATTATAATTCTGTTTAATTTTATATACATATCCAAAATTATATAACAACTCAAAATCTCCATCAAAAATTTCAATTCCTCTGTGTAAAAATCTTTTAGCGTCTTCTATATTTTCTTCTATCATGTGCATAATACCTTTTATATAATAAATCTCTATATCATTTTTATTTATAAGTTCATACTGCTGTATTAATTCATGTGCTTCATTAAATTTTTCCATATTAATCAATGTATAAATATTATCTTTTAACTGTTTTTCTAAAGATTTTGTATCATTCATCCCTATTGAATCTCCTTATTGATTTTGTTTGATATACAACTGAGATTTTAATAAAAGTATTTCTAAATCATTAGGAATAATTTTCTCATATTCTTCTATTATTTTCATACATTCCTCATATTGTTTTTTATTCATTAAATTATTAATTTGTTCTTTTACTTTTCCTTTATACATTTCTAACTCATCATTTATGGAAACCGTTGTTTTTCCTTCTTCATTACTTAAATTATTAATAATTTCTTTTATCTGATTTTTATATTCCTTATTCGAAGCAACTTTATATGCTTCTTTATATAACTCAAGGGCTAATTTTTCTTGTTTATTATGTTGTAATAAATATGCACCATTACATAATAAATCAAAATCCCTAGGATATTTTAATAACCCTTCTTTAATAAGTTCTTCTGCTTCTTCTATATTATTTTTCATTATAGCAATGGAACTTTTAGCTGAATATATAAAGGAATCACTTTTTATTATATTTTCATATTCTTTTATAAATAAATTTGCTTCTTCTATTTTCCCAGCTTGAATTAAATTATTAATATTTGTTTGTAAATTAATTTTTAATTCTTCAAGTTCCTTACTTTGATTAATTAACTTTTTATATTCATCAATATATAACTGGATACCTTTTTTCATAATAGAAAATACTCTTAAAGCTTTCCTTAAATACTTAATAGATTTAGATAAATTTTCTCGCTTTGATTCTATTGCTTTAACCATATACATAAAAAATCGTTCTTCATCATTTTTTAAATATTCTTGCAATTCCTTTTTTAGAATATATTCTTTATAAGTATATTCTATTAAGCAACTTCCATTAAAAATGTATCTTTCTAAAATACCCTTGTAATAATTATCTTCTATACTTTCATCTAGCAGTAAAGCCTTAAGTAAAATTTTATTAATCAAAGCTGTTTTAATATTAATAATAGGATATTGATTTTTTACATATTCAACTAAAATATCAAAACACATTTTCTTTTTTTCATTTAAAATATATTGTATATATTGGGATATCTTTTCTTCACTGACATTAGATAAAAGTTCATATATAGATTTTTGTTTAATAATGTAATACCATATTATATCTCCATAAAAATATGGTAATTCTTTAAAATCTAATATTTTTATGTCCTTTTCTATATTATCTAATTCTTTAAAATCCTTTCTTTGCAGCGCAATTCTAATCTTATTTAACAATCCATAGTTATCTTCATAAGAGATAAATAATTCTTCTAATTTTTCTTTCTCATCTAACTGAATATCTCTTTTAACAGCTTCTAAATTATTTATAAAGCTTTCTTTTAATTCTTCTTTTTCTAGTCTTATCTTCTCATAATATTCTTTTAATCCATTCCATTTATTAAGTTTTATATAGGATAATATTATAAAATAAAAAGCACTGTCTAAAAGTGATATTTCATCAAAATCTATTTTATCTTTTATAGTCAATACCTTTTCATACTTTTCTACATCATAATAAAGTAAACATAATTCTTTATAAATTTCCTGTACAAAATTTAATGTATTAGTAGGAGTAATCATATCTTTATATCCTGCATAATTTTTGTAATTTTTAGCCATTTCAAGATATTTTTTATAGGTCTTAATAGCTTCTTGACTTTTATGTAAAGCCTGTTGTGCCTTCCCAAAATAATAATATACATCTATATATTCATCACTTATATTTAATGTTTCCTTAACTATTTGCTCTACTCTTCTATATTTTTTATTAGATATAAACATTTGTATTAAATGTATATATATGTGTATTAAATTAATATTTTTTTCTTTAATAATTTTATAAGCCTTTTCTGCATAATATAAAGCTGTTTTTTTATCTCCATACATCCCATAGGATTGTGATAGTTGAAATAAATAATAATAATTATTGGGATCCTTTTGTAGTTCTTGTTCTAATATTTTAACATTTCTTTTAAATTTTCTCTTCATTAAAACAGGATCTGTAGCCACATATCCATAATGGTTAAGAATAGTGTCAAGATAATAAAAAGGAGGAACAGCTAATGGTTGCTCATGAACAGCACCTGTATATCTAAAATCAGAAGTCTTTTTAAACAACCTCATAATGGGAACTATATTCCAATGTTTTTCTTTACTGTCTAAAAAATTTTTAATTTTTAAAACACAAGTTCTATATTTTTTATATTTATTGGTTTTAAAAAACTCAATAATTGTTTCAGGATTATCTATCATCTCATCTGCATCTAATATAAAAAGCCACTCTCCTTTAGCATAACTTATAGATATATTTCTCATTTTAGCAAAGTCATTTTCCCATGGATGATAATATACTTTATTTGTATGTTTCTTTGCTATTTCTACAGTTTTATCTGTAGAACCAGTATCTAGAATAATAAGTTCAGAAGAAATACTATCTAATATTGGCTTTAAACTTGTAAGACATCTATCTAAATATTTCTCTTCATTTTTAACCATCATAACAATACTAAGCAGCATAAAAATCCCCCTTGAATTTAAAAGAATTATTTAAGTATTAAAAACTTTTAATGCTTAAATAATTCTTTTAAAAAAAGGGGTTTTAAAACCCCTTTTAAACTTATTATCTTAATAATTGAAGTACATTTTGAGGTGCTTGATTTGCTTGAGCAAGCATAGCTGTTGCAGCTTGTTGAAGAATATTAGATTTTGTAAAGTTCATCATTTCTTCTGCCATATCTGCGTCACGAATACGAGATTCAGAAGCTTGAAGATTTTCAGCAGCAACATCTACATTATTTATAGTATGTTCAAGTCTATTTTGAACTGCTCCAAGTTTAGATCTTTCATTTGAAACTAACTCAATAGCATCATCAATAACTGATGTTAAACTACTAATAACATCACCTGTTACACTCGCATTTGATACAATATCTGCTAAACTATCTGTAATACTTGTTCCACCAATAGTCACTGCTATTGAAGTAAGTCCTAAAGCTTCAGCACTCATATCGCCAATTGTAAATGTAATACTTTGACCTTCATTAGCTCCAACTTGAAGATATACAGAAACAGTAGATAAATTTCCATTCAATAATGTCTTAGTATTAAATTCTGTTTTTTCTGTAATTCCTGTAATTTCTTCAGTTAATTGTTCTAACTCTGCAGCAATTTTTTCACGGTCTTCTTCAGTATATGTATCATTAGCAGCTTGAACAGTTAATTCTCTCATACGTTGAAGCATTGCATGAGTTTCTGTTAATGCCCCTTCTGCTGTTTGAATCATAGAAATACCATCTTGAGCATTTCTTGATGCTTGTTGTAATCCATAAATTTGTCCTCTCATTTTTTCAGAGATAGCAAGTCCAGCAGCATCATCTGCAGCACGATTAATTCTAAGACCAGATGATAATCTTTCTACTGCTGTTTGCTGATCTGAACCTGTCATTTTTAATGCTCTGTGAGCATTGATTGCTAATGTATTAGTGTTAATTACCATATTACTCATAATACATTCCTCCTTGAAAATTTTTAGACATCCATGTCTTTTTTTGTATCATGCAGCCTACCCTGCTGATACTATAAATTTATTCCGTAGTAGGCGGAGAATTGATTGGCCAATCAATTTTGTTTTCATATATTTTATCGGATATTGTAGAAATAAGTTTATACTTTTTTTAAATTTTTTTAAAAAATCCTTTTATTTTTTCTATATTTTCTTTATTAGTTTTTGTGGCTATTTTATTTTCTTCTTTTATTTGAAGATAAATCTCTTTTCTATAGATAGGAATATTTTTTGGAGCTTCTATTCCTATTTTTATTTGTTCTCCCTGTACTTCTAATACAGTGATTTCTATATTATCCCCTATTATTATAGATTCTCCTTTTTTTCTTGAAAGAGCAAGCATATCATTCACCTGCCTCTTTTACACTAACTTTTTTTAATTCATCATAAACACTATGTTTTATTTTATATTCTTCATTTTCGCATATTACTTGCATAGCTTTTTTAGTTTCTATATTAATAATAATGGGAGCTTTTAAATTAGCGGTCATAGATTTTATATCCTCTGGTATTACTACAATAGAATATATTATATAGGAACCTTCTTTTATCTCCCCTAATTTTTTTATTTGTTTTTCTTCAATATTAGGAGAATAATCTGGACAAAATGAATAGGGATTAATAAGTGCAAAAGCTAAGTCCCCATCTTCTACTGACTGCAGCCAACAAAAAGGACTTTCTTTATCTTCTTTATCTGTAATTAAAAGATATTTTTTGTAATTTTCAAAGCCTGGTATTCCATCTTCAAAGGTTATTATCTTTTCTTCATTTATTTCTATTTCTCCAAAATTTTTTGTTTTTAAACGCATTATACCCCTCCATTATATTTTTTATCATTATAACATAAAACCTCACCTTTCGGTGAGGCTAAACTATTGTATAAAATCTAATAAAGTAGGCTGAATTATTCTAGCAGTTGCATTTAAAGCAGAATTATAAATTACCTGCTGCATACTAAATTCTGTATATACTTCTTCTAAATCTATTCCTTCATTATCATTATTTAATTCTTGGAAATTTAACTCATCATCTTCAAGACGATTATTAATTAATTCAAGTCTTTTCATACGGCTACCTAATCCAGCTCTTTCTGTAGAAACTTGACTAAGATGTTTATCTAATTTCCCTATTAATTCAGTAAATGCTTCAGATATATTAGGCATACTATTTTTTATAAATTCTGCTATTTTTTCTCCATCTTCTCCCTCTTTAGATAATTCTTCAGCCTTAACTTGCGCATTATATGTTTCTGAAACTAATTTTACTATTTCATCTATATCTCTCATTAAATCAGTAGTAAGAATATCTTTTCCCAATACATTTACTTCTATCTTATTATTAATACCTACTTCATACTCTATTTTCTCATTTATTTTATCTAAATCAAAGGGAGAATTATATACTTCCCCTGTTGCTAAGTCTTCACATTCAAAGTAAAAGATAGGATTTAAATCTCCTTCTTTAAAATCTTGTTTGTCATACTGTACAGTAAAGTCTGGTATACTGGATATATCTGCACTATTAAATATAATTTCTCCAGTATCTTCTAAGAAATATACTTCTCCTGCTGGAGGTGCATAAGCGTCTGGAGTAGAAGATGTAGAATCCATAGCTGTTACTGTCAACCCTAGTCCTGTTATACTATTTAAAGTTACATCATCATATCCTAAACGAATTCTATATGCCGTTGTAGGAGGCGTATTAGATGTAGGGTCTGGCAAAGATGAATTCCAATACATATTATCCCCAGGTACTGAAATTTCTTCTATATCATCTTTAGTAAAACTTTGTGTTATCCTAAAGTTTTCTGTATTATCTTCATCATATACTAGTTTAGTATCTGTTCTAAATCCAGAAAATATATATCTATTACCTTCATAGGTTACATTTCCTTCATTTATAAGTTGTTTTTTTAATTCTTCTAATTGATCAACTATATCCTTTTGTTCAGATATTCCTAGAGTATCATTAGCTCCTTGATTAGCAAGAGTTCTCATATCTTGTAGTATAGACTCTATATTATCAATTGCTGTTTCTGTAGAACTCATCCAACTAAGAGCTTGCTCTACATTACTTTGAAACTGCTGAGTTTCTGAAATTCTCGTTCTAAATTTTAAAGCTCTGCCTGCTATTATAGGATCATCAGAAGGTCTTTGTATTTTTTTTAAAGTTGTCATTTGCATATATAAAGTATCTAACTTTTCCATATTTCTATTTAAACTTAATAAAGTGTTATTTATCATCATATTATTAGTAATTCTCATGATTACACCTCCCTATTAACTAGCACCCATACGATTTATAGTTACATCATAGATTTCATCCATTACACTAATCATTTTAGCTGCCATGCTATAGGCTTGATTATATTTTACCAGATTTGTCATTTCTTCATTACTATTTACTCCTGATACAGATAATCTTTGTCCTTCTACTACTTTAGAAATATTAGTTTGCATTTCTTCCATTACAACTGCTTGTTTTGCGTCAACAGCCAACTCTCCTATTATAGATTGCATATAAGAACTAGGAGTTCCTTCATTAAAAGCTTCGGTATCTATTTTTATGTCAAATAATTTTTGAATATTTCTTCCATCTCCTACTAAACCTTCTTCAAGTCCTGCTGCTATATTATTAACATCATCTATGTCAGATGATAAAGTAAAATTTTCTGCAGTCATAAATTGGTAGGCTTCATCTGTAGTAGCATTTACTATATTGCCACTATCATCTTTATATGCAAAGAAATAATTACCATCATCTCCATCTAAGTCATATCCTGCCTTATGTATATCATTAAATACTTTAGAAAAAGTTCTTACAAATTCGTTTAATCGGTTCATATAATGAGGTATTCCTTTATAATCCATAGAAGTTCCTATCTGTGTGTCTGTTCCTACCATAGCAGTAAGATCCGCTGGATCTATTGTTCCTTCTAAAGTAATAGTAACAGTATTACTAGCCGCATCATATGTAAAGGAATTATATTTATATTTTTTACCATCTATTAATATTTCTCCTTCTGATTGCATATCTTCCCTTGATATATTTTCTATGGTTATTTCCTGGGTTGAAGAATCTACTGAAGTAACTGTCCCTGTAAATATATTACTATTATTCCCATCTCTTATATCTAAGTATCCTTTTAATTCACCACTTAAATTAGGATCTGTAGTATCAAACTTAATACCACTATCCCAGTATATATCATATAAGCCTTCCACATCTTCAGGATTAGCTTTTTCTTCTCTCACTCTAACTTCTAATTGATTACAATCAAAATGATTTACTAAAGTTTGTCCATTAATGGAAACTATAAAACGTTTTTCTATATCTCCACTAGCACTTTCTACTTCTATCTCTTTTGCTTCTACATTTACTAACTTAGAAAGTTCATCTATTAAAAGGTCTCTTTGATCTCTTAAATCATTAGCTCTAGCACCATATTGTTCATATCTATATATTTCTTTATTTAAATTTTGTATTTTCTCAGCAATTACATTAATATCAGAAACTATAGTCTTTATTTCAAAATTAATGTCTTTTTGATATTCTTTAAGCCTTGTAGCTGCATCATTAAAAAATTGGACAAAAGTCATGGCTGTTTCTTTTAATCCATTTCTTATTTCTGCACTTTCAGGATTATTAGCTAATTCTTGCAACATATTAAAAAAATCATTATAAACTGCATTAAATCCTTCATCTGAAGGTTCATTAAAAATTCCTTCTATTAATGAAAGCTGAGTATTTTTTATAGAATACTCTCCTAATGTTTTACTTTCATTCCAGTACTTCACATCTAAATAATAATCTCTTTCTCTTATAATATCATATATTTCTGAACCTGTTCCTACCATCCCTGTCCCAGTATTTAATGGGAGAGGAGTAGAAGCCCTTTGTTTTACTATTTGTCTTGAATAGCCTTCTGTATTAGTATTACTTATATTATGAGCCGTTACATCTAAAGCTGTTCTTGCTGAAAATAAAGCTTGAGCTCCTATATTTAATCCAAAAAATGATGATCTCAAAATATCCCCCCTATCTTCCTGCAATTCCTGTACGATTTATAACTGTATCAAGCATAGAATCAATAATACTTACCATTCTAGCTGAGGCATTATACGCATGTTGATATTTCATTAAATTAGTCATTTCTTCATCAGTAGATACTCCTGATATACTACTTCTACTATTATCTATGCTATTTACTACTATTTCTTTTTCTTCCACTTTTTGTGAAGCTTTGTTGCCTACTTCTGCGATTCTAGTTATAAATTCTGAATAATAATCTTCAAAATTAAGTTTATGAGCTGAAGTTTGATCATAGGTAGTATTGGGTTCTTGCCATGCATCTAAAATCTCTTGAATAATTTTAGTATCTCCTACGCTTCCATCTGATGATAAACAAAGTTTATTATATCCATCTTCATCTAAAAGAATAGGATTTATTTCTATATTTCCTGCGGAATAAAGTGTGTTGGGATCATTTGGATCTTCCACTTGATAAGTTCCACTCCCATCATATCGATCCATATATTTTCTTTTAAATAATTCCACATGTTGAGTTCCGTCTAAACCTTGTGGTGAATCTGAACTTTGTATTTGAGGAGCTAATATATCATTTATAGTAGTTACTAAATCATGTACTAAGGTATCAAATTCTGCTTGAACCCTTGGAATAAAATAAGGTTCTATGTCTTCATAAGCACTAGCAGTTTCTGTATCTAAATAATTTCCATATCTATCTCCTCTAGTTAAAAGTAGTGCTTTTAACTTTCCTGTATCATTGCCAAATTCTGATCCTATTGGCTTATTAAATCTAATTACATCATCTCCTGTATGTTCCCATACTGGTTTTAAAAAAGGAGATTTAGAATTAGGATCAGCTTGAGTTAAAGTTATTTTATATACAGATTGTTCTGATACTAAAGGATAACCTTCTGCTGATACATTAACTCTTCCTGCTTGATCTTCCTTATAAGAAATATCGATATATTGAGATAACTCATCTAAAAGAACATTTCTTCTATCTCTTAAATCATTGGCATTATCTCCACTAATTTCATATTTTACAATTTGTTCGTTAAGGTCTCTTATTTCCTCTGCTATTTCATTAATTCTATCTACTGTTTCTACCACTTGATTATTTAAATTATTTTGATATTCTATAAGTTTATCATTTATATAATTAATTTTATCTACTAATACACTGGCACTTTGTATAAATTGAGTTCTTGTTCCTTGGTCTTGAGGTGCTATAGAAAGATTTTGAAGTTGGTTCCAAAAATCTCTTAAAACACTGCTAAAACTTTCTCCATCTACTTCTCCCATAATAGTTTCTATTTCCATAGCTGCATTATATTGAACTTCATAAAATTCCTTAGAACAAATTTGGTTTCTATAAGCTTTATCTAAAAATTCATCTCTTATTTGTCTTATTTCCGTTATGTCTGATCCTGCTCCAAGGGATAAGAGATCATTACCATTTCTTCCTATAGTTTGATAAAAACTATCATTTTGTAGCACTTGTTGTCTTACATATCCTATACTATTGGCATTAGCTATATTATGTCCTGTTACTTCAAGTCCTCTTTGACTAACAATAAGACCAGAGGCAACTCTTGATAAACTTGATATTGAACTCATATAATCTCCCCCTACTGCCTTGTATCAAAGAAATTTTGCCCACTTTGATTTTGGATCTTTCCACCATTGCTATAATCATTAGTTGAAAAAGAACGAGTACTTTGTATAGCATTTATGGTATAACTAATCATTTCCATTGATTGCTCTAAAAGCACTTTGTTTTGTTCATTAGATTGTTTTAACTTAGCTAGCACATCTTTAATTTTGCTTTGTATTTCTTTTAATCTTTTCTTATCTTCTTCTAAATCTCCTAATCTTTCTATTAGTCTAGTTATAGTTAAGGTTTCTTTTTTTTCATTTAAAACAAGAGCAATATCTCCTATTATTTCTTCCCTTTGTTTTTCTAATTTTAAGTTTTTTGCCACTACTTCTTGCTCTTCTTTAGTTAATTCATGAAGGGCATTAACATCTCCTGCTACTATTATATCTGTTTTTCTTTTAGATATTTCTAAGAGCTTATTATAAAGTAGCAACTCATCTTCTAAAATATCCATGAGATCATATACTAATCCTGCCACCTTAATCCCTCTTTTTTTAAATCTTTTTATCAAAAGCTCTTTCTACTATTTTATTTGCTACTTCTTCAGCACTTATATTATAAGTTCCTGATTTTATTCTTCTTTTTATATCATTTACTTTATCCTCTCTTATATCTGGAACTTTTGAAAGTGCTTCAAGAGCTGTTTGAAAATCTTTCCCTTGCTGAGATATATTAAATTCATCTCTTCCATTAGATTTATTAATTTTTTCTGATCTTATAGTATTATTTTTATTATAAATTTTTAATATTTGATTTACTCTTGTTATTTTCATATTTTCACCTGCTTTTTAATAATCTTTCTACTAATATATCGTCACCAATTAAATATATATTTAGTATTACAAATAAAAAAGGGCATTTTTGCCCTATCTTTCTATTTTATTTTTATTCAAATAATGCATTTTAGATTTTTTTAAATTAGAATTAGTATATTTTGTAGAATTTTTAATAAGTCCATTAGTAGCTTTTTTCATATCTCTTTCTATCTCATAAGCACATTTTTCGCAAAATCTTCCTGTTTTTATCATTGTACCACATCTTTCACATTCTATCCCTATAGGAGATTCTGGAGTAATAATAAGTCTTCCTTCTCTAATATAATGTTTAATTGTTGGAATAGAAGCTCCTGTTTCTTGGGATACCTGTACTAAAGTAGCTTTTGGATGTTCATATAAATATTCTTTTATTTTTTTAAATACTTTTTCTTCTTCTTCTTTACATGCTGGACAAATTACTCTTCCTGTTACATATTGAAAAAGTCTATTACATTTTTTACAATTTCTAATTTCCATATTTTCACCCTCTTTATTTTTATTATTTATCACGTCCTATACTAAGAGAAAGGAAGCATACTTTTTTTACTCCTTTCTTTTTTAATATATTAGCACAGGTATTAATAGTACTCCCTGTAGTATATATATCGTCAATTAAAAGTATTTTCTTGCCTTTTAAATCTGTATTTTGTTTAATTTTAAATGCTTTCTTTAAATTATTTTTTCTTTGAGTTATGGATAATCCACTTTGAGGTTTTGTTTCTTTTATTCTAGTTAATATGGTTATATCAATAGGAATTTTTAATTGTTTTGATATTATTTTAGCTAATTCCTCTGATTGATTATATCCTCTTATTCTCTTTTTCTTTAAATGCATTGGAATAGGTATTATTAAGTCAAATTTCTCTTTAATATTTTCATTTTTAATTTTATTAGCCATTAAAACTCCTAAATAAACTGCATATTCCTTATGTCCTCCATATTTAAATCTGTATATCATATCTCTAACTATACCTTCATATACAAGTAATGCCCATCCTTTATCGTATATTGGCGGATATTTAATACAATCAAAACATGTATTTCTCTCCTCAATATTATCTATAGGTTTCCCACATTTTTGACATACTTTTTCTTTTATAAAAGGCAGACTTTTTTTACAATCATCACATATGCCCTTTTCTTTTTGAATAGGGATTATTGTGTTACAAAAAATACATTTAGGCGGGTATATTATATTTAAAATAATATCTATTAACATTATTTCACCTTCAAAAAGATAATTCCTTCATTTTTGTTAGTCTATAAGCTAACGCAGAATATCTATTAATTTCCCGATTATTATCTACCATACGATTTAATGTACTTTGAAGTCCTACTATAACTACTAACTTCTTCGCTCTAGTAACAGCTGTATATAGTAAATTTCTATTCATAAGCATAGGAGGTCCACTATGTACAGGAATAATAACTACTGGATATTCAGACCCTTGTGATTTATGTATAGTTACTGCATAAGCTAATTCTAATTCATCTAATTGACTAAAATCATATTCTACGGTTTTTAAATCATCAAATAAAACTGTTAAAGTCTGTGCTTCGTTATCTATTTCTACTATTCTTCCTGCGTCTCCATTAAAAACTCCAACTCCTTCATCTATCTTTACCCCTACATCACTATATATTTTCCAAGGAATATTATAATTATTTTTTATTTGCATTACTTTATCCCCTTCTCTAAATATCTGCATTCTATATTCCTTTTCATTCTTTTCTTTAGATGGGGGATTTAAGGCTTCTTGAAGAATAGAATTTAAATAATTTACTCCTAATATACTTTTTCTCATAGGGGCTAAAACTTGTATATCTTTTATAGAATTGCATTTTGAAAAATTTGGAAGTCTATTTAATATTAAATCTTTTATTGTTTCTATTACTTCTTCTTGTGTATTTCTTCTTATAAAAAAGAAATCTTTATCTTTCTCATTAACAATTGGATATTCTCCTTTATTAATTCTATGAGCATTCATTATTATTGCACTTTCTCTTGCTTGTCTAAATACTTCTGTAAGTCTTACTACTTTAATAGTTTCACTTTTTATCATATCTTTTAATACGTTACCAGGTCCAACAGAAGGAAGTTGGTCTACATCTCCTACAAATATAAGCCTTGTCCCTTCCACAACTGCTTTTAAAAAACTATTCATAAGAAGTACATCTACCATAGACATTTCATCTATTATTATTACATCTGCTTCTAGTGGTCTTTCTTCATTTCTTTCAAAAACTTGTTTTTTGTGATCTTCTTCTAAAAAACTAATTTCTAATAACCTATGAATTGTCTGAGCTTCTTTTCCTGTAGCCTCACTCATCCTTTTAGCTGCTCTTCCTGTAGGTGCAGCTAGAATAATCTCTAAACCTTCTTCTTCTAAAAGAGATATTATGGCATTTATAGTAGTAGTTTTTCCTGTTCCAGGACCTCCTGTTATAATAAGCATTCCTTCTGACATAGCTTCTTTTACTGCTTGTCGCTGTTGTTTTGCTAATTTTATATTTGTTTCTTTTTCTAACTGATCTATCCTTTTATCTATTTCATTTGAATTTATTTCATTTCTCATTCTTGAAAACTCTATTAATTTTCTAGCTATATTCATTTCTGCATAATAAAAAGGAGTAAGATATACCACTTCTTTTTCTTCTATTTTTTCTTGCCAAATCTGTTTATATATTTGAAGTTCTATTAGGGCATTTTCCACTAATTCTTCAGTCACTCCTAAAAGTTCCCAAGCAGCTTGTTTTAAATGTTCTCTTAACATATATGTATGACCATTATTTGAATATTGATTTAGTATAAATTTAATTCCTGCCTTAACTCTATTAGGAGAATCCTTAGATATTCCTATATTTTGAGCTATTCTGTCTGCCATTTTAAACCCTATACCAAATATATCTTCTGCAAGACGATAAGGGTTGTTTTTTATAATATTAATGGTATTTTCACCATATTGTTTGTATATTTTTAATGCATAAGTTGGTGATACTCCATAATCTTGTAAAAATAAAATTGCTTTTCTAAGTTCTCTTTGTTCATGGAATATTTCTCCTATTTCTACAGCTTTTTTCTTGCTTATTCCTTTAATTTCTTCTAATTTCTCCCACTCTTCTTCTATAATTCTTAAAGTATCTAATCCAAACCTTTCCACTATCCTTTTTGCAAGTTTTGGACCTATTCCTTTTATTACTCCTGAACTTAGATATCTTTCTATACCCTCTTCAGTTTTAGGTACTGTTTTTTCATAAGTATTTACTTGTAATTGAGGCCCATAAATGGGATGTGTTACCCATGAGCCTACTACCTTTATATTTTCTCCTCGGTTAACCCCTAAAAGAGTTCCTACACATATTATTTCTTCTTCAGCAGTTTCTATAGAACAAACTGTATATCCATTTTCTTCATTATGGAAAATTATATCTTCTATAATTCCTTCTATAATTACTTGTTCACTCATTTTTCATCACTCATTTATATATCTTTTCTTATAATACTTTTATAATAAAGCATTTTGGTATAAATTAAAAGGGGTAAAAAAAAGACGCACTTCCTATGTGCGCTTTTTTATATATTTGCTTCCTTTTTTAGTATTTCCACCTTATCAGTTTTTTCCCAAGGAAGGTCTAAATCTGTTCTTCCAAAATGTCCATAAGCTGCTATTTGTGAATAAATAGGTCTTCTAAGGTTTAAATTTTTTATTATTGCTGCAGGTCGAAGATCAAAATGTTTTTTTACAAGTTCTGTAATAGCTTCATCAGATATTTTCCCTGTTCCATAAGTATTAACTAATATGGAGATAGGTTTTGCAACTCCTATAGCGTATGCTAATTCTATTTCACATTTACTAGCTATGCCAGCAGCTACTATATTTTTAGCTACATATCTAGCTGCATAAGCTCCTGAACGGTCTACTTTGGTTGGATCTTTTCCTGAAAATGCTCCTCCTCCATGGCTAGCATAACCTCCATAAGTATCTACTATAATTTTTCTTCCTGTCAGTCCTGAATCACCCTGTGGTCCTCCTATTACAAATCTTCCAGTGGGATTAATATAATATTTAGTATCATTATCTAAAAGGTTTTCAGGTATTACTGGTTTTATTACATATTCCATAATATCTTTTTTTATTTTTTCTAAACCTACTTCTGGTCCATGTTGAGTTGATAATACTATAGTATGAACTCTAAGGGGTTTATCATCTTCATATTCTATAGTAACCTGAGCTTTTCCATCAGGTCTTAAATATGGTATGGTTCCATTTTTCCTAACTTCCGCTAATCTTTTTGTAAGTTTATGAGCTAGAGAGATTGGCATAGGCATAAGCTCCTCTGTTTCATTACAAGCAAAGCCAAACATCATGCCCTGGTCTCCTGCCCCAATAACTTCTATTTCATCTTTAATATTTGATGATTTAGCTTCTAGGGACTTGTCCACTCCCATAGCAATATCTTCTGATTGTTCATCAAGGGATGTAATTACTGAACATGTATCCCCATCAAAACCAAATTTTGCACGATTATATCCTATTTCTTTTACTTTATTTCTTACTATTTTAGGTATATCTACATAACAATTAGTCGTAATTTCTCCCATTACTAATACCATTCCTGTTGTTACTGCTGTTTCACAAGCTACTCTAGCATCAGGATCTTTTTCTAATATGGCATCTAAAACTGCATCAGAAATTTGGTCGCAAATTTTATCTGGATGTCCTTCTGTCACTGATTCTGATGTGAATAATCTTCTTGACATATAATATCATCTCCTTAGAATATATTTTAAATTAAAATCTTTATTTCATACATTTGGGCAATAAAAAAAACCTCTAGACGAGGCTGACGCATTCCTTCCTCATCTTCCAGGAAACCCTGGGGGAGTTGGCACCACTGCATAATAATGCTGGTTGCCGGGTTTCATCGGGCCCTTTCCCTCCACCTCTCTTGATAAGAAATTATTATGTAATAATTAGTATAACAAGAATATATAGTATTGTCAATGAAGCCTTAAAATAGGATACCTACTCCATAACTTAAAATACTTATAATAACCCCTGAAACTCCTGCTCCTAAAAATACTGTTAAAATGGATTTCTTAAATTCTAAATGTAGTAGGGAGGCTGCTATTGACCCTGTCCATACTCCTGTTCCTGGAAGAGGGATAGCAACAAATAAAAATAAACCTAATAACTCATACCGAACAATATTTTTACTTTTTTTCATAGTTCGTTTTTCTATCCATTTTATAAACGGATTAATCCAACTAACTTTTTTAAGTAAATTAAATATCTTATTAACAAATAAAATTATAAAAGGACTTGGCAGTACAGCTCCTATTAGAGTTAAAAAATATACTTCCCAAAAACCTATCCCTTGTATAATTCCATAGGGAATAGCTGCTTTTTGTTCTAGTACAGGAATTGCAGAAATAAATAAGGTTTTTAATTCTTTTGAGATAAAATTCATATTTTCACCTGCTATTTTTATTATATATAAAATCTATACAATTATAACATTTATTATAACTATTATAAAAGAAAATTTCTAAATAATTTATTAAATCTCTATAAAAAAAATTGCCCTAAGGCAATTTTTTAATTTGTTGTATTTTCTGTTTTTGTATATTGTGAAAGTTGCTTATAAAGCATATCACTAAGGCCTATTCCTTGGCCTTTAGTAGCATTTTTAGAATATTCTTCATCTAACATATCTTGAAATATTTCTTCTGCTCTACTTTTTTGTATAAGTCCTCCTGATTGAATAGTTTTTCTCATTTCCTTAAAAAGTTGATGAATAAAATAAGATTCAAATTCCTTACAAGCATTTTTTAAAGCTTCATCATTTTTTTCTTCTTTAGCTTTTTCTAAAACTTTTTCAAATTCTTCTGCTTTATTTAATTGTTGTTCTATTTTAAAAGTACTATCTATAGAATAAGAATCCATTATATTTATCCCATCTATTTTCATTTTTACACCTCAACTTTTATCGTTTTAATTGATTTGCCTGAGCCAGCATATCATCTGATGTTTGAATAGCCTTTGAATTAATTTCATAAGCTCTTTGCGCAATTATTAAATTAACCATTTCCTCTACAACTTGCACATTTGAATATTCTAAACTTCCTTGAATTATCTTACTTATATTATTTACGTCTCCATCAACTTCATAAATAGGGTCTCCCGAGGCACTAGTTGGTTTTACAAAGTTTTGTCCTATATTTTCAAGTCCTGCTCTATTGGGAAATTGTACAATTTGAATTTGTCCATCTAATTCTACTGTTTCTCCATCCTCATCTACATAAGAAATAGTTCCATCTTCATTAATAATTAAATCTGAAATATTAACATCTTCTGGTATATATATTGGCTCATCATCAATACTAAGTACAGGATAACCATCAGATGTAACAATCATAGCTTCTCCATCAACTACACTAATCTTAAAACTTCCATCTCTTGTATATACTATCTCATCATCAGACCTTTGAACTGCAAAAAATCCGTCCCCATCAATAGCCAAATCTAAAGGATTATTTGTTACTTGTATATTCCCCATGGTATAAGTTTTAACCGTAGCTATAGGCCTAACTCCATGTCCAATTTGAAGATTTACTGGTCTTCCTTCTCCATTCTCATCTAAACCTGACCTTTGCATTGTTTCATATAAGAGAGATTTAAATTCCATTCTACTCTTCTTATAACCTATTGTATTAACATTTGCTAAATTATTAGCAATAGTATCTACATTCATTTGTTGTGATACCATTCCTGAGGCAGATGTCCATAAAGAACGCATCATAACTTATTCCTCCCTACTTACTATATTTTACCTACTTCATTAACTGCTTTACTTAAAGTTTCATCATGGGTTTGAACAGCTTTTTGATTAGCTTCATAAATTCTTGTAGCTGTAATCATATCTACCATTTCCCTTATTACATTAACATTAGAAGCTTCTAAAAAACCTTGCAATATTGTACTTTTCACATCTTTTTCAGTTGTTTCTTCTGTTCTTTCTAGAAGGTTATCTCCAACCTTTCTTAAAGTTTCTGGATTTTCAAATTCTACAATTTGTAATGTATCTATAAGTTCATCTTCTACATAAATATTTCCATAATCATCAACTCTAATTTCTCCATTTTCTAAATAGATAGGCCCATTCTCTCCTACTACAAAATTCCCTTCTTTTGTCATAAGTCTTCCATCAGGGGATAATACAAACGAACCATCTCGTGTATACATTTCTGTACCATCTTGAGTTTCTACTACAAAAAATCCTTCCCCTTGAATTGCTAAATCTAGAGAGTTATTTGTTTCTTTAAGAGAACCTTGTAGATAATTTGTATGTATTTCATCTACATATAACCCCAAACTCATTCTTCCTATATTCTCATTGTTAGGGAAATCTCCTTTTCTATCGTTTATTCTTTTTGTTAATTCTTCTGGAAAAGAATGGGTTACAACTATATCCTTTTTAAAGCCTGTAGTGTTTACATTTGCTAAATTATTTGATATAACATCCATTTTTTTAAATTGAGTTGTCATGCCAATTGCAGAAGTATATAATCCTCTAATCAATTTAACTCCCCCTATTTATATTTTTATCATTTTTATTTGTTGTTTCCTGATATATACTCTACATACTTTCCAGTTCCAATAGCAACACAAGAAATTGCATCTTCTGCAATTATTACATTAATACCTGTTTTCTCTTTTATTAATTTATCAAGACCATAAAGGAGTCCTCCTCCTCCTGTCATTACTATTCCCCTATCAGATATATCTGCAGATAATTCTGGAGGAGTTTTTTCTAATACTGAATGAACTGCTTCTACAATATTAGAAACTGGTTCTTGTAAAGCTTCTAACATTTCTTCTGAAGTAACTGTTATTGTCTTTGGAAGTCCTGTAATAAGATTTCTCCCTCTTATATCCATAGAAACTGATTGTGTTCTTTCATAAGCTGTTCCTATATTAATTTTTAAATCTTCTGCTGTTCTTTCTCCTATTAAAACATTATGTTTCTTTCTCATATATCTAATAATCGCTTCATCAAAATTATCTCCAGCTATTTTAAGAGAAGAACTCACTACAGTTCCACCAAGAGAAATAACTGCTATATCAGTTGTTCCACCACCAATATCTACTACCATACTTCCACAAGCTCGTCCGATATCAATACCAGCTCCAATAGCTGCTGCTATAGGCTCTTCTATAATAAAAACTTGTCTTGCTCCTGCTTGTTTTGTTGCATCTTCTACTGCTCTTCTTTCTACTTCTGTTACGCCACTAGGAACACATACCGCAATACGGGGTTTTATAAAAAGCCTTCTACCTATTGATTTTTGTATAAAATATTTTAACATCTTTTCTGTTATATCATAATCAGAAATAACTCCTTGTCTAAGAGGACGAATAGCTACAATATTCCCCGGAGTACGTCCTAACATTCTTCTTGCTTCTTCTCCTACTGCTAAAATATTATTTTTATCCTTATCAATAGCTACTACAGATGGCTCTTTTAATACTATACCTTGTCCTTTTATGTAAACTAGCACGCTAGCAGTTCCTAAATCTATCCCTATATCAGTTCCGAACATCTTCATTCTCCTTTATAATCTCATTTATTTTATCGACATATAATAAACATTTTATTATTAGTAATTTCATCCCATTTTCTACATTTAAATGCCTTTTATTTTTATTATATATAATTTATTTAAAATATTCAAAGGAATTTAATATAATTTTTTTCATAATAACTATATATGTTTTTATTTTGTAATATTAAATATTTAATATTATTAAAAATACATAAACAAAAAACTACCTAGGCATACATAATATATACCTAGGTAGTTTTATAAAATCCTTATTAACTATGGGTTACTACTAGATTATAAATTTCATTTTCCCCATATGCATCCTCACTATCACCTTTGCTGGTGTTAGATTGAGTATACATACCTGCTTTAAAATAACATCCTGAAACACTCTTATTATAAGTTAATTTTAAATCTCCATTATAATATACTTTAATTTTACCTCCGGATGCCACTATCTTTACAGTAAATCTTGTTCCTAATTCATAATCTGTATCTAAATCTGCAAGTTCCTCTCCATCCCCTTCTACAAATAAATGATTTCCTTCTAAACGAATCATTATAACATCATCATCTGAATCATGAATTTGTCCCACAACAACATGGTCTTTTACTTCGGGAAGATGTGTGATTTTTTGATCAATTATCATAGTATGTGTTCCAGATGTAGTAGACCAACTAGCCTTATCTTGTCCATCATTTGTCATTTCTCTAAGTTCACATCTTGGATACGAAGAACCCTCTGTAGTATCTCCTCCACAGTGTGCTTTAAATACGACTGCATCTCCATCATCATTTACATGAAAGTACTCACTATGTTCATAACTATCTAATTCTGGTTGCGTAATTTCTTCTGCATCATTAATAGGTAATGTAAGTTTCCAATTAGTCAAATCTAAAATGTCTGATGGAAGCAAACTTGCTGCATTAACCATTCCTGTTGGTGTAGATACTAACATAGCAATTAGAAAGCCACTACACCATTTTTTTAATCTTCCCTTCATATGTACCCCCCTAAATTATATATTTTTTTACAATTATACTAATTAAATATAATACAACCGTTTTAATTTTTATATTATGTTCTAATTTAAAAATTTAAATTTGGCTGTATTACTTTAATCGTATAATTGCAAAAATCTATAATTTTTTATTTATCTGTTGTATTTGGTTATATAAATATATTTTTCTATATATTGCTATTTACAATATAATAATACTATATTAATATATAAATGTCAATATTTTTTTAATTTTTTTATTATTATAATAATTTAAGTATTACATCTCTTAAATTTTATTTTTTATTTTTTTTCGATGTTATCCTCATATATTTTTCTTTAGTTGCTAAACCACCCCTTAAATGCCTTTCTGCTTTATTAAATTCTAAAACCTTTCTTGCTTTTACAGCTAATTCAGGGTTAATTTTTTCTAATCGTTCAGTAACATCTTTGTGCACTGTACTTTTACTTATTCCAAATTTTTTGGCTGTTTCTCTTACAGTAGCATTTGAAGCAATAATAAATTTTGCTACTTCTATGGCTCTTTCTTCTATATACCCCTTCAAACAATAGCCCCCTTTAATAGAACTCTTGTTTTATATATATGTTTAAAGGGGGGCTTTTATGATTTGTGGATTAGTTTTTATTATTTAGTAATTCCTTTGGATTAACTGGTTTATTATCCTTTGTAACTTGAAAATATACATGTTCTCCAAGCAATATGGAATATTTTGTAGGAGAGCCTATTTCTCCTATTATTTGACCCTGCTCTACTATGTCATTTTGTTTTACAGAAACATTTTTTTGTAACTGTCCATAAATTGTTCTCCATCCATCTCCATGATTTAAAATCACAGTTATTCCTGTTTCTGGATCATTTTTTATCATTTCCACTTTTCCTCTAGCTACCGCCTTTACATTCGTATCTTCAGAAGGTTTAATGCAAATGGCAGGGTGCACCCTATATTGTTCTAATGTTTTATCAAATATTAGTTTATCAGAACTATAATCCATTACAATTTGACCCGATATAGGCCAAATTATTGCAGTATTTTCATTAAAAGAAAAAGTTTCTTCAACTTCTTTAGCCTCTTCCTCTGTCTCTTGCTTTTCTCTTTCTGTATCTTCATTATTTTTATTTGAGGATACTACTATAATATCTTGTTCTATTTCTTCTTTTTTAGTTTCTATAGACTTATCTTCATTATTTTCTGGGGATTGGTTTGTATCGCTATTTTCTGCAATTACACTTCCTGCTCCTTCTATATCTTCTGTAGTAATATCTAAATCATTTTGATATGCATTAATAGTTCCTACATTTTCTAAATCATAGTCTCCAAATTCTTCATCTAAATCAATAGAATTTTGTTCATTTATTTTGTTTAATATATGCATATTATGATTCGTTATAAATGTAGTTGTTCCTATTACAGTTAAAATGCAAAGCAATAAAATAACATAATACCCCTTTTTATTTAGATATGTCCAAAATTTATTTTTCATTGTATCCACCTCCGTTTATAGTATAACCGGAGGAAATATAAGCTATTCATTATCTAAAAGATTTTCATTTACTTCATTTATATTGATTATATCAATGTTCTGATAATAATGTTTTAAAATATCTTTATAAGTTTTTCCTTGTTTAGCCATATAATTAGCTCCATATTGGCTCATTCCTGCTCCATGACCATACCCCTTAGTTATAAATATCAAACTATCTCCTTCTTCTTGAACCGAAAAGCAACTAGATTTAAGATTAAATATATCTCTTATTTCTTCTCCAGATATTAATTTATTTCCTATTTGAATTTTTTTTACATATCCTCCACTACTTCTTTCTACAATTTGAAATTCTCCTACTAAATCATTAATAATTATATCGGGATATCTTTCTTTTAAGAGATTTACTATTTTTTGTTTTGAAATTTTTTGTTCATCTTTAAAAACTGGTGATTCTATATCTCCTTGGCTTTCTACACTTTTTAAATATGGAACATCTACATCCCATATATCTTTTGCACTTTGAGTAAATCCTGCACTAGTAGAATGAAATACTGCTTCTATAGGCTCTTCTTCATAAGTCATAATTTCTCCTTTTGTTTCTTCTACTGCAAGAGAAATTCTATTATAATATGCCTCAAAGTTTTCTCCCCATTTTTCTTTTAATTCATCTTTTGATAAATATGCCTGTCCTTTTGAAAAATCTGTACTAATATCTGCTCCTTTTAAATTTGCCTCCGATTTTTGTTCTATTTTTTTTATAGCATAAGTCCTTGCTGCTACTGCCTGAGCTTTTAGAGCTTCTAATTCAAATAATGCTGGCATTTCTGCAGCTAGTACTCCTTTTATATACTCTTCAAATTCTATCTCCATAATTTTATTAGTTTTTTCATCTAATACTTTAATTATTTTTTCCTCTGATATTATATTATTATGTTCATAATATGACTTTCCAAAAAATGAAGTTATTAAAGCTGGAACTCCTATTATAGCTAAAAATATTGTTAAAAAAAGAACTCCTATTTTTTTCAAGTTATCCCCTCCCCTATAAGATGTCTTGTACATTTATATGTATAACAACAAAATTTTATAACAACAAAAAAATAACCTACAGACATATACTTTCTGTAAGTTATTTGACTTTTTCTATATTTGCACCTAAGGCTGCTAATTTTTTTTCCAACTCTGAATATCCTCTTTCTATATGATAAATGTCACTTATTTCTGTTGTTTTATCTGCTACTAAAGCACTTAAAATAAGAGAGGCTCCTGCTCTTAAATCTGTTGCTCTAACTTGAGTTCCTGTAAGTTTGTTAACTCCATCTATAATAGCACTCCTGCCTTCTATTTTTATTTTAGCTCCCATTCTTTTTAATTCTCCAACATGCATAAATCTATTTTCAAATACTGTTTCTATAACTACACTTGTTCCTTCAGCCATACTTAATAAACTCATAAAAGGAGCTTGCATATCTGTGGGAAAACCGGGATAAGGTAAAGTCTTAATATCAACCGATTTTATAGAATCTTTTCCACATACTCTAATACCTTTATCAGTTTCAATTACTTCCACCCTACATTCTTTTAATTTTGCTATTATAGGTTTTAAATGATCACTGACTACATTTTCTATCAGGATATCTCCTCTTGTAATAGCTCCTGCTACCATAAAAGTTCCTGCTTCTATTCTATCGGGTATTACGCAATGACTTGTTCCAGTAAGATTTTTAACTCCATTAATTTTTATGGAATCTGTTCCTGCCCCTCTTATATCTGCTCCCATTGCATTAAGATAATTAGCAAGATCTACTATTTCAGGTTCTACTGCTGCATTTTCAATAATAGTTGTTCCTTCTGCATATACTGCAGCCATCATTATATTTTCTGTGGCCCCCACACTGGGAAAATCTAAATAAATTTTATTACCTACTAACTTATCTGCATAAGCTTCTACATATCCATTTTCTTGTATAATTTCTGCTCCTAATGCAGAAAATCCTTTAAGATGCAAGTCTACCGGTCTACTTCCTATAGCACATCCTCCTGGAAGAGGAATCTTTGCTTTTTTTATCCTTGCAAGTAATGGACCCATGACTAAAAATGAAGCTCTCATTTTGCTTACCAATTCATAAGGAGCCTCATATTCTTTAATATTGTCTGTTTCTATTTCTATTTCTTTTTTAACTTTATCCCATTTTATACTTGCTCCTAAATGTTGAAGTAAATCTTGCATAATAACTACATCTTTTAAGTCAGGAACATCTAATATTTTACTTTTCCCTTGCCCCAATAATGAAGCAGTAAGTATAGGCAGTACAGAATTTTTAGAACCACTTATTTTAACTGTTCCTTTTAATGGTGGACTTTTTTTTATGATTAATTTTGCCAATATACTCTTTCCTTTCTAGTAATCTACTGTAATCACTGGAGTTGCAAGATAAATATAAGTTTTTTGTTCATACTCATTATATTTAAAAGCAATATTTACATTAATTTTTTTATTATTAGAAACTAACCAATCATTTATTAATTTTGTATATCCGTAAACACTATATATATTTTCTGTTTCATAAGTTTCTTCTATTTTAGCTTTAATATTTTCCATCATTTCATATGCTATATTTTCTTTTTCTTCTTTTGTTAATTTCTTATCACTAGTTCCTGTAATTGTAATATTAGTAGTATTATCCATATTATTTTGCTTAAAAATATTATCTATTTTTTCTTTTAAATCAACTATACTTTTATACTGGCCATAAAGAATTATATCAATAATTATATAAGTATTTGCCTTTTCTTCATTTTCATACTTAATAGACTCTAATTTAATAGTAGTTTTTGCATTTTTAGACACCCTAGTTATAACTAATTTTTTAAATGTATTTTCATCTGCTATTTTCATATCATCTATATTATTGATTCCTAAAGAAGAAGAAATTATATTAGCATATTTTTTTAATTCTTCTATATTAGAAAATGATTGGTTTAAAGCACCCCAACTATTAAGGTTAATTTGAATTGTATTAAAATCAGACTCTAAAAATGTCTCAAAAACTATCTTTTCTCCATTTATATTATTACCTATTTTAAAAAAAGCTACACTATAAACAATTACTAAAACAAGAAAAAAAATACTAAATTTTTTTTTCATTATTTTCCCTCCCACCCTATAATCTACCTAAATTATTGACTATAAAAAATTTTTTATTCAATTTTATTTATTTTTAAACTAATAAGTAATTATTTATTAACTAAAACATTTTTTTAAATAAAAAATTATATATTTAATAATTGTAATATATTGCATTATATATTATAATGTTGACAAAAATAATTTTAGGAGGAAAAATAATGAAAAAAATAATTTTTTTGTTTATATGTCTATTATTTTTTATCTCAAGTTATAATTTGATAAACAATAATGTTGAAAATGAAACATTATTAGAAAATAATGAAGAAATTTCTATGACAGAAGATGATCAAAAATCTTCAATAGATAATGCTGAAAAACAAATTATTAATTTGCATAAGTTATCTTTAGAATGTTCTAATGATATGCAAATTGATGAATTTGTTTCTAATGAAAATTTTATACGTCTAATAAAAAGCGGATTAACTGTAGATATTAAATACTCTAGCGAAATGTTTATTATAACTACCGATCGTTTTGCCCAAGAAATCATTGACTCTATGATAAGTGATGATTATATTTATCTATTAGACGAACCAGAAGAAGTAGAAATAAATGAACAAAAATGGGTTAGAGCGGCTATAACAACCAAAATCCCTAACACAGATTTTAAAAATATTGTCTCATATTTCTTAGTAAAAGACACTGATTATTACTCTATATCATTTTATACTCTTATTGAAGATTATGAGAAATTTTTACCTGAAATAAATGAAATAATAAATACTGTTAAAATTGATATTTCTGAGGACAATGATAAAGAAAATTTAACATCTCAAGATATCGAAAAAAGTTTAGAATCTAAAAATGATAAAAAAGAAAATTCATCTAAACAAGTTATTACTATGAATACGTTGTCTTTAGAATGTTCTAAGGATTTTAAACCTGATGAAAATGTTACTAGTATTAATGAAGATTTAATGGAAGTAAAAAAATTTGTAAAAGATAATTTAACTTTACAAATTCATCATATAGCACCAGAAAATGTTTCTTCAGAAACATTAGATTTTGCTAAAGGAACGGTTGATATAATGATAGATTCATATTATTTTAAACGATTAAAAGAAACTGAAGAAATAGAAATAAATGGAGAAAAATGGGCTAAAGAAGTTGTAAGTTCAGAACATCCAAATGAAGAACCTTACAATCTTATTATGTATTTTTTAGTAAAAAATAATGATTTTTATTACGTGACATTTTCTGTTCCTATTGAAGATTATGAAAATCTTTTACCTGAAATAAATGAAATAATGAGTACAGCTAAAATAAGTGTTGCTAAAAATTAATAAAAAGCCGTGTATTAATTTCATACACGGCTTTTTATTATTAAAAAATGTAATTTATTTATCACTATATTGACTAATTTCTAATCTTACTAATGCTCTTTTAAGAGCAGTCTCGGCTCTAGCTCTATCAATTTCTGCACTTTTCTTAGCTAATCTTTCTTCTGCTCTACGTTTTGCAGCTTCTGCCCTAGATCTATCAATTTCATGTGGCCATTCTGCCGCATCTGCAAGAATTGTAACCTTATCTGGTTGTATTTCTGCAAATCCTCCTATTAAAGAAGCTTTTCTTTCTTTTTCTTCTTGTTTTATTTTTATATAACCAATGGAGATAATTGTTGTCAAAGGCTCATGATTTGGAAGTATTCCTATATCTCCTTCTGTTGTTTTAAATACTATCCTATCTACTTCTTCATCAAAAAATTTCTTATCCGGTGTTATGATCTGAAGATTCATTTTCACTTTATCACCTACAATGTTTTAGCTTTTTCTATAGCATCATCTATGGTTCCTACCATATGAAAAGCATTTTCTGGAAGCTCATCATGTTTTCCATCTAATATTTCTCTAAATCCTCTTATAGTTTCTGCTAAAGGAACATATCTTCCTGGCATTCCTGTAAATGTTTCTGCTACAAAGAATGGTTGTGATAAAAATCTTTGAACTTTTCTTGCACGACTTACTATAAGTTTGTCTTCTTCTGATAATTCGTCCATACCTAATATAGCTATGATATCTTGTAACTCTTTATATCTTTGTAATATTTCTTGTACTCCTCTAGCTACAGCATAATGTTCTTCCCCTACAATAGCTGGGTCTAAAATTCTTGATGTAGAGTCTAGAGGATCTACTGCAGGATAAATTCCAAGCTCAACTATTGCTCTAGATAATACCGTTGTTGCATCTAAGTGAGCAAAAGTAGTAGCTGGCGCTGGGTCTGTTAAGTCATCTGCAGGTACATATACTGCTTGAACTGATGTAATAGAACCATTTTTAGTTGAAGTAATTCTCTCTTGAAGAGCTCCTACTTCTGTTGCTAAAGTTGGTTGATATCCTACTGCACTTGGCATACGTCCAAGGAGAGCCGATACCTCAGACCCTGCTTGAATGAATCTAAAAATATTATCAATAAACAAAAGTACATCTTGACCACTTTTATCTCTAAAATATTCTGCCATGGTAAGACCTGTAAGCCCAACTCTCATTCTTGCACCTGGAGGCTCATTCATTTGTCCAAATACCATAGTTGTTTTATCTATTACTCCTGAAGCTTTCATTTCATGATAAAGGTCATTTCCTTCTCTTGTTCTTTCTCCAACTCCTGTAAATACAGAATATCCACCATGCTCTGTAGCTATATTTCTAATGAGTTCTTGTATAAGTACTGTTTTCCCTACTCCAGCTCCTCCAAAAAGACCAATTTTCCCACCTTTAGAATAAGGACATAAAAGATCTACTACTTTTATTCCAGTTTCTAATATTTCTATCTCTGTTGATTGTTCTTCAAAACTTGGAGCTGGTCTATGAATTGACCATTTTTCTTCTGTTTCTGGGTCTGGCTTATTATCTATAGCCTTTCCTACCACATTAAATATTCTTCCAAGGGTTTCTTCCCCTACTGGAACTTTTATTGGGCTTCCCGTATCTATAGCTTCCATCCCTCTAATTAATCCATCCGTAGAAGCCATAGCAACACATCTTACAATATCATCTCCTAAATGCTGTGCTACTTCTACGGTTAATTCTTCACCATTTTGCCTCTTAATAATTATAGCATTATTAAGAGCAGGTACATTTTCTGGGGAAAATTTTATATCTAATACAGGACCTATAATCTGAACAATCTTCCCTATATTTGCATCTGCCATAGGTTTTCACTCCTTTATCCATTTACTGCCTAATTTAGAGCCTCTGCTCCTGCTACTATTTCTGATATTTCCTGGGTAATATCTGCTTGTCTTGCTCTATTATATTGAAGAGTTAATTTACTAATTATATCTTCTGCATTTTCTGTGGCTGAATCCATAGCTGTCATTCTTGCTCCTTGTTCACTAGCTGCAGCTTCAACCATAGCACCATAAATAATGCTACTTATATATTTTGGAATAACATAATTTAAAACACCTTCTTCAGAAGGTTCATAATTCATTATATCTGTATTATCAATTTCATTTACTTCTTCAAATTTTGAAACATCTACAGGAAGTATTTTAATTATCATAGGTTCTTGATTAATAGTTGATTTAAAGGAAGTATAAGCTAAATACACTTCATCTATTTCTTGCTTTTTGTATAAATCTAATATTGTTTCTCCAATCTTTGCAGCATAAAAATATTTAGGATTCTCTGAAATTCCTAAGTATGAATCATAAATATTAAAATTTCTTCTATTAAAATAATCTTTAGCTTTTTTCCCAATAGTTATAAGTTTTACATTATTTTTATCACTCATATGATTATACGCAAATTTAGATATATTAACATTATATCCTCCAGCTAATCCTCTATCAGAAGCCATTACGATATACATGGTATTTTTTACTTTTCTTTCCGTCAAATATGGATGGATAATCCCATTACTCCTATTTACAATAGAGGCAATAGTAGCTTGCATCTTATTAAAAAAAGGTCTTGTAGCCTCTAAATTTTGTTTTGCTTTTTGCATTTTTGCTGTTGCAACAAGCTTCATTGCCTTAGTTATCTGACTAGTACTATCAACACTTTTAATTCTTCTTTTTATATCCCTTATTGAGGCCATTATTTCACCCCTTTCATATTTAAGTTAAAGGGAATAAATTCTCTAATTTATATTTATTAAACATCAGTAAATATATTTACTGATGTTTAAACTGAGTTTTGAATTCCTTTATTGCTTTATCTATTTTACCTTCTAATTCTTCATCTATTTCTTTTTTATCTCTAATCTCACTTACTATATCAGAATATTTAGTGTCAATAAATTCAATAAATTCTTCTTCAAATCTTCTAATATCTTCTACTTCTATATCCATTAAGTATTTTCTAGTAGCAGCAAATAAAATTAATATCTGATGCTCAACAGCCATAGGTTTATACTGCGGTTGTTTTAGCACTTCCATAATTCGTTCTCCTTGAGCTAAAGTATCTCTTGTAGCTTTATCTAACTCTGATCCAAATTGAGCAAAAGAAGCAAGGTCTCTATATTGTGCTAATTCCACACGAATAGGGCCTGCTATCTTTTTCATTGCTTTAATTTGAGCTGCTCCTCCTACACGAGATACTGAAAGCCCAGGATTTATAGCAGGTCTAACCCCTGCATTAAAAAGTTCTGTTTCAAGGTATATCTGTCCATCTGTAATGGAAATAACATTTGTAGGAATATATGCTGATACATCTCCTGCCTGAGTTTCAATAATAGGAAGTGCAGTAAGAGAACCTCCACCATTTTCATCAGAAAGTTTTGCTGCTCTTTCTAAAAGTCTTGAATGAAGATAGAACACATCTCCAGGATAAGCTTCTCGTCCTGGTGGTCTTCTAAGTAGTAATGACATAGCTCTATACGCTACAGCATGCTTAGAAAGATCGTCATATATAATTAATACATCTTTTCCTTCTTCCATCCATTCTTCTCCCATAGCACATCCAGCATAAGGTGCTATGTATTGAAGGGGAGCTAACTCACTAGCAGTAGATGCCACTATAGTGGTATAATCCATTGCTCCATGATTTTCAAGAGTTTTTACTAATTGTGCTATAGTAGAAGCTTTTTGTCCAATTGCTACATAAATACAAAGAACATCTTTTCCTTTTTGATTTATAATAGTATCAATGGCAATAGCAGTTTTCCCAGTCTGACGATCTCCAATTATTAATTCCCTTTGTCCACGGCCTATAGGCACCATGGAATCAATAGCTTTTATCCCTGTTTGAAGAGGTGTATCTACTGATTTTCTTTCAATAACTCCAGGAGCTACTCTTTCTACTTGACGGTATTTATTAGTAGAAATAGGCCCTTTCCCATCTATAGGATGTCCTAGAGCATTTACAACTCTTCCAATAAGAGCATCTCCTACTGGAACCTCTACCACTCTACCAGTTGATTTTACTATATCTCCCTCTTTTATTTTTTCATCAGAACCAAGAAGTACAACTCCTATATTATCTTCTTCTAAATTTAGTACCATTCCATATACGCCGTTGGGAAACTCTAGCAATTCTCCTGCCATTGCTTTTTCTAAACCATGAATTCTAGCAATACCATCCCCAACCTGAATAACAGTTCCTACATCTGCAACTTCCAGATTAGTCTGATAATTTTTTATTTGCTGTTTTATAACAGCACTTATTTCCTCAGGTTTTAAATTCATATTTTTGGTTACACCCCTTTTTATACAAGTTGCAAATCGTATAGCCTAGTTTTTAATGAATCAAGTTTTCCCTTAATACTAGAATCTAATATTCTGTCTCCAACTCTAATCTTAAGTCCTCCAATAATTGATGGGTCTATTTGTGTATCTATTTGTATATTTTTCTTTAGGCTATATGTAAGTTTTTCTCTTATTCGACTTATTTGTTCACTATTTAAGGGTACTGCAGAAATAACTACAGCTTTTACAATTCCCTTATATTTTTTTACTTCTTCTAAAAATGTATTTAATATATCTAAGAGGTATTCCTCTCTATTTTTTTTAACTACTAAAATTAAAAGCCCCATTATTTCATCCAGTACTTTAGATGAAAATGCTTCTTTTATTAATTTTATTTTTTCCTCCATTAACACACGAGGATTCTGTAAAATTTGAATATATTCTTTATTGTTTGTTAAAATTTGGTATACTATTTCTACTTGATTTTCAAATTCATCAAGTGTATCTCTTTCTATAGCTAAATCAAATAAAGCTTTAGAATATCTTTTTGCGATTAATTGTTCCATGTCACATCCCCCATCTGATCAATTACTTCATCAATTAACTCATTATGCTTTTTATCATCTATGGAAGATGCAACTAATTTTGAAGCCACCAAAGATGCTATGTCTATCATTTCTTTCTTTATTTCATCCTGCATTTTTGCTTTTTCTCTTTCTATATCTGTTAATGCTCTATCTTTTATGACATTGGCTTCTTCTTTTGCTTGTTCTACTATTTCTTGTTCTTTTTCTAAAGCTTTTCTTCTAGCTTCTTTTAAAATTTGATTTGCTTCTTCTTCAACATTTTCTAATTTGCTTTCATATTCATTTTTCATTTCTAATACTCTTTTTTCTTCTGCTTTTACTTCATCTATTTGACTTTTTATTTTCTGAGTTCTTTTTTCCATAAACTCTCTAACAGGTTTAAAAAGTAAATAACTAAGTCCTGCAAACAAAATAGCTGTATTTAGAAGTTGCATTCCTAAACTAAATAAAAGCTGTGAATCAAAACTAATTATCCCGCCATCCAAGAGACATCCTCCTTCCTCTTTGCTGCCTAAGATGGATATTAATATACTATTATCCTAAAAGGCTAATATATTTAGCAACAAGTGGATTAGCAAAGAGTAAAATAATGGCAATAATAAGTCCATAAATACCTGTTGTTTCTGCTACTGCTGCTCCAAGTAACATTGTTCTTATAATATCTCCTTGAGCTTCTGGCTGACGCCCTACAGCTTCTGCTCCCTTACCTGCTGCATATCCTTGTCCTATCCCAGGTCCTATCCCTGCTATCATAGCAAGACCTGCTCCTATTGCTGAACATGCTAATATTAAAGCTCTTCCATCGATTTGTTCCATTATAAATTCCTCCTTTAAATTAATTTAATTTATTTTGTTAATATTTGTGAAAATAATAATAATAACGCAATAACTAATGCATAAATACCAGTTGTTTGAGCAACTGCCTGCCCAAGCAACATAGTTCTTACAATCACGCTTTGAAGTCCTGGCCTTTTACCAACAGCCTCTGCACTTTTCCCTGCTGCATATCCTTGTCCTATTCCAGGTCCTATCCCTGCTAGCATAGATATTCCTGCCCCTAAAGCACTGGCAGCTAAGACTATCCCAACTCCTTCTTTTGTTACCAAAGGATTGGCAAATAGCATAATTATAGCAATAACTAATGAAAAAATCCCAGATGTTTCTGCTACTGCTGCTCCAAGAAGCATTACTAAAGTAGCTTGTCTTCCTCCTTTTGGATTTTTCCCTACTGATTCTGCTGCTTTTCCTGCCGCAAATCCTTGTCCTACTCCAGGTCCTATTCCTGCTATCATGGCAATTCCTGCACCTATTGCTGAAAAACCAAGAATCAAAGCTCTTTTATCTACCTTTTCCATCCAGCCTATAAGCAAATCTAAAATTCCCATTACATCCATATCTTCACCTCTTTCTTATGTTAATGAGGTCCATTTAACCTTCCATAGCACTAGATACGAAGGTCATACTAAGCATTACAAAAATAAAAGTCTGTAATACCCCTGCAAATACATCAAAATAAGCATGCAAAACTGCAGGTAATCCTATTTTAAGAGCAATCCAAGGCATAGAATACCAAAGAGCCATTATAATTGTTCCTCCTAGAATATTCCCAAAAAGACGGAAACTAAGAGAAACTGGGTTGGCTAATTCTCCTATAACATTTAAAGGGAATAAAAATGGTATAGGTTCAAAAAACCCTTTTATATATTTGCCTATTCCATTACTTTTAATACCATAACCTTGAACCATAAAAAATGTCATTAAAGCTAAAGATAAAGTAGTTGCAATATCTGCTGTAGGGGGTCTTAACCCTACTAGTCCTGATAAATTGGCCAATAATATAAACAAAAACATGCTTCCATAAAAGGGTGCAAAGCCTTTGTTTTTTTCTCCCATGGTACTAGAAGTAAAAGAATAAAATATATCTACTATAGCTTCTATAACATTTTGAAATCCCTTTGGTATGTCTTCAAATTTCTTTAAAGAGAGTCTCACAATAATAGCAAAAACAAAAAGTACTCCCATTATAATCCATGTGTTTACAATTGTAGTTGTAATCCAAAATTGATTATCCCCTATTTGTATAGGAAAAATATTATGATTATAAAAATCTAGATTTTCCAATCTTTACACCTCCTTTTTATTTTTTATTATGTTGTATCCAAAAAACATGAGAAAAACTGAAAATTTCATAGTAAGTAAGCCCAAAAAAGTCCCTATTAAACTAATACTAGGCTCTAAAGCCGCCACAAGTAAAATTATCCCAGTTATTATGTACCTAATCATATAATTCCCTGTGGCATACTTACTAGCTTTGTGCGGTGGCATACTAAGGGATTTTTTTATACTTAATTCCATTAATCTAAGTTTTAATATAGAAAAAATACTTCCAAATAAAACACCTTTTATAAAAACAAATGGTTTTTCCACTATTAAGCTACCTATCACTCCTATAATAACTCCAGTAATAATAATACCAATAATGAGTCGCTTCCCATCTGGAATACGATCACTCATTCTTTCCATCCTTTCTCTTTTTTCCGCTTTTTGTACCCTTAGCAGTAATAATAAATAAATTCCTAAAAGCTGCTCCAACTCCTAAAACAGAAAAAATTACTAAAAATAATCCCCCACTATTAAGTCTATTATCCAAAAAATTACCAATAAGTATACATCCTATAATAGGCAGGGCCATTACAATTCCTATTTGAGTTATTAAAGAAATAAATGATAAAAATTCTAAATTTTTTTTCATAATACTCCCCACCTATTAAAACTTTTTATCTATTATACACTTTTCTTTTTTTAGTGTCTACTATGCATGAATTTTAATAATATTAAAAATCTTCAGGTCTTTCTTTTCTTTTCCCAAAGAAATATAATATAGCTTTTACAATTCTAGAAGAAGCATACCCATCTCCAAAGGGATTTTTAGCTTGTGTCATTTTTTCATATTCCTTTTTATTTTTAAGTAACATAGAGGCTATATTAAATATATCTTCTTCCTTTGTACCAGCCAGTTTAAGAGTTCCAGCTTCAACTCCTTCGGGACGCTCTGTTACATTTCTAAGAACTAATACTGGTTTTTTCATGGAAGGCACTTCTTCTTGTAGTCCTCCTGAATCTGTCATTACAAGATATGATAAATTCATTAAATTATGCATATCTTTCAAATCCAATGGGTCAACTAAATGAATCCTTTTATGATTACCTAAAATTTTGTAAGCTATTTCTTGAACTGCTGGATTTTTATGTACTGCATAAACTACTTCTACATCTTTAAAAGCTTCTACTAATCTATATACTGCTTTACATATATTTTTTAAAGGTTCTCCTAAATTTTCTCTTCTATGGGCTGTCATAGTAATAACTCTTTTATTTTTATAATCTATATTATTTAAAGTTTCTACTCCAAAAATATAATCTTTTTTTATAGTAGTTTTTAAAGCATCAATAGCAGTATTCCCTGTTATAAATATTAATTCCTCTGGAATCCCTTCCTTTAATAAATGCTCTTTGGCAAGAGCAGTTGGAGCAAAATGAATATCTGCTAAAGAACCTGTAAGCTTTCTATTCATTTCTTCTGGAAATGGCTGATATTTATCATAAGTTCTAAGACCTGCTTCCACATGCCCTACTTTTATTTTATTATAAAAAGCAGCTAAAGCTCCTACAAATGTAGTACTAGTATCTCCATGAACTAAAATAATATCAGGCTTAACTTCTTTTATTACCTTATCAAGTCCTTCTAAAGCCCTAATAGTTATATCCATAAGAGTTTGTCTATGTTTCATAATATCTAAATCATAATCTGGATTTAAATTAAAAATATCAAGAACTTGGTCTAACATTTCTCTATGTTGTGCCGTAACACAAATAATACTTTCTATTCCTTTAGTTTTTTCTAATTCTTTTACTACTGGGGCCATTTTTATAGCTTCTGGTCTTGTACCAAAAACACTCATCACTTTTATTGCCATTATTTTCAACCTTTCTTACTTATTAATATTATTATTTAAACACATATAATTTTTTTATTCAAGATTATATATTAAAAAGCTGTCGACACTTTTTGTGCCAACAGCTTAAAATCTTATTAATATTTAACTTTTTTTTGTTTTTGTAATAATATATAAGGATACTGCCATAACAATAAATACTAAAAGAGCTAATAAAGTATCTTTTTGGGCAATTAAAATACCAATAATCCCAAATCCTCCACTAATTCCATAAAGAGTAATAACAGCTCTTTTTTGACTATATCCTTTATCTACTAAACGATGATGAAGATGTCCTCTATCAGCTTCCATAATAGGTCTGTGATTAACTATTCTTCTAATAATAGCAAATATAGTATCAAAAATTGGGAATCCTAGTACTAAGATTGCAATAATAATTGTAACTGCTGTATATCCTTTAATAAATCCTTGAACTGAAGTAGTAGCTAATATAAATCCTAAAAATGTTGAACCTGTATCTCCCATAAAAATTTTTGCTGGATTAAAATTATGAGGTAAAAATCCTATGCATGCTCCTGCTAAAGCAGCTGTTAATAATGCTGCTACTGGACCTATAGGATTTTGAGATAAAATAGATAAAATCATAAGACAAATAGCTGCTATAGATGAAACTCCTGCAGCCAATCCATCTAATCCATCTATTAAGTTAACTGCATTTGTAACTCCTACAATCCAAAATAAAGTAAAAGGAACGCTTAAGTTTTGTAATAACAAAGTATTATTTTCAGCAAAGGGCCATGTTACAAACTCTATCTTTATCCCAGAATAAATGACAATAAGAGCAGCCACTATTTGCACACAAAGTTTTAATTTTGCATTAAGATCATAAATATCATCAAAAAATCCCAATAAAAAAATTATAAAACCTCCTATAAGTAATCCTGAAATTTCCTTCCATTCAAAAACTTCTACCATAGGAGTAATTATTAAAACTGTAATTATAAATCCAAGAAAAATAGCTATTCCTCCCATTCTTGGCATGGGTTTTTTATGCATTCCTCTTTCTTTTGGTTGATCAACAGCTCCTACCATAAATGCTATTTTTTTGCTTAAAGGTGTAGTAATAAGACTAATAAAAAAAGCTAAAATAAAAGCCGCTATATATAAAAATATGGTTTCTCCAGCATTTATTCCTAAAACCATTTATAATCTCCCCTTAATATTATCCTTCATCATACATATTTTATAAACCATGTATATTTTATATTTATATACAGTACTTGTCAAATAAATTTTATTTACTTTAAAAATCATCCTTAAAATTAATCTCTAATAATAGTATAACAAAAAATTATAAAATAAAAAATACACTTTTAGATTGGATATAAATTCCAATAAAAGTGTATTTTAAATAAATAGCTATTCTTTTTAACTTTTTTATTTTTTATCTTTGTAATTTTCTATTTCTATTCCTGCTTCTTTTAAAAGTTCCATAGATAGTTCATCAGGATAACTTCCTTTAAATACAATTCTTTTAATTCCTGCATTGATAGCCATCTTAGCACACATAACACAGGGCTGATGAGTTACATATAAAGTTCCTCCCTTTACCGATACTCCATGCATTGCTGCTTGTACAATTGCATTTTGTTCTGCGTGAAGAGCTCTACATAATTCATGTCTTTGCCCTGAAGGAATATTTAATTTTTCTCTTAAACACCCTACTTCTTCACAATGAGAACATCCCGTAGGAGCTCCATTATAACCAGTAGCTAAAATTCTTTTATCTTTTACAATAAGGGCTCCTACTTGTCTTCTAAGACAAGTAGATCTTTGTTTTACTAAATCCACAATCCCCATAAAATATTCATCCCAGCTAGGTCTCATATTATCCTCCTAATTATTTTGTTTCAAAAAACTTATATATTTCTATTCTTCTATTTGTCTAATACGACGTATATGTCTTTCTTCATTAGAAAATTCTGTTTGAAGAAAAGTTTCAACAATCTTAATAGCAAGACCGGGCCCTATTACTCTTGCTCCCATAGCTAATACATTAGCATCATTATGTTCTCTTGTTGCTTGAGCTGAAAAACAATCATGGCATAAAGCTGCTCTTACTCCTTTAACTTTATTAGCTGCTATAGAAATTCCTATCCCTGTTCCACATATAATGATCCCTTTATCACAAGTTCCATTAGCAACTAAATTAGCCACTGATTTCCCAAATTCAGGATAATCACAAGATTCTGTTGAATAACATCCAACATCTTTATACTCTATATTTTTCTCTTTCAAATATTTAATAACCTCTTGTTTTAATTGATATCCTCCATGGTCACTTCCTATTGCTATCATTACATTACCTCCATTTTTCTTTTTTAATATAACACTGCTCTTACTATAACAAAGCATATTTTACATGTTTTTATATAATTTTTCTATAAGTTTTTTTATTAAATTGTTTAAATCTTTAGCACAATTCTTATAATCTTCTATATTTCCTCCAAAAGGGTCTTTTACATCTCCAAATTCCTCTACAAATTCTTTTAATGTAAATATCTTTTCTTTATGTTCTTTAAAATTAAGTAATAAATATTGTTTATGTCTATTAGTCATTGTTAAAATTATATCTGCCTCTTCTATGTCCTTAATATCTAATTGTTTTGATTTATGGTCACTTAAGTCAACATCATATTCCTTCATAGCTTCAATAGCATGCTTACTAGCTTCTGATGGAAAATAAACTGCAATTCCCCTAGAGAATGCATTTATATCAAGAGAATATTTGTTTATTTCTTTTTTAGCTAATGCTTCTGCCATAGGACTTCTACAAGTATTCCCAGTACAAACAAATAATATCCTTTTCATATCCTCACCTCAAACATTAATAATATTATATCCTGCAGATTTTCTTAATCTATTCATAATCGCAAGTCCTATTTCCTTATCAGAAAAACTTTCTGAAAAAACTATATCCACTTTTTCTTCGTCAAAAGCCCTTAATGTATCAAATAAATTAGATGCTATAGTTTTTGGATTATTTCTATCCCCTACTGAAAGTATAACATCTGCATTATAATATTTTTTTGTTTGAAGAGTTGCCATTACTCCAACCTTTAAATTTTTTGCTTGTTTTTCCTTCACAAATTGATTTATTGAGATTATAACTTTATCTAAATTCCCTTCTACAATAATAACTTTTGCTTGAGGAGCATAGTGCTTATATTTCATTCCCGGAGCTTTAGGAGTAAAATTTACAGTTTTTAAAGAAAGTATAGACGGATCAATTAAAACTTCTCCTATTACCTCTTCTATCATTTCCTTCGTTATTCCTCCAGGTCTAAGTATCATAGGAATATCTCCTGTTACATCTACTACTGTTGATTCTAAACCTACCTTAACATGTCCTCCATCTAGTATCATATCAATCTTACCTTTTAAATCTTCTATAACATGAGAAGCTTTAGTTGGACTAGGTTTTCCTGAAATATTTGCAGAAGGAGCAGCAATAGGAACTCCTGATTCTTTAATTAAAGCTCTGGCTATTTTATTTTCTGGAAATCTTATGGCAACACTAGAAAGTCCTGCAGTAATAACATATGGAACTTTTTTTGATTTAGGAAAAATTAATGTTAAAGGTCCAGGCCAAAAAGCATTCATTAAAGCTTTTGCATTTTTAGGAATATATTCTACTAAAGAAGAAATTTCTTCTTTATCTGAAATATGCACAATAAGTGGATTATCTGAAGGTCTACCCTTTGCGTTAAATATTTTTTTAACAGCTATTTCATCTAAAGCATTAGCTCCTAAACCATAAACTGTTTCTGTAGGGAAAGCAACTAATCCTCCTTTTTTTATAATTTTTGAAGCTTCTTTTATAATTGCTTCATCTATATTATCTTTATCTAATGTTTTTATTACTGTATCCATACTTTTCCCTTTCTTATCTAATAATTTTCTAAAATATTATATTTTTTATTATATCATATCCTAAGTCTTTGAATACAATATTAAATTTATTTTAGATAAGTAACCATTTTTTATTATATAGAATATGATAAAGTAGTCTTTAAAACAAGACTTTTAAATAATTTGACTAGTTTCGGAACTATTTGCTAAAAAACGCCATATATTATATTAAGACTTAAATGTTGAAAGGAGGATATTATATGGCAAACGGAAATGTTGTTACTGGTGGAAATTTTGCTAATCTTCTTTGTGACTATATTGGTGAAACTGTAACTATTTTTACTAACAGTGGTGGGCAATCTGGTTCTGGTTTTACTGGAGTTGTTCTTAGTGTAAATAATTGTTTTGTACGTCTTCTTACTCGTATAGGACCTCCTCCAGGCTGTGCTCTTGGAAATTCATGCACAAATTTTGCTCCTGGATATGGTCCTGAATATGGATATGGATGTGGTTATGGCAATAATTATGGTAGTGGTTATGGTCCTATTCTTCCAGGTAGTGAAAATGGAACTATTTCATCTGGTGGCTGGAATGGTTATCCAGTTTATACCGTTGGTTCTGTAGCAGATATTCCTATTGATTCTATTGTTTCCTTTGTACACAATGCTGTATAAAAATAATGGTGGGTGGCAAATGCCACCTTTTTTTATTAATATTTATTTTTAGACATAAATGAACATTTTTCATGTTAATCCCATAATATGTAATAGGCTAAAAAGCCAAATATATGTAAAGGAGGTAATATGATGTCGAATGGATTTTATGGTAGATACGGATATGGTTATGGTTATGGCTATGGAGGAATATTATATGAATTAAGTAAATTTATAGGTGAAACTATTACTATTTTTACTAATAGTGGTGGACAATCTGGTTCTGGTTTTACTGGTGTATTAATAGGAGTAAATCCTTACTTTGTAACTTTAGTAACTGGTCAAGGCCCTGCTCCTTATTGCCCTCTTGGAAATGCTTGTGGTGGATATAGTAACTGGAAAGGATATAATAACTGTGGGAATTATCATGAAATTTATACAACTGGTTCTATAACTCATATTCCTGTATATATGATAGCTTCTTTTAGTCATAATACTGTTTAATAAAATATACCGGTGGCTCTTTTTAGAAACACCGGTTCTTTTTTTTAATTATACAATCATTCATTTAATTATACATTAAAAATTATTATTTAATTATTTTTTAATATTGATTTTTATTTAAAATATTGTATAATATAATTAAACATATGAATGATTGTTCATGTATTAAAATGCTAGGAGGATTATAATGAAAAAAAATAAAATAGAAACATGTAATTGTACTATAATACATGAAGACCTTGTAAATAAAGCAAGAGAAAATATGCCCCCAGAAGAGCAACTCTATGATTTAGCAGAATTATTTAAAGTCTTTGGAGACAGTACTAGAATTAGAATACTTTATGCCCTATCTTCATCTTCTATGTGTGTATGTGATATAGCTGCTCTTCTTGGTATGACTCAATCAGCTATTTCTCATCAACTAAGAGTCTTAAAGCAAGCAAAACTTGTTAAATATAGAAAAGAAGGTAAAGTAGTTTATTATTCCCTAGCTGATGACCATGTTAATCAAATTTTCGCTCAAGGCTTAGAACATGTTAGGGAATAAATAAGGAGGTTTTTATATGATAAAAAAAGAATTAATATTACAAGGACTACATTGTACTAATTGTGCTACTAAAATAGAAGATAAAGTAAAATTAATCCCTGGAGTTAAAAATGCATATATTGATTTTATATCCCAAAAACTGACCATAGAAATTAATGATAAAAATAATATAGACACCATAGTTAAAAAAGCTTCTTCCATAGCTACAAATATAGAGTCTGGTATATGTATCATTGACAATAATCAAAATATTTCTAAAAAAAATGAATATAAAAATGAAATTATTACACTTAGTATAAGTATTTCTTTATTTTTGCTAGCTTTGATAATTCCATTTCCTCCATTGGTAGAAAAAAGTCTTTTCTTTATTAGTTATATCTTAGTAGGTTTGGAAATTCTTATAAAAGCAATTAAAAATATTTTTAAAGGGGAAGTTTTTGATGAAAACTTTTTAATGTCCATTGCAACTATTGGTGCTTTTGCCATAGGAGAATTTCCTGAAGCTGCAGCAGTAATGATTTTTTATCAAATAGGTGAATTATTTCAAAATATGGCAGTTAGCCGTTCAAGAAAGTCTATTCAAGCTTTAATGGATATTCGTCCGGATTATGCTAATTTAAAACTAAAAAATGAAATAAAAAAAGTATCACCTGAAGAAATAAAGGTGGGAGATTTAATATTAATAAAACCTGGAGAAAAAATCCCTCTTGATGGGATTATAGTAGAAGGAAGCTCTACCCTTGATACTTCTACTTTAACTGGAGAATTTCTTCCAAGAGATGTTAAAGTAAAAGATGAAGTTCTTTCAGGGGCCATTAACCAAAGAGGAGTTATAACAGTAAAAGTTACAAAACCTTTTAAAGAATCTACTGTATCAAAGATATTAGATTTAGTTCAAAATGCTAGTTCTAAAAAAGCTCCTACAGAAAATTTTATTACTAAATTTGCAAGATATTATACTCCTATAGTTGTTATAACTTCGGTTTTTCTTGCAGTAATTCCTCCTATTATTAATGGCGAAAGTTTTTCTATTTGGTTTTATAGAGCCCTTATTTTTCTTGTAATATCTTGCCCTTGTGCTTTAGTTGTTTCTATTCCCCTTGGATTTTTTAGTGGTATTGGAAAATCATCTAGAAATGGTATATTAATAAAAGGAAGTAACTATTTAGAAGCTTTAAATAATGTAAACACAATTGTCTTTGATAAAACTGGAACTTTAACTAAAGGAATATTTAAAGTATCTAATATTTCTAGTGTTGGCAATTTATCAAAAGAAGAAATTTTAGAATATGCTGCCTTAGCCGAAAGTAACTCCACCCATCCTATTGCTATTTCTATTTTAAAAGAATATAAAAATAATATCGATAGCAATAGAATAAAAGATGTTAAAGAAATTGCAGGACATGGGCTTAAAGTTATAATCGATGATAAAGAAGTATTAGTAGGAAATGAAAAATTAATGAACAAATATAATATTAAAGTTAATTCTAAAGCTTCTTCTACTATTGTTTATATAGCTGTTAATGGAAATTATGAAGGTATGATAACCATTTCTGATGAAATTAAAGAAGATTCAGCTAAAACTATAAGTGAACTTAAAAATTTAGGGATAAATACTATTATGCTAACTGGAGATAATACTTCTACTGCTAAAGCAGTAGCTAATATTCTTAATATAAATGAATATTATAGTGAACTCCTTCCCCATGAAAAAGTAGAAAAATTAGAGCTACTGCAAAACAAAAAAACATCTAATAAAAAGCTTGCTTTTGTAGGAGATGGGATAAATGACGCTCCTGTATTAGCTATGGCAGATGTTGGAATTGCCATGGGAGGTGTAGGGTCTGATGCCGCTATAGAAGCTTCTGATATTGTTCTTATGACTGATGAACCTTCTAAAATAGTAGAGGCAATTAAAATCGCTAAAAAAACTCGAAGTATTGTATGGCAAAATATAATTTTTGCCCTAGGAGTTAAAATATTTGTTTTATTACTTGGTTCTCTTGGTTTTGCTACTATGTGGGCTGCTGTATTTGCAGATGTAGGTGTTACTTTAATAGCAGTATTAAATGCTATGAGAATTAGTCTAAAAAAATAAATGAGAGGAAAGCCTCTCATTTATTTTTTTATTTCCCAATAACAACGTTTAGGAGAAACTATTTTTTCTTCTTTTTTTAATTTTTTCATTACTTTATCTACTTCTTTTTTGTCTATCCCTGTATCAGCCGCAACTTTACTGGCATTAACTGGTTCTTTGGCATTTTGAAAATATTCTAAAATAACATCATAATTTTCCATATTACCATCCTCTCTTTTTAAATAAAAAATTAAGTATTTAGATTATTACTTAAAATTAATTTTTAAATAAGTATTATTATCATTTATTTTGATTTTACTATTTTTTATATAAATTTTCAAGTCTTTTTATATCTTATTTTTTTAATTATTATACTATTATTTAGATTGTTGAATAATTAAATTAGTATTAAAATAGTCGTCACTTTCTAGTATCATGTTAAGTATCCAAAACAATCACTAGAAATGACGACGCATATAGTTGTAATATTTATCATAATTAAAAATAACCTTTCTTATAAATTTTAAAAACTTACATTAAATTTTTATAAAATAATATATTGCCACTAGAATCCGAGTTTAGGGGTTATTCCATTGTTTTAATTTCTTAAGAAGTTTATTAATTCAATCTATATTAATAATATTTAAAATTTCTTTATTTTATTTTTATTTAAATATCGCATTCTTTCATCTCTTCTTTCTCTTTGCATTAAAAGATTTCTTGCTGCTTCACTAGCAGCTTTTTTAAGATCGCTATCTAAATATCTCACACACTTGTCACAGTATCTTCCACTTTTAATAGAAGTTCCACAAATTTCGCATTTTAAAAAAAGATTTTCTGATTCCACAATTTCTAGGCGTCCTTCTTTTAAATAATGTTCAATCATTTTCACGGGAATATCTAAATCTTCTGCTACTTGGAATAAAGTAGCTTTTGGATGTTCATAAAGATATTCTTTTATCTTTTTAAAATTTTCTTCATCATAACGCATACATACTGGACAATATTGAGATATACCATTATATTGAAATAACTTACCACACCTTTTGCAATTAACTAATTTCAAGGCAATACCTCCACTCTTTATAATATGTATATTTATATTACCAATATATTATTTTTTTTACAATGACCCTAATTTCCTAAATATACATGACACTCATATCTTTTTCTGCTATAATTACTAGAATAAAATTTTAATTTGACAGAAGGTGAGCCAAATGATTAAAGACATGACGAAAGGAAACCCCTCCAAAATACTACTAAGTTTTGCTATGCCCATGATATTAAGTGGAATGTTCCAACAATTCTACAATATCGCTGATAGTGTAATTGCAGGGAATTTTGCTGGAGTAGATGCCCTTGCAGCAATTGGAGCCTCTTATCCTATAACCATGCTTTTTATTGCTATTGCTACTGGAAGTGGGATTGGATGCTCTATAATTATATCTCAATTATTTGGATTTAAAGATTATACTAAAACCAAAACTGCTATTTTTACAGCTATTATTTCAATCACTACTTTAAGTATATTGCTAACAATTTTAGGTAATATCTTGTGTTCCCATATTATTAAACTTTTAAATACACCTCAAAATATATTTGATGATTCTTCTTTATATCTTCGTATTTACGTATTAGGATTAATATTTCTATTTATTTATAATATCGGAACATCTACCTTTAATGCTTTAGGAGATTCTAAAACGCCTTTGTATTTTTTAATTTTTTCTTCTATGTTAAATATTATCCTCGACCTTATTTTTATGGCAGGATTTAATATGGGAGTTGCTGGAGCTGCTTGGGCTACTTTTATTGCTCAAGGAATTTCTTCTATACTTACTATTGTATATTTATTTTACACAATTAAAAAGATTGAAACTAAAAATCCTCCTAAATATTTTGAATTTAATATGTTAATTAAAATGAGTAAAATAGCTATCCCTAGTATAATTCAACAATCAATTGTTTCCTTAGGGCAGCTATTTATACAAGCTTTAGTCAATAGCTTTGGCTCTAATGTAGTAGCAGGATATTCTGCTGCCATTAAAATTGATTCATTTTTTAAAATTATAGCTATAATTATGGGAAATTCTGTATCTAGCTTTACAGCTCAAAATATAGGTGCAAAAAAATTAGATAGAGTTATTGATGGGAAAAATTCAGCTATTAAAGCCATGCTTATTTATAGTGTGGCTTCTGCTATTATTATATTTATATTCAAAAATAATTTTATTGGGTTTTTTATAGATTCTGATTCTAACAAAGAAGTTATTAAAATAGGAGTTTCTTATCTTACTATTACATCATTATTTTATTTTCCTTTTTCTCTTTTAATGATTAGTAACGGAATTCTTAGAGCGTTTTCAAAAATGAAGTCTTTTATGTTTATAACTTTAACCAATCTATTTTTAAGAGTATTTTTATCTTATTTTCTAGCTAACTTTATAGGATATAATTCTATTTGGTGGAGCATTGTAACCGGATGGATAGTAGGTATGATATTAGGAATTATATGTGTTAAAATAACTATATCTTCTCAAGTAAAAAAAGTGCCATTAGGTTAACCTATTGGCACTTTTTTTAAGTAAAATATATCTAATATGTTATATTTCATGACACTTTCTGCATCTTGCTTCATAAGACTCTTTTGCCCCTATAAGTATTAAAGGGTCATCATATTTAGCTGGTTTTCCATCCACAAGTCTTTGCGTAAATATAGCAGGTTTTCCACATTTCATACAAATAGCTGTTAATTTTGTTATATTATCAGCTACAGCTAAAAGCTGCGGAACTAATCCAAAGGGTTCTCCTCTAAAATCCATATCCAATCCTGCACATATCACTCTTTTCCCTTCTTTTACTAACTTTCTACATATAGATACAATATCTCCTTCTAAAAATTGTACTTCATCAATACCTATAACATCTGTCTCTGCATCTATGTATTCTAATATTTCTTCTGAATTAGTTATATTAATCGCCTTGATATTATTACCATCATGAGAACAAACATATTCATTTTCATATCTATTATCTATTTTAGGTTTAAAAACTAATACATTTTGTTTTGCTATTTTAGCTCTTCTTAGTCTTCTAATAAGTTCTTCAGATTTTCCTGAAAACATAGGTCCACAAATTACTTCTAAACTTCCATATCCATCTGGTAAAAACATAATACTATCCTCCAATTTATATTATACGGCTAATATTATTTCATATAATATATAAGTTTGCAATAAAAAATTACTTAAACAGTATTACTTACATTAACTTTATTGAAATTTAAATATCTTTTTCTTAAATTTTTAATCTACATAAAATAAATAAGCCAGAGAAACTTTATATTTTCTCTGGCTATCTTTTTGTTAATTTTCTAACGCTTGTTTTATATCATCTATTAAATCTTCTACATCTTCTATACCTATAGATAATCTAATCGTATCTGGAGTTACTCCTGCACTAAGCTGTTCTTCTTTAGATAATTGTTGATGAGTAGTACTAGCTGGATGGATTACTAAAGATTTAGTATCTGCCACATTAGCAAGATTAGAAAATAATTCTAATTTGTTTATAAATTCTTTAGCTTCCTTTTCCTCTCCTTTTATTCCAAAGGTTAAAATAGAACCTGCTCCTTTTGGTAAGTATTTTTTAGCTAATTTATAATATTTATTTCCTTCTAATCCAGGATAATTTACCCAAGCTACTCTTGGATGGTTTTGCAAAAACTCTGCGATCTTTTTAGCATTTGAAACATGAGCTTTCATACGAAGAGAAAGAGTTTCTAAACCTTGTAAAAATAAGAAGGAATTAAATGGACTAATAGCTGCTCCTGTATCCCTTAAAAGTGTCACCCTAGCTTTTACTATATAAGCTAAATTTCCTACAGCTTCAGTATATCTAATATTATGATAACTCCTATCAGGCTCTGTTAAAATAGGAAATTTCCCGCTTCCTTCCCAATCAAAATTTCCAGAGTCTACTATCACTCCTCCTATAGAAGTTCCATGTCCTCCTATAAATTTAGTTGCAGAATGAACAACTATATCAGCTCCATATTCAATAGGTCTTAAAAGATAAGGAGTTGCAAAAGTATTATCAATAATAAGTGGAATTTTATTTTCATGAGCAATTTTAGCTACTTCTTCAATATCTATTATATTTATTCCTGGATTTCCAATAGACTCTATATAAATAGCTCTTGTTTTTTCATTAATTGCCTCTCTAAAATTTTCTACATTATCCGGATCTACAAACTTGGTTTTAATCCCAAAACGAGGGAGGGTATTGGCAAATAAATTATAAGTTCCTCCATATAAGGTAGATGCAGAAACTATTTCTTCTCCTGCTCCTACTATATTTGTTATAGCATAAGTTATAGCTGCAGAACCAGAAGCTACTGCTAGAGCTCCTACTCCTCCTTCTAACTGTGCCACTCTTTTCTCAAATACATCTGTTGTAGGATTCATAATTCTTGTATAAATATTCCCTGATTCTCTAAGGGCAAATAAATTTTCAGCATGATCTGCGTCTTTAAAAACATAGGAAGTTGTTTGGTAAATAGGAACTGCTCTTGACCTTGTTACTGGGTCTACTTCCTGACCTCCATGAACTTGAATAGTATCAAATTTGTATTTTTTTTCATTCATAACCATCTCTCCTTTTAAAATTATTTATAAAATAAAAAACTCTCCTAAAATAAAAGGAGAGTTTTATTTCCCCTCTTATCTCTCAGTATAAAAATATACTGCAGGATTTAGCACCTGGTAAAATACCGGTTGCTGGGCTTCATTGGGCCAGTCCCTCCACCACTCTTGATAAGAGTTTTTGATTTTTAATTTATAGTATTTTTATAAGAATTATAAGGATTAAAATATGTTTTGTCAAGATATTTTTATAAAATTATATAATTCATTATTTTTTGATATTTTATATTGCTTTAGCTCGTCTAATAAACTCTTTTATTTTTTCTTCATCTTTTTCTCCATTAGTTTCTACTCCAGAACTTACATCTATTACATGAGGGTTAACTTTTTTTATGGCATTTTCTATATTATCAATATTTAATCCTCCAGCTAAAATCGTAAAATAAGATTTTGAAATTCCTTTTATTAAATCCCAATCAAAAGTTTTTCCAGACCCCCCTCTACTACTATCAAATAAAAAACCTGATACTTTTTTATATTCATCTATTAAATTAAGTTCTAGTTTTTCTTTAACAGAGAATGCCTTCCATACAGGAACTATAGACTGTTCACATTCTTTAGGCGTTTCCCTTCCATGAAGTTGAACTATATCTAAATTACAATACTTAGCTATTTTATTTACTTCTTCTATAGGAGTATCAACAAATACTCCCACAGCCTTTATATCCTCTCTTAAAGCTAATTTCATTTCTTTTGCAGTCTTCGGACTTATTTGTCTTTTACTTTTTGCAAATACAAACCCTACATAATCTACTTCATATTTATTTATCATATGTATTTGTTCTAACTTTTTTAAACCACAAATCTTAATTTTAGGTATTATAAGCATTTTTAAACTCCTCAGCTTTTTTTCTAATATTTTCTGATTTCATAAAACTTTCTCCAACTAAAATCCCATTTATTTCAGCTTTTTTAAGTTTTATTATATCTTCTTTAGTTAAAATTCCACTTTCACTTATAACTACTTTATCTTTTGGAATTTTATTTCTAAGTTTTATTGTAGTATTTATATCCACACTAAAATTCTTTAAATTTCTATTATTAATACCTATTATTGCTCCATTAGTATTAAGCACCCTTTCTAATTCAACTTCATCATGAACTTCTATTAAAGCGTCCATATAAAGGGAATGGGTGATATTAATAAATTCTTTTAATTTATAATCATCTAATATAGCTGCTATAAGAAGAACTGCACTAGCTCCTAAAGCTCTTGCTTCATAAATTTGAATAGGATCTATTATAAAATCTTTTCTAAGTAAAGGTAATTTTACTTCTTTATTAACTTCCTTAAGATATTCTTTAGACCCTAAGAAAAAATCTTCTTCTGTTAAAATTGAAATAGCATCAACGCAGGTTTCATATTCCTTTGCTATTTCTATAGGTTTAAAGTTTTCCTTTATTATTCCCTTAGATGGGGAAGCTTTTTTTATCTCCCCTATAATTGAAAGCCCTGGTTTTGTCATAGCTTTATAAAAAGATTTAGGAATTTTTTGTGTTTTTATTTTTTCTTCTAGAACAGAAATACTTATATTTTTTTTTAGTTCTTCTAATCTTTCTTTTTTCTTTTCTACAATTTTATCTAGTATCATAAAAACCTCCTAGTATATTCTCTAAATTCATCTAATTTATTAAGGGCATAACCTTCATCTATTAATTTTTTAGCCATATTTATTCCTTCTTCTATAGATTTTGCTTTTTTGCCTACATAAAGGGCTGCTCCACTATTTAAAAGAACAATATCTCTTTTAGGCCCTTTCTCGCCTTTTAATATATTCATTATAATTTCTGCATTTTCTTTAGCATCCCCTCCTACTAAATCTTCTTTTTTCCCTTTTTCTATTCCATATTGTTCTGGAGATATAAAATAAGTATTTATTTCCTTATTTTTTAATTCTGTTACTTTTGTTTTATCAGTTATAGTTATCTCATCTAATCCATCCATTCCATGGACTACCATAGCATGTTCTACTCCTAAGTTTAAAAGTACTCTAGCCATAATTTCTGTTAAGCTATCATCAAATACACCCATAACTTGAGCTTTTGCTTCTGCTGGATTAGTAAGAGGACCTAAAACATTAAATATAGTTCTAAATCCTAATTCTTTTCTTGGCCCTAGGGCATATTTCATTGCCTTATGAAATGTTGGAGCAAATAAAAATCCTATATTTTGAGCTTTTATACATTCTTCTACTTGTTTTGGAGTGAGGGATATATTAACTCCTAATGCTTCTAATACATCAGCACTTCCACTTTTACTAGACACTGAACGATTTCCATGTTTTACTACATAAATCCCTGCTGAAGCTGCTATAAACGCTACTGCAGTTGATATATTAAAAGTTCCTGCTCCATCACCACCTGTTCCGCAAGTATCTAAAGTATAAAGGCCTTCTAAATCTATTTTTTCTGCTTTTTTTCTCATTACTTTAGCTCCCCCTGTAATTTCTTCAGGGGTTTCACCTTTTATCTTAAGAGCTGTTAAAAAACTGCCTATTAAAGTATTAGTAGCTTCCCCATTCATAATACTTTCCATAGCTTCTATCATTTGATTTTCTGTTAAATCTTTCCCTTCCAATAAGGTTTCTACAGCTTCTCTTAACATAGCTCATCTTCCTTTCTTAAAAAATTTTCTATTATTTTCATACCATCAGGTGTATATATAGACTCTGGATGAAATTGTAGTCCAAATAGAGGATATTCTTTATGAAATATTGCCATTACTTCCTTATCTTCTGTGGTAGCTGCAACTTCAAAACAATCTGGTATAGTATTAATATCTACTGCTAAAGAATGATATCTTGCTGCTTTCATAGGATTTTTTATTCCTTTAAAAATCCTAGTACCCTTATGCATTATTATGCTGGATTTTCCATGGAATAATTTTTTAGCATGGACTATCTTAGCTTTAAAGGCTGCTCCTATACATTGATGTCCCAGGCAAATACCAAGTATAGGTATTTTTTTATAAAATCTTTTTACTACATCAACACAAATTCCTGCTTCTTTTGGCGTTTTAGGCCCTGGAGATAAAACAATATAATCAGGATTTATATCTTCTATTTCTTCTATAGATATTTCATCATTCCTTACTACTTTTATATTTTTTTCATATCTACCTATATATTGATATAAGTTATAAGTAAAAGAATCGTAATTATCTATTAATAAAACCATATTACCCTCCTATTCTAAAACCTTTAATAAGGCTTTCACTTTATTTTCAGATTCTTCATTTTCTTTTTTAGGGTCTGAATCAGCTACAATCCCTGCTCCTGCTTGCATATATATTCTCCCTTCTTTTTTAATCATAGTTCTAATAGCAATACACATATCCATATCACCATCAAAACCAAAATATCCAACAGCTCCTCCATATATACCTCTTTTTTCTTCTTCTAATTCATCTATTATTTCCATAGCACGAATTTTAGGAGCTCCTGATAAGGTTCCTGCTGGCAAAAAGGAATGAAGTATAGAAAAAGCATCTTCTCCTTCCTTTTTAGTTCCTTCCACTAAAGATACTAAATGCATTACATGGGAATAATAATGCACTTCCATAAAATTTTTAACAGAAACAGAATCTATTTTTGCTACTCTTCCCATATCATTTCTTGCTAAATCTACTAGCATAATATGTTCTGCTTTTTCTTTTTCATCATTTAATAATTCCTTAGATAGTAGTTCATCTTCTTTTTTATCTTTTCCTCTTTTTCTTGTCCCTGCAATAGGACAGTTATAAATCTTATCCTTTCTAAGCTCTACTAGCATTTCAGGAGAACTTCCTATTACTTGGTATTCTCCAAAATTTAAGTAAAAAAGATAGGGTGATGGATTAAGTTTTCTAAGTTTTCTATAAAGCAAGAAAGAATCTATATCAGCTTCTACAACCCATCTTTTAGAAAGAACTACTTGAAATATATCTCCTTCGTATATATATTTTTTTGCTTTTTTAACTTTATCCATATATTCTTCATCAGTCATATTACTAGTGATTTTTTTAATATTTTTATTATCAAATCGGGGAATATCTATCTCTTGTTTATTTTGCAATTCTCTTTCCATATAAGCTATTTTTTCTTCTGCTTTTTTCTTTCCTTCTTCATTATCTTCTTCTAAAACCATAAGAAAAACCTGCTCTTTTAAATTATCATAAGCTATGATTTCCTTAGTAAACATAAGATGAACATCCGGAACTTTTATAGTATCTTTATTGGGTTTTGGTAATTTTTCATATTGCCTTACAATATCGTATCCTACTGTTCCTACTGCACCTCCTGCAAAGGGAATAGAACTATGATTTTTTATTTTGAAATTTGACATATACTCCCTTAATATATTCATTATCTTCCCATTTTTTTCTGTTATCTTATCACCTTCCTTTATAATAATTTTTTTATCCATTCCTTTTAATTCTGCAAAAGGATTTTTTGCTATAAAGGAATATCTTCCCTTTTCTTCGTGATTACTTTCTAGTAAAAAACCTTTTTCACATCCTACATATTTTTGAAATAAAGTTATAGGAGTATAACTATCTCCTTCTAATTGTTTTAAATATACTTTAAATTCCATATCATTCCTCCTAAACAAATTATTAACTAAAAAATCCTTCGCCCCAAATTGGGACGAAGGATTTACTTCGCTATGCCACCCAATATCTTAAAGTATTAGGTTTAAATAAAAAAAGACATTCATCCTTTGGGACAAATGTCTTATTTAGCCACCCAATACATTTAAGTATTACTAATCCGATACGGAGCTTACGCTCGATATCTTTCCTCTATAACGGGAGGCCCCGGCATCGGCTACTCTTTTACATTTCACCTAGCATCTCCTAGAACCATTCCTTAAAGGACTTTGTACCGGACCTCACACCAAACGCCGGCTCGCTGAAACAAAACCCTAAAAGTACTCTTTCTAATCATCGATTTTAAAATTTTTACTTTTTTATATTATATGAAAATATCAAAAATTTGTAAAGAGGATTTTTAAAATTTATATTTATTTATCATCATTCATTTCTTCTGCATTATTAAAATAATCAACTATCCCCGCATATATAGCCCAAGCTACCTTTTCTTGATAAATTTCATTATTTAGATTAGCTTCTTCTTCTGGATTACTTAAAAAACCACATTCTACAATAACTGCTGGTATCTCGGTAGTTCTTAAAATATAATAATCTGTATTTGCTTTTGCTTCTCTTTTATTAGTAGCATCTACAAATTCTTTAAATTTATTTTGAATAGATTTTGCTAATCTTTCCCCTTCTTTGGAATGGCCATGATAAAACACTTGTGCTCCTTTATATTTAGATTGAGTAAAACTGTTTTGATGAATACTAATTAATATATCTGCCTCACTACTATTAATTAATTCCTTTCTTCTTCTCATATCTGAACTTTTTTTATTTGTATCCCCTTCTTCATTTAATCCTTCATCAGTATTTCTTGTAATAATTACATAAGCTCCACTTTGTTCTAAATATGATTGGAGTTTTAAGGCTATTGCAAGATTAATATCTTTTTCATGTACTCCGTTAGTTCCCAACTTTCCTGGGTCAAATCCTCCATGCCCCGGGTCAATAACTATCACTCGTTTAGCAGTAGGCAATGCAAAAGTACTTACTGTCCTAGTTGCATATATATTATAACCTAAAAAAATTACTAAAATTATTCCAATAGCAACATAAATCTTAGGAGTTTTAACATGTAAATTCATATCTTCACCCCAATATATCTTATGTTATTATATTTTATTCTTATTAATAATATATATGACCAAAACTAGTTATATATTTTTTAACATAAATATTTTAACAATTTTCAAAGAATTATATTTTATAACGTTAAATATTATGATTATATTAATCGTCATTTCTAGATAATTGTCTTTGGTTGGTATTTAACATGATAATATTAAGTGACAACTATTTACATAGTAATTTTAGTTATTCAACAACCTATCTATTAAAATAAAATACATGAAATATTTAAATTATTGTAACAAAATTGTGACAACGATAATTCATAATGTCAATGTAAATAAATAAAAAATAAAGAAAGGGAGATACAAATGAATAAAAAAAGTTTATTAAGTATGGTTATTGCTGGAGGTTTAACTTTATCATGTGCTTCTAATATTTTTGCTTTAAATTTAAATGTTGCTAATCAACAACCTATACGCCCTACAGTTAATGTAAATAATATGATAAGAAACAATCAAGGATTTAATTTATCAAATTTAATAGAAAAAGGAATTATAACTCAAGAACAAGCTACTGCATGGGAAGCATTTGTTCAAGAAAAAGAAGAGGAAAGACAAGCAGAAATACAAAGCATTCAATCTATGACAGAAGAAGAAAGACAAGCTTATTTAGTAGAAAATAAAGAAGAAAATAAATCTTTACTTGAAGAATTAGTAGAAGCAGGAATAATAACAGAAGAACAGGCTGAAGAAATTAAATTAACAATGCCACAACAAAAAAATCAACAAGGATTTCGAAATATTATTAGTTTAGCATTAGAAGAAGGAATAATAACAGAAGATGAAGCTACTGCATGGGAAGCATTTAATCAAGAAAAAGAAGAAGAAAGACAAGCAGAAATACAAAGCATTCAATCTATGACAGAAGAAGAAAAAAGAGCTTATTTAGAAAAAAATAAAGAAGAAAATAAACCTTTATTCGAAGAATTAGTAGAAGAAGGAATAATAACAGAAGAACAGGTAGAACAAATTCAAGAATTATTAATGAAATAAAAATGAGATATCTAGTAGTGTAAAAAAATCTGTGCTTAAACGAAAATAATTACTCCTTTCTGGTAATAATTATATAAAACAATAAAACCAGAAAGGAGTTTTTTATATTGAATAAATTATGGGATATTAATTACATCCGCTTAATTTTTTAAATACTCATATAATACATCCCATATTTCTTCTTTTTCTAATCCTCTTTTCCAACCAGCTACTCCTGCTAAATCATATTTATCTACTAGCTTAACTTTTTCTTCTATAGATCTTTCTTCTTCAAGCCAAATTTTATAGGTTATATCACCTTCTTTATATTCTCCATAATATTGACCTATATCCTCTAACCAAACAGGTTCTACATTATTTTCTTTTAAAATATTTTCCCCTCTTGCCATTCCATAGGCTCTAGAAGAAACCTGTATTTCTCCATCTATTATTTCTTCCTTCCAAAGCCTTGTATAATAAGGAAGTCCTAATATTACTTTTTCTTTTGGCACTTCCTCTAAGGTATTTTTTATTCCTTCTTCAACCCAACCAATAGAAGCCACAGAACCACTTTCAGGAGATGTACTCCAATGCTCATCATAAGCCATAACTATAATATAATCCACTACCTTACCTACTTCAGCACGATTATAATGCCTAGTCCATCCTGATGGCACATACATATCAACAGATACTACTAATCCCTGTTCTTTTAAAAGAGGAGTTAATTCTCTTATAAATTGTACATAATATTCTCCTGTTTCCGTTCTTAAACTTTCAAAATCTATATTTATTCCATCTAAATCATATAAAGATGCAAAAGCTAAAAGCTGTTTTATAATGTTTTCTCTTTTATCTGTATTACTCAAAACTTTATGAGTAAGGTCAGAATCTGTAAAAGGATTAGTAATCATAGCCCATACTTGATATCCTTTACTATGAGCCCAATCTACATATTTTTTACTAGCTATATTTTTCAAATCTCCATTTTCATTTTCTATAGAAAACCAACTAGGAGATAATACATCAAGTCCTTTTATTTCATTAAATTTATAAGATGCTTCACTATCTTCTGGCTTAAATACTTGATCCCAAACTAAATTTATTTTACCCTCTACCGGTTTCCATGAAGGACTTATATCTTCTACTTCTAATTCTTCTCCTTGTATAGTCTCTATATTCCCTATATGTTTTTTCGCAATATATCCAATGATTCCATCTTCAGTTCTAACATAATACCAATCTTCATTTTCTTCAAAAATTCTAACCTTATCTTCTAAAATTAACTTTTTTAATATAGGACTTTTAATATTCCCTTCATAACGAATAGGAGCTTTTTTTGTTATAATTTCTCCTATCTTTTTTACATCAGTTGTATAATCCATAATAACAATGTTATTTTCTTCATTATAATTAGCTTCTATATTAAATAAATCCTTTAAAAAAGAAAAAGATATATAAGGTACATCCCCAAACTTTCTAAGGGGAAGCTGTAATGTTAAAGGTTGTTGATTCACATAATATGTTAATTCATCTGTTTTCATACGAATAACTTTATTTTTTGTTGTAATAGTTAACTTTTCAACCTCTTCATCCCAAAATATATAAGGATCTACATACTCTTTTACAAAATCAAAGGGAAGAAAAATTTCTTCATCAATAATTTTAGGCTCATTTTCCATAACAATTATATCTTTACCAAGAATTAATCCTGTTTTTTCTCCTCCAAAATTATTGAATACTTCTTGTACAGAAACTACCCTAAAATTAGGCATATACTTTTTAATCATAAATATTAATATTATAATTCCTAAAATAAAGAATAAACTTATGAATCTTATTTTTCTTTTCCTCAAAATATCCCCCCTTTTTAATATGTTTCTCTATTATATCATATAATTAAACATTTTTTTACAAGAAATAATAAAAAAATAGTATACCTGTATAAATGGTATACTATCTTTTTATTAATAATTTTCTAATATATATTTTTCTGCTGCTGATACTGCTATAGCTCCATCAGCCGTTGCTGTTATAATTTGTCTTAAACTCTTTTCTCTAACATCTCCTATAGCATATACTCCTGGGACATTAGTTTCACAATTTTCATTAGCTTTTATATATCCCCATTGGTTAATTTCTACCTTTCCTTTTGCAATATCAGAATTAGGAGTCATTCCAACTGCTATAAAAACTCCTTCTACATCTAATACTCTTTCTTCTCCACTTTCTTTATTTTGTATCTTAATTCCTGATACTTTATCTTCCCCTAATATTTCTAATACTTTATGATTTGTAAGCACTTCTACATTTTCTAGAGCAAAAAGATTGTTTTGTAAAATTTTTTGAGCTGTAAGATGAGGTAAGTCCTGTATTAAATAAACCTTAGGAGAAAATTTAGCTAGTAAAATTGCATCTTCTACTCCTGTATTCCCTCCTCCTACTACTACAGTATTTTTACCATTAAAAAATGCTCCATCACAAGTAGCACAATAGGATACTCCCCGGGCTTTTAATTTTTTTTCTCCCGGAACACCTAATTCTCTCCAATTAGCTCCCATTCCTAATAAAAGAGTTTTTGCTTTATATACTTTATTTTTAGTTTTAACTTTTTTAACTTTTCCTTCTACATCTATTTCTATGACTTCTTCTACTACTGGTTCTATACCATATTCTTTAGCATGTTCTTGCATTTTAATAGCAAGTTCTGGGCCTATTACATCAGCAATTCCAGGATAATTAGCTACCTCATAGGTTTTTGTAACCTGGCCTCCAGGAAACTCTTTTTCAAACATAAGAGCATTTAATTTAGCTCTTCCAGCATAAATTGCGGCTGCCATACCTGCAGGACCTGCTCCTATTATAATCATATCATACATATTATCACCCCTTATTTATTCATATTTAATATATTTTCTATTATACAAAAAATTATTCTTCAATGTAAAATAAAAAGAACGGTCATAAACCGTTCTTATATATTTATATTTTGTTCTCTTGATGGCCCTACTCCTACCATAGTAACCTTGGCTCCGCAAAGTTCTTCTATTCTTTTTATATATTTTTTAACAGCTTCTGGGAAATCTTCATATCTTCTTATATGACTTATATCTCCCCAACCTTCTAGCTCTTCATATACTGGCTCGCATTGCTTTAAATCTTCTAAATGAGCTGGAAATTCTTTTATAATTTCATTTCCCTTTTTATAAGCAGTACAAATTTTAATTACTGGAATATTTGATAATACATCTATTTTATTTAATGCAATAGCTGTAAGTCCACTAGTTCTAACTGCAAATCTTCCTATCACAGCATCAAACCAACCACATCTTCTTGGTCTTCCTGTAGTTGTTCCATATTCTTTTCCTACTTCTCTAATTCTATCTCCATCCTCATCAAAGAGTTCTGTTGGAAATGGACCTTTTCCTACTCTTGTTACATAGCCTTTCATAACTCCTATACATTCATCTATCATAGTAGGACCTATACCTGCTCCAACACAAACTCCTCCCGTAATAGGATGTGAAGAAGTAACATAAGGATATGTTCCTAAATCTATATCTAAAAGAGTTCCTTGAGCTCCTTCAAATAATACCTCTTTTCCTTCTTTAATAGCCTCATATATAATAGCTGTTGTATCAGTTAAAAATGGTTTTAATCTTTCTCCATATTCCATATATTCTTTTATTATTTCTTCGGCATTAAATACCTCATCACTTTCATATACTTTTGATATAATAGCATTTTTAATTTTTACATTTTCTCTAACTTTTTCCTTGAAAATTTCAGGATAAAGAAAATCACCTATACGAATGCCACTGCGTTCTGCCTTATCCATATAACAAGGACCTATACCTTTTTTAGTAGTACCTATATCTTTTTTACCTCTATATTTTTCCTTAATTCCATCTAAGGCTTTATGATAAGGCATAACTACATGTGCTCTTAAATCAATTTTTAAATTTGAAACAGAAATACCCCTAGAAACTAACATATCAATTTCTTCTAATATGCCTTTAGGGTCTACTACTACACCATTCCCTACTACACAAATAGTACCTGGATATAATATACCTGAAGGAACAAGATGAAATTTATATACTTCTCCATTTACGGATACCGTATGACCTGCATTATTTCCACCTTGGGAACGAACCACTACATTCGCTTCCTCAGATAAAATATCAATGATTTTAGCTTTACCTTCATCTCCCCATTGAGCTCCTATAACAACTTTAGCTGGCATAAAATCGCCCCTTTCCATTACTTCAATCATATAGAGTGCTAAAGTAATAACACCATAATAAATACACAATTCTTCATAAGAATATCAAAAAAGAAAAAGAAAATCAATATATATCGAATATTTTTTTTGAATAGTTATTAAATGTTCGATTTTAAAGTTACATTTTTCCCCTCTTTACATTTTCCCTCAATATCTATATACTATACATATAATTATATTTGTAATTAAATTAGATTGGAAGTGATGCTTGTGAAAATAGAAAAAATTAGTGATACACAAATTAAAATTATCTTAAATCAAGCAGATCTTAAGCATAGAGACATAAAAATTAGTGAATTAGCTTATGGTTCTAAAAAAGCTCAAGATTTATTTAGAGATATGATGGAAGCAGCTTTTGAAGAATATGGTTTTGATGTGGAAAACGCTCCTTTAATGATTGAAGCTGTTCCTCTTTCTATGGATAGCATTATGATTATTGTAACTAAAGTTGAAAATCCTGAAGAAATTGAAGAAAAATTAAATGCTTTTCGTCCTAAACCTAATACTCGTACTTTTAAGAAAAAAACTGGGGTAGAAGAAAAAGTTGAAACTAATAATTTGTTAATTTATTCTTTTAACACTTTAAATGATGTGGTACATGTTTCATCTCGTATTTATTCACTATATTGTGGTATCAATTCTTTATATAAAGACATAAATAATGGGAAATATTTTCTTGTCCTTCATAAAAACTATTTTATAACTTCTAATACTAATCACATAGAAGCTATTTTAAGTGAATATGGAGAAAAACATAAATCATCTCCTTTAAGCGAAGAATTTTTAAATGAACACGGAGAACTTATGATTAAAAATAATGCTATCGAAATTCTAAAAAAACATTTAGCTTAAAAATAAAAAGCTGGTGCATACGCACCAGCTTTTTATTTATTTGCTAAATACTCATTCATTTTTTCTACTACTTCATCTACATTAAGTCCATGAACCATTCCTGCTTCTTCTAATGTTTCTCCTTGAGATGAAGGGCATCCAATACAATGCATACCTGCTTCCATTAAGATAGGAATAAGTCCTCTATCTATAGCAATTATATCTGCAATAATCATATCCTTTGTTATTTTAGCAGCCATATTACATCCTCCTTTATATATAAAATAAGTATTTTTATTTTTCTTTTTTATTATATCTTAATTAATAGATATAATGCAATAGAAAATCTAGCTAATTATTTATTAACTATTGTGCTGCATTCATAAGTTTTGGAACAACTTGTTTTTTTCTTGATAATACTCCTGGAAGGAATATGCTCTCATCTTTACTATTCATGCCAAAAGCTTCTACTACTAATTCTTTTCTTTTTCCTACGACAATTAATTCCGTTCCTCCTAAAACAATATCTGTTACCATTAAAAGAGCTAAATCAAATTTTTCTACTTCACATAATTTATTCATAATTTTCTTTATATCTTTAATTAAATTAAATACACCCTTAAAATCTGCTGTATTTATCTGTGATATAGCAACATTATATTTCCCAAATACAAACTTTTTCATGTCTGTATAATATATTTCTTCTGCAGTTTTTCCTTCTAAGGAAGTTCCTGCTGTAATAAGGTCCATTCCATAGGTTTTTATATCTACTTCAGCTAATTTAGCAAGAATCTCAGCTTCTTTTTTATCTTCTTCTGTACAAGTAGGAGATTTAAATAAAAGAGTATCTGATAAAATAGCACTTAACATAAGTCCTGCCATAGATTTTGTAGGAGTTATATTATTTTCTCTATACATTTTTGAAATAATAGTAGCAGTACAACCTAAAGGTTCTGCTCTAAAATATAAAGGAGACATAGTATAAATATCTGCTACTCTATGATGGTCTATTATTTCTAATATATCAGCTTTCTCCAAACCTTTTATTGACTGTCCTCTTTCATTATGATCTACTAAGATAACTTGTTTTCTATTTATATCTACTAAATGTCTTCTAGATATAATTCCTTTTACTCTTCCCTGAGAATCTACTACTGGAAAATTTCTGTATCTTGAACTTTGCATAATTTCCTTAATTTCATATACATAATCATCCATTTGAAAATAAATTAAATTATGTTTTTTCATAATATAAGATACAGGAATACTCTGATTAATTAATTTTATTGTTTTAAAAAAACTATGTGGAACTTTAATTATGGCACAATTAACTTCTTTTCCCATCTTATAAAGTTTATCAGAAATTTCTCCTCCTGCTACAATAACACATCCTGCTCCAGATTTTATTACTGCTTTGTTAAGTTTTTTAAAATTACCTGTTATTACTATATCTCCTTTTTTAAGCTTTTTATCTTCCTCTAAAGTAGAATCTGTATATATATTCCCTTCAATATATTCATATGGATAATTCCCATATATAATTTCTCCTTCTAATACATTTAATAAATTAGAAAACTTAGTTTTATTATTATTTATGGCCGTTTCATCTTCAAATTCCATATATGTTCTGGCAATATCTGTGATAGATACTATCCCATTTAGTCTGTTTTCTTCATTTACTACTGGAAACATACTCCTTTTACTTTTTTTCATTAGCTCCCATACTGTTTTTATAGGTTCTTCTTTATGAACTACATCTGTAGAATAAAAATTCAAATCCATTACTTGAGGTTCTACATTATCTAATAATTTGGGAGGTTCTACTTTAAAATAATTTAAAGCATAAGTTGTTTCCTTATTTATTTTCCCTAACCTTGCTGCTTGAACATTTTTATATCCTAATTCCTTTTTTAAATTTGCATAAGCAATAGCAGAACAAATAGAATCTGTATCAGGATTTAAATGCCCAAAAACAAAAATAGTCTTATTCATAATTATCCCCATCCAGTCTTTTTTCTATATATGTTAACTTTATATGTATATATATCCGATCTATAATAAGATATCTCATAAAATAAATTTTTACCTTCTTCAGTTCTTGTAATTCCCTCCGCTTTCAACAAGGGAATGGCCTTATTAACTTGAAAAATCTTCATCATCATTTTATCCGATAAAATAGCTTCCAAAGTAGAAAAAGTAGAACTTATAGAATGATGATATTCTTTAGTTAAAATATTATATAAAGAATCTGTAGCCAAATTATATTTATCCAAATCTTCACAATAGTTTTTTGGTATATAAACTGTTTCTAAGGCTACAGGAATTAAATCTGCAAATCTAAGTCTTTTTATCTTATAATATATTTGTTCTTTAGGAGTATCTAACTTTTTACTTATATCTTTTAAATTTCTTACTGTTTCAAACTCTAAAACATTAGTTTCTGGATTATACCCTTGAGATTTTATAGTTTCTGTAAAACTCATCATATTTTCTTGAAGAAATCTAGGAGAAGATACAAAAGTTCCTCTTCCTTTTTCTCTATATAATTTCCCTTCTTTTACCAATTCATTTATTGCTTGTCTTGTCGTCATACGACTTATTTTATATTCTTCACTTAATTGCCGTTCAGAAGGAATTTTTTGTCCTGGCTGTAAAATGCCTTCTGAAATTTGTTTTTCTATAATATCTTTTAACTGTATGTAAATAGGAAGAGAATTATCCTTGTCTATTTTCATAATACACCTCCCCTTTTGTTATTTTATCATCCTTTATCATACCATTCAAACACATTATGTCTTTGATTTCTTTGTTAATTTTTAATAAATAACTAAATATTTACCTCGTATAATAATCAGATAAAATTTTAACATTATTATTATAGTTCTTAAATCCATATATGACAATATCATATAAATTCTTAATTTAAATTAAATATTATTATGCTTTTCTAAACATATAAATCGTTAATGATTTGTCGAATTTTATTCTATATTTTTTTAATTTAAATCTGTTTTTAATGATATTGATTATTATTTTTATTTATTTAGCTTTTTAAAAATTAAAGTTTTTATTGATTTATTCATTACTGTTTGACATCTTAATAATAATTATTATTTTAAATAACTCTTGACGTGTATACAGTATTCATGTATAATATACCTAAATGATAAAATAATATCATTTATATGTTAAAATAATAACAATGAAACGAATTATTTTTTTAAAGGAGGCTTTTCTATGTTTGAGGAATGGAAAGGTTTTAATGAAGGTAATTGGATGAAAGAAATTGATGTAAGGGATTTTATACAAAGAAATTATACTCCTTATGAAGGAGACGATTCTTTTCTTGCAGGTCCAACAAAAAGAACTAAAAAACTTTGGGACGAAGTGCTAGAATTAATGAAAAAGGAAAGAGAAAAAGGAATTTTAGATGTTGAAACAAAAATTCCTTCTAGTATTACTTCCCACGGTCCTGGATATCTTGATAAAGAATTAGAACAAATTGTAGGATTCCAAACAGATAAACCCCTTAAAAGAGGAATTATGCCTTTTGGTGGAATTCGTGTAGTAGAAAAAGCTCTAGATGCTTATGGATATGAACTTGACCCAGAAACTCGCAAAATTTTTAAGACATATAGAAAAACTCATAATGATGGAGTATTTGATGCCTATACAGAAGATATGAGAAAGGCAAGACATACTGGTATTATAACTGGACTTCCTGACGCTTATGGTAGAGGACGTATTATTGGCGATTATAGAAGAGTTGCACTTTATGGGGTGGATAGATTAATAGAAGAAAAACAAAACGAAAAGAAACTTTTAGAAATGGAATATATGGAAAGCCCCCTTATTCGTCTTCGTGAAGAAATAACAGAACAAATTAAGGCTTTAAATGACTTAAAAGAAATGGCTAAAAGCTATGGATTTGATATCAGTCGTCCTGCAGCTAATGCAAAAGAAGCAATTCAATGGACTTATTTTGCATATTTAGGAGCTATTAAAGAACAAGATGGAGCTGCAATGTCTTTAGGACGTGTATCTACTTTCTTTGATATATATATTGAAAAAGATTTAAAAGAAGGAGTTTTAACAGAAGAACAAGCTCAAGAACTAATAGACCATTTTGTTATGAAATTAAGAATGGTTAGATTCCTTAGAACTCCTGCCTATAATGAATTATTTTCTGGAGATCCAACTTGGGTTACTGAATCTATAGGTGGTATGGGTGAAGATGGAAGAACCCTTGTAACTAAATCTAGTTTCCGTATTCTTCATACTTTAAATAATTTAGGTCCTGCTCCAGAACCAAACTTAACAGTTTTATGGTCTGAAAGATTACCAGAAAACTTTAAAAAATTCTGTGCTAAAATATCTATAAATACTAGTTCTATTCAATATGAAAATGATGATTTAATGAGAAGATGGTATGGAGATGACTATGGAATTGCTTGCTGTGTATCTGCCATGAGAATTGGTAAACAAATGCAATTCTTTGGAGCTCGTGCTAACTTAGCTAAAGCCCTTTTATACGCTATTAACGGTGGTAAAGATGAAAAAAGCGGAGAACAAGTTGCTCCTAAGTTTGCACCTATTACTTCTGAATATCTTGATTATGATGAAGTGATGAGTAAATTTGACCAAATTATGGATTGGTTATCTCAATTATATATTAACACATTAAATATCATTCATTATATGCATGATAAATATGCTTATGAAAAACTTCAAATGGCTTTACATGATAAAGATATTCTTCGTACTTCTGCTTGTGGTATTGCTGGATTATCCGTTGTAGCTGACTCTTTATCTGCAATAAAATACGCTAAGGTTAAAGTAATAAGAAATGAAGATGGTTTAGCTGTTGATTATGAAGTAGAAGGAGATTATCCTGCATTTGGTAATAACGATGATAGAGTAGATTCTATTGCTTGTGACATAGTAAAAAGATTTATGAATAAGTTAAGAAAACACAAAACTTATCGTGATTCTATTCCAACATTATCTATCTTAACTATTACTTCTAATGTTGTATATGGTAAAAAGACAGGAAATACTCCTGATGGAAGAAAAGCTGGCGAACCTTTTGCTCCTGGTGCTAATCCTATGCACGGAAGAGATAAAAAAGGAGCTATTGCTTCTATGGCTTCTGTTGCTAAGCTTCCTTATCAACATGCTGAAGATGGTATTTCATATACTTTCTCTATCGTTCCTAAAGCTTTAGGAAAAACTGAAGATGAAAAAATAAATAACTTAGTTGGTATACTTGATGGATATTTCCACGATGAAGGACATCATATTAATGTTAATGTGCTTGATAGAGAAACATTACTTGATGCTATGGATCATCCTGAAAAATATCCTCAACTTACAATTCGTGTTTCTGGATACGCTGTTAACTTTATAAAACTTACAAGAGAACAACAATTAGATGTTATTAATAGAACTTTCCATAATAGATTTTAAGATATATTTACCCTTCCCAAATAATAAATTAAAATATAATAATTAGACTAATTTTTATCCCCTCTAACATTAAAATATATAAAAATTAAAAATTTATTTTTAAAATAAGGTATGCAAATTATTAGGAGAAGGAAATAAAAACCTTCTCCTTCATTCTTATGGAAAGGAGCCTTATTATGAGTATAACCGGTAAAATTCATTCTATCGAAACTTGTGGAACTGTAGATGGCCCTGGTATTAGATACGTAATTTTTTCTCAAGGATGTCCTCTTAGATGTAAATATTGTCATAATCCTGATACTTGGAATATATCCCATGGCCAAGAAATTACTGTTGATGAGTTAATTGAGGATATAAAAAAATACAAATCTTATATAAATTTTTCAAAAGGTGGCGTTACATTAACTGGTGGCGAACCTCTAATGCAGCCAAAGTTTGCAAAAGAATTATTTCGTAGATGTAAAGAAGAAGGTATTCATACAGCTCTAGATACCTCTGGATACATTCCTCTAGAAAATGTTAAAGAAGTACTTAAATATACAGACCTTGTTCTATTAGATATTAAATCCTTTGACCCTGATTTATATAAAGATTTAACTGGAGTTTCCAATGAACCTACATTAAAAATGGCACAATATCTTTCAGATATTAATAAACCTATGTGGGTACGTTATGTTCTTGTTCCCAATTTAACTGACAATCCAGCCCATATAGAGGCTTTGGCTAATTTTTTATCCACATTAACTAATATTGAAAAAGTAGAAATTCTTCCTTTTCATAAAATGGGAGAATACAAATGGGAAGAATTAGGATATTCTTATAGTTTAAAAAATACTCCTACCCCTTCAGCTGAAACAATTGAAATGGCAAAAAATATATTTAAAAAATACAAATTAAAAGTATAATTTTATATTTTATATTATTTATGTTATTTTTATAATGTAAAGTGTTTTTATATATAATTTGATTTATATAAATTTCTAGGGGGGATAAAATGAAAATAAGGCTTGCTTCTTCCATAACTCATGACAGTATAGTGGATGGTCCAGGACTTAGAACTGTTATTTGGACTCAAGGTTGTAACCATAATTGTTTAGGATGCCATAATCCAGAAACTCATCCCTTAAATGGAGGTTTTGAAACTTCAACAGAAGAGATTATTGAGAAGTTAAAAAATATAAAATTACAAAAAGGAATTACTTTTTCTGGCGGAGAACCTTTTATTCAGCCAAAAGCCTGCAGTGAAATAGCTAGGTTTTGCCATAGTATAGGTTGGGATGTATGGACTTATACTGGGTATACCTACGAACAACTTCTTAATGAAAATAATCCTTTATGGAATGAATTTTTAGAACAAATAGATGTATTAATTGATGGTCCTTTTATTTTAGAAAAAAAGGACTTAACCTTATTATATAGAGGTTCTTCTAATCAAAGAATTATAGATATAAAAAAGTCCAAGAAAAACAATAATATTATACTCTGGGAAGAGTAATAATTTAAAAATTACTCTTGTCAACACAAAATAATTGGTATACAATATGCTTATACTTATTCTTAGGAGGTGTATTTATGGCTTACGTAATAAATGATGATTGCATAAGCTGCGGAGCTTGTGAACCAGAATGTCCAGTTTCATGTATTTCCGAAGGAGATGGGAAATACGTAATCAACGCAGATGAATGTATTGAATGCGGAGCTTGTGCAGATGTATGTCCTGTAGGTGCTCCAAATCAAGCTTAAATAAAAATTAAATCGCCCTAGATCTTCTAGTGGCGATTTTTTATTTACCAATAATTTGCTTATACCAAGGTTTTTTTACTTTGATAGCTACAGATGTTGCTGTTTCTTTTCTCATATTTTGAACTTCCCTTATTGCTTCATCTAATTTTCTATATCTCATTTTTTCTTTTTCTTTATAATCTTCTTCTAAAGATTTAATATGCACAGAAATTTCATGTTTTAATTCATTTTTTAATTCTTCTTTTAATAGGTCATTATATTCCATTAATGCTTCTTTAAATAACTCTTTCATCATAATTTGAAACTGTTTTACTTTTTTATTACTAGAATCTGATATATTTATTTCATGGTCTTTAAATAAATTGCTTGTCCCATCCTTCATATTAGCAATTTCCATTTTTATAGCTCTAAGTTGAAGCCCTTTTTCTTTTAAATTTTTAATATTTTTAAATACATTAATATCTTTATCTGTATAATACCTATGCCCCATTTCATTTCTTAACACATTCAAGTTTAATTCTTCTTCCCAATAACGAAGTACATGAGCCTCTAAACCTAATATTTCAGATGCTTCTGATATCGTATATCTTTTTTCTTCCATTATCTCACCCCATTATTTTTTTGATTTTTCCATATATATTCATATTATACCATAAAATTACATCTAATCAATAAAAAAAATAAATAAAGGTTTAATGAGTTTTTTGCATATTTACAAATTTTGTATATTGTCCTAACCAAATTAAATCTATAGTTCCTGTTGGACCATTTCTTTGTTTTGCTATAATAACTTCTGCTTGATTTTTCTTTTCTGTATCGGGATGATAATATTCATCTCTGTATAAAAACATTACTACATCTGCATCTTGCTCTATGGCTCCAGATTCTCTTAAATCTGACAACATTGGTCTATGGTCTGCCCTAGTTTCGCAGGCTCTACTAAGCTGAGATAAGGCAACCACAGGTGCTTCCATCTCCCTAGCTAAGGCTTTTAAAGATCTTGATATTTCAGATATTTCTTGCTGTCTTGAATCCAATTTTCTATTTCCACTCATAAGCTGCATATAATCAATTAAAATCAAGCCTATACCTTTATCTAATTTAAGTCTTCTACATTTTGCTCTCATTTCCATAACAGAAATTCCAGGGGTATCATCAATATATATTGGAGCTTCTGCAAGAGGTCCCATAGCTCTTGCTATCTTTACCCAATCATCTTGGTCTAGGGAACCTGTTCTTAATTTTTGAGCATCTACCATAGCTTCAGCACAAAGCATACGATTTACCAGTTGTTCTTTAGACATTTCTAAACTAAAAATAGCTACAGGTATCTTTTGTCTTACTGCTACATATTGAGCAATATTAAGAGCAAAGGCTGTTTTCCCCATAGAAGGCCTTGCTGCTACTAAAATTAAATCCGAAGGTTGTAGTCCTGCTGTCTTATAATCTAAATCTATAAATCCTGTAGAAATTCCTGTTACCTTACCTTTATTTCTATATATCCCTTCTATTTTTTCAAAAGTACTTAAAAGTACTTCTCGCATAGGCGAAAAATCTTCTGTGTGCTTATTTTGTAAAATATTAAAAATACTTTGCTCAGCTTGATTTAGTACATTGTTAACATCTTCTTTAGCTTCATAACTAAGTTTCATAATATCTTGACTGGCTTTAATAAGTCTTCTAAGAATAGATCTACTTTCAACAATTTTTATGTATTGTTTTATATGAGCTGATGTAGGAACACTAGAAGCTAACTCTGATAAATAAGCAATTCCTCCTATTTGCTCTAACAATCCCTTTTCTTCTATTCGAGCTTTTAAAGTAACCAAATCTACAGGTGCTCCTTCATTAAAAAGCTCTAAACAAGTGTCGAAAATCACCTTATGATCTGGTCTATAAAAATCATCTCCTCTTAAAACTTCTGCTGCTATTGCAACAGCTTCCCTATCTATAATCATAGATCCCAGTACAGACTGTTCAGCTTCTATATTATGAGGGGGAATTCTTTTTAATATAGATTCCTCCATAAATTATACCCCTTTACTGATTTTATTCTTCTATTACTTTTACTGTTAATTCTGCGGTTACTTTTGGATGAAGTTTAATAGATACAATATGATTTCCTAAACTTTTAATTGGTTCATCTAATAATATCTTTTTCTTATCAAAAGTAAGATTTAGCTGTTTCTTTGCAGCTACTGATATTTCTTTACTAGTAACAGAACCAAATAATCTTCCACCTTCTCCAGATTTAACTTTAATTGTTACTATCTTATCTTTCATTTCATCTTTTAACTTATTTGCCTTATCTAACTCCTCTTGTTTTCTTCTTGCTTCTGCTTTCTTCTTTAAATTTAAATCGTTTATTGCAGCCTTCGTTGCTTCGATACCTAAACCCTTAGGAATTAAATAATTTCTTGCATAACCATCACTAACATTAATAATATCACCTTTTTTACCATGTTTTTTTACATCTTGAAGTAATATAATTTTCATTTCTTTTCTCCTTCCTCTAAATATTCATCAATTGCTTTTTTAAGTTTTTCCATTGCTTCTTTAATACTAATATCCTCTAATTGGGCTCCTGCCATAGTTTGATGTCCTCCTCCGTTAAGTTTTTCCATAATGAGTTGGACATTTATATCATTTAAAGACCTTGCACTAATTACGATTTTATTTTCTATAGAACACATAACAAACGAAGCAGTTATCCCTGATATATTAAGAAGTTCATCTGCTGCTTGAGCTGCTATTATCATTCCATTCTCCATAGAAGGAGCTATAGAAATAGCCATATTTTCTTTGTAAATTTGAGCATTTCTTACAGCTTCTGCTCTTGCTTTATACGATTCCATATCATTTTGAAACAACATTCTAACCCTTGTAGTATCTGCACCATTTCTTCTTAAAAAAGCAGCAGCCTCAAAAGTTCTAACTCCTGTTTTCAATACAAAATTCTTTGTATCAATGGTAATTCCAGCTAAAAGTATATCAGCTTCAATAGGTTTTAATTTTACCTTATCAACAATATATTGTAATATCTCTGCTACCATTTCACAAGTAGAAGAAATATAAGGTTCTAAATAAGTTAATACTGCATTTTCAATAAATTCTGCACTTCTTCTATGATGGTCAAATATAACTACTTTTTTACTTAATTCTACAAGCTCAGGACATTCTGTATAACTTGCCCTATGTACATCTACTACAACTAATAAAGTGTTCTCTCCTGTATGTCCTATAGCTTCTATACTATTTAAAAATAATGGTTCTTCATATTCACCACTTTCTATTATTTTATCATATACGGTCTTAATTGCAGATGTAGGTTCATTTAATACAATATAGGCTTTTTTCCCTAATAATTTTACTGCTCTATAAATCCCCATAGCTCCACCTAGGCAGTCTACATCGGGATTTTTATGTCCCATAATTAATACCTTATCAGATTCTTCTATTAATTCTCTAAGAGCATAAGCCTTGATCCTAGCCTTTACTCTATTACTTTTTTCTACTTCTTTAGTTTTTCCTCCATAAAAAGAATACTTATCTACATCTTTAATAACAACTTGGTCTCCTCCTCTACCTAATGCTAAATCAATAGCTGCCTTAGCATATTCCATAGACTTAAGGAGGGTTTTACCATTTAATCCTATTCCTATACTTAAAGTTACAGGAAATTCATTTCCTATTTGTATTTCTCTTATTTGGTCTAAAATTTCAAATTTTTTATTTTTAAATTTTTCTATATGTTCATTATAAAATAATATAAGATACTGGTCTTTTTCTAATTTTTTTACAATCCCTTCCTCTTGTTGTGCCCAGGTATTTAATTTTTTATCAATAAGCGCTATTAAAAGAGGTTTCCTTACATCTTCTATACTTTTAATTATTTCGTCATAATTATCAATTAAAATAAATCCTACAGATACCTTTCGTTTTTCATTTGCTTTCCTTAGTTCAATATTTTCAGTATTGTCTACAAAATACACACTATATAAATCTCTTGAAACTTTATCTTTACTACTAATAATATCTATTTTATCTATATATGCCTTATAATGTTTCTCTTCAATAATAGTGTCTATTATTATCTGTTTCTTTTTTTCTGAGAATATTTCGACACTTAGATTGTTAAATACATCATTAATATTTTTATTAATTAAATTTTTATTATTTACAACTTCTTCTAATTTATTATTATGCCATCTAATCCATCCATGAGCATCTATCATCATAAAAGGAATAGGAAAATAAGTTATTAATTCTTTATCAAATGATAAAATATCACAAGCTAAATTTTTATAATCTTTGTCTTCTTTATTTTTTGTTTGCTTTATTCTGTAAATAAAGATGGTTATCCCAACAATAATACCTATTATAATAAATCCTATAATAATATAAATAAACGGCATAACACAGCCTCCACTATCTTATAGAAACTTTCTATAAAAATCTTTCGGTTTTTCTAAAATTAAATAGTGCTTCAAAAGACCCTAATATTATAAATAAAAGTGGGCTAAAAATTACACTAATTATACTGAAAATACTAATAAAAATCTTTATTCCTATACTTGTTTTAGAATTTTTTATAATATGCACAATAAATAAAATACCAATAATAAATATTAAAACAGAAAATATAATTAACACATTATCTATTATCATACTTAAATAGGGGTAATAATCTTTATCTATTCCTGTTCTAAAAAGCCAAGTAAATCCTAAAACTATTATGGTTATAGGGGTAAAACCTATATTGGTTATTTCTTTTATACTAGGTGCTTTCCAATTTAAAATTTTTAATATTAATTTTACAAATAAAACTTGAAAGATTGAAGTAAAAAATCCAAAAATAAATATAATAGAAGGAAATAAATATTTCATTAAATAAACTGCTTGCTTAATTTGAAATCTATAATTAATATATATTTGTTTTAATGTTTCACTGTCTATTTGAATATCAACATTTTGTATTAGTATATTATATTTTTGAGTAAATTGTTCAATGTATTGACTTTGAAAAAAATCAAGTAAAACATATAATTCAGAAATAATATCTATGTTATACAATATATTCCATAAAATTAATATTCCAATATATCCACACAAATATCCTATAGAAACAATTACAATATTTTTAGAAAGACTTTTTTGCTTATTATAATAAATACCACATAAAAATGAGGGTATGAAAATAATAAGTAATGTTATTATCGCCTCTTTATGCATACCATTAATAATTAAATAGCTTATGACTATTAATGGTATCAAAAAAGAAAATGCGGTTAATCCTTTCTTATATACATAAAGAATAAATGGAATTCCTAAAAGACTTGAAAAAAAATATATAGATAAAAAGCCATACCCAAAACTTCCAATCCATATATAAAATAATCCTATAACTATAAGAAGTAAAATCTCCTTTATGTTTAATTTCATTTTATAACCTCCTACTATTCTCATAACCCCCATCAAGATGTCTTAGTAGAGCTGTTAAATCTGCAAACCATTCTTTTTCATTACTACTTTCTAATATTCCTAATTTTAATTTATTTTTAATTTTCATATCCAATTTACTATATGGAATCCCTAATCTTTTTGAAAGTAAATAAGTAAGTATAATTATATTAGCTAACGTATCTGATCTATCTGAAGAACTCTGTTCATTATAATCAACCATACCACTAAAAAGATTTGCTACATCCGAAAGTATTTGGCTTTTCAATTTTTCAACTATTTTTAAAGACTTTGTAATATCAAATTCTTTATCCTGTGTCCCCATAATATCACCCCATTCTTCCATTAAAAACCGCTTTTTATTATAACATTCTTTTTATTTTATGAAAAGGCTATTCAAAAATCTCATAAGAACCTAAAAGTTTAAAAAATGAAGTCTTTCTCTGCACCATAGTAAGTGCATCTTTCATATCTGGTTCAAAAATATGCCCCTCTAATTCAATGAAAAATATATATTCTCCTAATTTAGTTTTAGATGGCCTTGAGATAATTTTAGTCATATTTATATCCCATAAAGAAAAAATATTCAAAATTTTATATAATTCTCCAGGTTTATTTTCTGTTGAAAACACAAGACTAGTCTTAGATTTTTCTTTTATTTTACCTTCTTCTTTTCCTATTACTACAAATCTAGTTTTATTATGTTCTTTATCTTGAATATCTTTATCTAATATATAAAGTCCATATTCTTTTGCAGCTAAAGATGTTCCTATAGCTGCCTTTGGTTCTTTACTAAAACTTATTTGCTTTACTGCTTCTGCTGTAGAACTAGTAAATATAATTTCTGCATTAGGAATATTTTCATATAAATAATTTCTACACTGAGCAATAGCTTGACTATGAGATAAAACCTGTTTTATCTTACTTAATGGAAATTCCTTATATCCTATAAGATTATGACTAATAGGAATAACTATTTCCGCTTGAATTTTTAAATCTACTTCAAAAGCTAACATATCTATGGTAGTATTTACAGCACCCTCAATAGAATTTTCTATAGGAACTATTCCCTTTTCTATTTTTCCTTTATCTACCGCTTGTAATACATCTTGAATAGTTACGAAAGGCACAAATTCATTTTTATCTAAATTATTAAAATATAAAAGAGCTGCTTGCTCTGAAAAAGTCCCTTTGGGCCCTAAATATCCAACCATCTTTTATTCCTACTTTCTTTTATTTAAGATGTCTATATTCTATCATATTCACTTTCTTAAATCTACGAAATTTTATTTGAATTTAAGATAGGCATAGATAATACAAAAATATTATAAAATAAAAAACCCCTATAAATAGGGATTTTTAATCTTGTATATATGGTAATAATGCAATATGTCTTGCTCTTTTTATAGCAACTGTTAAAGCACGTTGATGCTTTGCACAATTACCTGTAATTCTTCTTGGAAGAATTTTTCCTCGTTCTGAAATATATTTTTTCAATTTATTTACATCTTTATAATCAATTGCATTAACTTTATCTATGCAAAAACTACATACTTTTTTTCTTTTACGAACACGTCTTTTTTGAACTGCAGCCACCTTAAACCCTCCTTTATATTAACATTTAAAAAGGTAAATCCTCATCTTCTAAATTCTCATCAATTGGATAAAATCCTTCTGGGTGATTTTGTAAAGGGGTTGTTTGATTTTGGGACGGTGCATTATTTTGATGAGCCGCAAAAGAAGCTTTGCTTTCTGCAAAATGCTGTTCTTCTGCAATTACATCAGTAGACCATCTTCTTTTTCCTTCTTGGTCCTCCCAAGAACTAACTTGAAGTCGTCCGACAACAGCAACCATCTGCCCTTTTTTAAAATACTTTTCAGCAAATTCTCCACTTTTCCCAAATGCCACAATATTTATAAAATCTGCGTCTGGTTCTCCTTCACGTCTATATCTTCTATTCACAGCTAGTGTATATCTAGTAACAGCAATAGGTTCTGCTCCTTGTGAATATCTTATTTCCGGGTCCCTTGTTAGTCGTCCCATTAAAATGACTTTATTCATGGAATAACCCCCTTTATCTTTTATCTTTCGGAAATTTATCAGATATTAATTTCTTACATTAAGCTTCTTGTTTTACAAGTAAATATCTAATCACTGAATCCATAATACGAACACGACTTTCTATTTCAGTTGGGGCTGTAGCGTCAGCTGTGAAAGTAATAAAATAGTAAAAACCTTCACTAAACTTCTTAATTTCATAAGCTAATTTTCTTTTACCCCATTCATCAACGTTTTCTATTTCTCCACCAAATCTTGTGATATATTCTTTAACTGTTTCTAAAGCAGCAGTTTTAGCTTCCTCTTCAAGATTTGGGGCAAGAACTACTGATAACTCGTATTTATTCACTCATAACACCTCCTTCTGGACTTTGGCCCTAATAATAGAGCAAGGAATAATTTACACTTACAATCTAGTATATTACCACAAAATATAATATTATACAAGCTATTTATAAAATATTTATAAATTCTAATTCTCTTCCGTATTTTCAAGAACTTTTTTTACTCTTTTTTCAAATTTTGCTCTTGGAATCATAACTAAATGATTGCAGCCTAAACATCTGATTCTAAAATCAATTCCAACTCTAAGAATTTCCCATTTATTGCTTCCACAAGGATGAGGTTTTTTCATTTCTACAATATCTCCTACAAAAAATTTCATAACTAACACCTCCTAAATTTAAATGAATAAATTTGTATATATTATATTATATATAAAAAAGAAATTAAATTTTTAATATTAATTTCTATATAATTATAATTGGAGGAAAATTAATGAATTGGAAACTTTTCTTTTCTGCATTTTTTACTTTATTTCTTGCTGAATTAGGGGATAAAACTCAACTTGCAGTATTTTGTATGAGTGCCGATAAAAAACAACCAATTCCTATATTCCTAGGTGCTTCTTTAGCATTAATAATTGTAACATTTTTAGGTACTTTCTTTGGAAAATATATATCAAGTTTAGTGCCTAAACATATTCTTAATTTAATAGTGAGTATTTTATTTATCAGTATTGGCATATTCATACTAAAAGAAACATTCATAGAATTTTCAAAATAATAAAAGGTATCCTTAAGGATACCTTTTATTATTTATCTTATTTTAAGTAAGGCGCCAATCGGATTCGAACCGATGAATAAAGGTTTTGCAGACCTCTGCCTTACCACTTGGCTATGGCGCCATATTAAATCTGGCAGCCACCTACTCTCCCAGGCAGTCTCCCGCCTAGTACCATCGGCCGTCTATGGCTTAACCATCGTGTTCGGTATGGGTA
>NZ_JWID01000006.1:126417-127807 GCF_001466305.1 Defluviitalea phaphyphila
TCAAAACTAAACACTAGAGCTTTATAGGTCAAGCCCTCGACCTATTAGTACCTATCAGCTAAACATGTTACCATGCTTACACCTTAGGCCTATCTACCAGGTAGTCTCCCTGGGGTCTTACTAGCTTGTCGCTATGGGAAATCTTATCTTGAGGGGGGCTTCACGCTTAGATGCCTTCAGCGTTTATCCCTTCCGAACTTGGCTACTCTGCTATGCACTTGGTAGTACAACAGATGCACCAGCGGTTCGTCCATCCCGGTCCTCTCGTACTAAGGACAGCTCCTCTCAAATTTCCTACGCCCACGACGGATAGGGACCGAACTGTCTCACGACGTTCTGAACCCAGCTCGCGTACCGCTTTAATGGGCGAACAGCCCAACCCTTGGAACCTGCTACAGCTCCAGGATGCGATGAGCCGACATCGAGGTGCCAAACCTCCCCGTCGATGTGAACTCTTGGGGGAGATAAGCCTGTTATCCCCGGGGTAGCTTTTATCCGTTGAGCGATGGCAATCCCACTTTCTTACCACCGGATCACTAAGTCCTACTTTCGTACCTGCTCCAGACGTCCCTGTCGCAGTCAAGCAACCTTCTGCCTTTGCACTCTACGAATGGTTTCCAACCATTCTGAGGTTACCTTTGAGCGCCTCCGTTACTCTTTCGGAGGCGACCGCCCCAGTCAAACTGCCCGCCTGACATTGTCCCCAGTCCAGCTTATGGACCCAGGTTAGAAATCCAGTACCACAAGAGAGGTATCCCACCGGCGACTCCACCAAGACTGGCGTCCTAGCTTCTTAGTCTCCCTCCTATCCTGTACATGTGATACCGAATTCCAGTATCAAGCTGCAGTAAAGCTCCACGGGGTCTTTCCGTCCTGTCGCGGGTAACCGGCATCTTCACCGGTACTACAATTTCACCGGGCGCGTTGTCGAGACAGTGCCCAAATCGTTACGCCTTTCGTGCGGGTCGGAACTTACCCGACAAGGAATTTCGCTACCTTAGGACCGTTATAGTTACGGCCGCCGTTTACTGGGGCTTAAGTTCAGACCTTCGGATTCCTCCTAAGCCCTCCCCTTAACCTTCCAGCACCGGGCAGGCGTCAGCCCCTATACTTCACCTTTCGGTTTAGCAGAGACCTGTGTTTTTGCTAAACAGTCGCTTGGGCCTTTTCTCTGCGGCCTACTTACGTAGGCTCCCCTTCTCCCGAAGTTACGGGGTCATTTTGCCGAGTTCCTTAACAACGCTTCTCCCGTCGGCCTTAGGATTCTCTCCTCATCCACCTGTGTCGGTTTACGGTACGGGTACTAATAAATCTATAGCGGCTTTTCTCGGCAGTGTGGATTCGGCAACTTCCCTACTTCTTTTTCGGTCCTCTTAACACTTCACCATCG
>NZ_JWID01000006.1:128028-128883 GCF_001466305.1 Defluviitalea phaphyphila
CAAGATAGCTTCGTTGCATAAAGAATGCTCCTCTACCAATGACTTACGTCATTCCACAGCTTCGGTGTAGTGTTTTAGCCCCGGACATTTTCGGCGCAGAACCTCTCGACTAGTGAGCTATTACGCACTCTTTAAATGCATGGCTGCTTCTAAGCCAACATCCTAGTTGTCTTTGAAATCCTACATCCTTTCCCACTTAACACTCACTTTGGGACCTTAGCTGATGGTCTGGGCTCTTTCCCTTTCGACTATGAAACTTATCTCCCATAGTCTGACTCCTGATGAGCATGTATACGGCATTCTTAGTTTGATTTGCTTCGGTAAGCTTGTTGGCCCCCTAGGCAGTTCAGTGCTTTACCTCCGTTACACTCCATCAAGGCTAGCCCTAAAGCTATTTCGAGGAGAACCAGCTATCTCCGGGTTCGATTGGAATTTCTCCCCTACCCACAGTTCATCCCCAGGTTTTTCAACACCTGTGGGTTCGGACCTCCATCACCTTTTACGGTGACTTCATCCTGACCATGGGTAGATCACCCGGTTTCGGGTCTACTTATACTAACTCTTCGCCCTTTTAAGACTCGGTTTCCCTTCGGCTCCACACCTTTAGTGCTTAACCTCGCTAGTATAAGTAACTCGCCGGACCGTTCTACAAAAAGTACGCGGTCGACCTCTCAGTCTCCCACTGCTTGTAAACATAGGGTTTCAGGTTCTCTTTCACTCCCCTCCCGGGGTTCTTTTCACCTTTCCTTCACAGTACTATGCGCTATCGGTCACCAAGGAGTATTTAGCCTTGGGAGGTGGTCCTCCCTGCTTCCCACAGGGTTCCTCGTGTCCCGTGGTACTCTGGATCCTGCC
>NZ_JWID01000060.1 GCF_001466305.1 Defluviitalea phaphyphila
AACTATGGTTAGAAAATCAATAATTTTTTTACTCCCCTAGGGGATTTTTCAGTTATATTTTAGGGGAATTTTCAATTGACAAATACAATTATTTCTATCATTATAATTATCTCCTTATATATTTTTATTTTCAGAAATAATTATAATATTTTATTACGATTTTGTTAAGTTTTATATTTTTAATCTTGTTAATTATTATTTTAACATTAATATTATGTGTCGGTTAAACTGGCTCTACAGCAGTAAATATGTTCGCATTAGATTGATTTCAATACATCTTATGTGTCGGTTAAACTCCATTAGTCAAATCCCTTAAGATTTTACCAACGGTATTTCAATACATCTTATGTGTCGGTTAAACGGTGAAGATGTAGTCGGGCTTGAAGGAATACATGTATTTCAATACATCTTATGTGTCGGTTAAACTTTCCTCGGTGGACCTGCTCCATATGGATTAAAAAAATTTCAATACATCTTATGTGTCGGTTAAACCGAAATTCATATCGATAGTTTTGGAGGTAGTATATAATTTCAATACATCTTATGTGTCGGTTAAACTGTAAAAAACATGCTCTAGTACCTTTACAAAAGAAATTTCAATACATCTTATGTGTCGGTTAAACTTGTTATTATAATAATATATCCTGAAACATTTGTCAATTTCAATACATCTTATGTGTCGGTTAAACTATATGTTTTCATGGTAGAAGAAATTCGACATAGGAATTTCAATACATCTTATGTGTCGGTTAAACTTGCTTAGATTAAAAGGGGGTCCCCCCTTCTTTTTTATTTCAATACATCTTATGTGTCGGTTAAACTATATCAAGAAGGAGTTATTACTCAATCTGACTCCAATTTCAATACATCTTATGTGTCGGTTAAACATGTGAAAGTGCCAATGTCTTGTTGTTATCTATGTAATTTCAATACATCTTATGTGTCGGTTAAACAAAACTTTTCTGGTAATTCAGTAATCTTAGTAATTTTATTTCAATACATCTTATGTGTCGGTTAAACGACCTATAGTCTTTGCTAGTCCTATTATAAATGTCAAGTTAAAAATGTAACTTTTTGATCATTTAAGAATGTAGTTTTTTACTCATTATCCTGTTGAAAATGATCTTTTAATC
>NZ_JWID01000061.1:0-723 GCF_001466305.1 Defluviitalea phaphyphila
TCATCAATATATATAAGACAATCTAGCAGTGCTAATTGTGTTTCACTTAGTTCTCCATAAGCCACTGTCTTTCACCTCACTTATCCCATCATATGTGTCAATATAAATATACTTTATTCCATATTTGACAACATCCTCATCCATGTTTAAGGTACCGTTTCCCCATTCTATTTCATCAAATCTATCATCATGAATTATTACCATTTTTAACTCTCCAAATAATTTAGCTTCCTCCATCTTTTCTGCTATTTTCTTTAAGCTCTCTTCTATACTCTTTTCTTTTGCTTCACTTTCTTTTACTAGTACTGTTGTAAACGAATAATAATCTTTATCTTTCTCATATATTTCACTTAACTTAGTATCTTTATTTAAGTTTTCTGAAAATACAATTCCTCTTCTAGTATCTGTATATACTTTAAAATCTTTATATATCTCTTTTACAAATTCTCCTATTGCTTTCTCATATTCATCTTTTATAATTACTGCAAAATATCCATCGGATAAATCATAGGTTCCATCATCTCTTAAGAAAAATCTTATTGCAAATGAATCTTTTTCTTTATCTCCTCCTTTAGGATAAGCATAAAATCTATCATAATTTTGACCCCAATCTTTTCCTATCCTTAAATAAACTATAAATTCTTCGTTATATTTTTCTTTTAAATAGTTTTCTACTATTTCCTTCTTTTCTTCTGCAGTATAACTTCTTTTATTTGTATTTGA
>NZ_JWID01000061.1:731-1767 GCF_001466305.1 Defluviitalea phaphyphila
TTTATTTGTATTTGATTTCATTAATTTGCATCCCCCTATTCCTATGGATATAATGATTAGTAAAAGAAGGCTAAATATCTTTTTTATTGCTTTTTTCATTTTTTTATATACATTTTTCCTCCTTATTATGTTTTATTTTTTGTACTAGCTTTTATTTTTATCTACTGCTTTGGTCAATAACTATTTGATCTTTCATATTTTCAATGGGACAATTTATATGGTCTTCTTCGCCATTTATATTTATTTGTTTTCCTTTAGGAAACATTGTAATTTTATATGCTTCTGTTTCCCACCTAAGTCCTGTTTCTGAAGAAGCTTTTGTTGAGGTAACGGGAAATCTAATATATGAATTTCCTTCTTTCTCTGTAATTTAAAAATCTCTATTTCTATTTGATGGATTAGGATTAGCATAACTTATATTTCTAAAGTCTATAACCATTACAAGTAAAATAACTATTATAAATAAGGATACTATCTTTTTCATATTAATCCCCTTCTACTGACATTACTGATCCAACAGTGTTAAAGCCTCCTCCATAAAAATTTGCACCTTTTAATCCTCTGGCAACTTCTACTTGATAAACTATTTGATACCATTTTCCTAATTCATAATCATCCTTCCCAAACAAATCTTCTTTAAAATCTCCTTCTACTGATTTAATACGAAATAATAGTAATCCTTCTACCTCAGGACCTCCATGTTTATAATATACAAAATATTCATCAGTAATAAATTTTGCTTCCATTATCAACTTATGTTCAGCTAAGGCATCATATAGACCTTTAAACCATGTCTTATCATTATATGTTCCTGAAGAATATGGCAGTGCTCTATTATAATATGTTTCAAAATCCATACGATAGTCAAAATTTAACATTGCTTCCATATAGTTTTTTGCTATATTAGCGAATTTAGGTATATTTTCTTTTCCATGATTCTCTATTAATTCTTGTCTTTCTTTTTCGTAATTTGGCAAATAACTACATAGTAAATCAAATTGTTCTTGGGTTAATTCTGAACTTGTATTTTCTTTTG
>NZ_JWID01000062.1 GCF_001466305.1 Defluviitalea phaphyphila
TATGGATATGATGATTAGTAAAAGAAGGCTAAATATCTTTTTTATTCCTTTTTGCATTTTTTTAATATACATTTTTCCTCCTTATTATATTTTATTTTTTGTACTAGCTTTTATTTTTTATTTAATGCTTTGGTCAATAACTGTTTGATCTTTCATATTTTCAATAGGACAATTTTTATGGTCTTCTTCGCCATCAATATTTATTTGAGTTCCCTTAGGAAACATTGTAATTTTATATGCTTCTGTTTCCCATCTAAGTCCTATTTCTGAAGAAGCTTTTGTTGAGGTGACGGGAAATATAATGTAACTATTCCCTTCTTTTTCTGAAATTACAAAATCCACTTTTCTATTTGATGTATTATAATTAGCATAGCTTATATTCCTAAAATCTATAATCATTACAAATAAAAAGATTATTATAAATAAAAATACTATCTTTTTCATATTAATCCCCTTCTACTGGTTCTACTGGTCCAATAGTTTTAAAGTCACCTCCATAAAAATTTTCACCCTTTAATCCTCTACCAACCTGTACTTTATATGGTATTTGATACCATTTACCTAATTCATAATCACCATCTCCAAACAAATCTTCTTTAAAATTACCTTCTGCTGATTTAACACGAAATAATAGTAATCCTTCTACCTCAGGTACTGCATATTGATATACAAAATATTCATCAGTAATAAATTTTGCTTCCATTATCAACTTATGTTCAGCTAAGGTATCATATAGACCTTTAAACCATGTCCTATCTGCATAGCTTCCTGAGGAATAGGGTAGAGCTCTATTATAATATGTTTCAAAATCTATGCGATAATCAAAATTTAATATCGCTTCCATATAATTTTTTGCTATATTAACAAATTTAGGTATGTTTTCTTCCCCATAATTCTCTATTAAATCTTGTCTTTCTTTTTCGTAATCTGGCAAATAACTACATAGTAAATCAAATTGTTCTTGGGTTAATTCTGAACTTGTATTTTCTTTTGGCTCTTCTTTTGGAATTTGTTCT
>NZ_JWID01000063.1 GCF_001466305.1 Defluviitalea phaphyphila
ATAAAGAAAAAGAAGAGGAAACAAAAAAAGAAGAACAAATTCCAAAAGAAGAGCCAAAAGAAAATACAAGTTCAGAATTAACCCAAGAGCAATTTGATTTACTACGTAGTTACGTACAAAATGATGAAAAACAAAGACAAGATTTAATAGATGATTACGGAAAGGATAATATACCTAAATTTATTAATATAGCAAAAAACTATATGGAATCAATATATAATTTTGATTATCGTATGGATTTTGAAACATATTTTTCTAGAATAATTCCTTATACTGTAGACGATTATGCCGAAAGAATATGGTTTAAAAGAGAATATGAATCGTTAGCTGAGCATAAATTTATAATTGAGGTAAAATTTCTTACTGATGAATATTTTGTATATCATGATGGAGGACCTGAAGTAATAGGGTTGTTTTTATTCCGTATTAAATCAGCAGAAGGAAATTTTAGAGAAGATTGGTTTGGAGAGTATGATTATGAATTAGGTAAATGGTATCAAGTGCCTTATGAAGTGTATATCGGAACAGGATTAAAGGGAGAGGCTTTTAAAACTTATTATGCAGATGGGTTTAAACATATTGGACCAGTAATGCCAGTAGAAGGGGATTAATATGAAATAGGAATGGATTTTAAAAATATAAGTTATAGTAAAGATAAAGATATAAAATTTAAATTAATAGAAAAAGAAGGAAATCATTATATTACATTTCCCGTCACCTCTACAAAAGCTTCTTCAGAAACGGGACTTAGATGGGAAACAGAAGCATATAGGATAACAATGTTTCCTAAGGGAACTCAAATAAATATAGATGGTGAAGAAGACCATATAAATTGTCCCATTGAAAATATGAAAGATCAAATAGTTATTGACAAAGCATTAGATAAAAAATAAAAGCTAGTACATAAAAAAATAAAATATAATAAGGAGGAAAAATGTATATTAAAAAAATGAAAAAAGGAATAAAA
>NZ_JWID01000064.1:0-563 GCF_001466305.1 Defluviitalea phaphyphila
AAGCTAGTAGAATTTGATGTAGGAGACGACCAACAATACTATGCCTTCATTCCAGCAGATACAAATGTAAAAAACATGTACGACGTTACAATTAAAGATGTAGACTTAGAAAATATAGATTTAGAATTATATTAGGATATAAAAAAAGGTGCTACTGTAAAATTATAAAAGGTGGTTTAATAAATGAAGTATGGGGAAAATAGCTTATTAGTAGAAGAAGTAATAAAAGAAGTTGGTAATATGAAATTATTTAAAAAAAGTGATAAATTACTAACTGATGTTATGATTATAAATGATTTTGAAAAAGCTCAATATCTTGCATTTGAATATGATGATTATGAAATGAACAATGAAAAAGGATATACATGGACAAGTATAAAAGAATTAGAAATGAGTGAAGTTTATGGTATAGTCTACCAAAATCCTGATTATAAAAATTTTATGAAAGCTTTGCGTTCGATAAATAAATTAATAGAAAAAATTTACATATTTTAAAAGAATACGAAATAGTCTGGGAGGAAGTGTATAGTGATTTGAGAAATTGTGCAAGGACAAGAGCTATA
>NZ_JWID01000064.1:682-1621 GCF_001466305.1 Defluviitalea phaphyphila
TTTTCCTGAAGAATAAAATTAAGATGACGTTATACAATATGTTTTAATTGATAATAAATATAATATAAAATTTTAATAGTACTAATTATTGTATAAATATTTGATAAAATAAAATTCCTTTCTGGCAGTAACTAAAACAACAAAGCGAGAAAGGAGTTTTTATTAAAATATTAAAATTTCCTTTAAAGACTAACAAAAACTAATTAGAAAGAAGTGGTTATTATGTGGAAAGAATTGTTGTTAGATATAAGAAAAATTGTAGAAGAAGATGGAGATTTTTTTAATAGCTCAGCATCAGAATATCAAATTGAGATTTTAAAAAAAACTGTCAAAAAAAAATTTGGGATTAATTTACCACAGAAGTATATAGATTTTTTAAGAACAGTTAATGGGTTTGAATTTAATGGATTTATTTTTTATGGAGTGGACAGCTCGTTAGAGGATATCTCAAATAACGATACAGTTTATGGATATGTGGAGAACAATGAAATCTGGTATCAAAATGAACACCAAAAACAATATATGTTTTTTGGTGAAAGTGATATTAGTTGGTATTGTTTTGACTTATTTAATCAAGTTTATGTTGAACTTGATAAACCATCAGGAGCGTTAATGGATACATATTCTGATTTTGATACCATGTTAGAAAAAGCACTTAAAGATAGTTTATTGTAAAATTTTAAATTATTAAATTCGTATCTTTGTCAATAGTTGGAGTGAGATTCTTTTAAATCTCACTCCATTATTGTATATTGAAAACCACCTGTTCTACAGGTGGTTCTAAAAAGCTTCTAGCGGTGAGCAGAAAAAAGAATCCTCCTAATGTAAAATTAAAGTTAGGTCTGACCAACCAACATTAAATTACAAAAGGAGGAATATCCAATTGGATATAAATAGTTTAGCACATACCAAATGGAATTGTAAATATCATATAGTTTT
>NZ_JWID01000065.1 GCF_001466305.1 Defluviitalea phaphyphila
TGCTTTGGTCAATAACTATTTGATCTTTCATATTTTCAATGGGACAATTTATATGGTCATCTTCGCCATCAATATTTATTTGAGTTCCCTTAGGAAACATTGTTATTTTATATGCTTCTGTTTCCCATCTAAGTCCCGTTTCCGAAGAAGCTTTTGTTGAGGTGACAGGAAATATAATATAATGATTTTCTCCTTTTTCTATGGTATCAAATTCTTTTCCTCTATTTTCACTAGAGTATTCATTATAATTTTTACCATAACTCATATTTTTTAAATTTATAACTGTTATACACAAAATAATTATTATAAATAAAAATCCCATCTTTTTCATATTATTCACCTTCTACTGACATTACTGGTCCAATAGCTTTAAACCCATTTCCATAATAGTTTTTAAAAGCTTCTCCTTTTAATCCTGTCCCAATATGTACTTCATAAGGTACTTGGTACCATTTTCCTAATTCATAATCATACTCTCCAAACCAATCTTCTCTAAAATTACCTTCTGCTGATTTAACACGGAATAAAAATAAACCTATTACATCAGGGCCTGATTTATGATATACAAAATATTCATCAGTAAGGAATTTTGCTTCAATTATAAATTTATGTTCAGCTAATGTATTATACTTCCTTTTAAACCATATCCTATCTGCATAAGTTCCTGAAGAATATGGCAATGCTCTATTATAATATGTTTCGAAATCCATACGATAATCAAAATTATATGTTGTTTCCATATAATTTTTTGCTATATCAATAAACTTAGGTATATTTTTTTCTCCATAATCATCTATTAAATCTTGCCTATATTCTTCATAATTTGTAAAATAACTACGTAGTAAATCAAATTGTTCTTGGGTTAATTCTGAACTTGTATTTTCTTTTGGCTCTT
>NZ_JWID01000066.1 GCF_001466305.1 Defluviitalea phaphyphila
GGTCTTCTTCACCATTAATATTTATTTGAGTTCCTTTAGGAAACATTGTAATTTTATATGCTTCTGTTTCCCATCTAAGTCCTATTTCCGAAGAAGCTTTTGTTGAGGTGACGGGAAATTTAATATATGAATTCCCTTCTCTTTCTATAACTTTAAATCTTGCACCTTTTTTATAAGTGCTACTGTAACTTATATTACTAAAACTAATACCTATTACAAATAAAATAATTATTATTGAAAATATTCTCTTTTTCATATTATTCCCCTTCTACTGATATTACTGGTCCAATAGGTTCGAATCCATCTGCATAATAATCTATAAAAGCTTTTCCTTTTAAGCCTGTTCCAATATACACTTCATAAGGAACTTGATACCATTTATTTAGTTCATAATCATTTTTTCCAAACAAACCTTCTTCAATGTCACCTTCTACTGATTTAACACGAAATAATAGTAGCCCCTTTACCTCAGGACCTCCATTATGATATACAAAATATTCATCAGTAAGAAATTTTACTTCCATTATTAAATTATGTTCAGTTAATGTATCATATAATTCTTTAAACCAGACTCTATCAGTGTAATCCCCTACCGCATAAGGAATTATTCTAGAAAAATATGTTTCAAAATCTATACGATAGTCAAAATTATATATTGCTTCCATATAATTTTTTGCTATATTAGCGAATTTAGGTATATTTTCTTTCCCATAATCGTCTATTAAATATTGTCTTTGTTTTTCATCATTTTGTACGTAACTACGTAGTAAATCAAATTGTTCTTGGGTTAATTCTGAACTTGTATTTTCTTTTGGCTCTTCTTTTGGAATTTGTTCTTCTTTTT
>NZ_JWID01000067.1 GCF_001466305.1 Defluviitalea phaphyphila
TCATCTCTTATAATTACTCCAAAATATCCATCGGATAAACGATAGGTTCCATCTTTCATTAGACTAACTCTTACTACAAATATATCTTCTTCTTTATCTCCTTCTTTGGGATAGACGTAAAATCTATCATAACTTTGGCTCCAACCTTTGCCTACCATTGACTTAATTGTAAATTCTTCATTATATTTTTCTTTTAAATATTCTAGTACCATGTCATATTTTTCTTTTAAGGTATATTCTTTTTTATTTCTAAACATTAATTTGCATCCCCCTATCCCTATGGATATGATAACTAATAAAAGAATGCTAAATATCTTTTTTCCTGTTTTCATTTTTTTTATATACATTTTTCCTCCTTATTATATTTTATTTTTTTATGTACTAGCTTTTATTTTTTATCTAATGCTTTGGTCAATAACTATTTGATCTTTCATATTTTCAATAGGACAATTTTTATGGTCTTCTTCACCATTAATATTTATTTGAGTTCCTTTAGGAAACATTGTAATTTTATATGCTTCTGTTTCCCATCTAAGTCCTATTTCTGCAGAAGCTTTTGTTGAGGTAACGGGAAATATAATGTAACTATTCCCTTCTTTTTCTGAAACTTCAAATTTTATGTTTCTATCATTTATGGCATGACTTACATGTTTAAAATCTATAACCATTACAAGTAAAATAATTACTATAAACAAGGATACTATCTTTTTCATATTACTCCCCTTCTACTGGTTTTACTGGTCCAAGAGTTTTAAATCCACCCCCATAAAAATCTGCACCCTTTAATCCTCTACCAACCTGTACTCTATAGGGTACTTGATACCATTTACCTAATTCATAATCATACCCTCCAAACAAATCTTCTTCAAAATTACCTTCTGCTGATTTAACACGGAATAATAATAATCCTGCTACTTTAGGTCCTCCATATTGATATACAAAATATTCATCAGTAAGGAATTTTGCTTCCATTATCAATTTATGTTCAGCTAATAAATTATACTCATCTTCAAACCATATCCTATCACCATAATCTCCTACAGCATATGGCAGTGCTCTATTATAATATGTCTCAAAATCCATACGATAGTCAAAATTACATATTGCTTCCATATAGTTTTTTGCTATATTAGCTAATTTAGGTATGTTTTCTTCCCCATAATTTTCTATTAAATCTTGTCTTTCTTTTTCGTAATTTGGCAAATAACTACATAGTAAATCAAATTGTTCTTGGGTTAATTCTGAACTTGTATTTTCTTTTG
>NZ_JWID01000068.1 GCF_001466305.1 Defluviitalea phaphyphila
TTAAGCCTAAGGGATCATATTTATTTTTTAGTACATTTCCTTTAGGATTTCTTACTTCTATGGTTCTATTATAGATATCATAGAAGTATCTTTTTTCTCCCTCTTGGCTTTTTTCTTTTATGGTGTTTCCTTGGTTGTCGTATTCGTATGTTATGGTATCTTCTTTCCTTGTTTTGGTGTTTATCTTTTGTAATTTTGTTAATATATTCTTATTGTCATAATAATAACCATTTGTAGAATAGGTAATTTTCAATAATACAATAATAAAGTAGTGGACAATAATGCTTTATCCACTACTTTTGTAAAAGATTTTTATTTAGTAAAGTTATTTAAGTAAATCTGGATTAATAATTAACTGCTTTTCTACATTGTAAGCTATTCCACTGATAGTTGTTATACCAAATCTTCCTATAATTTCTGGTTTATGATCTAATGGAGTTCCATCCTCTTTACAATAATAATTTGGTTTAATCCCCGGAATACCTGATTTTAAAAAACCATAATCTAGTTTTCTTTCATATTCAGTAATTGGAATATTTCCAACATTAAAAAATAATCCCCTATTCCAATAACCAATATCTACTATTGATGGATTAATCAAAAGATTTGAGTAATCAGCACTAAATTCTTCTATTGATAATTTATTCGTCTTTTTCTTAAATATAAATACTAAATGACTCCCATGTATGAAAGAGTCCTTTTCATGATTTATATTAGCCTTTAGAACTCTCCCAAAAAAATATATATTTTCTCTAGGACTCAAAACAAATACATCTCCATCTTTTATTTTGGGTNTAGCCTTTAGAACTCTCCCAAAAAAATATATATTTTCTCTAGGACTCAAAACAAATACATCTCCATCTTTTATTTTGGGTCTAGTTCTTTTTATTATTTTCAATTGATATTCTTTTGGATCCATATTCCTTAAAGTATCTAATTGTTTTTTTATTTCATCTGGTTGTTCAGCATATAATTTTTCCCATTCATCTGCTAATGGATTACCTTTTTCCTCATATACCATCAAAATTCACCATCCTCATCTAAATTTTCAAGAAATTCTTGTGCCCATTTCATGGCTTGATTATAATGTCTATGTGAAGGTCTAATACTATTTATTTTATTCAACAAATTTGCAGGGCCTTTTTCTATATAATATTGTTCAATAGCTCTTGCTTGATTTCGTGTAAGCCCATCATATTGTTTTTCTAACATATCAAAGCCTTTACCTTTATAATTATGTTGGTATAACCTTTTTCTCAAATCTTGTTTTGTTATTCCTGTATATACTGCTTTGTCATCTTGAATCCCATAATATACTTTATAATTAGCTTTCCCTTTATTCAACCATTTAAAGAAATCATCCGAATTACTTGTTCCTTTACT
>NZ_JWID01000069.1 GCF_001466305.1 Defluviitalea phaphyphila
AGCCTATATCACTTACACATAATAAATAATCTATTACAAAATCTTCAATACCCCACTTTTCTACTATATTAGCCAATCTCTTTATATTATTTTTATCAGTTTCTAGTAATATTTCTAAAGATATTAGCCAAAGTATATATATATATTCAGTTTCAATACAAGTATCTTCAAATTCAAAATAATTTTCTATGCAAAATATGGTATATTCAACATCTTCAACTAAATCCTCTATGGGCATCCCTGCTGAATACATTGCACGTATTTTTCTAAATTCATACATAACACTATCTTGATATGTTACACGAATAATCTCTTCGTTATCTCTTGGATATCTCTGTATTCCATTTTTTATATCTTCCTTTAGAAGTTTTATTTCATCTTTCCATTCCTCTATACTTTGCTCTGCAAAAACTATTTCCTCTTCGAAATCTTCAAATGTTTTAAACTTATCTCTTACCATAATTTAACCTCCTTTATTTATTATGGCCAAGGTCCTACACGGTTTGCATCTTCATCTAGTCTAAAAGTTTGTATCTTTCCATCAGCATTTATATTAAATAATACCTTTTCAACCTTGTGAGCTTTTAGATCTTTTAAAATCTTTTTTTCTAGTTTTTTATCTCTATTTACAGCTTTGAAAAGACGCTTGTTATCTTTTATCCACTTATCTGACATCTGTTTATAGCCTTTTGTTGTTTTCCTTAAACTTGCTACTCCTTCTTTTTTAAATTTTCAACAATAACATACTTATTAT
>NZ_JWID01000007.1 GCF_001466305.1 Defluviitalea phaphyphila
AGAATATGATCCTCGATAGCTCAGCGGTAGAGCATCCGGCTGTTAACCGGAGGGTCGTAGGTTCGAATCCTACTCGGGGAGTTGATATAGGGGCATAGTTCAGTTGGTAGAACGTCGGTCTCCAAAACCGAATGTCGTGGGTTCGAGTCCTGCTGCCCCTGTTATATATGGCCCAGTGGCTCAGTTGGTTAGAGCGTCGGCCTGTCACGCCGAAGGTCGAGGGTTCGAGTCCCTTCTGGGTCGTCATATTTTATTTTTGGGCGCATAGCTCAGCTGGGAGAGCACCTGCCTTACAAGCAGGGGGTCACAGGTTCGAGCCCTGTTGCGCCCATTATATACAATTAAATATGGCGGAGTAGCTCAGATGGCTAGAGCATACGGTTCATACCCGTAGTGTCGGCGGTTCGATTCCGTCCTCCGCTATCTATAAAAAAGTTAGCTTTAATGCTAGCTTTTATTTTATATTTATTAATTGGGGTAGGATAATTAAAGTCCTACCCCATTATTTTTTAATATAATTTTTAAAAATATTTTTTTATCATATAATACAAAACAATACAATAAATAAAAAATTAACATAAACACTAGCTTTTTTCTTGTAATTATTGTATTATATACATATAATTACTAAATATAAAAATTTTTAAAGAGGGGATAAGATGATTGATCGATTAGCGGCGATGATATGTTATAGTATGTATAAGAAACAACTTTATAGTCATACTCAAATTAGGCAAATTCAATATGGACTACAAGGATTTATAAGTGAAACATTAAAAATATTCTTGATGTGTATAATTTTAATTTTAACAGGACATTTTAAGTATGGTTTATTGGCAATGGTAATATTTAGTTCTCTTAGGATTTGGGCTGGAGGATATCATGCTAATAGTTATTTCAGATGCTTTATAATTACTGCAATAATTATATATTTGAGTATTTTATTTGGATTATATGTTCAAAGTAATATTTTATTTTTTATTCAAGGGATAATTGCATTTATAATAATATATATATTTGCTCCTGCTGATCATGAAAATCAACCAATAATTAGTCAAATAAGAAGAAAAAAAATACATATTATAGCTCTTGGTGTATTAATATTTTGGATTTTTGTATTATATTATATATTTTCTAGTCCATGGAAATACATAGGTATAAATGTTATATTTATTGAGGCTTTGAGTATTTTATATATGGTTTATACAAAAAAATAACAGGTCTTAGACCTGTTATTTTTTTGTATTATTTTTGTAAAGATTTTGGGCATTTAGGTTGAGAAAGAAAGATAAAGCAAGCAGCATTAGACATCATTCCAGCAAAAACAAGGGAAGCACTTCCAATCCACTTTAAAATAGATGGCATATTTTTTTTCATAAAAACCCCTCCATTAATAAAATTATTTTTTTGGTAGAGTGATTTTAAAACTAGTTTCTTGCAAGTCAGAGTCTACTTTAATTGTGCCATGGTGCTTTTCTATAATGCTTTTTACATTATATAAACCAAATCCCCTAGAATCTTTATTTAGGGATTTAGTAGAAAAGCCTTTTTTAAAAATAATATCTGTATCAGGTATAGGTTGTCCGTTGTTTTCATTACAAATGTCTATGTAAATATTTTTTTCATCCCCCATAATTTCAATAGATATGTAACGATTTTCTTCAGGAAGGGTTTGTGAAAATTCTATGGCATTATTTATAAGATTATTAAGCACTATAGAAATTTCTGTAAGTGATAATGGGGTATCAGTAATTTTATCTACTATATGTACATCCATTTCAATATTATTCTGTTCTGCAATAGCTGTCTTTGTAAAAAGGAGTCCAGAAACAACAGGTTCATCTGTGGACATAATATGGGATGTAGTTTGAATAGTAATATTTAGGTTTTCAATATATTCTTTAGCTGCTTCTAAACGTTTTAGGTCTTTTATTTGAACAAGGCCATATAATACATTAATATGGTTAATAAATTCATGTCTTTGAGCTTTTAAATGACTCATTAATTCTTTAATATATTCAATATATATTTTTTGATCTTCTAATTGTATTTCTTTAGCTGTCATAGAGATAATATATTGATTTAATTTATAGATCATTAATGAAAAAGAAATAAAAGTAATAACTAAAAATATATATATTTTTGAGAATGCAGAACTTTCAATATAAATACTAATAATTGATGTAAAAATTGCAAAAATACATATAATGAAAAAGAGCGAAGAAATTAAAAGGCTTGTTTTTTTATTAAGGAAAAATTTTTTAGGTATATTAATGTTCTTTTTATATATTAAGATAGAAATTATTAAAAAAATTATTTGCATAACAAAGGTTAACCAATTTCTCATATAAATATTGTTCATAAATTTATTAATATTTAAATGAGAAAATGATAAAAAACACATGGTTAAAATAAAATCTAATGTTATAATAATTAAAATAGATATAATTGTACTAATTAAAGATAAAACAAAATCTAATTCTAATACTAATGAACTAATAAGAATAGATAATATTATTAAAATGATTCCGTGAATACCAAAAGGAAAAATGTCATTAACAATGTAATATATTATTCCATGTAAAATAGAAAGAAATCCAATTTTTAACAAAGATATTTTGCCTTTCAATCCTGCTAACGTGGTAATAATTAGGTAAAGAGCAAAACCTTCAATTAATTGAAGTAGAGAAAATATAAACATTGTTGCACTCCTAACTTGTTTAATTTAATTATAAATATTTTAAATAAAAATAAAAGAGAAATTGGATAAATGATATTAATTATTTTACAAAAGATTCCTGTTAAGTAAAGAAAATCTTATTTATTTTAATGCATTTATTATTTTATAATATCAATCAACAAGAAAAAAGTCGAATTTTATTTTAATTTATACTTTGTTAAAAGTTTCCTTAATTCTGATTTTTTACGAGTACTTAAAAGGGCAGATTTATCATAATTATAAAAAAATATATCTCCTGAGCTTTTTCTATTATAAGATACATGGGAAATATTTTGCATATTAACTAAAAAACTTTTATGACTTAAAAAGAAGTCTTCATTTAATTCATTATATAAATTTACTAAAGTAGATACACATTTATATATTCCATTAGTTGTATGGATAATAGAAAGATATTTTTGCTGCTCAATAAAAAGAATAGTATCTATAGGTATTATAAATGATTGATTATTATAATGAATTATTAATTTTTTTGGTTTTTCTTTAATTAAATTATCGTTTTCTTTTTTAAGTTTTTTAATAATTAAATTTATTGTATTTTGAAAATGTTCTTTATTAACTGGTTTTAATATATAATCATAACAGTGAAATTCAGTAACTGCTTGCATTATATAATCTTTATATGCGGTTACAAATATTATATATATATATGGATTAATTTCTTGAATTTTTTTTATAATTTCCATTGAATTTACTTTTTCCATTATAATATCAGTAATAATAATATCAAGTTTTTGATTTTGAGCTATATTTAAAATTTTTTTATTATTAGCAGATTCATAAATATCTAGAGGAAATTTAAGTTCATTTAAAAAATCAATTAAATTTTTTCTTTCTAAAATATTATCATCACAGATTAAAATTTTTGGTTTCAAAAAAATCCCTCCGAGTATAATATACATATAATACATATTAAAGTATACAATACTTGTAAAAAAATCTCAATAATTCATATAATATGTTTAAATATAAATTTATTAAAAAAGGAGCTTGGTTATGAGAATTGGTATGGGATATGATGTACATCGTTTAGTAGATAACAAAAAATTAATTATAGGAGGAGTAACTATTCCTTATAAAAAAGGGCTTTTAGGACATTCAGATGCAGATGTTCTTTTACATGCTATAATGGATGCACTTTTAGGAGCTGCGGCAAAAGGGGATATTGGAAAACATTTCCCAGATACAGATAATAAGTATAAAGGAGTATCAAGCATTAAATTATTAAAGGAAGTAAAAAATATATTGGACAAAGAAGGATTTTCTATATATAATATTGATTCAACTATAATTGCACAAAAACCTAAAATGGCTCCATTTATTGAAGATATGAGAAAAAATATTGCTGACGTGTTAGAAATTAATGTAGATCAGATAAATATAAAAGCTACAACTGAAGAAGGATTAGGTTTTACAGGAGAAGAAAAAGGAATAGCATCTTATGCTATATGTTTAATTGGATGAAAATGATTATGATTAGCCATTGAAACACAGTAAGTATAATGATAAAATGAAGTAAATAATATTGATTAGAAAATATTAATGAAATATAAAAATAATCATATCTATATTTATATGTGTTACGATATAATGAAAAGATGGTAATCCAAGCTAAAAGCCGGGATAAAAATATTTTATATCTAATATATTTATAAAAATTTTAAGAAACGTTTTTATATAAAAAACTACTAGATGTATAATTAAGGGAGAGTAATATATGCTAAAAGAAGAATTGGATTGCCTTTTAGATGAGATATCTTTGATAAGCCAATATTTAAAAGAAGATAAAAATAAAAAAAATTTTTTAATTGAAGGAACTTATACAGGGAGTATAAAGATTTTAAAAAATAAATTAAATAATATACTTTCAATGCTTTACGAAAAGGAATTACAGTTAGAAGAAGATGAAATGGAAATTATAAAATATACAAAACAGTTAAAATGTAAAAATAAAGAGTTATTTAATAGGCAATCAGAAATAGAAGCAGCACATTCACAACTTAAAGCTTATACAGAAGAAATCGAAAGAATAAATTTAGAACTTAATAAAAAAGTAGAAGAATTAAAAAACTTATTTCAATTTAGCCAAGAAGTTACTTCAATTTTTGATAAATATGAATTGTTGAAATTTGGACTAAAAGATATTGCATCTTTTACAAATAGCTCTTTTGGATTAGTTTTAATATCAACAAAGTCAAATTATTTCAAATTAATTGATGTATATTATAAAAATAATAGTATACACTCTATTATTTATCCTTTATTTAAAAGATTTATAAATAAAGAAGGTTATCTAAGACATAAATTATCTATAAATGATGTATATATTTATTCTAGAATAGAAGAAAAAATAAATTTGCATAAAGTAATTAAAAGTAAGCTAAACAAAGAGATCTCATCTTTGGCAATAATCCCTATTTTCAACAATAAAAAAGAAATAATAGCAATTATTATTTTATTAAGTGAATATTTTGATGAAAATGAAAAGTATTTGTTTAGCTGTTATTCAAATGTATTAGGAATTGCTTTAGAAAATGCAAAGCTTTATCAAGATATAAATAAAATGTTTGTGGATACAATAAAAGTACTTGCTAATGCAATTGAAGTAAAAGATACATATACTAAAGGTCATGTTGATAGAGTTACAGAGTATTGTGTAGAAATTGCTAAAAAGATGAACTTTTCAAACAATCAATTAGAAAAGATAAAAATAGCAGCTGTTCTTCATGATATTGGTAAAATAGGTATACCTGATGATATATTAAACAAGCCTGATAAATTGTCAAAAGATGAATTTAAAGTTGTAAAACTTCATCCATTAAAGGGTTATGAAATTATTAAGGATATTCCTGCTCTTAAAGATATAAGTATTTATGTAAAACAGCATCATGAACGCATTGATGGAAAAGGATATCCAGAAGGACTTAAAGATAATCAAATTACTTTAGAAGCTAAAATTATTGCAGTGGCAGATGCTTTTGATGCAATGACTTCGGATAGACCTTATCGAAAAGGTATGGATTTTATAGAAGCAGCTAATATTTTAGTTGAAAATCAAGGGAGTCAATTTGATGAATATGTTGTTAATATTTTTTTAGAATATTTAAAAGAAAATAAAAATATTACTATAAAAGCATAAACAAAAAGTTAATAGGAGGAAATTTACATGAATAAAATAGAAAAGGTTAGATTTGCACCAAGTCCTACAGGATATTTGCATATTGGAGGTGCAAGAACAGCATTATTTAATTATTTGTATGCTAAAAAAACAGGAGGTAAATTTTTAGTTCGTATAGAAGATACAGATCTTGCTCGTTCTTCAAAAGAATCTGAAGAAGTTATTATAAAAGATCTTCATTGGCTTGGTATTAATTGGGATGAGGGAATTGAAGTAGGAGGAGAAAATGGGCCTTATCGTTCTATGGAAAGAATAAATTTATATGATAAATTTATTAAAAAACTTTTAGATGAAGGCAAAGCATATTATTGTTATTGTAGTGAAGAAGAAATAGAAGAACAAAGAAAAATACAAAGAGCAAAAAATGAAGTTCCGAAGTATACAGGGAAGTGTAGAAATTTAACTCAAGAACAAATTGAAGAATATAAAAAACAAGGAAGAAAGCCAGTTATAAGATTTAAAGTTCCTGAAGGAAAGAAAATAGTAGTTCATGACCAAATTCGAGGAGATGTAGAATTTGATAGTGATGGTATTGGAGATTTTATAATTGTAAAATCCGATGGGATACCAGTATATAATTTTGCAGTAGTTGTTGATGACTATTTAATGGGAATTACAACTGTAATAAGAGGAGAAGAACATTTATCCAATACTCCAAGACAAATTTTAATTTATGAGGCTTTAGGCTTTGAAGTTCCTAAATTTGCTCATGTTTCTTTGATACTTGGGGAAGATAGGAGTAAGATGAGTAAACGTCATGGGTCAACCCATGTGGATCAATATAGGAATAAAGGATATCTTCCCGAAGCTATAGTTAATTTTCTTGCTCTTCTTGGTTGGTCTCCAGAAGGAGAAGAAGAAATTTTTAGTTTATCAGAATTAGAAAAAATGTTTTCAATAGATAGAGTGACAAAAAATCCTGCTGTATTTGATATTAATAAACTTAATTATATAAATGGAAAATATATAAGAGAAGCAGATATTTCCAGACTTACAGATTTAGCTATTCCATTTATTGTGAAAGCAGGTTTTATAACAGAAGAAGAAGCAGTTAAAAAACGTCCTTTAATAGAAAGAATGGTAAATGCTACAAGAGAAAAATTTGATTATTTAGAACAAATTACAGAGCATGTCAAAGTATTTTTTGAAGAAGAAATAGAACCAGAAAATGAAGAAGCACAGGCTATGTTAAAACTTGAACATGTAAAGGATATGCTTTTATTACTTAAAGAAAAGGTTAATAGTGTAGATGAATTATCTTCTAAAGAAGTTAAAAATATTTTAAAATCTATTCAAAAAGAAACAGGAATTAAGGGTAAAAATTTATTTATGCCTATTAGAGTTGCTTTAAGTGGACAATGTCATGGAGCAGATATATATGAAGTAATATCTATATTAGGAAAAGATAAAGTAATAAATAGAATAAATTATACCATAGAAAATTTATTATAGTATACTATAAGTATTAAAATTAAATATATATAAAAGCTATGATAGGAAGAGTAGTTCTCTTGTCTTTACAGAGAGAAATCACATAAGCTGAGAGTGGTTTTAAAGTAGCAAGAGAATGAAGTGCATCCTGGAGCTAAATGAATGAAATATAGTAGTTCATTTCGGAGACATACCGTTAATATGTTTTGAGTAGAAAGCGTTAAGCTTTAAACAGAGTGGAACCGCGGATGAACTTCGTCTCTGAAAAGAGATGAAGTTTTTTTGTTATGGAATAATAAAAGAGGGAGGGAGAGCTAAAAATATATGAGATTTATAAAAGAAGAAATTAAAGTAATTAGAGAAAGAGACCCTGCTATTAAAAAAAATATAGAGATATTTTTATATCCTAGTTTTTATGCTATTTTATTTCATAGAGTAGCACATAAATTATATAAAAGAAAATGGTATTTTTTAGCAAGATTTATATCTCAAATATCTAGATGGTTAACAGGGATAGAAATTCATCCTGGAGCAAAGATTGGGAAAGGATTATTTATAGATCATGGAATAGGAGTTGTAATAGGAGAAACTTGTGAAATAGGAGATAATGTAACAATATATCAAGGAGTTACTTTGGGAGGAACAGGAAAAGAAAAAGGGAAAAGACATCCTACTATAGGAAATAATGTGATGATCGGAGCAGGCGCAAAAATATTAGGACCATTTAAAATAGGAGATAACGCTCGGATAGGTTCTGGTACAGTTGTATTAAGCGAAGTTCCCCCAAATTCTACTTGTGTAGGAGTGCCAGGAAGAATTGTAAAAAGAGATGATAAAAAAATAGATCCTTGTAAATCTTTAGATCAAATAAAACTGCCTGATCCCATACAGATGGAAATATGTAAACTTCGTAGAAAAATAGAAATATTAGAAGAAAAATTAGCTCAATTAGAAAAAAATTCAAAAGGAAGTGAGAAAAATGAAAATTTATAATACATTAACTAAGAAAAAAGAAGAATTTATTCCTTTAGAAAAAAATACTATTAAAATGTATGTATGTGGACCAACAGTATATAATTATATTCATATAGGAAATGCAAGACCTTATATTATATTTGATACAGTAAGAAGATATTTTGAATATAAGGGTTATGAAGTGAAGTATGTTCAAAATTTTACAGATATAGATGACAAAATTATAAAAAAAGCAAATGAAGAAAATAAGACAGCAATGGAAATAGCAGAAAAGTATATAGCTGAAGCTTTAAAAGATGCAGAAGGACTTAATGTAAAAAAAGCTACAGTACATCCAAGAGTAACTCAAGAAATTCCTGAGATTATAGCTATGATTGAAAAATTAATTAAAAAAGGTTTTGCATATGAAGTTGAAGGAACTGTATATTTTGATACCCAGGCCTTTAAATCTTATGGTAAATTATCTCATAAAAATCAAGAAGACCTAGAAGCTGGAGCTAGAATTGAAATAAATGAAAATAAAAAGCATCCCATGGATTTTGTTTTATGGAAACCAAAAAAAGAAGGAGAACCTTTTTGGGAAAGTCCTTGGGGAGATGGAAGGCCAGGATGGCATATAGAATGTTCTGCCATGGCTAAGAAATACTTAGGAGATACTATTGATATTCATGCAGGAGGAGAAGACCTTATTTTCCCACATCATGAAAATGAAATAGCTCAGAGTGAAGCTGCTAACGGCAAACCTTTTGTAAGATATTGGATGCACAATGGATTTATTAATGTAGATAATAAAAAAATGTCAAAGTCTAAGGGTAATTTTTTTACTCTAAGAGAAGTAGCAGAAGAATTTCCATATGAAGTGATTAGATTTTTTATGCTTTCTGCCCATTATAGGAGTCCTATTAATTTTAGTAGACAGCTTATGGAATCAGCTCAAAGTAGTTTAGAAAGAATAAAAAATGCTGTTTTAAATTTAGATCATATAATAAATCATGCTGATAAAGACGATATGTTAGAAGAAGAAATTTCTCTAATAGATAAAATAGAATCTTTTGTTAAAAAATTTGAAGAAGCTATGGAGGATGATTTTAATACAGCTGATGCTATATCAGTGATTTTTGAATTAGTGAGATTTACTAATATCCACGCTAATTCAAAATCTTCTAAGAAATTTGCTCTTACTATTAAGGAAAAAATTATTAATTTATGTAATATTTTAGGATTGTTAGAAAAAGAAGAGGAAAATATAATAGATAAAGAGATAGAAGAATTAATAAATAAGAGACAAAAAGCAAGGAAAGAAAAAAATTGGGCATTAGCAGATAAAATTAGAGATGATTTAAAAGAAAGAGGTATTATACTAGAAGATACTCCACAAGGAGTTAAATGGAAGAGGATATAATATGAAAAATAATACAGAAAACACATATAATACAAAAAAACTTTTTACAAAATTAAATAATGAATGTAAAATAAATCCGAGGGAGTATTCTCCCTTGGTTTTAGCATATATAGGAGATGCCGTATTTGAAATGTTTATAAGGACAAAAATAGTATCTAAGGGGAATGCTCCAGTTAATAAACTCCATAAGCAAGCAAAAGAGTATGTAAAGGCTTCTTCTCAAGCTGCCATGTATAATAATATAAAATCATATCTTACAGAAGAAGAAATAGCGGTATTTAAAAGAGGAAGAAATGCAAAATCTTCTACAATTCCTAAAAATGCTGATTTATTAGATTATAAATATGCTACTGGATTAGAAGCACTTTGTGGATATTTATATTTAGATGGAAAAATAGATAGATTGCAATATCTTATAAATTTAGGAATAGAAATTAAAAAGTCACAAGGATAGAGTTGGAGGAAAAACAATGTCAGAACACGGTAAAAAATTTGTAAAGGGGGCAATAATTCTTTCAATTGGAGGAATAATTGCAAAAATATTAAGTGCTTTTTTTAGGATACCATTAACCCATTTAATAGGAGATACAGGACTTGGATATTATCAAATACCATATCCCATATATACTATGATGACTTCTATTTCTTATGTGGGAATTCCATCAACAATATCCAAAATAATATCTGGCAAATTAGTTCATAAAAAATATTATGAAGCCCATAAAGTATTTCAGTATACTCTCTTATTACTTTTTATGGTTAGTGGAATAGTTACATTATTTATGTTTTTTGGAGCAGATTGGCTTATTGAGTCTCAAAATTGGTTTCCAGAGGTAAAATATTCTATTTGGGGACTTGCTCTAAGTCCTATTTTCATAGGAATTATGGGAGTTTTTAGAGGATACTTTCAAGGGATGCAGGAAATGTTTCCAACAGCTACTTCTCAAATTGCTGAAAGTTTCTCAAGAACTATAATAGGTTTAGGAGCTGCATATATTATTATGAAATTAGGATATGGAGTTGCAATTGCAGCAGGAGGAGCAGCTTTTGGAGGAGTAGCAGGAGGGGTAGCAGGAACCATTGTTTTAGTATGGACTTATTTAAAGAAAAGAAAAGATATTTTAAAAAAAGTAAAAGAATCAAAAAATACCAATACAAATATAACATTTTTTAATGTATCTAAAAATATTATAAAGATTACTTTTCCTATTTCTATTGGAGCTTCTGTTCTTTCTGTTATGAATGGTGTAGATTCTGCTTTGGTAGTTAAGAGGCTAATTTATGGAGGAAGAAGTAACGCTGCAGATTTAGTTGGACAGATGGGAAAAGCTTCTACATTTATTAGTATTCCCTTAGCTCTTGCTATGGCATTAGTTGTAGGGTTAGTTCCAGCTACAGCAGAAGCCGTAGAAAAAAAAGATAAACAAGAATTAAAAGATAAAATAGAATTAGGAACAAGATTTGCTCTTTTATTAGGACTTCCTTCTGCAGCAGGTTTATGTGTGTTAGCTCAACCTGCTATGAGTTTAATTTATGGGAAATATGATGCAGGAGCAGAAGTTTTATCTATAATGAGTATAAGTCTGGTATTTATAATACTAGGACAAACTTTAACAGGAATTCTTCAAGGAATGGGACATTTATATATACCGGTGGTAAATTTAGTTATTGCAGCTATAGGAAAAGGGATTATAAACTATATGTTAGTTCCAGGACCATTAGGTATAAATGGAGCAGCCATAGGAACTATTGTAGGCTATGGTATATTTGCTGTATTAAATTATTTAGCAGTAAGGAAATATGGAGAATTTAAATTGAATTTTACTCATGTAATTTTAAAACCAACTATATCAGCTTTAATAATGACAGGAGTAACTTTTGGATTTTACAGATTATTAAGTAGTTTTACTGGAAATAGTATTTCTACTTTAGCTTCAATTTTAGTTGGAGTTATAGTATATGTGAGTATGTTGATTATGACAGGAGCTATTTCAGAAGAAGATTTTTCTATGCTTCCTCAGGGAAACAAAATATTAAGTATTTTAAAGAAATTTAACATTTTTAGTTCTTAGATAATTATGTAAATTTATTTTAAAAAGATTTAAAAAAGAGAGGATTTTCATATGAAAAAATATGAAGAAAATAACTTGTATATAGAAGGAAGAAATGCGGTATTAGAAGCATTAAGAACAGAAAGAGAAATAGATAAAATTTTAATTCAACAAGGAAGAATAGAAGGGTCTATAAAAAAGATTATTGGAGAAGCAAAAAATAAAAAAATAGTAATAAAAACAGTTGCTAAAGCAAAATTAGATGAATTATCACAAACTAAAAAACATCAAGGAGTAATTGCATATATATCACCTTATAAATATGTAGAAGTAGAAGATATCTTACAAAATGCTAGACAAAAAGGGGAAAAACCATTTATTATTATATTAGATGGAATAACTGATCCACATAATCTAGGAGCAATTATAAGAACTGCTAATATATCAGGAGCCCATGGAGTAATAATTCCTAAAAGAAGAGCTGTGGGAATTAGTGCAGTAGTTGCTAAATCTTCAGCAGGAGCAGTAGAATATACTCCTATTGCAAAAGTTTCTAATATTGCACGAACTATTGAAGCTTTAAAAAAACAAGGAATATGGATAGCCTGTGCCGATATGGATGGAACAGAAATGTATAACACAGATTTAAAAGGAGCTATAGCTTTAGTTATAGGAAGTGAGGGAGAAGGCGTAAGTAGAATTGTAAAAGAAAAATGTGATTATATAGTAAAAATTCCTATGTATGGACAAATTACATCTTTAAATGCTTCTGTAGCAGCAGGAATATTGATGTATGAAATAGTTAGACAGAAAAATTTTATGAAGTAAAGATTTTAAAAGTTTAATAAAAGAGTTATTATTATGTATGTTATTTATACAAGATATAGGAGGGGTGATAATTGGACATTGAATATTTGCTTGTAGACGGATACAATATTATACATGCATGGGAAAACTTAAAAGAATTAGCAGAAGAGAATCTTGAACAGGCAAGGGACAAATTATTAGAAATTATGTCCAATTATCAAGGGTTTAAAAAGATTAAAGTAATTGTCGTATTTGATGCTCACAAGGTAAAAGGGAATATAGGAAAAACTTATAAATATAATCAACTAGATGTTGTATTTACAAAAGAAGCTGAAACAGCTGATAATTATATCGAAAGAACCACCCATGAAATTGGACAAACTTATAGAATCAGAGTAGCTACTTCAGATGGATTAGAGCAAATTATAATTTTAGGAAAGGGAGCTACAAGAATTTCTGCAAGAGAATTATTAGATGAAGTTATTCAAGTAGAAAATATAATAAGAGAAAAACATATTAAAAAAAATAAAGTAGAAAGAAATACATTAGAATCGTTTATGAAGCCTGAAGTCATAGAGTGGATGGAAAAAATGAGAAGAAATAAAGGGAAATGAATCATAATTTAGGGGTGGTAGTATAATGAGTTTAAATATCAAGGAAAACAACAATACATTATCTTATGAAGAATTAGAAGATGAAGAAATTATAGATTTAATAAGAAGAGGAGATGGACAAGCAGTTGATTATTTAATTAATAAATATAAAAATTTTGTTCGGGCAAAGGCTAGGACTTATTTTTTAATAGGTGCAGATAAAGAAGATATTATTCAAGAAGGAATGATAGGTTTATATAAAGCTATAAGAGATTATGAAGAAGAAAAAATATCTTCTTTTAAAGCTTTTGCAGAGCTATGTATAACCCGTCAAATACTTACTGCTATTAAAGCTGCAACCCGTCAAAAACATATCCCTTTAAATTCTTATATATCTCTTAATAAACCTATATTTGATGGAGAAAGCGAAAGAATAACTTTAATGGACGTTATTGTAGGAGGGAAAATTTCAAATCCGGAAGAACTTCTTATAGGTCAAGAAAATTTAGCCTTAATAGAAAATAAGATGGGAGAAATATTAAGTTCTCTTGAATGTCAAGTATTATCCTTATATCTTCAAGGGAAAGCTTATTATGAGATTGCTAAAGAGATGGGAAGAGACATAAAGTCTATTGATAATGCTCTTCAGAGGGTAAAAAGAAAGTTAGAAAAATTTATAAAAGAAAAATTATATAATTAAAAAATTATTTTTAGTGTCATAAATAATTGGTTCGTAACAAAAGTAAATATAATATCAAAAAATTATAGAGATAGGTCATATATGAGATTAAAAATCCTTAAACATATAAATAAGGCTCTTAAGTTTAATTTAAATTTATAATTTTAAAAGAGCCTTTTTTAATATGTAGGATTTAATTTAACTTAGAGTATGATTTCCATTTAATAAAATGCTTGACTTAAGAAATAAAAAATGATAATATATTTAGGCGTTGAGTAAAATTTAATATTATGCTGCTATGGCTCAGTAGGTAGAGCGTCGCCTTGGTAAGGCGGAGGTCACGGGTTCAAGTCCCGTTAGCAGCTTAGTAAATAAGCGGGTTGTTGAAAATGTGCCTAAAAAAGCAACGGTTTTGTGCCTAAACTGTGCCTTATTTTCAACTAACCCTTTTCATCAAAAAATAGTTTAATTTTAATAGATGAAATAAATTTCTATCCCTCTTCATTGACAAAAAAATTTTTTTTGAGTATAATAATACAGTATTTTGTTCTCATTCGATGGAGTGCGAACAGTACTGAATTAAAAACCCACTCGATGGAGTGAATATTATTGTTAAATAAAACAGTAAATCAATTATTGGTTTGCTGTTTTTTGTTATTTATATTTATAAATATAATACTATGACAGATAAGATAGGTCAATAAGTCAAATAAAATAAACATTAAAAATTAATAATATATAGTCTAAATATATTATTCTATTTCAATATGATAAAACTATTATTAATAAGTGTTCTTATATATGTTAAAAGTCTTTCTAAAACAGGCTGAACTCTTTTTCCAAATTTTTCTTCAAGGTTTTCTGCAATATCGTTTATAGTTTTAGTTCCATCGCATTCATTCCAAACAAATGACCCAATTTCATCTAGTTCAATAGTAGTTTTTAAAGGAGTTTTAAATATTTTATGCATAAATTTATCAAAAGGACGATTTCTTAATATTATAAGTGTTACTAGCCCATTTTTAGTTTCCCAAAGGATTCTTTCATTTTTTATAGGTATCATATTAAGAATATTTTTAGATTTTTTCATTGTTTCCCTCCACAGTATGTGTAATTACAGATAAAAGAAGGAATCTTAAAGAAAATTTAAGATTCCTTCTTTATTTTTTATACAGATGTGTTTTCATCTACATTTATATTTTTAGATGATTTTTTTGAAAAAACAATATATATTAATGAGAAGATTAATAAAGTAAATATTATAATTGAGCCTAATTGTCCTAATGGAAATCCTTCAAAAGCAAGATTTACATTAAATGCGGCAAAGCCGGCTAAGATTATACCCATTAATCCTTCTCCAGCAATTAATCCAGAACTATATAATACGCCTTTTTCAGTTTTAACTTTATTATCGTCAGATTTTTTAATAAAAGTATCAAGAGATCCTTTTATAAGTCCTCCAACCATTATAGGAGTTGATAAATGTATTGGAAGATATAATCCAATAGCTACAGGAAGAGAAGAAATTCCTAATACTTCAAATATTAATGATGAAAAAATTCCGATAAATACGAGATTCCAAGGAAGATTTCCTTCCATAATTCATTCTATAACAAGCTTCATAAGAGTAGCTTGAGGTGCTCCTAATTCTTTTGAACCGAAAACATACTGGTCATTTAATAAAATCATGATAAATCCAATAGCTACTGCAGAAGCTAATACTCCTATAAATTCACCAATTTGTTGTTTCCAAGGAGTAGCGCCTAAAAGATAACCTGTTTTTAAATCTTGAGAAGCATCTCCAGCAATAGCGGCAGCAGTACATATTACAGCACCTACACAAAGAACTGCTATCATTCCAGGTTTTCCAGAAGCACCAGTAGCTTTCATAATTATTGTAGTAAATAAAAGAGTAGCTATTGTCATACCAGAAACAGGATTTGATGAACTTCCAAGAAGGCCAACTATCCTTGAAGATACAGTTACAAATAAGAAACCAAATATTGCAATTAATATAGCTCCCATTATTCCAACAGGTATAATAGGAAGAATAGCCATAAGTACTATTAAAACTATTACACTAATGATAACAAATTTTCCTTTAAGATCTGTATCGGTTCTTTCACTAGCTGTATTACTTTTAGAACCAAATCCTTTCATAGCATCCTTAAAAGATGAAATCATAATAGGTAGAGATTTAATTAAGCTAATTACTCCACCAGTGGCAACAGCACCAGCTCCAATATATCGGATGTAATTAGACCATATTCCCCAATATCCTAAATCCTTAATTAAATCAGTTGCTGGAAGAATTGTACTAGTTAAATCATTTCCTATAAAAGTAATCATTGGTATAAGTATTAGCCATCCTAAAATTCCACCAGCAAGCATATAAGCAGATATTTTAGGACCAATTATAAATCCAACTCCTAATAAAGAAGGTAATACATCCATACCAATGGCTGCTCCACTAAAGCCTTTAATTTTAGTTTCTATTTCAGTTGGGAAAAGTTTTAAACCATCTCCTATAAATTTATATAAAAGTCCTATTCCGCCACCGGCAAATATAAGTCTTGCACCTTTTCCGCCTTCTTCCCCAGAAACAAGAACTTCAGCACAAGCTGTTCCTTCTGGATAAGGTAGTTTTCCATGTTCTTGAACAATCAAATATCTTCTTACAGGTATCATAAATAATATACCTAAAGCACCACCAAATAAAGTAATAAGTGTCATAGTTAAGGCACTAGGATTTTCTCCCCACAAAAATAATGCTGGGAGAGTAAATATTGCTCCTGCTGCAAGAGATTCTCCAGCCGAAGATATGGTTTGAACCATATTATTTTCTAATATAGATTTTCGTTTTAGAAGTACTCTAACTATAGCCATCGAAATAACAGCTGCTGGTATTGATGCAGAAACAGTCATGCCTACTTTTAGCCCAAGATACGCATTAGCTGCTCCAAATACTACAGATAATAATACACCTAATACAATAGATAAAATAGTAAACTCAGGCATGATTTTATTAGATGGGATATAAGGAGTATATTTTTCTCCTTTATTTAACTTATATGCCCCATCTGGTAATCCTTTTTGTGCCATTTTTTATTCCCCCCATTAATTTATTAAAATATAAAATATATTTAGCACTAATTTTTTAATTCTATAAAAGTTTTAAAAATCCTTTTTTTAAATAATAAAAAAATTTAAACTTTGTATTTATTTAAAGAAATAAAAAATATTTATTTTATATAATTCTTTTTATAATAAAAATATCTAATGAAAATTTTATAATTATAAATTTTAAAATATTAATGTTCAACATTCATGCAAGAAAGTTTTCAAATTCACTTATTAGATAGAATATTTTGAGTTTTACAAGACTCATTTTTAAATCTATAATTAAATTTTTCAGTAAACTAATGATGTGTTTTTCTAATTTTTAAAATTCTTAAGTTGAATAGGAATTATAATTTGAGTAAAATTAATGTATTAGTCTTTGTTTAAAAATTTTTCGTTAATATTAATAAGTATATAAAAATGATTTAAACAAAAGTTCATTTTATTAGTTTCTATACAAATATCGTTATATATATATAAGAAGACGCAATTATAATTCAATATTTTCTTTTTTCAAAATATGATAAAGGGCACAAAAAGGACATTTAGTTTTTAAAAAAACACCATAAGAGGTATAGTATAATTTTTTTCTCATTAATATTACTTTATAAATTGCTTTGTATTCATGAATATATTTAGGAAGGAAGAATAATATGTTTTATGAACAAGTTGAAAATAAGGTTATACTTAAAAAAATAGGTAGTTTTGATATAGAACAGACATTAGAATGTGGGCAGTGTTTTAGATTTTACAAAATTGCTAAGCATAATTATATTGTTATTGCCAAGAAAAGAGTATTAAACATTGTACAAAATGAGGATGAGATTATTTTTTATCCAACTTCAATTAAAGAATTTGAGAATTTATGGATAGATTACTTTGATTTAAAAAGAGATTATGATATAATTAAACAACGTTTGGCAAAAATTGATAAATATTTATTTAATGCGGTTAAATTTGCTCCAGGGATTCGTATTTTAAATCAAGATCCTTGGGAATGCCTTATTTCATTTATTATTTCGCAAAATAAGCAAATACCTCATATAAAAAAGATTGTTGAGAACATAAGTAAAAGATTTGGTAGACCGATTTCTAGCATTGAAAATAAAGAGTATTATACTTTTCCAACAGTTGAAAAGTTAATGTTAGCTACAGAAGAAGATATAAGAGAATGTAAAGCAGGGTTTAGAGCTCCTTATATAATAGATGCATGTATAAAAATAAAAAATGGAGAAGTTAATTTAGAAAATCTTAAAGATTTATCTTACGAAAAAGCTAAAAAGGAATTGATGAAAATAAAAGGAGTAGGGCCTAAGATTGCAGATTGTGTTTTACTTTTTAGTATAGGAAAGAGAGAAGCATTTCCTGTAGATGTCTGGGTTAAACGAGTTATGGAATATTTTTATTTTAATCAAAATGTACAATTAAAAGATATTCAAAATTTTGCAAAAAAATACTTTGGAGAATTAGCAGGTTATGCACAACAGTATTTATTTTATTATGCAAGAGAACTAAAACTTGGGAAATAGGGGAGAATTATATGATAGGAACAATTGTAAATGTGTTAGCTATTTTTTGTGGAAGCTTTTTAGGTATATTTATAAAAAATGGATTAAAAGAAGAATATAAAAATATTGTTTTTCAAGGCATTTCTTTGTCTGTATTATTTATTGGAATATCTGGAACTATCAGCAATATGACAGAACCAGGAAGTCATCCAATTTTATTTATTATTAGTCTTATTATAGGTGGGCTTTTAGGACAATGGTGGAATATTGAATTAAGGCTTGAAAAATTAGGGAATTTAATTCAAAAAAAGATACAAAAAGAAAAAAAAGAATCAAACATAGCTCAGGGTTTTGTATCTGCTAGTTTACTTTTTTGTGTTGGAACCATGGCAATTATGGGGGCATTAGAAAGTGGATTACAAGGAGGTCATAAAACTTTATTTGCAAAATCTATATTAGATGGAGTTACATCTATTATACTATCTTCTACTTTAGGTATAGGAGTAGCTCTATCTGGAATATCAGTACTTATTTATCAAGGGAGTATAACTTTACTTGCAAAGTGGATAGAACCATATATGACAGTGGATATGATTCGTGAAATTTCTATAGTAGGAGGTATTTTAATTTTTTCTATAGGATTAAATATGTTAGAAATTAAAAAGATTAAAGTTGGGAATTTACTTCCTGCAATATTAATCCCTCTTATATATTATCTTCCTTTTATTCAAAAAATTATTGCAAAAATTAATTTTTATTTTGGACAAATTTTTAATATTATATAAAATAAAGAGTAATTGAAAGAAAAACAGAGAATACTTATAATAAATGATGGAAATAATATATAAGGGGATAATACAAGGTAAAAATCCCCTTGCATAATATTAGTGCTTTTATTAATATTAATTTTGTAATTAGCACTCAATCATGATGAGTGCTAATAAAATTGAAAAAATAGAAAAAGTACATAATTTGAAGGAGGTCATAAAATGAAATTAAGACCATTAGGAGACAGAGTTGTTATTAAACAGTTAGAAGCTGAAGAAAAAACAAAATCAGGAATAGTTCTTCCAAATCAAGCTAAGGAAAAACCACAGGAAGCAGAAGTTGTAGCAGTAGGTCCTGGAGGAGTAGTAGATGGTAAAGAAGTTAAAATGGAAGTTAAAGTTGGAGATAGAGTAATTTATTCTAAATATGCAGGTACAGAAGTAAAAATTGATTCTGAAGAGTATATAATCTTAAAGCAAAGTGATATTTTAGCGATTGTAGAACAATAATAAATATAATAAAGGAGGATTAAGATATGGCAAAAGAAATTAAATTCGGAGCTGAAGCTAGAAAAGCCTTAGAAATTGGTGTAGATAAGTTAGCTAATACAGTAAAAGTAACATTAGGACCTAAAGGACGTAATGTTGTTTTAGATAAAAAATATGGAACACCATTAATTACTAATGACGGTGTTACTATTGCAAAAGAAATAGAATTAGAAGACCCATTTGAAAATATGGGTGCTCAACTTGTTAAAGAAGTTGCTACAAAAACTAATGATGTTGCAGGAGATGGAACAACTACTGCTACAGTATTAGCACAAGCAATGATTAAAGAAGGAATTAAAAACATTGCAGCAGGAGCAAATCCAATTATAATAAGAAGAGGAATGCATAAAGCAACAGAAAAAGCAGTTGAAGTTATAAAAGGAATGAGTCAAGTAATTAACGGAAAAGAACATATTGCAAAGGTAGCTGCTATTTCTGCTGGAGATGAAGAAATTGGTAATCTTATTGCAGATGCTATGGAAAAAGTTTCTAACGATGGAGTAATTACTGTAGAAGAATCTAAAACAATGAATACAGAACTTGAAGTAGTAGAAGGAATGCAATTTGATAGAGGATATTTATCACCTTATATGGCAACAGATATGGATAAAATGGAAGCAGTTCTTGAAGATGCATATATTTTAATTACAGATAAGAAAATTTCTAATATTCAAGATATCCTTCCATTACTTGAACAAATTGTTCAACAAGGAGCAAAACTTCTTATTATTGCTGAAGATGTAGAAGGAGAAGCTTTAGCTACATTAGTAGTTAATAAATTAAGAGGAACATTTAATTGTGTAGCAGTTAAAGCTCCAGGTTTTGGAGATAGAAGAAAAGAAATGCTTCGTGACATTGCTATTTTAACTGGTGGAGAAGTTATTTCTGAAGAAGTTGGATTAGATTTAAAAGAAACTACTATGGATATGTTAGGTAAAGCATCAACTGTTAAAGTACAAAAAGAAAACACTATCATTATAGGTGGACATGGTAAAAAAGAAGAAATTGATGCAAGAGTAAAACAAATTAGAAATCAAATAGAAGAAACAACATCTGATTTTGATAGAGAAAAATTACAAGAAAGATTAGCTAAATTAGTAGGTGGAGTAGCAGTTATTAAAGTAGGAGCTGCTACAGAAACTGAAATGAAAGAAAAGAAACTTAGAATAGAAGATGCTTTAGCTGCTACAAGAGCTGCAGTTGAAGAAGGAATTGTAGCTGGTGGTGGTTCTTCTTATATCCATGCAATTAAAGAAGTATCTAAATTAGAAGAACAAACTTCTGGAGATGAAAAAACAGGAGTAAGAATAGTACTTAAAGCTTTAGAAGCACCTCTTCGTCAAATTGCAGCTAATGCAGGACTAGAAGGTTCTGTAATTGTAAATAAAGTATTAGAATCTGAAAAAGGTATTGGATTTAATGCTCTTAAAGAAGAGTATGTAAATATGATTAATGAAGGAATAATTGACCCAACTAAGGTAACAAGAAGTGCTCTTCAAAATGCAACTTCTGTTGCTTCAACATTATTAACAACAGAATCAGTTGTAGCAGATATTCCTGAAAAAGAACCTGCTGCCCCAGCAGGAGGAGCACCAGGAATGGGAATGATGTAAGAATAATGTAGCAAGAAAACAGCTTGCCATTTTGGCAAGCTGTTTTCTTGATATTTAGAATTTTTTATGTTACCATATATTAAAAATAATCAAAAGGGGCGTCATTATGGGAGATATTTTTAAAGAACAATTAGTTCATAAAAATAAAACTAAAAAAGATAAAATTATAAGTGGATTAATAATTTTGGGGGCAATTTTTATTATATTATTATCTATAAGTATTATTAGAAATTTAACATTACTTATAATATTAATTTTAATAGCAGGATATGGTGCATATTGGTTTATCCAAAGACAAAATATAGAATATGAATATGTTTTTACTAATGGAGATTTAGATATTGATAAAATTATTAATAAAAGCAGTAGAAAAAGAGTATTAAGTACTTCAGTTAAAAATTTTGAAATAATGGCTCATGTAGAGGATAAAAATTATGAACATGAACTTAGTAATTTTGAAAAAATTTTAGATTTTAGTAGTGGAGAAGTAAAATCAAATACTTATGCAGCTTTATTTATGTATGAAAATCAAAAAGTAAAAATGATATTTGAACCGAATGAAGAAATATTAAAAGGGATTTTAAACTATATTCCAAGGAAATTACATATAAAAAAATAAATATATAATATTTAACATATAATATATAGAGGGGCTAATGGCGCCTCATTATTCATTTTTATAAAAATATTATATATTAGTGTAGAGATAGTTGACAAAGTTAAAATCTTTTGGTACACTTTACCGAAAAAATTAAGGAGAGGTCAAAAAATGCATAAAATAATTAAACAAGGGATAACATTTGATGATGTTCTTTTAGTACCTGCTTATTCTCAAGTTCTTCCTAAGGATGTAGATTTATCAACACAACTTACAAAAAAGATAAAATTAAATATTCCTGTAATGAGTGCAGGAATGGATACAGTTACAGAAGCTAGAATGGCTATTGCTGTTGCACGTCAGGGAGGAATTGGAATTATTCATAAAAATATGTCTATAGAAGCTCAGGCGGAAGAAGTTGATAAAGTAAAACGTTCAGAACATGGAGTTATTACAGACCCATTTTCTTTATCTCCGGATAGATATGTATATGAAGCTAATGAATTAATGGCAAAATATCGTATATCAGGAGTTCCTATTACTAAAGGAAGTAAATTAGTTGGAATTCTTACTAATAGAGATTTGCGTTTTGAAACCAATCATAATAGAAAAATAGAAGAAGTAATGACAAAGGACAACTTGATAACTGTTCCAGAAGGAACAACATTAGAAGAAGCTAAAGAAATTTTATCTAAATATAAAATAGAAAAACTTCCTATAGTAGATGAGGAAGGAAACTTAAAAGGACTTATTACTATTAAAGATATTGAAAAAACAATTCAATATCCTAATTCCGCAAAAGATGATAATGGTAGATTATTAGTTGGAGCTGCTGTAGGGGTTACATCTGATGTTTTAGATAGGGTATCTAAATTAGTAGAAGCAAAAGTTGATGTGATAGTAGTTGATACAGCTCATGGACATTCAAAAGGAGTACTTGATACGGTAAAGAAAATAAAAAATGCTTATCCAGATTTACAAATTATAGCTGGGAATGTAGCTACAGGGGAAGCTACAAAAGATCTTATAGAAGCAGGGGCAGATGCTGTTAAAGTAGGAATTGGACCTGGTTCAATTTGTACTACAAGAGTAGTTGCAGGAGTGGGAGTCCCTCAAATTACTGCAATATATGATTGTGCTCAAGCAGCAAAACCCTATGGAATACCTGTTATAGCCGATGGAGGAATTAAATATTCAGGAGATATTGTAAAAGCAATTGCAGCAGGAGCTAGTGTTACTATGATGGGAAGTTTGTTCGCAGGATGTGAAGAAAGCCCTGGAGAAACAGAATTATATCAAGGAAGAAAATATAAAGTATATAGAGGAATGGGTTCTTTAGCTGCTATGGAAAAAGGAAGTAAAGATAGATATTTCCAACAAGATGCTAAAAAACTAGTTCCAGAAGGTGTAGAAGGGCGAGTTGCTTATAAAGGATATGTTGAAGATACAATATTCCAACTTATGGGAGGACTTAGAGCTGGAATGGGATATTGTGGAACAAGAACCATTGCTGAATTAATGGAAAATGGTAAATTTGTACAAATAACAGGAGCAGGGTTAAAAGAAAGTCATCCTCATGATATTCATATAACAAAAGAAGCTCCTAATTACAGCGTAGAATATTAAAATATAATATTAAATCCGGATTGACAAAAGTCTTTCCGGATTTAAATATTGTCCGAACATTTTATACAAGATTAATAATAATGTTTGACAATACTATTTTTTCTCATGTATGATATTTATATTAACAAGTTTTTGTAATGATATTTGTTAAAAAGGTAATAATTTTGTTAAATAAAATTTAGGAGGAACATTATGAATCACGAGCTTATTATAGTATTGGACTTTGGAGGACAGTATAATCAGCTTATAGCTAGAAGAGTAAGAGAAGCCAATGTATATTGTGAAGTACTTCCTTATGATACTTCTCTTAATAAAATAAAAGAAAAAAAGCCTAAAGGAATAATTTTTACAGGAGGACCTAGCGTAGTTTATGAAGAAAAAGCGCCTATGGTAGAAAAAGAGTTATTTAATTTAGGAATACCAATATTGGGAATTTGCTATGGTTCTCAACTTATGGGGTATATACTAGGAGGAAAAGTTGCTAAAGCCGAACAAAGGGAGTATGGAAAAACAGATATTAATATTTGCACAAACAATCCGTTATTTAAAAATGTAGAAGAAAAAACTACTTGTTGGATGAGCCATACTTATTATATTAGTGAACCTCCAGAAGGATTTGAAGTAATAGCTAAGACTAATACTTGTCCAGTGGCAGCTATGGCAGATATAAAAAGAAATTTATATGGAGTTCAGTTTCACCCAGAAGTTATGCATACTCCAGAAGGAATTAAAATAATTAAAAACTTTTTATATAATGTATGTAATTGTAGTGGAGATTGGATTATGAAAGATTTTGCAGAAGAATCTATAAAAAAATTAAAAGAAAAAATAGGGAATAAAAAAGTGCTTTGTGCTTTATCAGGAGGAGTAGATTCTTCTGTTGCAGCAGTATTAATTCATAAAGCAGTAGGTAAACAATTGACTTGTATTTTTGTAGATCACGGACTTCTAAGAAAAAATGAAGGAGACGAAGTAGAAAAGGTATTTAAAGAAGAATTTGATATGAATCTTATTCGTGTCAATGCTCAAGATAGATTTTTAAAAAGATTAGAAAAAGTAACAGATCCTGAAACAAAAAGAAAGATAATTGGAGAAGAATTTATAAGAGTATTTGAAGCTGAAGCTAAAAAAATAGGAACAGTAGATTTCTTAGTTCAAGGAACAATTTATCCAGATGTTATAGAAAGTGGAACAAAAAATGCTGCAGTAATAAAAAGCCATCATAACGTAGGGGGGCTTCCTGATTATGTAGATTTCAAAGAGATAATAGAACCTTTAAGAGATCTTTTTAAGGATGAAGTAAGAAATCTAGGTCGTGCATTAGGAATTCCAGAATTTTTAGTATCAAGACAACCTTTTCCAGGTCCAGGACTTGCAATTCGTATTATAGGAGATATAACAAGAGAAAAAATAGCTATTCTTCAAGAAGCAGATTATATATACAGAGAAGAAATAAAAAATGCAGGTTTAGATAAAGAAATAGGACAATACTTTGCAGTACTTACAAATCTACGTTCAGTAGGAGTAATGGGAGATGAAAGAACTTATAGTTATACTATAGCTCTTCGTGGAGTATCAACAACAGATTTTATGACAGCAGATTGGGCTAGAATACCCCATGATGTATTAGCAAAAATATCAAATAGAATTGTAAATGAAGTAGAACATGTAAATAGAGTAGTATATGATATTACAAGTAAGCCACCAGCAACTATAGAGTGGGAGTAATTAATGAGTTAAATCTTCTTATCAATTTGATAAGAAGGTTTTTTATTATAACTAAATAGTGCTTTTTAAAAAAAGAGAATTAGTTCTATGAATTTGCAGTAATTTATATTTATTGAACATAATAAGAAAGGATGAATATTATGTTAAAGTTTATTCAATACATAAAAAATAAGTTAACTAAAGGATATAAAAGATGCTATATTATTCATTCAAATACTAGTGGTAAATTTTATATTTGTAGAGTATTAAATATATACGACAGTGAAGAAGAAGCAATAGATAATTTAACTAATTTATTAAATCATAACATAAATGAAGAATGCTTATTAAGTAATTTTAGTAAAAGACAAGAATTATAAATATTTTATTTAGAATTTTTATTTTTATAATTATTTTGATTAAATTATATTTTTATAAAATTTTAATTTTATTTTTTGTTGTAAATTTTTAAAATATTATCTATAATATGATAAAATATTAGTAATTCCTTGAGTAACTTTTGTAAAAGTATTTGTTTATATAAAATAATTTTATTAGAAAAGAGTGAATTTTAATGGCGAAAAAATTATTTTGTGAACTAAATCCCATAACATATAAAATATCTGTTTTTAAAGGAATTTTCTTTAGAAAATTAAAATGGTTAATGAATAGAAATATATATGCAAAGGAGTTTAAAAAAAGGAAGTTACCTATAAAAGTGTATGAGCATAAATCACTAATAAGAAGAAAATTCGAGGGTGTAGATATGAGACTTCAGGAAAATAAAGCAGTAAATTTGGCTTTAGCAGTTCCTAAGATTAATGGTATTATTATTAAACCTAAAGAAGTGTTTTCATTTTGGAAGTTAGTAGGCTCCTGTACTAAGTTAAAAGGGTATAAAGATGGATTAATAATAAAAGCTGGGAAAGTAGACCACGGAATAGGTGGAGGAATGTGTCAATTTACTAATTTAATTCACTGGATGATATTGCATAGTCCTCTGACAATTATAGAACATCATCATCATGATAATATAGATATGTTTCCAGATTATGAAAGGAAAGTTCCCTTTGGTACGGGCACTTCTATTATGTATAATTATTTAGATTATCAGTTTATTAATAATACTAATCAAACATTTCAGTTAATTATATATACTACAGATAAATATCTTTGTGGAGAATTAAGAACGGATAAAGAATTAGATCATTTTTATCACATAGTAGAAGAAAACAGTTATTTTACAAAAGAAGGTGATGAGTATTATAGAAATAATGAAATATATAGAATAGAAATAGATAAAAAACAGGAAAATATCTTAGTAAAACCTTACTAATAAAAAATCATGCCCAAGTTCTTTATGATAAAAAATATATACCAGTTGATGTGATTAGACATTAATAATAAATTTGATGTATAGACAAATAGATCTATACTATTTTATAATATAGTGAATAATATATAAAATAATTCAAATCATAGAAGTGATAATACATAATATAGGAGGAACTTAAATGGAAAATAAAGAATTAGCAGCTATGATAGATCATACTATGTTAAAGCCAGACGCTAAGGAAGAAGATATAAAAAAATTATGTGAGGAAGCTATGGAATATGGATTTGCTACAGTATGTGTCAATCCTTGTTATGTGCCCATGGCAAAACATTTGCTTAGAGATAGTGATGTTGGAATTACAACTGTAATAGGATTTCCTTTAGGAGCTACTGCTAGTAATATAAAAGCAGCAGAAGCAGTAGATGCCATTGAAAATGGAGCTACAGATGTGGATATGGTAATTAATATAGGGGCATTAAAAGATAAAAAATATGATTATGTAAGAGATGATATAAAAACAGTAGTAGAAGCAGTTAATAAAAGAGCTATAGTTAAAGTTATTATAGAAACTTATTTTTTAACTGATGAAGAAAAAGAAAAAGCTTGTCTTTTAGCAAAGGAAGCAGGAGCAGATTTCGTAAAAACTTCTACAGGATTTTTAGGAGGAGGAGCAACAAAACATGATATAGAGTTGATGAGAAAAACTGTAGGAGATGTTATGGGAGTAAAGGCATCTGGAGGAGTAAGAACTAGAAAAGATGCGGAAATTCTTATTAAGGCAGGTGCTACTCGTATAGGAGCGTCAGCTTCAGTAGCAATTATAAATGGAGAAACAGGAAGTGGAAATTATTAATACCGAACATTTAAATAAAAAATATATATAAAGTTCGAAAAAAGTTGTTGACAAAAAACTATTTAATCTGATAAAATTAGTTCGTAAAAATTAATAGTAAAATTGAACGAAGGTTATTCACTTATATAAATCTAGAAATATGGTCTAGATGTTTCTACCGACAACCGTAAATTGTCTGGCTATGAGTGAAACGAATAGCTTATATAATTCTAATTCTGCAGGATTAGTGTGTTCGTTTCCTCATTTTGAGGGAGCGAATTTTTTATTTGAAACAAGCTATTTGACTTTTTATCTAAATTATTTAAGGAGGATATTAAAAATGACACAAGCAGGTAAAGGACCTCAAAGTAATAGTTTACTAGAAAAAGTGTTTAAACTCAGTCAGAATAACACGGATGTAAAAACAGAATTTATAGCTGGACTTACAACATTTATGACAATGGCTTATATTTTAGCTGTAAACCCAATTCTACTAGGGGACCCAAATGTAGGAATGGATAAAGGAGCATTATTTACTGCTACTGCTTTAGCAGCAATTATTGGAACATTAGTAATGGGATTTTTAGCAAATTATCCTTTTGCTTTAGCTCCAGGTATGGGACTTAATGCATATTTTGTATATACTGTATGTTTAAAGATGGGGTATAGTTGGAAAGTAGCTTTAGCAGCAGTATTTGTTGAGGGTATTATATTTATTCTTTTAACTTTCTTTAATGTACGAGAAGCAATTTTTAATGCTATTCCACAATCTATGAAACATGCAGTAGGAGCAGGGATTGGTTTATTTATCACATTTATCGGATTACAAAATGCAAAAATTATTGTTGATTCAGCAACTCTTGTAGAATTAGGGGATGTAACAGATGTAGTGCCATTCTTAGCTATAGTAGGAACTATTATTACAGGAATATTAGTTGTTAAAAAAGTAAAAGGGTCAATACTTATTGGGATTTTTACAACTTATGTATTAGGAATTATTGCAGAGTTAACAGGTTGGTATGTAGTTGACCCAGAAGCAGGAATGCTTAGTTTAATTCCTTCTAGTCTTTTTTCAGGACCACCAAGTATAGCACCTATTGCTTTTAAGCTTGATTTAAGTCAAATAGTATCTGTAAACTTTTTAATAGTTGTTTTTGCTTTCTTATTTGTTGATTTATTTGATACATTAGGAACTTTAATAGGAGTATCAAGTCAAGCTAACATGTTAGATAAGGATGGAAAACTTCCAAAGATTAAACAAGCTCTTTTTGCAGATGCAATAGCTACAACTGCTGGAGCATTACTTGGAACTTCCACAACAACTACTTATGTAGAAAGTGCTGCTGGAGTTGCAGAAGGAGGAAGAACAGGATTAACTGCTGTAGTTACAGCTATATTCTTTGGTATTGCTTTGTTATTTTCTCCTATCTTCTTAGCAGTACCAGGTTTTGCAACAGCACCAGCTCTTATTATAGTAGGTTTTATGATGATGCAATCTGTAAGTAAAATAGATTTTACAGATGCTAGAGAAGGAATTCCAGCATTTTTAACATTAGTTATGATGCCTTTAGCATATAGTATTTCAGAAGGTATTGTATTTGGTACAATATCCTATGTATTTATCAATGCTGTAACAGGAAAAGCAAAAAAAGTACATCCATTGATGTATGTTTTAGCTGTTGTGTTTATTTTAAAATTTATTGTTTCTAAATAAAAAAATTAGATTTCTTTGTATGACTGGCGGAAGTGGGGAAACCACAGGGAGTACAAAGAAAAAATGCCGACCGCCTGGGCAAATAGATAATAAAAATCTATTGCTTCAGGTGGTTTTTTTAATACAAAAATATATTAATACTATTTTATATAATATAAATTGAAAGGAGTTTGAAAATGAGAAGAGCATTAATTAGTGTTTCTGACAAGACTGGTATTGTAGAATTTGCAAAAAAGATTAATGACTTAGGTTTTGAAATCATTTCAACAGGAGGAACAGCTAAAGTTATAGCTGATGCAGGAATTAAAGTTATTGGTATTTCTGAAATTACTGGATTTCCAGAATGTTTAGATGGAAGGGTAAAGACACTTCATCCTAATATTCATGCAGGACTTCTTGCTATTAGAGATAATAAAGAACATATGGAACAATTAAATAAGTTGAATATTGATACAATTGATTTAGTAGTTGTTAATTTATATCCTTTCAAACAAACCATATTAAAAGATAATGTAACATTAGAAGAAGCTATTGAAAATATAGATATAGGTGGTCCTACAATGATTAGAGCTGCTGCAAAAAATTATCAAGATGTTACTGTTATAGTAGATCCGAAAGATTATGATAAGGTATTAGAAGAATTAAATGAAAAAGGAGAAGTTTCAAAGGAAACAAAATTCTATTTAGCATCTAAAGTATTTGAACATACAGCTAGTTATGATACTCTTATAGCTAATTATCTTAGAAAGCAAAGAAAAGATGAAAGTTTTCCTGATACTATAAGCCTTACTTTTGAAAAAGTACAAGATATGAGATATGGAGAAAATCCTCATCAAAAAGCTGCTTTTTATAAGGAAATAGGTAAAAATGAAGGATGTTTAAGTTCTGCTATACAACTTCATGGTAAGGAGCTTTCTTTTAATAATATTAATGATACGAATGGAGCCTTAGAGCTTCTTAAAGAATTTGAAGAGCCAACCGTAGTAGCTTGTAAACATGCAAATCCTTGTGGAGTAGGAAGTTCAAAAGATATATATAGTGCATATATGAAAGCTTATAGTGCGGATCCAGTATCTATATTTGGAGGAATAGTAGTATCAAACGGTGAAATTGATGAAAAAACAGCCATGGAAATAAATAAAATTTTTATAGAAATTATAGTTGCTCCATCTTATACGGAAAGTGCATTAAAAATTTTAAAACAAAAGAAAAATATTCGTATTCTTAAACTGGATAATATTAGAACAAAGCAGCCTAAAGGAGCTTATGATATTAAAAAAGTAGCAGGAGGCTTACTTATTCAAGATGTAGATAACGTACTTCTTCCAGAAAAAGAATTAGAAGTAGTTACAAAAAGAAAGCCTACAGAAAAAGAAATGGAAGACTTATTATTTGCTTGGAAAGTAGTAAAATATGCAAAGTCCAATGGTATAGCAATTGCTAAAAATAAACAATCTTTAGGAGTAGGTCCAGGACAAGTAAATAGAATTTGGGCTTGTAAACAAGCTATAGACCATTGTAAAGAACATCTTGGTGAGGATATGTTAAAAGAAGCTGCTCTTGCTTCAGACGCTTTTTTCCCATTTTCTGATTGTGTAGAAGAGGCAGCAAAAGCTGGAATTACAGCTATAATTCAACCAGGAGGTTCTATAAGAGATAAGGAGTCTATAGAAGCTTGTGACAAATATGGAATTGCTATGGTATTTACAGGAATGAGACATTTTAGACATTAACAATAAAAAAAGTGCCAATTTTGATTATAAACATCAAAATTGGCACTTTTTTATTGTTAAATTAATTTGCTTAAGATAAAAATAGTACAATGTTTTACAAATAATTTTAATGTATGAAATATTTTAGGACTATTTTATTTATAAAAATGATTTTACATTTATATCATTTTAATAAAATGTATAAAAAACTATTGCAAAATGAAAAATATATTGTATAATGATTATAAGATTATAATTTATAATTTATAAATAGTAATAAATTTACAATAATTTTTATATAATATTACTTAATAACGAGAGGTGATAGATAAAAATATTAATAGAATATAAATAAAAAGTTTAGAAAATGTTTTACAAAGAAATAAAAGGGTAAAACCTTTTATATAAAAAACTTTAATTAATTTAAACAGGGGGAAATTAAAATGAAAACTTTAAAAAGAATTTTAGTTTCAGCAACAATAATATCTATATTAATGACTGCAATAGTAGGATGTAGTAATAGCACGACTAGTAATGATACATCTACTAACAGTACAGGGAATGAAACAAATGAAACAGATTCAGCAAAAAACGAATTTCCAGAAAAGACTATAGAAATTATCGTTCCTTTTGGTGCTGGTGGGGGTGCAGATATTTCTGTACGTAATTTAGCCAAATATGCAGAAAAAGAATTAGGACAAACAATTATAATAAATAATGTTACTGGAGGAAGTGGTACTGTAGGGTTAACTCAATTATCACAAGCGAAAGCAGATGGTTATAAATTAGGATACTTTGCAAGTACTAATTCTAATGATAATTTATTATTTGAAGGTATTACTTATGATGTAGATTCTTTTAAACCCATTATTATTTTTTCAGCAGACCCTCATATTATCGTAGCAAGTAAAAAATCTGGAATAACTAACATGGAAGAATTAAAAGCAAAGGCTGCTGAAAATGAAGAGTCAGTTTCTCTTGGTTTAGGTGGTGCTTGGACTAGTCACGATTTTTTAAGAATGTCATTAGAAGAAGAGTTAGATGTTAAATTTAAACGTGTAGTTTATCAAGGTGGTGCAGGAGCAGTAACAGCAGTTGCCAATGGAGATTGTGATGTAGCGGTACCTTTTGTATCTGAAGCTATAGCTCAGATTGAAGCAGGAAATATTGTGCCTATTGCTATAACTAGTGATGAACGATTTGAATTAGTTCCTGATATTCCAACAATTAAGGAGCAAGGATTTGATTATACTCATGTTATGTGGAGAGCAATTGTTGCTCCAGCAGGAACTCCAGATGAAGTTGTTGAAATTTTAGCTGATGCTTTTGAAGCTGCATACGAAAATCCAGAATATCAAGAAGCAGCAAAAGAATCAGGTGTATTTTCTAAATTGATGGTAGGAGAAGAACTTGACAATTTTTATTTAGTAAATCATGAGAAGTATAGGAGAATGATTGAAAGCGGCATAGAATAAATACATAATATTATATTTTATTTACTAATTACTAAAAAATAGAAAATAAAAAGATTATTCATAAACTACTTGCTTATTTATGATAGGGGAAATTATTTATGGTTAATTTTAAGAAACTTTCAGTTGATATTATTATTAGCATTAGTATTTTTTTAATATTAATTGCTTTTGCTTTAAATTTTGGGGGGATGCCAGCTGAAGCAAAGGGATACCCCATTTTTCTTATTACTTGTTCTGCTATTTTAAATCTTTTTTACCTTTATAGGTCAATTAAAAACTACAAAAAAAATGAAAATAAGACAATTAAAAAAGATATAAGTAAGTTTTATAAAAAAATTTTTATATATATTATCATGATAGGTATTTACATATTTGTTATAGATAAAATAGGTTATATTATATCAACAATATTATTTATAATTATTTCACTATTATTTTTAAAAGTAAGAAATAAAGTTGTCTTAATTTTACTACCTATTATTACAACAGCATTGATGTACTTTTTATTTACTAAGTTCTTAATGGTAATATTACCTTCAGGAATATGGTTATTCTGATCAACTCAGATAGGAGTGTTTAATTTGTTTGAAAGTATTTTATTAGGGATTAGTAATGTATTTGAACCTTTTAATTTATTAATGTGCATTGTTGGTTTATTTATTGGGGTTTTATTTGGAGCATTACCAGGCTTTTCGGCTACAATGGGAGTTGCAGTATTTATACCTTTTTCTTATGTAATGGAACCGGAAGCAGCCATGTTATTATTAGCAGGTATTTATTGTGGTGGAGTATATGGTGGTACTATTCCTGCTATTTTAATAGGGATACCAGGAACACCAGCTTCTGCACCTACTGCTTTAGAAGGGCAGGCTATGACTAAAAAAGGAGAGTCAGGTAAAAGTTTACTTCTTGCAACTATAGGTTCAACAATTGGAGGAGTAATTAGTTCCTTAGCATTATTGTTTGGAGCTCCAGCTCTTGCAATTATTGCAATGAAAGTGGGGTCTCCAGAACAAGCTATGGTTGCAATATTTGGATTAAGTGTTGTATGTATGTTGTCTTATGATAACATGTTAAAAGGATTATTAGTAGGATTTATTAGTTTAGTAGTAGCGACTATTGGACAAGACCCTGTTATGGGATATCCTCGCTTTACATTTGGTATGTACCAACTAATAGGCGGTATTGATGTAGTATCTGTTTTAATTGGTATATTTTCTATTCCACAAGTGCTTATTATGTTGGAAAATCTCAATAAAGATGATAATAAAGTTAATAAATTAAGTAAGTTAAAAATTACAGCAAAAGATATTACAAGTAATATTGTGAATTTTATTCGTTCTTCTATTATAGGAGTAGCTATAGGTATTATTCCTGCCGCTGGACCAGATATTGCTTCATTTTTTTCTTATAATGAAGCGAAGAAAGCTTCAAAAAGTCCCGAAAAATTTGGGAACGGATCAGAAGAAGGGATTATTGCTTCAGAAACTGCAAATAATGCAGTTACTGGTGGTTCTCTTATACCACTTTTAACATTGGCTATTCCAGGAAGTGCTCCTGCTGCACTTTTTTTAGGGGCTATGATAATTCATGGACTTCGTCCAGGTCCCTTATTATTTACTCAAAATGCTAAAGAAATTTATACATTATTAGTAGGATTTCTTGTTATCAATATATGTATGTTTTTTGTTGGGTATATTTATTGTAAAATGGCAGGGAAAATTCTTTTAATACCTAATGCTATATTATGTACTATTATAGTAGTATTAGCTACAGTAGGTTCATTTTCAATTAATCAAAATATATTTGATGTTATTGTTATGTATATTTCAGGAATTATTGGATATATAATGGTGAAGAATGATTTCCCAACTTCACCAGTGGCTTTGGCACTACTTTTAGGTCCTATTTTGGAAGAAAATTTAGTACAAGTAAAAACACTTTTTGGCGATAATTTATTAATATTATTTACTCGTCCTTTATTTACAATATTCTTTTGTTTTACAATATTTTCTTACGCATTTCCATTTATAAAAAATATGAAAAGAAAAAAGATTGTTGAAAGGTAGAAGTTATATGGATAAAAAAGCGATATTTGCAAGTCGTATGCTTTTAGGGAAAGAATTAGATATTAAAGAAAATTGGTGTATACTTATTAAAGGGGAAACAATTATAGATATATTACCTCAATCTTCATTATCAAACATGGAATATGAGGGCTGGGAAATTATTGATTTAGGAAATGTCACTTTAATGCCTGGTATGATAGATTGTCATAATCATCTGGCTTTAGACGCAAGATTAAAAAATCATCTTGAAATGATGAATAAAAGTGCTGTTGAATTGACTTTATTAGGAGTTAATTCGGCACAAGATGATTTAATGTCTGGAGTAACTACTGCACGTTATATGGGAGACCGATTTTACATGGATATTATTTTTAGAAGAGAGATTGAATTGGGAAATTTAATTGGTCCTCATATTTTGGCTTCTGGTATAGGGATGAGAGCTTTACATGGACATGGATATGTAGGAATGCCATTTACAGGAGTAGATGAATTTAGGAAAGCTACTCGTGAAAATATGGCGCAAGGTGTAGATTTATTAAAAATTTTTGTTACTGGAGGAACATTACCAGAAAAAGGGGAATACATTCCTTGTTATATGACGTTAGAAGAAATAAGTACAGTGGTAAAAGAAGGAAGAGCTTTGGGATTAAAAACTTCAGCACATTGTATTGGTGGACAAGGACTTAAAAATTGTATAAAGGCTGGAGTAGATATAATAGAACATGCATATGCAATAACAGAAGAAGAAGTAGAATTAATAAAAAAAGAAGATCGTTGGATTGATTTAACTCCCGGTATATTTATGGATGAAAGTCGTGAACAATTTTTATCTCCTAAAAGTGCAGAAAAAATAAGGAAACAACGAAATCAAGTAATAGAATGTTTAAAACGTGTGATAAAAGGTAATGTAAAATTTACTTTAGGGTCAGATGCTTATCATACTTATTTGTATAGAGAAGTAGAATATGCAGTAGAATTAGGAGCGGATTCTAAAAAAGCTATTCAGGGCGTTACTAGCAATGCGGCTTTAATGCTTGGAATAGAAACAGAAACTGGAAGTTTAAGCAAAGGATTAAGGGCAGATATTATAGCTGTGGAAGGAAATCCGTTAGAAGATGTCTCTCTTTTATCAAAAGTAAAATTTGTAATGAAATCAGGAAAAATTTTTAAAAATATAGTTAAGAACGGTATATAAAAATTATCAATACAAATATATAAAATAAGTTTAAGTATTATTAAAAATTAAAAAGTCGTCGATTTTGAGTGTTTTAATCAAAATCGACGATTTTTGATAAGAAATAATTTAGGAGGTATTATAAAAAGTGTTAATTTTGATTTAAAGCTTCTTTAATACCATTTAATAAAATAGAAAATGTTTCTGGTGCTTCTTCAAAAGGAGTAATATCTAGTACTTGTTTTTTAGTAATTTCTTTATTTAAGTAGGCCATAGTAGGCTCAACAAGAGGATACATATTTGCCATATCTTCATTAAAGTCTTTTAATGCAACAGATTTAATTTTATTGTCTTCAATTATGACGGAAACATTAAAGTTTGCATAATCTAATTCTATGGGACTAGTGTAAACTCCTGCTTCATACATTGCAGCGGTGTGTTTTTGGTGAGGAATAAATTGGAAAATAAGTATAAGAAGTAGGATAAATCCAATAATAGCAAATAAAGATGTATAAAGAACTTCCTTTAATTTAAAAACAACTATTTTAGTAGAAGACATATAAAGCCTCCTTTATATTAGTAATTACAATGTTATATATATGAAGAAATTTTTAAAATATGTGTTAAAAATACTAAATAATAAAATTATTTTATATTTTTAAATTAGATATTATGAATTTTTTTCTATAGATAAAATATCTTCAATTGTGTCTTTAATAAGTTCATTAATTTTTTTGAAGTTCATATTTGGGATATAATATTTTTCCATTTCATCATGAGCTTTTTTTGCTTCCTTAATTATGACAATTGCTTTTTGTAAAAGGTCATCAAATAATTTTATATCTCTGTCAATTTCAGATTTAAGATGTTTATACATTGCTTTATTAAAGAAAGAAGTAAAGTCAAGTATATTAGTAGGAGATACACAAGCTTTATGATAATTATTAACTACTGTAATAGCAGTATCAAGTTCTGGGATAATAATATCTTCTATCTTATCTATATCGATAGGAGAATGATAACATTCTACATTTAAACCTCTTATTAAAGCTTCTTTATATATTTTCTTCATTATACTTTTTGCAGAAGAACCGGGAGAATCTTTAATCATATATATTTTTTTTGTATTTCCTATTATAGTATTAAGATATTCAACTAATCCATTAGGAGTTATAGCTGCTCCAAACAAATGTCTATCTTTTCCTAATTTTTTTGCTATAGGATAATCTTTATATATTGAATTTATAATATTATTAGCCTTAAAATTAGCTTTTGCTTCATCGAAAGCCAAGTTTTCTGTATTAGCTGCTGATTTATATATTACATAGGAAGCTTTTAAATAATTGTATGCTTTTTGAAATAATCTCCCTATTTCTTTATTAATATTCATTATTTTGTCTTTATTTTCACGAATTTTTTCTTCATTCCAATAATCTCCTAGGTTTAAAATCTTATCTATTGCTCCAGGATTAATAGGGTCGACAACATGAGGAGATGTTCCATCTAAAATAGCTACTTTAAGTTTTGGAATGACTAGTCCATCTAAAGAATTATTGTCAGATGAACAATGATGATGTTCTAAGTCATATCCTAAGTTAAAAAAATATTCACTTATTTTTTTCATAAATGAAGATTTTCCTACTCCAGGTCCTCCTTTAATTATAATAATTTTATTAGCTTCTTCTTGGAATAAAATATTATCATAAAATGATACAAATCCTTTTGGAGTATTTCCTCCAGGGAAAACATGTTTTATTATTGCTTTATTTTCCTTCATATATTTCTTTGTTCCTCCATAATTTAAACCTTACTTAATATTTATGTTTAATAAAAATTTTTATGTAAAAAATATATATTTAAAAAATTAGATAATTACAAAAAATAAATTCAAAATATTAATATTTATAAATAAAAATTCCTGCATTAATACATCATGAAAAATGTTGTAATACATAACATGTTATATATTACAACATTTTTCCAAAATATGAGAAGGAATTAATTGAACTTCATCCAATTTTGAGATTAAGCCTTAATCTATCTGCTATAAGAGCAATAAATTCACTATTAGTTGGTTTTCCTTTATTATTGTTAATAGTATAACTAAATAGTTTATGCATTGTATCAACACTACCACGGTTACAAGCTACTTCGATAGCATGTCTAATAGCTCTTTCTACACGACTTGAAGTTGTATTAAATTTTTTAGCAATAGAAGGATATAACTCTTTTGTAATACTATTTAAAATATCCATATTATTTACAGCCATAGTTATTGCATAACGAAGATAATGATAGCCTCTTATATTTGCAGGGACTCCTATTTCACGAAGTATATATGTAACTTCACTTTCTAATTGGTATGGATTAGGTTTTATAAAAGAATTAGCATTTTCTAAGCTTTGGGAATGTTTTTCAGTTATTTTAGATATAGGAGAAAGATTAGTTAATTGTCTGATTCTAAGCATTAATGTTTCCATATCAAAAGGTTTAGCAATATAGTATTCAGCTCCTAGTCGTAAAGCTTTTTGTGTAACTCTGTCTTGATTGACTGCAGATAACATAATACATACAGGTGATTTTGATATAGAAGAAGAATGAAGTTTTTCTAGTACACCTAATCCATCTAAACGAGGCATTATAGTATCTAATATGACAACATCAGGCTTTTTTTCTACAATCATATCATAAGCTTCTAATCCATCTTTAGCCACGCCTATAACCTTCATATCGTTTTGCTTTTTAAAATAATCCTTAAGTATTTCGCAGAATTCCTTATTATCATCTGCAAGTAAAACATTAATACAATTTTTCACAATATATCCCCTTTCTAATTTGTCATTTAAAGTTTTTTGAATAAATAAATATAGTAATAGATGTAAAAACATAGCACGAAAAACAACTGTTACAATAATGAATTATACCATAAATGTAAAAAAATTCAATTAAAAAATTGCGATTTTTAATTTTTTTTAATGGATATAAATTAAAAGTGTGGATTAAAAGGTAATTCGAAAGAATTTTAATAAATATATTAAGACAAAAATAAAGTATTCTTATAAAAATAGTAAAAAGTTTTCTAATATTGTATATTAGAATAATATATATTAAGTATTTAAAAATATATGTAGATTTTTAATATGTTTATAACTATAATATATATAGAAATAAAGAGTTAAATTTGTTTTGAGGAGGAGCGATGTGAAAAAAATAAAAATTTTAAACATATTTATTTGTTTTATTATAGCAATTAATGTTTTATTGATACCTGATATAGCTAAAGGATTAGTAGAGGTTCCTGATTATATTAGAGTTGGATTAGAGTATAAATATAAAAATGTTGATAAAATTTATATAAATAATAAGCAACTTATTATGGGATATGAAATTAAAGGAGATTTTATTCCTGAAGCAGTGTTAGAATCTTCAGAGGGATTTTATATAATGCCTTCTAATTCTTATTTTGTATCAACTAATAAAAATTTTGATACGTACGAAGAAGCAAAAACTTATTCAGATGAATTAAAAAATTTAGGATTTAACGCTATTCCTGCTTCTTTAACATTTTCAAAATGGGATGTTTATATAGGAGAATTTAATTCATATAATGAGGCTCAGCAAATAAAAACATTTGATGAAGATTTTATTATAAAGGAAGTTTCTAGTACTCGTACTATATTAAAAGCTAAGTATGATAATATATTAGTTTTAGAAGGAGAAGAAATATATCCACAATTTTTAGGAGTGGATTTTAATTCGTCAGAAGAAATCATAGATTTAGGAGATAGACAATATAGAGGTAGAATGGAATTTGGTAGATATAATGGTTCAGGTATAACAGCAGTGAATATAGTTTTGCTTGAAGAATATTTATATGGGGTAGTTCCAGCAGAAATAAATCCTAATTGGCATATGGAAGCTTTAAAAGCTCAAGCTGTAGTAGCTAGAAGTTATGCTATAAGAAATATGGGAAAACATAAAGATAGTCCATATAATTTATGTGATATGGAACATTGTCAAGTATATAAAGGATATGGGATAGAAAATATAAATTCTAATCAAGCAGTAGAAGAAACAAAAGGAGAATTGGTTTATTATAATGATGAAATTATAGAAGCAGTTTACTTTGCTAGTAGTGGTGGATATACAGAGGATTCAGAAAATGTTTGGAGTAATTCAGTTCCATATTTAAGAGGGGTAGAAGACCCTTATGAAACAAACTCTAAAACTTGGACTAAGAGTTTTAGTAAGTCTGATATAGAAGAACTTTTAAGAAATAATGGAAAAGATATAGGGGAAGTATTAGATATTCAGATAGAAAGTTATACTTCAAGTGGCAGAGTAAAAGAATTAAAAATTATAGGTAGTAGAGGAGAAGAAACTCTTACAAAAGAAAATATAAGGACATTTTTTAAAAGTAATGGTATGAATTTAGAAAGTAGAATGTTTACAATTAAAAAAGGAAATAGCACAGGAGATTTTAAAATTTCTGTTATGAATAAAGAAAATGTATTAGAAAATATAAGTGAAAAACAAGTATCCGTAATAGGAGAAAATAATGAAATTCAAAAATTATTTTTAGAAAATTCTACAATAAATGTACAAAGAGAAAATGGAATAGATACTATTTCTATTTCTTCAACAACATCTATAGAAGGTGATTTTGTATTTGAAGGGAAAGGATATGGACATGGAGTTGGAATGAGTCAGTGGGGAGCAAAGGGTATGGCAGAGGCAGGATATGATTATAAACAGATTTTATCCCATTATTATACTGGAACTACGGTAAACTAAAAATAAAAAGGAGGTTTTAATATGAGATGGAATAGTAATTTAGAAACAGGAGTAGAGAAAATAGATATACAACATAAAGAAATTATAAAAAGGATTAATGGAGTATTAGAAGCTTGTACTCAGCAAAGAGGAAAAGAAATAGTGGGAGATACTTTAAATTTTCTTGAAAAGTATGTTATTGAACATTTTAAGGATGAAGAAGAAAGCCAGATTAAATCAGGATATCCTAAATATAAAGAGCATAAAATTTTACATGATAATTTTATACAGGATTTAAAAGATTTAAGAAATAAGTTTGAACAAGATGGTGCTACGTTAACAGTAGTCTTAAATATGAATAAAGTTGTAGTAAGATGGCTTGCAAGACATATTATGCAAGAGGATAAAGAATTTGCAAAATATTATAAAAGTAGATAAAAAGTATTGGTTATTTAAAACAAGTACCTTTTTCTTAGAAATAAAATAATCTGCTATATAAAAGGGATAATAATATTAAAAATTTATTTAGAAAGAGAGAAATACTATGAACTTACATGATTTTTATTTTGAATTACCAAAAGAATTAATTGCTCAAGACCCTTTAGAAGATAGAAGTTCATCAAGACTTCTTGTATTAGATAAAAAAACAGGAGAAATGGAGCATAAACTTTTTAGAGATATTTTAAATTATTTAAATCCTGGAGATTGTCTTGTAATAAATGATACAAAAGTTATTCCAGCTCGCTTAATAGGAAGTAGGAAAAATACTGGAGCAAAAGTTGAAATATTATTACTTACAAGAAAAGAAAATGATAGATGGGAAGCTTTAGTAAAACCAGGGAAAAAAGCTCGCCCAGGAGATATTATTATATTTGGGAATGGAGAACTTAAAGCAGAAATAGAGGAAATTATAGAAGATGGGAAAAGGATAGTTCATCTTCTATATGATGGGATTTTTGAACAGATATTGGACAAGTTAGGAGAAATGCCATTACCTCCTTATATTACTCATCAACTTAAAGATAAAGAAAGATATCAAACAGTTTATGCAAAGCATGAAGGTTCTGCAGCAGCTCCAACGGCAGGACTGCATTTTACAAAAGATTTACTAAAAAACATAAAGGATAAAGGAATAGAAATAGCTAAAGTAACTCTTCATGTAGGATTAGGAACTTTTAGACCAGTTAAAGTAGAAAATATTGAAGAACATAAAATGCATTCAGAGTTTTTTTGGGTTAATAAAGAAGAAGCTGAAAAAATAAATAGGTGCAAACGAAATGGAGGACGAATTATTGCAGTAGGAACTACTAGTTGTAGAACTTTAGAGTCATGTGCTGATGAAAATGGAATAATTAAAGGGAAAAGTGGATGGACAGATATTTTTATTTATCCAGGATATAAATTTAAAATAGTTGACGCACTTATTACAAATTTTCATTTACCAGAATCTACATTAATCATGCTAGTATCTGCTTTAGCTAGTAGAGAAATCATACTTAATGCTTATAAAAAAGCTGTAGATATGAAATACAGATTTTTTAGTTTTGGAGATGCTATGTTTATAAAATAAATTTTTTAAGCAGAGGAGATTTTTATGCCATATACACCCATTGATGTAATTGAACAATTAATTTCTATTGAAAAAAATGCTGTAAAAATGTACGATAATATTATAAAAATAACAGATGATAAAAAAATTAAGGTTGTCTTACAAGTTTTAAAGAAAGAAGAAATAAGGCATGTAAATTGGTATATAGACTTAAAAGAAAAAATTGAAAAAGAAGAGCAAGAAAATATTGATTTTTATTTTTATGATAAAATATTTAAACTTATTATGGAATTTAAACAAAAAATGTATATTCCTTCTGTTTCAAGTCCAAAGGAATTAATTAATGAAGCTATATATTTTGAAAAATCTCAAGAAGCTCTTTTAATAGATATACAAGGAAGAATATTAACGTCAAATAATGATATATCAACTAAGTTTTATCAGTTACTAAATAAATTAATAAAAGAAGAAAGAAAACATTCTGAAAATTTATCTAGATTTTTGTAGTTTAATAAATAAAAACCATGCAAATAAAAAGAAAAATTCTTTTATGCATGGTTTTTATTATAAAGTTATTTATATATTTAAAATAACTTTTTTATAAAAGAGCCTTTTTAATTAAATCAATTCTAGAAAATATTCTTTGAAATAAATAATCTACTAATGTTAATGCAGTCATAGCCTCTACTACAATAACAGCTCTAGGAACAATAATAGGGTCATGACGGCCTTCAATTTGAAGGTCTATATTTTCACCTTGTTTATTTACAGTATGTTGAAGTTTATGGATTGATGGTGTAGGTTTTATAGCAGCTCTAAATATTATGGGGAAACCGTCACTAATTCCACCTATAATTCCTCCAGAGTTATTAGTCAATTTTATAAGATTTCCTTTTTCGTCATATTTAAAAAAGTCATTATTTTCCCAGCCACTTAATTTAGCAGCGTTAAAACCACTTCCAAATTCTACTCCTTTTACAGCACCTATAGAAAAAATTGCTTTTCCAAGCATTGCATCTAATTTTTCGAATACAGGTTCACCTACTCCAGCAGGGAGACCATTTACAACACATTCAATAATTCCACCAGCAGAATCTTCACTTTCTTTTTGTTTTTTTAAAAATTCAGCGGCTTTTAAAGCAGCTTCTTTATCTGGCATAGCTAAAAAATTATTTAATATTTCTTCTCTTTGAAATTTAGATTTATCAATAGATATGGGCCCAATAGATAAAGCATATGCCATTATATCTACACCGAATTCTTTTAGAATTTTTTTAGCAATTGCTCCTGCTGCCACTCTTGCCGTAGTTTCTCTACCAGAAGAACGACCTCCACCACGATAATCTCTAAAACCATATTTTTTATCATAGGTAAAATCTGCATGTCCAGGACGATAGGATTTTGCTATTTCAGAATAATCATAAGGTCGTTGATTTGTATTATATACTATTAAAGAAATAGGTGTTCCAGTAGTTTTACCCTCAAATACTCCAGATAAAATTTCTACTTTATCACTTTCTTTACGAGGAGTAGAAAAAGGAGATTGTCCAGGTTTTCTTCTATCAAGATCTTTTTGAATATCAGATTCAGAAAGAGGTATGCCTGCAGGACATCCGTCAATGACGACTCCTAATGCTTTTCCATGAGATTCGCCCCATGTAGAAATTTGAAAATGTTTTCCGAATATAGAACCAGCCATATATAACTCCTTTCTTGGGAAATAATTTTTAGAAATTGTATCATTATTTAAAGTGTTTTGCAACTAAATATAATGAACCCCTTGAAAAAAAGTCATTTTCAAGGTACACTGTTCTAGAACTCATAAATTAATACAAAAGGAAGAAGACTTATGTACAAATTACTTAAAACTGAAGGAAGAGCTAAAAGAGGAGAATTTCATACCCCTCATGGAATTATACAAACCCCTGTTTTTATGAATGTTGCCACAGTAGCAGCAATAAAAGGGGCACTTTCTACTAAAGATTTAAAAGATGTAAAATGCCAAGTTGCCCTTTCTAATACATATCATCTCCACCTTAGACCGGGAGATAAGATTATTAAAAAATTAGGGGGCCTACATAAGTTTATGGTATGGGATAGACCTATACTTACAGATTCTGGCGGGTTTCAAGTTTTTTCTTTAACATCTCTTAGAAAAATTAAAGAAGAAGGAGTTTATTTTTCTTCTCATATCGATGGAAGAAAAATATTTATGGGACCAGAAGAAAGTATGCAGATACAGTCTAATATAGGCTCAACTATTGCTATGGCTTTTGATGAATGCTCTCCATATCCTGCTGAAAGAAAATATATGGAAGATTCTGTTGCTCGTACTACTAGATGGTTAGAGCGATGTAAAAAAGAACTTGACCGTTTAAATAAATTAGATGATACAATTAATAAAAAACAAATGCTTTTTGGAATAAATCAAGGAGGAACATATGCGGATATTCGTATTGAGCATGCAAAAGTGATTTCGGACATGGATTTAGATGGGTATGCAGTTGGGGGATTAGCAGTAGGAGAGACCCATGAGGAAATGTATCGAATATTAGAAGAAGTAGTTCCTTATCTTCCGCAAAATAAACCTACTTATTTGATGGGAGTTGGAACTCCAGAAAATATTTTAGAAGCAGTGGATAGAGGAATAGATTTTTTTGATTGTGTATTACCAGCAAGAAATGGTCGTCACGGAAATGTTTATACTAACAGGGGGAAATTAAATTTATTTAATGCTAAATATGAGTTGGATGAAAGACCTATTGAGGAAGGATGTAAATGTCCTACGTGTACTACTTATAGTAGAGCTTATATACGGCATCTTTTAAAAGCTAAGGAAATGCTTGGAATGCGTCTTTGTGTTCTTCATAATTTGTATTTTTTTAATACTATGATGGAAGAAATAAGAGAAGCCTTAGATAAAGGAAGTTATGCCGTTTATAAAAAACAAAAATTAGAAGGATTTAAACAAAAAGAGGAGGAATAGGAATGGAACAATTTTTAGTATTAGCAGAAACAGCTCAAACTACAGACCAATCTGTAGGAGTTGCAGGGGGAATAATTTCAACAATTGTATACATGGGGATTTTTATGATAATACTTTATTTATTTGTTGTACGTCCCCAAAGAAAAAGAGAAAAAGCCTTTAGAGATATGCAAGATAGTGTTAAAATAGGAGATACTATTATGACTACAGGAGGTATCTTTGGTAAAGTAGTAGATATAGTAAATGACATATGTGTTGTAGAACTAGGGTTAAATAAAGGAGTAAAGGTTCCAGTTCAAAAAAATTATATAGCAGCTATAAAAGAACCTGATATGACTGTTAAAAAAGAGGAAGAAGAAACAGATAAAAAAGAAGAAAAACCATCCAAGAAATAATCTTGGGTGGCTTTTATATACTTATTTTTCTTTTCATATTATCTAAAATTTCATAAGGAATTTTAAGATTTCCTTTCCCTACTCCCATGTCTATATTTTTCTTATTAGTACCATGAAAATCACTTCCACCAGTTATTAATAGATTAAATTTATTAGCTAAAGATTTAATATATTCTTCTTCTTCTTTAGAATAAAGGGAATAAATAGCTTCTATACCATCTAAACCTTCTTTTTTTAAATTATTAATTAGTTTAACTAATTCTTCATTAGATAAGTTATACAAGGTAGGGTGAGCTAAAACTGCCAATCCAGAAATTTGATGTATAAGATTAATACATTCTTGGGGGGAAAAGACTTTTCTTTGCACATAACCAGGTTTACCTGGATTTAAATATAATTTAAATGCATCTCCTAGACTATTAACATATCCCTTTTTAAGAAGTACTTTACCAAAATGAGCTCTTGTAATTAAATCTTTTTTGGCTATTTTTTTTAAATCTTCTAGGGTAATATCTATGCCTATATCATTTAATTTTTTTATCATGGACATATTTCTTATATTTCTTGCTTCTCTAATCCAGTTTAATTTTTTAATAAAATCTTTATTTTTATATTCTATAAAAAATCCTAAAATATGAATTTCACGATTTTTATATTCTGCTGCTAATTCTATGCCAGGAATAACTTCTATATTATATTTTATTCCTTCTTTTATAGCTTCATCTATACCATCTACTATATCATGGTCTGTAAGAGCAAAAGCTTTAATTTTTTTTTCATTTGCATATGAAACTAATTCTGCAGGAGACATTGAGCCATCGGAAATATTAGAATGAACATGGAGATCAATATAATTCATTTTATAAACCACCTTTCAAAAAACAATCTTATTATTATCATAAATGATTATTTTAAATCGTACAATAGTACAAAAGATGATTGTAAGAAGGGGGATTTAAGTGGCAAAAACAAATTATAAATCTACACCAATGGTATACCAAGATAATAAATTTAAATTTATTACTATATTAAAAGCAAATATAGTAGCTTATATGATTACTGCAATATTTTTGATTGGAACAACATTACTTTTAACTTATACATCTTTATCTGAATCTAGTATACCATTAATATCAACTATTACTACTTTAATTGCAGTTTTAATAGCAGGATATGATACAGCTAAGGTTTCACAATCAAAGGGATGGTTTTGGGGGCTTATATCAGGAATTGTGTATGCCATAATTTTCACTATATTTTTCTATTTTATTGGAAAAGAAGAAATACAATTTAAAAGTATTATAATTTTATTTTTGTTATCTAGTGGAGGTGGAAGTTTAGGAGGAATGATTGGAATTAATATGAAAAAATAATACATCCTCTTTTCAAGTATAATTAATTATGTTATAATAGGGCGAGTTAATGCAAAGGAGGCATACATAATGAAACATGTAAAAACTTTGAATACAGCTACATTAAAAAAGAGTATGGCAAAAAGTGGATGCGGAGAATGCCAAACATCTTGTCAATCAGCTTGCAAAACATCTTGTACTGTTGCAAACCAATCTTGCGAAAATCATTAATTCTTAGCAGTGGCATGTGTCACTGCTTTTTAAATTGAAGATATAAATGGAAAATGGAGATGATAAAATGATTCATAAGTTTTCTATGGATGGAATTAATATAGTTATGGATATCTATAGTGGGGCTATTCATGTTGTAGATGATATTGTCTATGAATTAGTAGATTATTATAAAAAATATGATAAAGAAAAGTTAATAAATAAATTTAAAGGAAAATATAAAATTGAGCAAATAAAAGAAGCTTTAGAAGAAATAGAAGAATTAGAGAAAGAAGAATTACTTTTTACTAATGATTTATATGAAGAATATTTAGAACAATTTGAAAAGAGAAATCCTATTGTTAAAGCTCTTTGTTTACATGTTACTCATGGATGCAATTTAAAATGTAAATATTGTTTTGCAGGAGAAGGTGAATATGGTGGAAATCGTGCACTTATGAGTGCGGAAGTAGGTAAAAAAGCCATTGATTTTCTGATAAAATCTTCAGGAAATCGTCGAAATTTAGAGGTGGATTTTTTTGGTGGAGAGCCTCTTATGAATTTTGAAGTAGTAAAAGAAATAGTAGAATATGCAAGGTCTATTGAAAAAGATTATAATAAAAATTTCCGTTTTACTATTACTACTAATGGTATTTTGTTGAATGATGAAATACAAGATTACATAAATAAAAATATGTATAATGTGGTTTTAAGTATTGATGGAAGAAAAGAAGTTAATGATAAAATGCGTTATACAGCAAATCATAAGGGAAGTTATGATGTCATAGTTCCTAAATTTAAAAAACTTGCTGATAGTCGTAATCAAACAGATTATTATGTTAGGGGAACTTTTACAAGAGAAAATCTTGATTTTTCAGAAGATGTTTTACACTTAGCAGATTTAGGATTTAAACAAATATCAGTAGAACCAGTCGTAGCTCCTAAGGAAATGGATTATGCTTTAAAAGAGGAAGATCTGCCAATATTATATGAACAATATGAAAAATTAGCAAAAGAATTAATAAAACGTAAAAAAGAAGGAAAAGGATTTAATTTCTTTCATTTTATGATTGATTTAACCCAAGGTCCTTGTGTTGCAAAAAGATTAGCAGGGTGTGGGTCTGGTTCAGAATATTTAGCTGTTACTCCAGAAGGGGATTTATATCCTTGTCACCAATTTGTAGGGCTAGAAGAATTTAAAATGGGTTCAGTTTTTGAAGGAATAAAAAATAAGTCTATGCAAAAACAATTTCAGTCTTGTAATGTTTATGCAAAAGAAGAATGTAGAAACTGCTGGGCAAAGTTTTACTGTAGTGGAGGATGTGCTGCTAATGCATATCAATTTCATAAAGATATTAATGTGCCTTATAAAATTGGTTGTGAATTAGAAAAGAAGAGAATTGAATGTGCTATATATATAAAAGCTAAATTAGCAGAATAAAAATATAAATTTATTGTAAATATAGATTAAAAAATATGGTCAAAAAGCATAATAATTGAAAAATATTGACGTTCTTTATAATAAAGAATATAATTAAATTTGTGTATTTAGGTATTTCGTAGGAAGGGAGATAACACAATGAAGCTTAAAAGTGGATTGATTTTATTTTTAGTTCTCATAATTATCGGAGCAGCGGCGGGAATATCCTATTTTGGTATAGGATCAACAAATTTTTTAGGAGTAGAGAATATAAGACAAGGATTAGACTTAAAAGGTGGAGTAAGTATCGTATATGAAGCTGATAAGGAAAATCCTACAGATGAAGAAATGAGTGCAGCAAAAGAATTAATTCAAGCGAGGTTAGACCGTAATAATTATACAGAAGGAGAAGTATCAATAGAAGGAGAAAGAAGAATACGTGTAGATATTCCTGGGGTTGATGACCCTAATAAAGCGGTAGAAGATATTGGTGCAACAGCTCAACTTAAATTTATTAGTCCAGAAGGGGAAGTTATTTTAACTGGGAATGAAGTACAAGATGCGAGAAAAGAAATTATTAGTGATAATGGCATTACAAAAGCAGTAGTTGCCCTTGAATTTAACTCCGAAGGGAAAAAGGCGTTTGCAGAAGCAACAGAAAAGTATTTAGGACAAGTTATAATGATTGCTTTAGATGACCAAATTATTAGTGCACCAACAGTAAATTCTGTTATTACTAATGGAGAAGCTATTATAGAAGGAATAGGAACTGCAGATGAAGCAGAAGAATTAGCGGCTAGAATAAAAGCAGGTGCTTTGCCTTTTAAATTAACTCCTCTGCAAAGTAATGGAGTAGGAGCAAAATTAGGTGCAGATGCTTTAGAAAGCAGTATTAAGGCAGGAATTATAGGAACTATTATTGTCTTATTATTTATGTTAGTTGTATATAGAGTTCCTGGAATCGCTGCTGATTTAGCATTAATCTTTTATGCTTCAGCTGTATTAATAATATTAAGTTTACTTGAAGCAACTTTGACATTACCAGGGATTGCAGGAATTATTTTATCAGTTGGAATGGCAGTGGATGCAAATGTTATTATATTTTCGAGAATAAAAGAAGAGCTAAATTTGGGAAAAACCCTTAGAGCATCAGTGGATGCGGGATTTAATAAAGCATTTTCAGCTATTTTAGATGGAAATGTTACAACTCTTATTATATCATTTGTGTTATATTGGCTTGGAACAGGCTTAATAAAAAGTTTCGCACAAACCCTAGCAATAGGTATTATTGTTTCTATGTTTACGACTTTAGTAGTAACAAAAATAATAATTAAGCAGTTTATTAATTTAGGAATTAAAAATCCCAAATTATATGGTGCGAAATAAAGGAGGCCTATAGAAATGAATTTTAATATTGTAGAAAAAAGAAAAATATGGTTTACTATTTCATTACTTGTTATTATTGCAGGGTTATTAGCTATGCCTATTAATGCTTTAAGGGGAAAAGGAATTTTAAATTTTGATATAGAATTTATAGGCGGAACTTTAATGCATATCAATATAGGACAAGAATTTGATACAAAGGAAGATATTACTCCAATAGTAACTGAAATAACAGGAGATGATAGCCCCCAAGTTACGAAAGTAGTTGGGAAAAATGAAGTGATAATAAAAACAAAATCCATTGATACGGCAACAAGAACAGAGTTATATAATGCTTTAAAGGAAAAATATAATTTAGATGAAAATGAAGATTTACTAACTGTAGATGATGTAAGTCCAACTATTAGTACAGAAATGCAAGTAAAAGCTTTAAAAGCGTTATTTTTATCATCTATATTAATGCTTATATATATTAGCTTTAGATTTAAGGATTGGAAGTTTGGACTTAGTGCTGTAATGGCACTTTTACATGATGTATTAATAGTTTTTTCAGTTTATTCTATAGCAAGAATTGCTATTAATAACTCATTTGTTGCAGCTATTTTAACTATAGTTGGATATTCAATAAATGATACCATAGTTGTATTTGATAGAATTCGTGAAAACAGAAAAGTGGCAAGAAAAGGAGATAGAAAAGAATTAATAAATAGAAGTATAAGTCAAACAATTTCTCGTTCTATTAATACTTCTTTAACTACATTAGTTACTATTACTATTTTATATTTTCTTGGTGTTCCTTCCATAAAAGAATTTGCACTTCCTATAATGGTAGGAATTATAACAGGAACATATTCTTCTATTTTTATTGCCAGTCCATTATGGTATGTGCTTAGAAAAAAAGAAGCGTAAATAAAAACCCTTCGGCATAGTCCGAAGGGTTTTAAATTTTAACGATTATTTCTTTTATTCAATGCTGCAAGACGTTCATTAGAATTTTTCATAAATTCTTTGATCATGTCTTCTAAACGATCTTTATTAGAAGAAACTGGAGCATTGTTAACAGTTTTATTTTTTTTAGGAGCAGCATCTTTTATAGAAAGAGAAATTTTGCCTGTTTCAGAGTCAATAGAGATGATTTTAACTTTAACTTTATCCCCCAAAGAAAGAGCTTCATTAATATCTTTCAAAAACCCATGGGTTACTTGAGATATATGAACCAATCCTTGAGTAGATTCATCTAAAGTTATAAAAGCTCCAAATGATTTAATACTGTTTACAACACCCTCTACAATTTGACCAACTTGATATTTTTCTGACATATTCACACTCCTATAATTTATTGCAATATTATTATAGCATATACTATAGAATTTTGATACAAGAAAATTTCATAGACTTTTTATTATAACTTGGTTATAATAAAAGTTGTATTATGGAGGGATAAAATGATTAAACCAAAAAATTTATGGATATATAAAGATAAAGAACAAATAGATTTTCATAACCCCCAAGATTTTTCGCTTTCTCCCATTACAATGCAAATATTAACTAATAGAGGAATCAAAACTTACAAAGATATGATTTCTTTTTTATACCCTAATTATGATAATTTATATAATCCTTTTTTATTAAAAGATATGGAAAAAGCAGTTGATAGAATTATTAAAGGTTTAAATGAAAATCAGAAAATTACCATTTATGGAGATTATGATGTAGATGGAATAACTAGCACCTCCATTCTTTTTTTATTTTTAAAAGAAAATGGAGGAAATGTAGATTATTATGTGCCAGATAGAATAAAGGAAGGATATGGACTAAATATTGATGCAGTAAATAAAATAAAAGAAAGTGGCACGGATATAATTATCACAGTTGATACGGGAATTACTGCTGTGGAAGAAGCAAAATTAGCAAAAAAAATAGGGATTGACCTTATTATTACAGATCATCATGAATGTCAAGAAGAAATTCCAGAAGCTTTTGCAGTCATTAATCCAAAACAAGAAGATTGTAACTATCCATTTAAATTATTAGCTGGAGTAGGAGTAACATTTAAATTAATTCATGGATTAGCTAAAAAACTAAAAGTAGAAGAAAAAATTTGGAAATATATAGATATTGTCTCCATAGGCACAGTAGCGGATATAGTCCCCTTAATATCAGAAAATAGAATTTTTGTAAAAAAAGGTTTCGAAACTATTCCAAATACTTGGAATATAGGGCTTAAATCTATTCTTGATGTATCAGGATATAAAGGAGGAAATATTACAACAGGACTTATAGGATTTGGAATAGGCCCTAGATTAAATGCAGCAGGAAGAATAGGAGATGCTAAAAGAGGGATAGAGTTATTTATAACTAATGATGAAGAAAAGGCTAAATTAATAGCAAAGGAATTAGATGAAGAAAATAGAAATAGACAAGATATGGAGCAGAAAATTCTAGAAGAAGCAATGGAAATTATTGAAAAAGAAATTGATATAGAAAACACTAAGGTAATAGTTGTTGCAGGAGAAAATTGGCATCATGGAGTAATAGGAATAGTTGCTTCTAGGATTACTGAAAAATTTTATAGACCTACAATTTTGATGGCCATAGAAGAAGGAATTGCTAAAGGATCAGCTAGAAGTGTGGAAGGGTTTAATATATTTGAAGCTATTAGTAGTAGCAGTGCTTTTTTAACTAAATTTGGAGGGCATGAAATGGCAGCGGGACTATCCATGCCTGTGGAAAATATCAAAGTTTTTAGAAAAGCTATTAATGAATATGCAGAAAAAAATATGAATGAAGAAACTTTAATTCCTAAATTATATTTAGAAGATAATGTTAATATACATGACATAAATTTAGATGTGGTTTCAGAATTAGAAAAAATGGAGCCTTTTGGGCCAGGAAATCCTCAACCATTATTTTCTTTTGAAGGGAAAATTCAAAATTTTAATCTTATAGGTAAAGAAAAAAATCATTTAAAAATTATTTTTAAAGAAGGCTATAAAGTAATTGATGCAGTTGGTTTTGGTTTGGGAGATTATTTTGCTAACTTAAATAGTGGCCAAAAAATATCCGTTGCTGTAAGTTTAGAAAAAAATGAATGGAATGGGATAATAAAACCTCAACTTTTTATAAAAGATTTAAAACCCGTAGAGGAAGATGAAATAAATTATAAATATTATATATCTTTATATAATTTATTTAAAAAAACAGATATAATATCTAACCAAGAAAAACAACCAGATTTATTGTTAGAAAATAAAATATCAATAGATGCCTTACCGGTTGAAGGGAATAATATAATTTTAGTAAATACAAAGTATAATTTTGACAAATTAAATAAATGGCTTAAAAATAATGAAAGATTATTTACTAAGAGGCCAAAAGTTTGGTATACTAATATTTGTGGGTTAAGTAACGGGTATGATATTGTCATAAATCCTATAATAAAAAAGCTTAATTTTGAAAATTATAATAAGATAATTTTATATGATCATTTTTGGAATTATTTAGATTATAATTTTCTTAAGAATAAGATAAATATATTATATTGGATTGATAATAAGTATACTTACCATAAAGATGAAATAGAAAAACTTATTCCAAATAGAGATGATTTTGCAGCTTTATATAGGCAATTAAAATTATTAGATAGCTTAAGTATTAATTCTATAGAATTAGATATTCTTATACGAGAATGTAACAAAAAAGTACTAACTAATCCATTTAAAATACTTTTATGTATGGATGTATTTAAAGAATTGAATTTGGTTGAATATAAATTTCAAAAAGACATTGTATATTTTAAAACTCCTTCGAATACAAAAATATCTTTAGATTCATCTAAGATACTTCAAAAAGTAATTCGTTGGGGAAAGTATTTAAAAACCAAGTAGAGGGGGAAGTAAAATGGATTTAAAATCAATGGTAAGAGATGTTTTAGATTTTCCACAAGAAGGGATTGTGTTTAGGGACATCACACCAATTTTACAAAGTCCAGAAGGATTAAAAGAATCTATAAATCAGATGCAAGATAGATTAAAAGGATTAGATTTTGATTTAATTGTAGGGCCTGAATCTAGAGGATTTATCTTTGGGGTACCTTTAGCATATAATATGAATAAAGGATTTATTCCTATTAGAAAAAAGGTAAATTACCTTATAAAACTATTCAAACAGAATATAGCCTAGAATATGGTACATCTATTATAGAAATGCATGTAGATGCTGTTAAGCAGGGGCAAAAAGTAGTTGTTGTAGATGATTTACTAGCAACAGGTGGGACTTCAAAGGCTATTATAGATTTGATAGAAAAAGTAGGAGGAGAAGTAATAAAGCTTGTATATCTTATCGAATTAGAGTTTTTAAAAGGACGAGATGTACTTAAAGGATATAATGTTGATTCGATTATAAAATATTAAAATTTTTTGGAACGCATATTATGCGTTCTATTATTTTTAAAAAAGAATTTTATATTTTAGAATCATTCTACAAGAAAAGGAGAACAAAATGGATATAAATATAATATATGAAGATTCATATATAATGGTGGTAGAAAAACCTCCTAAAATTCCTTCTCAAAGAGATAAAACAGGGAATATTGATATGCTTAGTTTGATTAAAAACTATTTAAAAGAAAAATATCCTAGAGCTAAAAATCCTTATATAGGGCTTATTCATAGATTAGATAGACCAGTAGGAGGGCTTATGGTATTTGCTAAAACTAAGCAAGCGAATGCAAAGCTATCAAAACAGATACAAGACCGTGAATTTAAAAAAGAATATTTAGTTGTAATTTGTGGAAAACCTGAACAAGAAAAAGGAGAACTTGTAGATTATCTTATAAAAAATCAAAGAAGAAATATTTCAAAGGTAGTTTCCAAAGAAACAAAAGGAGCTAAAGAGGCTATATTAGAGTATGAATTAGTAGATAGTATGAATGTTGAAGAAGAAATTTTAAGTCTTATTAAGGTTAATTTAAAAACAGGAAGGCATCATCAGATAAGAGTTCAATTATCTAATGCAGGGTTACCAATATGGGGAGATACTAAGTATAATGACTTTTTTAAAAATAAAAAAGGATGGTTTCAAATTGCTTTATGGGCGTTTAGGTTAGATTTTTTTCATCCCAAAACTAACAAACTTTGTAGTTTTAAATTAAATCCTAAGGGTTATCCATTTGAATTGTTTAATATAGAGAAATATTTTATTTAAAAGGGTTATAATTATGAGAATCTTGCATTTATAATTGAGAATGACTATAATAAAGAAAATATGTTTATATACAATGAATGGGGGAAGAGTATGCCCGACCAAGAAATTTATAAAAAATTAATTTCTACAATTAAATCTTACCATCCCTCTGATGATTTTTCTATGATTGAAAAGGCATATAATTTTGCCAAAGAAGCTCATAAGGGACAATTCCGTAAGTCAGGAGAGCCATATATTATTCATCCATTAGAAGTAGGAGTTATTTTAGCTGAATTAGAATTAGATATAGAATCTATAACAGCAGGGATTCTTCACGATATCATAGAGGATACAAAGTATACCTATGAGGATTTAGTAGAATTATTTAACGAAGAAATTGCGAGATTAGTTGAAGGAGTAACTAAATTAGGAAAAATTAATTTTGCGTCTAGTAATAAGGAAATGGAGAAAGAAGAAATTCAAGCAGAAAATTATCGTAAAATGTTTCTTGCTATGGCACAAGATATAAGAGTTATATTAATTAAATTAGCAGATAGACTTCATAATATGAGAACTCTTCGTTTTATGCCTCCAGAAAAACAAAAAGAAAAAGCTAATGAAACTTTGCATATATATGCTCCTTTAGCACATAGATTAGGGATTTCTAAAATAAAAGTTGAGTTAGATGATTTATCTCTTAGGTATACAGAACCAGAAGCCTATTATGATTTAGTTGAAAAAATTGCGAGAAGACGAATTGAAAGGATTGAATATGTAGAAAGGATTATAAAAGAAGTAAAAAATAAGTTAGAAGAAGTAGGAATTAAAGCAGATGTTCAAGGTAGACCAAAGCATTTCTTTAGTATTTATAAAAAAATGGTGAGCCAAAATAAGACTTTAGACCAAATTTATGATTTATTTGCTATTAGAGCTATTGTTGATTCAGTAAAAGACTGTTATGGAGTTTTAGGAGTAGTACATGAAATGTACAAACCTATACCTGGAAGGTTTAAAGACTATATTGCTATGCCAAAACCTAATATGTATCAATCTCTTCATACAAGTTTAATAGGGCCAGAAGGAGAACCTTTTGAAGTTCAGATTAGAACTTGGGAAATGCATCGTATAGCAGAATATGGAATAGCAGCTCATTGGAAATATAAAGAAGGTAAAAAAGGAAGCAAATATAAACCTCAAGATAAAACTGAAGAAAAATTAGCTTGGTTAAGACAAATACTAGAATGGCAAAGAGAAATGTCAGATAACAAAGAATTTTTGGATGCCCTTAAATTCGATTTGGATGTATTTAATGATCAAGTATATGCTTTTACTCCTAAGGGGGATGTTATAAGTTTACCTTATGGGGCAACTCCTATTGATTTTGCTTATTCGATTCATAGTGCAGTGGGAAATAAAATGGTAGGAGCAAAAGTAAATGGTAAAATAGTAACATTTGATTATCAAATAAAAAATGGAGATCGTATTGAAATTTTAACTTCTCAAAATTCTAGAGGACCTAGTAGAGATTGGTTAAAATTAGTTAAGAGTTCTCAAGCAAGAAGTAAAATTAATCAGTGGTTTAAAAAACAGTTTAAAGCTGAAAATATTGTTCGTGGGAAAGAACTTTTAGAAAAAGATGCTAAAAAAAGAGGACTTAATTTAAATGATTTACTAAAACCTGAATGGATTGAAAAAGTTTTAAGAAAATATGGATTCCAAAATTGGGATGCGGTTTGTGCAGCTGTAGGACATGGAGGAATTAAAGAAGGGCAAGTTATTCATAGATTATATGAAGAATATCAAAAAGAAAAGAAACAAGAATTTCAAAATGAGAATATTATATCTTCGTCACAGGATGATTATAAAAAACCAATTAAAAAATCAAAAAGTGGCATAATAGTTAAAGGAGTAGGAGATGTTGCAGTAAGGTTTTCAAAATGTTGTAACCCAGTTCCTGGAGATGAGATAATAGGCTTTATTACTAGAGGTAGAGGAGTTTCTATCCATAGAACTGATTGTGTTAATATAATTCATATAAGTGATGAAGATAAAAATCGTTTAATTGAAGCGGAATGGTATGTAGCAGAAAAAGATGCAAAGGATAGAACCTATCAAACAGAAATAAAAATTATAGGTGAAGATAGGATGGGAATGATAATAGATATTTCTAAAGTACTTACGGAAGAAAAGGTTCCTGTTAAAGCTTTAAATGCTAGGACTAATAAAAGACATGAAGCAATTTTTAATATAATTTTAGAAATAAGGGGCGTACAACAATTAGAAATAGTTACTAAAAAAATAAGAAACATTGCTGGAGTAAGTGATGTTATAAGAGTAACTACTTAGGAGGAATGAAATTGAGAGGAGTAATACAAAAGGTATCTGAAGCAAAAGTAGAAGTAGATGGAGTAACCATAGGTCAAATAAATAAAGGATTAATGGTTCTTATAGGAATAAAAGAATCTGATGATGAAAAAGTTATGGATTATATGCTTGATAAAATTATTAATTTAAGAATTTTTGAAGATAACGAAGGAAAAATGAATTTATCTCTTAAAGATGTAGGAGGAGAATTACTTATTGTTCCTAATTTTACCCTTTATGGAGATGCAAGAAAAGGTAAAAGACCAAGTTATTCTAAGGGAGCATCTCCTAATGTAGCCGAAAAAATATATAATACTTTTATAGAAAAAGCAAAACAAATGGGAGTAAAAGTAGAACAAGGGAAATTTAGAGCTCATATGGAAGTGAGTTTAGTAAATGATGGACCTGTAACAATTTTATTAGATAGCGATAAAAACTTTTAAGAAGGAGAGAAATTATGATTATTAAGAAAGTCATTGTAGGAATGATGGCCGTAAACTGTTATATAGTAGGAGATGAAAATACTAGAAAAGGGGTAGTTATAGATCCTGGAGCAGAAGCAAATAAAATAATAGAAGAAATAAAAAAAGAAAATTTAGACATTGAATATATTTTGTTAACCCATAGTCATTTTGACCATATAGGAGCTGTTGATAAAGTTAAAGAATTTACAAAGGCTAAAGTAGTTATTCATAAAGAAGGACAAGAATATTTAAAAAATCCTAATCTAAATCTTTCTAAATCCTTTGCTAATAAAGAAATAAAGATAGATCCTGATAAATTAATTTCTGACGGAGAATTTATAAAATTTGGGAATTTAACATTTAGAGTTTTTTATACTCCAGGACATACTGTAGATGGAGTAAATTACTATGAAGAAAATAATAAAGTATTGTTTTCAGGAGACAATTTATTTAGAAATTCTATAGGAAGATCAGATCTTCCTGGAGGAGATCAAAATCTTTTAATTACTTCGCTTAAAAATAAGATTATGACATTACCAGAAAATGTAAAAGTTTACCCAGGGCATGAAGCAGAAACAACTATTGGTTTTGAAAAAAATAATAATCCATATTTAATTGAAAATAGCTGGGATGAATAAAATGATAAAATTTAAATTAATAAATCACAATTACAATTATGAAATAGAAAATATTATAAAGCCTTTTAAAAATTATGTTGAAAATATTTATATAGAAAGTATACTTAAGAATAATTTATGTATTGCTAGAATTTATAAAGATGGAGAACTTCAAATATTTAAAGAAGAAAAAGCAAAAGATAATAAAAAAGAAATAAAGCAAAGATTAATTCGTACAGTATATCATAGTCTTTGTGAATTTACCAAAATAAAAATGCCTTGGGGATTTTTAACAGGAATTCGTCCTACAAAAATAGTACACGATATGTTAGAAAATAATATAACTTATGAAGATATAAAATACCATTTGCTTAATTTTTATGATATAAGAGAAGATAAAGTAGAATTAATGATAAAGGTTGCTAAGAAAGAAAAAATTATATTAGATAAAAATAAAGATAATGAAATAAGTATATATATAGGAATTCCTTTTTGTCCTACTAGATGTTTATACTGTTCTTTTACTTCTTATTCAATAAAAAATAAAGAAATTTTAGTAAAAGATTATCTTAATGCTTTAGAAAAAGAATTATCTTTTGCTAAAGAATATGTAAAAGACAAAACTATTAGAAGTATTTATGTAGGGGGAGGAACTCCTACATCTCTAAATGAAAAACAAATAGAAAGACTTTTAGATTTAATAAATAAAAATTTTAACGTTGAAGATATAGAAGAATTTACAGTAGAAGCAGGGAGACCTGACACTATAAATAGAAAAAAATTAGAACTTTTAAAAGAGTATAATGTAGATAGAATATCTATAAATCCTCAAACAATGAATGATGACACTCTAATAAAAATTGGAAGAAATCATACTACACAAGATATAATAAGGACGTTTTATTTAGCAAGAGATATAGGGCATGATAGTATTAATATGGACCTTATAGTAGGATTACCAGGAGAAAATAAAAAAGATGTAGAAAATACTATTAACAGAATAAAGGAATTAAATCCAGATAGCATTACTGTTCATACTATGGCTATAAAGAGAGCTTCAAGGCTTAGAGAAGCTTTAGAAGAGTACAAGCTTACGACAGCTAATGAAATAGAAGAAATGATATCCGTAACAGCTAAAGGAGCTAAAGATATGGGAATGGAACCCTATTATCTTTATAGACAAAAAAATATGTTAGGAAATTTCGAAAATGTAGGATATTCAAAACCTAGTAAAGAATCAATTTATAATATAGAGATAATGGAAGAAAAAGAAACTATTCTAGCCCTAGGTGCTGGAGCTATTACAAAAGTAGTAGATAATAAGACAAATAAAATTGAGCGTATTCCTAATGTAAAAAATGTTGAAGAATATGTAAATAGAATAGATGAAATGATTGACAGAAAGAAAAAAGGACTTATTTAGATATATAAAAGGAGGAAAATCATGCTTACAAAAGCCCCAAGAGGAACAAAGGATTTATTTGGAGATGAAATAAATGAATGGGTAGAGATGGAAAAGATTATAAGAAATCTATGTAGTGATTTTGGATATGGTGAAATTAGAACTCCTATATTTGAACATACAGAACTTTTTCAAAGAGGAGTAGGAGAAACAACAGATATAGTTCAAAAAGAAATGTATAGTTTTCAAGATAAAAAAGGTAGAAATATTACTCTTAAGCCTGAAGGAACAGCAGGAGCAGCTAGAGCTTATTTAGAACATAAAATGTATGCTAATCCTCAACCTACTAAATTATATTATATAACTCCTGCTTTTAGATATGAAAAACCTCAAGCAGGAAGAATGAGGCAATTTCACCAATTTGGGATAGAACTTTTTGGAGCAGAAAGTGCTACTGCAGATGTAGAAGTTATTACAGTTGCTGCAGAATTATTAAAACGAATGGGAATATCTAAGGTAAAGCTCCATATAAATAGTTTAGGAGGACCAGAATGTCGAAAAAAATATAATCAAAAATTAAAAGAATACCTAGGAAAAAATTTAGATAATCTTTGTGAAACTTGTAAAGAAAGATTTGAAAAAAATCCCCTTAGAATTTTGGATTGCAAAAAAGAATCATGTGGAGATATAGTAGCTAATGCTCCTACAGTTCTTGATACATTAGGAGATGAATGTAGAGATCATTTTGAGATGGTAAAAACTCTTCTTGATGAAATGGGGATAGAATATGTTGTAGACCCTGGAATTGTAAGAGGATTAGATTATTATACAAGAACTGTATTTGAATTTATTTCAACAGATATTGGTGCTCAAGGGACCATATGTGGTGGAGGAAGATACAATAACCTAGTAGAAGAATTAGGAGGACCATCTACTCCGGCTGTAGGTTTTGCAGTTGGCTTAGAACGACTTTTATTAGTTAGGGAAGCAGAAAAAGGTAAAAAAGAATATGCTCCTAGTAAAGATATTTTTATAGGTTATATTGGAGAAAAAGCCTTAGTTAAAGCTCATGGTTTAGTATATAAGCTTCGTCAAAAAGGAATAAAAGCGGAGTCAGACCATTTGAAAAAAAGTGTGAAAGCTCAAATGAAGTATGGTGATAAAATAGGTGCAAAATATTCCATGATACTTGGAGAAAATGAGATAAATACTGGAAAAGCAATGATAAAGAATATGGAAACTAGGGAACAAATAGAAGTTGATTTATCTAACATAGTTGAAATTATAGGAGATTTAATTTAAAAAGGTTTGTAAATTTATAAGGAGGATAATTATGGGAGAAACAATGTTAGGCTTAAAAAGAACTCATTATTGCATCAAAATAAAGGAAAATTTAATTGATGAAGAAGTAGTAGTAATGGGATGGGTGCAAAAAAGAAGAAATTTAGGAAGTTTAATATTTATTGATTTAAGAGATAGAAGTGGAATCGTTCAAGTAGTTTTTGATGAAAAAGATATAGATGAAGAAGGATTTAAAAAAGCAGAAACTTTAAGAAGTGAATTTGTAATAGCAGTAAAAGGAATAGTAAGAAAAAGAGAAAGTGTTAATCCCAATATGGAAACAGGATATGTAGAAATTATTGCAAAAGAACTTCGCATACTTTCAGAATCAGAAACACCACCTTTTGCTATAGAAGAAAATAGTTCTGTAAAAGAAGATTTACGTCTTAAATATAGATATTTAGATCTTAGAAGACCTGATCTTCAAAGAAACTTAATGCTTCGTCATAGAGTTGCCCAATCTGTTAGAAATTTTTTAGATAATGAAGGATTTTTAGAAATAGAAACTCCAATGTTAGCTAAAAGTACTCCTGAAGGAGCTAGAGATTATCTTGTTCCTAGTCGTGTTCATCCAGGAAGCTTTTATGCTCTTCCTCAATCTCCACAAACTTTTAAACAATTATTAATGGTATCTGGATTTGACAGATATTTTCAAATTGTAAAATGTTTTAGAGATGAAGATTTAAGAGCAGATAGACAACCAGAATTTACTCAAATAGATATGGAACTATCTTTTGTAGAAGTAGATGATGTTATAGATATAAATGAAAGACTTTTACAAAAAGTATTTAAAGATGCTATAGGAATAGATATTCCTTTACCTATTCCAAGATTAACATATCAAGAAGCTATGGATAGATTTGGAAGTGACAAGCCAGATATCCGTTTTGGAATTGAACTTCAAGATATTTCTGATATAGTGAAAAATAGTGGATTTAGGGTATTTGAAGAAGCTATAGCTAATGGTGGCAGTGTAAGAGGAATAAACGGAAAATCATGTGGAAATTTTTCAAGAAAACAAATTGATTCTTTAGTAGAAGTCGGAAAGACTTATGGAGCAAAAGGGATTGCATGGCTTGCAATCAAAGAAGATGGTAGTATAAAATCTAGTTTTACTAAATTTTTATCAGAAGAAATAGTAAACGAAATTATAAAAGCTATGGATGGACAACCAGGAGATTTATTACTTTTTTGTGCAGATAAAAATTCTGTTGTATATGATGCTCTAGGAAATCTTAGATTAGAAATAGCAAAAAGATTAGAATTAACTAAAAAAGATGATTATTCTTTCGTATGGATAACAGAATTTCCTCTTCTTGAGTGGAATGAAGAAGAAAAAAGATATGTAGCTAAACATCACCCTTTTACTATGCCCATGGATGAAGATATAGATCTTTTAGATACCGACCCAGGGAAGGTAAGAGCAAAAGCCTATGATATTTGTCTTAATGGAGTGGAAATTGGAGGAGGAAGTATTCGTATTCATCAACAAGATGTACAAGAAAAAATGTTTAATGCATTAGGATTTACTAAAGAAGAAGCATATGAAAATTTTGGATTTTTACTTAATGCTTTTAAATATGGAGTTCCACCTCATGGAGGATTAGCTTATGGACTTGATAGAATGGTTATGATTATGGCTAGAGAAGATAGTATAAGAGATGTAATAGCTTTTCCTAAAGTAAAAGATGCCTCTTGCCCAATGACAGAAGCTCCAGGAAATGTGTCTGAAAAGCAGCTAGATGAATTAGGATTAAAAATAAATATAAAAAAATAATAACTCCTCAGATTATATAAAAATATTGTCATATAATTCAAAAATATGTTAATATATTCTATATAAGAAAAGAATTTTTATATAGATCAGACTTTTTTATTTTATTTTAGTATATTTAAGTGAGAGAATAGTTAGATGCAGGAGGAGTTATTTATGAATAATAAAAAACTTAAGATATTAATCGGATTTATTTTAGTATTTGCTGGTTTATATTCTTTAATGTATCAGTTTATTGAATTACCTATTATTAATATTGAAAATCTAACTATGTTGATACTATCAGGAGCTTTTTTAATTTTGTATTATAAGAAAAATAAAATATGGGCATTAATAATTGGAATAATACTTGGCTTTTTTAGTATTGTAAATCTTATTAAGGTAGACTATCTATTTACTGTTTTTATGCCTTCTATAATTATAATAGCAGGATTAATTTTAATAAAAATATATTATTCAAAGAAAAATATTGAATATTTAATATTTGGTTCAATATTATTTTGGTTTGGTATATTTGTTACGTTAGTATTAAATAAAGTAATAAAAATGAATAACATTCCTGATGTATTTTTTGTAAGTATAGGAATGGTATTTATTACAATGTACGTTTTAGGACGTCCTATAATAGAAAAATGGGCTTTATTGCTTGGAATAGTATTTATTATTTTAGGAGTTATACTATTTGTAGGTATTTCCCTTGATTTTATATTTATTTATTTACCAATAATAATTCCTATTATTTTAGTATTAGTGGGTATATTTATAATTTTATATAATAGTCGTAAAGAACAATGAATATATATTTGACAGGTAAACTCGGAAATATTAAAATAACTGTAGCATTATAAATTAACAAGGAGAGAAATTATGCTACATTCATTTTCGAGAACAGAGCTTCTTTTAGGTAAAGAAGCTATGGAAAAATTGTACAAAAGTAAAGTTGCTGTATTTGGAGTAGGAGGAGTAGGAAGTTTTGTAGTAGAGGGATTAGTTCGCTCTGGAATAGGTAAATTTATTCTTATAGATGATGATTCAGTATGTTTAACGAATATAAATCGTCAACTTCATGCTACTAGAAAAACAGTTGGGAAACCTAAAGTGGAAGTAATGAAACAAAGGATTTTAGAAATAAATCCTAAGGCAGAAGTACAAATTCATCAAACATTTTTCTTACCAGAAAATTCTGATAAAATCATAGATGATGATTGTGATTATATAGTAGATGCTATTGATACAGTAACGGGAAAAATAGAGCTTGTTCTTCAAGCTAAGAAAAAAAATATTCCTATTATAAGTTGTTTAGGAGCAGGAAATAAATTAGACCCTACAAAGTTTGAAGTAGATGATATTTATAATACATCTATATGTCCACTGGCTAAAGTAATGAGAAAAGAATTAAGAAAAAGAGGAATAGATTCTTTAAAAGTAGTTTATTCTAAAGAGATACCTATTAAACCAAGAGAAGAAGAAGTAACTACTTGTAAAGAAGGGTGTATTTGCACGAATAAAGATAGGACTTGTTTAGAAAAGAGACAAATTCCAGGAAGTGTTTCTTTTGTGCCTTCAGTTGCTGGTTTAATTATTGCAGGAGAAGTAATCAAAGATTTAATTTCATGGAGGCGATAATATGGAGGATAAAGAAACAGGAAGGGTAATAAGTATAAAAGATAGATATGCTATTGTTAGTATGGAAAGAAATGAAGCTTGCAAAAAATGTGGAGCTTGTAGCCATGGGCATAAAACAGAAGAAATGATTTTAGAAGTAGATAATATTTGTAATGCTAGTGTTGGAGATATAGTTAAAATTGATTTAGCTTATTCAGATTTTCTTAGGGCTGCGTTTATTATGTATGGAATACCTCTTATAATGTTATTTATAGGCTTTTTTGCCGGATATTATGGTTGTGTTATTTTAGAATATTCTAATATAAGAGAGCCTATGGGAATTCTTGGGGCATTCTTATTTATGACTATTAGTTTTTCTTGGATTCATTTTAAAGAATCAAAATGGAAAAAACAAAATTATCGTCCTGCAGCAGTAGAAATTATAGAAAAATAAATAATAAAGAACAAACCTCCTATCACTTCATATAATAATGAAGGAAGGGGGTTTTATTTATGAATAAAAAGGCAATTCATTATTATAATAAAGGATATAATTGTTCTCAATGTATTCTAAAAGCGGCAGAAGAATATTTTAATTTAAAAGTACCCAAAGAATGTTATGATTTATGTAAAGGAATAAATGTAGGATTAGGGATAGGAAGTACTTGTAGTGTTATAGAGGCTGCTACTATGATTTTTGGACTTATGTTTGATGAAAGAACAGTAAAAATACTTAGGATAAAATTTATTGATAAATTTCAAAAAGAATATGGAGTAGTTAATTGTAGTCAATTAAGAAAAATAAGAAATAAATATGGAAATTGCCGTATAATAATAGAAAAATCGGCTATAATTATAAAAGAATTGATAGAAAAAAATAAAAAGATTTTTTAATCAGTATTTTCTTCTTCAAAACTAAATAATCTTTTTAAAAGAGAAGATTTATTTTTCTTTGAAGTTGTATTTTTGGTATCTGTTGTAATAATTAAGGGTGCTTTTCTAAGTTCTAATTCTTGTTTTAATATATTCATACCTTTTCTTTGAGCGGTAATTTTTTCTCCTAATATTTTTATTTCATTATTTTTTTGAGCAAGTTCTTTTTCTAGATTTTTATTTTTATTTTTTAAATTGGTGATTTCTTTTTGTAATTTTTCATTCATTTTTTTAAAATCATAAGTGATTTTTGATAAATCTTGTTTTTTTATTTTAAGAGTGTATTTTAGTTGAGATATTTGATTGTTTTTTTCTCTTAATTCTTTTTTACATAAATAAATTTCTTCATAAACTTGTTTTATATGAGATTTTATTTCATTTAAATAATTATCTACTTTTTCTGTAGGAACAATAAAGTTTTCTTCTAAATTAATTGTATTTCCAGTAATAGCAGGGAATATGTCTGGTATAATTAAAAATTCTAAATTTTCACTAGAATTAATATATATTTCGTTAGTAAATAAATGTTTTTTTTCTTCAAGAACATTATTTTGATAATGAGCTTTAATAGGAATTAACGTGCGTTCGTTAATATATGCTGTAGGAGGAGAGAATGTATTTCCCGAATCTGTTGAATAACAGCTATATAATGTTCCATCACAAACCCAGGTAGCCCATAAATGATTATCAATGGTAAATAATGAACAAGAAGTTATATTGCTTTTTTCAAATAATTTTATAGGTTCTTCCCATTTAGATGCAGTTTTTAATCTGTAAAACAATGTAGAATAATATTTTTCTTTTTTGATATATAGAGTTTGAAAATTTTTATTAATTATAAGAATAGATTTGTCTACAAATTTAGTTTTATTATGGTCAAAAGAAGAAAATTCACTCCATGTTTTTGTTGTTTCTAAGTACTTTTTATATCCTAATTGAAATGTGTCTTGATATTTTTGATAAAATAATAGTATGTTATTATTAGAAGTTTTATATACAGAAAAGGGATGATTTTCTAAAGGCTCAATATAGTCTATAAGAGAAGGAGTATTCCATTTAGTTCCTTTTATTGCTATCTGTTGAACTAAAGCATGACGATTAGTATGAGGGTCCTTTAAATTATAGAATAGAAAGAGGTCTTCGCCATTAATTATAGCGTCAAAATGAAGAGAATCTAAAAAACCACTTTTACTATATAAAAGTATTTGAGAAGTCCATTTAGAAGATGAATATTGACATAATACGATATTTCCAGAAGTATCTTGACAAAATACATAGATTTTATCATTAGTGTCTAAATATACAGAAAAATTTTTAGCTCCATTCTTGTATATTATTTGTTTTTTAGACCAAGAGTCGTAGGTATAAGTCATACAGCATATACCATCTACAAAGTCATAGAAAAAAGCCCATAAAGTACCTTTGCTTTGTTTTATAATATAGTAATTTGATCTTTCTTTTGTCATAAATTTATCTTCCTCTCTATTTGTGGATGAGATGGGTACTCATGCATATTTTATATAAAATTATATTATTCATCTGTATAATATATATGATGTATTAAATAAAAATAGTACAACCTATTTTTTAGAAGATAAATTTTCTTTTTTAGTTTCCATAGATTTTTCTAATTGTTTTGCTCTTTTTTTATAGAATTCCACTTCAGTTTTTGCTTCTTTATATAGAGTTCTCCATTTTTTTCCTTCTTCTTGAATTTTTTTTGTAAGAGAAACAAGTTCATTATATTTATTAGTGATTTCAGTTTGTATTTCATTTAATTCCATAATATTATTTTTTAGTTTAGAATTTTCCTCTTCTAATTCTGATTTTGAAACAGAAAGTTTAAGTTGGTCTTTAATACTATTAATATATAGTTTTAATTCTACATTAGGGAGTAGGTCAGAATGAATACCATCAATATCTAAATTATGTAGTATAGAAAATTTAGGAGTGGGATGAGTTAAGCCATACAATTGATTACAAATGATAGGAATATTTATGTTTTTAGATAAACAATAAAAATGAATATCAACATTAGAATCTTGCATAGAAGTACGAATAGGAGATGAAAAGGTATTGCCATTATCAATTGATAAAATTGCTTTTAAAGTACCATTTTCATTCCAATTAATCCATAATGAATCATAATATATAAAAATAATAGGTTTAATTTTATGACCACAGGAATACAGAAGATGCTCTTTTGACCATTTACCATTTGTTTTATTTTTATAAATTAATTGATATTGACCATATTCTTCCTTAATGTATGACAAATGATATATTCCTTTTTCATCTATACATAATTTGCAGTGAGTAATTGGGAAAGATGAAAAAACAGGAGAAGAATCCTTTTCCCATTGAAAGGTATTAGAATTTAATAAATTGATATTAATAACATAATTATTTTTTTCTTTATTAATCATGGCGAGAAAGAGATTGTCATTATATTTAATACAATCATAATTTACATTAAAACTAGAAATGTTACCAAGAGGTTTAGGTATAGCAAAATTTTTATCTAATAGATTATAAATTAGTTGAGGATTTTTAGTAGCAGGATGATTAGCATAGTAAAATAGATGAATTTTATTATTGAGAGATATAGCATAAATATTGTTTATTTTAAATTCATTATTATAATCTTCTAATATAATATCTTTTGATATTTTATTAGAAGATTCTTTAAAATATACAATTTGGTTTTTAATATTTTTAGCTATAATATGAAAAGAATCATTTTCATCTAAACAAGCAGTATATTCATCAGTTCCATTAGATAATAACAAACTAGGTCTATAAATTTGGGATTGTTTAAAAGTTTGATAATATAAGCCGTTTCTTTTAGTATAATTTACCATTAAAAGACTTTTGTCTGAAAGTTGTAAAAAACAGGACATGATTTACCTCCTACAAAATTTTTATCATATTATATATATTCTTAAAATTATTATTTATGTTTGGTAACAAAGTCGACATTTTTCACATAGTATATAATGAAATTGAAATTTTTAAGGAGGTAAAAATTATGTCAAATTGTGGCAACACTCAATTTAGAGGGAAAATATTGCAAAGACCAACAGCAGGGGAATGTCCTGTATGTAATCCAGACGATATAAACCCAGCAGAAGACGCTTGTGTATGCCCACCATTAGGAGAACCAAAATTATTAACAGTAGCAGCACCTGTTGTATTTGATGAATGTGGAATTAATCTTTGTAGAGTAGTTGATGATTTAAATTGTGTATTCCCAGATGTGGATTTTGAAGATGATGATGTAGCAGCAATAGAACTTAAAGTTATTGACATTGATTTTAATTTTGATAAGGACGATGGGTCGAAGGTAGAAACATTAACAAGAAGACCAAATTGTGTAAGGGTTACTCTTGAAAATATTGATGTTACCTTTGCAGCTAAAGTATTAGATTCTGATTGTAAAGTTATTGATGAAGAATGTTTTACTATTAAATATTTACCTGGAGATGCAGACGATCCATATTTTGATGATGATACTAATCCTATTTCAGTTGCTGTAGATGTATATGCACCATATGGAGTTTCCTATGAACTTAAGAGAGATTGTACTCCTATTATTAGTTTTTTAGGATTTGTTGAAGATGGCTGTAGAAAAGATAGTGGAAATAATTCAATTCGTCAAGGTATTGTTGCTCAAGCTTTAGCTAAAGTAGTAAATCTTGATGTTGATTCTCAAACAGCAGCTATAGGACTTACTATTTATCTCAAAGCTATTTACTTTGTACAATATAGAATTCCTCATAAAGGACTTTGTGTTCCACCTAAATGTATTCCTGTGGATGTTGAAGCAGAAAACGCTTGTCTTGAATTTGTTGAAGGAGATTTACTTGAACAAAGTATTCAACCTTTAGAACTTTGCTGTAAACCAAAATCCTTTGAACATGGATGCCTGCCAGTACAAGACCCAACTCCTTCTGAAGACTGTGCAAGGAAAAGATAAGGAATGGTATCTACCATTCCTTTTTTATATTTTTAAATTTTTTCTACATAATGTCACACAATTTTTACCATTACATATTATGATATTGAGATAAAAAATAGTTAATTATAATTTAAAGTTATATGGAAAGGAGAAGTAGTATGGATGGGAAAATAAAAGATGAATGTATTATTGCCTTAAAGGTATACGATCATTGTAGACAACAAGATTGCCTAACGCCTGAAATGCTAGAAAAACCATTTTCATTAGAATGTACAGAATGTCAAACAGAAGGAGGACATATTATTGCTGCAGGGAAGGGATATCCTATTACTGTACCTAAAGAAGCAGTAGATATTACAATAGATGATTTTAGAATCAGTAAGATTGAAACAGAAAGAAAAAAGGACCCATTAAGAAAAAATTATTACAATGTATATGTAAAATTTATATTTGAATTTAAGTTAAAATTTGTAGATGCAACAGGAGAATTTATTGAAATTAATTGTGATGGCACAGAAAAAGAATATATTATGGCAGGAACATCCTTCAAAAAATCAGTTTTACTTTTTGGAAGTGAAGGGTCTGAAATTACTATAGCAAGCAATTTATTTACGCCAGAATCCCATGTTTTAGAAGAAGCACCTTATGTATTAGTAGAAGCTAAAGCTATGCTCTTAGATGCACAATTAAATAATATTTCAAATCCAATAGGATGTGATTGTGACTGCGAAATGCTAGATGACATTAATTTAACTGTAGGATTATTTACTATAATTAAATTATTTAGAATAGTTAATCTAATGGTTGAATCTAAAGGCTTCTGTATTCCTAATGAATGTGTTGAAATATCACCAGTTAATCCATGTGACATATTTGATAATATGGAATTTCCATATGATATTTTTAACCCTCCACAAAAAGATGAGGTTGTAGAAGAAGAAAAGATAATTTATAAAACTTGTAAAGAAGAATAAGAATTTTTAAATTGCTCCTTAAAAGGAGTAATTTTTTTTTCATATTATAAAAATTTATGTCGAATGTTGTAACAAAATATAAGATTGTCTCATAAGATATAGTGAAACATTTTATAAAGGAGGGTTGTTATAATGAGTTGCATGGATAAAAAGTTAATAGGAAAAGGAGTTGCATACCAATTAGAAACAATTGGAGAAATATTAAAAAATTGCTGCTGTGGGATTATGTGTAAATTAAAAAAGATAAGAGGGACTTGTATTTGTGAAACACAATCATCTGATAATTTAGAAAATGCAACTGAGCAAATTATAATTACTATTGATAAAGAAGAAGTATTGATAACTAAGATATGCGCATCCTTTTTCAAATTTGTAGAGGGAACATCTACAGAAACTAGTATAGGAATTATTACAGTTAAAGATGCAGACAACAACATTGTTTTTGAAGATGCATTTGGAGATGATTTAACTAATACAGGAATAGAACATTATGAAACAACATTTATGCATCCATTATTAATAAAAGGACCTGTAACAATAGAACTTTCTTTCTTATTACTTGGAGCTACCAATACGTCAGTAGCTAAACAAGGTACATTAAGTGTTGTATATAGCAAAGAATCTGCTATGTAATTATTAAATATTTTTATCAATAATCAATATTCATAAATACACTAATTTTGATAAGTTATAGTGTAAAATATTATTAAATGAAAGGAGAGTATTTATGGGATATAAAGATAGAAAATCATTAAAATTATGTGCTGGGAAAGACAAAGATTGTGATTGGGAAGCTATACTAGAGGCTTTAGGAAATCCAGAAGATTGTACTGATCAATCCATTATACAATTATTGTGTGATATAGCACAAAATCTTCCAATAGATATTGATTTAACAGAAATAATAGATCTTTTAACTCAGATTCTAGATAGCCTAGGAGGAGGTATAAGTGATTCTACTGGTCAAACATCAGATACTGGAATTATAACATATTCCCCTGATGAAGCTGTTAAGATTACTGCAATCTATGCTTCATATACAGGAGGAGGAGCACTAGCATCAGGAATTGAAGTAGACATTGTAACAACTGATGGAACAACCTCTACACCTATATGTAAATTCAATGCAATAAATATCCCTACTGCTCAAGGAGGAAATTTTGCAACTAATTTAATTTATCCATTATTAGTTGTTCCTCCTCCAGGACAATGGGTTGAAGTTCATGCTAGTGTATCTAATGGAGATGGAAGTGAGAATGTTCTTCTTACTGTATTAAACGCTATATAAATAACTTAACTTAAATAGGGGCGAATTGCTCCTATTTAAGTTTTATTATGGACACAGCAGTTACATAAGTTTTTTGATAATAAGTTTGGGATAAATTATCTATTTTAACTCCATTTGAAGTTGCGTGAATAATCTTATTATCCCCTATATACAGAGCTACATGGGATATTTTTCCATTATTACTACCATAAGTATCAAAAAATACTAAATCTGCAGGTTTTAGATTTTCTTTTTTTATAGGAATACCATTTTTAATTTGGTCTTTAGAGCATCTATTTAATAAGATATTAAATTTTTTCATAACTGATTGGGTAAATCCTGAACAGTCAACACCATGTTTTAAGTTGGTTCCACCATATCGATAGGGGGTTCCTAAAAACTGTTTAGCATAGTTTACAATTTCCCAACGTAGAATATTTTCCTTTGTTTTTTTGTCTACTTCAGGAATTAAATAAAGGGGATATGCATCTAAATACATATAGTAAATCCAAGCACTTTTATCTTTATATTTTACCTGATACCACTTATTATATTTCCCTGTAACTATTAAATTAGTATATTTATCACATACTCCAAGAATTTTAGAATTTGGATAAGGATATTCTCTAATATTTATTCCATTTTCATTTACCATTCCCCAAGTATATTTAAAGGATGTAGTATAAGTAGACGTAGAGTTATTTGTATTTCCATAAATCAAAGAGTTATTCGCAAATAATATTATTAAAGAAAAGATCATAATTTTGATTTTAAAAAAATTTAATTTTTTCATGTTGGCCTCCAATAAAACATTTTTTTATTTTGTTATTATGAGTAAAATGCTACCAAAATATTCTCAAATATAATTATTTTATGTAGCATACATATAGATAAAGAATAGTATTATATTATAGAATTATTTATATAAGGAGGCTTTTTCTTGTATTTTAAAAGAATACCTTTTAGATTTAAAAAATACAAATCTAAGAAAAAAACAGAATTAAATAATACATCATTAGATAAAGAAAAAGAAGAAATAAACAAGGAAAATATAACAGAAGATTCTACAGTAAAAGAATTAAATGAATATGTAGATGATGTAGAGGAAGATAAAGAATAATTTTTATTGTAGCCACCTATTTAGGTGGTTATTTTATATAAAAATTTATTTTAATCAAAAAATGTAGAAAATTATTGATTATATCTTTAATATAGTGATATTATATTAAAGTAAAGTGATAAAGCGATGATATATTTTTTACAAATAATTATTTAAGGGACCAAGATTTTCTTAATTGTATTTATAAAAAAATATAAAATACAAATTATTTTATAATTAATGAAAGAAGGAAGAAATATATGATTTGGTCTAAAGAAGAAACATTAGATAGGGAAGAAATTAGAAAAATTCAACTTAAAAGATTAAAAAGTACTATAAAAAGGGTATATGAAAAAGTGCCTTTTTATAGAAAAAGACTTGATGAAGCTGGAATTTCACCAGAAGATATTAATTCTTTAGATGATCTTAAGAAAATTCCTTTTACTGTAAAGGATGATTTAAGAGAAAATTATCCCTTTGGATTATTTGCAGTAACAAAAAAGGAAGTAGTAAGGATACACGGTTCTTCTGGGACAACGGGAAAGCCAACTGTTGTTGGGTACACAAGAAATGATTTAAATACATGGACAGAGCTTACAGCTCGTATTGCAGCTATGGCAGGTGCTAGAGATGATGATATAGCTCAAATTGCTTTTGGATATGGATTATTTACAGGAGCTTTTGGACTTCATCAAGGACTTGAAAAAATAGGGGCTATGGTTGTTCCTATGTCGTCAGGAAATACTAAAAAACAAATTATGCTTATGAAAGATTTTGGGACGACCTTACTTATTAGTACTCCTTCTTATGCTCTTCATATGGCGGAAGTAGCAGAGGAGATGGGAATAAATCCAGCATCAGATTTAAAAGTGAGAATTGGATTGTTCGGAGGAGAAGGACATACAGAAGAATTTAGAAAAGAATTGGAAAATAAATGGGAAATGTTGGCTACTGAAAATTATGGTATGAGTGAATTAATTGGTCCTGGAGTTTCTGGAGAATGTCAATACAAATGTGGTATGCATATAGCAGAGGATCATTTTATAGCAGAAATAATTGACCCTGATACGGGAGAAGTTCTTCCACCGGGTCAAAAAGGAGAACTTGTTGTAACTACTATTACAAAAGAAGCATTTCCTCTTCTTAGGTATAGAACAAAGGATATAACATATTTAATAGAAGAACAATGTGAATGTGGAAGAACTTTGACTAGAATGGCAAAAGTACAAGGTAGAAGTGATGATATGTTAATAATAAGAGGAGTAAATGTATTTCCATCACAAATTGAAAGTGTTTTAGTAGGGATGAAAGAAATAGGCCCTCATTATGAAATAATTGTAAAGAAGAAAGGTTATTTAGATGTTTTAGAATTAAATGTAGAAGTTATAGATGGAAGTTTTTTAGAAAAATACAGCAAATTAGAAGCTTTAAAAGATAAAATTAGACGTAATTTAAGAACAGTTTTAGGTATTGATGCTAAAATAAATTTAGTAGAACCAAGAACTCTTAAAAGATTTGAAGGAAAGGCTAAAAGAGTTATAGATTTGCGATAGATTTTATGTAATATTGACAATATATATGGAGGGATTATATGAAAAAGCTAATGTTAGGAAATGAAGCTGTAGCTAGGGGGGCTTATGAAGCTGGAGTTAAAGTTGCTACTGCTTATCCAGGAACACCTAGTACAGAAATTACGGAATTTGTTGCTAAATATGATGAAATTTATGCAGAATGGTCACCAAATGAAAAAGTTGCTATGGAAGTAGCCATAGGAGCTTCTATTGGGGGAGCTAGAGCTATGGTTACTATGAAACATGTGGGATTAAATGTTGCAGCCGACCCTCTTTTTACAGTTTCTTATACAGGAGTAAATGGAGGATTAGTAATCTTAGTGGCTGATGACCCTGGAATGCATAGTTCTCAAAATGAACAAGATAGTCGCTATTATGCTAGATCTGCCCATATTCCCATGCTTGAGCCAGCTGATAGTCAAGAAGCTAAAGATTTTGTTAAATTTGGATTTAAACTTAGCGAAGAATATGATACACCTGTATTAGTTCGCATGACAACTCGTATTTCTCATTCGCAAAGTATTGTAGAAATAAAAGAAAGAGAAAATATAGAATTAAAACCCTATAAAAAAGATATTGCTAAATATGTTATGATGCCCGGTATGGCTATTAAAAGACATATTGTAGTTGAAGATAGAATGAATAAATTAGCTGAAAATGCAAATTCTTTAGAAATAAACAGAATTGAGTGGGGAGATAAAAAAATTGGAATTATAACTAGTGGTATAGCTTATCAATATGTAAAAGAAGCTCTTCCAGAAGCTTCTGTATTAAAATTAGGTATGGTTCATCCTTTACCTAAAAAAATGATTAAAAAATTTGCAAAAGAAGTAGAAACTTTATATATAGTAGAGGAATTAGAACCTGTGATAGAGGAACAAGTAAAGAGTATGGGTATAAAAGCTATAGGAAAAGAAATATTTTCAGTTCAAGGAGAATTATCTGTAAGAAAAGTTTTATCGGCAATTTCTAAGGAAGAGAAAAAGGTTATAAATAAAGAAATACTTCCTAATCGTCCTCCAGTATTATGTCCAGGATGTCCTCATAGAGGAATATATTATGTTATGAACAAATTAAAACTTCATGCTACGGGAGATATAGGATGTTATACCTTAGGAGCTCTTCCACCTTTAGATGGAATAGATACTTGTGTCTGTATGGGGGCTAGTGTTGGTATGGCACATGGTATAGAAAAAGCAAGGGGAAGAGATTTTTCTAAAAATTGGGTAGGAGTAATTGGAGATTCCACATTTATACATTCTGGTATTACAGGATTAATAGATATAATATATAATAAAGGAATATCAACAATAATTATTTTAGATAATTCAACAACAGGAATGACAGGACATCAAGATCATCCTGCTACAGGGAAAACTATAAAAGGAGAACCCGCACCTATATTAAATTTAGTAGAATTATCTAAAGCTGTAGGAGTAAAAAATGTAAGAGTGGTAGATCCTTTTGATTTAAAAGAAGTAGAAGTAGTTTTAAAAGAAGAGACAAGTAAAGATGAAGCATCAGTTATTATTGCTAGTAGACCTTGTGCATTGCTTTCAAAGAAAAAAGATCCTGTGTATAAAATTACAGATTCCTGTGTAATGTGTGGTTTATGCTTAAAATTAGGATGTCCTGCTATTGAAAAACAAACTAATAAAGTAGTTATCAATGATGCTCTTTGTAATGGCTGTGGACTTTGTACTAAGGTTTGTAAAAGCAATGCAATTGTAAGGGAAGGTGAGTAGAATGAATACAAAAAATATATTAATTGTAGGAGTTGGAGGACAAGGAACCTTATTAACTAGTAGAATAATAGGAGATGTAGTAATCAATAAAGGCTATGATGTTAAGATGTCAGAAGTTCATGGAATGGCACAAAGGGGAGGAAGTGTTGTTACCCATGTAAAATATGGGGATAAAGTATATTCGCCTTTAGTTGAAGAAAGAGGAGCAGATGTTCTTTTAGCATTTGAAAAATTAGAAGCTCTTAGATGGATACATTACCTAAAAGAAGATGGAATCGCTATAGTAAATGACCAAGAAATAAATCCTATGCCTGTTATTATAGGGGCTGAAGAATATCCAGAAGATATAATAGAAAAAATTAAAGAAAATTGTAAAAATACTTATATTGTAGATGCTCTTTCTATAGCTAAAAATTTAGGAAATATTAAAGTATTAAATACTATATTACTTGGAATTTTAGCAAAATACTTAGGGCTTTCTGTAGATGAATGGAAAGATGCTATAGAAAGGGTTGTTCCTTCTAAGACGATAGAATTGAATAAAAAGGCATTTTTGACAGGATATAATTTAAAATAATTAGAAGGGGTTTTTATACCCCTTTGTTTTTTGAAATAAAAGGAAAAGATGATGTAAAAATAATGGCAATGGCAATAACTCCTGCTATTTGAAGGGTCTGGATTCCATAAAAAGAGCTATCTTCAAAATTTTTTTCTAACATGGCATACATAGTTCTATACATTCCAGCTCCAGGTACAAGAGGTATAATTCCAGAGATTAAAAAAATAGTTACAGGTACTTTTCTAATTTTAGCAAAGATTCTAGATAAAATACTGACTCCAAGAGTTCCTAAAAAACTAGAGAAAACAATAGAATTAGTTAATGTTAAAAAGTTAAGATATATAAACCATCCAAATCCTCCAATAAACCCACAATATAAAAGTTCTTTTTTAGAAACATTAAAAAGAATTCCAAAGAAAAAACTAGCAAATAAAGCACCAATTATTTGAAGTATCATAAAAATCCTCCTTGTTTAAGCATAAACCAAATTTTAAGAATTATTCCTACACCAGTTGCAATGGATACAGCAACAAAAAATGCTTCAACACCTTTAGAGATTCCTGAAAGTAAATCTCCTTCTATAGTATCCCTTACGGCATTGGTGATAGCTACTCCAGGAACTAAAGGCATAATACATCCTATAATAATTTGATCTAAATTAGCAGATGGAATAAAGTTAGTAAATAATATAGCTAAAAATCCAATTAATCCTCCACCAATTAAATCAATAAAAAATCTAGAAGTATTTGTTTTATTAAAAAAAGTTTGAACACTGCCAAGAGCGATACCAATAAATAAAGATATTATACAATCTTTAATATTTCCACCAAAAACAGCAGTGGAGAAAGTAGAAGCAAAGGCAGTTGCACCAATAAAAATATAAGAAGGATAAGGAGGAGTTTTATCAATTTCATCTAATTTTTTGATAGCATCTTTAAGAGAAATTTTGCCTGCTACAAATTGTCTTGATAAATCATTAACTAAACTTACTTTATCTAAACGAATAGAACGATTTTTAATTCTTTTAGTAAAAGTTATCATTTCTATAGTTTCATCATCAATAGTAGCAAATATTCCAGTTGGGGTAACAAAAGCCTCTACAACATCTAAATTATATACAGATAAAATTCTTATAATAGTGTCTTCAACACGATAAGTTTCGGCACCACTTTTTAACATAATTTCTCCTGCTTTAATAGCAAATTTTAATAACATTTTATGATTCATTATGAAACTCCTTTATTATAATAAAAAATATTTAGAGATTTTTATTAAAAAAATAATAATGGGAAAACACATAGAGTTATTAGCAACTAGTATTATATATTATTAATAGCATATTATAAATAGAAAACATTAGTTTTATAATTATATATAAATTCAAAAATAATAGTAATATTATAAACTTTAATTTTTATGAATAAATATTTAATAATTATATAACTTATGATATAATGATATTTATCAGAAAATTCAGGAGGGAATGTATAAAATGTACTCATTTGAAGAAATAAAAAAAGTAGATTTAGAAACAGCAGAGGCTATAGAAAAAGAAATAGGTAGGCAAAATAATAAAATTGAACTTATTGCCTCAGAAAATTTTGTTTCAAAAGCGGTTATGGCAGCAATGGGGACTCCGCTTACGAATAAATATGCAGAAGGATATCCAGGAAAAAGATATTATGGTGGTTGTGAATATGTAGATATTGTAGAAAGCTTAGCAATAGAGAGAGCAAAAAAACTTTTCGGAGCGGACCATGCTAATGTTCAGCCACATTCAGGAACACAAGCTAATATGGCAGTATTTTTTGCAGTTTTAAACCCAGGAGATACGGTAATGGGAATGAATCTTTCCCATGGAGGACATTTAACCCATGGAAGTCCTGTAAATATGTCAGGAAAACATTACAATATTATTCCTTATGGGGTAAATGAAGAAGGATATATAGACTATGAAAATGTGATGGAAATCGCTAAAGAGCATAAACCAAAACTTATTATTGCTGGAGCTAGTGCATATTCTAGAATTATTGATTTTAAAAAATTTAGAGAAATTGCAGATACTGTGGGAGCTTATTTGATGGTAGATATGGCTCATATTGCAGGATTAGTTGCAGCAGGTCTTCATCCTAATCCAGTTCCTTATGCAGATTTTGTAACAACTACTACCCATAAAACTTTAAGAGGCCCTAGAGGAGGAATGATTCTTTGTAAAAAAGAATATGCTAAAATTATAGATAAGGCCATATTCCCAGGTATTCAGGGTGGTCCTTTAATGCATGTTATTGCTGCTAAAGCAGTAAGTTTAAAAGAAGCATTAAGTGATGATTTTAAAGTTTATCAACAGCAAATTGTAAAGAATGCAAAGGCTCTAGCAGAGGGATTGATAGAAAAAGGATTAAAATTAGTATCTGGTGGAACAGATAATCATCTTATGATGGTAGATCTTAGAAATATGAATATAACAGGAAAAGAAGCAGAAAAAAGATTAGATGAAGTAGGAGTAACTTGTAATAAAAATACTATTCCTTTTGATCCTGAAAGTCCTTTTGTAACTAGTGGGATTAGATTAGGAACTCCTGCAGTGACAACAAGAGGAATGAAAGAAGAAGATATGAAAGTTATTGCAGATATTATTTATATGGTATTATCAGATTTTGAAAATAATAAAGAAAAGGCAAGAGAAAAGGTGAAAAAATTAGTTTCTAAATATCCATTATACTAAAATAAGGGCGCAATTGCGCCCTTTGTAAATTAAAAGCCTAATTCTTCTCCAACTAAAATTACTTTTATTCTATTAGGAATCTTAGACATGCGAGTGACTAAAATATTACAACAGACTGTATCAGGAGATAAACAGTCGTGACATCTTCCGGTATTAGTACAAGGAGTTTGTATGTTAAAACGATTAGCATTAATAGGAGAAGCATAATTTCTAGCTCTTTTTAAGGCAGAGTCTTCATCAGGCATAACTTTGTTCATACCTGCAACGATGATAACATTTTTAGGGCCATGGATTAAAGCAGATATTCTATTACCACGTCCGTCTATATTTATTAATTTCCCATCCATAGTTATAGCATTAGAACTCATTAAATAATAGTCAGCAGTATAAGCCTTATAAAAAATTTCATTAAGTTCTTCAGGAGTTTTGGCAGTAGACCTATCTAAAAGTTTATAATTACCTTTTTTTAATTCTTCTAAAAGTCCTATTTCATTTAAAGTCATAGACCCTCCCCAGGATACTACAGAGCCTTCTTTTATAAGTTCTAAAGCTTTGTTAAGAGCTTCTTCTTTAGTGTTACAATAATATGCTTCCATTTGTCTTTTTTTAAAAGCAGATATTAACTCTTTAGCTTGCATTTCAAAAACTTTTTGTTTAGGTGTCATATGTATAGCTCCTTTCTTTTTTATAATATTATAGCTTATAATACTTATAGTTTTCAAATTAATAATTTTAAAATTATTATATAATAAAAAAATTAGCAAATACTTTATATATAAAGTAAAAAGGGGAGAAATTATGGAATCTTTTTTCAATAAAAGTGTAGAAGAAGTTGTAAAAAATTTAAAAACAAATATTAAAAAAGGAATAAGTCAAGAAGAAGCCCTAAAACGACGTGAAAAATACGGAGAAAATAGGCTTAGAGAAAAAAAAGGAAGAGGAATATTTAGTGTATTTTTAGACCAGTTTAAAGATTTTTTAGTTATTATTTTAATTATAGCTAGTATAGTATCTTTTTTAGTTAAAGAAGAAAAGGATGCTATAATTATTTTAACTATAGTTATTTTAAATGCTCTATTAGGGGTTTTTCAAGAAAATCGTGCAGGAAATGCTTTGAAAGCTTTAAAGGATATGGCAGCTCCTAGGGCAAAGGTTATTAGAGATGGGAGTTTACAAAAAGTACTTTCTTCAGAACTAGTACTTGGTGATATAGTAGTTTTAGAAGCAGGAGATTATATCCCAGCAGACCTTAGATTAATTGAAAGTGTTAATTTAAAGGTACAGGAATCAATTTTAACAGGAGAATCTATCTCCATAGAAAAAAATGCAGATAAAATAGTAGAAAAAGATGCAGGAATTGGAGATAGAATTAATTGTGTATTTATGGGAACTATAGTTACATATGGTAGAGGTAAAGGTGTAGTTATAGGAACAGGAATGAACACAGAAATAGGGAAAGTAGCTTCTATGTTAGAAGAAGTGGAAGAAGAGAAAACTCCTCTCCAAAAAAAATTATCACAATTAGGAAAGCTTTTAGGAAGTGTATGTTTAGGAATTTGTATTATTATATTTATTTTAGGTATGTTAAGAGGAGAGGAATTTATAAAGATATTTATGACTGCTGTTAGTTTAGCAGTAGCAGCTATACCAGAGGGACTTCCAACAGTAGTAACAGTGGTATTAGCTTTAGGTATGCAAAAGATGATAAAACGTAATGCAATTATTAAAACTCTTGGAGGAGTGGAAACTTTAGGAAGCACAACAGTCATATGTACTGATAAAACAGGAACTTTAACTCAAAATAAAATGACAGTTATTAAAGTATTTGATGGAGAAAGCACATGGAATATATCAGGGAAAGGATATATTCCAAAAGGAGAAATTAAAAAAGAAGATAATTCTAGTGCAGAAATTTCTAAGACTTTAGAAAAACTTTTAATGGCAGGGGTTCTTTGTAATGATGCAGAGATTAAAAGAGAAGAAAATGATATTATAGGCGACCCTACAGAAGGGGCACTTGTAGTATTAGGTGCTAAAGGAGGATATATTAAAGAAAATCTTATTAAAGAAATGCCTAGGATAGGAGAAATTCCCTTTGATTCTGACAGAAAATTAATGAGTACTTTTCATAAATATAAAGAAAATATAGTTATGTATACAAAGGGAGCACCGGATGTTGTACTTAGCAGGTGCAAATATATTGATGTTAATGGGAAAATTGAAAAAATTACGGATAAACATAAAGAAATGATTATAAATAAAAATAATTCTTTTGCTAATGAAGCACTTAGAGTTCTTGCTCTATCTTATAAGATTGTTAGTGTAGTAAAAGAAAATAAAGAAGAAGAGAAAGATTTAGTATTTTTAGGACTTGTAGGAATGATGGACCCTCCAAGGGATGAAGCTAAAAAAGCAGTAGAAATTTGTAAAAAAGCAGGAATTCGTGTTGTAATGATTACAGGAGACCATAAAACTACAGGTAGTGCTATAGGAAGAGCAATAGGGATAATAGATGATGATGCAGAAACTATGGATGGAAAAGAAATAGATGTTTTAAGTGATGAAGAATTGAAAGAAAAAGTTAAAAATATTAATGTATTTGCTAGGGTATCTCCAGAGCATAAAGTTAGAATTGTAAAAGCTATAAAAGCTAATGGGGAAATTACAGCTATGACAGGAGATGGAGTAAATGATGCACCTTCTTTAAAACAAGCCAATATAGGAATTGCTATGGGAATTACAGGGACCGATGTTGCAAAAGAAGCGGCAGATATGATTTTAACAGATGATAATTTTTCTAGTATCGTAAATGCAGTGGAAGAAGGAAGAATTATATATAGTAATATAAGAAAGTTTGTAGGATTTTTACTTTCTTGTAATATAGGAGAGCTTTTACTAATATTTATGGCTATGTTAATCGGAACAGAAATACCTTTACTTCCTATACATTTATTATGGATTAATTTAATAACTGATGCCTTTCCAGCATTTGCTCTTGGGTTAGAGCCTAAGGAAGAAGGAATAATGGAATTGCCGCCAAGAGATCCAGAAGAAGCTATTGTCAATAAAAAAATGGCTATTGCCATAGGAATTCAAAGTATAGGATTAGCTTTAGCTGCATTTATATCTTTTTGGTATGGTATGAATAATTTTAATGGAGGAAATACTTTAATGGCAGCAAGAACATATTGCTTTGCAACATTAGTGATAGGAGAACTTTTAAGAGCATATTCAGCTCGTTCGGAAAAACAAATGATATATAAGATGAAAATTTTTTCTAACAAATTATTAAATATAAGTGTTATAAGTTCTATATTACTACTTGTATCAGTAATATATATTCCTTACTTGCAGTACATTTTTAATACTGTAGCTTTACCATTTGTTGATTTAGGAATAACTATTCTTTTTGCAGTAATACCTACAATAACTGGAGAAATTGCAAAAAAAAATAAAATAGTGTTCACGAAGGATAAGTTAGACAAATAAAATATAATATGATATAATATAATATCGTAATAATACGATAAAGGAGGGATTAAGATGTTGGATATTGCCATTATAGGGGCTGGACCAGCAGGACTTTCTGCAGCTATTAATGGAGTAATAAGAAATAAAAAAGTAATCGTATTTGGAAGAGAACCAAAAAGTAGTTATTTATATAAAGCAGAAAAAGTAGATAATTATTTAGGTATGCCAAATATAAGTGGTCCTAAAATGATTGAGGAGTTTTTGAACCACGCTAAAAAGTTAGGAGTAGAATTTCATGAAGGAAGAACATTAGAAGTTTTTCCTATGGGAAATTATTATACACTAAATGTAGAAAATGAGTTTTTTGAAGCTAAAACTGTTATTATAGCAACAGGAATTCCTAAAGCAAATTATATTCCAGGAGAAAAAGAATTTTTAGGAAAAGGCGTTAGTTATTGTGGAACTTGTGATGGTCCTTTATATAGAGGGAAAACAACAATGGTAATAGGGGAGATAGAAGAAGCAGAAGAGGATGTTAATTTTCTTCAGGAAATTTGTGATAAAGTTTATTTTCTTCCTACTTATAAGGAAATAAAACATGTCAGTCCTAAAGTAGAAATTTTAAAAGGTAAACCGAAGGAAATTTTAGGAGATAATTTTGTATCAGGAATTCGTATAGATGATAAGGAATTAAAAGTTGATGGAGTATTTTTAATAAAAGAAACTGTTCCTGTTACTCAGCTTATAAAAGGATTAGAGATGGAAGGAAAAACTATCAAAGTAAATCGCAGGCAAGAAACAAATTTTCCTGGAGTATTTGCTGCTGGAGATTGTACAGGAAGACCTTTTCAAGTAACAAAAGCGGTGGGTGAAGGAGCAGTAGCTGCTTTAGAAACAGTAAGTTATCTTCATAAAATGGATATAGAGAAAAAATAAGGGGCTTAAAAGTAAGTCCCTTTTTGCATGTATTAGAAAATAAATTGAAATAATAGTAATATAGTACTATAATATGGGTAGTGAGGTGAGTAATATGGAATTAGGGTTAATTCAAGTTTATTGTGGAGAGGGAAAAGGGAAAACAACAGCTGCAATTGGACAAGGTATAAGAGCAATTGGACAAGGTATGAAAGTTATAATGATACAATTTTTAAAATCTTCTTTTACAGGAGAACTTGACACATTAAAAAAGTTAGAACCTGATTTTAAGGTATTTCGTTTTGAAAAGCCTAAAGATTTTTTTTGGAATTTAAATGATGAAGAAAAAAAAGAATTAAAAAATGAAATTATGAATGCGATTAATTTTTCTAAAAAAGTTTTAGATACAAAAGAATGTGATATGCTTATTTTAGATGAAATATTAGGGGTTATACAAAATGGTTTGCTTAAGGAAAGTGAAGTTTGTGAACTTTTAGATAAAAAACCTTTGGGAATAGAAATAATATTAACGGGTAGATATTTAACAGATGAAATTAGAAAAAAAGCTAATTACATATCGAATATTCATGCTGAAAAACATCCTATGAATGAAGGGATTGGAGCAAGAAAGGGAATAGAATACTAAAAGACGCATTATTGCGTCTTTTTAATTTATTCATTAATTAAGTTTTCCATATTATATAAACCAGGAGATTTATTTGCTAGAAATTTTGCAGCTTTTATAGCACCTACTGCAAATATTTCTTTAGACATTGCTGTATGTTTCAATTCTATAATTTCATCTTTGCCAGCAAAAAGTATTGAATGTTCTCCTACTATGGTTCCTCCTCTTACAGCATGAATACCTATTTCTTTTTTACTTCTTTTTTGTCTTTCTTTATGTCTATCATACTTATATTTATAAGTATTATCTAAAGTTTCATTAATAGCATCTGCTAAAGCAAGAGCAGTGCCACTAGGAGCGTCTATTTTTTGATTATGATGTTTTTCTATGATTTCAATATCAAAGTTAGCATCTGATAATACTTCTGAGGCACGTTTTACTAAGTTTATTAATAAATTAACTCCAAGGGACATATTAGCAGAAAAAAATACAGGAATTTTTTCCGAAGCTTTTTTTACTAAGGTTAATAAATCATCTGATAATCCAGTAGTACATACAACTACTGGTAGTTGTTTATTAAGGGCATATTCTATTAAAGGTTTTACTGCTGTTGCAGTGGAAAAATCTATAATAACATCACCAGTTATGTCACAGTCAGATATTTTACTAAAAACGGGATATGGATTAGATTTATTAACATTAGGGTCTATACCTGCAACAATAGTACAGTCATCACTATTTTCAACTAAATTAGAAATTACTTGCCCCATTTTTCCATTACATCCGTGCATAATAACTTTTATCATAATATAAACTCCTTTCGAAAAAAGTGCAGGGGAATACCTCTGCACTTTTTAGTTTCTTATTTAAGTAAATTTAAGTTTTTCATTTCTTGTTTTAATAATTCAAGATGGGCATTTTCCATAGAAGTAAGAGGCATTCTACAACGTCCTACAGTATATCCCATAAGATTTAAAGCTTCTTTAACAGGGATAGGATTTACTTCAGAAAATAGAGCCTTTATTAGAGGAAGCATTTTTAGTTGAAGTTTTCTACTTTCTTCTACGTCACCATTTAGATATTTATAAACGATATCATGGGTTTGTTTTGGAGCAACATTAGCAAGAACAGATATAACTCCTTTACCACCTAAAGAGAGAAGGGGTACTATTTGGTCATCATTTCCTGAATACAAATCCAATCTACCTTCACATAAATTCATTAATTCAGCAACTTGAGAAATATTACCACTAGCTTCTTTTATAGCAACAATAGTATCTATTTTAGATAATTCTGCAGCTGTTTGTGGAGCAATATTTAATCCGGTTCTTGAAGGAACATTATATAATATAATAGGTATATCTACTTTTTTTGCAATATAAGTATAATGTTCGATTAATCCTTTTTGAGTAGTTTTATTATAATAAGGAGTAACTAAAAGACATGCATCAACTCCTAATTCTTTAGCTCTTTTTGTTAAAAATACTCCATGCTCTGTATCATTGCTTCCTGTTCCAGCTATAACAGGAACTCTTTTATTTACTTTATCCACAGCAAATTTAATACATTCTAAATGATCATGATCATTTAGAGTAGATGCTTCCCCAGTAGTTCCACAAATAATAATACTATCTGTATTATTTTCAATTTGAAATTCAATAAGTTCTCCTAGAACTTCATAATTTATATCACCATTATCTTTAAAAGGAGTAACTATGGCTACTCCTGAGCCTCGAAAAATTTCCATAATACCCATCCTTTCTCATTACATATCTTTAATTAAAAGTTCTGCAATTTGAACAGCATTAGATGCAGCACCTTTTCTAATATTATCAGCTACAACCCAAAGATTAATTCCATTATCTACACTTTCATCTCTACGAATTCTTCCCACAAATACTTCATCATGTCCAGTAGCATTAGCAGCTAAAGGATATACATTATTAGCTGGGTCATCTTCTACTATTATTCCAGGAGATTTTTTAAGCACTTCTACTAATTCATTTAATTCAAAAGGTTTTTCAAATTCTATATTTATAGATTCACTATGGCTATTAAATACAGGAACTCTTACAGTAGTTGCAGTAACTTTTAAATCTGGTTTGTGTAAAATTTTACGAGTTTCATTAATCATTTTTATTTCTTCTTTTGTATAACCGTTTTCAGTGAATACATCAATATGTGGTAAGCAATTATTTGCAATAGGATGAGGGAATTTTTTTGGTGGATTTCCTTTTAAACCTTCTTCGAGATCACGCCATCCTCCCATACCAGCACCAGAAACTGCTTGATATGTTGAATAAATGACACGTTTAATAGTATAATATTCATCTAGAGGTTTTAATGCTACAACAGCTTGAATGGTAGAACAGTTTGGATTAGCAATAATTCCTTTGTTTAATTTGATATCTTCTGGATTCACTTCTGGTACTACAAGAGGAACTTCAGGGTCCATTCTCCAAGCAGAACTGTTATCTACAACAATACAACCTTTACTAGCTGCAATAGGTGCAAATTTTAAACTAGTACTTCCACCAGCAGAAAATAATGCTATATCAATACCACGGTCAAAAGAAGTTTCCGTTAATTCTTCAACTACATATTCTTTTCCTTTAAAAGTTAATTTTGTTCCAGCAGACCTAGCAGAAGCAAAAAGATAAAAATTTTCAATAGGGAGATTCTTTTCTTCTAATACTTTTAAGAAAGTTCTTCCTACCATGCCAGTAGCTCCAACAACAGCTAAATTAATTTTTTTCATTTAAAATCCTCCTTTAATATTAGTTATTTTAATTATACTATTTATTAAGTTTTTTGATAATAAAAAAGTTGGCATAAGCCAACTGTAAACATGATTTCATACAATAAATCATTAAACAGATAGCTCTCCATCAAAAATGATGACAGTCATACAGCTATTAACTGCACAATCAGGATAAAAAAATGTAGGTTTTTTTATCCTTCGGCATTTTTTCCTTTCTATATACTTCAACTGTGCCTACACACATCCGTATATATACTCTTAAAAAATGCACCTCTATCTTGTAAGGGTAATTTAATATGAAGTTTTATATATAATATCATTCAATTAAAAGTATGTCAAATATATTATGAAATATAAAAAAAATATTTTGATAATGTAATGTATATTTTATTATTTTATAATACATACTTTAAATGTGAGGAGTGATAGAATGAATAAGGAAGAAAAACAAAAGAAAAAAAATAAGCCGATGACAGAAGATGAAAAGCTGAAATATGAAATAGCTTCTGAACTTGGATTATTAGAAAAAGTAAAACAAGGTGGTTGGAAATCTTTAACTGCAAAGGAAACAGGTCGTATAGGGGGTCTTATGACTAAACGAAAAAAAGAAATAATGAAAAAGCAGGCTCAGAACTAATCTGAGCCTGTTGCATTTTTTAAAAAATATTTCTATAATGGATACGACGGTTTATGTCGTTTATGTGATTATATTGTCAAGATATAAAGTTAAGTTTTTTTGTAGATAAAAAAGTAGGTGAGAAATTGGAGTCTTATAAAAACTTCGCACAAGTATATGATTTATTTATGAAAGAAGTTCCTTATGAAGAATGGGTAAAATATATAGAAAAGATTTTGAAAAAATTTAACTGCAAGCCTAAGTTAATGGTAGAACTTGGTTGTGGAACAGGAACAATTACAACGCTTTTTGCTAAAAAAGGAATTGAAATGATAGGAATTGATTCCTCAGAAAACATGTTAGCTATAGCAAAAGAAAAAGCCATAAAAAATAATTTAGATATTTTGTATTTATTACAAGATATGAGAGAATTTGAGTTATATGGAACAGTGGATTGTATTATAAGTATATGTGATAGTTTAAATTATATATTAGAAGAAGAAGAAGTATTACAAACTTTTAAATGGGTAAATAATTATTTAAATCCTAAAGGTCTTTTTATTTTTGATTTAAATACTGAGTATAAATATAAATATATTTTAGGAGAAAATACTTTTGCTGAGAATACAAAAGAAGCTTCTTATATATGGGAAAATTTTTATAGTGAAGAAGAAAAAATAAATGAATATAGACTTACTTTGTTTATAAAAGATAAGGAAAAAAATTATTATAATAAATTTGAAGAACTTCATTATGAAAAAATGTATTCTATAGAAACAATAACTAATTTATTAAAACAAGCGGGAATGGAAGTTTTAGCTGTATATGATGCATATTCTTTTGAAAAACCAAAAAAAGACAGTGAAAGAGTTTATTTTGTAGCTAGAGAAAAAGGTAAAAAATCTTAATTTAGGAGGAAATTATGGAAGATTATATTGTTCGTATAACTGATAAAAAAAAACAAGTTAGAGCTTTTGGAGCTATAACTACTAATTTAGTAGAAGAGGCAAGAAAAATTCATAAAACTACTCCGGTTGTATCAGCAGCCTTAGGAAGACTTATGACTGCTTCTGGAATGATGGGACAAATGTTAAAAGGAGAAAATGACATTATAACTTTACAAATTAAAGGAAATGGACCATTAAAGGGAATGATAGTTACAGCCGATATAAAAGGTAACATAAAAGGATATCCCTATAATCCCATAGTTGATATTCCTTTAAATAGTAAAGGAAAATTAGATGTTAAAGGAGCTATAGGAGAAGGGAAACTTATAGTTATTAAAGATTTAGGGCTTAAAGAACCTTATATAGGTCAAACAAATTTAATTTCAGGAGAGATTGCAGAAGATATTACTTATTATTTTGCTAATTCAGAACAAATTCCATCAGCTGTTGCACTTGGTGTTTTAGTGGATAGAGATTATTCCATAAAACAGGCAGGAGGATTTATTATACAAATTTTACCAGAAGCAGAAGAAGAGACTATAAGCAAATTAGAAGAAAACCTTAAAAATATTACTTCAATTACTCATCTTTTAGAAGAAGGGAAAAAACCAGAAGATATTCTCAAATTTTTGTTAGAAGATATAATAATATTAGATAAAGTACCTGTACATTTTAATTGTAATTGTTCAAGAGAAAGAGTAGAAAAAGCTCTAATTAGTATTGGATTAAAAGATTTGAAGAAAATATTAGAAGAAGATAAAAAAGCTGAACTTAAATGCCATTTTTGTAATAAAAAATATATGTTTGATGAAGTAGACCTTAAAAAAATAATAAATAGATTGTCAGGGACAATGTAACCATTTTTTAAAAATGCATATATTATAAATGATAGAGAATTTCTACTTAGGTGGGTAGTAATTTATATGAAAGCGAGTGACTATATATGATAGTACTTACTATAGGAGCGATGAAAAATATAAAAAAAATTAAGGAATATATTGATTTAGAATTTCAAAAAATAACACCTAAAATTTTAATTCCCACCTGTACTATTTCAAAAAGAGGGAATATTAGTTTTTTATATTATAAGATAAATGACGATATTTTAGCTAAAAACTATAATTTTTTCTTTAGTGATGCATTTAAATTATATGCTAGTAGTGCTCTGGCAAATTTAATTTTAGAAATTACTCGTTTTGATATTATAAGAGATATATTACAAAATAAATTTTCTAAATATTCATCTTCTGAACATAATAAATTAGTAAATACTATTAGAGAATTTTTCTATAGTAAAATTAATGATAATAATAAATCATATTTAAATTATTCTTATAGAAAAGAAATTTTAGATAGTTTAATGGATTTTTTTGAAGAGAGTAATGAATTTTTATTGGAAGGATTTATTCAATTTCGTTTAAAAGAATATAAAAAACATTTAGAAGAAGTGGTTTTATATATAGTTAAAGAATATGAAACTCAAAAAGAATATAAAGAATTTATAAATCTTTTAAAATATTTTGTAGATGAACAAGAAGTAAAAGAAGAAATAATTCATATTATAGGAACAAAAGATGGGAATTTTAAAATATATAACAAAGATAAAAAAGATATAACCGAGAAATGCAAAGAAGAGTTTATACAAGATTTTAATATTAAAGATATAAATTACGATGATTTATTAGTTAGTACTCTTATTACTACTACTCCTAAACAAATAGTTATTCATAATTATAATTTGATAAAAAACAAAGCACTTATAGAAACTATTAGTAATATTTTTCAAGATAGAGTAAAACTTTGTTCGGAATGTGAATTTTGTTTATATTTTAATAGTATTATTGACAAGTAATAATAAAATGATATAATGTTATAAATTAGTATAGGATGCTTAAAACGATGAAGAGAAGAGTAGTCAAACAGAAGTTTACAGAGAGAAGATACAAAGCTGAGAGTATCTTTAAATGGAGTTTGATGAAGACCACCTCTAAGTGACCTTAATAGGGTTCGGTGATTCCGTTATAATCATTTAAAGTGGTTTCCGATGAAACAATAAGGGTGGAACCGCGGGAGAATTATGCTCTCGTCCCTTTTCTGAATGAAAGAGGCGAGAGTTTTTTGTATGTATAATTAAATCTTATATTATTATAAATGAAAGGAGAAAAGAAATGGTAAAAATTAAATTAAAAGATGGGTCTATAAAAGAATATGAATCAGGAATATCTGTAATTGATGTTGCAAAAGATTTAAGTGAAGGTTTAGCAAGGGTAGCTTGTGCAGGATTAATTAATGGAGAAGTAGTTGATATTAGAACTCCTATTAAGGAAGATTGTGAATTAAGTATTTTAACATTTAATGATGAAAAGGGGAAAGAAGCTTTTCGCCATACAACATCCCATATACTAGCACAAGCTGTAAAAAGGTTGTTTCCTAATGTAAAATTAGCTATAGGACCTGCTATACAAGATGGATTTTATTATGATTTTGACACAGAACAAGCTTTTACTCCAGAAGATTTAGAAAAAATAGAAAAAGAAATGAAGAAAATTGTAAAAGAAAATTTAAAAATAGAAAGATTTGAACTTCCAAGAAGTGAAGCTATTAAATTGATGGAAGAAAAAGGAGAAGATTATAAAGTAGAGTTAATAAAAGATCTTCCGGAGGATGCTACAATTTCTTTTTATAAGCAGGGAGAATTTGTTGATTTATGTGCAGGTCCTCATCTTATGTCTACAAAACCTGTAAAAGCTTTTAAACTTTTGTCAGTAGCAGGGGCTTATTGGAGAGGAAATGAGAATAATAAAATGCTTTCTAGAATTTATGGAACTTCTTTTACAAAGAAAGCAGACCTTGATGAATATCTTAATAAATTAGAAGAAGCAAAGAAAAGGGATCATAGAAAATTAGGAAAGGAATTAGAACTTTTCGCATTAATGGAAGAAGGTCCAGGATTTCCGTTTTTCTTACCAAAAGGAATGGAACTTAGAAATACATTAATAGATTATTGGAGAGAAAAACATAAAAAAGCCGGATATCAAGAAATTAGCACTCCTATTATTTTAAATCAAGATTTATGGCATAGATCTGGACATTGGGATCATTATAAAGATAATATGTACGTAACAAAGATTGATGGATTGGATTTTGCTGTAAAACCAATGAATTGTCCAGGAGGAATGTTAGTTTATAAAACTAAGATGCATTCCTATAGAGATTTACCTATAAGAATGGCAGAACTTGGATTAGTACACCGTCATGAGTTATCTGGAGCACTGCATGGGCTTATGAGAGTGCGTAATTTTACTCAGGATGATGCTCATATATTTATGCTTCCAGAGCAAATTAAGGATGAAATAAAGAGAGTAATAGATCTTATAGATGAATTTTATACAGTATTTGGTTTTAAATATCATGTAGAACTTTCAACAAGACCTGAAGATAGTATGGGAAGTGATGAAGATTGGGAAAGAGCAACTAATGCTTTAAGAGAAGTATTAGAAGAGAAGGGATATGATTATATAGTTAATGAAGGAGATGGAGCATTTTACGGTCCTAAAATAGATTTTCATTTAGAAGATTGTTTAGGAAGAACATGGCAATGTGGAACTATTCAATTAGATTTTCAGATGCCAGAACGTTTTGATTTAGTTTATATTGGACAAGATGGAGAAAAACATCGTCCAGTTATGATTCATAGGGTAGTATTTGGAAGTATTGAAAGATTTATAGGAATATTAATAGAACATTTTGCAGGAGCTTTTCCAACATGGCTATCCCCGGTACAAGTAAAAGTTCTGCCTATTTCAGAAAAATATCATGATTATTCTCAAAAAGTAGTAAATAAATTAAAAGAAGAAGGAATAAAAGTTGAAGTGGACTATAGATCTGAAAAAATAGGTTATAAAATTCGTGAAGCAAGGCTTCAGCGAATACCATATATGCTTATAATAGGACAAAAAGAAGAAGAAGAAAATAAAGTATCTGTTAGGAGCCGAAAAGGAGATGAAGGAGCAAAAGATCTATCAGAATTTATTAAAAGAATAAAAGAAGAAATTTTATTGAAAAAAAAGGATTAATATTAATAAAGTATTGACAAATAAAAAAAACAATGCTATATTTATATAAGTTAATTAGTAATAGTTTGTCAGTAAGAAGAAACATCCGTTTCTCACCTTGCGCAGTAGTGTCGACAAGGTTAATACATGTTTATTAGGAGCAGTATTAAGGGTCATTTATGCTCTTTTCCTATGTATTGAAGCGGATAGATTCTATCCGCTTTATTTAATTCAAATAATTAATATTTTAATATTATTAGGAGGTGCTCGGTTATTAACGAGTTAATGATTAATGAGCAAATTAGGGACAAAGAAATAAGACTTATTGATGTGGATGGGAGTCAAATAGGAATTGTTTCTGCGAAAGAAGCCCAAAAGTTAGCTAATGAAAGGAATCTTGATTTAGTTAAAATTGCACCTAAGGCTAATCCACCGGTTTGTAGAATTATGGATTATGGAAAGTACAAATTTGATTTAGCTAAGAAAGAAAAGGAAGCACGTAAAAAGCAAAAGGTTATAAATGTAAAAGAAGTACGTTTATCCCCTAATATTGAGAAACATGATTTAGAAGTTAAGATAAAAAATGCTATTAAATTTTTAAAAGCTGGAAATAAGGTAAAGGTATCTGTAAGATTTAGAGGAAGAGAAATGGCTCATACACAAAAAGGAAATGAGATTTTAGAAAATTTCGCAAAAGCAGTTTCAGAATTTGGGGATATTGAAAAGAAACCTAAAATGGAAGGTAAAAGCATGATAATAACCGTTACACCAAAAAAAATGTAACGTATATTATATACAAACATTAATAAAGGAGGAACTATTAACAATGCCTAAGTTAAAAACACATAAAGGAGCAGCAAAACGCTTTAAAGTTACAGGAACAGGAAAATTAAAAAGATCAAAAGCTTATAAAAGTCATATTTTAACTAAAAAGACTGCAAAAAGAAAAAGAAATCTTAGACAAGCAGGTTTAGTTGATAATACAAATGAAAAACAAATCAAAAAATTATTACCATATTTATAATAAAGATTACTGAAAGAATAGGAGGTTTAAGATATGGCAAGAGTTAAAGGTGGAGTCAATACTAAAAAAAGACATAAAAGAATTTTAAAATTAGCTAAAGGATATAGAGGGGCAAAATCTAAACAATTTAGAACTGCTAAACAAGCAGTTATGAAATCTCTAAATTATGCTTATATTGGTAGAAAACAAAGAAAAAGAGATTTTCGCAAACTTTGGATTACAAGAATTAATGCTGCAGCTAGAATGAATGGACTTTCTTACAGTAAATTTATGAATGGATTGAAAGTAGCTGGAGTTAATATTAATAGAAAAATTTTAGCAGATATGGCTGTTAATGATGAAAAAGGATTTGCTCAATTAGTTGAAATGGCAAAAGCTAATTTAAAATAAATAAAACCAAGCTCAATATTATGAGCTTGGTTTTATTTTATAGTTAATGTTTATATAATAGGATGATGCCAAAGAGCTAAAAAAATTGATATTATAATAGATACTAAAGCATACCATAATAATGTATTTTTTTTATTAATCAAACTATATATCATTAGAGAAACGGTAATTGCTAAAAATAGAATAGATAAAGTATTAGCATAAGGAAATAAAATATTAATAAATATATACAAAAAAAATCCTATTAAAGATAGAACTGTTATTAAATTGATTTGGCTTTTATTTAATTCCTTTTTAAAAGAAGGAATTTTTTTATACATAAAATCACTCCAAGGGCATATCTTATTTTATATCTATGATGTATATATTTAATTTATTCGAACTAATAAAAAATATATATTTATAACTCATTAAAAATTAAATAGAAAAAATATATATTTGTTTATAAATAAATGTATAAAAGATATTTTTTTGGATATAATAAAAAGGCATTGAAAAAATTGGTTCGTTGTAAAATTAAATGCAACAGATAAAAAAATATAAAAAAAATAATTGACAACCATAGTGAGAAATCATGTATGATTT
>NZ_JWID01000070.1 GCF_001466305.1 Defluviitalea phaphyphila
AGTTCATATTAAATATAAGAAATTTATCATAAATAGAAACTTAAAAAAGTCGGCAAAAGCCGACTTTTTTTGTGTAATTTCAATTCCTTATAGGTAGGCTAGAAACTTTTGCTTGCTTCCCAGCTGTTTCAGTAGCGTTACCGTTTCAATTCCTTATAGGTAGGCTAGAAACTTTGTGGTGGGAGTCTGATATGTTTGAATGTCATGACTCGTTTCAATTCCTTATAGGTAGGCTAGAAACTGACGATGACGTGTTTGTTATACAACGCAAACACGAGTTTCAATTCCTTATAGGTAGGCTAGAAACATCCAAGCAAAATTAAAAGCTCCAAAAAATCAATAGTTTCAATTCCTTATAGGTAGGCTAGAAACAATATCTTAAAGAATTTGTTAACAAATGCACATCTAAAGTTTCAATTCCTTATAGGTAGGCTAGAAACACAAATACTTATAAAAGAAAAAGAAAAAGACCTGTCAGTTTCAATTCCTTATAGGTAGGCTAGAAACTTCGACAATATCGAAATCCCGGGAATCATCACAGGAGTTTCAATTCCTTATAGGTAGGCTAGAAACCCATTGGGTTGCTGTATTTATCGCTATTTTATATTTTCTACGTCTTTTTAAAAATTCCTTCTTTTTTTATGTATTTTTTTATAAAATGTTTATTTTTCGGGGGTTGTGGGCTAAATTAAATTGTCGTCGATCCCCCGGGATTTTTTCCCTACTGGAGGTNATTTTTCGGGGGTTGTGGGCTAAATTAAATTGTCGTCGATCCCCCGGGATTTTTTCCCTACTGGAGGTCGACGACTTTTTTAATTTTACAAATCCATTTTTATTCCATTATTTTTAAGTCAGTTTTTTCTATCTTTATAATCTATAATATTTTCACTTAATTTGTTAAGTTACATATAATTATTTAAAGCAATATAAGCTTTTAAATCTCGACTTAAATTCCTTCCCTAATAGTTAAATTTAAGAACATAGGGAAAATATTTAAAAGCGTTCTATTCCCTAGAAGTTCTTCCATAAATGGAATAGGTGTTTCTACATCTAATATTTTAATTGCTATTATAATATTTGATTTATCTAAAGCGTTAGCCCCATCAAACATGCAGCTTTTTAAAATTCTATTAGGTGAAACATTTGTATCCACAAGAAATTTATAGTTTGTTTTTTAAAATCTAATCTCTTGTGCTAGTTAATTAAAATATATGGATAATATATCCAGTTAGAAAAGTTAAAAAGTCTCTACCCATATAATTATAAATTA
>NZ_JWID01000071.1 GCF_001466305.1 Defluviitalea phaphyphila
AAATTTGCTACTTTTACACATGCATTTATAGCTTTTTCTTCTTTAAGTTTTATCTCTAACTTGGTTAATTCGTATAATGCGTCAACAACTGTTTTTTCTTTATTAGTAATTAAATCTATATATGTATCTAAATTTTCTTTTATTTGATATAGTTTTAATATTTCTAAGTTATTTAGTAATGCAGTGTATATATTCATTTTATCTATCCTTTCAATTTATCTAACATTTTTAAATTTTTAATTGTAAAGGCTTCGATATCTTCTTCATTTTTAAAAGGTAATTTTTCAACCATTATTTTTTTATAATCATCTTCATGATAATTTATAATTTTTTGTGTTAGAGGATGAATTCTTATTAAATTTGTGTTATTATAAACATATAGTTTATTATTTAATTCCCTTATTTTTAGGGTTTTATTAATAAACTTATGTGGGACAGAATATCTTTTTCCTTTATAGTAGATCATTGAATCTTTATGAACTTTTACTGGATTTATATAGTTTATGTAAGATTCAATAATTTTTATATTTGGCATAGGAAAAAGATATTCTTTTTCTTTTTTTATAAGCATTATAGGTCTTACTTTTGTAGTTTGATTGATTTCATTATTTACATCATCACTTAATTTATTGATTATTTTAATTAATTCTTCTTCAGTTTCAAACTCTCCGTTATAAGGAATTAATCTACTT
>NZ_JWID01000072.1 GCF_001466305.1 Defluviitalea phaphyphila
TGCTATTCCTTCTTTTTTAAATTTACAACAATAATATACTTATTCTCTATTTTACCTAATTTAGGGTTTAAAATCAATTTTAGTATTTTAAACAATAAAACTCCTTTTTGACTTTGTTATTTGAATTACTGTCAAAAAGGAGTTTTTATTTTGATTTAATCATAAATTTTCTTATACTACTAATTCATTTTAATTAAATATTTATACAACAATTAATATTAACTCTCATATTCTACTTTTATTTTCTCAAACCATTCCATAGCAACATCATAAGCAGTTTTAATTGGATCATTAGAATAAACCATATCATACTTGTATTCTGCTTTTAAACTATTCTTTTTAACATCATAAATTAATTTTATTTCTGTAGGCATTGGTCTTTTATATTCATTGCACAGTTTATGTATTTTTTCTATATCTTCATTAATTATATTCATCACAGTTCTCTGTCGTTCTGGTGACGTATCATATCGGAATTTTTCTTCAACATCTATTACATCATTTAGCTTATGCTTTCTAACAATTTTCCCATTAATACAATAGAAAAAATCACTTGAAAGAATTCCTGATTCAAAAGAATATAAATGTCAAGTTAAAAATGTAACTTTTTGATCATTTAAGAATGTAGTTTTTTACTCATTATCCTGTTGAAAATGATCTTT
>NZ_JWID01000073.1 GCF_001466305.1 Defluviitalea phaphyphila
TCCTTAATCTTAGAGATAATTATATCTTATTTCCCTACATTCTTAAATGATCATTTTATTACATTTTTATTGTATCATTTATAAAGAACAATATATAAATATTTTTTCGGCCTTTTCCTCAACATATTCCATACATATAGAAACCATATCTGCCTGTAATTCACTAAACATATCTTCAAATACTTTTTTCATATCAATCATCTCTCCTTTTTTAATTAAATATTTGCGTTGAAAAAAATTCTCCATCTATATAATATTCTACATTAAATTTCGATGGCCTTAAATTCTTACCTTCACATATTATATCAATCTTTACTTTTACATTCTTTCCTTCTTTAAGTGCCTTCGTCTATTGATTTTCTATTTTTTATACTTGCTTAAATTTACTTTTAATGGAGAGAGATTTTAAATAATTCTACCTCAACTATTGACTGAATTTTTAATTGTTCTTTAGTAAACCTTTTACTTCTAATATAATTCTAAATCTATATTTTCTAGGTCTACATCTTTAATTATAACGTCGTACATGTTTTTTACATTTGTATCTGCTGGAATGAAGGCATAGTATTGTTGGTCGTCTCCTACATCAAATTCTACTAGCTT
>NZ_JWID01000074.1 GCF_001466305.1 Defluviitalea phaphyphila
TTAGACTTTCTGTTTCTTTTGCATATAGTATATTTTGGGTATATAATATTATTGTTAATATGAGTACAATAAATATATTTACTTTTTTTTTCATTTTTTACCTCCAATTATTATTAAATATTTGATAAATTTAACTTCTTAAAAAGCATAGTAGTTTAAACTACTATGCTTTTATTATGTAGTACATATTACATACCATTTACTTGATTTGCTAAAGATTGGTCTGCTTCTGCTATTCTATCTGCTATAGCAAGCATTGCATCTGATAAATTAATTAAGTTTTCTTCTAGTTTTTGCTTTATAGTTGTTTTTATTTTCATAAATTGTTCTACATATGCTTGACTAGCTTTACCTTCCCATACTTGGTCTAAAGTTCTCATTTTTCTTTCTAGTTCATTTAAAAATTCATCTATCTCTGCTGTTCTTGTCTTTATTCTATTTGCGCGGTCTTTTATTTCCGCTGGGTCCATTTGTATTTCGTTATATGCCATCTGTATTCCTCCCTTCTTATATATAAATGTCAAGTTAAAAATGTAACTTTTTGATCATTTAAGAATGTAGTTTTTTACTCATTATCCTGTTGAAAATGATCTTTTA
>NZ_JWID01000075.1 GCF_001466305.1 Defluviitalea phaphyphila
ATTGTAACGTCGTACATGTTTTTTACATTTGTATCTGCTGGGATAAAGGCATAGTATTGTTGGTCGTCGCCTACATCAAATTCTACTAACTTGGTTTTCTCATCTCCCCAGTAATTTTTTATGTTTAAATAATGGTCTACTAGACTTTCTTTCCAGTCTAATTGTAATATATATCCTTTATATACCATTGCATCGAGAAGTAAAGAACCTAAAAGATCCTTTTCTTTATTACATTCTTTATATTCATCAATAGAAAGCCATACTTCATCTAGCTCTTCTTTATGTTTTTCATAAAATGCATCATCATCTAAACTTTGATAATCTTTTATGAACTCATCTACAAATGCATGCCATCTCTTTGGAATTACTCTTTCTAGTGAGGGGTTATGTTCTATCCCTTCTTTTATATTTTCATCTTCTATTTCTTTATTGTCATCAAGTTTATAATCGTCTAAATCCATATGCTTAAATTTCATAGTATTTTTATAGTGTGCTAAATCATATGGATAATAGGTAGTTTCTTTTAAATCTGTATCATCAAGTTCTAATATTTTTGCTAT
>NZ_JWID01000076.1 GCF_001466305.1 Defluviitalea phaphyphila
TTAGCCAATCTTTTTATATTGTTTTTATCAATTTCTAATAATATTCCTAAAGATATTAGCCAAAGTATATATATATATTCAGTTTCAACACAAGTATCTTCAAATTCAAAATAATTTTCTATACAAAATATGGTATATTCAACATCTTCAACTAAATCCTCTATGGGCATACCTGCTGAATACATTGCATTTATTTTTCTAAATTCATACCTAGTACTATCTTTATATGTTATACGAATAATTTCTTCATTATCTCTTGCATGTCTCTGTATTCCATTTTTTATATCTTCCTTTAAAAGTTTTATTTTATCTTTTCTTTTTTCTATAAATTCACTCATGAAAGAAATTTTCTCTTCAAAATGTTCAAATGTTTTAAACTTATCTCTTAACATTATGTTTCCTCCTTTATTTATTATGGCCAAGGTCCTATACGGTATGCATCTTTATCTAGTCTAAAAGTTTTTATCGTTCCATCGGCATTTATATTAAATAATACCTTTTCAACCTTATCAGTTCCTAATGATTGTAAAATCTCTTTTTCTAACTTTTTA
>NZ_JWID01000008.1 GCF_001466305.1 Defluviitalea phaphyphila
ATTGTAACGTCGTACATGTTTTTTACATTTGTATCTGCTGGGATAAAGGCATAGTATTGTTGGTCGTCGCCTACATCAAATTCTACTAGCTTGGTTTTTTCATCTCCCCAGTAATTTTTTATATTTAAATATTTTGTGGAAAATTCTAAAATTAGCTAGATTTATTAAGTACGCCCAAAAATAAGAAAAAATATTAAAATTTAATTTATACATTAAAATAAGCTTAAAATCAATAATGGAGCGAGATTTAAAATAATCCCACCCCAACTATTGACAACGAGTCACAATATTATCATATTCACTCTGTAAAGACGATATAAATTTAAGTATTTCTTCCTTTGTCACTTCCATTTTTAATCCAATTTTTGATTCAAATATCCAATCTATTGAATTATTTATATTAAATTGATCTGAAAATATCTCTATAATATATTTATCTTTATTATTTTTAAACTCTAACCTAAAATCTTTTTCATCAATTGGTTCAAATATAAATTTATTTGTATTTTTATTAATAACCGATAATAAACCTTTACATATCTTAGGTACTTCTGGTTCAAGAAATGCATCCAAATATAACTGTGAATTATTTAATGATAATACTGTCACATATTTATAATTTTGTTTAATTCCCAAATTTAAAATATATTTGAGCCAAAAATTATTTTCTTTATTATTCTTTAATTGTAATTCTATAAATGTATCATATTTAGTATTATGTAGATATGCCATTTCATTCTCCTTTCTATTGAGCAGTTAAAATAGTATTTAATTGCCATACATCTGAATCTTTTGCTTTGTATAATCTTACCCCAATCTTTAAATTACCTCCTCCAGTTTTAGGCATTATACCATTTATCTCAAGAATATCACCATTTGGTATTTTTTTATATGTTCCTTCACCTGTTGTTGCTATTTTATTAATATATTGCATCCACTTATCTGTATTACCTTTTGGGTCAATAACTTTAAGACTGTATTTACCATTTCCGAAAAAATGTTTCTTTTTGGCATGTTTTAATCCATGAAAAAATTTTACTTTTCTTAATGTGCTACCATCGCCTATTAATTGAAAACTTTTATTTATACCCTTTACATCATCATCTGCTTTATTCGGAATATCAATTTGATTTTTATTGTTTTGATTTTTGTTATTTCTATTTTTATTATTTTGATTTTTCCATTGATCGTTTGTATCGTCTAAGCCAACGACTTTTCTTTCTTGTTCAAAGTTTTCATTTAATAATCTATTAGATTCACTATTTATGCCTTCTCCTATATTATCTCCTTTTTTAAGGGNCTTTTCTTTCTTGTTCAAAGTTTTCATTTAATAATCTATTAGATTCACTATTTATGCCTTCTCCTATATTATCTCCTTTTTTAAGGGTTATTTCTACTCCGTCGTCTGTGTTTTTTAAACTTGTTTTTAAACCATCATCAGCAAAATTTCTTGTTTGAGAAATTCTCTTATTAGAGAAATTATTGAGTTCATTTTGAATTCCTATTCTTGTATTATCCCATAAATCACCACCTTTTTTAAAGGTTATTCCTTCATTTACATTTCTTAATTGTTTTGTAATATTATTTTGAGTTGTATTTTTAAATGCTTGAGTTTGCAATTTGCTATTTGTCCTTATATAGTCTACTGAAGAGTCTATTAATTCTAGTTCTTTTTTAGATAAGTTATCTATATTCTTTAATACACCCTTTTTAACAGGTTTTGCTCCTATTATCATTTTACCTAATTTGGATTTTGAAAGCAACTTTAGTAAGTCTTTTAATATATTATCTACATTTTTAAACAAAAATTTTCCTAAGGGTGTTTTTAGTAATTTTGTTCCTATTTTCCCTAATCCTATTACATCTCCTATAAATGGTATTGCAGCTATACATGATAATCCCGCATCTGACCAGTTTCCTCTTGCTGCTGATATACCTGCGTTAATTAAATCTGGTACTACTCCTAAAACAGTGAACATACCTGCTATATCTAATCCTAATTGTAATGCATCTAAATATGTATCTGGATTTTCTTTTACATGATTTACTACTTTTTCTCCTATGTCTACTGCTTTATCAAAAGCCTTTTCTCCTATGTCTATTGCTTTATCAAATATATCTTTTGGACTAGGTATATCCCAGTTTTTTAATGCATTACTTACACACGACCTTATATTTATCATTTTACCCCTCTCTTTTATTCCTTTTACATTTTAAACTTTTCTTACCTCCTATAAGTGTGTATTATATTCTTCCTTTCATAGTTATCTTTGAGCTTTTGAATTCCGTTTTTCCATAAAGCCTTGCTGTACTTAGAAAAGCTTCTTTTCTTATTTCTTCTTTATCACTTACATTTATCTTATTTCCTGTTATTGTTATGTCGCTTTCTGATATTATTTCTATTTTTTTATCACTTTCTAGACTTATACCCTTTTCTTCTTCCATGGATATATGCATTTTACCTTTTTTTTCTTCTTTTGCTGTTATTTTTAGTTCTGATTTACTCATTTTTATTTGTTTATGATTTATAGTTCCTAAATATTTTGTACTTGGGTCTTTGGTTAGGGGATTACTTTTCCCATCTGTCCTATTTATAACCCTTACATAGGCTTTGGTTTCGTCTGCCTCTGGTATATATAGTTTTGCACTATCTCCTTCCTTTGGCATTACATACCAGCCTGTTGTTCCTTCTGAGGTATATGGTGTGTTATATTTATAGGGATATGCTTCTTTTTCTGTTTGTTCTTTGTCTATATTTAAATGCAGCTTTATGGTGTCTTTTTCTACTTTTAATATTTTCCCGTCAAGGCTTGCTCCTCTTATTTTTTCATTGTATATTTTTCTTACTTTTATGCCTTCTGGTTTTTGAAATTTATAGTTTAGATACACTAAGTCTTTTTCAAAATTAAATTTTATTTCTTTTACTATAAAGGGAACTTCTTTATAAGTTACTTTATCTCCTATGTTATATAGATTTTTACTTTCGACTTCGTATATTATATGGTTTAAATGGCTTTGTTTTCCTACATTTTGGTCTATAATTCCAAAGGTTTTTATGTCTTTTTCTATGGTGTAGTATAATTCTTCTTCTTTATAGCTTTCTCCATTGGGTATTCCTATCCATATCTTAGGAGTATCTCCTGTGGTTTCGGGAACTATTACTCCATTAAAATGGGAGGCTAATCGTTTAATAAATTCCCAGTCTGTTTCTTGATATTGTATAATGCTTGCCCCTTGAGAAGCTTTTTTAGTTAAGGTATCTATGTAGTCCCCTTTATATTCTTCTCTTATTATTTTTTTGAATATATTTTCATAGGTGTTGTCTTTATTTTGAAAACTTCGGCTTTTCTTTTTTATATCCATTAAAAAGCTATGACTTAAAGCCTTTATTTTTATGTATTTTACTTTGTTTACATGTTTAAGCTTTATGTCTATTACTACTCCAGTAAATATTGTTTGTTCTTTTTTGGCTTTACATTTTATTTCTACTTTATCTTTTAAACTTGCATTCATTATTAGGTCATCTTGTACATCTTCTTCTAGTATTCCTTGTATTTCTGCTTTCCCATGTTCATTTATTTTTTTCTCTACTGCTATTTTGGTTATTGTTTTTATCTTATAAGGTATTTCTACCTTTATATCTTGATATGTAAGCTGATTTTTTGTATCACTCATTTTATCCCCCTTTTAATACTGTTTTAGCTTTTTCATTCTTATCCCTGATAGATTATTTCTTAGAATGCTTTCTGCTAAGGCTAAAGGGACTATGGTTATTTTTTTGAATTTCCCCAATTTTGCTATAAATAATGTCCTATCTTCTAATTCTTCTTTTTTTATTTTTATCTGTTTATCTTCATCTTCTTCTACAACTTCTTCTACTATTTCTTCCTCTAACAGCCAATACACTAAATTTTTATCTTTTGTTACGACAAATATAGGCCTCCAGTTTAAGTCTGGATAATATGTGGATGCTATATCTTTGAATTTATCTGAGAATAGGGGAATGGGACTTGATATAAAGTCTACATATTCTACTTCACAAACCATTCCTTCTTGGGATACATTTATTTTTTTTGTTATAGGTTCTTCACTTTTTAGTTCACTTTCTAGTAATGATATTTTTAAGGGTTTTGATCTTCTATCATCAGTTTCTATAACAAAATATTCCACTGTCATCTCCCTTTTCTTTTAGGTATTAATTATGTCTTCTTCTTTTGTTTTTTCATATAAAATGATGGTATTGTCCATATATTCTCCTATTAAAAGTTGAAAGTCATCTTCTACTGATATGGTGTTCATTAGAGTTTCCATATCCATCTCTTCTACTGCCTCCATGTATGCATATACCATAAAGTTATGAATTTGTTCTATTAATATTTGTATTATGTTATCTACATCATTTGGTGTAACATATAAAAAGTATTTTTTAGCTTCTTTATAAAGGGTATCCCACATGGTATCTAAATCATTATAAAAATAACTAACATCTATATCCGTTATATCTTTTGGATTAATATCAAAGTATAGGTATTTGTTATATGCTTTTATTCTGTATTTGTAGTTTCTTTGGGCTATTTCTGTTCTTAACATGGTGATTATTAGATATCCTAAGGTTTTTAATTCTCCTTTTTCTTGAAGTTCTTTTATGATTTCTACTGTTTCTTCTAGGTTTCTTTTGAAGTCTTTTTTTATTTTGTAAATATCTTTTCTTAAATTTTCTACTAATTTATTCATTATTTCCTGAAATAAAGGCATTACATCTTTATTTAAAAACTGCTCTATTCTTTTTTCTTTCAATATCATTCCTCCAAATTAACAGTTGTTTTTTATCTTTCTGCCTTCTATTACTATATCTTTACCCATTTGTATTTTGCTTTCTTTACATTCGTATTTGATCTCTTCCTTGGCTGATATATTTATTTTTTTTGCTGAACTAATACTAAGATTTGATTCTGTATTTATTGATATAGGTTTTTTACTAAATATTGTTATTCCCGTTTTTTCATTTATTTTGATATATATTTCTTCATCTTTAGCTGTTATTAGTATTTCTTCTGGACTTAATTTGATTTCTTTTCCATCTTTGGTTCTCCAGTACTTTGTTGCAGGATCTGTTATTTTATCACTGCTATTTTCTTGAGTTCTTATGGAATTTATGGATACAGCTTCTTCTTCTTTATTACTAGGATGATATATATATACTGTATCTCCTATTTCAGGCATACAGTACCATCCACTATTGCCTTCTGCTGTATAACTAGTAGTGTATTTAAATAGATATGCTGTATTAACATCTTGTTTTTCATCGATTGGGAATATATGTACTTTTACACAATCATTTTTTACTTCTAATACTTTCCCTTGAAGGGAAACTCCACAGATTTTATCATTATAAATTTTGTCCACTGAAAGCCCTTTTTTAGTTGTTAGTACATAGGTATTAACTACTAAAGAATCCTTTATTTCATATGTTAGTTTTCTGACATATAATTTAATGTTTTTATATTTTACTGGTTCAGCTAACTGTAAATACTCTGTTGTTTCAACTATGTATTCTGTTCTATCTAATTCAGTAATATTTGGATTTGTATTTTGAGAACTTATGGCAAAGTCTTTTATTCGTTTTCTTAGGCTATAATTAAAATCATCTAATTCTTTTTTACCATCTAATTCTGGTATTCCTATATAATATTTGGGTTCATTAAATTTGCAATCGGGTAATATAGGACTATTAAAGTGAGAAGCTAGTCTTTTTACAAACATCCAATCTGTTTCTTTATACTGGATTATATATTTCCCTGTGGTACTTCCATTAGTTGCTTTATCTAGGGAATCTCCTTTGTATTCCTTTGCAATATTGTTAAATATTTCTTTGTAGGTTTGATTTATATCTTGAAATGTTCGGCTTTTTTCTTTTATATCCATTAAATAAGTGTTTGATACTGCTTTTATTTCTAAATAATAGGTATCATTTACATTTCTAATTTTTATATCTTGTACTAATCCTTTAAAAAGTATTTCCTGCTTTTTATCTATATTTTGATATACTTCTACTTGATTCCCTAATTTAGTATCTTCTATATATTTATCTTTGTTTTCCTTATCAATCATTCCTGTCAAATGTAGATATGCATGGTCATTTATCTCTTGAGTTATTTTAAGGTTTTTGAGTTGTTTAAATTCAAAGGGATATACACTTATATCCATATATGTATTGGTAATGATAACTACCACCCCCTTTATACTATTGTTTTAATCATAGCTTTTGCTATTTTATGCCAATCTTCTTTATCTGATATTAAACAATTAAAGGTTCCCATTGTAAATTTTTCTTTGACGGATAAAAAAAACATAAGATTATATATATCTCCATCAAAGGCAGAGGTCTTTATCTCAAAATAAGGTATATCTAAAAATTCAGCTTCTATTACTCCTTCTCCTAAAAATTCGCTGGTAGGATTCATTATTTTAACTGCATTTTTAAAGCTATCTCTTATTTCAACTAAATCTTCTTCTTCTACATTTTCTTCATAAGGTTTAAAGGTTAAATTTATATCGTAAGTTTTATTTGCATAAATATATTCTGGTCTATTTTCATTGGGATATTTTAATTTTTTTATTTCTTCTGGTATTAATTTAAATTCATCTGGAATGTACATTTTTAATTTTTCAGGTATTACTTCTACTTCAGAAAATTTTATTATTTCTCCATCTATATTTATATCTTCTACTTTAATATCTGGTATAGCATCTTCTTCCTCTATTATCATTTGTGCTATACTTTCTTCTACTTTATTTATTAAATCAACTATTTCTTTTTCATCTTTATTGGCCATACTATCCCTCCTTTTATTGACCATCATCTACAATACTTATGACTCCCCCTATTGAACAAAAGCATTTAGAGCTTTTTAGTAAAGCTTTATCATTCCCCACATAGACATCTCGTTTTGTTAATATCCATTTTGAGTTAGTTGCTACCACACATGGTGGTGGGGGAGAAGAAATTAGACAATTTCCAAAGCATCCTATATTTTTTATGGGTATATGGTCGCTTGCATTAGCTTGTTTTTTATTTTTTAGATATACTCCATGCCCTTTTGGTAAAGTAAGTTTTGATAATTTTGTTCCTAAGGAGCATTTTAATTTTGCTCCTTCTACAACATATGAATTCATAATATGCCTCCTTTTTATAAAATTTTATTCTTTATACTCTAGCTACATTTTTTACATGTTTAAAACGCAGTTCCATTTCTGTTACATTATCTTCAAATATAATATGTAGCCTGTCATCATAATGAAGTATTTCTTTTTTGCCTCTTGGTACAGTCTGATTTTTAAAGGTTATTATGCAGTCTGTTTCATGGTAAAATATTACTGTTCCATTTCTTCCTGCTTCAAAGTATATCTTATAAGCTTCTCTTAAGTTTTCATTTACATCTAGCATAGAAAATAAGTCCCCTAAACTAATAAAATGTATATCTTCTATATAAGCTGCATTCCAATTTAATACTGGGATTTTATTCCCACTTAATGTTTTTAAAAAATATCCTTCAAATTTAACTCTGTGAAAGCCTATTCCTTTTCTTATTGGCAATGCTTTTGATAGTTTAAATTCAACTGATCTTGATTTTTTTAAAAAAATCAAATATATAATTAGCAAAATACTAAAAATACCCAATACTCCTAAAATAGGTTTTTTGTAATATATCCAAAAGGGCATAATATCTAATTGTATATTAGCTTCTATAATACCCCCTCTATTATCAGATACTTGCAACTTAACACTATCTAATCCACTTTTTATAGGAGTTAATATAAGCATATTATCTTTAATTTCTGCTTTAGCTAAATTTTCATCATGATTTATTATGGTATATGTTAATAAATCTTCATCAATATCAGAAAAATAATCATTTAAATCAAATGTAATTTCCTTATTTTGTTTTAAAACATTAATTTTTTGCTGTTTTGATTGTTCTGGGTTATTATTTTTAAAAACTACTTCTTGTATTGTTGATTTTTCATTATAATCTTCTCCTCTAACATTTACCTGTAAAGCATATGTTTTTGGATTTTTATTATTATATATAGCCAAAAAATTTGTACCTGTATTTTCCATGGGTAAAACTTCTATTGTATTGTTTTGTAAATCTTGTATAATTAATTCTGCAGTTAAACCATCATAAAATGTATTATCCGATACTGGAACTTTATCTTCTAAATCAAATAATTTTACTTTAATTGGTATCTGAGCATTGTTTAATTTTTCTGATATTTCTATTTTGGGAATTACATTGGCATAATTTATCACATTGATTTTTATGGTATCTCCTAGAGCTGCATAAAAATTAAGGGTAAGACTATCTGTCATAGGGTCATTTATTTTTATCCCTGTATATCTTTTAGAATTATATAAATTCATATCTGATGAAGAATACTCAGTTTTTACCTTTCCTATGGATTTATTATGTTGTATTAATATATTAGTTTCACTTATGTATTTATTAGGAATAGATAAAGTAATTTTTTGTTCTGCTCCACTTCCTTCTATTATTCCATTAGTTATGACTGGTACTTTTGTGACATCTTCAAAAAGGGTGTTAAATAGTTCAAGAAGTTCACTGGAATTTTGTATTTTGTATAATTTCCCTCCTGTTTCTTCTGATATTTTCTGTAAATAATCAGTATTTAAATTCCCATTTCGGCTTAATCCTATAGTATAGATAGGGCAATTTATATCCTTTGCTATTTCAAAAGCTAGTTCTTCATCCTTTTTTGAGTCTTCATAGGTTCTTCCTGTTTTTGAATATGTTAAATCTGTTTCTCCGTCTGAAAACAATATTATGGCAGGTCTAGTATTTTCCTTATAGGCTTCTTTTAACATTTCCATTCCATATCTAAGTGCCATACCTATATCTGTACTACCTTGTCTTTTTAATTTATCAATTTGAGTTTTTATATCATTTCTATCTTCTATTTTTTTAATGGAAGTTAAAGGATAAGATGATAGAACTTTATCACTATAACTTACAAATCCTATTTCTGTTTCTTCACTATAACAACCATCTATAAACATTTTAATTATTTCATTGGTTAACTTTTCTTCATCTTGATAATTCATAGAATTACTACAGTCTATTAAAAATAAAATACTATTATATTTTTTTTCAGTGAGTTCCTCACCATAAACTGCTATTGTTTTTATAGGCGATATTAATAAAATGAGTATTATTAAAAAAATATTTATAATCTTCCTTTTTGAATCCATTTGCCCACCCCTTTAGCTCATATCATCCTAAATTTTCTTGTATATTATTTTCTATTTCATACTTTTTTACTTCCCCATCTAATCCATATAAAAATTTTATTTCCATATTGTCAGACGTAATAATTTTTCTTATTTTATTAATGCTGTTATATGTATATGCTGTAACTTGTCCTGATTTATCAATAAATTTTGTTATATTATTTGCACAATCATATTCAAAAAGTTCATATTCTCCATTCGGATAAATTATTTTAACAATTCTGTTATATTTATCATATATATACTTTAAGTTTTGTTTTGTATTTATTTTTACTTTTTTAATATTATTATATTTTTTTTCTTTTTTTTGGCTTTGTAAGGTCAAATAAAAAGAATTTTTATAATCATATTCTAAAAATTCCGTATTACTAGAACGTATCATATCTCCATTTTTATCATATTCAATGACTAGGGTGTCTCCTGAAGGAATTGTAATTTTAGTTAAATTTCCATTTTCATCATATTCGTATAAGGTTTTTATTTTTGCTGATGACATATTCTTTATATCTATTTTTTCTGATTCCAAATCTATATCATCTATATCTATCAAATCTATTTTTTCTGATAATAATCCTATTTCATTATATTTATATATAATTTTTTGTTTGGTATAATCATTAATCTTAATGATTTCTTTTACTAATCTATCCATTCCTTCATATATATAATGTATTTCTTCTCCTGAATTAGAAGAAAAATAGGTTATATTATTCCCTCCATTATATTCATATTTTTTTATTTCATATGTTAATGGTTCTTCGTCTTTTAATACATATTCTGCTCCCTTTTTTTCTTGTATAATATTTTGGTTTTTATCATATGAATATTTGATAACTTGATATAAGGTTTCTTCATATTCATTTTTATCTACGGGAATACGTTTTTCTAATATATTACCTACATAATCATATTTAACTATAATATCAGTATCTATTTTCTCTACTAAACTTTTTTTATTTTCATCTTTATAATCATTTAATAATACCTTACCTGTAGGAGTTTTTATGCTAACTAGTATATTATTTTCATCGTAGTTATAAATGTATTTACAAGCAGGTCTTTTATTTATACTAGATTCTTTTATCTCCTTTGGTAATATTACTTCTTTAAGATTTCCCATAGGGTCATATTGTCTAAAATCATAAGTTCCATTAGGGGAAATGGATTGTACTAATAAATCTTTATTATTGTATATAAATCTTGTTTTAACTCCAAGATAATTTTCCATTATCATGCGAGAAACTTCATCATATTCTCTTTCTATTACTTCTTTTTTCTCTTTATCTTTCTCACTATAACGAATTATAATTTCAGGAAATACACTTTTTTTCGTCTTAAAAATATTTTCTGTGATATTTTTATTCGGATCTATGATTTTTGTTATTCTTCCATTTGCATCATACTCATATTTAGTTACAGCTATCATTCCTTTATATATTTTTTCTCTTACTTCTATTAAATTGTTATTTGAGTCATATGAAAAAAATTTTTCATATCCATTTGGTTTAATAATCTTAGAAACTAAATGTTTATTATTATAAAAAATATTTTCTATAACTCCATCTGAAGATTGATAAGATATCAACTGATTATACTGATTATATATATATATTTGCTTATAATCTTTTATATCTGTTTTTGATATGATATTTCCCCATGTATCATATTGATATGTATAGATATTATTATTGGTTATAATCTCCTTAATGAATCCTACATTATCGTATTTAAAAGTAATTGGAAAATCTTCATTATGAAATATTATCTCTTTGCTTTCTAAGTTATATGTTATATTCCAAAATAAATTATTAGAATAATATAATTTCTTAGGAGTCCCTAATTTGCTGTATTCCATATGAAATTCATTATTCCCATTACAATCTACAATCTTAAATATTTTTTTACAATTATCATCATAAAAAAATCTATATTTACCTCCATTAACTTGCTGAACCATTATTAAATAATTATCTTCGTAAAAATATTTTACCTTTCTTCCAATATTATCTGTTATTTCGGATATTTTGTTATTTTCATATTTAAAGCTTAAACTTTTTCCACATGAGGAAATAATTTTATCAATCAAATAAGAATTATTTATATATCTTAATTCTAAAAAGTTGTTATTATTATCTTTTATAGCTTTTAATCTTCCATCAAAACTATATATATATTTAAAACCTAATTTATTTACTGTTATTTCTTTTCTTTTGAAGTCTTCATCTTCTATAAAAACTAAACTTCTTTCATCTGTATTTATCCATTTTTCATTTTGTTTTAAAAATATATATTTTTCTCCATTAATTTCATAAACTATTAGCTTATCTTGAGAATAATCACAATATGTTTCATATTCTATAACCCAGTTATATCCTAATAATCCTATTCCTTTTGTTTTAGTAGACTGTAAACTCATTATTTTTTTAGAATTTGAGTTATAAAAACGTTTTATAGATAAATTTTTCCCTATACATAAAATGTCAAAATCAACATATTCTTTTGAAATATCTCCTTTTACAATATCCATAATACAATTTCCTAATTTTATGCTTCTTCCATTTAGCAATATAGGATCTTTATTATTTCCACAAACTTTTATATTTTTAATTTTATTTAAAATATAGGGTCTATCTTTATTGCATTTTTTAGCAATGTTATATGCTTTGGCAAAATCATATTGTTTTTCTGAAAGTAAATTTTCTGAAATACCATAATCTAATTTGGGTAAAATGATTTCTTTTTCATTATTAGGAGAAATAGGTATTTTTATAGTTTTTTTTATTATATTCATGTCATCACCATTTTCATATCCTGATCTCAATAAGCTTTATATTGATAAAAGAAGTTAGTCTAAAATAATTTTTCTTCCTGGTACTTTTGAAGTTTTTGAAATAGGATTTTCTTTTTTAATCATGTCTAAAATTTTAACCAATCTACTGTGAATTTCTTTATTAGTTAAAGATTTTATTTCTTCGCCTAATTTATATGAAATATAATTATAAATTACTTCTCTTTCTATTCTAGTGCTATTTAAACAAAGCATGGCAAAGTTAATATCTAATGGATTTTGAGTTCTGCACGCCATTACTTGCCTTGCAAAATATTTTAAAATAGTATTACTAATAGTGGGCTCTTTATATCCTGAATATTCAACATTTACTATATTTATAGTATTGTATTCTGTTGTAAAATCATATAAGTCTTGATAGTTACTGCGTAAATATGCACCTTTTTTTAATTTAAAACGTCCAAGTTCTTTTTGATTATCCATTAAATTCATATCTTGATCTATTTCTATTTCGATATATTGGGTTAAATAATCATGATCTTTTAATTCATCATAAAAATTTACTTTTATCATAACTTCAACTTCTGTTTCTCCATAAGTTATGGATGTTGGATTATTTAACACATAAAGTTTTCCATTATGTTTTATAATTCCTTTAGTAAAAGTTATAATATTTTCTTCTACTTTTGGTGTTAATCCACATACTATCCCATCAGATAAATTTTCATTATATATTTCTAATACATCTCTTGGATAATCTCTAAGATTTTCTAACATAGAACTTTTTAATATTCTACCTTTTTTAAAATATGGATACTTTATTTCTTGCATATCTCCTACTTCCTTCCGTCAAAAAAGTTAATCTCCCATTCTTCATTCTCAAATGGAAAATATTTTCTCTCTCCCATAAGTAGTACTCCTTCTTTTCTTGCTAAAGGTAGAACATAAAAACCCCATTTGTCTTCAAAAGCAAATGTAAATATTTTTATTTCTCCATCTTTAATACTATCTACATCATCTTGTAAAATTTTATCTCCATAGTGTTCTTTTATTTCTGTATATGTAGTTTTTTTGAAACGTTTTATATTAGTATATAAATAATATTTATGTAAGATGTTATTATCTCCATCTAATAAAGTTAATTCCACATCTTCTGTATTAATATTTCTAGAAACAAATCCATAGCTTCTATTGATCTTTTCTAAGTTTGAAATCATTGTGATTTCTTTTCCCATATGGTTTAATGCTATTAATTTATATGGAATGACTGGAGCTTTATTAATAATAGTTGGAGATATTAACCCTATTCTTTTAGCATTTTGATATTTTATAGCTCCCTCTAAACATATTAATTTAAAGTCTTGAACATTTTTTTCTTTTTTAGCCGATTGAATAATTCTTCCTGGAATAAATTCTTTTAAGGCATCTCTAAAAATATCTATTTTACAAGTTTGTCCAGTTAATTTGATAAAATTAATATCATCAAGTTGTCCATCTAGATAAATAGGCTCTATAAATTTTTTAATTACATAATAAATATCTCCTTTTATTAAAGTATTGATTTCTTCTTTTGTAATAATAATTTGAGGAATTTCTGTATTAAGTTTTAATATATTTTTTTGATCATATACATTAATTCTCCAACTTTCTTCTGGTATAATCTTAGAATCTTTTTCATTTGATTTTATTCCTTTAATATGAAAATCTGTCTGCCTTACACTTACTCCTTTATAGAAATCAATTTTGATTTTTTCTGCTAAATTCCATAAAAAATAAAAATTACTTCTAACCTTCATATATTCATTAGTGGAATTATTAATATAATCATTAAATCTAGTTGGTATGATAGCTTCACTCTCTTTATATAATTTTTCTAAAGGTTCGTATAATGTTTTATGTCCATATGTATCTATATATCTGTAAATATTTGAAATTTCAGAATCGAATATCTCATCTATTCTTATAATATCTTCTTTTCTATAATATTTTGAAAAAACTATTTTAAGGTATTGAAAAATTCTATAAGTTATATTATTTCCTCCATAATTTGTTTCTCCATTAGCATATGTAGTTGTAATATTTAACTCATATGTTATAGGGTCTTGTTTTATATAGTAACTACAATTTGTAAGATCAGTCGTTCCTCCTCCACAGTCAATAATCAATGCTTTATATTCTTCCTCATATCTAAAATTATTTTTTTCTATTTGATTTGAAATAGAATTGTATAAAACTGCAATTCCTTCATCTAAAGCATTATTAATCTCTACATTATAATCATTAAGAACCTCTTTATACATTTCAAGAAATTGTCTTTTTTGTTTTATTGGACTTGTTATATGTATATTTTTATATTTACATTTGTGCTGCTGTTCAGCAGTATGTATAAGATATTTAAAGTAAGCTCGTATAATGTCTTTTCTTGATATGGAAGCTATATTACCATTTTCATCTGATACCACTTCTTCTTTTTTATAATTATTTATCCATTTTTTATTCCATAAAATACTGTTTGTGGAGTATTATAACTATTTTTTCTAGCATGTTTTAATGCATCATATCCAAAACGATAAACTATATTATCTGGATCACTGCAGTCTTTTATACTCACTACTGTAGGAATAATTTCACTCATAGCCTGGTTAGGCAATAATACATTGCTAAATTTTACTTTGTTTATATTATTAAAATCTATACTATTTTGGTACCATTCTAAATTTTTATTATCATCTACATGATTTTTATCTAAATAAGCTCCAACAGCCGAATTGCTCGTACCAAAATCAATTACAAGAAAGGTATTAGTATTAATAGTATCTAAAATTATTAACTCTGAAATAGGTTTTACAATAACATTTAGTTTTCTATAAGGTTGATTGGAATTTTTATAATAAAAATCATAAATATATTTAGAAGATCTATTATCTAAAAAACCAAGACTATAATTTTTATATAAAGAAACTTTTAAATCTTCTTTTAATAATTTATGATTGCATACTAAATATAATTTATCTTGTAATTTTTTGCAGTTTAGAATTCCACATATTTCTTTATTTTCATTAAGAAGAAAAACATTCCCTTCTACAAGGTTTTTCCCCTTAATAATATGTTTATCATAAATAGTTGTATTAATTTCTTTATAAAGTACTATTCTGGCAGGAATTTGTATATCTTTTGTTCCTTCTATAAAATTTAAACGAGAATTATATTGTTCTATTAATGCTTCAAATTTATCTTGTTTATATGTATTAATAAAATTTTTAGGGTTTTTTCCCCTATATTTTAAAATTGTTTCTATTATATATTCTCTATCAAGTTTATATGCTACACCAATAACTATCTTTTCTTTCCTACATATTTCTCTTAATTGAAGGGTTGTAAGTTGGTTTAATTCTTCACGAGTATATGTGGCATTTTTTGGTTTTGTTTGGGGATGTAAATTATATGTATATCTCATATATTTCTACCTTCTCCTCTATGTATTAATAGTTTAATAAATTGTCTATAATCATCATATCTTCTACGCCTATTACACCAAAAATATTTTCCCAATATATTTCTACATTATATTTAAAATTAAGAAATAAATATTTTATAACTTCTATTTTTTCTTCTTTTTCTTTTGTTTTTTTAGTACGAAGAAATAATATAATTTCGTCTTTTTCTACAATATTGTAAAAAATATATGAATTAACAAATATTTTTTTAATTGTATCTCTTAATACAAAGATACTTTCTCCTGTCTTATAAAGATTAAGAATATTATTAGCCAATATTTTTTGTTCATTTTTGGTGAATATATCAATTTTATCCTTAATGTATTCGCCAAAAAATCCTTCATACATGTCTTTTATGACAAAATTTATATAATATTCTCTTCTATTCATACCCATAAATACATCTATATCTGCTAGATGATGAATAACTAAATCATGAATACAGTCTATTATTTCTTGATTTTCTACTAAGTTAGGATCAAATAAATTCTTAAAAATGCTGTAATATCTATAATATGGATTTATTTCTACTACAGGTAATATATCTACTTCATTTATATCTTCAAAACTTAATTCCATATATCCTGAAAAAGGTTGTCCTATCTTAAACTTTATTGTTTTGGGGTCTATATTTTTATCTTTTGCTTTAAGTATTAGTTCCCAAATGTAGTTCATTATACTAACTCTCCAATACAATAGTATTCTGGAAATAGTATTTGTAGTTCTGATACTAAAAAACTCATTTTATCTAATACTAAGAAATTTTCTCTATCTTCTGCTTTAAATTTAACTAATAAAATTTTTTTATTTTTATCAATTCTAAGATTATCATCTACAAAGCTATTATAATCTTGAGTTTGCTTTTCTCTGTCATATTTATCTAAAATTTCTACATCTACAAAATGTAAATCCTTTGAAATTTCATAGGATTTCATAAGTTTTGCTATCTCTCCCTTTGTTCGTATAACTATAGATTTTATAGATGAATATCTTCCTATAAATCCTAATGTTCTCTTATTAGACATTAATTCATATTTATAAGTTTTTTTATGAACATTAGATGGAGATTCTATTTTTATTAGATTCCAAGTATGCTGTTCATCACAAGAAGAAACAACAACTAAATTTTCTTTCTCTCTTTTTACATATAAAAAATCTATATTATCTTCATCTATCAAATATCCATTTTGAATTCCTGCTTCTATAAGAGGAATTTTATGTTCGTAATTTATTCTATCCCCTGCTGGCATTGGAAAAGATTTATCTTCAATAGATATTCTTCTTATATTCCATAGTGGAATAGCGTTAACTACCTTATATTTTTCATATTCTCCTAAATCAATACTGATCTCTTTTATTTTTTCTCCATCTTTTATCTTAAAAGATGATGCTAATATAATATCTATAAATTTATAAGCATAGGGACAATTAATGGTATTCCATCTAACAGCATTAAATTGAAATATTCTATAAAGTTTTTCTATTTCATTTATATATTTTTTACAATGTTTTAATTTAACATCTATTTCATACATATCTTTATCAGTTTTAATATATCCTTTATATTTTTTATTACTTGATACGATTTCTTTTAATGTTAAAAAATCGCATTCCATAAATACACTTGTTAAAACTACTTCCATATTGTTTTGTAATTTTTTATTAATTTCGTTCATATCATAAATTGGATTCTCTAAGTCAGATGGAATCATTGGATGAAGAAAATCATTAATAGGGTCAATATTAGAAACTAAATCCACACAGGAATATATATAAAATTTATCTAAAGGGTCTTCTATTTCATCGTATATTCTTTTTTCAAGACGTTCATACATATTCATGTTATAATCTATAACATTTTCATATACATCAACTAATATCTCCCTTAATAATCGTCGTTCATTTAAATCTGTTATTGATTTTAGTCTATCCTCAATAATGTCTTTCAATATATTCCTCCTTATCTACACAAATTTATTTAGCTATTATCTTTTGCTTCTTCTTCTAATTCAAGGAGTTCATCTATTTTTTCTATTTTTTCTTCTAATAAAAGTATCTTATCTATCTGATTAATATTTTGATAAAGAGTTTGGGCTTTTCTATAACTAGATTTTGCTTCTATTAGTTTATTTTCTTGAAGAAGTTTGTCTCCTTCTTCTTCCATATTTTTTGCTTCTATTAGTTTTTGAGTATCTTCTATCTCTTGTTGTTTAGAATTTACACTCTCTATTTTCTCATTTATTTCCACGATTTTATCAGTCATTTTTATTTGAGTATATATATCTTTAGCTAAATTATATTGATTAATTGCCTCATCAAATTTATTTTTTGATAAATATTCATCTCCTATTTTTTCATATCCTTCTGCTATTTTAGCTTGTTCTTCTATTTCCTTTTCTTTTATCTTTTCATTTACTTCTATTATTTTCTTTTCTACTGCTGATGCCTCTTCAAATAAAGAAAGTTCTTTATATATTTCTTTAGCTTGATTATAGTATTCCTTAGCTATACTATAATTTTCATTTCCAAGAGCTGTATCTCCTTCTAATTCAAGAGATTGACCGATTAATTTTTTTTCTTCTATTTTTTCTTCCTCTTTTTCTTTTTGGGCTTCTTCTTGTTCTTTTTGCTGTTCTTCTAACTTTAATTTTATTTCTGCAATTTTTAAACCAATATCATTTTTAGCCTGCTTATTTTTTGAACTAATTGCTAAATTTTGAGCTTCTTTATAAATATTCAAAGCAGTTTCATAATTTTCTGCTCCTTCATATACACTGGCTAAATCCATTAGATTTTCTATATATTGATAATTTTCACATAAATCCATTTTTTCTTTTAAATCTTCTATTTCCACTAATTCATAAAAATCAATATCTTTTTCTGCTTCTTTAATTGCTTTTTCATAACTTAACCTTGCTTCTTCATATTTACCTTGTTCAAATAAATCGTCTCCATCAATTACTAATTGAGTTAATCTTTGTTTTATTGATAATCTATCTTTTATTTCTTTATTTTCATTACCCTTTTTCCCTTTAGTTTCTTTTAATGATTTGCTTTCTTCGATACCATTTTCATATTCTACTAAAGCCCTGTCATAGTTTTTATCTTCTATATATGTATCTCCTTTTGCTTCATATTCTGAAATATAATTTATAGTTTCTATCCTTTTTTTATTTTTATTATAAAAATATAAAAATAAGATGATTCCTATTATTAAGATTACTATAAGTGCAATAACTATTATCTTTATTATCTTTTTCTTTTTTTCTCTTTCTTTAAAAGTTTTATTTATAAATACAGTAGCTAAAGTATAGTTTGATACACTTTTTTCTTGTTTACTTAAATATAAATCCTCTAATTCTTCTAAATATTCCATAGGCTCTTTAACATTTTCAAGAGCATCTAACATTTCTACTGTGTTAATTTTTTCCCAGAAACCACAAGTAGTCATTAATAAAATGTCTTCATCTTGTAATTTGATTTTTTTAGAAACCTTAATTTTTATTGGTCCTTTTTTGCCTAAATAACTAAATAAGTTTCTAATTTCTTCTCTACCTTCATCTCCATCATCGGGAACTTCTCCTTTATCTATCATTTCTTGATAAAGGCTTTGGTCAGGAGTTTTTAAAAGTATATTATCTCCTCTAAATATATGTAATTTGCTATTTCCACATACTGCCCATCTCATTTTTGTATAATCTGTTACAACAACTAATATACTTGCTTTTAATTGAAATTTACTGCTCTGATGTTTTAATTGGGAATGGGCTTGTCTTATATAACTTTTTATTTTTCGCCTGGATAAAGTTGGCTTTGATGTGAATAAACTTAAAACTGTATCTACTGCAATTTGTGCACTAAGCACATCATTATCATTATCATAACTTTCTGCAACTGCCCAACAAGCATAGTTGTCCATTTCTACAAATCCAAAATAATCTTTATTTTTATTTTGACTTCCTGCTTCCGAAATATATTTTGTTACAAATTTACTATTTATTCTCCTCATCCCTGTTCCTCCATAGGCCATAGGGTTATAATATTTTTAAATCTTAAACCATATCTTCTATTAGAATTAAGGTTGCGTTATCCTGATGTATATATCCCTTTTTTTGAATTTTTCTTGCAAGATTCATAGCTTTATCATACGGATGTAGATTTTTTTCAATTTCTCTTATAATTTCTACCTCCGTTAAGCTCTGATATACTCCATTGCTACATAATATGACTATATCGTCTTTTTTTAGTGAAATATTTTTTATATTATTTTCTTTTTGATTTATATCTGTTAAATAAATAATTTCTTTATCTCTGTATAAAAGCAGCATACAGCTCCCTATTGAAGTAAAATATAGCCATCCATTTTTAACAATAGCACAAGCTAAAGTAACTCCCACTTTATTTCCATATATATTATCATTTAGTCTATTATTTATTTCTTCAAAGGATACTGTAAAATATTCTTTTATATCATTTATGTCAAAAAAATTAGAGTTATAAAAATTTTTTTTTAAAATGTCCACGGTTATTACTGACGCATATTTCCCTATTTTTTTATTTGATATACCATCCGCAATAACTGCTAAAAGAGAATTATCTTTATTAATTACAGAAAAATAATCATTTTGTTCATCTTTCTGACCTATTAATTGCATATTCCCTATTTTTATACCGTTACTTAAAGAATAATCTATGGACTTATATGTACCAGAATCTAAAAATATTTGATCTTTTTTAATTAATATTATTTTTAATAATATTAATATAAATACCACAACAAAAAGTATAAAAAGTAAATTTATTTCATTTGTTTGAAATAATTTACCAATCATACCTTTTCATCTTTTCTATTTTGATTTTGATCTATGTCTGTCCACTCAAAATGGTCTCCACATAAAGGGATAAATAAAAACTTACTTTTACCTATTTCTATTTCATCATATGCAGAGAGTTCCACTGGACTATAAACAGCATCTCCATTAACATAAACAAGTCCTTGAGAATCTCCTGGTAATAATACAGTTTGTCTTTTCTTAGGGTCATATACAAAAACGGCATGATTTCTCTTTGCTATATGATTGTCTCCTAAAACTTGTATATCCATGTCATCTGCTCTACCTAAAAAATTCTTTTCAGTTAATATTCTATAATCCCTTCCTTTAGATGGCCCATCAATACAAACAAGCCATCCTGTCACTGGTTCCATAACTTCTAAATCTCCTAAATATGGAACATTTTCATTATAATTTCCCTGTGTATCTTCTGCTTCATAATTTTTATCAGATAAAACAACTGATTTATTACAATAAGGACAAATATTCCCGTATCTTCTTGAACTAAATAAATGACCTTCTGGACACCTTGTTAAACTCATATGTACCTCCACACTTCCAATTTTAATTTAGTGTTGTTTTTTAATAATCAGTTTTATATTTCAATATGTATAAAATAATTTTTATTATCTAACTAATAATTTTGCTTTTGATATATAAATTATATCTCCTTTATCTACTTTATATGGTGTGAAGGGTTTTAATCTAAATACAAATTGTTCTCCCTTCTTTTTTAACCCTACACCATTTAAAGATTCTAAATCTTCTATGTACCAAAAACCATTAGAATAATTCATAACTGCATGTTCATTTGAGATATATTCACTATACCTAGTATCTCCTAACTCAATATCTACTTCTGTCGTAGGAGTACTCTTTCCTATTAAAAATGATACTGCACCTTCAAAATACCATTCTTTTTCTCTACTCCCATCTCCATCCATAAGTATTAACTTTTTGATGTTTGAATTATATTGTAAAACTTCTTGTTTTCTTAATCTATATTCTATGGCAAACCACATAATACATAATATTCCGATAGCCATTGTTCCTGCAATTCTAACTGATATATCCTTATTGACAAAATATAAAATATATAAAAAAACTGCCATAATTAAAATAATAATACCTGTAATTAAATTTAGAAAAAATTGTTTAACTTTTCCATTTTCCTTATCCAGAGCAATTCATCCTCTCTGACAAAAAATTTATGATAGATCTTTTAAAATCTATTTTTCCCAAATATCGCCTCAAAAACATCTTTTGTTTTCATAGGTTTTACTTTTTTATTTTGTCTATTTAAATTAGGGGAAGTGTTATTAGGATTAAAACCAAAAAACTCTTCAAATATATCGCTTGTTTTAGAAAAATCATATGATGACATATTAGAATGATGATTTCTTCTTTTTTTCTGTTGATTATTTTCTTTTATATCTTCTGAAGAACCAAACATTTTTCTATCATATTCTGCTTTTTTTGTTTCGTCTCCTAATACTTTGTAAGCTTCTCCTATTTCTTTAAATCTTTCTTCTGCTTTAGGGTCATTATTATTAGCATCGGGATGAAATTTTTTAGCTAATTTTCTATATGCTTTTTTTATTTCCTCTATAGTAGCATTTTTACTTACTTGCAAAATTTTATAGTAATCTTTCATAAGTTATTTCCTCTTTTCAACATTTATCACATAAAAATTTATAGGGAAAATCCCCTTAGATTTAAATAAATATGTTTTTGCTGTGCAAAACAATAATTTAAATGTTATTTAATCTAAGGGGAATATGTATTAATTAACTAAACAGAATATCCACCATCGATGGTAGTAAATTCAAACTTATCTTTCTTCTGTCTTATAGTAAGGTCAAATTCACCTACCCCTTCCGTATCTCCATATCTTTCCGTGTAATCAACAATAAATGCATTAGGGAAATGAATTTTCCTTACTACTTGATTTGCTACTATAACTTCAACGGTAGCCTTCCTATAACTATCAGCACTTTCTGCTCTAACCATTGACCATTTTGCGATTTTCATAGTATCATCTGCTGGTTCACCATCAACTGCTGTTAAGATTTTACCAGTAATTTTAATTGTGTTTACAACATCAGTAGATCTTGCATTAGAGTCATCTGGAGTGTCAGTATAGAACTCACATGTCTTAATATTATGTTCATTAAGCTCAATAGTTTCTGCTCCTTCAATTTTTAGTCTTAATCCCATAATATCACCTCTTCTTTTATTTTTTTATTTTTTATTTTTACCCTATTTCTTATTGAAATAGGTTCTATTTATAAAATAGATTTGTACTTTTTTTCTTTATAAAATTTTGTACAAATCTATTTTATCAACTTACTTTAGTATTTTTATTAAGTACAATTTCAAGATTTTTGGTATTTCCATTAAAACTTAAGTCTATATTACAAATATTGTATTCTTCTTCAATATTATATGATATATCATCTCCTGGCATGATAATTGAATTTACTGCTCCTTGATTACTAAACCAAAGACTTCTTTGACTTTGAGGATTTGTACTAAAGAAGAATACTACATTATCATGCTTATAATCACTTGTTTGGGCTCTCATAATTCTAGATATGTATGTAGCTGTAAGCGTTTTATAAATACTTTCATATTCATTATCAACTAATTGCATACTTCTAGCTTTATACACAGTAATTTGTCTTAATTCTTTCCCATCTATTTGATGATTATCACTAGAAAATACAAATCCAAAATTCCTACTATTAATACTATCTTTAATTTTATTTGTATACCCACTAATTTCTTTTGCAAGAGTGGTAGGTACTTTAAGTGCATGATTTGAAGCTTCTATATCAAAACGTACTCCTGGGTAATCTCTTATAACATTTTTAAATCTTGTTCTTAAAAATTCTGGACACTGATATGCCGCAGTAATCCCAGCTGCTAAATAACTAGCTGGAATATAAACTCCTTCTATCCATAATTTCAAAAGATCTTTCTTTTCTTTAGAGATTTTTGCTCCTTCTTCTGTTGCTACCATATAAGAATCTAAAATTACACCGGATTTATTTTTAGGAACTATACTAAGATTAGGCAAACAACAAATAGCATATTCACTATATTCTTTTCTTGTTAAAACATTTGTACGTTCTATGTACTCGTCAATTCCTTTTGTTGCAACAGCTGTAAAAGATGTTTCTTCACAAGTTTCAAAACTGAAAAATGTCTGTATTTTATAATCACATATACCATGAAGTAGTGATGTAAGTGATTCCATGGTATTGATATCTTCTTTAACAACTTTCTTATTACCTTTAAATCTTTCTCTTGTAAGTTTAATATTATTGCCTTTGTTAAATTCTATATCTCCTACAATTCCAAACCAAATTGTATTCCTAAAATCATTTTTATTATTAACAGTATTTAAATATACTTGAAGTATTGGTAAATTACTACTTTTTGTAAGCATACTTAATGTATTATTGGTAATAAGCATAGTTGGAGCCATGCCTTTATTTTTAGATTGATATTGATCAAAAAATATAAATACTCCTAATATTTTTTCTATAAGAGGTTTTGCTACTTTTATAAAATCACTTTTAGATGTTTGATAAAACTCTAAATATGAATTATATTTTTCTACTTCTTTTTGTATGTCTAATTCTTCAGTATTTGTTACAGGTAATGGACAAAATGTCCTTACTACTAGTTCTGCTACATAATCAGATGGTTCTTCCGTTATATTTTCATAATCTTCTTTAAAAATTTCTGCAAGAGCATTTGTTGTTTGTTCCTCTGCAACTACAAGTTCAGTTGATTCTGTTTTTGGTCTTTCAATAATTTTTAATTCTCCATCATCTCCCATAGTAAGCTGTCCTGCAACAAATTTTTCTCCATCATCACTTTCACTAGTTCGTCCTGCAAGGAGTCTTTGTTTTGAATCTTCTATAGCTAGAGGTAGCATAGCCATAATATTGTTGTAACTTTTACTTGCTTCTTCAAATTTAACATTTAATTTATCTCCAATATCAAGTTTTAATGGATCTTCATCATCTAATTTTTCATATTTTTCATACAAGTAATGTATCTCTTTTCTGATAGCTTTAATATCATCCATCACCTTTTTAGGAGAAATCATATCTAAAATCTTATCAAAAGCAAAATCAACATTTTCTATTCCTTGTGAACGTTTAGTTTGAATCATTGTAAGCAACATTTTTAAGAAATCATTATTACGATCAATAGGTATTTCTTGAATACAATCTTCTGGAATTCCAGTAGGTTTATTAAGTGTATAAACTACTTTTTGATTTGCGGCATTAAAAAAACTATAAATAACTGGTTGAAACTTGTCTAAAAACTCATCAAAACTACTAACCAACAAATGCTCATTTATTTCTTTAATTTTGTCATCATCTAAACTTTCTAATCCCCTTACATCTCCAACTAATGTAAGTAAATCTAATTTTTCTGGGTTTATACAATCAAATAATATAGTCCGATTAGTTTGTTCAATGATGTCCATATAATTCCTCCTTTTGCATTTATTATTTTTGAATAAATTTTATAAGTATAATTACATTTAATATTTAAACTGTTTTAAATTTATTTTTATATTAAATTTTATTAATTAATATTAATATTTTCTTTTTTTGTTATTTTTCTATTTTTTTCATTATTATACCATCGATTAAAAAATTTTTCTATATATAAAAATACTTGTTTTTAAAATAATTTTTTGATATTTTGAACGAAATATTTAGTATATTTTTACATTTAATTTATTATTTTCTATTATTTTTGTATAACTTTAACAATTTTTTAAAATAAATTCTAAAAATATATGTAATAAGTTATAATTTGTAAAATAAATTAATTATTATTATATATAACAAAAAAAGTACTTTATCCCTCTTATAACTAGGGACAAAGTACTTTTTATTAATCAATATAAACTTTTTATATAATATTACTATCTTATACTTAAATAAGTTGAAAGAATTTCTTTCATTTTTTTTGAATCTTCTTTAGCTTCTATATTTATATGTCCTCCAGTAATATCTACTTTAAAGTTTTTAAATCCTTGGTCTTTTATATACTTTTCTAAGTCTTCTGGCTTATCAGTTTGAGTAAGTAATATTTTTTCTCCTACTTTATCTCCATTAACAAAAACTTGATATATATCTTTTAACAAACCTATATTATCTTCATCATTTTTCAATGCAATTATGTCAGGAATATATCCACTTCCAGTTGTCCCAGGATGTCCTGTATTCCCTATATAAGTTGGCATATATATAACCTCCATTTATAAGATTATATATATTAGTATTTCATAAAATATTATATTTACTCTTAAAAATAATTAAATATCCTTTTAAATAAATTGTGTTTTTATCATTTAGTTTTTAGGAACTTTTTCCCAATCTTTTAAAAAACGTTCTATCCCTATATCCGTTAAAGGATGTTTAGTCATTTGTATAATAACGTTATAAGGAATAGTTGCTATATGTGCTCCCATACGTGCTGCTTGTATTACATGAATGGGATTTCTAATACTTGCTGCTATAATTTTAGTATTAATATCATGTATATTAAATATTTCTACTATTTCTTCTATTATATTAATACCTTCATTTCCAATATCATCTAATCTTCCTAAAAATGGACTTACATAAGTCGCTCCTGCTCTTGCTGCAAGTAAAGCTTGAGTCGCAGAAAAAATTAAAGTTACATTCGTTTTTATATTTTCAGAATTTAAAACTTTAACTGCTTTTAATCCTTCTATAGTCATGGGAATTTTAATAACTATATTTTTATGTATCTTTGATAATTCCCTTGCCTCTTTTATCATTTCTTCTGATTTAAGACTAATAACTTCTGCACTAATGGGACCATCTACAATAGTTGTAATTTCTTTTACTACTTCAACAAAGTCTCTTCCTTCTTTTGCTATCAAAGAAGGATTAGTAGTAACACCAGATATAACTCCCATTTCATTAGCTTTTTTTATCTCTTCTACATTAGCTGTATCAATAAATATTTTCATTTTATTATCTCCCTTACCTTAATTTATTTTTATTTAGTTTTATTTATTTTTATGTGATTTTATATAAAAATATTTATTAAAAAAGGGCGAAGAAATTTCGCCCTTATCTTATATAATAAATATTTTATTTACAGAGTTCAGAAACTTTAACTTTTACAACAACCTTTCTAACTTTTCCCGGTGTATCAAAAGCACAAAGGGGTCTATGAATATCTTCTGGGAAAAATACTGCAAAATCTCCTGGAAATAATTTTAATTCCATTTCATTTGGTACTTCATTAGTATATTTTATTATATCTTTTTCTTTTAATTTATCTTCCTTTACTACTAATCCATCAGTTTTTTTAGCAAAACCTATAATCTCTTTTCCTGATACTAAAAATTGAATATCTACATAATCAACATGAGCTTCTGGAGCTCTTTCTTCTTTAGGAGAAGTTTCTTTATCCATTACCATTGCAAAAAGTTTATCTCCATCTATCTCATATTTTTTAGCTTCCATAGTAGTAAAATCATTTTCTTGTAAAAATTTTATGGCATTTTGAAGAATGTCAGGATACATACTACTTTCCTGATCCCAACTTTTTAAATTTCCAAATATCATATTTCAAACCCCCTATAATAAAATTTAATTTTTTACATTAATATTTTTTACGACATCTTTTAAATTATTAGATAACTGTAAAAGCTTTGAACTTAATTCTTTAAAATTTTCTATTAAAGCTAACTGTTCTTGAGTAGAAGCTGATACTTGCTGTGTACTTGCTGCATTTTGCTGAGCTGCAATAGATATAGTTTCTAATACATTTATAATACTATTAGTTTTCTTATCCATCTTTTCACCAGCAGTATTTAATAAGTTAGTCTTTTCACGAATACTTTCAATAGCATTAGCTATATCAATAAATATTTGTTCTGTATCTTTAATAGAATTAGTTTGTGAATTAATCATATTAACAGTATCCTGCATACTCTTAAAAGCATTTTCCATATTTATTTGTAATCCTTTTATAACCTCTTCTATCATTTTAATAGAATTAGAAGATTGTTCCGCTAATTTTCTTATTTCTTCCGCTACAACAGCAAAACCTTTTCCTGCTTCCCCTGCTCTAGCAGCTTCTATAGCTGCATTTAAAGCAAGTAGATTAGTTTGTTCTGCAATAGATACTATAACATCACTAGCTTCTCCTATTTTTTTAGTACTTTCCGTAGTATCTTGTATAACCTTTTCTAAATCTTTAATAGAAACATTTGTACCTTCTGTATATTTCATTAAATCTTTTAAAATATTAGAACCTTTATTTTTTAAATCTTCTGCTATTGAAGTAATATTTTCTAAAACCTCTGCTACTCCTAAAACACGTTTAACATTTCTTCCTAAACTTTCAGTTTCTTTTGCACCATTATCAATTTCTTGTGCTTGATTTGATGCACTAACAGATATTTCATTAATAGCACTGGCAACTTCATTAACTATATTAGAAATATTATCTGCAGAACTTCCTATTGTAGATACTGAAGAAGCAAGCTCTTCACTAGAACTTATCAACTTTTTAATAATTTCTTCTTTCATTAATTTTTCTCTATTAGTTTCTTCTATATAATCATTATTTTCTTTATTTGATTTATTAATAGTCCAAGTATTTATATATTGAACAATTATGGTAACAAAAATAACTCCAGCTGATATAAATAATCCTTCTCCTTTTAATTCTCCAGTGAATACATCTATTAATGTTGCTGTAATAATAATCAAACCATTTATCGTGGTTAATTTTTTATCTCCATATATTCCAAATAATGATATTAAAGGAAATACAAAGGCAAATGAAAATATTCCTCTAGCATAAGTTACTATAATTAAATAAGAGATTATAAAACCAGAAAAAATTATATATCTTAATATATTTGACGCCTTGTTTTTAAAATATAAATATGTAGAAAATACCAACGAAATCCATATTATACCAATCAAAATGCTCATTTCTAATTTGTTATTAGGAAAACTAACAGCAAATGCAGTCATAAATACTCCAATTATAATACTCATTATCCATAAACTTTTATTAAGCAGTTTTAAAGTATTTTTATCCATAGTTATATCTCCTTATATATAAATTTTGATATAAAGAAATTATTATTTAAAAATAAAATTAAATTTTATTACAATAATTATTATAAATGTTTTCTATGCCTATTTCAATAAAATATTTTTCAAATTATAAAAAATTTAGACTTTTGTACTATATTAAAATATCTTTATTACTTTTTTACTACTTTTACTCCATTCCCTATCATACTATATAAAAATACTACATTCATTAAATCTCCATTATGATTTACTTCATCTATGTCATAAGTATCTACTGCATAAATAGGAACTATAACTTGTGCATCATAATGATTATTAATAAAATATGCCTGCATGGAAACTGCTGCTTGATAAATGCATATATCTGTACAGTCTCCTATAATAACAAACTTTTTAATTCCTTTTTTATATAATTTCATAAAAGTTTCTCTAAATTCCTCTACTACAAAAGCATTTGTACAATTTTTCCCTATAACTATTTTATTATCTATATCTTCTAATTCCTTTATAATTTCTGCTTCTTTAGTTCCTGCTATACAATGAGGAGGATATGCTTTAAATTCCATAGAATCCTTTGGATGATTCTCATTAACAATTATAATAGGAATTTCCTTATTTTTATTAAAACTATGAGCAATGTTTGATACTTCTGGAATCAAAGCTTCAACCCTTTCACTGTATAAAGCTCCCTTTTTTGCAAATCCATTATTCATATCTATTATGATTAATGCTGCCTCTCCAACTAAATCTTCTACATTTAATACTTCTAAATCATTAAAACTATCTAATATATTTGCCAAAGTTTTTGATGCTTTATTAATAAATATATCTTTATTAATCTTTTTCATAATAATTCCTCCTAAATTTATTATAATATGAATATTTTAATCTCCATGATTTTTCATATGTATATACATATATTTTATATTAATGATATATTAATTACAATATTTTTACTATTAAAGTTATTTGATTAAATTTTTATTATATGCTATTATCATATTCAAAATTACTAAAAAGAAAGGTTTTATATAATGAAATTAAACTATGATATTGTATATGGGAAATTTATACGAAGACCTAATAGATTTATTGCTCATATTGATGTTTCTGGGAAAGAAGTTATTTGCCATGTACCTAATACTGGAAGACTAAAGGAATTATTATATTCTGGCGTAGAAGTTATTTTATCTTATCATCCTACATCTTCTAATAGAAAAACAAAATATGACCTTAGAATGATAAAAAAAGGAGATTATTGGATTTCTATAGACTCTCAGCTTCCCAATGCCTTAGCCTATGAAGCTATCTCTCAAGGAATTATAAAAGAATTAAGAAATTATTCTGAAATAAAAAAGGAAATTACATATAAAAATAGTCGTTTTGATTTACAATTAATTGGAGATAAGACTTATTTTATAGAGGTTAAGGGAGTTACTTTAGAAAAGGATAATTGGACTTACTTTCCCGATGCTCCAACTTCAAGGGGGCGAAAACATATTGATGAAATAATTGATGCTGTTAAAAATGGATTTAGAGGTGTAATCCTTTTTGTAGTCCAAGTTTCTTATGCTAAGGGATTTAGTCCTAATGCTGTCACTGACCCAGACTTTGCTAAAAAACTTAAAGAAGCTTATAAAGCAGGAGTAGAAATACTTGCTTATAGATGTGATATATCTACAGAAGAAGTTAAAATTGTAGAAAAAATACCTGTTGTTTTATAAATATTAAAACAAATAATACTATAAAAAACCCCATGTGAAGGGGTTTTTTTGTTTTCCTCCCTTATAGGGGATATATAAACTAAAGATAAATTTATTCAAAAAATTAATAATTCAACATTTTCCTCCCTTATAGGGGATATATAAACGATTCCACCAACTGACCAACAGACCCACTATATATTATTTTCCTCCCTTATAGGGGATATATAAACCCATTGAATATACTATAAAAACTGTGTTTGTGAATTTTTTTAATTTTTATTTAATTATGACAATAATTAAATATGCGATGATTTCGTGCTTTCTTTTCTGTCGAACCCCCACATTTTTTACACTACTAGGGGTCGACAGAAAATTATAAAACTCTAATATAATTATCCCATTTATTTATCTCATTTATTAATTCAATACAGCCAAATCCTTGGGAATTTTTATTGCCTAAGCCACAGCTATAAGCTATATCTATTATTTCAGGATTGCCAATTATTATAAATCCTCCTAAAAATCCTTCATAAGGATATTTTTTATAAAAATCTACTACCTTTTTTGTTTTTTTATAATCTAAAATTTTTACTTCCAAATTTCCCTTATAATCATGATTATAATAAGCCTTATATTTTTTTAGGAGATTTTCTTTCATTTTTTCTGTAAATAAAGGATCTTTTATATCATAAAAAATATCTTGTCCATTTTCAATATATTTTTTTAACACTACTGGCGAAATAGTTAGTCCAACTATTTTTCTTCTTTTAAAATCCTTTCTTGCATAAACCTTTTCTATATCCATTTTCCCTTCTCTAAAATTAAAATATCGTCTATTTATAATGCCATTTATAAAAGCAAATATAAATCTTTCATCTATTGTTGATATAGTTAAAAAAACTTTTCCTTTTTTTATATTTATTATATCTTTCATAACTTTCTTATTTGGAATTACTAGTTTTGAAAAAGTAAAAAGCTTAAAATTTCTTTTTTTATATTTATATCCTTCTTCATGCAGAAACTTACTATATACAGGTTCTAATATATCATATATATTTTTTTGAATTATATGGTTATAATGAAGGGGTAATCCTATATCCTCTTTTACATCAAAAACTATTTTTAATCTCATATTTTCTATCTCCCATTTAATTTTAACTTTGTTTTAGACAATACTTTATTGTTTTATAAACCATATTATTCTATATCCCATTTAATTCTAACCCATCCTGTAGGAATACCACTGCTTGCAGATACATTTATGGTATATGGTATAAAGTCATTATTGTTTATATTTTTATTATCGAAGACCATAAAGCTTTTAGATAAAATTCCCGAATGTCCTAATTTGAATACAAATTGATTTTCTTCATTATTTTTTTCTAAAAGCATATCATAAAAATTTTCTACTGTATTTGTATCTTGACTTTTAGTATCCTTTAACATTCGTCTTTCTACTTTTATTATTTTATTTGCCATTTTTTTTAGTCCTGCAAAGGCTTCTTCTACAGGAGTAATATAATCATTTTGCTTATTTAAACATTGAAATAAAGTAATTGCCTTTCTATTTTTATCATAATATTTATAATATATTTCTCCTTTAAAAATCGACCCAATATTAGGAGTTTCAAAATACTGTGGAATCCCTTTATTGGCATTTCTTTTTGTTTTCTTTCTTCTATCTATTCTATCTATTTTTTCTACTATCATTTCTCCTTCATAAAGTTTTAGATCACAGCATACTATATTTTTAAATATTAATTCTATAATATCTGACCCTTGATAATTTTTATCTTTAATCTTTACATTATAATCTTTTATGTTCGTAAGTTTTCTTTCTAATTGTTTTTGCTGATTTTTTTGTCTATTTTCTTTATTTTTTGATTTATTCTCCATATTATATTGTAATACTAAATTTTTCCCACGTCTTTTAAAATAATACTGCATATTTATATCCTTAGCTGCAATAAATCCAGTTCTTAACATTCCTTTTACTGTAGAACCAAAAATAGTTGGAACTTGTTTTACATGATTATCATCTATTATTACTGACTTACTAAATCGTGAAAGTTCTATTTTATTTTCTAGTTTATTTTTTAATTTTATAATTTCTAAATATTTTTTAGCCTCTTTCATATTTTTTATTTTTTCTAGCAATTCATCATATTTTTTATCCAAATCTTCTTCTTTTAATATACCTATATTTAATAAATTTAATATATCTTCTTCTTTTATAAAATAAATAGCATCATCGTCTATAATGTATTCATAACTATGATATTTAGTACTATCACTACCACCTAAATTATCTACTCCTTCAATACAGGTAGGTGATAAAATTTCAATTTCTAAAAAATATTTGTCCATAGAAGGAGAGAAACTCATCTCATCTCCTCCTCTCTAAATGATATAGGGAAAACACAATTATATATGTGTATTTTCTTTGTACCATTTTTTATAGTATGTATGTAAGTACCATTACCTCTTTTCTTTTCTATTTTGCTTCCCTTTTCAAATATATAATATACAGGCTTTATAAAGCTTAAACTTCTTCCATCATATCTATTTACTTTATACTTTAAAAATTTATAATCTCTTAAACATTCTTCTGTAATTATAGTAGATGAAATAGAAAATTTAGGATTAGTGTCATCTATATATCTTTTATACATTTTTTCATCTTTAATAAATATTTTTTCATCTTTTTTTATGAATTTAATTTCTCCCATACCAATACTTATATCAGTCCCTACTCCTGTTTTCTCTAGTATATTAAAAACAAGTTCTAAAAGCTCTAATACCTTTTGTTTTTCTGTATAAATAAATATAGAATATGTATTATCTTGACTATATCTTTTTTCATCCTGATAAAAAAGGTATGAGTCTTGAGCACATCCATTTTTTCTATCTATCCTAATTCTTATTCTTGTATTTGGAATTTCTTTAAGATTATATTTTTCTTTTTGGTATTTCTTCCACTCTCTATATGCTTCTCTTTTTTCTTTTAAGTTTCCCTCTTGAAAATCAAAAATATTATTTTCAAATTTAAAATAAGGAAATTCATTTTTTAATAACATATCACTTATTAATAAATTACTTGAAATCATATATTCTATTAATTCTTCTGCTTTTTTTTCGTCAAAAATTTCATATAATACCTTTGCAATATTTCCAAATATAGTAGGAGATATAAGACTTACATTTAAATTTTTTATTTTAAAATCTGCTCTATATATCATAGATTTCCCCTATCTATGGATAATTCTTTAACTTTCTTAGCTACATCAAATTCTTCATATTTAAGCTCTGTAAAAGTAACTTGTCCATATCCCCTACTTCCTCCACTACCTATATAATTATATTCAACTAATTTAAATGCTAAGTTTAGAGCATTTAGTAAATCTTCTTCTTTATCTTTATCTTCTTCAAATATTTTTAATGCTAAATTAATTTCAAATTCGCATCCTGCTGGAATTCTATCAAAAGTTCTTAGACTAGTTGATGTTCCTTTTATCCTATCTATAGAATTTTCTTTTTTTATTTCAACTCCAAAAGGAAGTATTTCATTTAGTATCATTTTACTTTTTTCTGTTAAAAATGAATCTCTAACTATTATCCTAGTATGGCTCCTTAAATTTTCTGTTTCTTTATTATTTGCCTTGCCAAATATTTTACATATTATACATTCCCCACAAGAACATACTTCTTCTTTACCACGGGCAATTTCAAGGGATGACCTTAAAACTCCTTTTAATGATGACCCCGGAATATATGGCAGTCCTGTTAATGGATCTTTTATTACAGGATTGTCTATCCCACCTATTTTTATTTCATCATCACTACCAACTATCCTTAACCCTGTTTTTAATTTCATTAATTTTGTTATATTAATTATTTTTATAAGTTTTCCCATTATAATTCCTCCTACTCCTCATATCTAAGATTCCCTAAAACACATTCAAATAGGTCTATAAAATAATCAAACTCTTTTTTGGATTTTATATTATCAATAAATGTTTCTATAAATTTTCTTAATAGTTCATAGCCTTTATCTTTACTTTTATCTTCTTTTTTCTTTTTTTGTAATATATAATTTGTTTTTCCCTTCATAAGTTTTATATAGACATAATATTTTTTGAATATTTCTTCTTCTACCACTTTTTTATCAAAGGATTCTTCAGAAAGCCTTCTTATAAAATCTCGCTGCATTTTAAGCTGTATGCTTTTAAAAGAATCAAATATATTTCTTATAGAACTATTAGATATAAATTTCTTATCCCTAAGAGCTGCTGCAAATTCTTCAACTAAATCTATAATATCTTTATTTAAAATATCTTCTTTTGTAAATTCCTTTTTAATCTTTTCTGAAAGTGCGTTCAAAATCTTATTGATACTATTATCAAAATTTTTACTATTATCCAATTTTTTTTGGTCATTTTTAATCTTCTGCATTTAATCCACCCCTTGTTTTACTTTTCCTTAAGACAAGTTCTAATATAAACTTTGACATATCCAAGTTTTCTGAATTCATAAGCATATTAAATTTATTTTTAACTGCATCTTTTATTTTTCTATCATTTTCTTTATTATCTTTATCCATTTCTTTATTTAAAACATTTCTATTAATATAGTAGGTATAAAGAGCTGATTTTTTTGCTTGATATATTGTCCCTTTCTTTGGCATTTCAAGAATTCTTAACATGTCATAAACAAATTTTCTTGATATATATTTTTTATCAATAAATTCTTTTATTTGTTTGCTATAAAATATCGCTCTTTCTAATTGGTTGTAACTAAATTTCATATTATTAATAACTACACTATTTTTAGATTCTTTTGCAAAATCCATATAATCATTTAAATTTTCTACAACTCTGTTAAATGGCTTGTTCGGTTTATGAAATAATATGGCTGTTGATAGGGTCATTTCTTTTTCTTTGTCTTTTTGTGATATATATTCTGTAAATCTTTTTTCAAAATCTACTACAAAATTTAATACTTCCTCATAATTTCCTGTTACTAAAAGGTCATCTCCTCCTGCATAAAGAAGTAAGAGCTTTTCATTGTAATAGTATTTTATGAAATTTTTAGTATAACTTACAAAAAAATTATCTATTATACTGGATAAAAAAGCTAATCTAGAAATAGAATAGGGATATCTTTCTTTTTTCTCTCCATTAATAAAGTCAAAAGGATATACTTCATAGAGTATAAAAGCTAAATCATCTACATCTATTTTAGATGTTGCTATTATACTGTCGTTTTCACTAGTATTAGAAAAACAATCTAGGCTTATATCTTTTCCATCTGATATATCACATTTTTCTTTTTCTAAACAATTAATACAAAAGGATTCATTTTTTTTAATTCTTGTTGAACCTATTTCTTTTATATCCATAACTAATTTTTTATGTTCTGCTAAATTATAATCAAAATAAATTTTGACTCCTTCTCCTTCAAAATTCTTTGGATTTTTAATATTTTTAATATCTAATTTATTATAAGGTATACTAAAATTTAAAATATCTATATCCATCCATTTATTTTCTATAGAACAAGCACTGCATAATTTTTCATGGGTAGAATTAATATCACAATTAGAACATTTATAATATTTGTTATTAAAATCAGCTTTAAGTAACTCTTGATTTCTTTTATATTTTTTAGAATTTAGCTTATATGCTGCTTGTTTAAAATATTTTTCAAAACTATATTCTCTGTTGTTTTCTTTAACCATCAAATCTTCTATAACATATTCAAAATAAAACTTGTTTTCAAATAATATGGAAATATGTTTTTGAATATCTCTTAATACTTCTTGAATTTTTGTTTCTAAAATTTGAGGAGCTACTATTAAAAAGCTTCCTCCTCCACTAAAGATTATATTAAAGGGATAAAGTCCTACTTCTTTTACAATTTGATTAGGAATTAAAACATTTAAAATAGTTATTAAATTACTTCTTGTAAGTATTCTTCTTAAAGGTTTTTCTATTTTTTTGTTTAAATTATGAAAAATATAATTTTGAATATCAAAAAATCTTCCATATATTAATTTATATGTTTGCTGTTTTTTTGAAGAATATGTTTCATAATCTAATAATCTGCAAATAGCAAAAGCTGCAGTAGTAAAAGTGTGATGATATAATGAAATATCTCTTATTATTTCTTTACCTGAAGATGTTATATAAGAAGCATATTTTTTAATTAAAAAATTTAAGGATATAATAAACTCTTCTTTTGAAATGTTTTGATTTACAATATCTTCAAACTCTTTTTTAAATTTTTCAAATTGTTCTTTAACTAAATTTGACTTTTCCCCTTCATATTTATCAGTAAAATTAAAAGGATAAAAATTTTTAGCATAATTTACTTTTATATCTTCAATATTAGAGGTATCAATAAATGCACTGTTAACAGATGATAATATATTAACTAAAGGTTCATGTTCCTTACTTCCTTCCTTATAGCCTGTATATTCTTTTCTTTCAGAAGCCGAATCACTATCTGAATGAATTAATATTTTTAAATATTTATTTTTAACTCCATTTTCTAAAGGACATGTTTCATTTTTATTATCATGATGAAATTTGGCTAAATTTGCTATAAACTTTACTTCTTCATCATTAAAAATACCTTTTCCTTTTAAATTATTTATTATAAAATCATGGGAAGCAGCATAATGAGAAATATATTGTTTAACAACTTTTGCTCTACGCATGAATTTACCTATATCATGCAAAAGAGAAGCAACAGCTAGACATGCTTTATCATCTATAACCAATAGATTTCCTCCTCTATATTTTATAATTAGTATTTTTATTTTTAATATATTTTCACTTTTTTAAATTATTTAATATTTTGATTTTATTTTACAAAAATAAAATAATTTTTTCAATAAAAAAACCCCCATAAGGGGGGGTATTAAGGGGGCTAATTGTATTAGCGAATGTCTATTTTTCTTCTATTAGTTTTACCTTTGTTTAATTTGGGGAGAACGATTTTTAATACACCATTTTTAAAACTTGCATCTATGTTGTTTTCGTCTACATTATCTATATAAAAACTTCTTCTAAATTCTCCATAGTGTCTTTCACGTCTTACATAGTTTTCTTTTTTGTCTTCTATGATTTCTTCATTTCTTTTTGCATTTATAGTTAAGTAGTTATTAGTGTAATCTATATCAATATTTTCTTTTTGTATTCCTGGTAAGTCTGCTTCTACTATATAATTATCATCTGTTTCTTTTAAGTCAACTCTGAAGTTTCCATTCATGCTACTCATCATTGGAAAAAAATCATCATCAAAGAAATGTTGAAAAAACGGAGCGAAAAAGTCGTCCTTTCTATTAAAACTGTTCCTTCTAAAAGGCATCATATCAAACATACTAATTCCTCCTTTATTATTTTTCTGTTAGCACTCACCTTTGGTGAGTGCTAATAATATTTTAGAAAATATTTAATCTTTTGTCAAGAGGGTAAAGAAAAAAATTTTAAGGTGGCTTAAAGCCACCTTAGTCCTTTTGGATAATGATTTTTTAATGTATTATTACTTAGTTTTCCCCATCCTATGGAGTATCCATCTACTTCTATTAAATACCAACCTTTTTCACCTTCTATTCTTATAGTTTCTCCTTTTAAATAAGATATTATTTCTTTAGAATCCCTATTAAAATTTATTTTATAATTAGCTTCTTTATCTTTTAAAGATAAAGCTAGGGCATGGGAAGGTTTAAAAATATTCTTTTTTATTGTTCCTAAATGCCATCCCGGTTTAATGATTTTTAAATTTTTTAGGGATATCATTTCTTTTGGCATTATATATAGTTGCTCTCCAAATAATATATATTCTCCTTTTGGAGTAATATTTAAATTTTCTCTGCAAAACTCAAAATAACTTTTTAATATTTTTGTATCTTTTAAACTATTAAAAGCTTTTGCTTTAGGTGTTTCCTTTCCATCAATCTTTTTTAAAACTGCTATATAATGTCCTTCTCCTTTTACCTTGTGAGGCCAAATTCTAATGGTCTTATCTATATTAATATTTCCATCATTGACCCAATCTCCTCTTCCTTTTGAAAAGCCTTCATAAGTTTTAATATCTTCTATTTCAAAATTGGGATTGAGTTTTAAAAATTTACTTATAGTTCCTTCATTTTCTTCAGGAGAAAAGGTACAAGTAGAATATACTAATCTTCCTCCTACTTTTAACATAGTAGCAGCTTCTTGTAATATATCTAACTGTCTATTAGCACACATTTTTACATTTTCAATGCTCCACTGATTACATGCTTCATAATCTTTTCTAAACATTCCTTCTCCTGAACAGGGAGCATCTACTAAAATCTTATCAAAATAAGCTATGAATTCTTTTGATAAATCACTTGGAGATTCGTTAGTTACTACTGCATTTTTTATCCCTAATCTTTCTATATTTCTAGCAAGAATTTTTGCCCTAGCTGGATGAATTTCATTAGCTAATAAAAATCCTTCACCTTGCATTTTAGAAGCTATATGAGTCGCTTTTCCTCCCGGAGCTGCAGATAAATCTAAAATTTTTTCTCCGGGATTTGGATTTAAAATTTCTACCACCGCCATAGCACTAGGTTCTTGGATATAATATAGTCCAGCTTCATGATAAGGGTGTTTTCCCGGTCTATCTTCTTCACCATAATAAAATCCCTCTTTTACCCAAGGGATTTTTTCTAAATTAAAAGGGTTTATTTTTATAAAATCTTCTATGGATATTTTTAATGTATTTATTCTAAGTCCTCTGCTTTTATTTTCATCATAACTTTTTAAGAAATCTTCGTATTCTTCTTTTAAAAGTTTTTTCATCTTTTCTGTAAATTCTACTGGCAAATTCATATCTATCTCCTACCATAATATATTTAATGTTAATATTTAATTTTTCTTATATACTATCTTAATCTTTAAGGGATATTACTGTTTAAAATCTAAATTTTTTGTTATGTTTTTATAATTAATACGATTTATTAGTTCGTTTTTCATCTTTTTATCCCTACATACTTTTTTTACATTATGACAAAATTCTTTTTCTTTATTATATCATATAATAATTTGTATTTTAAATTACTGTAACCTTTATATTTATTATGAATATTATATTATATAAACATTTATAGGAGAATTGATTGTGAAAAGCTTAGATCCTAATAAATTAATTATAAAAAAGCTAATAAAGATTTTTCCATGATTTTAATGGAATTAATCTTTATTAGCTTTTTTTATAAAATGTTTATGATAGTTAATAGACTTGTACTAGATAGGAGTATAAATAAAACTGTTCCTGCTAAAAGTGCTTTTACTCCTTTATTAACTATAGTTCTAAAATCTACTGATAATCCCATAGCTGTCATAGCCATTAAAATAAATAAAGAACTTAAATAAATTAGTATATTAGTTATAAATGCTGGTAATATCCCAAGAGAATTAATAATTCCTGCTATAATAAAATATAGTACGTATATTGGAAATTTAACCTTATTTTTACTTGCAGTATCATTTTTAAACATAAAACCTAATGCTAAGGAAACAGGTACTAACATTAAAACCCTTGCCATTTTAACAAATGTTCCTATTTCTCCTGAAGCATCTCCTAATGCAAAGGCTGCTGCTATTGCATGAGCAACTCCTTGCAGTGAAATACCTGACCATGCTCCATATTGAGTTGGAGTTAAATCAAATCCACTTACTGCAATAGCAGAATATATTAATACTCCTATAGCTCCTAAAAAACTAACAACGGATACTGCTATTACTGAATCATCTTCTTCGGCATTAATGCATGGTGCCATAGCAACCACTGCTGATGCTCCACAAATACATGAACCTACTCCTATTAGGGTAGATAATTTTTTATTTACTTTAAATATTTTCCCAAATAATATAGCCAATAAGAGAACAAGTGGGACAAATATTAATACCATTATAAGTATTTTAGGTCCTAATTTAAGTATGGCATTAAAATTTAACTTGAATCCTAAAAGAACTATTCCCACTTTTAATAATTTTTTTAAGGAAAATTTTATTCCCTCTTGAAAAATTTCTTGGGTTTTAACCGTATTGTTATAAATTATTCCAATAATTATTGCTATAGTAAGAGCTTCAAGGTTTATATAACTCTTTAATAAATCATTTATTAATATTGATGCATAAGATATAATTAGAACAAAAATTGTTCCAGGAATTAGTTTTTTAACTTTTTGCATTTTAATCACCTCATCATCTCTTTTTTTAATGACAGAGGTAATTATAACATTACATAATTATAATGTAAAATTATAAATAATTATATTTCTATAAATTTTTCTTATAATAATACACCTACTTCTTCTAATTTTTCATAAATTTCTTTAATTGTCATTATTATCTCCCTTCATTTTCTAAAAATAGCTGTAGTCTTTTAGTTTGAGGGTTATCTAATATATTAGGAGTTCCCTGTTCTACTATCTTTCCTTCGTCCATAAAAATAATATAGTCTGCAAATTTACGAACAAAATAGATTTCATGGGTGACAAATACAAATTTAGTTCCTAAATTTCTTAGTCCAATAACTGAATCAAGAACTTCTTTTGTAAGTATAGGGTCAAGAGCTGCGGTAGGTTCATCCATAAATACTACTTCTGGATCTGTTGCTAGGGCTCTTGCAATAGAAGCTCTTTGAGCTTGTCCCCCTGAAACAAATCTAGGACGCTTATTCATTTGATCTTTTAAATGAAGATTATCTAATAAATTAATTGCCTTTTCTTTGGCTTCTTTTTTGGGTAGTTTTTTTATTTTTTCTAAAATTAAAGTTATATTTTGAAGTAATGTTAAATGAGGAAAAAGGTTATGTTTTTGAAATACAATACCAATATTATCTTGATATTCTATCAAATTGCTTTTATTTAATTCTTTATCATTTACAATAATCCTTCCTTTATCAGGCATTTCTATTCCTGTCATTAATCTTAGAAGAGTTGATTTCCCACATCCACTTTTACCTATAATAGCAACTGCATCATATCCTTCTAAGTTTAAATCTATATTATCTATAACCTTTTTATCATAACTTTTTGAAACTTCTTTTAAATATATTTTCATAAAATCACCTTCAATAGTTTTCTTGTCTAGATAAGTATTTTGCTAGTCTTGATAAAGGAATAGTTATTATAAGATAAACCATCCAAAGTACAAAATATCCTTCTATATATCTATAACTTTTATTTGATAAAATACTTGTAGCGTAAAAAATTTCTGATATAGCAATGGTACTTAATATAGACGTTCCTTTAATAATTCCTGAAAGATTATTAATAAGTCCTGGAATAATTGGTCTAATCATTTGTGGAAGGATAATATAACGATATCTTTGATATAAATTAAATCCATAAAAATCCATTACCATAAATTGACTGCTGTCAATAGATTTATAAGCCCCTTCAAAAACATTTGTCATATAAGGACTCATATAAAAAGTAAGGGATAAAAATCCTAACATCATTTTATTTCGTATTCCTATGGCAACCCCTATAATATAAACTACAACAAAAACAAGCACTAGTAGAGGCGTTCCCATAATAATCTCTTTATAAATATTTGCAATGGTCTTTAGAAAAACTATTTTTGATTCTGTCATAAGAAATATAATAAAACCTACTATAGTACTACTTATAAAAGATGCTATGCTCATACCTATTGTAAGCATAGCTCCGTTAATTAACATACTTTTATTTTCTATTAAGAATGTAAAATCTAGGACATCTGCTACTTCATTAATAATAAAAACAAATAAAAATATATATAATAAAAATGCTAATACAATCTGTACCAATTTAAATTTTTTCATAAAATCACCTTAACTTTTGTATTTAAATAAATTAGTTTTTCTTAAGATAGTAATCCAATGTCTTAGTTTCATCAAACATTTTTTTTGCAATTTCCGCATCCCAATCCTTACGTAACTTATCATTTAAACCGCTAGATTCCATTTGGCTAATAAATTCGTTTACTTGTTTTAATAACTCTGTATTCCCTTGCTTAACTGCCATTCCTACTTCTGATATTTCTATAGGATTTTTATATATAATGGTTGTTTCTTTATTATTGGCATATTTGCCATATAAAGTATAAGATCCAACCAAAATATCTGCTGAGCCAGTCGCTATTTCCCTTTCAGCTACTGCATCCGTTGTTACTTCTCTAACTTCAAATCCATAGGATTGAGGAATCTCTGCAGAAATAGATCCTGTAATTCCAATGAATCTAGTATCTTTAATACTAAACAATTCTTCAACTGACATCTCATCATTAATACCATGCTTCTTAGCAAAATCCTTATTAACTAAAGCTACAATTTTTTGATATAAGTATGGATTACTAAAATCTACTGTCTTTTCTCTCTCTTCAGTTATAGACATAGAGCCTATAATAATATCTACTTCCTCGCTTTGTAAGGCAGGAATTAACATTGAAAATTCTGTATTAACGATTTGTACTTCTTTACCTAGATATTCTCCCAAAGCTTTAGCAATATCTACTTCTACCCCTACTGGATTTCCTTGTTCATCCATACCTGTAAACGGAAAATATTTTAAATCCATTCCTACTCTTAAAATATCCTTAGAATTACTTGAACATCCTGATAATAATATAATAATAATTGCTAATAAACTTAATATTTTTTTCATTTTAAGCCTCCATTTAAATATAAATTATATATTATTCTGAGCGATTTAATATGATATACTATAGTTTATCATCTTTAAGTTATTTTTTGAATACAAAAAAGGTTTTATTTTTTATTTTAAAACTAAATTTTATATTTATTATTAAACTAATTATTGATAGATAATTTTAAATATTTTATAATAGTGCTTTAATTTAATATTTTAATTTTATAGTATTGTTCAAATTTGCTTTTTATATCTTCTCTATTTAATTTTTTATATAAATAATTTTTTTATACAAAATAATTTTTTACATAAATAAATACAATTAATAGACATATAAAATTTAAAAATAAATTCTAATTATCAATTATGAAAGGGGCAGTAGAATGAATGAAAATATTTTTACTTTATTAAAAGAAGTAAATACTTTTTCAGTTATTGTAAGACTTACTTTAGCTGTAATATGCGGTGGTATTATTGGTATGGAAAGGGAACGAAAAAATAGAGCTGCTGGATTTAAAACTCATATATTAGTTTGTATTGGTTCTAGTCTTACTATGATAACAAATCAGTACATAGTAGAATCTTTAAATGTTGGAGGAGATCCTTCAAGACTTGGAGCCCAAGTTATTAGTGGAATAGGTTTTTTGGGTGCAGGAACTATTTTATTAACTGGTAAACATCAAGTTAAAGGACTTACTACTGCTGCTGGATTATGGGCTTCAGCTTGTATGGGATTAGCTATAGGCATTGGATTTTATGAAGGAGCTATTATTAGCTGTGCCTTTATCTTTGGAGTAATGACTATTTTAAATAAAGTAGATAATCAAATATTATCAAAATCTAAACTTGTTGATTTATATATTGAATTAAACAGTGGAAAGTATCTTAGAAAATTAATTAAATTTTTAAAAAATAATAATCTAGAGATAATCTATATGGATACAAATAAAGATACTATTGTAAAGGAAGGAAATTTAGGATGTTTTATCACTATTAAACAACCACAAAAAAAACATCATGAAGAATTGCTTTCTTTAATAGGAGGATTAGAAGGAGTTGAATTTATAGAAGAATTATAAAATAAAACTAAGCTTAAGCTTAGTTTTATTTTTGTGCTGTCACTACTGTGGCATAAGAATCCCATTGATAAGGAACTCCATTAAAATTTCCATACCATTCCATATTTTTAAATCCTAAATCATATAATATAGTCTTTAATTCTTCAAATCTCAAAGGGAATAATGATATTTCATTTTCAAATTTTAAATTTTCTTTTTTTACTTCTAAAGTAGTTTTAAATATAACTTTATTAGATTCTTTGTTATAATCATATTCTCTTATAAACGATATATCTTCATTTTCTATAAGAGGTAATTTTTTTATATCTTTTGCAATTATCCTATCATAATTAATTATTTGTAAAATTATTTTTCCTCCAGGATTTAAAAGAGAAAACATTTGTTTTAAAACTTTTTTTATTTTATAAATATCAGATAAATGAACTAATGTATTCCCAATACATATAACTATATCAAATTTATTTTCTGACAAATTTGTTTCTAATTCTTCCATATTCATCACTTTAAATTCTACTTTGAGAGCTTCCCCTTTTATTTTGTCTTTAGCAATTTCTATCATTTTTTTGTCTAAATCAATTCCTAAAACATTATGTCCTTTTTTTCCTAAAAATATATCTAGCTCTCCCGTAGAACATCCTACGTCTAATATGTCTAATTTATTTTTAGAGATATTTTTTTCTATAAATGTTTTACATGGAAGTGATAATGGAAAAACTTTATCATAATAATTACTTAAAGTATCATAAAACCCCATTATATTTCCTCCTTGATATTTTTATCGTCATCTTCCATTATCAACGAAAAATTTATTGTTCTTTGAATCATATCAGCTTTTATCAGTTTTACTTTTACTTTATCTCCTAATCTATAAATCTTTTTTCGTTTTTCTCCTATCAATAAGTAGTGTTGTTCATCAAAAATATAATAATCATCGTCCATCTCTGTTATATGAACAAGTCCTTCTACTGTATTAGGAAGTTCTACATACATACCCCAAGAGGTAATTCCTGATATTATTCCATCATATACTTCTCCTATTTTGTCTTTCATATATTCTACTTTTTTAAGCTGTTCTGTTTGTCTTTCTGCTTCTTCTGCAGTTCTCTCTTTTATGGAACAGTGTTTTGCTATTTCTGGCATCTTTTTCTTTAGGCGATTTTGTTTTCTTTCATCTAATGTTCCATTAATATTTGCTTTAATTATTCTATGAATTTGCAAATCAGGATATCGTCTTATAGGAGATGTAAAATGGCAGTAATATTTAGCAGCCAGTCCAAAATGTCCATCGTTATTTACAGTATATCTTGCTTGCTGCATAGAACGAAGAATTAATCTACTTATTACATTTTCTTCTGGTTTTCCTTCTATATCAGATAAAATTTTTTGCAAATCTTTAGAATGAATATTATTTGTTCCTTTTATATGATATCCAAAATTATGAATAAAAGTTGAAAGTTTTAATATTTTTTCAGGATCAGGGTCTTGGTGAGAACGATATATAAAAGGAGTTCCCTGCCAGAAATAATCCTCTGCTATAGTTTCATTACATACTAACATAAATTCTTCTATAATTTTTGTAGCAATATTTCTTTCATATGGTTTAATATCTATTGGTCTTCCTTCTTCATCTAAAATAATCTTTGCTTCTTCAAAATCAAAGTCTATAGCTCCTCTTTTTTCTCTTTTTTTATTTAAAATAATACATAACTCCTCCATTAATTTAAAAAAGTCTATATAATCCTTATATCTATCCATTAATTCTTTATCTTGATCTACTAATATTTTCTTTACATTAGTATAACTCATTCTCTCATCTATATTAATAACTGTTTCTACAATTCTATGGTCTTTAACATTTCCATTTTTATCAATATCCATTATACAACTGAGTGCTAATCTATCCACCCCTGCATTTAAAGAACATATTCCATTTGATAGTTTATGAGGAAGCATAGGTATAACTCTATCAACCAGATAAATACTAGTTCCTCTATTTAAAGCTTCTTTATCTAAGGGGCTATTTTCTTTTACATAATGACTTACATCTGCAATGTGTACTCCCAACCTATATAATCCATTAGGTAATTTTTCTAAGGAAATAGCATCATCTAAATCTTTAGCATCTTCTCCATCAATAGTAACCATTCTTACATCTCTAAGGTCTTCTCTTCCTATCATGTCCTCTTTTTGTACTTCTTGAGGAATAGTTTCTATATATTTCATTACTTCCTCTGGAAAATCTGTAGGAATGTCAAATTGTTTTATAATAGCTAATATATCTGTATTGGGATCATTTATATGTCCTAATATTTCAATGATTTCTCCCTCAGGATTTCTTCTATCCTTTCCCCAATTTGTAATTTTGGCAACTACCTTATGTCCATCAACAGCTCCTAGATTATGTCCTTTTGAAATAAAAATATCTTTTGCAAAATTCTTATCATCAGGAATTACAAAGCCAAAATATTTGCTTTGCTCATATGTTCCTACTATTTTATCTGAACCTCTTTCTATAATTTGAATAATTTCTCCTTCTGCGCTTTTTTCTTTTACTGCTGATTTTGTTATTTTGCATAATACTTTATCCTTATGCATAGCACCATTAACAGAAGATGCCGGAATAAATATATCTTTAGCATCAGGATCTTCTAATATTACAAATCCATATCCTTTAGGATTTCCTTGAAATGTACCAATAACCATATTTAAAGTTTCTGGTATGGCATATTTACCTCTTTTAGTTCTTATTACTTTTCCTTCTTTAATTAATTCTTCTAATATCTGCTCTAATAATTTTCTTTCCTTATTAGGAACTTGTAATATCATCATCAACTCTTTTATTTTCATAGGAACATAATCTTTATGTTTCATAAAGTCCAATATAAGTTCTTTTTTTTCTTTTATGTTTATTCGATCCATAACAACACATCCTTTTTTCTTTCTATATTTCTTATCTTTAGTATACCTATGAAATTAAAACCCTAAACATAAAACTTATATAAAAACACACTTTGATTAAACAAAGTGTGTAACTTTTTCACTACTTTATTTTGTATTTATTATAGCATAAAAAAGTTACTAGAATCTTTAATTTTATAAGATTTTAGTAACTTTTTTATGCTATATCTTCACAATAAGAATTTAAAAGATAAAATTAAAATTTAATATTCCATTTTCCACATATATCTTCTGACAGTTAATGGATGTCCGCGAAACTCTGCTAAAGCATTTGCATATTCTCTAAGAACAACTCCAACAACTATAGAAGCAAAATATCCTTTTAAATCTTCATCTATATCTTTCATATCAAAATCAGCAGCATCAATTAAAACTATCTTATCAGAAAATTTCTTACAAAATGCATGAGCTCTTTCATCTAATGGTCTTGTTTGATCAATACCCTTTACAATAATAAAAGGTACATCACTATCTGTTATTTCAAATGGCCCATGGAAATACTCTCCCGCATGAATAAAGCTTGAGTTAATCCACTGCATTTCCATTAGAATACAAATTGCAAAGGAGTATGCCGGTCCACTGCTGCCTCCACTAGCCATGGTATATATAATTTCTTCTTTTTTGTATTTTGAACCAAATTCTTTAGCAGCTTCTTTGTATTTTTCTTTATTAGCTTTAAAAACAGCATCCATTCTTTCTACTGCCCTACAAGCTCTTGCATATTTATCTGATGGAGAAATTGCATTAAGTATATTAAAAATTAATGAATATAAAATTGTATGATTATGATTTGTCATATCTTCTTCTTCTAACCAATCATAGTGAATTGGATATTCACAAGCATTCCATAAAGATGACCCCACAACGTGAGACATTGAAATTGTAAGAGCTCCTTTTTCTCTAGCTATCTTAGTTGCTTTAACTGTTTCAGGTGTTTCCCCTCTCATAGAACATGAAATTACAACTGAATTTTCATTTAACGCTTTTGGAGAACGATGAATAAATTCATTTGCAGTATAAACTGTAGCAGGTATTTCACATTCACAATCCATAATAAACTCTACTGGTTTAAATAATGCCATGGACCCTCCACAAGCTACAAAGTAAAAATGATTAATTTCTTTTCTTTTTTTAACTGCTTCAACTGCTGCATTAATTTGATCTATATGTTCTTTTTTCATATTATTACTCCTTTCTATTATAAATTTATTTGTCTATTTGATTATATAATGTTATATAACGTTATGTCAATGTTTTTTTTAAAATTAATTTCTATCCTTTTACAGCTCCAGAAGTTAATCCTTCTATAAACTGCTTTTGCATAATTAAAAACATAGCAATCATTGGTATAGAAGCTATAGTAATACCTGCAAGCATAACTGTATAATTAGCTTTCATATCTCCCTGAAATGTCATTAACCCTATGGGAATAGTCATAATACTTTTGCTTTCTAAAAATACATTTGCAAATAAAAACTCATTCCAAACAAAATTTAAATTTACAATTGCACAAGAAGCAAAAATAGGCTTACTAATTGGTACAATTATTTTATAAAAAATTTGAAAACTATTATATCCATCAATATATCCAGCTTCTTCAAGTTCCTTTGGTATAGAGAGAAAATACGCCCTCATTAGAAATACTGTAAACGGTATTCTAAAGGCAATATATGGCAAAATCAGTGCAAAATAAGTATTATATAAATTAAGATTCTGAAGTATTTTATATAAAGGTACTAATGCAACCTGCTCAGAAAGTGCCATTCCTCCTAATACAACAAAAAAGATTATTTTATTAAATTTTATATTAAAACGAGTAATGCCATATGCCAATAAAGAACTAAAAAATAATATAAAAATCAAAGAAATAAAACTCACAATAACTGAATTCTTAAAATATGAAAACAATCCTTTATCCCATGCTTCTTTATAGTTACTAAATAACCATTTTTCAGGTAGGGCTAAAGAATTTTTAAATAATTCTCTATTGGTTTTAAATGAATTAATAATTAACCATAATAATGGAAGAATAATCATAAAACTCAAAAATATAAAAAATATATTTAATAATATTTTTAAAATGTATTCTTTAGTAGGCTTTTTCTTATTTGAAGATTTATAGTTCATCGACTTCCCTCCTTCATCTATACTTCTCCAGATTTTGCAGCATTAATTTGAATAATAGATATTCCAACAGTTATTATAAAAATTAAAACTCCTGTTGCAGCAGCTAATCCCATATCATCGTGTAAAAATGCATTTTGATACAAATATACTCCTAACACTTGAGAACTATTGCCCGGACCTCCACTGGTAGTTGTATAAATCTCTGTAAATAATTTAAATGCTCCAATAATTGTGATAATTGAACATACTAATAACTGTTCTTTTACCAATGGTAACATTACATTTATAACTTTCTTTATTGGACCTGCTCCATCTATTTCAGCAGCTTCTAAATATTCCTTTGGAATATTCTGAACAGCAACCACCATTAGTACTGTTATATATCCTGTAAATTGCCATTGACTCATAGCAATAACACAGAAAATTGCTAATTTAGATTCTCCTAACCAAGCATGGGTCAATCCATCTAAATTTAAAAAACGTAAAGCAGAATTTAAAAGTCCTATGTCTGGAGAATAAACAAACTTAAAAAGTAATCCTACTGCTGTTAATGATATTAATGCAGGAATAAAATAAATATTTCTATATAAATTTCTAAATTTCCCACTATATTTACTTTCTATTAAAATAGCTAACATAGTACCTATCCCAACTTGAACAATAAGAGATATAACGGCATAATATATATTATTTCTAATCATAATCAAGAAAACTTCATCGGTAAATAATTTTATATAGTTTTCAAATCCAACAAAAATTTTTTCTGCAGAATAAGATGATAATCTAAAAAAACTGTATATAAAGTTTGATACGACAGGAATATATACAAAAAACAAAACCATAAAAAGACCTGGAATTATATATAAATAAGGAACTAAAACTTTTTTCTTCATCCTTATTTCACCCTCTTTCTTATAGGGCGCTCGATTATAAAATACTTTATAATGAGCGCCACATAAATTATGTTATAAATTAATTGTCTTCAGTATCTTGTACTAGTGTTTGAGCTTCTTGTGCTACCTTTTGAATTTTACTCATAGCTTCTTCTGGAGTCATCTCTCCATTTGTCAAAACAGAGGTTACGATAAGATACTCATTACAAACTGTAGAATATAAAGAACTATCAAACCAGCCTGCCATTTTTTCAGCACCTTCTAATATTTCATAAGCTTCTAATAATTTTTGATCCTCTAATCCATCAACAATACCCTTACCTGCATTAAACCAGCCAACTTCTTGAACTTCTTGTTTTCCTACTTCTGGCCCTGTTAAATATTTAAGAAAATCGATAGCTTCCTCAGGATATTTTGTATTTGCTGAAATAACAAAACCTTCTGGAGAACCAGTTAATAATGTAGGATCACCTTCTCCTTCTATTAAAGGAAATCCAAACATTCCATAATTTAAATCAGGATTTTCTTCTTTTATATAAGGAATTTCAACTAATTCAGCATAAATCATTGCTGCATTTTCTTGTGAAAAAATATTTCTAGCCATATCATGAGAATAAGCATTTGGTGAATCATTAAAATATGGAATAAGTTGTTGATAATAGTCTAGCGCTAAAACATAATTTGGATCTGTAAATTCTCCAGTCGATGGTTCTAAATCTTTTAGTCTTGTTTCATTATTTACAACCATTTGATTAATTGAACCAATATAATGTGATGATGGCCACTGGTCTTGATTACCATATGCAATAGGTGTTATTCCATTTTGTTTTAAAGTTTCACATACTTGAATAAACTCATCCCAAGTTTCTGGAACTTCAAGACCTAATTCATTAAATATATCAATATTGTAAAAAAACATTTTAGCATCTAATCTAAAAGGTAAACCATAAAGAACATCTCCATCACGATATTCATTTACTTGTGATAATAATAATGAAGAAGACCATTCCTCATCGTTATAAAATTCATCTGAAATATCCATAAGCAAGCCTGCTCTTATAAATCTTTCTGAAAATTCTCCTGCCCAACTAAAAAATACATCAGGACATTCATCACTTCCAACAACTACCTTGATTTTCTCCTTATATGCATTATTTTGAGCACTAGTTACAACAATATCGATATCTGGATGTTCTTCTTCATACTATGCTACTACTTTTTCAATAAATGAATTAAAAGGCTCATCTGGAAATCTATGAAAAAACTTAAGTACCTTTTTTTCAGATGAACTGGATGAACTACTAGAATTACTTGTTTCATTATTACTTTGAGAATCATTTTCTGAGCTTCCACATGCTGTTAAAGAAAATAATAATGTGCAAATCATCATAACCGTAGTAATTTTTTTCAATAAATTTAATTTCATAATTTTTCCTCCTTTTAAATTTATGTTTATATTAAGGCATTTAGTGCCATAATACCTCCTATAATAAAATTAAAATTCTATTCCATATCCAAAAGAACCCTCTTTTAAACAATTATTAGCTGAATAAATAGCTGCCTTATATAATGCAGATTTAACTAAATATTTTTGATACTTTCTAATAGAAACTAGTCCCTTTTCTTGAGATTGACTTGGAAAATCAGTAACATTTTTCATTCCTTCAATATAATTAACTAAAAAACAAGTAATAAAAGAATCTCCAGCTCCCATAGTATCTAATGGTTTTACTAAACAAGGGGACTGTTCATATATTTTCCCATCTACCATAACAATTGCTCCCAAACTTCCTCGAGTCGCAATAATAATATGTTTGCATCCATAATTTTTTATATCATTTATCAATTTTAAAATTTCTTCTAAACTTTTATCTCCACAAGATAGACAAACACAATCTAGATAAGGAGAACATTGTTTTAAATATTCTTCTGAATAATTATTTGAAAAATCCATGGATATAAAAGAAGATAACTTACTTAATTTAGGAAGTTCTTCTTCTATATAACTAAAACAACTTGTATGAACAATATCAAAGTCATTAATATATTCTAAATCTAATTTTTATAATATAATTGGATTATTTTTAGCTACTCCGCCTTTATTAGAGCCTATAAAAATACGATCTCCTTCTTTAATAGCTACTTTTGCATATCCATTTTCACCGCAATAATATCTGCAATGACTCATGGGAATGTCTAAAGACTTAAGCACAGAATATACATGCTTAGCTGGTTCATCATCGCCAAATACTCCTAAATATTCTGAATGCATCCCCATTAATTTTGAATACACTGAAAAATTTAAAGCATTTCCTCCAGGATACATTTTTTTTGTATGCATATATTTATCTACAACATTGTCACCAAGTCCCAATACTTTTATCATTCTCTATGCTCCTTTTGTTTATATTTATTATTCATTATATAACGTCTTTATTATATTTGCAATTGTTTTTTTATTTATATTATAAATTTTGTTTATATTTTAAGCGTTAAAATATTATTGTTTATACAATTATTATAATTTGTTGTTTTTTTGCTTTGTGCATTTTGTTTATATATAAACAAAAAAAGGCGCAAACTTCTTAAGTTATACGCCTTTATATAAACAAGAATTTATATCGTTATATATAGTATTAATATACTATATATCGAATAAATAATCAATAGAAAAATAAAAATTACTCTGACTAATTTGAGTAATTTTTATTTTGAAGGAAATAATATTATAAAATCATTTTAAATCTTCGTGGATTAATAATTTGCCTTGTATTATGAATAATAGTATTTTTCTTATCAAAAGTAACACTATAAAGTTTTAATAAAGGAACATTTAAATCAATATTTAAAAGTTCTGCTTCTTCTTCACTGGGGAAACATACATCCAATTCTTTATAAGCATCACAAGGGAAAATTTCGTATTTTTTTAATATTTTATATAATGATCCTGTTAAATCTTCTGTTAATAAAAAAGAATATTTTTTTGAAAATCGAGCATCCTCTATCATGACGGGTACATCATCACAAAATCGAACTCTTTTTATAGATAATACATTAGAATCATTCTCTAATTGCAAATCTTTTATATCCTTATTAGACGCCTCTTTTAAGCCAGCGAACAGCAAAATTGAAGAAGATTTTTTCCCGATAATCTCACAAGAATGAGTAAATCCCATAAATTTTGACATATTTCTTTCCATTTTTTGTTCAGCAACAAAAGTGCCAACTCCTTGTTGTTTAATCAAATACCCTTCTTCAACTAATTCTGCTATTGCTTTTCTAACTGTAATTCTACTAACATCATATTTTTCACTCAATTCAGTTTCTGTTAATATTCTGTCATTTGGTTTTAAAACATTATTTCTAATTTCTTCTTTAATAATCTCCATAAGTTGGCGATATAAAGGTGTACTAGAATTTTTATCAAGAGGTGTTACTTCCATAATTGTCCCCCTTATCATAAAATATTAAACAAAATCTAACTATGTATTCATATTATAACATATTGATACAAAAAAACAAGAGGCTGTATATTTATCATCTTTTTTGTTTATACAATAATTTAATATTCTTCATTTTTTAATAAGGAGAAGATGAAGCTAGATATCTTACTGATCGTGTTGAAAATTTTGTAAATCGAGTTAGTGCTAAAGTTACGGTTTTTGATACAAAAGATTATGCCTTAGAAGGAATCAATGGAAAATATAGTGGCTTATTATCTCCACTAGTTATAAAAGCTATTTGTCGTCGCTATTATCATAAATTAAAATACTAAATTATATTAAATAAAATATATAATTTTTATGTAAAATTAAAATTTGCCACTAAAATTCTATAAAAATAAAATTTTAGTGGCTTTTTCAAACCTAATGATATGCACTTTAATACTAAATATAAATCATAAATACTTAAAAAAGCACTTAGAACCTAAATTCTAAATACTTTTAATAACTACATAATTAAATTTAAAAAATTTGTTTTATTTAATTAGTATATTAAGAACTAAAGCCAATATAATAAAAAGAGCCGCACTAATTTTAGTATATTTCTCAAAAGTTCCTTCTAAAGAACGTGCTTTATTCTTTCCCCAATAGGTTTCTGCTCCTCCACTAATACTTCCAAGTCCTGCAGATTTTCCTTCTTGAAGTAATACAATACTTATTAATCCTAAAGCTAGTAATACATATATAACTGATATAATAATAGTAGCTATTTTCACTTTTACACCTCCTATTCCATTATTAATATCTTAACATAAAGTACTTTTGTATTCAAGAAAAACTCGGCAAGAGCCGAGTTTTCTATAATATATAATATAAATTCAAATTATTTTAAGTTAAACCAAGCATCAAGTCCTAAATACTCTGCTACATCTCCTAATTCTTCTTCAATACGAAGTAATTGATTATATTTTGCAACACGATCTGAACGGCAAGGAGCTCCTGTCTTAATTTGTCCTGCATTTACAGCTACAACTATATCTGCAATAGTTGCATCTTCTGTTTCTCCTGATCTGTGAGAAACAACTGCAGTCATCCCTGCTCTATTTGCCATTTGAATAGCATTGAAAGTTTCTGTTAAAGTACCAATTTGATTTACTTTAATAAGAATAGAGTTAGCAACTCCTTTTTCAATACCTTTAGATAATCTTTCAGTATTTGTTACAAATAAATCATCACCAACTAATTGAATTCTTTTACCTAATTTTTCAGTTAAAATTTTCCATCCTTCCCAGTCTTCTTCGTTTAATCCATCTTCTAAGGAAATAATTGGGAATTTGTTTACTAAATTTTCATAGTAAGCAACCATTTCTTCGGATGTTCTTACTACTTCTTCTCCCTTCATTTTACTTTCTCCAGGGAAATGATATTTTTTAGTTTCTTCGTTGTATAATTCAGAAGCAGCAGCATCGATAGCGATACGAATATCATCTCCAGGTTTATATCCAGCTTTTTCAACTGCATCTATAATAACTTGGATTGCTTCTTCAGAAGACGCTAAATCTGGAGCAAATCCTCCTTCATCTCCAACTGCTGTTGATAATCCTTTATCATTTAATACTTTTTTAAGGCTGTGATAAACTTCTGAACACATTCTTAATGCTTCACTAAAAGATTTTGCTCCTACAGGCATTATCATAAATTCTTGAAGGTCTACTGTATTATCTGCATGTTTTCCTCCATTTAAAATATTCATCATTGGTACAGGTAATACTTTAGCATTAAATCCTCCAAGATATTGATATAAAGGCATATCTAAAGCTTCTGCAGCTGCTTTTGCAACAGCCATTGATACTCCAAGAATTGCATTAGCTCCTAATTTAGCTTTATTAGGTGTTCCATCTAATTCAATCATTTTTTTGTCTATTGCTACTTGATCAAGAGCATTCATTCCTATAATTTCTTCAGCAATAATGTTGTTTACATTATCTACTGCATTTTTTACTCCTTTTCCAACATATCTTTCTCCACCATCTCTAAGTTCTACAGCTTCAAAAGCTCCTGTAGATGCTCCAGAAGGTACAGCAGCTCTACCTAAAACTTGTCTGCCCTCAGCATCAACTATTACTTCTACCTCTACTGTAGGATTAGCTCTTGAATCTAATACCTCTCTTGCAAATACATCTAAAATTTCTAAATATCCTTTCATTATTTTTCTCCTTTCGTTTTTTATTTATATAAAATATTATTATAACGCAAATTTCTATGACCTTACAAGAAGGGAATTACCAGTCATTTCTTCTGGTTTTTCAATACCCATTAAATCAAGAAGAGTTGGGGCAATATCTGCTAATTTCCCACCTTCTTTTAAATCTATTCCTTCTCCTGCATTTACTAAAATAAATGGTACAGGATTAGTTGTATGTGCTGTAAAAGGTTCACCATTTTCATAATCTATTAGTTGTTCTGAATTTCCATGGTCTGCACAAATAAACATTTGTCCATCTACTTTTAATATAGCTTCTACAACACGTCCAACGCAAGTATCTACAGTTTCTACCGCTTTTATTGCTGCTTCTAAAATCCCAGTGTGTCCTACCATATCAGGATTTGCATAGTTAATTATTATTACATCATATTTTTTAGATAAAATTGCTTCAACAAGACGGTCTGTAACTTCAATAGCACTCATTTCTGGTTGTAAGTCATAAGTTGCAACCTTAGGAGAAGGAACTAATATACGGTCTTCTCCTTCATTAGGCTTTTCTACTCCTCCATTAAAGAAAAAGGTTACATGAGCATATTTTTCTGTTTCTGCAAGTCTAAGCTGTTTTAATCCTTTTTGTGATATATATTCTCCGAAAGTTTTTGTAAGTTTTTCTGGTTTAAAAGCAACAGATTTATTTTTAATGGTAATGTCATACTCAGTAAAACAAACATATTTTACTGGGAAAAATCCATTTGCCCTTTCAAATCCTTCAAATTCTTCATCGCAAAAACATCTTGTTATTTCCCTTGCTCTATCTGGTCTAAAATTAAAACATATAATAGAATCATTTGGTTTAATTGTTGCGATAGGTTCTCCATCTTTAGTAATAACTGTGGGAACAACAAATTCATCATAAATTTCTTTATCATAAGATAATTGCACTGCTTTAACTGGGTCATCGCATTTTTCTCCACTACCTAAAACCATAGCATCATAGGCAAGTTTTACTCTTTCCCATCTATTATCACGGTCCATTGCATAATATCTACCCATAACAGAGACAATTTCTCCTACTCCTATTTCATCTATTTTATTTTGTAATTCCTGCATATAATCTTTACCAGAAGCTGGAGGAGTATCCCTACCATCTAAAAATGTATGAATATACACTTTAGATAATCCATGTCTTTTGGCTAATTCTAAAAGAGCATATAAATGTGTATTATGACTATGTACTCCTCCATCTGATAAAAGACCATATAAATGGAGTGATGAATTATTTTTCTTGCAATTTTCTACTGCCTCTATTAGTTCAGTATTTTCAAAAAAACTTTCATCTTTAATCGCTTTTGTTATTCTTGTTAGTTCTTGATAAACTATACGACCTGCTCCAATATTTAAATGACCTACTTCGGAATTTCCCATTTGTCCTTCTGGAAGACCTACATCCATGCCACTAGCATATCCTTTTACAAAAGGATATTTTTTCATCAGGCCATCTAAAACTGGAGTATTCCCTTTGCATACTGCATTTCCATCACATTTATCATTTAGACCAAAACCATCAAGCACCATTAATACAGTTGGTTTTTTTCTCATTATACTACTCCTTTTATATAAACTTTCTAGTCATTATAGTTTACTATTTTACTAAAATCTATTTTTAAACTTGCTCCACCAACTAATCCTCCGTCGATGTTATCCATGCTAAAAAGTTCTTTTGCATTTTTTGCATTTACGCTTCCACCATATTGAATACGAATACTATTAGCAACGGATTCGTCATAGATTTCTTTTACTACTTGCCTAATGGAAGCACAAACTTCTTCAGCTTGTTCTGATGTAGCAGTTTTTCCTGTCCCAATTGCCCAAATTGGTTCATATGCAATAACTATATCTTTAGCTTTATCAGCAGGTACATCTTTTAGGGCAATTTTTGTTTGCATACGTACTAAATCAACTGTAATACCTTGTTCTCTCTGCTCTAGAGTTTCTCCAACGCATATTATAGGAATTAAGTTATGTTCAATAGCTTTTAATACTTTTTTATTTACAGTTTCATCGGTCTCTGCAAAATATGCTCTTCTTTCAGAATGCCCAATAATTACATATTTTACTCCTAATTCAACTAACATATTAGGTGCTATTTCTCCTGTATATGCACCACTTTCTTCATAATGCATATTTTGAGCACCTACGGCAATATTAGTTCCTTTAACTGCATCTAGTACAGCAGGTAAGCATACAAAAGGGGGACAAAAAACAACATCTACTTTATCAGTATTTACTAAGGGTTTTAATTCTTCCACTAAATTTATAGCTTCTTGTGGAGTCTTATTCATTTTCCAATTACCTGCAATAATTTTTTTTCTCATAAATGCCTCCTAAAATAATTTATTTTTTATTTATCATCTGCTGCTGCTACTCCTGGCAATTCTTTTCCTTCTAAAAATTCTAAAGATGCTCCTCCTCCAGTAGAAATATGAGTCATCTTATCTCCAAATCCTAACTGATTTACAGCTGCAGCAGAGTCTCCTCCACCAATGATAGTTGTTGCATCTGTTTCTGCTAAAGCTTTTGCAACAGCTATAGTCCCCTTTGCAAAGTTTTCAAACTCGAATACTCCCATAGGGCCATTCCAAACAACTGTTTTAGCGTCTTTTACTGCATCAGCAAAAAGTTCTCTTGTTTTAGGACCAATATCTAGTCCTTCCCAATCAGGTTCAATTCCTCCTCTTTCTACTACTTTATATGGAGTATCATTTTTAAATTCTTTTGCAACTACATTATCTACAGGAAGTAATAATTTTACTCCTTTTTCTTCCGCTTTTTTAATCATATCTTTTGCATAATCTATTTTATCTTCTTCAAGTAAAGATTTTCCTACTTCATTTCCCATTGCTTTTAGGAAAGTATAAGCCATTCCTCCACCTATTATTAAAGTATCTACTTTATCAAGAAGATTATTAATTACATTAATTTTATCGGATACTTTTGCTCCTCCTAAAATAGCTACAAAAGGTCTTACTGGATTGTTTACAGCATTTCCTAAGAAATCAATTTCTTTTTGCATTAAATATCCTACTGCACAATCTCCATTAATAAATTTTGTAACTCCTACATTAGAACAATGTGCTCTATGAGCTGTACCAAATGCATCATTTACGAATACATCTGCAAGACTTGCAAGTTCTTTACTAAAATCATCTATATTCTTTGTTTCTTCTTTACGATACCTTGTATTTTCAAGAAGAATTACATCTCCTTCTTTCATAGCTTCAACAGCTTTTTTAGCATTTTCTCCAACAACATTATCATCTTTTGCAAATACTACTTCTTTTCCTAATAGTTCGCTTAATCTTTTAGCAACTGGTGCTAAAGATAATTCTGGTTTAGGTTCTCCTTTTGGTTTTCCTAAATGAGAACAAAGAATAACTTTTCCTCCATCATTAATTAATTTTTTTATAGTTGGAAGAGCTGCAACTAATCTATTTTCATCAGTAATAACTCCATCTTGTAAAGGAACATTAAAATCACATCTAACTAATACTCTTTTTCCCTTAACTTGAATATCATCTACTGTCTTTTTATTTAACATGGAATCAACTCCTTAAGATTATTTATAATAATAAAGTCCGGTCCTATAGTCATTACTACAAAACCGGACCTTTTGTGGGTCTATCTATGATTATAGACGTTCAGCAACGTATTGTGTAAGATCCACAATTCTATTGGAATAACCCCATTCATTATCGTACCAAGAAACAACTTTAACCATATTTCCATCAATTACCATTGTAGATAATCCATCAACAATTGAAGAACGAGAATCTTTTCTAAAGTCAATGGATACTAATGGTTCATCAGTATATCCTAATACTTTATCATCAGCAGCAGCTTTAAGTGCAGCATTAACTTCTTCTACTGTTACATCTTTTCCTAATTCTGCTGTTAAATCAACAACTGATACTGTAGGAGTAGGTACACGCATAGCCATACCTGTTAATTTTCCTTTAAGAGAAGGAATAACTTTAGCAACTGCTTCAGCTGCTCCTGTTGTTGTAGGGATAATAGATTCAGCTGCAGCACGTGCTCTTCTTAAATCATTATGAGGTAAATCTAAAATTCTTTGGTCGTTTGTATAAGAGTGAACTGTTGTCATAATACCTCTTTTAATTTCAAATTTTTCATGAAGAACTTTTGCAACTGGAGCTAAACAGTTTGTTGTACAAGATGCATTATCAATAATATGGTCTTCATCAGGATTATAATCTCCTTCATTAACACCCATAACAATAGATTTTGTTCCTTTTCCTGGAGCAGAAATAATTACTTTTTTAGCACCTGCATCAATATGTAATTGAGCTTGTTCTTTTTTTCTAAAAATACCTGTAGACTCAATTACAATATCTACTCCAAGTTCTTTCCATGGAAGTCCTGCAGGATTTCTTTCTGCTGTTACTTTGATTTCTTTTCCATTTACAACTAAAGCTCCTTCTTTAACTTCAACTGTTCCATCAAATTTACCAAAGCATGAATCATATTTTAATAAATGAGCTAATGTTTCAGGATTAGTTAGGTCATTAATTGCTACAATATCCAAACCTCTTGCCATTGCTACTTTAAATGCATTACGTCCAATACGTCCAAATCCATTAATTGCGATTTTTGCCATTGTTAATTCCTCCTAATTTTTTAATTTTATTTTAAGTTGTAAAAATACAAAATATAATGTATTTTTACAACGTAATAACATATTTAATCTTTAAAATCTTTTATAATTTCATTAGCTGCTCCTTCATCTATTACAATACAGCCATCTTTAAGTAAATGTCTTATGGATTTAATTGCCTCAGCTTTTGATTTTCCTCCAGCAGCTGCAATTTTATAAGGTATTTTTTTTATATCTTCTAACCTAATGCCTATGGAACGGGAAGCATATACTATTTCTCCTTCTGAATTAAAATAATATCCAAAAGCTTCTCCTACTGCTTGTTTTCTTTTTAAAAAATCTAAAATTGCTTCAGGGACTTTTCTTCTTCTAGCCATTTTAATAGCATTTCCTATACCAAATATTAATATGTCTGTTTTAGAAACTTTTTTTAGGATATCTTGAATTTCTGGTTCTTTGCTAATACTTTCTAAAGATTTTTTACTTAAATTATCTGGAATATTAAGTAATCTATATTTAGCTCCTAATTTTTGTGCTAATTGTGAAGTTAAAGTATTAGATTGATATTCTACTTTATTTCCTATACTTCCTCTAGCTGGCAAAACAAATGCATTTTCATAAGTATTATTAGTTTTTATAGCTTCTATTATATTAGATACAGTAGTTCCTCCTGTAAGAGCAATAGTACTATTTTCTTGTATAATATTTTCGAAAATTCTAGCTGTCGCCTTTCCAATGTCTTTTTTTACTATTTCATCCTTATCAGCATCTCCTAAAACAATAACAACTTTAGGAATATCTAAGATTTTAGCAACTTTTTTTTCCAGTTCACTGAACCCTTTTAATTCATGAATGAGATTTTCTAAATTACAAACAATATTTTTCCCTTCTAAAGTAATTTCCATTCCTAAACAACTAACTTTTATAAATCCATTTTTTTTTAAAAAATCGGTTTCAGACCTAATAATTCTTTCAGAAATATTAAGATTAGCAGATAAAACTCTTCTTCCTATAGGTTCTGAATACATAATAGTTTTTAAAATTTTGTATCTTCTTTCTAAACCTAAAATCCCATCAGGAATTATCTTTTGCAATGTAGCAAGCAAATTTCTCATACTAAACGCTCCCCGGGAACATTATTGTCCTAGTGCGCAATTTAAGTCCCACTCAAATAAAAATAAGAAAAGATATTTTATATCTTCGTTTATATTGTAACGAATATAATATAAAATATCAAGAAATTTTTTTAAATATATAAATCTATTTTTATAATTTATTATTTATTGATTTCTATGTTTTTTATTCATACCATGTTCACTTAAAACTCCAAGAGCTATATTTGAAGCATGGTCTGATATCCTTTCTAAATTACTTATTACATCTAAAAATACAATTCCTGATATAGGTTTACAAGTATTTTTAGAAAGTCTATTTATATGTCTTGAACGAAGTTCTTCTTCCATTCTATCAACAATATCTTCTTTAGGCTCTATGGTCTTAGCTAATTCTGGATTATTTTCTTCTCTTGATCTTATTGCATCTTCATAACACTCAATACATTTTTCTGCCATCGTTTTTAATTCTAACGCAGCAGAATCAGAAAATTGTATTTTTTCATCAATTGCAAATTGAGCTAATTCTGCAATGTTTTCAGCATGATCTCCTACACGTTCTATATCATTAACTGTATGAAATAATCCTGTAACTATGGTATTCTGTTTTTCATTAAGAGGTGAATTGGATATTTTTACTAGATATTGAGTGATATTTCTATTTAATTCATTTATACTTTTTTCTCTTTTTAATACTCTTTCTACTTTTTGTTCATTTTTTTCAAGTAATGCTTCTATTGCTGTTTTTACATTTTCTCCTGACATATTTGCCATTCTTACTACTTCTTTTATCGCATTTTCTACTGCAAAACTAGGTGTTTCTAAAATACGTTCATCTAAATGTTGAAGACTACTTTCATCTTTTTCTTCTTCTCCTTTAACAAATTTACCTGATAAATATACAAGTACACTACAGAAAGGAAATAGAATGACAGTATTAGATATGTTAAATATAGTATGAACAATACTTATTTCTGTCATATTTATTAATTGCTGTCCTAAGATTGGATTAATAAAATTAAAATAAATAATGGCAATTGTCGAAAATATAATTGTTCCTAATACATTAAATAATAAGTGTACATATGCAGCTCTTTTAGCTGTTTTTGTAGCTCCTATACTAGATAATATAGCTGTAACACAAGTACCTATATTTTGCCCCATTATAATATATACTGCTGCATTCCATGGGACTAAGGAAGCAGCTGCTAAAGTTTGTAAAATACCTACTGATGCAGAGCTACTTTGAATAATAGCTGTAACTGCAAATCCTGCTAAAATTCCTAAAAAAGGATTATGTCCTAAACTAATAAATGCTTGAGAAAAAACGGGTAAGTCTCTAAGAGGTGTAACAGCGTCTGACATCATTTCTAATCCTAGGAATAAAATCCCAAATCCTGCAAGTATCTCTCCTATTTGTTTTAAAGATTTTTTATTAGAAAACATAACAAAAGAAACTCCAATTGCTATTACAACTGGTGCTAATTCTGAAGGTTTTAAAAACTTTGACCACTCACCCATGGATACAATCCATCCAGTAACTGTAGTTCCAACATTAGCCCCCATAATAACACCTGCAGCTTGAACTAAATTCATTAGTCCAGCATTTACAAATCCAACTACCATAACAGTAGTAGCTGAACTACTTTGAATAATAGCTGTAACTGCTGCTCCTACCAATACTCCCATTAAACGATTATTAGTTAGAATCTCTAATAATCTCTTCATCTTATTTCCTGCAGATTTTTGTAAACCATCTCCCATAATCTGCATTCCATAAATAAATAATCCTAATCCTCCTACGAACGCAAATAAAATTTTGGTATAAAATTGCATTGTTCTCCCCCTAGTTTTTTTGTTAATAAAACCTAGAATATTTTATCATGTTTAAAAAAATAAAATCAACCATTTAATATTTCCTTTATTATTTATAACAAAAAATAATTAATTTTAATCAAATTTATTGTAATTATTACTAATAATTTTTTTCATTAAAAGTATTAATTTTGTATTATATGAATTTTTATCAAAATAAAAATCCTTGGTCTCCCAAGGATTTTTATTTTTCTGAACCATATAAAATTGTTCCACCACCCACAACTATATCTCCATCATAAAATACTATTGCCTGTCCTGGAGTAATAGCTCTTTGTGGGGTATCAAATTCACACTTTATTATATCTTTATCTATCATTTGTATAGTACATAAAGCTGGTTTATGACTGTATCTAATTTTTGCAGTAACTTTTTTACTTCCTTCAAGTTTTTCAAAAGCCATAAAATTCAGTTTGTTTGCATAAGCTTTCTTTTTAAAAACTTCTTCATGTTCTCCTAATACTACTTCATTTTTATCTGGCCTAATTTCAACTACATACATAGGTTTTCCAATTGCAATACCAAGTCCCTTTCTTTGACCTATGGTATAATGAATTATCCCCTTATGTTTACCTAATATATTTCCTTTAGTATCTACAAAATTCCCTTGTGAAAATTTTAAATTAGAATTCTTTTCTATATAAGAACTATAATCATTATCAGGTATAAAACAAATTTCTTGACTATCAGGTTTATTAGCCACCAAAAGACCTATATCTTTTGCTATTTTTCTAACTTCATCTTTATTATAATCTCCTAAAGGCATTAAAGTATATTTTAATTGATTTTGAGTAAGATTATATAAAGCATATGTTTGGTCTTTACCTATTGCTTCAGACATTTTTAAAGTATATCTACCGTTTGGAAGTTTTATAACCTTTGCATAATGTCCAGTTGCAATATAATCTGCTCCTATTTGAAGAGATTTATAAAGCATAGATTCCCATTTTATATATCTATTACAAGCAATACAAGGATTAGGAGTTTTCCCATTAGAATATTCTTCTACAAAATAATCTATTACTTGATTTTTAAAAGCTTCTTTAAAATTAACTACATAATGAGGAATGTCTAGTTTTTGACACACTCTTCTTGCATCATCAACTGCAGATAACCCACAACATCCTCCGTTATCTTCTATTTCTTCTCTTGATTCATCCTGCCAAATTTGCATGGTCATTCCTATTACTTCATATCCTTGTTTTTTTAGAAGATATGCAGCTACCGAACTATCTACGCCTCCAGACATTCCAACAACAACTTTTTGTTTTATCATGATGTCACCTCAGAATTTTATTCATCATTCTCTGGAATATGATGGTGATCTCCACTTTTTGGAGGTTTCAACCCTTCTATTTCTATTCCATTTTTTTGTGCATAATCCCATAAAGCTGCTTGAAGAGCTTCTTCTGCTAATACAGAACAGTGAACCTTAACAGGTGGAAGTCCATCTAATGCTTCCATAACGGCTTTATTAGTAATTTTCATTGCCTCTTGAATGGTTTTACCTTTCACCATTTCTGTAGCCATGCTACTAGTTGCTACAGCTGCTCCACAACCAAAGGTTTTAAATTTAACATCTTTTATAATATTATCTTCTATATCAAGATATATTTTCATAATATCTCCACATTTAGCATTTCCAACTTCGCCTACTCCTGAAGCGTTTTCTATTTCTCCAACATTTCTAGGATTCATAAAATGATCCATTACTTTTTTACTATACATCATATCTAACACCTCTCTTTATTTATATTATCATTTATATTATCATTTATATTATCTATTTTTTTGTTTTTTATATTCTTCATACAAAGGAGACATATCTCTTAATCTTTGAACTATAGAAGGTAAAACTTCTAAAAAATAATCTGCTTCTGCCTTAGTATTTTCATCTCCTATGGTAATTCTTAAAGAACCATGGGCTCTTTCGTGAGGAAGTCCAATGGATAATAATACATGAGATGGATCTAAAGAGCCAGAAGTACAAGCAGACCCACTAGAAGCATATATCCCTTTCATATCTAATAAAAGTAATAAAGATTCTCCTTCAATAAAATCAAAGGTGAAATTAATATTATTAGGAAGTCTATTAGTAGGATGCCCATTTAATTTTACATGCTCTATTTTTTCAGTAACACCTTTTATAATATAATCTCTTAGTTCTATCATCTTTTTGTTGTTTTCTTCCATATTTTCTACTGCTAATTCTAATGCTTTAGCTAATCCTACTATACCTGGAACATTTTCTGTTCCTCCTCTTCTTCCTCTTTCTTGAGCTCCTCCATGAAGAAGTGGTTTTATTTTAATTCCTTTTCTTATATATAAAGCTCCAACTCCTTTAGGCCCATGAAACTTATGCCCTGATAGAGACAATAAATCAACATTTGCTTTTTTTACATCAACTGGAATATGTCCCACAGCTTGAACTGCATCTGTATGAAAAATTACTCCTTTTTCCTTTGCAATTTTACCTATTTCTTCTATAGGCTGTATAGTACCTATTTCATTGTTTGCATACATTATTGTAATTAAAATAGTATTATCTTTAATAGCTTTTTCCACATCTTTAGGATTAACCTGTCCATATTCATCTACTGGAAGATAGGTTACTTCAAATCCATTCTTTTCTAAGTATTCGCAAGTATGAAGTACTGCATGATGTTCAATAGATGAAGTAATTATGTGATTTCCTTTATCTTTGTAAACATCTGCAATTCCTTTTATAGCCCAATTATCAGATTCTGTCCCTCCACTAGTAAAGTAAATTTCTTTAGAATCTGCACCTAATAACTTGGCAATTTTATCTCTTGATTCATCTAAAGCTTTTTTATTTTCTCTTGCAATTTCATATATACTAGATGGATTCCCAAAACTTTCTGTAAAATATGGCATCATAGCATCTATTACTTCTTTTTTCATAGAAGTAGTTGCTGCATTATCAAAATAAATTTTTTGCATTTTTTATCACTCCTCAGTTAACTTTATTCCAGTTAAATATAATACATATATTCTTTCTCACCATTTATCTTTTCATAATCTTTTATTAAATCTTCTAATGTAATAGAATCAACTACTTCGTTTATTTTGTCTCCTATTTTTTTCCAAACATCTTTTGTAACACAAAAATCCCATTCTTTACATTGACTAGTTGGATCTTCTCCAACACAATCTACAGGAGTTAAAGACCCTTCTAAAGATCTAAGGATATCTCCAACAGTTATTTCTTTAGGAGGAAGAGCTAGAGTATATCCTCCTTGGGCACCTCTAATACTCTTTACTAAACCTGATTTTCTAAGAACAGCAATTAATTGCTCTAAATAATGTTCAGATATATCTTGTCTCTGTGCAATATGTTTTAATGCAATATGCTTATCCTGACTATGAATTGCTAAATCTACCATTGCTTTTAAACCATATCTTCCTTTAGTTGATAATTTCATACTATCACCTCAAGATTTAATTCCTACTTTTACAGTCGGTTTTATATGTTTAGAATATCACTTTATTATTTTTATGTCAATACATCTTATATATCTATTTTTTTATACTATAATTATTGCTTTTATTAATTATTATTATTTTTTTTAATATTTTTATTGTATACTGTATATAGTATTTTAGTCAATATACATGATTACATTGACTTTTTCAAATAATTTTTTTTATAATTTTTTTAAATTATAAATAAATATTTTTATTATTTTGTTTAAATTGAAAAAAATCCCACTTTTTTTTTGGGATTTTATAATTTTTGTACTCCATAAATTCCTGCTAAAGTATCTAATTTTTTATTAAATTCATCTAATTTTTTTATATCTCCTTCTTCCCATAATATTAAAAATTTTTTATATAATTCCCCTGCTTCTTTTATCTCACTTATATTATATAAACTTTGTATATTTTTAAATATTTCTCTAACGATATTAGATTTTGTTTCAAATAGCTCTTGTGCTTTTAATATCTCATCTCTTATTTTAGACATTTCTTTATCTAAAATAAAAGCTGCTTCTGCCGCTCTTTTTAATCTATCATGAATATATTCCGGCATATTTTTATTATATTTATATCTTAATGAATGTTCTATAGTAGCCCAAAAATTCATTGCTAAGGTACGGATTTGTATTTCCGCTAATATTTCTTTTTCTCCATGGGCTGTTTGAACAGGGTATTTTATAATAATGTGATAACTTCTATATCCACTAGGTTTAATATTTTTTATATAATCTTTTTCTTCTATAATTTTTAAATCTTTTCCATCTCTTTCTCTAATTAATTTTACCACTTTGTTAATATCTTCAACAAATTGACATGTGATTCTTATACCTGCAATATCTTCTATTTTATCTTCTATTTCATTAATAGGTATCCCTTTTTTATTAGCTTTTTCTAAAATACTATATATTTTCTTTACTCTCCCTGATACAGACTCAATAGGAGAATATTCATCTAATTTTCTATATTCATTTTGAATGTTTTCAAATTTTAATTTAAGTTCTTTTACAGCTTGTTCATATGGGATTAATAATTTTTTCCATTCGTTTATTTCCATAAAACCCCTTCTTCCTTTGTATTCTAATAAAAATATTATACAGAAATTTACTATTCATCTCAACATTTCAGTAATAAATTTTGCATAGTACAAGTCGTTTTAGAATAAATTGTAGTACAATCTATATTTTAGGAGATATTCTATGGCTAAAAGAACTTTGGTTACAGGAGCTCTTATTCTTACTGTCGCTAATTTTATAACTAGAATATTAGGATTTATATATAGAATATATATGTCTAATTTAATAGGTGCAGAAGGCATGGGGCTTTTCCAATTAGTATTTCCAGTTTATATGTTAGCTTGGACCTTATCTGCTTCTGGTATATCTCTCAGTGTATCTAAATTAATTGCTCAAGAAAATGCAAAAAGAGAATATGGTAATATGCATAGAATATTAAAAATATCTTTACTATTATCTGTATTAATCGGAACTACTATTTCTTTCTTTATTTATATTTTCGCTCCTTTTATTGCTATTAATATTATAAAAGAAAGTAGAAATATTCTAGCATTAAGAATTCTTGCCTTTGCTATTCCTTTTATGGCCGCTGCTTCTTCTATAAAAGGTTATTTTTATGGTATGCAGGAAATGTCCAAACCTGCTATTTCTCAAGTTTTAGAACAAATAATAAGAATGTTAATTATATACAGTTTGGCTTCCTTATTCGTTCCAAAGGGTTTATCCTATGCCTGTGCCTTAGGTGTTATTGGAATGTGTGCTGGAGAAATTGCTTCTTTTATATATATTTTTATAGCTTATCGTAGCAATAAAAGTAAAAATAAATTATTTAAAAAACCTTCCCTTAATTTAATTCAAGCATATAAATCTTTACTTTCTATGGCAATTCCTCTTACAGGAAATCGTTTTATAACAACTATATTAAATTCTATTGAAAATATTTTAATTCCTATTCAACTACAAGTTTTTGGATTATCCAATAGTGAAGCCATAAGTATTTATGGACAGTTTAGCGGTATGGCTATGCCTTTAATATTTTTCCCATCAATGTTTACAACTTCTCTATCTATGGCTTTAATCCCTGCTGTTTCAGAAGCTACAGCAATTAAAAATACAAAAAGAATTCATCATACAGTATCTAAATCTATTCATTTTACTTGTTTAATAGGTATTGGAGCAACTTATCTTTTTTTAATATTTTCAAAAGAATTAGGATTAGCAATTTATAATCAACATGAAGTTGGAAATATGCTTTATTCCATGGCCTTTATATGTCCTTTCTTTTATCTACAATCTACATTATCTGGAATATTAAATGGTTTAGGACAACAAGTCACCACTTTTAAACATAATGTAATTGGCTCTATTATTTCTATATCTTTTATTTATTTTCTAATCCCTAGATTAGGATTTATAGGATTTATCTGGTCAGTAATTGTAAGTTCTATAACTATAACTTTACTTCATTTAAATAAAGTGGTAAAATTTACTTCTATTTCTTTAAAACTAAATGAATGGATTATAAAACCATCTCTTGCTATAATCGCTTCTGGATTAACTACAAAATATATTATGAATCACTATTTTTTAACAAGATTTTCTTTAAGACCAGGGGTATTTTTTTCTCTTATAATTTTAGCTTTTATGTATCTCTCTTTTTTATTCATACTTAAAAGTATTTCTAAAGAAGATATAAATTTAATTAAAAAAGGCTTATGAAAATTTATTATAATTAAAACCCCATAATATTAGTCCTTAAAAAAGACATTATGGGGTTTTAAAACTATATATTTTCAATTTTTGTAAGTTCATATCCTGCTTCTTCTACCACTGCTTCTTTTAATATTTCATTCTTAATTTCAACATCAGTTTCAACTATAGCATATTTCCCTTCTAAACTAACTTCTACCTCTTTAACTCCTTCTACATCCATAAGTGCATTTTTTACATGATTAACACAATGATTACAACTCATTCCTTCAATATAAAGTTTTTTCTTCATAATATTAACCTCCTATTATTTTATTGGTTTAAAGTTTCTTAATCTAAGGGCATTTAGTAGTACTGATACAGAGCTAAAACTCATAGCTGCTGCTGCAAACATTGGATTTAGTTTTGGTCCTCCTAATGCATAAAATAATCCTGCTGCTAAAGGAATTCCTGCACTATTATAAAAGAATGCCCAAAATAAATTTTGCTTAATATTTCTAATAGTACTTTTACTTAATTGAACGGCTGTTACCACATCTAAAATGTCATTTTTCATAAGCACAATATCTGCTGATTCTATAGCTACATCCGTTCCTGATCCAATAGCTATACCTATATCCGCCTGTGCTAAAGCTGGTGAATCATTTATTCCATCTCCAACCATAGCAACTGTTTTTCCTTCTTTCTGAAGTTTTTTAACTTCATCTGCTTTATCTTTAGGCAATACTTCTGCAAAAACTCTATCAATTCCAACAGTCTTTGCAATAGCTTCTGCCGTTCTTTTATTATCTCCAGTGATCATAACAACTTCTATTCCCATATCATGAAGCTTTTTTATAGCTTTAGCACTATTTTCTTTTACTATATCAGCAACAGCAATAATTCCTATTATGTCATTCTCTCTTGCTATATACATAGGAGTCTTACCTTCTATGGCTAGTTTATTAGCTGTTTCTTCTAATTCTTTTATATTTATTTTTTTCTCATTCATTAGTTTTCTATTTCCTAAAAGTATACTATAACCTTCTATTATAACTTCTATTCCTTTTCCAGGAATAGCATTAAATTTTTCTACTTCTTTTAAAGAAATTCCTTTATTTTTTGCTTCTTTTACAATAGCTTCTCCTAAAGGATGTTCTGAGCCTTTTTCTGCTGAAGCTGCTAAAATAAGAAGTTCATTTAAATCTACTCCATTAGCTGGTATTATATCAGTTACTACAGGAATACCTTTTGTTATCGTTCCAGTCTTATCAAATACTATGGTATTTACTTTATGAGCTGTCTCAAGAGCTGTTCCACTTTTTATTAAAACTCCATACTCTGCTCCTTTCCCTGTTCCTACCATAATTGCTGTAGGTGTTGCCAACCCCAAAGCACAAGGGCAAGCTATAACTAGTACAGAAATAAGCATAGTTAAGGAAAATGTAATAGAATGCCCTGTAAAATACCAAATACCTCCTGATAATAAAGCAATAATTAATACCACAGGGACAAAATATCCACTTATTACATCAGCTAATTTAGCTATGGGGGCTTTTGACCCTTGCGCTTCTTCTACTAATTTTACAATTTGAGCTAAAACAGTATCTTTTCCAACTTTAGTAGCTTTAAACTGAATAGACCCAGTTTTATTTATACTCGCACCAATAACTAAATCTCCTTCTTTTTTTTCCACTGGAATACTTTCTCCTGTAATCATTGATTCATCTACAGCAGTAATTCCTTTTACTACTTCCCCATCTACAGGAATCTTTTGTCCTGGTTTAACTACTATTATATCCCCTACTTCTACTTCTTCTATGGAAACCTCTATTTCTTTACCATCTTTAATTACTATAGCTTTTTTAGGTGCTAAACCCATAAGTTTTTTTATAGCTTCTGAAGTCTTTCCCTTAGCTACTGTTTCAAGGTATTTCCCTAATAAAATTAAAGTAATAATAACTCCCGCAGATTCAAAATATAAATCTTTAGAATATATTAAAACTTCCTCATAAGTTCCTGTTATTATTTTATATATGGCAAATAATCCATAAATAATAGCAGCACTAGTTCCTAAAGCAATTAAAGAATCCATATTAGGAGACCCCTTAAATAAAGTTTTAAAACCTACTGTATAAAATTTATATCCTGCTATTATAATAGGTATTGTTAAAATAAGCTGAATTAAAGCAAAATTAAGTTCATTCCCTTTCCCTATTAAAAATGAAGGTAGCGGAGCTCCTAACATATGACCCATAGCTATATAAAGTAAGGGAATAGAAAATACAGACGATAAAATAAGCTTATTTCTCATAGTTATTATTTCTTTTTCTTTTCGATTTTTATCTTCACTAATTTTCCCCTCTATTTTTGGAGATAAGGGAGTATATCCTGCTTTTATTATAGCTTTATTAATATCTGCAAGTCTTATTTTATCAGAATCATATTTTATAAAAGCATTTTCAGTAGATAAATTTACACTTGCTTCTTCCACTCCTTCTAATTTATTTAAAGCACGTTCTACAGCCCTTGAACATGCAGCACAAGTCATCCCTTCTATAGGTAATTTTATTTCTTCAAGTTTTTTGTATTCCTTAGCCTTATATCCTACTTTTTCTACTACTTGTATTATTTTATCAACATTTACTTTATCACCTTCGTACTCTATATTTAATTTTTCTGAAGCTAAGTTAACTTCAGCTTTTATTACCCCATCTAATTTTTTTACACTTCTTTCTACTGCTCTTGAACATGCAGCACAAGTCATTCCTTCTATTTTAAAAATTCTTTTTTCCATTTTTACACCTCCTTATACCCCCTCGTAGGGTGGGGTTGTTTGTATTATATATTAGTTTTTTTATTAAGTCAATATTTTAAAAAAGTCCCCATTTATATGGAGACCTAAAAAATTTCACTAATATTTATTATTTTTGCAACTATTTTCATTACGATTGTTGTTTTTACATCCTTCATTATTATTAGGGGTTAATTCATTTGCAACTTCCACATTTTGATTTTTATTGCGTTTCTTTTTATTTTTTTTACTCATTAAATAATCCTCCTATAAGGTTAAATATTTGTTACAAGATTATTATGTACATAAATACAATATATATGTTTAGATAATTTATGATTTTTTATTATATTTAACCATTTTTAGAAGTATATTTTATAACTAATTTTTATTTTTTATTTTATTTTGAATATTTTTTATATTTAATTCGTATCCATTTTCCGTAGGCTTATAATATGTTCTTCCCACCAATTCATCTGGTAGATATTGTTGCTCAACGTAATTATTAGGATAATCGTGTGCATATTTATAACCTTGTCCATGCCCTAAATTAGCTGCTCCATAATAATGAGTATCTTTTAAATGTGATGGCACTCCACTAATTTTTATGTTTTTTACATCTTCAAGTGCTAAGTCAATAGCTTTGTATGCACTATTGCTTTTTGGAGCACAGGCTATATAAATAGCTGCTTGTGATAATATAATCCTTGCTTCTGGCATACCAATAAAATCAACCGCATGAGCCGCTGATACTGCTACTTGTAAAGCATTAGGGTCTGCATTCCCTACGTCTTCAGCTGCACAAATTACCATTCTTCTTGCTATAAATCTAGGATCTTCTCCAGCATAAATCATTCTAGCTAAATAATAAACAGCTGCATCAGGGTCTGATCCCCTCATACTTTTTATAAAAGCAGATATAATATCATAATGGTTATCTCCATCTTTATCATAATTAATAGCCCTTTTTTGTATACATTCTTCTGCTACTTTTAATGTAATATGAATTTTCCCATCTTCATCTGGACTAGTAGTAAGTACTCCTAATTCTATAGCGTTTATCGCTGCCCTGGCATCTCCATCAGCAACATCTGCAAGAAACTCTAAAGCTTCTTTTGTTATTTCTGCATTATAACTTCCTAGTCCTTTTTCTTTATCTTTTAATGCTTTTAAAATTATATTTTTTATGTTATCTTTAGATAAAGGTTTTAATTCAAATATTCTAGACCTTGATATTAAAGCTTTATTAACTTCGAAATATGGATTTTCTGTTGTTGCTCCTATAAGAATAATTGTTCCATCTTCTACGTAAGGAAGAAGGGAATCCTGCTGGGCTTTATTAAAACGATGAATTTCATCTATGAAAAGAATTGTTTTTTTATAATTCATTCCTAATCTAGTTTTTGCTTCTTCTATTACTTCTATAATATCTTTTTTGCCGGAAGTTGTTGCATTTAATTGAACAAATTCAGATTTTGTAGTATTAGCGATAATTTTTGCCAAAGTAGTTTTACCCGTTCCAGGAGGTCCATAAAAAATAATAGACCCTAGTTTATCTGCTTTTATTGCTCTATAAAGTAACTTATCTTTTCCTATGATATGCTCTTGCCCTTCAAACTCTTCTAAAGTAGCTGGCCTCATTCTAACAGCTAATGGCGATTCTTTCTTTAATGTTTTTTGTCTTGTATATTCAAATATATCCATATTAATCACCTCTATTATTCTCTTTGTATATCGTATTATATAATATAAAAATTAAATATACTATGAAAATTATTAAATATATTCTTGCAATTATAACAAAAATCTTTAAATTTTATTTAAACGCTTGACAAGCACTATTAAAAATAATATAGTCTAAAAATATATGTTATTTATATTGAATTTTATTGAAAGGAGAAGGATTATGCAATATGTTTACTCGGACGTAACAAAAAGTAACAATTTTTTTGGCAATAGCAATCCTATTGATTTAATTAAAGAATATGGAAGCCCTTTATATGTTTATAATGAAAGAATATTTAGAGAAAGATGCAGAGAAATGAAAAATCTTGTTTCTTATCCTAATTTCTCTGTTAACTTTTCAGTAAAGGCTAATAGCAATCTACATCTTTTAAAAATTGCTTTAGAAGAAGGTCTAAATGTGGACGCTATGTCTCCTGGTGAAATGTTTGTAGAATTAAAAGCAGGATTTAAACCAGAACAAATTTTATTTATTAGTAATAATGTATCTGCCGAAGAAATGCAGTTTGCTATCGATCATAATATTACCGTAAGTGTTGATTCCCTTTCTCAATTAGAACTATTTGGTACAATAAATCCTGGTGGTTCTGTAGCTATTAGATTTAACCCTGGCGTTGGGGCAGGTCATCACAAAAAAGTTATAACTGGAGGAAAAGAAACAAAATTTGGAGTAGATGCAAAATTTATTCCTCAAGTAAAAGAAATTTTAAACAAATATAACTTAAAGTTAATAGGTATAAATCAACATATAGGCTCTTTGTTTATGGAAGGAAATGCTTATGTAGAAGGAGTTAAATCAATCTTATCTATAGCTAAAAATTTTGAAAATCTAGAATTTATTGATTTAGGCGGAGGATTTGGAATACCTTACCATAAACAAGATAATGAATCTCGTTTAGACTTAACTACTCTTGGAGAACAATTAGATTCAGTATTAAATGAATGGACAGATTCATACGGTAAAAAAATTACTTTTAAAATAGAACCTGGCCGATACATTTCTGCAGAATGTGGTGTATTACTTGGCACCGTACATGCAGTTAAAATAAATTATGAAAATAAATATGTAGGTACTGATTTAGGATTCAATGTACTTCAAAGACCTATTATGTATGATTCCCATCATGATATAGAAATATATAGAGAATCAGATATTTGTTCCACTAAAAAAGAGGCTGTTACTGTAGTTGGTAATATATGCGAAAGTGGAGATATAATTGCTAAAAATCGTGTTCTTCCAGAAATATTTGAGGGAGATATTTTAGGAGTATTAGATGCTGGTGCTTACGGTCATGTAATGAGTTCTAATTACAATAATCGTCTTCGTCCTGCGGAAGTATTAATTAAAGAAGATGGAAATCCTATATTAATTAGAAGAAGAGATACCTTAGAAGATTTAATTCAATATTATAATATATAAAATATTTTTGGATAAATGTTGTAATGCATGTTTTAATCATGTATTACAACATTTTTTTAGTATTTAATATAACACTCTATTAAAGAAATTAGTAATCAATAAAATCCAAAATTTCTTTTGTAAATATTAAAAAAGGCAAAATAAAAAACACCTATTTAGGTGTTTTTTATACTGGGTAGGAAGGATTCGAACCTTCGCATGCAGGAGTCAAAGTCCTGTGCCTTACCGCTTGGCGACTACCCATTACTATTTTTATTATATTCCCAAGCGCGAGACGGGATTCGAACCCGCGACCCTCGCCTTGGCAAGGCGATGCTCTACCACTGAGCCACTCGCGCATATGTATATAAAATATGAGCTACCCGGGACTCGAACCCGGGACACCTGGATTAAAAGTCCAGTGCTCTACCATCTGAGCTAGTAGCCCCAATAATATGGGGTGAATAGTGGGAGTCGAACCCACGACCTCCAGAGCCACAATCTGGCGCTCTAACCAACTGAGCTATACCCACCATATATAACGTGCCTGCAGGGATTCGAACCCCGGACACGTGGCTTAGAAGGCCACTGCTCTATCCAACTGAGCTACAGGCACATATATTTCTCAATCGGGGTGACAGGATTCGAACCTGCGACCTCTTGATCCCAAATCAAGCGCTCTAGCCAAGCTGAGCCACACCCCGTAAAATCTGGCAGCCACCTACTCTCCCAGGCAGTCTCCCGCCTAGTACCATCGGCCGTCTATGGCTTAACCATCGTGTTCGGTATGGGTA
>NZ_JWID01000009.1:0-31102 GCF_001466305.1 Defluviitalea phaphyphila
TTAAGGCTAATTTTATACTTTAACACCTAAAATCAAGCATGATTTCTACTAAACATAAGTGTTGCATTTAATATTGCAATTTAGAATTGAAAAAAAGCTATAAATTATAAAACCCCACCCCTTGCAAGAAATATATACTTGTGCTATAATGTGAACGTTGTCGCTAAGAGACATGGAAATTAATATATAAAAAATAAAGATATAAAGATTTAGATTTTGAAAGAGGTGAAACCATGAAAGCTAATATTCATCCTAATTATGGAGAAGCTACAGTAATATGTAACTGTGGAAATACTTTTAAAACAGGATCTGTAAAAAAAGAAATAAGAGTTGAAACTTGTTCACAATGTCATCCATTCTACACAGGTAAACAAAAGGCGGTAGCAGCAAAAGGTAGAATTGATAAGTTTAATAAAAAATATGGTATTTCACAAGAGCAATAAGGATAAGGGGTTGAGGGGCTGCACTCACCCTTTTTTTAATTTTATTAGATAGAGGTGAATAAATGAAAAGAATTAATGTAGGAGGGCAAGCTGTTATTGAAGGGGTTATGATGCGTGGTACAAAATCCTATTCGGTAGCAGTTAGAAAGTTAAATAAAGAAATTGTTGTAGACAAAAAACCAGTAACAGGGATTATAAGTAAATATTCTATATTTAAACTTCCTATTTTAAGAGGAATAGCAACCTTTATCGATTCCATGATAATTGGAATAAAAACTTTAACTTATTCAGCAGAATTTTTTGAAGTAGAAGATGAAAAGCCTTCTAAATTTGAAAATTATCTTAAAAAGAAATTTGGAGATAAATTAGATGATTATGTAGTAGGATTTTCTATATTTATAGCTATTCTTTTAGGGATTGCTTTATTTATGGTGTCACCTTTTTTAATATCTAGGTTATTTAGAAATATATTTAAAAGTATTTGGATACAAAATACATTAGAAGGGTTTTTTAGAATAGCAATTTTTTTAACTTATATTTATTTCATTTCAAAGATGAAAGATATACAAAGGGTATTTGAATATCATGGAGCAGAACATAAAACTATAAACTGTTTAGAACATGAAGAAGAACTAACTATTGAAAATGTAAGAAAACATAGTCGCCTTCATAAAAGTTGTGGTACTAGTTTTTTACTTATAGTAATACTTATAAGTGTTTTTGTTTTTATAATTTTTAATGTTGAAAATGTATGGATGAGATTTTTTAGTAGAATTATATTTGTTCCACTAATTGCTGGAATATCTTATGAAGTTATTAGATGGGCAAGAAAGTCTAATTCCAAATTAGCTAATATTATTAGTATTCCTGGCATGTGGTTGCAAAGGGTTTTTACAACAAGAGAACCAGACGACGAACAAATTGAAGTGGCAATAGTGGCGTTAGAAAGGGTTCTAGAGGATGAAGAAAACTATTAAAGAAATTTTAACCCAAGGAAAAGGCATATTAAGAGATTCAAAAATAGAGACATGGGCTTTAGATAGTGAGATACTTCTTTGCCACGTACTTAATTTATCTAGGGTTCAACTTTTTACTCATTCAGAAGATGAGGTTTTAAAAGAAGATGAAATAAAATATAAAGAATTGATATGTAAACGAGCTAAAAGAGTACCTATTCAATATTTAATTAATAAGCAGGAATTTATGTCATTACCTTTTTATGTTAATAAAAATGTTTTAATTCCAAGAAGAGATACAGAAAATTTAGTAGAATTAGTATTAGAGATTTTAGATAAAGAAAAAAAATATGATATTTTAGATATGTGTACAGGTTCAGGATGCATTGGGATTAGTATAGCATATTTTCTTCCTAAAAGTAGGGTAATAGCTTCTGATATTTCTAAAGATTCATTAAAAGTAGCAAAATATAATGCAAAAATAAATGGCGTAGATGATAGAATCGAATTTGTTAATAGTGATTTATTTAAAAATATATCTATTAAGGATAAATTAGACATGATTATATCAAATCCTCCTTATATTCCCACAAAAGATATAGACAATCTTATGGAAGAAGTAAAAAAATATGAGCCTATTAAAGCTTTAGATGGAGGAGAAGATGGTTTAGACTTTTATCGTATTATTACTAGAGAAAGTATAGAGTATTTAAAACCTAAAGGTATATTAATGTTTGAAATAGGATATAATCAGGGGAAAATGGTATCTAATATATTAAAATCTCATGGTTTTATAAATGTTAATATAAAAAAAGATTTGGCAGGTTTTGATAGAATTGTTTTTGGAATAAAGGGGTAGAGGTGAATAGTATGTTTGATAAATTAGATGAAATAGTAGAAAAATATGAAATTTTGTCTCAAAAAATTAGTGATCCTGAAATAATAAATAATCAGTCTGAATGGCAAAAAATGATGAAAGAATATAGTGATATGCGTCCTTTAGTAGAAAAGTATAAAGAGTATAAAAAAACAAAAGAAGCTATAGAAGAAGCTAATATGCTTTTAGAAGATAATTTAGAAGAAGATTTCAAACAATTAGTTAAAGAAGAACTATCAGGAAATAAACAAAAAATATTAAAACTTCAAGAAGAATTAAAGATACTTCTTTTGCCTAAAGATCCTAATGATGAGAAAAATGTTATAGTTGAAATTCGTGGAGGAGCAGGGGGAGATGAAGCAGCTCTTTTTGCTGGAGATTTATTTAGAATGTATTCAAGATATGCTGAAAGAAGAAGATGGAAAGTAGAAATTATGAGCAGTAATGAAACAGGAGTTGGAGGTTTTAAAGAAGTTGTATTTATGATTCAAGGAAGTGGTGCTTATTCTAGGTTAAAATATGAAAGTGGAGTACACAGAGTTCAGAGAATACCTGTTACAGAATCTGGAGGAAGGATTCATACATCAACAGTTACAGTGGCGGTACTTCCTGAGGCAGAAGATGTAGATGTAGAGATTAATAATAATGATCTTAGAATAGATGTTTTTAGGTCTTCTGGAAATGGTGGACAAAGTGTTAATACAACAGATTCTGCTGTTCGTATCACCCATTTACCAACAGGATTAGTTGTTACTTGTCAAGATGAAAAGTCTCAGCTTAAAAATAAGGAAAAAGCATTAAAAGTACTTAGAGCAAAACTATATGAAATAGAGGAAGCAAAAAGACAAAAGGAATTGGCAGAAGCAAGAAAAAGTCAGGTAGGAACAGGTAATAGAAATGAAAGAATTCGTACTTATAACTTTCCTCAAGGGAGAGTAACAGACCATAGAATAGGTCTTACTCTTCATAAATTAGATAGTATATTAGATGGAGAAATAGATGAAATTATAGATAATCTTATTACAGTGGACCAAACAGAAAAATTAAAAAATAGTGTATAAAATATAAGACGCCTAGGTTAGACGCCTAGGCCTTTTTATAGATTTTTAAGAGTACTTAATAATAAATGTTGTTAGGAGGGATTTAGTTTGAATGCTTTATTAGCTATCGGAATTGCTCTTATATCAGGATATATAGTAGGAAAATTAATTCAAAAAGCAAAAATCCCTGCTGTTGGAGGATATATTATAGCTGGATTGGTTATTGGGAAATCGTTACTTCATATAGTTCCTGATACAATGTTAAATGCACTGAGCCCCGTTTCAGATGTTGCATTGGGGTTGATTGCATTTAGCATTGGAGGAGAATTGGAATGGAAAACATTAAAAAAGGTAGGTAAAAGTATACCTATTATAGCTTTTTTTGAAGCTTTTACAGCTTTTGTGTTTGTAACAAGTATACTTTTAATTGTTGGTCTTGATTTACCTTCAGCTTTACTTTTAGGAGCCGTTTCTTCAGCAACAGCTCCAGCTGCAACAGTTATGGTTTTAAATGAATTAAGAGCAAAAGGGCCATTAACTAGTACTCTAATAGCGGTAGTAGCTATTGATGATGCTATATGTCTAATGATTTATGCTATAGCTTCTTCGATTTCAAAAGTTTTATTTTCTCATGCAGATAATATATCTTGGGGAAAAACTCTTGTAGCTCCAGTAGAAGAAATATTTTTTTCGCTTCTTTTAGGAAGTTTAGTTGGAATAGGATTTGTATTTATACTAAAAATAGTAAAAGAATCCCATGAAATTTTAGTAGTTGCAATAGGAACTATTTTAATTTTAAGTGGAATTGCTTCTAAACTTGGATTATCTGCTCTTCTTACATGTATGGCAATGGGAACTATGATAGCTAATTTTTCTAATCATAAAAGAAGGGTATTTTCCATTTTAGATAATATTTCACCGCCTGTTTATACTGCCTTTTTTGTACTTGCAGGGGCTAGATTAGATGTACATCTTCTTATGAAAATAGGATTGTATGGTGTAGTTTATACCATTTTCCGTATATTAGGCAAAGTATTAGGAGCTTCTATAGGAGCAACTATATCAAAATCAAATTCTGTTGTAAAAAAATATGTAGGATTTGGTTTATTATCTCAAGTAGGAGTTGCTGTTGGTCTTGCTATGGTTATTGCCAAAGAATTTGCTCAGTATGGGGAAATAGGAAGTATGGTAATAACAATTCTTTTAGCTACAACAGTTATTACTGAATTAATAGGACCTTTATGTACTAAATATGCTGTAATAAAATCTGGAGAAGTAGGAAAAGCAGATCTTGATAATGTACATTAGATATTTTAAGCTGCAACTTTATAAAGTTGCAGTATTTTATTAATAAATTTATATAAGATTTCAATAAGTATAATTGTAATTTTTGTATAATAGTTATATAATTAAAGTAAAAATCTAAAGTAGGAGGAAAAAATGGATAAACAATACCTACTAGAATTATCTATTTTATTAATTTCAGCTTTAGTTGGCGGATGGATTGTTAGTTTGATAAAGATGCCTAAAGTATTAGGACAAATTTTGGCTGGAATTATATTAGGACCTACAGTATTAGGTTTAATAAATGGAGAAGATGAACTTATTCATACTATGTCAGAAATAGGCGTTATTTTTCTTATGTTTCTTGCAGGTTTGGAGGCAGATATAAATGAATTAAAAACATCAGGGAAAAGAGCATCTATTATTGCCATAGGTGGAGTTATACTTCCATTAATATTAGGTACTGTAGTTCCATATTTTATGTTTCCTCAATATTTACCTAGTGGTTCAACAAATCAAAAACTACTATTTGCATTATATATAGGGACTATTTTAACAGCTACATCCGTTAGTATTTCTGTATCAGTTTTAAGGGATATGAATCAAATATCAAGTAAACAAGGAGTATCTATATTAGGGGCAGCTATTATAGATGATGTTTTAGGGATTATTTTATTAGCTACTATTACAGGAATAATAAATCCTTCATCTAATAGTAATATTATTATGTTAATTATTAAGATCATAGTATTTTTCATATCATCAATTGTATTTGGATTTATTATATCTAAACTTGTTACTAAATTTGCTCACGGAAGGGCTTGGAGTGAGAGAATAGTTACTTTTGCTATTATATTATGTTTTTTATTATCCTTTATATCTGAAAGATTTGAGATAGCAGCTATTACAGGAGCCTATATTTCAGGAGTCATTTTTTCTACCACTCCCTATGGACATAAAGTAGCTAATAAAATACAGGTATTAGCATATACTTTATTCACACCCATTTTTTTTATAAGTATAGGATTAAAGGTAAAGTTAACATCTGATATATTAGCATACTGGAAATATGCTTTAGTAATTTCGATAATTGCTATATTAGGGAAAATTATAGGATGTGGATTAGGAGCTCTTATGTCGAAATTTAATTTAAAACAATCCATACAAATAGGAGCTGGTATGATAGCTAGAGAAGAAGTAGCTTTAATTGTTGCAAGTCAAGGTATGATTAAAAATTTTATTACTAAAGAAACATTTACAAGTGTTGTATTATTAGTAGTTATTTCAAGTATAGTTACTCCTCCACTTTTAAAATTTTTATTTAGTAAGGAAGAAGTAACTTCTAATTTTTAATAAAAGGAGAGGATAATATGTATGTATTATTTATTGTGTTAAATGAAACGGAACATTTAGCAGAAATTTTAGGGAAAATAAGGCATTTAGGTATTAGAGGAGCTACTGTTATTGATAGCATGGGAGCTAGGACTCTTCAAGATAAAGGAATTTATAATGTTCCTTTAATAGGAGGATTAATGAAGTCTTTAGATGGAGATATACAAAGCAATAAAACAATTTTTTCTGTGATAGAAAGGGAAGAACAAGTTCAATATGTAATGGACCAAGTTGAAAGAATTTTAGGTGGAGATATGCAAAAACCTAATAAAGGAATTATGTTTGTTTTACCTGTTACTCATATGAGAGGTGGAGAACTTCATAGACATATTGAAAGTAGAGAAAATAAAAAGCTTTTAAATCAGGAATTTAAAAGTGAATATTATTAAAGTTTATTTAAAAGGGGCGAGAATATGAAGCCAAAAGGATATGTTCTTTTTATAGTATTAAGAAGTGCTAAGTATTTAAAGTCTGTACTTAAAGCTTTAAAAGAAATTAATGTTACTAGAGCTACTGTATTAGATTCTATAGGTTCAGCAAGTTTATATAGTTTAGATGATATATATATTCCCATGGTTGGTGGTACAATGAGGAGTATAGATAATATAGATACCTATGGGAAAACAATATTTTCATTGATAAAGGATGAAGAAACAGTCATAAAAGCTATGGATGCTGTTGAAGCTATATTAAATATGGATATAAAAAAACCTGGTAAAGGAATTATGTTTTCTGTTCCAATTTATTCTATTAAAGGAGTTATAGAAAATTAATTAATTATTCTATTTATTAAATTACCCCCATAAGATAACTAAGAGATAATTTCTTATGGGGGGATTTATATGGGAATAATTAATGTTTTTATTACAGGATATATAGCTGGATTTGTAGGAATATTAGTAGGAGTTATACTTTCATTTTTAACATCTAAAAAAGGTAAAAGATTTCAAGGAACGATTATGGGATTTACAGCAGGATTAATGATATCAATTGTTTGTTTTGACCTATTACCGGAAGCCTTTGAAAGAGGAGGCTTATATATTGGGATTATAGGAATGATATTAGGAATTATAATCATGGTAAAATTAGATAATAAAGTTATTAATTATATTAAAAAAATAGAGTCATCTAAAAAAATAAAGTATCTTAAAACTGGACTTTTAATGGGATTTGTAATTTCTATTCATAATATGCCAGAAGGAATAGCCATAGGGTCTTTGATTACAATTTCTTTTTATGCAGGAATAAGGCTTGCTATTATTATTGCACTACATTGTATTCCAGAGGGAATAGCTATAGCAATACCGTTAAGAGAAGGAGGAATAAAAAAGAGAAAAATTATATTATATTCATTTATATTTGCTATACCCATGGGATTAGGAAGTATTTTAGGGTATATAATTAGCGAAGTATCTTTATTATTTGTTACTTTGTCAATAGGTTTTTCAGGAGGTATTATGCTTTATGTCACCTGTGGAGAATTACTTCCTGAATCAAAAGAAATGTGGAGAGGAAGACTATCAACCATAGGAACTATGTTAGGAATTATTATAGGAATAGCAATTGCATCTAATATATAAAGCTTAAGTTTGATTATTAATTAATATTTATAACTTTTAATTTATAATAAAGAGAAAGTTAGTTATTTTGAAAGTTGCAATTAAGTATTAAAAGAGGACAAAAAATTAAAACTAAAAAATAAAAGGAGTTGTTGCTATGTTGTATCCTTTAAAACTTAATCCAGTATATAAAGAACCTATATGGGGAGGGAAAAGACTAAGAGAAGTATTTGGTAAAAATATTCCTTCGGATAGAACAGGAGAGAGCTGGGAAATAGCTTGTCATAAAAATGGAACAAGTACTGTTTCCAATGGTTTCTTAAAAGGGAAAAGTTTAAAAGAAGTAATTGATAAATATGGTATAGAAGCTTTAGGAAATAAAATAGGAAAAGAAGGATTAAAAAAATTTCCTCTTTTAGTAAAGATAATAGATGCTTCAGATAAACTTTCAGTTCAAGTTCATCCAAATGATGAATATGCAAAAGAACATGAAGGAGAATTAGGGAAAACAGAAATGTGGATAGTTTTAGACGCTAAACCAAAAGCTAAGTTGGTGTATGGAGTCAAACCGGGAGTAACTAAAGAAAAATTTAAAAAAGCCATAGAAGAGGGAACTCTTGAAGAGCTTTTAAATTTTGTAGAAGCGAAAAAAGGGGATGTATTCTTTATTCCATCAGGAACTATTCATGCCATTGGAGAAGGACTTCTTATTGCAGAAATACAGCAAAATTCAGATACTACATATAGAGTATATGACTGGAATAGGGTAGATTCTAATGGAAAATCAAGAGAGCTTCATATTAAAAAAGCTTTAGATGTAGCTGACTTATCTGATGTTACAGGTAAAGAAAAGGTAATAGGGAAAATAGTTAAAGAAGGAGAAAATATAAGAAATCATTTAGTATCATGTAAATATTTTGAAACAGAAATTATAACTATAAAAAAAGAGAGTATAGAAAAATTAAGTGGAGAAAAATTTGATTTACTTATGGCAATAGAAGGAAGTGGAGAAATACTATATAAAGAGGGAAAAGAATCTTTTAATGCTGGAGATTCATTTTTTATACCTGCTAATATAGGAGATTATAGCATAGTAGGGAATTGTAGTATAATAAAAAGTTTTATTCCTATAATATAATAAGAGGCTATATAACTAAGCAAAACTTAGTTATATAGCCTTATATTTTGTGATATTAATCCCAGTCTTTAAGTACTCCTTCATAATTTATGAGCTTGGTTAGTTCAGAAAAAATAAGGTCATAAAGAAGGTCATATCCTTTTTTACTTAGATGGAGTCCATCTTCTGATATAAGTTCTTTATAATTTTCATTTTCTATAACGTGACTAAAGAAATCAATTAAAGGACAGTGATATTCTTTAGCTAAAGTTTTTACAATATATCCATATTGTTTTAATCTATTATTAGTTCTTATAGGAGAACGGATTTCTTCTATAACTGGTGGAGGAGTTATTAAAATAGGTATAGGTATACATTTATTTAATCCTGTGCGGTTATTATGCTTTTTTATTTTTGTAATTATTTCTCTAAGATTATTTTCATATTCTTCTAAGGACCTAAATTGTTTATCATTCATAGCAGAATCATTAGAACCAAATAAAATAAAAACAATATTAGGATGGTAATTAAGAACATCTTTTTCTAATCTTTTAAGGGCTTCTCTTGTAGTATCTCCAGAGACGCCACTATTATAAATATGCCATGATATATTTGGAAAATATTGAGGCATAAATTTTTCAAGTCTTTCAACATAGTTCACATTTTTTGGAACACCATGCCCATAAGTAAGGCTATCTCCTAACGCTACAATAGTTGTTTTAATCATTTTTCACCCTCCAAATATTAAATCAAGGCATATTTATATATACATTATAATCTATTATAAAAAAATGTGCAAACAAGATATAATTAGAAACTTATTTAAAGACTATTTAAGATAGAAAAGAAATTAGGGAAAGAAATATTTATACATTCACTATTATTAATAATTGTTTTATTATTTGCTTTTAAAGCAGCTATGGCTAAGGACATAGCAACTCTATGGTCATTATAGCTTTCTACTATAGAACCATTTAATGAGCTTTTTCCTTCTATTATCATTCCATCTTCTGTTTCTTTAATAGAAGCTCCCATTTTTTGAAGCTCTGATGTCATAGTACTAATTCTATTAGATTCCTTTACTTTTAATTCTTCTGCATTTTTTATGATAGTTTTTCCTTCTGCATAACAAGCTGTAGCAGCTATTATGGGAATTTCGTCTATAAGTTTAGGAATTATATTTCCTCCTATTTCTGTTCCATGAAGTTTTGAAGAACGAACTAAAATATCTGCTACTGGTTCTCCCCATGTATTTTTCTTATTTAATAATTCAATATTTCCTCCCATTTGTTTAAAAACAGTAATAATTCCATCTCTAGTGGGATTGATACCTACATTTTTAATTAAAAGTTCTGAGTTTGGAAGAAGTAAGGCGGCAGCAATGAAATAAGCTGCAGAAGAAATATCTCCAGGAACTTCTACTTTTTGGCCTATAAGTTTTTCAACAGGAGTAGATATAATTTCTAAGTTATTTTTAATTATATTTCCTCCGAAATAATTAAGCATAATTTCTGTATGATTTCTTGAAGCTGTAGGTTCTATAATAGTAGTTTTACCATCAGCATATAAGGAGGCAAGTAAAATTGAAGATTTTACTTGAGCACTGGCAACAGGGAGTTTATAAGTTATTCCTTTTAACTGATTTCCTTTTATGTAGAGGGGACAATATTTTCCATTTTCTTTTCCATCTATATTAGCTCCCATTTGTCTAAGAGGATTTACGACTCTTAACATAGGTCTTTTTCTGATAGATGCATCTCCTGTAATTTTACAAGAAAAATTTTGAGCAGATAATAAACCTGTCATAAGTCTTATAGTTGTGCCACTATTACCTACATCTAAAATATCTGAGGGAGCAGAAAGCCCAAAAAGTCCTTTACCATGGACAATTACTTTTTCTTTAGTAATTTCTATTTTAATTCCTAATTTTCTAAAGCATTCTATGGTTGATAGACAATCAGCTCCCATTAAAAAACCTGTAATTTCTGTTTTACCTTCAGAAATAGAACCTAACATAATAGCTCTATGGGAAATAGATTTATCTCCTGGAATATTAACAATTCCTTTTATATTATCTCTAGGCTCAATAACCATTTTTTTCCTCCTAATTTACATGTATATTATAATTCATACTTCTTAAAAGTTTAATGCTTTTTTTCTGATCTTCTTCTGTGTCAAATATTATTTGAAGAACTCCTCTTCCGTCTTCTCTATTATTAATAATTCCTATGTTTTTAATATTGATATCATTATTACTAAGAAGTGTAGCTATATTTGCTATACTTCCTGGTTTATCTAATATATCTACAATAATTTCATAAGTTTTTATAAAAGGTCCTGGATTTCTATTAGAAAAGGTATCACGATAACGTTTTGCATCATCAAAAAATTTCCATATATAATCATCATCTTTATTTTTAATATGATAAGAAATTTCTGTTAGAATATTTATAAATTTATCAAGAACAAATAATATTTGTTCTTGATTAGTTATACAAACATTATGCCACATTTCAGGAGAAGAAGAAGCAATACGGGTAATATCTTTAAATCCTCCAGCAGCTAGTTTATGCATATATTTATCTTCATCATCTAAAGATTTAACCATATTTACTAAAGCAGAAGCAATAATATGAGGAACATGGCTAATAGAAGCTGTAACTAAATCATGATATTCGGGAGAAAGAATAACTGGTATAGCACCCAAGGAAGAAATAAGCTCTTTTAATTTTTTCAATATATTTTTTGGAGTCTCAGGTTGTGGGGTCAGAATATAATAAGCATTTTCAAATAAATATACTTTAGAGGCCTTATAACCAGTTTTCTCAGAACCAGTCATAGGATGTCCTCCAATAAAATAAATATTTTTTTCGTTTAAATAAGTATTTAATGTATTGACTACATCATTTTTTGTACTTCCTACATCAGTAATAATACATTCTTTATTTATAAAAGGAAGAAGTTCTTTAACATAATTAGAAATTTTTTTAACGGGAGTACATATAAAGATAATATCACAATTTGAAAAAGTTTCGTCAACAGATGTTGTAAAATTAGTAATAATTCCATCATCAAATGCTTGTTTTAGGGATTTTTCATCTATATCTAAAGCAACAATATTTTTAATTCTAGATTTTATCCTTAATGCTCTTGCTAATGATCCTCCAATAAGTCCAAGCCCTATAATTCCAACTTTATTAATCTCCATTAAAACTTCTTCCCATGAGTCTAATTAGTGGTTTCAATTCTGTACAAAGATTGGAAAAATCAGAAGGATTAAGAGATTGAGGACCATCAGAAAGAGCACAGGTAGGATTAGGATGTACTTCAATCATTAACCCATCAGCACCAGCAGCAATAGAAGCTTTTGCTAAAGGATTAACTAAGGAACGAATGCCACTGGCATGACTTGGATCTACAATAATTGGAAGATGGCTTTTTGCTTTAATAACCGGTACAGCACTAATATCTAAAGTATTTCTTGTAGTTGTTTCAAAAGTTCGAATTCCTCTTTCGCAAAGAACTACATTAGGATTACCTTCACTCATAATATATTCAGCCGCATTTAACCATTCTTCAATAGTAGCACAAAGTCCTCTCTTTAATAATACTGGGATATTAGTTCTTCCAACTTCTTTTAAAAGTTGGAAATTTTGCATATTTCTTGCTCCTATTTGCATCATATCTACATATTTAGCAGCTGTTTCGACAGCTTGAAGACTAGTTACTTCACAAACAATAGCAAGTCCTGTTTCTTCCCTAGCTTCTGCCATATATTTAAGACCTTCTTCTTCAAGCCCTTGGAAAGAATAAGGAGAAGTTCTAGGTTTATAAGCTCCACCACGAAGTATTTGAGCTCCTGCTTTTTTTACAGCGTGAGCAGCTTCAAGAAGTTGTTTTTTACTTTCAATAGCACAAGGACCAGCCATTATAACTATTTCTTCTCCACCAATTTCACAATTTCGTACTTTAATTTTAGAAGGATTTAAATGAAATTTTTTATTAGCTAATTTATATGACTCAGTTATAGGAACTAATTTTTCTACTCCTGGTAAAAGTTCAATATTAGACTTATTTAGTTTTGATTTATCTCCTATTACTCCAATAATAGTTGTTTCTGAGCCTTTAGATAAATGAGTTTTCAATCCACAGTATTCAATTGTTTTTATTACGTTTTGAATATTTTCTTCAGTAGCATCATGGCGCATTACAACAATCATGAAAAAGCCTCCTTAAATATTATTAAATTCGATAATTAGAATGTTTTAAACATTTTACACTTATAAATTATACCTGTCAATTATATATTAATTTAATTAAATTATTACTGGCAGTAAATATATGGGGAATTTAACAAAGAACATAATATAAAAATAAAATATTTTAAATAAAAAATAAAAAAAGAGAAGGAAAATTTTTTATTATGTAGAATATATTTAATATACAGAAAATGAATTTTATTTTTAAAATTTTAAAATAAATTTGGGGGGGACTGCAATGAAAAATTATAATATGAATCAAATTCGTAATACTATCCTTTTAGGACATGGGGGTTGTGGTAAGACAACTATTTCGGAAGCTATGCTATATGTTGCAGGACAAATAAAAAGACAAGGGAAAGTAGAAGAAGGAAATACAGTAAGTGATTATGATAGTGAAGAAATAAGAAGAAAAGTTTCTATTAACACTTCTATTATTCCTATAGAATGGAAAGGATATAAAATAAATATTTTAGATACTCCAGGATATTTTGACTTTGTTGGAGAAGTAAAACAGGCTCTTAGGGCAGCAGATTCAGCTATTATTGTTGTTTCAGCAAAATCAGGAGTAGAAGTAGGAACAGAAAAAGCATGGGAATATACAGAAAAAGAAAAACTTCCTAAAATGATTTTTGTAAATGGAATGGATGATGAAAATGCAAATTTAACTAAAATATTAGAACAGTTAAAAGAGAAATTTGGGAAAAGTATTGCGCCTTTTCAAGTACCTATTAAAGAAGGCGGTAAATTTGTAGGATTCGTTAATGTTGTTAAGATGGAAGGTAGAAGATTTGTTGACGGAAGTGTTAAATCTTGTCCTGTTCCAGAGGGGATGGAAGATGAAATAAATCCTGTTAGGGATATGATTTTAGAAGCAGTAGCAGAAACTAGTGAAGAGCTTATGGAAAAGTATTTTAATGAAGAAGAATTTACTCAAGAAGAAATAAAAGAAGCACTACATACAGGAGTATTAGATGGAAGTATTGTCCCAGTTTTATGTGGTACTGCTTTAAACCATACAGGAATAGAAGTATTACTGAATTCTATAATAAATTATATGCCTTCTTACAGTGAAAGTAAGGGTTCTTTAGAAGGAGAAAATCCTAAGACAAAAGAAATAGAAGAAAGAAAATGTGATGAAAAAGAAGCCGCTTCTATGTTTGTATTTAAAACCATAGTAGATCCTTATATTGGACGTCTTTCTATATTTAAAGTATGTTCAGGAATAATAAAAGCAGATAATATTCTTTATAACGGTAAAAAGGATTTAGAGGAAAAGATTTCTCATTTATATGTTCTTAAAGGGAAAGAACAAATAGAAGTGTCAGAACTTAGAGCAGGAGATATAGGTGCTGTTGCTAAATTACGTAATACTATGACTGGAGATACCTTATCAGATATTAGTAAACCTATTATATATCCTGAAATAGAATTTCCTCAATCTTTAATGAATATGGCAGTATTTCCTAAAGGAAAAGGTGATGAAGAAAAAATGTCTTCTGGGCTTCAAAAACTTATGGAAGAAGACCCTACTTTGCATGTGTTCTTAAATAAAGAAACCCATGAAGAAATTATATATGGTATAGGGGAACAGCACTTAGATGTTATTATTAACAAATTAAAATCTAAATTTAAGATAGAAGTAGAATTACTTCCTCCTACTATTCCTTATAGAGAAACTATTAAAGGAAAGGTTAAAGTACAAGGTAAACATAAAAAACAATCAGGAGGACATGGTCAATATGGAGATGTATGGATGGAATTTGAGCCTTCAGGAGATTTAGAGGTACCCTTTGTTTTTGAAGAAAAAATATTTGGGGGAGCAGTTCCAAAACAATATTTCCCAGCTATTGAAAAAGGACTTCAAGAATGTGTAAAACATGGGGTATTAGCAGGATATCCAGTAGTTGGATTAAAAGCAACTTTAGTTGATGGGTCTTATCATCCCGTAGATTCATCAGAAATGGCATTTAAAATAGCAACAGCTATAGCTTTTAAAGAAGGACTTTTAAAAGCTAAACCAGTAATTCTTGAGCCAATTGTAAAGGTAGTAGTAACTGTGCCTGATGAATATATGGGAGAAATAATAGGGGATATAAATAAAAGAAGAGGAAAAATTTTAGGTATGAATCCTAAGGGGAAATATCAAGAAGTAGAAGCAGAAGTACCTATGTCAGAGATGTTTAGATATGCAACAGATTTACGTTCTATGACTCAAGACAGGGGAAGTTTTATCATGGAATTTGCTAGATATGAAGAAGCTCCACATGATGTACAGCAAAAGGTGATAGAAGAAAGGAAAAAAGGAGCATAATTAATTATTAATACATTAAAAGATAAAATAAAAATTGGTATAACCTTGAATTTTAAAATGCCCTGTGATATAATTTCATCAAAAAATATATGGATAAAGACAGTGAAAAGGACTAGTAGATATTTCTAAGATTTCAGAGAGCTGTTGGGTGGTGCGAAACAGTATCAAGAAATATTGAACTCCCCTTGGAGTTTCTCACTGAAATTTAAGTAGGTGAAGACGGTATTCCCCGTTAAAGGAAATAAAGTGTATTCTCTTGTAGAGAGAATAAACTAGAGTGGTACCGCGAAATAAGCCTTTCGTCTCTAAATAAAGACGAAGGGTTTTTTAAATTTAATTTAGGAGGAAGAGCGTTATGCGTTATGACCACAAAAAAATAGAAGAAAAATGGCGCAAAATATGGAAAGAAAATCCTATTAATCAAGATGGAGAAGGAAAAAAGAAATATTATTGTTTAGATATGTTCCCATATCCTTCAGGAAATGGACTACATGTAGGCCATTGGAGAGGATATGTATTAAGTGATGTATGGAGTAGATACAAAGTATTACAAAATTATTATGTACTTCACCCTATGGGATGGGATGCTTTTGGATTGCCTGCAGAAAATGATGCTATTAAAAAAGGAATTCATCCAAAAGTAGGAACTGCAAGAAATATTGCCAATTTTAAAAGACAATTGCGTGAAATTAGTGCAATATATGATTGGGATAGAGAAATTAATACAACTGACCCAGAGTATTATAAATGGACTCAATGGATTTTTGTTAAGATGTTTGAAAAAGGTCTAGCTTATGAAAAGGAGATGCCTATTAATTGGTGTCCTAGCTGTAAGACAGGTTTAGCTAATGAAGAAGTAGTAGGAGGAACTTGTGAACGTTGTGGTTCAGTAGTTACAAAGAAAAACCTTAGACAATGGATGTTAAAGATTACAGCCTATGCAGAAAGACTTCTTAACGATTTAAAAGATTTAGATTGGCCTGAGAAAGTTAAGAAAATGCAAACAGATTGGATTGGAAAAAGTTATGGAGCAGAAATTGATTTTAAAGTAGATGGTTTAGATAAAAAAATAAAAGTTTTCACAACAAGACCAGATACTTTATATGGGGCAACATTTATGGTTTTAGCTCCAGAACATGAAATGGTATCTGAAATTACTACAGATGAACAAAGACAAGCTGTTGAAGAATATGTATTTAAAGCTTCAACTAAATCTGCTGTAGACCGTATGGCAGATAAAGAAAAAACAGGAGTATTTACAGGTAGTTATGCTATTAATCCGTTAAATGGGAAAAAGATACCTATTTGGATTTCAGATTATGTATTAGCTGATTATGGGACAGGAGCTATTATGTGTGTTCCAGCTCATGATGAAAGAGATTTTGCTTTTGCTCGTAAATTTAACCTCCCAATTATACAGGTAATAAAAAAAGAGGGAGAAGAAGAAAAAGAATTAACAGAAGCTTATACAGAAGATGGAATAATGATTAATTCAGGAATTTTTGATGGAATTTCTTCTAAAGAAGCAAAAGAAGTTATTGCAAATTACCTTCAAGAACAAGGCATAGGGGAAAAGACTGTTAACTATAAATTACGAGATTGGGTATTTTCAAGACAAAGATATTGGGGTGAACCTATTCCAATTATACATTGCCCAAAATGTGGAGCAGTTGCAGTACCAGAAGAAGAATTGCCAGTTACCCTACCAGAAGTAGAATCCTATGAACCAACAGGTACTGGGGAATCTCCTTTAGCTGCTATTGAAGAATGGGTTAATACTACTTGCCCAAAATGTGGTGGCAAAGCTAAAAGAGAAACAAATACAATGCCTCAGTGGGCAGGGTCTTCTTGGTATTTCCTTAGATATGCAGATCCTCACAATGATAAAGAATTAATAAGTAAAGAAAAAATGAAAGAATGGCTTCCAGTGGATATTTATGTTGGTGGAATAGAGCATGCAGTATTACATCTTCTTTATGCTAGATTTTATACTAAATTCTTATATGATATAGGAGTAGTAGATTTTGAAGAACCATTCAAACGTTTGTTTAATCAAGGAATGATTACAAAAGATGGAGCTAAAATGAGTAAATCTAAAGGAAATGTAGTATCTCCTGATGAGTTAGTAGAAAAATATGGTGCAGATTCTCTTCGTATGTATGAATTGTTTGTTGGTCCTCCAGAATTAGATTCTGAATGGGATGATAGGGGAATAGATGGAGTATACCGTTTTATAAATAAAGTTTGGAAACTTATTATAGATAATAAGGATTCTAATGTAAAAGCTACTAAAGAAATGGAAAGAACAAGACATAAATTAATTTATGAAATTACCACTAGAATGAATGAATTCCATCTTAATACAGTAGTTAGTGGATTTATGGAATATACAAACAAATTAATAGACATTGCAAAAAAATCTAATGGCTTAGATAAAGAAACTATAGAAACTATGATTATTCTTTTAGCACCATTTACTCCTCATTTATCTGAAGAACTTTGGGAATTAACAGGACATAATGAATCAGTATTTAAACAATCATGGCCTGTTTATGATGAAGAAAAAATGAAAGAAGATTCTATAGAAATAGCAGTTCAAGTTAATGGAAAATTAAAAGGGACAATAGAAATAGGAATCGATGAAGCAAAAGAATCTGTATTAGAAAAAGCAAAAGCTTTAGTAGAAGGGAAATTAGATGGTAAGAATATTATAAAAGAAATTTATGTTCCAGGTAAAATTGTTAATTTAGTTGTAAAATAAATAAAATAAAAATGCTGATTTATTTCCTTTTGAAATAAATCAGCATTTTTTATTTTACATATTTTTAATTATATTGCCTACAATAATAAAAACTAAACTAATTAAGGAGGCAATACTAAAGTTAAAAATGAATTTAAAAAAATTAAATTGTTTTCTCATTATATTTTCTATAATTATTATTCCATTACTTTATTTTATTAATGATAATATTGAACTTATACAAGCAAAATTAATAAATAATGAAATAAATTATATATTAAGACAATCTTCTAAAGCAATTTATGATTTAAATATTCCTCTAAAAAATTATATGATTAGTCACATGAAAATTTATAAAGCTAGAGGAATAAAGAACAATGTAGAAGACGTAGAGTATTATATGAAAAAACTTAATATAAAAGGAACGATACAAGAAACACCTACAGAATTTAAAATAAGTAATAAAAATGTAGAGTTAATATTATCTAAAAATGACGGATTAATACAATATAAGAATTATGATAGTAAAAAAGAAGATAATAAAATAACTAAAGAAAAAGCCATAGAAAATGCAATTAATTTTATTAAAACCTTAAATCTTAATTGTAATTATCAAAAAATTTTAGTAGAGGATATATTCTATAAAAACATATATCAAATTAGATTTGTTAATACATTAGAAGGTATTTTAAATTATAGCTATTATACAAAAGTAGATATAAGTTATGGAGGGGAAATTTTGAATATTGAACATTATAAATTAATATATGAACCCATTAAATCAATTGAAATAAAATCTATAAAAAAAGCCTATAATGAATTAAAACAGATACCGTTAGAAGAAAATATTCAGATAGATATAAAAAAGATAGATTTAGTATATGTATTAAATTCTAAAAATGAAAATACAATAGAACCAGCTTATCGTTTTTTTGGAGAAACTAATAAAGGAAATAGTTTTGAATATTTTATTTCAGCATTAAAATAATAATAAATTTTTAACTTAATATATTGACACACTCCTATTTATGAATAATAATGATATTGTTCTTAATATTAATAGGAGGAGAATAGTGGTGTCAAAAAAAGAAACAGAATTTGAACGTTATGAAAGAATGAAAAAACTTCAGAAAGAAGCAGAATTCCAAAAAAGAAAAGAGATGGAATTAAATTTAGGAAAGAAAAAAAAGAAGGGAAGAATGAAAATATCCAATAGTAGAACTAGAAAAAAAGATTGGACTAGAGAATACGAAGCAGGATACTATGATGAAGACGACTATTAAATATAAATATGAATAAATAAAGGCTATAGGTTTTCCTATAGCTTTTATTTATTCATCATTTCCATTAATTTTACCATGGCTTCAAATTGTTTTCTTTTATTTGGTGGAAGGCATTCTTTCATAGCCTGTAAAATAGCAGCACTTTGTTCTTTAGTAAGTTTTTTTCCAGATTGTTTTTTTTGATTTGATAATTTAATTAATTCTTCCATTATTTCTTGATTTGATTTTCCTTTAAGATTATTTATCACTTCTTGAGTTTCTTTTATCATTTCCGGATCTAAATTTTTTAAAACATCTTTATTCTTATCCATTATAATCCTCCTTAGACATAATTTTATTTTCTTCCATAATCATATTAAGCATATTAAAAATTTGTTTTTGATTATCATTAAGCATAGGAGTAAAAGCTTTAATCAATTCTTCTTTTTGATTAGGGCTTTGATTGACCTCTTCAGTATTTTTTAATTTATTAAATTTTAATTCATTTATTTTTTTCATAAGTTCACCTATATCCATGATTTTAATTAACATATCTACAACATATTGTTTTTCCTTATTGCAATGAAGCTTAATAGAATTTAGCATATCCAATTTCCAATTAGGATTAGATTTAATACTAGTAGATGATAAAGGATTTTCATTAATCTTATAAATATCAAAGACTCTTTTTAATTCTAAAGATTTAACTAATATTCCAAGCATTCTTTGATGTGAAAAACTTAGATATGGAATAGCAGCTTTAATAACTTTTAATTGTTGATTATGAATAGATTCATCAAACAAGATAGTTGGAGTTGTATCAGGAGTTTTAAAATTAGGTTGAATATTTTTATCATTAAAATCAACTTTATCTTTATTTTCATCTTTATTATCATTATTAGAAAAAATAGTGGAAAATAAATTAAATAGTTCGAGCATTTTAGAAAAATCTAGAGAATTTTCTTCTTTATAGTTATCAGAAATTTCTGGAGGATCTGAAGTTTCTTTAAACATAAATTTGCCTCCTTTGTTAAAAGTATAAAATATAGAATATTTATAATAAACTTATGTGCAATATGAAAGAAAAATTACAATTTTTTAACAGAAAGAATCTTATAATATAAATAGAACATATTTTTAAAAGGTATCATACATTAATATAAGAAAATTTTATATTTTAAGGAGGAGAAAAATGGAAGTTAATCCATTAGTAAATAATATGGAAAATTTACTAGGAATAAATATAGATTTAAATGAAGATATAAAAGAAATGATTAATACTATTAAAGATATATTTAAAAAAAAATACATTGACAAGATTACAAATTTTATCGAAAATGGGAAAAACCAAATAAAAGAGAATCCTTCAAAAGAAATTTCTCTACTTCAAGCGATAAAGCCGTTTATAGATACTAATAATCATTCACAAATTGATAATATTATAGAAGCTATGAACATGATGAGAACAGTTCAAAGTTTTAATGAAAAAATAAAAAACATACAAATTCAAAAAAACGAGGAACAAAAAAATGATTATTTAAATGAAAAAAATAAAGAAGTCTTAATAAAAGAAGATGGAATATATGAAATAGACGAAGCTTGTATGCGAGAAAAACAGCAGTCATTTTTCTTAGGAAATGAAAAAGGAATAATATTTATAATACTTATTTTATTATTAACAAATAAATAAAAAATGCAAAAAGCAGAGGAATCCTCTGCTTTTTAATATGATCCACATCCATTGTTATTAAATAAGAGTAAGAAGATTAAAAGGAAAAAGAAAAGTCCATTTTCCCCAAATCCTCCATAACCAGTGGCGGTAGCTTCATCATTGGCACATCCTCCAAAATGACCTCCATCATTAAATAAGAGAAGGAAGAATAAAAGGAAGAAAATAGTGTAATTGTTGTTGTAGCTGCAGGATTGAGATTCTGCCATTAAAAAACCTCCTTTAAATTTTGTTTCTTGTTTATATTTTATGCAGCAGTTAAAGATAAATGACATAATAATGAAAAAAGAAGCAAATTAGGACAAACTATATTTTTAAATATTTAAAAAATATAAATTAAATAAAAATATTTTAATACATTATTTAGTAGAGTAATACATTTATTATAGAAGTGTAAAGAAGGGAGTGGAAATATGAATTATGCATTTTTAATGCTTTTTTTAAGTGCTATAAAACAGATGAATAGACATAACAGATTAACTAAAACAAAGTCTTTTACTAAAGAAACTGTTCAAGTTATTATTGAATGTAGTATGGATGATGAAAAAGAAAACAAAATACGAAAAATAGGGAAAGTTAAATATAGACTTCCTATGATTGATTCATATGTAGTAGAAATACCAAAAACAAATCTTAATCTATTAAAAGAGTTAAAAGGAGTTAGAAAGGTTCACAATGATTCTCATATTACAGCACAAATGGATATTGCAAGAAAGGTTATTAAAACTGATTTTGCACAAGAAAGAGGCTATACAGGTAGAGGAATAGGGGTTGCAGTTTTAGATTCAGGTATATATCCCCATGATGATTTTATCTATCCTAAAAATAGACTTATTGCTTTTAAAGATTTTGTAAATGGATATTCACTTCCATATGATGATAACGGACATGGTACTCATGTGGCAGGAATAATAGGAAGTAATGGATTAAAGTCTAATGGACAATATAAAGGAATAGCTCCTGAATGTAATTTAATAGGAATTAAAATATTAAATGAAAAAGGAAGTGGGAGCACATCTAATGTTTTAGCGGGAATTCAATGGATGATAGATAATAAAGAAAAATACAATATAAAAGTAGCAAATTTATCTATAGGAAGTCCTGATAATCAAGGAGAAGATGACCCTATGGTAAGAGCAGTAAATGCAGCTTGGGATGCAGGGATTATTATGCTTGTAGCAGCAGGGAATGATGGTCCTAAAAATAAAAGTATAACATCTCCAGGAATTAGTAGGAAGGTAATTACAGTAGGAGCCTCAGACGATCAAAAAACAGTAGATATTCATGGAGATATTATATCAAATTATTCAGGAAGGGGACCTACTAAGGCTTGTATAAAAAAACCAGATGTTGTAGCTCCAGGGTCTAATATTATGTCTTGTGCTTCTGATACTAAATATATTCCAAAAAATGGACAATTGCCAATGAAACAATTAAAAGAGTTTTATGTAAAAAAAAGTGGTACATCAATGTCAACTCCCATGGTTGCAGGCGCATTAACTCTTTTAATTGAAAAAAATCCATATATGACACCTAATGATGTAAAACTTTATCTTAAAGATTGCACTAATGATTTAAATTTTCCGCAAGAGCAACAAGGATGGGGACTAATTGATATTCAAAAATTATTAGAAAGGAGGATGAATGATGGAAAAAGATACTAGTATCAATGAAATTACTGATATAATAACTGACAAAAATTATATAAGAAATGATATAGTAGAAATAACTAATATAATAAAAAATATTTTAAATGATAAATATATATTAAAAATTAATGAATTAATTTCTCAACATAAAGCAAAAACTATTAATAATCCAACAAAAGAAATTATGTTAATGCAGGCAGTAAAGCCTTTTATGAATAAAAAAGCTCAAATTAATATAGATAAAATGATAGAATTAATGAATATAATGGGAACTGCAAAAAGTATTCAAAAAGATTTACAACAAGTTATAGTACAGAAAAACTATGAACAACAAAAATAATAATGAACAGAGAATGTGTACATTCTCTGTTCATTATTATTTTAATAAGAATATCCAAATCCACCAAATAAAATTAAGAATATTAATAAGAAGAAGAAAAGTGAATTGTCAAACTTAGAACCATGCCCTTCATTAAACATTAATAAAAAGAAAAATAAAAATATAATACTATATCCACCATAAATTCCTTTTGTGTTTGACATTATAGCACCTCCTTTCAGCCTATGAATTAAAATATATAAAAAGAATTTTCTTCTGTATGTTATATTTTATGAAAAAAAAAATTAAATGTTACATAAATAAAAAGCCCATAGGGCTTTTTAAATAGCTATTTATAATCAGTTAATATAAAAAATATAAGTAAAACTAAAATAAAATCTTCTATACTAAAACCTTTATTAGTATTTGATATATTTTGAGTTTTAGTTTCTATAGAAGTTTCATTAGAGGTTAAATTAGAAGTAGAAGTTAAATTATACGAGTTTTTATGTTGACCTCTAAAGGGTTCAGGAATATCTTGAAGCCCATAATTACTTTGATTTAAATAATTCATAGGATACCTCCTTCTTATTGACAATATCTTCTTATCTATAAATGTATGTATAAAACTTTACTTTATGACAAAATAATAAGTTGAAAATTATGTATACTAAATATGTATATATCCACAAAAAAAATATGTATACAATATATTTGTGGAATATGTGGAAAAATGAAATAAGTATTGAAAAATAGCAAATATAGGTGTGGATAAGTTTGTGGACAATGTGGATAACATAAAAGTTATCCACTATTTATTAAAAACTTATGTTAAATAGTGGGGAAAAATTTGAATTATTATATATTTTCTATATAGAAAGTATATATTAAAACATATATAATATTTTTTATATTCAAAGCAAAAGATAAATATAAAATTCTAAATAATGATATGAAATGGAGAGAAACTTATGAAGCCTAAAGAACATATAAATGAAAAAGGGCCTTTTGATATTATAGGAGACATTCATGGATGTTATGATGAATTAATTTCTTTACTGAAAAAATTAGATTATGTTGAAAAAAATAATTTATATATTCATAAAGAAGGAAGAAAATTAATTTTTTTAGGAGATTTAAGCGATAGAGGCCCTAAAAATTTAAAGACTATAAATCTTATTATGAACTTAGTTGAAAAAAATCTTGCATTATATGTACATGGTAATCACTGTAATAAATTTTATAGATATCTATTAGGAAGAAATGTTCAAATATCTAATGGACTTGAAAATACCATAGAAGAATATGAAAATCTTTCAAAAACAGAGAAAGATATTTTTAGGAATAAATATATTAATTTTTATGAAAGTCAATCAGATTATTGGATTTTAGATAAGGGAAATTTAATAGTAGTTCATGCAGGTATTAAAGAATCTTTAATTGGAAGGTATGATAAAAGAGTTGAAAAATTTTGTTTATATGGAGATATAACAGGAGAAAAAGATGAAAAAGGATATCCTATTAGAAAAGATTGGGCAAAAAATTACACAGGAAAAGCTATGATTGTCTATGGACATACTCCTGTATTAGAAGCAAAATGGATAAATAATACTATAGACATAGATTTAGGCTGTGTTTTTGGAGGGAAACTCGCTTGTCTTAGATATCCAGAAAAAGAGATTATAACAGTTAACTCTAATCAGCCAAAGAATGAAGAAAAGTTAAAAATAATGGAAGAAAAATAATGCATTTTTAAATGCATTATTTTTTATTTTGAAGGAATATAATGTAATAAATTCATTTAACAAAAAAATATTTTAAATTTTTAATTAAGACAAAATAAGATATATAGATATAAAGTAGTAAACTTCATATATTATAAGCTTAAAACAGACAACTTATAAAATAATACGATATGCTTCTTTAGTCTATAAAATAAATTATGCAATAAAAAATATTATAAATACAATTTTAAGAATATTCTATTGACAATGTAAGTATAATTGTATACAATTATACACAGAGTGTATTAGATTAAAATAAAGAGAAGGAGGAGCTGTATGTTGGAATTTAATGAAAAAACAAATTTATTAGAAAGAACGGAGTTTACTTATCCATTGCAAGATGTTAAAGAACCCAATTTGCATAGAAATTTATTTAATTATGAGGAAATTCCTAAGATAGCTTTTAATCATCGTATTGTGCCAATTCATATGCCAAAAGAAATTTGGATTACGGATACTACTTTTAGAGACGGACAACAGTCAAGACAGCCTTATACTACTGAGCAGATAGTGCATATTTATGAATTATTACATAAGCTTTCAGGACCTAAAGGAATTATTAGACAAAGTGAATTCTTCTTATATAGTAAAAAAGATAGAGATGCTGTTTATAAATGTCTAGAAAAAGGCTATAAATATCCAGAAGTAACTAGTTGGATACGAGCTTCTAAAAAAGATTTTGAATTAGTAAAAGAAATAGGATTAAAAGAAACTGGAATTTTAGTTAGTTGCTCTGATTATCATATTTTTTATAAAATGCATATGACAAGAAAACAAGCTATTGAGCATTATTTATCAGTAGTTCGTGAGTGTATTGAAACAGGAGTAAGACCAAGATGTCATTTAGAAGACATTACAAGGGCAGATTTTTATGGCTTTGTTGTTCCATTTGTTATTGAGCTTATGAAATTAAGTGAAGAAACAGGAGTGCCTGTTAAAATTCGTGCTTGTGATACCATGGGATATGGTGTTAGTTTTCCAGGAGTTACTCTTCCAAGAAGTGTTCCAGGAATTATATATGGACTTAATCATCATGCGAGGGTTCCTTCTGAACTTATTGAATGGCATGGACATAATGATTTTTATCGTGCAGTAAATAATGCTTCAACAGCTTGGCTTTATGGAGCTTCTGCTGTTAACTGTTCTTTACTAGGTATAGGTGAGAGAACTGGAAATTGTCCTTTAGAAGCTATGGTTATAGAATATGCTCAATTTAGAGGGACAACAGATGGAATGGATACTACAGTAATAACAGAAATAGCTGAATATTTTGAAAAAGAAATAGGATATGAAATTCCTCCAATGACTCCATTCGTAGGTAAAAATTTTAATGTAACAAGAGCGGGAATTCATGCCGATGGACTATTGAAAAATGAAGAGATTTATAATATATTTGATACGGAGAAACTTTTAAATAGACCTTGCCGTGTATCCATATCTAATACTTCAGGTCTTGCCGGAGTAGCTCATTGGATTAATAGTTACTTTAATTTAACAGGAGATAAAGCTTTAGATAAACGAGATGAAGTTGTTGTTAAAGTTAAAGAATGGGTTGATAAGCAGTACGAGGAAGGAAGAGTAACAGTTATAACTGATGAAGAACTTGAAAAAGTTACTTTATCTATAATGAAAGAATTAAAAAAAGATGGTGAAGAAAATAAAGAGGAGCTGGTATAATTGATCAATTTATACAAAGGTGGAGTTTATTTAATTAATGGACGAGAAATCATTGAAGATAGTAACGAAGCTAAGGATATAATTAAATTTAAAACAGGTAAAGAAATAGAAAAAAAAGAAGCAGCAAAAAATACCATAGCTTATTCAATACTTAAAGAACATAATACATCTGATAACATGGAAAAACTTAAATTAAAATTTGATAGAATGGCTTCCCATGATATTACTTATGTGGGAATTATACAAACAGCTATGGCAAGTGGTCTTAAAGAGTTTCCCATACCATATGTATTAACAAATTGTCATAATTCACTTTGTGCTGTTGGTGGAACAATTAATGAAGATGACCATATGTACGGCTTATCAGCTGCTAAGAGATTTGGTGGTATATACGTACCAGCTCATCAAGGGGTTATTCATTCCTATATGCGTGAAATGATGAGTGGATGCGGTAAAATGATTATAGGCTCAGATAGTCATACTCGTTATGGGGCTTTAGGAACTATGGCTATAGGAGAAGGTGGACCTGAACTTGTTAAACAGCTTTTAAATAGAACTTATGATATTGATGCACCACAAATAGTAGGAGTATATCTTACAGGAACTCCTAATAAAGGAGTAGGGCCTCAGGATGTTGCATTGGCGATTATTGGGGCAGTATTTGAGAATGGATATGTTAAAAATAAAGTTATGGAATTTGTTGGAGATGGAATTAAAAATCTTAGTGTCGATTTTAGATGTGGTATAGATGTTATGACTACTGAAACAACTTGTCTATCTTCTATATGGGTTACAGACGACAAGGTAAAAGAATATTATGAAATACATGGAAGAGTAGAAGAATACAAAGAACTTGCTCCTAAGGATGTAGCTTATTATGATGGTATGGTTTATGTTGATTTATCAAAGATTAAACCTATGATAGCTATGCCTTTCCATCCAAGTAATGTTTATACTATTGAAGATTTAAATAATAATTTATTAGATATAATAGATAAAGTAGAAAAAACAGCAAAAGAACAGTTAAATAATCCTAAAATCAAGTTTACTTTAAGAGATAAAATTAAAGATGGGAAATTACGTGTAGACCAAGGGGTTATTGCTGGTTGTGCAGGAGGAACCTTTGAAAATATTTGTGATGCAGCAGATATTTTAGAGGGGGCTTCTATTGGAGCTGATTCCTTTTCACTTAGTGTATATCCAGGAAGTCAACCAATAAACTTGTGTCTTATGGAAAATGGAGTCACAGCTAGGCTTGCAACAGCAGGTGCTGTTATAAGAAGTGCTTTTTGTGGACCATGTTTTGGAGCAGGAGATGTTCCAGCTAATAATGGATTAAGTATAAGACACACAACAAGAAACTTCCCTAACCGTGAAGGTTCAAAACCAGGAGAAGGACAAATAGCATCTGTAGCACTTATGGATGCTCGTTCAATAGCAGCAACTGCAGCTAATAAAGGAATACTTACTCCAGCTACAGATTTAGATGTTAACTTTACAAAACCTAAATATTACTTTAAGAAAGAAGTTTATGAAAATAGGGTTTATAATGGATTTGGAAAACCTGATAAGAGTGTAGAAATTAAATATGGACCTAATATAGCACCATGGCCTGAAATGTCACCATTAACAGATAATATAGTGCTTAAAGTGGCATCTGTTATAACAGATCCTGTTACAACAACAGATGAATTAATTCCTTCTGGAGAAACTTCTTCCTATCGTTCTAATCCATTAAAACTTGCAGAATTTACACTTTCAAGAAAGGACCCAGCATATGTTGGAGAAGCTAAGGAAGTACAGGCTGTTGAAAAAGCAAGATTAAATGGTGAAGATCCACTTACAGTTAATGATAATTATAAAAAAGTATTTGAAACAATTAAAAAAGTATATGATATAGATGCTAAAAAAACCGGAGTAGGAAGTCTTGTATATGCTATTAAACCTGGTGATGGGTCAGCTCGTGAGCAAGCAGCAAGTTGTCAAAAAGTGCTTGGTGGATGGGCTAATATAGCTAAAGAATATGCTACAAAAAGATATCGTTCTAATCTTATTAATTGGGGTATGCTTCCATTTATATTTAAAGAAGAGCTACCTTTTGAAAAAGGAGATTATATATTCATACCTAATATAAGAACTGCTATAGCTGATAAAGCTACTAAAATTAAAGCATATGTTGTTAAAGATGAATTAAAAGAATTTACTCTTGAAATGTCTGATTTGACAGATGATGAAAGAGAAATTATACTTTCCGGGTGTTTAATTAATTATTATAGAAGTCAAAACTAAAGGGGGATTATATTAATGAATTCACAAATTGAAGCTGCAAAAGAAAAATTTGGGAAACTCATTGAAGAACAAATGGCGAGAGTAGAAATGATGAAGTCCCAAGGAGATTTTATTGATTATTCAAAGTTAGATGAAATAGTTATTGGAGTTGTTGGAGGAGATGGTATAGGTCCTGCCATTACAAAACAAGCTCAAAGAATTTTAGAATTTCTTTTAAAAGATGAAGTAGAAAAGGGTAAAATAAAGTTTAAGGTAATAGATGGTCTAACTATTGAAAATAGAGCAAAAGCAAATAAAGCTATTCCTGATGATGTTTTAGAAGAATTAAAAAAATGTCATGTTATATTAAAAGGACCTACAACTACTCCAAGAGCAGGAGACCCATGGCCTAATATTGAAAGTGCTAATGTGGCTATGAGAAAAGAATTAGACCTTTTTGCAAATGTACGTCCTGTTAGAGTTCCAGAAAAGGGAATAGATTGGACTTTCTTTAGAGAAAATACAGAAGGAGCTTATGTTCTTGGGTCCAAAGGATTACATTTAAATGATGATATTGCTTTTGATTTTAAAGTAATTACAACTCAAGGAACAGAAAGAATTGCAAGAGCAGCTTTTGAATATGCAAAAGCTAATGGTAAAAAAAGAGTTACTGTGGTAACAAAAGCTAATGTTGTTAAGACAACAGACGGTAAATTCTTAAATATATGTAAAGAAGTTGCCAAAGATTATCCAGAAATAGAAATGGATGATTGGTATATTGATATTATGACAGCTAAATTAGTGGACGAAAAAAGAAGAACTCAATTCCAAGTTTTTGTTCTTCCTAATCTTTATGGGGATATATTAACTGATGAAGCGGCAGAATTCCAAGGTGGCGTTGGAACAGCAGGTAGTGCTAATATTGGTAAAAAATATGCTATGTTTGAAGCAATTCACGGTTCTGCTCCTAGAATGGTAGAAGAAGGAAGAGCTAAATATGCTGACCCAAGTAGCATTATTCGTGCAGCTTCTATGCTTCTTTCCCATATAGGATATAAAGAAGAGGCTGAGAAATTAGATAAGGCTATGGATATTTGTACTCGTACTGAGAAAAAATTAGTTATGACAGGAAGAGATACTGGAGCAACTAACGAAGAATTTGCTAATTATATTATGGATACAATTAAATCATTATAATTACCTCCTTTTTAAAGGTTAAATAATTATTTAAATGTATAGATGTATAATAGAAAGATAGAGGAGGACAAAAGTGAGATATGATCTTAGTAAAGAAGTGAATGATAAATATTCACTTCGAGGTCGAGTATTTCACAAAATAAGAGAAGATATATTAGAGGGGAAATATGAACCTGGAAAACCTATAAGGGAAACAGCAATTTCTCAAGACTTAGGAGTTAGTCGTACTCCTGTAAGAGAAGCGTTAAAACAATTAGAATTAGAAGGATTGGTAACTTCTATTCCAAATAAAGGAACAGTGGTTACGGGAATTACAGAACAAGATATAATAGATATTTATGCTATTCGCTCTTTAATAGAAGGTTTAGCAGCAAGATGGGCAGCTATTAAGATAACGGACAAGCAATTAAAAGAATTAGAAGAAATAATAGAACTTACGGAATTTTATACCCAGAAACATAATATGGAACATCTCCATGAATTAGATACTAGATTTCATGAAGTTATTTATGAAGCTTCTAATAGTAAGCCCCTAAGACATATATTATCAGATTTTCATCATTATGTTCAAAAAGCAAGAATGGAATCAATAGCAACTCCAGGACGAGCTCAAAAATCTACTCAAGAACATAAGGCTATATTAGAAGCTATAAAGAATAGAGACCCTGATAAAGCAGAAAAACTTACCAATCTTCATGTAAAAAATGTTGCAAAAAACGTAATGAAATATCATAAAAAAGCTGACTATTAGTTATGTAGTCAGCTTTTTGTCATTTAATTAATATAAATTATAAGTGTATAAAATTTTTATTTTAAACTATAAATAATAATTTAATAAAACTAAAATCCATAAAATATTTAAATATTTGTAACAAAATTGTGACAATCATAGTTAATACTATTAGTGTAATAAATAATTAGTTAGAAAGGAGATAAAAATGAACAGAAAAAGTTTATTAACTGTGGTTGTTGCTGGAGGATTAGTTTTTGCATCTAATACTAGTATTTTTGCTCAAAACTCTAATGATTTTACAAAAGTAAGTAGACCTTATGCAAAAGCTATGATGGGATATAATAAAGGAATGAATTTAGAAAATTATTTATCTACACTAATAGAAGAAGGAATAATTACAGAGGAACAAGCGGACGAATGGATAGCATATCATGAAGCTAAAATGGAAGAAATGCAAGAAGAAAGAGAAAGTATAAAGGATATGACAGAAGAAGAAAGAAAAG
>NZ_JWID01000009.1:31324-97156 GCF_001466305.1 Defluviitalea phaphyphila
ATATCATGAAGCTAAAATGGAAGAAATGCAAGAAGAAAGAGAAAGTATAAAGGATATGACAGAAGAAGAAAGAAAAGCTTATTTTGAAGAAATAAAAGAAGAAAGAGGTTCTATATTAGAAGAATTAGTAGAAGAAGGAATTATTAGTGAAGAAGAAGCAGAAAAAATTCAAGAGATATTAAAAAAGTAAAAAAATAAATAATTAAAATAAAAGAAAAGCTGTAAATTATCAGCTTTTCTTTTTGTTTTTTAAATAAATTTAAAAATAATTTAAATTTTAAATTATAAAATTAAAAATATTTAAAGCATAAAAGAAGTTTATTAAGCATAAATATTGCAGTAGGTTTTAATATTTAAAGAATAAAAAAATATATTATATTAATTAATAATAAAAGGAATAATTCTTAAAAAACAAGCTAATAATATTAAAGTAAAAAATGAGAAAAATCGTATTAAATAAGAGAAAATAAAAAATATATTTAAAGTTTCCTAATAAATTTAGGAAACTTTTAAATATATTCAAAAGAATGAATATTGACAAAAAAATATATACTTACTAAAATTATATTAAAGTTAACATAATCATGAATCTTTTAATTATCGATAAAAGGAGTGAATAAAATTGGGGAAACATTTTAAAACAAGATTGATAGGAGGGGATAAAAATTCATATAAAGAGTTGTTTAAAAGACATAAGAGTAATCCTATATTAACATCTAAAGATTGGCCTTATCCTGCTAATACAGTATTTAATCCAGCAGCAACAATGTATCAAGATAAAGTTTTACTTTTAGCTAGAGTAGAGGATAGAAGAGGTTTTTCACATTTTACTAAAGCTATAAGTGAGGATGGTATAAATAATTGGAAAATAGATGAATGTCCTACTTTAGAAGCTGATCCTGAGAATTATCCAGAAGAAGCATGGGGAATTGAAGATCCTAGAATTACATGGTTAGAAGAATTAGGGAAGTATGCTGTAGCATATACTGCATATTCAAAAGGAGGACCTTTAGTTTGCATGGCTTTAACTAAAGATTTTGTAGATTTCGAAAGATTAGGTCCGATTATGCCTCCAGAAGATAAAGATGCAGCTTTATTTCCAAGGACAATTAATGGAAAATGGCTACTTATACACAGACCTATTCCTGCTAATAATGATCCAGAAGCCCATATATGGGTATCATCCTCCGATGACCTTAAATATTGGGGACAACATCATACATTAATTAAAGCTAGAAAAGGAGGATGGTGGGATGCAAATAAAGTAGGCTTAAACGCTCCACCTCTTGAAACCCCTGAAGGATGGTTAATTTTATATCATGGAGTAAAACAAACAGCAGGAGGAGCAATTTATAGATTAGGGCTAGTACTTTTAGACCTTGAAGATCCATTTAAAGTGATAAGAAGGAGTGATGAATGGATATTTGGACCAGAAGAGTCTTATGAAAAAGAAGGTGATGTGGATGATGTGGTATTCCCATGTGGATGGGTATTGAATGAAAAAACTGGTGAAATAAAAATGTATTATGGAGGAGCAGATACTTGCATAGCTATGGCAACAGCAGATCTTAAAGAACTGTTGGAATATATAAAAAGATGTCCAGCTGAAGAAAAGTAGATTAAAAAAGTCTGTGATTCATATTTAGCAGACAACTTAGCAAAGGAGGTTTTATGTTATGATTTCTAATAAAAAAAATATTGCTTTTGTAAGCACCTATTTGCCACGGGAATGTGGAATTGCTACATTTACTAAGGACCTTATAGATGAATTAGATAAAGTAAATGTTTTTGATAATCCTAAAATAATAGCTATAAATGATAATAATAATTATAAATACGACAACAGGGTAATTATGGAAATTGATCAATATGATAGAGATAGTTATATTAAGACTGCAAAGGCAATAAACAAATCTGATATTAATCTTGTGGTAATAGAACATGAATATGGAATATTTGGAGGAGAAGCAGGAGAATATATATTAGATTTTGTTGAAAACTTAGAAATACCTTTCGTTATTACTTTGCATACAGTTCTTTCAAGGCCAACCAAAAAACAAAAAGAAGTATTAACTAAGCTCGGTGAAAAAAGTAAAAAAATTATTATTATGGCCAAGAATACAGTTCCTATTTTAGAAAAAGTTTATGGGGTAAATCCTTCTAAAACATATTTTATCCATCATGGAGTTCCTTATAGAATACTTGAACCTAGAGAAAAAATGAAAGAAAAGAAAGGATTTAAAGATAGATATATAATTAGTACTTTTGGGTTAATAAGTCCGGGAAAAGGTTTAGAATATGGAATAGAGGCTATTTCAAAAGTAGTAAAAGAATATGATAATATACTATATCTTATATTAGGTCAGACTCATCCATGTATAAAAAGAAAATCAGGAGAAATATATCGTGAAAAACTTATGAATTTAGTAGATAGACTGGGAATAAAAGAATATGTATGGTTTATTGATAAGTATCTTTCTAAAGATGAAATTATTAATTATCTTAATATATCAGATATATATATGACACCATATCTTGGTAAAGAGCAGGCAGTAAGTGGAACACTAGCTTATGCAATTGGATATGGACGGGTTACTATTTCTACTCCATATATGTATGCTAAAGAAATGTTATCAGATGGTAGAGGATTATTAGCAGAGTTCAAAGATTCTAATTCTCTTGCGAAAAATATAAAATATGTCTTAGATAATCCTGAAATTAAACGAGAAATGGAACGAAAAGCTTCTATTATTGGCAGAAGCATGACCTGGGAAAATGTTTCAAAACAATATACTAAAATTTTTATTGATATTATTGGAGCAACAAAAAATATAAATAATAGTATGGTGATATAATGAAAGATGATTATATATTTATACTGACTGATGATACAGGCATGCTTCAGCATTCAAAATGTGGTATACCTGATCCTACCTATGGATATACTACAGATGATAATGCTAGAGCTTTAATTATGGCAGTTATGCTTTATGAAAGATTTAAAGAAAAAAAATATCTAGATTTAATTTATAGATATTCATCTTTTATATTAAATGCTCAAACGAATTCAGGAAAATTTAGGAACTTTATGAGTTATAGTAGAAAGTGGTTAGAAGAAGAAGGGTCCGAAGATTGTTTTGGAAGATGTCTTTGGGCTTTAGGTTTTTCTTATTCTAATAAATCCACTCCTAAAGGAATCAAATTAAGCTTATCTTATATTCTAAAAAAAGCATTTCCAAATGTTACTTCCTTATGCTATTCTAGGGGAAAAGCTTATTCTATTTTAGGTCTTTCATATATTAATTCTCAAGAAGCAAAAAATATAATTTTTAAATTAGCAACAGATATATGTAATCAGTATGATAAATATAAAGACAATAAATGGAAATGGTTTGAAAATGATATTACATATAGTAATAGCGTACTACCTTGGGCTCTTTTTGTAGCATATAGAATTTTAGAAGAAAACAGATTTCTTCATGTAGCTGAAGAAAGTTTGAAATTTTTAGAAACTATTATTTTTAGATATGGTTTTTTTAAGCCCATAGGTTGTAAAGGTTGGCTTAAAAAAGGAGGAGAACCTGCAGAGTTTGATGAACAACCAGTAGAAGCATGTGAAATGACTTTAACATATCTAGAAGCATACTCAATTACAGGAAATAAAAGATATAAAGATATGGCACAAAAATGTTATGATTGGTATGAAGGAATGAATTCAAAAGGAATAAGACTTGTTGATAGTTTTACGGGAGGATGTTTTGATGGATTAACAGAAGAAGGGGTTAATTTAAATATTGGAGCTGAAAGTGTTATATCTTATTACATATCTTATTTATCAATGTTAAAAATAAATTCCCTAATTTAAATATAATAGGGAATTTATAAATAAGAATTTAATTTATCCCATTCTGCATATAATTTATCTAACTCTTCTTCTAAAGATAGTTTTATTTCGTATACTTCTTGAGATTTTTTAGGGTCACTATAAACTTCTTCTAAACAAAGTTTTTCATCAGCTTTTTTAATTTCATCTTCAATTTGTTGAATTTTATTTTCAATCTTTTCTATTTGAGATTTTATTTTCTTTTGTCTTGCCTGTTCTTCTTTTTTTCTTAGCCAATCTTCTTTTGAAGATTTAGATTTTTCTTTTTTATTTATATTTTGTTCTAAAGTATTAAGTTTTATTTGATTTCTTTTTTCAATATAATAATCATAGTTTCCCATATATTCAGTAATTCCATTAGAATTTAATTCAAGAATTTTATTAGCGGTTTTATTTATAAAATATCTATCATGAGAGATATACAAAACTGTTCCAGTATAATTATTTAAAGCATCTTCTAATACTTCTTTTGATATAATTTCTAGATGATTAGTTGGTTCATCTAAGAGCAAAAAGTTTCCTTCTGAAAGCATAATTTTGGCTAAGGAAACTCTTCCTTTTTCTCCTCCACTTAAAGTAGATATTTTTTTAAAAACATCATCTCCAGTAAATAAAAATGCAGCTAAAATATTTCTAATTTCTCCAAAAGATAGATTTGGATAAGCATCAGATATTTCATCAATAATAGATTTGTCATGAGATATATTTTGATGTTCTTGATCATAATATCCTATTTTTACATTAGTACCCAAAGAAAATGTACCGCTATCATGAGGTATTTGGTTTAATAAAATTTTAAAGAGGGTGGTTTTTCCTACTCCATTAGGCCCTATAAGGGCAACTTTATCTCCTTTTTTTAAGTCAAATGAGATATTTTCAAAAATTTTTTTATCACCAAAGGATTTTGAAATATTTTCCACATGCAAAACATCATAACCACTTTTTATTTTAGGCTCTAAAGTAAGCTTCATAGGAGAAGGTAAAGATTTAGGTTTTTCTATTTTTTCAATTTTTTCTAATGCTTTTTCACGACTTTTAGCTCTTTTTATAGATTTTTCACGGTTAAAAGAACGTAGAGTTTTAATAATTTCTTTTTGACGTTTTATTTCTTTTTCTTGAAGAAGATATTGCTTAATTTGTATTTCACGATTTATTTTTTTATGTTTTGCGTAAAAGGAGTAATTTCCATTATATACAAAAGCGGTATTATTTTCTATTTCTATAACTTTAGAAGAAATCTTATCTAGAAAATATCTATCGTGGGAAATTATCATAATAGTTCCAGAATAATTTTTAAGGAAGTCTTCTAACCATTCTATTGCACTTATATCTAAGTGGTTAGTAGGTTCATCTAAAAGTAAAATAGAAGGATTAGACAAAAGAAGTTTTGCTAATGAAACCCTGGTCTTTTGTCCTCCAGAAAGTTGATTGATAGGTTGATTAAATTGTTTTTGATTAAATCCTAAACCTTTTAAAACTCCATGAATTTGACTTTTAAATCCATATCCATTTTTTTCTTCAAATTCTTGTTGAAGTATAGAGTATTGCTGCATAAGTTTAGAAAGTTCTTTTCCTTTTAAGATACTCATTTGTTTTTCCATAGATCTAAGCTCATTTTCCATTTTTATAAGTGGAGAAAATACTGTAAGCATTTCTTCAAAAATAGTATTATTATTATTTATTTTAGTATCTTGAGATAGATATCCAATAGTGATCTCTTTAGGTTTGAATATTTCTCCACTATCACAAGAAAGTTTTCCTGCTAATATTTTAAAAAGTGTAGATTTTCCAGCACCATTAACTCCTACTACAGCTACTTTTTCCTTTTCTTCTATTTGAAAATTAATATTTTTAAGTATTGTATTAGCTCCAAAAGATTTATTTATATTATTACAAGCTAAAACCATATTACACCTCGTATATTAGTTTAAATTTGGTTTGAAATATACGCTTATGATATCAAAAATCTTAAATAAAATAAAGTATGATTGACATATTTTTTAGATAGATGTTATACTTTAAGCGATGAAATGTAGGGAAAGGAGAGGAGAAGGATTGGAGGAGAATAGAAGAATTTCTATTGCAGTAATAAAACGTTTACCAAGGTATTATAGATATTTAGGGGAGCTTTTAGAAAATGATATAGTTAGGATTTCTTCAAGAGAACTTAGTGAACGTATGGGAGTTACGGCATCACAAATTCGTCAAGATTTAAATAATTTTGGAGGATTTGGACAACAAGGATATGGATATAATGTAGAATATTTATATCAAGAAATAGGTAAAATATTAGGGTTAAATAATACTTATAAGTATATTATAGTAGGAGTTGGTAATTTAGGACAAGCCTTAGCAAATTATACTAAGTTCGAACAAAGAGGATTTATTTTAAAAGGTTTGTTTGATGTTAATCCAAGGTTAATTGGAATGACTATAAGGGGAATAGAAGTAAAAGATATAGATGAAATGGAACAATTTGTAAAAGAAAACAAAATAGATATAGCTTTTTTAACTATGCCGAAATCTAAAGTAAGAAAGGTAGCAGAAGATTTAGCTTCTTGGGGAATAAAGGGGTTGTGGAATTTTTCCCCAGTAGATCTAGATGTTTCTTCAGATGTAGTAGTAGAAGATGTTCATTTATCTGATAGTTTAATGACATTGTCGTACAAAATAAATAGAAAAATGCTTCAAAAAGAATCAGAAGCAAAACGAGGGAAAAAAAATGGATGTGAATAGGAATGAATACAATTCAGTTTTTTATTAGCCCTATTGCAGGAAGTGTAATAGGGTATTTTACTAATTGGCTTGCTATAAAAATGCTTTTTAGACCTTATACAGAAAAAAGAATTTTAGGGATGAAACTTCCATTTACTCCTGGACTAATCCCTAAAGAAAAGAATAAATTAGCTAAAAAAGTAGGAGAAACTATAGGGGCTCATCTTCTTTCAGAAGAAGTACTACTTAAAACTTTAAATGATAGAAAAATTATAAAAAATATAGAAAACATGTTAGATAATATATTTTCAAATTTAAGGAAGAATGATGAAAATCTTAATGATATTTTAACTAAAATATTAGGAAACAATAAAGAAAATCAAATAAATTGTTTAGAAGATAAGATATCAGAATTTATAATAAATAAGATTGATAATAAAGAAGTGTTAGAAGATATTTCTTTATTTGTAATTTCACAAATTAAAATGGCATTAGACAAAAAAATTGAAGATATAAATATAGAAAATATTTTAACTTCTGATTTTATTAAAGATAATTTGATAAAAAATTACCTTTCTAATATAAAAAAAGAAAATTATAATTTATCTCAAGTATTATCACCTAAATTAATTTATGAAATAAAAAAAATAATAAAGGACCAGTTTATAAACTATATTCCTATTATAATAGATTATTTAGAAAAGCCTTTTATAGAAGAAAAGATAAAGAAAATAGTATTAAATATTATAGAAGATAATGTAGGTAAGTTGGCTTTAATGTTTGTAAATGAAGATAAAATATATAAGAAAATTGTAAAATATATAAAAAATTATTTAGAAAATGAGAGACAAGAAATAATAAATTATATATATTATTTTATAGATGATATATTAAAAAAGCCTATAGTTGAATTAACTGATAGCATAGAAAAATTTACAGACAACATTATAACATCAGAAAATATAGAGAATATAAGAAATAAATTTATAGAATATATAAAAAATAAAGACCTAAAGATACTTAATATAATACAAAAATTTAGACCTAGTGCTTTTTATGATATACAAAAATATATAGAAGATTATCTTGAAAAATTAATTAAAAGTAAAGAAGTTTTTAATATTATAAAAAGGTTTATTTCAAAAGAAATAGATTTTCTATTATCTTTACCGATTTCTCAATTAATGAAAGAAGTAGATGTTTCTCTTGAAGAAAATTTAAAAAAAGAATTAATAAAATATTATAAAGATTTTATTGCTAAACAATCTTCAAATATAATAAAAGCGATAGATATTCCTGATATTGTAGAAAAAAGAATTAAAGAATTCGAAATGGACTATACTGAAAAAATAATTTTATCCGTTGTAGATAAAGAATTAAAGGCAATAACTTTATTAGGAGCTGTTTTAGGATTTATAATAGGGTTAGTACCAGTTATTTTTAATTTTCAATAAAAGGTGGTATTATGGTATAAATACTATAGATACCACTTTTTTATTATATTTTGATAGTTTATTTATATTAATTATGATAATTTTATATTTATTAAGAAAACTTAATCCAGATGTAATAATATTTAAATAATTATAAGTTATAATAATAACAAAAAGTACAGGGGGATAAAATGAAGAAAAATATATTAAGATTATTTATAAGTATATTTATATTTGTTTTACTTGGTAGTTATTCAAAAGCAAATCCTAGGGAAGGTTATGGAGAACCTTTAGGGATATATGAGGGAGAAATAGGAATTAAAATTATAAGTTTTTCTCAAAATTGGAGTTCTGAGGAGAAATTAAAAGAAATATACGATGAACTTTTAAGAAATTTTCATGGAGAAGAAATAAGTTATTTATCAACTATATATGTATATCCAGATTCTCCAGATGGAGTAGCAGCTAATTATTATGCAGATTTTGAAATTAATGAGGAAGGAAAATATATTTATAAAAAAGATAGATACATAGAAATTTTTAATGGAGATGAATATAAAGATATATCTGAATTAGCTAGAATTTTATCACATGAATATGGGCATCACTTTACTTTATATTATTTGTTAACGAAGGAAAATAAACATTTTAATCAATGGGAACAAACAAATTATGCAAAGGTAAGAGGATTATTAAATTATAAAGATGTTGAATATTATTCTATTAACGATACAGGATATATTCATAAGTGGGATATAGCAGAAATTGCAGCAGAAGATTATGTTCAACTTTTTGGATCGCCTAATGCTAAAAAGTCTGTGGATTATAAAGATGTAAAAGAAAGAGTTGAAGAAGGTATAAAAGATTATTATTATAATAATATTAGCTTCAATCTACTACCTCAAGAAAATTTATCAATTCCTTTAGCTGCAGATGTTCCAGGACTTTATTTATATTGGCTTGAATTAGCAGGATACACTAGTATCGAACCTAAATTACCTCTAAAACCTAGTATTAATATAAAAAAGACAAAAGAAATTATGCCAGGATATTATCAATATGAAATAACTTGGGATGAAATAGAAGACGGAAATAATTATGAATATACTTTGGTATCTTATCCTGTAGGAGATAATAATTTCCCAAGACCTATAAAAACAGTTGTTACAGGAGAAGAAATGAAAGCGTATATAGGAAGCGCTATTAGCACTAATGATGAAGGCAAAATTAATTTAATATTAGATGATCAATATAAAGGAGAGTATTATTTTAGACTTTTTATTAAAAATTCTAAAGGATTTATATTTTCAACGGATCCGATAAAATTTGAATTTAAAGAAGATAATAATAAGCCGCTTTATATAATGCAGGATGTTTCGCAGGACCATTGGGCAAGAGAGTTTATTACTACTATAATAGATAAGAAAATAGCTCAGGGTTATGAAGATGGGACATTTAGGCCAGAGAATAATATAACAAAAGCTGAATTTATGAAAATGCTTATTAAGTCAATAGATTATACATTAGAAATTAAAGATGATAGTAATTACTGGTTTGAAAGGGAAGGGTATCTAGAAGCTGCTAAAGATATAGGACTTATTATAGAAAATAATTATAATGCAGAATATGATGAACCTATAACAAGGGAAGAAGTAGCATTTATGATAGGAAATATGCTTAAGTATTTAGGTTTTGAAGAAGATGATAGTGAAAATATTAATTTTGAAGATGCTCAACAAATAAAGTATAAAAGTCAACTTAATATGGCTATAAAGTATTCTATTATAAATGGATATCCAGATAATACATATAAACCTTTTAAATATCTTACAAGGGCAGAGGCGACAAAAATTATTTATAAATTAATTAATATATTGGAGTAAACTCCGACTTAGTCGGAGTTTTTATAATTTTAGAATAGAATAAGTATATGGAAAAATTTTTATTTATACGATATAAAAAATAAAGGAATTATACATAAGAGGAGGAAATAATTTATGAGTTTTTCATGGAATAAAAAAAAAGTTTGTATAGATCTACAAATACTTAGGAAAAATAATGTTCCCATTTTAATATTAGATAATGTGTGGCATAATATTTTTCCTCCTGAGAAAAAAACAAAAAAAATATTAAAGTTAGAAGAACGTCTAAATGATTTACTTAAAGAACAAGGTAAATTAAATAATGATTTAAAAGGGTATATAAAGTTAAAAAAAAATTTAATGGATAGGATACTTGAACTTACAACAGAGGCTTTTACAAATGAAAATGAGATGGCTAAAAAAGAAATGGAAAGAAATCAAAAAAATATTTTAGAAATTAATAGAAAAACAGAGGAAATTCAAAAAAGATTAGAGATTATTCCACAAGAAATACAAGAAACAAATGGGACGCTACTGGAAGAAAGTGTTAAAATATGTTATAAAGATATGAAAGAACATCAAGAAATATTAAATGAATTAAATATATGGATAGAAAACACAAGAAATATTTTAAAGAAAAAAATAGCAGAAAAAACAGAGAGAGAAGAAAAAGTAACACAAATTTATTCATATCTTCATGATTTAGTTGGTCCAGATGTTCTTGAATATTTAGATAAAAATTATTGGAGAGAAAAGAAATGATTATAGGTATAGGTACTGATATTATTGAAATTAAAAGAATTGAAGAAGCTATTAAAAAAAATTCAAGATTTATAAAAAAGTGTTTTACTGAAAAAGAAAGAATTTTATTTAAAGAAAAAAAAAATAAAATACAAACTATAGCAGCTACATTTGCAGCTAAAGAGGCAGTTGCTAAAGCATTAGGTACAGGATTTAGAAATTTTGAATTTTATGATATAGAAATATTAAGGGATAAAAAAGGAAAACCATTAGTATTTTTATATAGAAATGCTAAAGAAATATTAAAAAAATTTAAAAGACCACAAGTGCTTGTAAGTATATCTCATTGTAAAGATTATGCTATTGCTTATGCAGTTATAGAAGGGGAGGAGATTCATGAAAGTATGTGATGGAAAAGAAATGAGAGAAATTGATAATATTTCTATTAATAAAATGGGAATACCAGGAATTGTATTAATGGAAAATGCAGTTTTGTCTATTGTAAAAGAAATTAAGGATTATTTAAAAAATATTAATAATCCAAAAGTAGCAATAGTTTGTGGGCAAGGGAATAATGGAGGAGATGGCTTAGGAGTAGCAAGACATCTACATAACTATGGAATAGATGTAGATATTGTTTTTATAGGAAATCCTGATTTATTAAAAAATGATGCAAAAATAAATTTTAAAATTACTGAAAATTTATCAATTAATAAAAGAATTTTAAATTTAAATTCTATTATAGATGATGATATCATAAATATAATAAGAAAAAGTGACTTGATTGTAGATGCTATTTTTGGTACAGGATTAACAAGAAAAATAGAAGGCATTTTAAGTGAATTAATTGACCTTATTAATTTTTATGGGAAATATATTATATCAATTGATATTCCTTCTGGAATTGATTCTAGAACAGGAGAAATTCTAGGAAATGCAATAAAAGCTAATAAAACAGTTACTTTAGCTCTCCCTAAGAGTGGACTTTATTTATATCCAGGAACAGAATTTGTAGGGGAATTAGTTATTGCAGACATAGGAATTCCTAAAGAAGTTATAAATAGTATGAAATTAAAAATGAACATATTAACTGAAAAAGAAGTAGAAGAGATAATACCTAAGCGATTTAAAAGAAGTAATAAAAGCACATATGGTAAAGTGCTAGTTCTTGCTGGAGCTAAAGGAATGACAGGAGCAGCAACTCTAACTTGTAAAGGAGCATTTAGAATAGGAGCAGGTTTAGTTAGTTTAGGAGTTCCTAGAAGCATTAATGATATTTTAGAGGAGAAGTTAACAGAAGTTATAACAATTCCTCTAGAAGAAGAAAAAGGTAAATTATGCGAAAAAAGCTTTGAAGATATAAAATCTCATTTGAAAAAATATAAAGTTATAGCTGTAGGACCTGGGATAGGACAAAGTAAAGAAATTACAAAATTTATAGATTTACTTGTTAAAAATGTAAAAACTCCTATAGTAGTTGATGCAGATGGAATTAATACTATTTCTAAAAAAATAGATATATTAAAAAATTTAAAAGTACCGCTTATATTGACACCTCATCCGGGAGAAATGGCAAGATTAACAGGAAAAACAATAGAAGAAATATTAGCTAATCCAATTAAGATAGTAAAAGAATTTTGTCATAAATGGAATGTAATATTGGTATTAAAAGATTCTAGAGCTATTATAGGGAATCCAGATGGAGAAATATATATTAATACCACAGGAAATCCTGGAATGTCTACAGCTGGCTCAGGAGATGTATTAACCGGTATAATAGCAGGGCTTATTGGTCAAAATGTAGACCCTTATAAAGCAGCTGTATTAGGAACATTTTTACATGGGAAAGCAGGAGATTTAGCAGCTATAAAATTAGGACAGCATGGCATGATGGCAGGAGATATTGTTAATCATATACCAAAAGCAATAAAATTATATTATAAAAATAAATATTAAGGAGGAATAGAAATGACAGCTAAAGATATTATGCAGAGAAATGTTTTATATATAAAAAAAGATATGTTAATAAAGGATATAGCAAAATTATTGTTTGAAAATAAGATAAGTGGAGTACCAGTAGTAGATGATGATAAAAAAGTAATTGGAATAGTTACAGAAAAAGATTTATTAACTAAAGATAAAAATCCTAGATTTCCGTCATATGTTGAATTTTTAGGTAGTATAATATTTTTAGAAGGAGTAAAACGTTATGATGAAGAGTTAAGAAAATTAGCAGCTACAAAAGCAGAAGAAATTATGACAAAGAAAGTTCATACTATAAAAGAAGATACTTCTATAGAAGAAATAGCTAGCATTATGGTAGAAGAGAGAGTAAATAGGGTACCAGTAGTTGATGAAGAAGGTAGATTAATAGGTATTGTAAGTAGAGCTGATATGTTAAAAACCATATTATAGGGGGGATTATGTGAAAAGGTGTTTAGGAGTGTTTCTTTTTTTTATTATTATTGTAATAACTTCATGTGGCAATAAAGATAATTTACAACCTCCGAAAGCACCAATAGAAAAAATTCAAGAAAAATTAACTTCCATGAAAACCTATGAATGCATTGCAGACTTGACATATATTTCTAACAAGGGCAAAAATACATATAAGACAAAGCAGTATTATAAAATAACAGGAGAATATAGAATAGAGATTATATCCCCTGAAAAAATGGCAGGTTTAGTCACTGTTTATGATGGAGAAAAAGTAAAGCAATATAATACTAGGATACTTGGAGAGATTATAAATGAAATTCCAGAATCTAAAAATAGAAATGAAATATTTTTGGGCTCATTTTTAAAAAATTATCTTCAATCAGAAGAAGTAACTTTAGAAGTTTTTAGTGCAGATAATGAAGAATATACAGTTTTAGAAGCAGTTATACCTGAGGGTGGAAAATATCTTTCTACAGAAAAATTATGGGTTTCAAATAAAACTTTAAATCCAGTGAAATTAGTAATATATGATACGGAAGGAAATGAAAGAATTATTGTAGAATATGAAGAATTTAAGTATAATATAGAATTAGAAGATAGTATTTTTCAAATAAGTAATTAATTTAATACGTAGTAATTGTTTTTGGGGAGGACAATAAATGACACAGGAAGACTACCGTGTAATTGCAGAAATTAATTTAGATGCTATTGCACATAATATAAATCAAATTAAAAAACAATTATCTCATAATACAGAAATCATGGCTATTATAAAAGCCGATGCTTATGGACATGGAGCTATAGAAGTATCAAAGGTACTAATAGAAAATGGGGTAGAACGATTAGGAGTAGCTATTTTAGATGAAGGAAAACAGCTGCGAAACAAAGGGATAAATGTACCTATATTGATTTTGGGATATACTTCTCCTAGTAAAGCTGATGAAATAGTATCATTTAATTTAACTCAAACAGTATTTACTTATGAAATGGCAAAAGCTCTTTCTGATTCAGCTAAGGCTCAAAATAAAAATGTAAACATCCACATTAAAATAGATACCGGCATGGGACGAATAGGATTTAAGCCTAATAATGAAAGTATTAATCTAATAAAAGAAATAAATAAATTGCCAAATCTTAATATTGAGGGAATTTTTACTCACTTTTCTTCTGCTGATGAAGCAGATTCTTCATTTACAGAATTACAATTTAATAGATTTACTTCTTTTATCAAAGAACTAGAAAAAGAAAAAATATATATTCCTATTAAACATTGCTCAAATAGTGCAGGATTTATAAGTTATAAAAAAACTCATATGAATTTAATTCGTCCAGGAATCATTTTGTATGGATTATATCCTTCAGATGAAGTGAAAAAAGATATTGTAGATTTAAAACCAGCAATGACATTAAAGGCAAAAGTTATATTTGTAAAAGAAGTAGAGAAAAATTCACCCATTAGTTATAATAGAAAGTTTATAACTAAGAGAAAAACTAAAGTAGCAACTATACCTGTAGGATATGCTGATGGATACTCAAGAAGATTGTCTTCTAAAGGAAGAGTTTTAATAAAGGGGCATTATGCCCCTATTATAGGGAATATATGTATGGATCAATTTATGGTTGATGTAACTCATATTCCTAATGTAAAAATAGGAGATGAAGTTATTTTAATGGGACAACAGGAAGATAAAATAATAACTGCAGAAGAAATTGCTAAAAAAATAGGTACAATAAATTATGAAATAATTTGCGTGGTAGGAAAAAGAATTCCTAGAGTATATAAGAAAAATAAGGAAATAATTAAAGAGATTAATTATATTAATTAAATAGAAATAATAAATGATGCTATTTGGTTGTAAATTTTGTATAAAAAATATTTTATTGGAAAAAATACAAATGATATAAATAAGTATGCAAATGAATTATCTTCCGATAAAATGAGTGAGAATGAAAACTCAGTAAAGAGGGAGTGATTTGCAGTGCCACAGAAAGGTAAAATAGTAGATATTAAAAAAGTTTCAAATATGGATGAACGGATGAAAAAATCAATTAAAAATCATAAAAAACAAATAAGAGATGATATGATTAAAGGATATCAAGAAATGGCAGAAATTAATCTAAAATTATCAGAATTCTGTTTTGAAGCAGAAAGAGAGGTTGAGCAGTTTTTTGAACAAATAGCGGAGTGTGAGTAATGTGGTTGTTAAACGTGGAGATGTATTCTATGCAGATTTAAGTCCTGTTGTCGGATCAGAGCAAGGAGGTGTACGGCCGGTACTTATTGTACAAAATGACATAGGAAACAAATATAGTCCTACAGTTATATGTGCTGCTATTACTTCCCAAATTAATAAAGCCAAGTTACCAACTCATATAGAAATAGACGCAAAGTCTTATGATTTGGTAAAAGATTCAGTAGTTCTATTAGAACAAATTAGGACTATAGATAAAAAAAGGTTGAAAGAGAAGATATGCCATTTAGACCAAGAGCTAATGAGCAAAGTAAACAAAGGTTTAATAATAAGTTTTGGATTATAGTACATAAGAACAAATAAAAATAACTTCCTAAAGTTCAAACTTTAGGAAGTTATTTTTATTTGCTCTCATATTTTGTCACATTAAATCAATTCATTCAATATACTGTTAATAAAATTACTTGCAGTGGGGAGGATAAAAGATGTTAAAAATTGTAGAACTAAATTCTGTAACAAAAAGTTATCATACTCCTTTAGGAGAAACTAAGGCTATAGATAATCTTACTCTTTCTATTAATAAAGGAGAATTTATAAGTATTATAGGCCCTAGTGGATGTGGAAAGTCTACGATTCTTTCTTTAATTGCAGGACTTATTAAGCCGTCTTCAGGAGAAATATTAGTTTTTGGAGAGAAAGTAAAAGGAACTTCTCAAAGAATAGGTTATATGCTTCAAAAAGATCATTTATTTGAATGGCGTACTATTTTAAGAAATGTTTATTTAGGACTTGAGATTCAAAATAAATTAACAAATGAAAATAAATCTTATGCTAAACATCTTTTAGATACTTATGGATTAGGAGAATTTAAAAATCATTTTCCCTCGGAATTATCAGGAGGTATGAGACAAAGAGCAGCCTTGATTAGAACTTTAGCTGTTAAACCAGATATTTTGCTTTTAGACGAACCATTTTCTGCTCTAGATTATCAAACAAGATTATCTGTATCTGATGAAATAGGAAGTATTATTAAAAAAGAAAATAAAACAGCAATATTAGTAAGCCATGACATAGCAGAAGCTATTAGTATGGCAGATAGAGTAGTTGTTTTAACACAGAGGCCGGCTAAAATTAAGTCAATACATCCTATTAATTTATCAATTGAAAATAGAACTCCTCTTAAATCTAGAGAAGCTCCTGAATTTAGAGAATATTTTAATACAATATGGAAGGAGTTGAAAGCTAATGAATAATAACAATATTTCAAAAGAACACTTGGAATATTTAAATAAAATGAAAATAACAAAAACCTATGTTAAAATAACTCAAATAGCTATATTAATAGGGATAATTTTGCTTTGGGAGATAGGGGCAAGATTTAGATGGATTGACCCTTTTATATTTAGTCAACCCACTAAAATTCTAAAAACAGCTTGGGAAATGATTTTAGATGGAAGTTTATTTATTCATACAGGAATTACTCTAGGAGAAACTGTAATAGGGTTTTTAGTTAGTACTATTTTAGGAACGGCAATAGCAGTTTTATTATGGTGGAATAATTTTATTTTAAAAGTAATAGATCCTTATTTAGTTATAATAAATAGCCTTCCTAAGACAGCTTTAGCTCCTATTTTAATTGTATGGATGGGGAATAATATAAAATCTATTCTTTTTACAGCTATATTAATGGCTATAGTAGTTACTACATTAACAGTTTTAAATGGATTTTTGGAAGTAGATAAGGATAAAATAAAATTAATTAAAACTTTTGGAGGAAATAAAAAAGATATATTAAAAAAAGTAATTTTACCTGCTAATGTTCCTACTATAATCAACGCTTTAAAAGTTAATGTGGGATTATCCCTTGTAGGAGTTATAGTAGGAGAGTTTTTAGTAGCTCAAGCTGGCTTAGGATATCTTATAGTATATGGCAGCCAAATATTTAAGTTAGATTGGGTAATGTTAAGTATAGTTATTTTGGGAATATTATCAGCTATTCTTTATAAAGGAGTAGTTATATTAAAAGAAAGATTTTTAAAATGGAGAGAATAGAGTATTTATTCTAAATGATTCACTAAATTGTGAATCCATTTTTTTGAGAATAAACGATATATTCCAAAGATAGCTTTAAAAAATTCCTCAGAAGATACTAAAGCAAATACCCAATAAATAGGCAAATCCCAAACTAATCCTCCAATAAATGCAAAAGGAACGCCTATTAACCATACTCCACCAGCGTCCATAGCTAAAGCATAAGTAGTATCTCCTCCACTTCTGAGAATTCCTACTACTGTAAAGAGATTTAATACTTTAAAGGGCATAATTAATGCAAAGATTATTATTATTTTTATACAAGAAGTATATACTTCTTGCGAAACATTAAATATAGATAAAATAAGAGGAGAGGCTAAAACGACTATTATTCCCATTATTAAAGAAAGGATAGGTCCTAAAATGACAAATTTTTTGGCATATGAAAAAGCTTTCTTATCGTTTCCAGCACCTATTTCATTTCCAAGCATAACGGCACAAGCACTACTCATTCCCATGAAAATTACCATTGAAATCTGTTCTATATTACTAGTTATACTAATTGATACTACTGCCTCTTTACCCATTCTACCATAAGCTATAGAATAGATAGTAGTTCCTAACGCCCATATAAATTCATTTAATATTACAAATATTGTAGTTTTATAAAATGTTTTTATAAATTTAAAAGAAATATTAGTTAATTCATCAAAAGAAGCAGCAAGAGCTGTTTTTTGTTTATATATGATAAATAAAAATAAGCTAACTTCAATGGTTCTTGCAATTATAGTGGCAAATGCCGCTCCTCTAACTCCCATGGGGGGAAAACCTAAATTTCCAAAAATAAAAATCCAATTTAAAAGAGTATTAATACCCAAAGAAATTATACTGATAAACATAGGAATTACAGCCTGTCCTGTACTTCTAATCAAAATAGAATAAGAAAATGTAATAGCAGTAAATATATAACTAAAAGCTACAATTTTAAGATATTCACTTCCTAAATTAATTACCTCCATATCTTTTGCAAATAAATACATTAAATTTTTTGGGAAAAATATAGCTCCAATAGAAAATATGACAGCTACTATACATCCAGATATAATGCATATTCCAAGAACTTTTCTAATTCCTTTTATATCTTTTTTACTCCAAAATTGAGCAGTAAAACTAGAACCACCACTATTAATACCAAAAAGAATGAGAGTAAATAAAAAAAATATTTTATTTGCTTGTGCAACAGCAGCAATTTGAGCTTCGCCTAATTTCCCTATCATAATAGTATCTACCATATTCAAAGAAGAAGAAATAAAGTTTTGCATTGCGATAGGGAGAGCTAAAGTAAACAGACGTTTATAAAAATATTTATCGATTTTTACAGATTTCATAGTATTTACCCTTTCTAAGTTAAGATTTAAGTAATGATTAAAGCTATAAATGGAATAGTTACAATAGAAATAAGTGTAGATATAAATATAGCTTGGGAAGCAATTTCACCATTAGCACCGTATTCTTCAGCTAAGATAGCAGTATTAGCTGCAGCAGGCATAGAAGCAATAATAACAGGAATTCCAAGTAATAAAGGGTGATTAATAAAAGGAGCTAAAATACTCCAAATAATTAAAGGCATAATAATTAATCTAATAAAACTAATAAAATATATTCTCCAATTTGAAAAGGTATCTTTTAATTTACTATGAGTTAGAAGACCTCCTACAACTATCATAGACAAAGGAGTTGTGGTAGAACCTAATAAATCAAGAGTTCCCTTTATTATATATGGAACAGGAATGGAAAAAACAAAAATTATAAATCCAATTATTACAGCAATAATTCCAGGATTGATAAATAATTTCCAATTAAAATTAATTTTAGAGTTAGAATCTTTTTTTAATAACCATATACCAATGGTGAATATTAAAACGTTAAAAGGCAAATTATAAATAGCTGCGTAAAAAAGAGAGTCTTCACCAAATACTGCATTTAATACAGGATATCCCATAAATCCTACATTAGAAAACATAATTATAAACGAAAAAACCCCAATTTCTTCTTTTTTTGAACGAATAATTTTAGGAATAATCAAAGCTATAAAAAAGGATACAAAATAAGTAATAAAAGATATAATTAAAATTTGAAAACTTTCCTTTAAAAGCGAGGGAGTAATTTCTCTAATAAGAGAGCTAATAACTAAAGCAGGTAAAGATAGATTAACTAAAATACTAGTCAATCCTTTTATGGTCTCATCATTAAAAACTTTTAATTTTTTAGCGCAATACCCTGAAATAAGCAATAAAAACAAAATTATAATTTGGCTAAATACATTTTGAAAATTCATAGTATTTCTCCTTTATATATTTAAAATATAACAAAGTCAATGTTATTTATTATATATTAAAAAAATAAAAATAAAAAGATGAAATATATAATAAATAATAAAAATAAAATATAATATATTTATATAATTAATCTAAAAAAAGTTGATCTTTTTTAAATACTTTGATAAAATAATAACAATTCAAATGATAAGAGAGTATTCTTTTATTATTTGAATGATCAGGATAATACCTAACGAAAAAGAGAACAAAAATCTCTGATTCGGAAGGAAATTAGACATAAAGTATAATAAGTCCTATGGACTTTATAAAATCATAATAAGTTCTATGGACTTTATTATAGATCTAACTTTCCTTCGGGAAAGTTTTTTATTTTGTAAAATTTTAAAAAAGGAGGAATTATATGAGAAGAATTGCTGTTATTAGTGCTATTTTAGAAGAACCAGAAAAATGTCAAAAAAAATTTAATGATGTAGTATCTAGTTTTAAGGGAATCATTAGAGGGAGGATGGGAATTCCTTTTGAGGAAGGAATAGGAGTTGTTTGTATTACTGTTATTGGAGAATTAAATGAAATTAATAGTTTAACAGGAAAGCTTGGGAATATTGAGCATGTTCAAGTAAAAACTTCAATATCTAAGAAGGAACTTTAAGCTATGAAAAAATTAATTGATAAGTTATATGAACTTAACAATTTAGATGATAAGGAATTACTTGAACTTCTTAAAGGCATGAATGAAGAAGATATAATTTATTTAAAATCAAAGGCTTTAGAAGTAAGAAAAAAATATTATGGGAATAAAGTATATCTAAGAGGCTTAATAGAGTTTACAAATTATTGTAGTAGGGATTGTATGTATTGTGGAATACAAAGAGGAAATTCTTTAGCTGATAGATATAGATTATCTCTAGAAGAAATTATGAGTGCTTGTAAAATGGGATATGAATTAGGATATAGAACTTTCGTCCTTCAAGGAGGAGAAGATGGATATTATACAGATGATAAAATAGTCAAAATAATTACTTCAATAAAAAATAAATATCCAGAATGTGCTATAACCCTTTCCATAGGGGAAAAACCATATAAATCTTATAAAGAATATTATAAAGCAGGTGCTGATAGATATCTTTTAAGACATGAAACAGCAGATAAAAAACTATATGAAAGTTTACATCCAACAGGGTCTTTTGAAAATAGAATTAAATGTTTGTGGAATTTAAAAGAAATAGGGTATCAAGTAGGAGCTGGATTTATGATAGGACTCCCTAATCAAACCTATGAGCATTATGTAAAAGACCTAAGATTTTTAAAAGAGCTAGAACCTCATATGGTAGGAATAGGGCCATTTATTCCTCATAAGGATACACTCCTTGCTAAGGAAAAGGGTGGAACAGTAGAGATGACTACTGTACTTTTAAGTATAATACGTCTTATGCTTCCTGAAGTATTACTCCCAGCAACCACAGCTTTAGGAACTTTACATCCTACTGGAAGAGAAAAAGGATTAAAAGCAGGAGCTAATGTAGTAATGCCTAATTTATCTCCTATTAGTGTTAGAGAAAAATATGCTTTATATGATGGCAAAATATGTACTGGAGATGAAGCAGCAGAATGTAGAATGTGTATTGAGCGAAGAATTAACAGTGCAGGTTTTAGTGTAGATTTATCAAGAGGAGATAATATTTTATGGAGGGATAGAAGATATGTTTATTGATAGAGAATATATTGAAAATTTATTAGAAGAAGCAAAAAATGCTTCTAAAGAAGAAATTAATAGAGTCCTTGATAAAGCAGAAGCAAGAGAAAAAATTTCTCATAGAGATGTTGCAGTCTTACTTCAAATTGAAGATGAAGACCAAGTTAAAAGAATGTTTAAAATAGCAGGAGAAATAAAAAAAGAAGTATATGGAAATAGAGTAGTTTTATTTGCTCCCTTATATGTTAGTAATTTTTGTGTGAACAATTGTGTATATTGTGGATATAGAAGGGATAATAAGTTTCCCAGAAAAAAATTAACTAGAGAAGAAATTCAAGAAGAAGTAAAAATTTTAGAAAAAATGGGACATAAAAGACTGGCTTTAGAAGCAGGTGAAGATCCTGTTAATTGTGATATAGATTACATATTAGATGCTATTGATACAATATATAAAACAGAAAACAAAAATGGAATAATTAGGAGAATAAATGTAAATATCGCAGCCACTACTGTAGAAAATTATAAAAAACTTAAAAAAGCTCAAATAGGAACTTATGTTTTATTTCAAGAAACTTATCATCAACCTACTTATGAAAAAGTTCATCCTAATAGTATAAAAGGAGATTATGAATATCATCTAACAGCTTTTGATAGAGCTATGGAAGCAGGAATAGATGATGTAGGAGGAGGAGTTTTATTTGGACTTGCTGACCCTAAATTTGAAGTAATGGGACTTATGATACACAATGAACATTTAGAAGAAAAATTTGGAGTAGGATTTCATACTATTTCTTTTCCGAGAATTAAAAAAGCAGAAGGAATTGATTTGAAAAAATTTCCATACTTAGTAGATGACGAAATGTTTAAAAAAATAGTAGCAATAGTTCGTATAGCAGTTCCTACTACTGGAATGATTATGTCTACAAGAGAAACTAAAGAAATGAGAAGAGAATTACTAAACTATGGGATATCACAAATTAGTGCAGGGTCTTCTACAGAAGTTGGAGGATATAAAGAAAAAGAAAAAGGAGAGGAAATTGATCAATTTGAATTATCAGACCATAGAACTCCTATAGAAGTTTTAAAAGACTTAATTGATGATGGTTATATACCAAGTTATTGTACAGCTTGTTATAGAAAAGGAAGAACAGGAGATAGATTTATGAGTCTTGTAAAATCAGGACAAATTCATAATATTTGTACACCTAATGCTCTTATGACTCTTATGGAATTTATATTAGATTATGGAGATAAAGAGCTTTATAAAAAGGGAGAATTATTAATTAAAAGAGAAATTAATAAAATTGAAAGAGAAGATATAAGAAATCTAGTTGCAAATAATATAGAAAGATTAAAAAAAGGAGAGAGAGATTTATATATTTAGGAGGATTGCATATGAATCAAACCCCAAGAGCTAATAGAAAGCATATCACACTATATGGCAACACAAATTCAGGAAAATCTTCATTATTTAATGCAATAATTGGACAAAAAGAATCCATTATATCTTCTATAAAAGGGACGACAACAGATCCAATCATAAGATCTATGGAATTAATCCCATTTGGGCCAGTAACTATTATTGATACAGCAGGATTAGATGATGAAGGAGAACTAGGAAATTTAAGAATTAAAAAAAGTTTAAAAATGCTTCAAAGAACAGATTTAGCTCTATACATAATGGATATTAATAATTTAGATGAAGACTCTTATAAAAAGACAATTAGAGAATTTAAAAAATATAAAGTTCCTCATATTTTAATTATAAATAAAATAGATACAGTTTCTAAAGATATTTTGAAAAATATTAAAGAAAAGTATCCAGAAGCTATTTATACTTCTATTAATGATAATAATAGCATTTTAAATTTAAAGGAAAAATTGATAAATGAATTATCAAAGGAAGATAAGGAAAAACCTATAGTAGGAGATTTAGTACCTTATAATGGAACAGTAATATTAGTTGTTCCTATTGACTCAGAAGCTCCTAAAGGAAGAATTATACTTCCTCAAGTTCAAGTAATTAGAGACTGTTTAGACCATGGAATTAAAAGTTATGTTGTAAGAGATACAGAACTTGAAAATGCTATTTCAGATTTAAAGCATATAGATTTAGTTATAACAGATTCACAAGCATTTAAAAGAGTTAATAAAATAGTTCCAAAAGAAATCAAATTAACTAGTTTTTCTATTTTATTTGCAAGATACAAAGGAGAACTAGACGTATTTTTAGATGGAATAAATATGATAGATAAGTTAAATGAAAATTCTAAGATATTAATAGCTGAAAGTTGTACTCATACTACTTCTCATGAAGATATAGGAAGAGTAAAGATACCTAATATGTTAAATAAATATACAGGTAAAAAACTGAATTTTGAATTTATATCAGGTCATGATTTTCCAGAAGATTTATCTAAATATGATCTAATAATTCACTGTGGAGCTTGTATGATGAATGAAAAAGAAATGAAAACAAGAATTCGACTTTGTAAAGAAAAAAAGGTAAGCATAATAAATTATGGTATAATTTTATCGTATTTAAATGGGATATTAGATAGAACTATGGAGATATTTATAAATTAATAAAATTATAAAAAAAGATAAAAAATTTTAGATGAAAAATTTTTTATCTTTTTTTTTGTAAAAATTAATAAAATTATTGAATTTTTCTGCTTTTATATATTATACTGTTGTTGTCGAAAAATAAAAAAAGGAGAGAAAAAATGTCGAATATATTATCATATGAAGAAAGATTATTGAAGTATTTAGTTTTATTAGGAGAAGAAACACATTATAAAATTCGTACAAAAGAGTTATCTGATCCTAAATTAGAAGAAATATCTAAACAAATATGTAAAATTCAAGGAGAGATAGCAGAAAAAAATAATAATGTTATTATGGAAAAGGGAAAAGGCATATGTCCAAAATGTAATCAGCCTTTAAATGAAGATACTAATTTTTGCAATAGCTGTGGGTTAAATATTAATAAATTCTATGAAGAAGAAGTAAAAAAGTGTCCTGTATGTGGGAAAATTATTGAAGTAAATTCTATATTTTGTAGTATTTGCGGAAGCAAACAATAATAAGGAGGTATATTGTGTATTGCCATAAATGTGGAAAGGAAAATATAGATAATAGTCAATACTGTATTAACTGTGGAAATAAACTTAAAACATATGATATTTCTAATTTAAATATTGAAAAAAATATTATTAATTTCTGTAATAAATGTGGGGCTAAAATTTCTAAGAATTATTGTTCACAATGTGGGAATAGAGGATATGAATATAAAGATATTAAAAAATATAATTCAATAGATATAGAAAAAATTAATAATTTATTTAGAAAAGATAAATTTTCTATAAAAGATATAAAGAAAATTTTTTTAATAGGTAAAAAAACTTTGAAAGATAGTCTTATTGGAGCTGGAGTTGCTTTTGTAGTTGGATTAATTTTATGTCTAATATTAAATTTAATTTTTATAAGAAAGACAGACATATTTTTTGATAACTATGAACAATTTGCTGAGTTAATAGGTAATAAGGATAATTTTTTTATAAATAGTATAAATTTATATTTATTTTCTATGCAAGTTCCTTTTAATTTAATATTTGAGCCAGAAATTGAAGGTATAGAATTTATAACAAAATTCTCTTTTAAAATTTCATATATTATATTACTTATTGTTCCTATAATTTCATTTTTAGTTGGTTCTTATAAAAAATACAAAGATAGTACATCTTCAAGAGAAAACCTAAAATATTACGGTGTTACTTCATTAATTTATAGTGTTTTATTAAATTTAGTTTCTTTAATAAATCATAGCCATACATTAATTGAAGATAACATAAATTTTAAACTGTCTTTTTCTTTTATTAAAGGGATAATAGTAATTTTTATATTATCTTTTATTATTCAATTGTGTTGGAGTATTTTTGTAAAAAAAGAAAGAATTTCAAAAATATTTCCTTATGATAGTATAATAGCTTTTATTACTATTGCAAAATATCAACTTATATATGGTGGATTATTAACTATTATAGTGTATATTTTTGGTGTTTTTGGTGTTTTGGGGAATAACATAGCTGAATCGATGAGAAATTTTAGAACATTATTATATCTTCCTAATATATGGTTGTATTTTACTTTAGGGATATTCGGTAATAATTTTAGAATAAATTTCGGGGATAATGATATAAAAATAGGGATTTTTAGATTAATGCAGGGGAATACAGATAGTTGGTACAGCTTGATAGGGATACAAATTTTAGTAATATTAGGAACAATAAGTATATTATATTTAGGATTCAGAAAGTATAAAAATAAAAAAAATTTAGGAGATTTAACTGTAACAATAATATTACTGTTAATTTGGAACTTTATTTTGTTATTTTTTTCACAAAATTATATATATTTCAAAGGAAATATAGAAGCATTAAATAGTATATTTTCAATAAGTAATATGGGAAAAACAAAAATAGGAATGGAATTAATATTAAAAGCAGGATATTCATCTTTATGGGTTTTAATAAATATAGTTATATGGTGTGCGGTATTTGTGATTTTAAAATATTTTATATTAGATAAAATTAATTTAAAAAGTTGGGAAGAAAAATTGAAAAAAAATCGTTATGTGTATGTAGGAGGATATACTATATTATTTTCTATAATGTTAGTATTAGGATTTAGGTTCAACTTAGTAAATGGAGATAGTGTAATTGTTAAAAATATTATTGCAAATCAAGATTTTATTTTATCTTCACATAATAAAAACAACAATATTTATATAGATATTGAAGAAATAGAAGAAATTTTATTAGGTGAAAAAAATACTTATTTTATTCAAACATATGATAGTATTTATCAATATGAGCCTAATAAAAATAAAATTTCTGAGATTTATGTTTCAGAGGGAGAAATTATTTATACTGATATTTCTGAAGATAATAAAAAACTTGCTATACAAGAAGTAACTTCTGATGGGAATAATGTAGTAATTATTAATGAAAAAGGAGAAGAACTTAATAGAAAAAAATTTAAAGATATGATAAATATTATATGGAATAAAAAAGGAGATAAGCTCTTAATAGAAGGAAAAACAAATCAAATTATGTTTTTAGAAAATGTCGATAATGAGTTTCTTGAAATAGAAGGTAAAAATTTATTGTGGAATAATGATGATACAATTACATTTCTTGATGGTAATAAAATATATATTTATAATTATAAAACTAAGACTAAAAAAGATACAGGGAAAGAAGCTGATATGTTATTAGATGGTCTATCTAAAGTAATAGCAGTATCTTCCAAAGAAAAAACAGAAATAGATGATGAATTTTCATATGAAATTAATAGTTTAGATGGAGAAATTTCAGATACAGTAGATGCTGATATATTTGCATATTTTATAGATGATAACGATAGAAAATGCATTATAAAATATAAATTAGAAACATATGAAAGTATTTTAGAAATTTATAACAAAGATGAGAAAATAAATATGGAAAATGAGTACATAAAAATTCATGATATGTCTAATGATGGATTAATTATATTAAGCAAGGGATATGAACATAATGTGTTGTTATATAACATTAATACAGGAGAATGGGAAGATATTACTATGAATTTAATATATACTCTAGATAGTATGAAAGAAGGTAATGAAAATGAATAAAATAAAAAATATTATTTTATTTATTATTTTGTTAGGAATTATTTTTATAATATCTGGCTGTGGAGCAAAGGTCGATTCTATTATCACTATAGATGAAAACGGTAAAGGAACAAGAGTTATTACAGCATTTATAGATGTCATGTATTTTGAATATATAGATGGAGGAATAGAAGCATTAGATGAAGTTTTAAGTTCTGCAAAACCAGATGTATTAGATATGGATAAATATATAGATGAAAGTGGAGTTTATTATATTTTTACATATAGTTTTAATAATATAGATGAATATAATAAAAAAACTGAACAAATTACAGGGAAACCTCACGATGCAGTTTATATTAATGAAGATAGTTTATTTGGAAAGGTATGTCGTTTTACAGAAACAAATCCTTCTTATGATATGACAAAATGGGCTACAGATGCTATAGATGCTTCAGGAATTGTTACGGAAGGAACAGGAACTGATTTATTTGAATTAAATAATATATATGTCAATCTTCCAGAATATGAAGATTATTTCTATGGTAATATTGAGTTCATTAATGTTGGATTTGAAGAAACTTATCCAGCAGATGCAATAGTAATAATCACTAAAATAGGTTTTAAGGATACATTAGATAGAGAAATAAATATATATTTTGATGCTTATACAGAAGAAACAATATCTAGAGAAAAGTTAATGAATTATTTTAGTGAATTTTGTAATGAAGTAGAAATAGAAGAAGACTATTTAGAAGTTAAGTATAAGCTATTATTTAATGAAAAAACTCCAGAACAATTACAAGATTATATGAAAAAATTTTCTAAAGACAATGAATTTACTTTAGTGGAAGATGAAAATTTTAATCCATTACATCCCATATATATATTAAATGAAAAAACTTCATTTAATGAATTATTACAAGAAACATTTCCTTTATATGGGATAGATTATATTATAAATTATCCTGAAGAAGTACAAGTATTAATGGAAGATTATAATAATTATTATGATATTACAGAAGCATGGGAAGAAGGTTTTGCTTTAGGAACAAGTTTTTATGATGAAAATGAGTTTTCAGTAAAAGGTAGACTTGAAAAACAATTTTCAATAAATTCTATTGATATTTCTTTAAATGTTTTGAATACAAAAGAGACTAAAAAGACTATAAAATATATATGGGATAAAGAAATAGTAGATAAAATAGGCTATGATGCTTTAGAGGAGTATTTTAGAAGAATAAATTCAGATATACAGATTATTAAAAGTGGTGAACAAGTAATATGTGAAGATACAACAAGTATTACTAAAAAAATAGATGAAAACAAAAAAAATCTTGATTATTTTTCTTACTTTAAAAAGACAGATGTTTCTAATATAAATAAAGATGTATATTTGTTATATGATGAAAATTTGTTTGATTCTATTTTAGGAAATATTGAAGTAAAAAATGATATTACATATAATGTGAATATACCTGATAAATGGGAAATAAAACGTGTTTATCATAATGAAGAAATTATAACACTGAACGAAGATGACAATACAATTGAATTAGATTTTAATGACAATGATAATATAATAAAAATATTGCTGGAAAAGCCTGCTTTTCCTACTGTTGAATTAATTATTATAAGTATTTTAATTAGTATAATAATAATTATTATTATTTATAAAAGGAGAAAAACAAAAAAAATTATTAATGATGTATAAATAATAAAAAAGTTATACGTAATTAATAATATGCGTATAACTTTTTATATTTTTTTACAATATAATACATTAATTTTTTAAAATATTCGTACTTAAAATCATAAAATTATAATGATAAAATGTATTTTTAGAGTAATAGAGGTTAGGTCAAAAGAATCAAAAATTTATTATTTAAATTCAATAATTTATTATATAAGTAAAGAATTTCTAAAAATTTTTATCAGGTGTATTATTTATAAATTTTAATTAAATAGTATAAAAAATTAATTATAAAGAATTATATGATAAAAAATTCTCATATATTTAATTTTTATAAAAATTAAATAAATATTATTGAAATTTTATGTTTTGATATATTATACTATTGTTGTAAAAAAATAAAAAAGGAGAGATAAAAATGTCGGCTAAATTATCATCTGAAGAACAAAAATTATTTCAATATTTAGTTTTATTAGGAGAAGAAGTACATTATAAAATTCGAACAAAAGAGTTATCTGACCCTAAATTAGAAGAAATATCTAAACAAATATGTAAAATTCAAGGAGAAATAGCAGAAAAAAATAATAATGTTATTATTGAAAAGGAAAAAGGAATATGTCCAAAATGTAAGCAGCCTTTAAATGAAGATACTAATTTTTGCAATAGCTGTGGGTTAAATATTAATAAATTTTATGAAGAAGAAGTAAAAAAGTGTCCTGTATGTGAAAAAATTATTGAAGCAAACGCTGCATTTTGTAATATTTGCGGGAGTAAACAATAATAAAGGAGGGGTATTGTGTATTGTAATAAATGTGGAAAGGAAAATTTAGATAGTAATCAATATTGTATTAATTGTGGTAATAAAATAAAAAAATATGATATTTCTAATTTAAGTATTGAAAAAAATACTATTAATTTCTGTAATAAATGTGGGGCTAAAATTTCTAATAATTATTGTTCACAATGTGGGAATAGAGGGAATGAATATAAAATTGTTGAAAAAGACAATTCAATGGACATAAAAGGTATAAAAACAGGAATTAATAATTTGTTTGACAAAGATAAATTTTCTTTTCAAAATATAAAAAAATTTTTTTTAGAAAATAAAAAAACTTGGAAAGAAGCCTTTATTGGAGCAGGATTAGCTTTTGTAATTGGCTTAATTTTATGCTTGATATCAAATGTAATTTTTTTGAAAAACATAGAATTATTTTCAAACAATAAAGAGTTTGCCGAATTATTAAATGATGACAAGAACAGAAATATTTTTATAGATATTTTGCAGATATATCAAATTTCTATGCAAATTCCGTTAAATATAATATATGAAAATAATGAAATAATAGAATTATTTATGAAAGCGTCTGTGAAAGTAGCTTATATTATATTATTTATTGTTCCTATAATTTCATTTTTAGTTGGTTCTTATAAAAAGTATAAAGAGAATACATCCACGAAAGAAAATTTAAAATATTATGCAGCCACTTCTTTTATTTTTAGTATACTATCAAATTTAATTTTTGTAATTAGTTATAAATTATATAGTTTAAAGTTTGATGATATTAAATATTCTAGTCCTCTTATTAAAGGAATAATAATAACTTTTCTAATAACTCTTAGTATTCAATTGTTTTTGAGTGTTTTTATCAAAAAAGAGAAGATTTTAGATATTTTCCCATATGATAGTGTAGAAGCTTTTATTACTATTGTAAAATATCAGATTATATATAGTGGCTTATTAACTGCTATAATTTATGTTTTTATTATTGGTGGAATTTTAACAAGTAGTGAATTTAAAGCAACACAACTTTTAAATATATTATATTTTATTCCAAATATGTGGTTATACTTTGCTTTAGGAATATTTGGAAATGAATTTGTAACAGTTTCAGAAGATGGTTTCCAAAAAATAGGTGTTTTCAATTTTGCAAAAGAAAATTTATCTAATCCGTATATCATAATTGGTTTAAAATTTTTAATAATATTAGGAACAATAATTGTGTTATATTTAGGGTTTAAAAAACATAGAAGTAAAAAAGATTTGAGAAATATAAGCATTACTGCAGTATTATTATTAGTTTGGAATTTTATTTTATCATTACTTACAAAAACATATATATATTTAAAGGGTGATATTGGAGGATTAGGTAATATATTCTCAATCGATGATATGGTAGAAGCATCAAGTGACATGAAAATGATGATAAAAATAGGTTACTCATACTTAGGAGTTTTAATAAATACATTTATATGGTGTGCTATATTTGCAATTGTTATATATTTTGTTATAGATAAAATTCATATAGAAAAATTGGAAGAAAGATTACAAAAACAACGTTATGTATATATAGGAGGATATATTATATTATTTTTTATAATGTTCTTATTAGGATTTGAAGATATAATAAAAGAAAAAAGTATAATTTTTGATAATACTACTACAAGTAGAAAGTCTACTGTATTTTTAGATTATGAGAATGATAAAGATTATAAAAGTAATAATATTTACATGAATATTGAAGAAATAGAAAGAGTTTTATTAGGTGGTAAAAACATCTATTTTATTCAAACATATGATACAGTTTATAAGTATGAACCTAGTAAAAATAAGATCTCAGATATTTATGTTTCCGATGGAGAAATTATGTATATTGCTATTTCTGAAGACAGTAAAAAACTTGCTATACAAGAAGAAACTTATGAAGGAAATAAAATAGTAATTATTAATGAAAATGGAGAAGAACTTAATGAAAAGAAATTTGAAGATATAATAAACTTTAGATGGAATAAAAATGGAGATAAACTTTTAGTAGAAGGTTCAACAAATCAAATAATGTTTCCAGAAAATATTGATAATGAGTTGCTAGAAATAGAAGGTAAAAATTTATTTTGGAATGATAATGATACCATCGCATTTCTTGATGATGAAAAAGTATATATTTACAACTACGAAACTAAGGATAAAAAAGATACAGGAAAAGAAGCTGATATGTTATTATATGGATTATCTAAGGTAATAGTAGCATCTAATACAGATGATGAAGATTCAGATAAAAACATATTAATTAATAGTTTAGATGGAGAAATCTCAGATGCAATAGCCGCTGATATATTTGCATATTTTGTAGATGATAACAATAACAAATGTATTATAAGATATAGGTTAGAAACAGATAACACCATTTTAGAAATTTATAGTAAAGATAAAAAAGTAAATATGAAAAATAATCATTTAAAAATTCATCATATATCTAATGATGGATTAGTTATATTAAGTAAAGAATATGACCATAATGTGTTATTATATAACATTAATACAGGTGAATGGGAAAATATTACTATGAATTTAAGATATACTTTAGACAACATGAAAGAAGGTGATGACAGTGAATAGAGTAAAAAATATTTTTTTACTTATTATTATATTAGGAACTATTTTTATAATATCCGGATGTGGAGCAGAGATTGATTCTACTATTACTATTGATGAAAATGGTAAAGGGACAAGAGTTATTACAGCATTTATAGATGAAATGTATTTTGAATATATAGAAGGCGGAATAGAAGCATTAGATGAAGTTTTAAATTCTGCAAAACCAGATGTATTAGAAATGAAAAAAAATGTTTTAGAATATGGTGGAGTAGAATATGTTTTTTCCTATAGTTTTGATAATATAGACGAATATAATGAAAAGACTGAACAAATTACAGGCAAGCCTCATGATGCAGTTTATATAAATGAAGATAGTGTATTCGGGAAAGTGTGTAGTTTTACAGAAACAAATCCTTCTTATGATATGGTTAAATGGGCTACAGATGCCATAGATTCAGCGGGAATTGTTGAAGAAGGAAGTGGAACGGATTTATTTCAGTTAGATAAGATATATATTACGCTTCCAGAATATGAAGATTATGTTTATGGAGATGTTGATACTGTTAATTTTAATTTTGAAGAAACATATCCAGTAGATAAAATCTCAGTAATAACAAAAATAAATTTTGAAGATACATTAGATAGAGAAATACATATACATTTTGATTATTATACCGAAGAAAAAATATCTAAAGATAAATTAATGGAATATTTCGGAGAATTTTGTGATGAAATAGAAAGGGAAGAAAATTCTTCAGAGGTTAAGTATAAACTCTTATTTAATGAAAAAACTTCAGAACAATTACAAGACTATATGAAAAGATTTTCTAGCAAAAATAAATTTACTTTAGTTGAAGATGAAGATTCTAATCCATTGCATCCGATATACATATTAAATGAAGAAACTTCATTTACTGAATTATTAAAAGGAATTTCTCCTATATATGGGATAGATTATTTTATATATTATCCTAAAGAAGTAGAGTTATTAATGGAAGATGATAATTACTATTATGATATTACGGAAACAAATCAAGGAGATTTGGAGTTAGGAACGACTTTTTATGATAATAGTTTTTCAGTAAAAGGCAGATTTGAAAAACAATTTCAAATAAATTCCATAGATATTTCTTTAAATGTGTTAAATACGAAAGAAACTAAAAAAACTATAAAATATATATGGAATAAAGAAATGGTAGAGAAAATAGGATATGATGTTTTAGATGAGTATTATAAAAAAATAAATCCTAATGTAAATATTATTAAAAGTGGAGAGCAAGTAATATATGAAGATACAATAAGTATTACTAAAAAGGTAGATGAAAACAAAGAAAATCTTGATTCATTTTCTTATTTTAAGAAAACAGATGTATCCGATAAAAACAAAGATGTATATTTGTTATATGATGAAAATTTATTTAATTCTATTTTGGGAAATCTTGAAATAGAAAATGATATCACATATAATATTAATGTTCCTAAGAAATGGAAAATAAAATATGTTTATAATAATGGAGAAAAGAAGACATTAGAAGAAAATAGTAATACAATAGAACTTAATTTTGAGGATAATAATAATATAATAGAAATATTATTAGAAAAACCAGCTTTACCTATTTTTGAAATAGCTATTGGATGCATTTTGATTATTAGTATAGTAACGATAATTATTATATACAAAAGAAAAAAAACAAGAAAAATTGCCAGTGATGTATAAATATATAAAAAGCTATACACAAATTAAAGAATATGTGTATAGCTTTTTTTTATACATTTTCTGCAATATAATATATTAGTTTTTCAGAATCTTCCCAGCCAAGGCAAGGGTCAGTTATAGATTTACCATATATATTTTCATTAGGCTTTTGATTTCCTTCTACTATATAACTTTCTATCATAAGTCCTCTAACCATGTCTTTTAATATAGAAGAATGTTTTCTGCTATATAAGATTTCCTTTACAATACGAGGTTGTTCATAAAATTTTTTCATGGAATTAGCATGATTAGTATCTACTATAATAGTAGGATTAGAAAGATTTCGTTCCATATATTCTTTAGCTATATTTATCATATCTTCATAATGATAATTGGGGATATTTGTTCCATATCTATCTACTGCTCCTCTTAAAACTGCATGAGATAAAGGGTTACCAGAAGTTTTAACTTCCCAACCTTGGTATAAGAAGGTATGTCCATGTTGAGCTGCATAAATAGAGTTTAGCATAACAGAAATATCTCCACTAGTGGGATTTTTCATTCCAACAGGAATGTCCATTCCACTAACAGTTAAACGATGTTGTTGATTTTCAACAGAACGAGCACCTATAGCTACATAACTTAAGACATCTTTAAGATATGTATAATTTTCAGGATAAAGCATTTCATCTGCCGGAGTTAAATGGGATTCAGTTATTGCACGAATATGCATTTGTCTTATAGATTTTAATCCTTCTAAAATATTGGGTTTTTCATTTGGGTTAGGTTGATGTAGCATTCCTTTATATCCTTCACCAGTAGTTCTTGGTTTGTTTGTATAAACCCTAGGAATAATAATAATTTTTTCCTTTACCTTTTCCTGTACTCTGGCAAGACGACTTGTATAATCGCATACAGCATCTTCATTATGGGCAGAACAAGGACCTATTATAACTATAAATTTATCATTTTTTCTTTCAATTGCGTCCTTTATTTCCTTATCTCTTATTTCTTTAATTTTAGCTAACTCCTTAGGTAATGGGAGTTCATTTATAATTTCCTCAGAAGAAGGAATTTTTCTTATATAATTGAAACTCATTATAGTAACTCCTTTCTGTTGTAAAAATAAAAAATAAATTTCAAATATTGTATACTGTTTTAACATCTATGTCAAATTTTATTAGGATAGAAATTATTTTGATAAAAATTGATTAGCTCTTTCCCAAATATATGGATCGCCAACTATAATAAGAATATCTCCTTTTTTAAATTCCGCATAAGGACCAGGAGATATTATTAATTCATTTTTACGTTTAATGCCTACAATGGTAGCTCCAGTATTTTGCCAAAAGTTTGTATCTAATATACTTTTACCAATAACATGTGAATTGGCAGGAATAGCAATTTCTATAGGAGTAATAAGATTACTATGTTTTAATTTGTCAGCATAATCAACTATAGTATTTATTTTATCCTCAATGATATCTTCGATTAATTTTTTTTGCTTTAATAAATTTTTGATATTATTTTTTAATTCATCTATACTTTCTTTTTGTTTAAATCTTTCCAAAAATAAATAAGCTTTTTCTTTAGATTTTACAAAAATACCACTTCCTTGAGTAACAGTTACTACTTCCATATCTTCAAGGAGTCTCATAGCTCTTCTTATAGTTTCAGGAGATACATTATATTCTCCAGCTAAAGTAGAACGTCCTCTTAATTTTTCAGATTCTTTAAACTCGCCTTGATAAATCCTACCAGCCATATCAACAGCGATTTTAACATATATTGGAACTTCAAGAGTTTGCATAATGTCACCTCTAATACCTAAACTATTTATAAAAATCACATTTATTGTATCATAGGATATTAATTTTTTACAGTGATATTTATATTATATACATTATTAAAAAAATTTAAATAATTTTTAATAAAGAAGGGAATTTTGAAGAGAAAAATTGATTCCAATTAATAATCATAATCATTAGTTAATGTATGTTAAATATTAATTTTATATAAAAGCAATAAATAACAATAAATGCACAAAGTTATCCACAAAAAAAAGGTACATTTTTTAACTTATTATAGTTATGAACAAAATTATCCACATTATCCACAGACTTTATGTGTGTAAAAAAAATATATTGTGTAAATTAGTAGATTTATCCACAAAATGAGAATAAGGTAATAATTGTTATCTAAATCATTTAAATTTTGCAGGATTAATTGCTTCAATGAGTTAAATAATAATATAAAAAATAAATAGTAAAAACTATTGACTAATTATACATATAAATGTATAATCATACAAAAACCTGAAAGGAGAATAAGAATGAAAAAAATAATTTATTTTATATTAATCATTATAATGGTATCTGGATTAACAGGTTGTGGTAAAAATGATGTTTTAAAAAGAGTTGAAAAAAATAAAGTTATAGTTATGGGAACAAATGCAGCTTTTCCACCTTTTGAATATCGAGAAGGAGAAGAGATACTAGGATTTGATGTTGAAATTGCTAATAAGATAGCAGAAAAATTAGGAGTTGAATTAAAGATAGAAGATATGCAGTTTAAAGGATTAATACCAGCTCTTCAAGCAGGAAAAATTGATTTTATTGCGGCGGGGATGAGTATAAATGAAGAAAGAGCGAAAAATGTTGATTTTTCCGATGGATACTATGAAGCTAGTCAGGTAATTATTACTATGAAAGATAATACAGAAATACAAGGACCAGAAGATTTGAAAAATAAAAAGATTGGGGTACAGTTAGGAACTACAGGAGATGAAGAAGCTTCAAAAATAGAAGGAGCTGAAATTATTAAATTTGATACAGGGTTTATGGCTATTAGAGATTTACAAAATGGAAAAATAGATGCAGTTATTTTAGATTCAGAACCTGCTAAAAAGTTTGTTGAAGGCAATGAAGATATACAAATTTTACCTAATGAATTAACAAAAGAATATTATGCAATAGCTGTTCCAAAAGAAAATGAAGAATTTCTTGAAATTGTAAATTCTGTTTTAGAAGAAATGAAAGAAAGCGGGGAATATGATAGGCTAATAGAAAAATATTTTGAATAATGGGTTGCAGTATATGCTGCTACCCATTTTTTATGGTACAATACAAAATAACGAATAAAATGTGAGGTGAAAAGATGTCAGTATGGGAAATATTTTTTGGAAATGATAGGTATAAGTATATTTTAGATGGACTTAAATTTTCTTTATTAGTAACTGCTTTAGCAGCAATTATTGGAATTCTTATTGGGATTATTGTTGCTTTATTTAGAATATCTCAATTTAAACCTTTTAAATTTTTAAAGGGGAGAAAAAATTTAAATAAATTATCAGATTTTAATCCTATTTCTTTTTTAGCTATGATATACATTGATGTTATAAGAGGAACTCCAGCTCTTGTTCAACTTTTGATTATGCATACAGTTATTTTTGGAAGAGTAGCTGCTCCTAAACTTTTAGTAGCTGGTTTAGCATTTGGTATTAATAGTGGAGCTTATGTAGCAGAAATTATAAGAGCAGGAATACAAGGGTTAGATAAAGGACAGATGGAAGCAGCAAGGTCCCTTGGTATGAGTTATGGTATGGCTATGTATTATATTATAATCCCACAAGCAATAAAAAATATATTACCAGCTTTAGTTAGCGAATTTATAATTTTGTTAAAAGAAACTTCTATTGTAGGATATATAGGAGGTATGGATTTACTTCGTTCTGCAGATATTATTACTAGTCAAACTTATAGAGGATTTGAACCTTTAATTGCCGTTGCGCTTATATATTTAACTTTAACAGGAATATTTACTAAGATTATGCGCATTGTAGAAAGGAGGATGAGACAAGGTGATAGAGATTAATAATTTATACAAAAGTTTTGGCAAATTAGAAGTATTAAAAGGTATAAATGAACATATAACTAAGGGAGAAGTAGTTGTTGTTATAGGACCTAGCGGTTCAGGTAAATCGACTTTTTTAAGATGTATAAATCTAATGGAAGAGCCTACTAAAGGGCAAATTAAGATTGAAGGAGTAGATATTACTTCTCCAAAAACTAATATAAATCTTATTCGACAAAAGGTAGGTATGGTATTTCAACATTTTAATTTATTTCCTCATATGAATGTTATGGAAAATTTAACCTTAGCTCCTATGAAATTAAAAGGATATACTAAAGAGGAAGCAGAAAAAATAGCTTATGATTTATTAGATAAAGTAGGGCTTAAAGATAAAGCTATAGAATATCCTAATAAATTATCAGGGGGACAAAAACAAAGAATAGCTATTGCGAGAGCTTTAGCTATGAATCCTAATATAATGCTTTTTGATGAACCTACTTCAGCTCTAGACCCTGAAATGGTAAAGGAAGTATTAGAAGTAATAAAAGAATTAGCAAATGAAGGGATGACTATGGTAATTGTAACTCATGAAATGGGTTTTGCAAAAGAGGTAGGGACAAGACTTCTTTTTATGGATGAAGGAAAAATTATTGAAAGTGGAGATCCTAAAGAAGTATTTTCTAATCCTAAAGAAGAAAGGACAAAAATATTTTTAAGTAAAGTGTTATAATTTTATATAATAATTAAGAAGTAATTTAAAATTTAGTTTATTACAATTTAAAAATTCCTTTATAAAAAATAAGAATTTTGGTATAATTTATATATAGACAAAAGAAAAAGGAGTTGATCCAGTATGCGTTATATAATTAGTGGGAAAAATATTGAAGTAACCAATGCACTTCAAGAAAAGATAATGGATAAATTAAGTAAATTAGAAAAATTCTTTGTATCAGATACAGAAGCTCAAGTTACCCTTAGTGTTGAAAAATTAAGACATATAATAGAAGTAACTATTCCATTTCAAGGAACTATTTTAAGAGCAGAAGTAGAAGATAAGGACATGTATGCTGCTATTGATGAAGTAGTAGATATTTTAGAAAGACAGCTTTTAAAGTTTAAAAATAGGCTAAAAGATAAACATAGAGAAAATAGTCCTTTTAAACAAGAATTTATTAAAAATATTGAAGAAGAAAAGGGAAAAGATGAAGAAATTATAATACAAAAAACTAAACGTTTTGCGATTAAACCTATGAATGTAGAAGAAGCAGCCATGCAGATGGATTTACTAGGACATAATTTCTTTGTATTTAGAAATGCTGAAACTGATGAAGTAAATGTGGTATATAAAAGAAAAAATGGAACATATGGATTAATTGAACCGGAATTTTAAAAATAACCTCCACATATTAGGTGGAGGTTATTTTTTGGCTATATATGGATTGGATTATATGGAGTATTGTAAATCATTATAATGTTTGATATACTATTTTGGGAAAGCATAAATAAAAGGTAATACTTAAATATTGAGATAAAGAAGGTGAATCTGTGAAAGGATTTTTTGAAAAAATATTTGGAAGTCATAGTGAAAGAGAAATAAAGAGAATAGAAGGAATAGTTAACCAAATTGAAGAGTTAGGACCAGAAATAGGAAAATTATCAGATGCAGATTTAAGAGCTAAAACTGATGAATTTAAAAGAAGATTAGAAGAAGGGCAAACATTAGATGATATATTACCAGAAGCTTTTGCAGTTGTAAGAGAAGCAGCTACAAGGGTTCTTGGAATGCGTCATTTTAGAGTTCAACTTATTGGTGGGATTATACTTCACCAAGGAAGAATTGCAGAAATGAAGACAGGAGAAGGAAAAACTTTAGTTTCTACTCTTCCAGCTTATTTAAATGCTCTTGAAGGAAAAGGAGTTCACATTGTAACAGTAAACGATTATCTTGCAAAACGTGATGCAGAGTGGATGGGAAAGGTTCATGAATTTTTAGGTCTTTCCGTAGGAGTTATTTTAAATGGAATGGATAATAAAGAAAGAAGGAAAGCCTATAATTGTGATATAACATATGGAACAAATAATGAGTATGGTTTTGATTATTTAAGGGATAACATGGTATTATATAAAGAAGAAATGGTACAAAGAGGATTGCATTATGCTATTATAGACGAGGTAGATTCTGTATTAATAGATGAAGCAAGAACTCCTCTTATTATATCTGGAAGCAGTTCTAAATCTACTCATTTGTATAAAGCAGCAGATGCTTTTGTACGACGTTTAAAAAAAGGTAGAGTAATAACAGAAGAAAATGCATTAAATAATTTAATGCGTCAGGAAATAAAAGAAGAAGGCGATTTTGTTGTTGATGAAAAAGCAAAGACAGTTACTTTAACTGAAGAAGGAATAAAAAAAGCAGAACAATATTTTGGATTATCTAATTTAGCTGATCCAGAAAACATGGAAATACAGCATCATATTAATATTGCTTTAAAAGCTCATAATTTAATGCATTTAGATAAAGATTATGTTATTAAAGATGGAGAAATTGTAATAGTAGATGAGTTTACAGGTAGACTTATGCCTGGAAGAAGATATTCTGATGGACTTCATCAAGCAATCGAAGCTAAAGAAAATGTAGTAGTTAATAGAGAAAGTAAAACCTTAGCTACTATAACATTCCAAAACTTTTTTAACAAATACACTAAAAAGTCAGGAATGACAGGAACAGCTTTAACAGAAGAAGAAGAATTTAGACAAATTTATGGAATGGATGTAATAGCTATTCCTACAAATAAGCCAGTTATTCGTATAGATCATCCTGATTTAGTATATAAAACTAAAGAAGCTAAGTTTAAAGCTGTTGTTAATGAAATAGAGGAATCTCATAAAAAAGGGCAGCCTGTATTAGTTGGTACTATTACTATTGAAACATCAGAAATGCTAAGTAAAATGCTAAAAAAACGAGGTATAAAACATGAAGTATTAAATGCTAAATATCATGAAAGAGAAGCAGAAATAATAGCTTTAGCAGGACAAAAAGGTGCTGTTACAATTGCAACTAATATGGCAGGTCGTGGTACAGATATTAAATTAGAAGAAGGAGTAAAAGAATTAGGTGGGCTAAAAATTATAGGAACAGAAAGACATGAATCAAGACGTATTGATAATCAATTAAGAGGACGTGCAGGACGTCAAGGAGACCCTGGAGAATCAAGATTTTATATATCCCTTGAAGATGATTTAATGCGACTTTTTGGTTCAGATAGAATTAAAAAGGTTGTAGAAGCCATGAAAATGCCTGAAGATGAACCAATAGAACATAAAATGCTTTCAAAAGCTATAGAAAACGCTCAAAAGAAAGTAGAAGGAAATAATTTCTCTATTCGTAAACATTTACTTGAATATGATAGAGTTATGAATGAACAAAGAGAAATTATATATGGAGAACGTCGTAAGGTATTAGAAGGAGATAATTTAAGAGATAATATAATAAATATGATAAAAGAAATTATAAATAGAGCAGTAGAAGCTCATACTGGAGAAACACCTCATCCAGATGATTGGGATATAGTAGGATTAAAGGAATATCTAACTAAAATAATTCCTATAGAAGAAATAGAAATTAGCAAAGAAGAAAGAGAAGAGATAACAAAAGAAGATTTAAAACAAAAGCTTATAGAACAAGCAATTAAGCTATATGAGAAAAAAGAACAGGAAATAGGCGAAGAACAAATAAGAGAGATAGAAAGAGTAATTCTTCTTAAAGTTATTGACCAAAAATGGATGGATCATATTGATAATATGGATCAAATGCGACAAGGAATAGGACTTAGAGCTTATGGACAAAGAGATCCATTAGTAGAATATCAATTTGCAGGATATGATATGTTTGAAGAAATGAGCGAAAATATTCAAGAAGAAACTATACGAGCTCTTTATCATGTTAGAATTGCATATAAGCCTGAAAGAGAAAGAGTAGCAGAGCCAACTTCTACTAATAGGGGAGAAGAAAATAAAGCAAGAACTCCTTATAGAAGGAAAACAGAAAAAATAGGAAGAAATGACCCTTGCCCTTGTGGAAGCGGGAAAAAATACAAACATTGTTGTGGAAGAAATGCTTAAAAAATATAAAAGGAGTTGATAAATTTGTTAGAATTAGAGCAATTAAAATTAGAACTTTTGCCGTATAAAGACAAATTAGAAGAAATGGGGGCTTCACTTTGACATTGCTGGAGCCAGAAAAAAATTAAAAGAATTAGAAGAATACTCTATGAATCCTGATTTTTGGAGTAATACAGAAGAAAGTCAGAAAGTTTTACAAAAAATAAAGTTATTAAAACAAAAAATAGAAAAATTTAATCAGCTAAATCAAGAATATGAAGATGTAGTAACTCTTATTGAGATGGGAATAGAAGAACAAGAAGAAAGTTTAATACCAGAAGCAAAACAAGGAATGAAAGAATTTATTAATAATTATGAAGATATGAGAATTTCTACTTTATTAGATGGTGAATATGATAAAAATAATGCTATTTTAACTCTTCATGCGGGGGCAGGAGGAACGGAAGCTTGTGATTGGGTTTCAATGTTGCTTAGAATGTTTACTAGATGGGCAGAAAATAAAGGTTATAAGATAGAAACTTTAGACTATTTACCTGGAGAAGAAGCGGGAATAAAATCAGTTACAATTCAAGTTAATGGAGAAAATGCTTATGGATATTTAAAATCAGAAAAAGGAGTTCATCGTCTTGTTAGAATTTCTCCTTTTGATGCATCAGGTAGAAGACATACTTCCTTTGCTTCGTGTGATGTACTTCCAGAAATAGATGAAGATGTAGATGTAGAAATTAATCCAGAAGACCTTAGAATAGATACTTATAGGTCTAGTGGTGCAGGAGGACAACATGTCAATACTACGGATTCGGCTGTAAGAATTACTCATTTACCAACTAATATCGTTGTTCAATGTCAAAATGAAAGATCACAACATAAAAATAAAGATAGAGCCATGAAAATGCTAAAGGCTAAATTATATGAAAAAAAGATGGAAGAACAAATGAAGAAAATTCAAGGTATTAGGGGAGAAGTAAAAGAAATTGGATGGGGAAGCCAAATAAGATCTTATGTTTTTCATCCATATAATATGGTTAAAGACCATCGTACTAATGAAGAAACAGGAAATGTTTCTGCAGTAATGGATGGAGATATAGATCGTTTTATTAATGCATATCTTAAATGGATTCATGAAAATAATAATTAAAGTTTTTGAGGGGAGGTATTAATATGGCAATAAAACAACAGGTAGTTTTTAAATTAGATAATGAAGAATATGGATTAGACATAATGAAAGTCCATGGAATTGAAAAATATCATAAAATTACTAAAGTGCCTAATACACCAGATTATATTGAAGGAATTATAAATTTAAGGGGAGAAGTTCATCCAATATATAATTTAAGAAAAAAATTTAAAATGCCCGAAAAAGCTATAGATGATGCAACTAAAATGATTATTGTAAATTCTTGTGATATGATGGTAGGATTTATTGTAGATGCTGTAACAGAAATAAGACATATAGATGAACAGGATATAAAACCAGCACCAAAGCTTATATCAGGTGTAGATAGACGATATATTAGTGGTGTAGCAAAGGCAGACGATAGAATGATTATTTTATTAGATGTAGATTTGATTTTAGAAGATGAAGAGAAAAAAGAAATATCTCAAGTATTAGAAAATAATGATTAATTTATATTTCACAAAAAACACAGTTTTTACTGTGTTTTTTTTATACTAATTTTTATATTTAATTCTCTTGCATATTTTAAAAAAATATGGTATATTCCTTGTAACAAAAACAAATGTATATCATATAAATACAGTAAGCACAAGGAGCCTTATTATGAAAGAAAAAACAGGTTATTTTATTGTAAATCAAAAGGTTCTTCCGGAAGTATTTATTAAAGTTGTAGAGGCTAAAAGGCTTTTAGAATTAAAAAAAGTACAAACGGTACAAGAAGCAGTAGACAAAGTTGGAATTAGTAGAAGTTCTTTTTATAAATATAAAGACTCAGTATTCCCTTTTTTTGAAAATTCTAGAGGGAGAACTATTACTATTTCAATTCAGTTAGAAGATAAAGCAGGATTATTATCCCATGTTCTAAATGTTATTGCATCTATTGGAGGTAACATATTAACTATTAACCAAACAATACCAGTTAATAAAATTGCTAATGTAACCATTACTATGGAAACAGATCCTATGAAAGATGAAATAAAAGAACTTATGGATAAAGTAGAATCAATTGAAGGAGTATTAAATTTAAAAATTTTAGCAAGGGAGTAGATGATATGATAAATATTGCTATATTAGGGTATGGAACAGTAGGTTCTGGAGTAGTAGAAGTAATAAAAACTAATAAAAATAGTATCGAAAAAAAAGCAGGAGAAAGCATAAATATTAAGTATGTCTTAGATATAAGAAAATTTCCAGGAGATCCAATAGAAGAAATTTTAACTGATAATATTGAAGATATTTTAAATGACGATGAAGTAAAAATTATTGTAGAAGTAATGGGAGGAGTTGAACCTGCTTACACCTTTGTTAAAAGAGCTTTGCTTAGTGGGAAAAGTGTGGTTACTTCAAATAAGGAATTAGTAGCAAAACATGGAGCAGAATTATTAGAAATTGCAAAGAGTAAAGATATTAACTTTTTATTTGAAGCTAGTGTAGGAGGAGGAATTCCTATTATTCGTCCTCTTAATCAATCCCTTACAGCAGATGAAATTTACGAAATAACAGGTATTTTAAATGGTACAACAAATTATATTCTTTCAAAAATGGCTGATGAAGGAAAAAGTTTTGAAGAAGTATTAAAAGTAGCTCAGGAAAAAGGTTATGCTGAAAGAGATCCAAAAGCTGATGTAGAAGGACATGATGCTTGTAGAAAAATTGCTATTTTATCATCTTTAGCTTTTGGTATGCATGCAGATTATGAGGATATATATACGGAAGGAATTACAAAAATAACAAAAAGAGATATGGATTATGCAAAAAAATTAGGATATACTATTAAATTATTAGCTACAAGTAAAAAAATAGATCATAGAATATTTGCTAGAGTATGTCCTGTTATGATAAGCAAGGAGCATCCATTAGCAAATGTAAATGGAGTATTTAATGCAATATTTATAAAAGGAAATGTAATTGGCGATGTAATGTTTTATGGAAAAGGAGCAGGAAAGCTTCCAACTGCTAGTGCAGTAGTAGCAGATATTGTAGATGCTATAAAACATCTAAATCGTAATATATTATCTTTCTGGAGTAAAGAAAAATTAGAATTAATGGATTTAAAAGACGTTAACACGAGATATTTTGTAACAATTAAATATGACAATTTTAAAACAGCAGTTGAAGAAGTAAGAAGTATATTTGGAGAAGTAGAAGTTATTCAATTAGATGATGTAGAAGGTGAATTTGCATTTATCACATTAGAAGAAACGGAAGGAATTATTAATGAAAAAATAAATGTATTAAAAGATAAGGAAGAAATAAAAGAAATAAGTAGTACAATTAGAGTTGAAAGATAAAGTAAAGGATATAGTATAGTAGAATATTTTTAATATAGGAGCGATTAATAATGAAATATGTTATAATTCTTGGAGATGGGATGGCAGATGAACCAATAGAAGAGTTAGGAAATAAAACCCCTCTCCAATATGCAAAAACAAATACTATAGATTATTTAGCTAAATATGGTGAAGTGGGAAAAGTTAATACAATCCCTAAAGGAATGAAGCCAGGTAGTGATACAGCTAATTTATCAGTATTAGGATATGACCCTAAATTATATTATACAGGGAGATCACCCTTAGAAGCAGTTAGTATGGGAGTTCCTCTTTTAGATAGTGATATAACTTTTAGATGTAATTTAGTAACTCTTTCTAAAGAAGGAGAATATGAAGAAAAAATTATATTAGACCATAGTGCTGATGAAATTTCTACAGAAGAAGCAAATGAGTTAATAAAAACAATAAATGAACATTTTAAATCTGATATAATAGAATTTCATTCCGGAATAAGTTATAGGCATTTAATGGTATGGCATGAAGGAAGTGATGAGTTTGATTTAACTCCTCCCCATGATATTTTAGGGAAAAGAATAAAAGATTATCTTCCAAAAGGAGATAAAAAAGATATAATCTATGATATGATGAAAAAAAGTTATAAAATTTTAAGTACTCATCCTATTAATTTAGAAAGGATAAAAAAAGGGTTAAAACCCGCAAATTCCATTTGGATTTGGGGAGAAGGCAGAAAACCTAGACTTCCTTTATTCAAAGAAAAATATGGATTAAAAGGTTCAGTTATATCAGCTGTTGATTTAATTAAAGGAATTGGAATTTGTGCTGGATTAAGGTCAATAGATGTAGAAGGAGCTACTGGAAATATTAATACTAATTTTATAGGGAAAGCTATGGCAGCTGTAAATGAATTAAAAAAAGGTCAGGATTTTGTATATGTTCATATAGAGGCTCCAGATGAATGTGGTCATAGAAATGAATTATATAATAAAATAAAATCAATAGAACTTATAGATGAAAAAGTTATAAAAGTTATAAAAGAACAATTAGATTTATTAGGGGAAGATTATAAAATTATGGTTTTGCCAGATCATCCAACCCCTATTAGACTTAGAACTCATACATCAGACCCAGTTCCTTATGTAATTTATCAAAAGAGTAAAGAAAAATTGCAAGAAAACCAAAAATATGATGAAATATATATAAGGGAAAATGAAAATTATTTTCCTAAAGGTCATGAATTAATGGACTACTTTTTAAAATAATAGGGAGGGAACTAACTTGTTAATTGTACAAAAATTTGGAGGTAGCTCTGTAGCAAATGTAGAAAGAGTATTCAACGTTGCGAAAAGAATAATTGAAACATATAAACAAGGAAACGATGTCGTAGTAATTTTATCTGCACAAGGAGATACTACAGATGAACTAATTGCTAAAGCTCATGAGATAGATCTTCATCCTTCACGAAGAGAGATGGATATGCTTATATCTACAGGAGAACAGCAATCAGTTGCTCTTATGGCTATGGCAATACAAAAATTAGGTTATCCAGCTATTTCACTGAATGCTTTTCAAGTAGGAATGTATACAAATAGAACCCATAGCAATGCAAGGTTAAAAAGAATTGATACAGAAAGAATTGAACTTGAGTTAGATAGAAAAAATATTGTATTAGTTACAGGATTTCAAGGAATAAATAGATTTGATGATATTACTACTTTAGGGAGAAGCGGATCTGATACTACTGCTGTTGCTATAGCTGCGGCATTAAAAGCAGATAAATGTGAAATTTATACAGATGTAGATGGAGTATATACTGCTGATCCTAGAATAGTAAAAAATGCAAGGAAATTAGATGAAATTACTTATGATGAAATGTTAGAATTGGCTTCTTTAGGAGCAAAAGTGCTTCATAATCGTTCTGTTGAAATAGCAAAAAAATATAATGTAGAATTAGTTGTAAGATCAAGTTTAACAAATGCAGAAGGAACAGTTGTTAGGGAGGTAAGTAATATGGAAAAAATGTTAGTAAGTGGAGTTGCGGCGGATAAAAATGTAGCTAGAGTTTCTGTGATTGGAATAGAGGATACTCCAGGAAAGGCATTTGAATTATTTTCATTATTAGCTAAAAATAAAATTAGTGTAGATATAATATTACAATCTATTGGTAGAGATGGAACAAAAGATATTTCCTTTACAGTAGCTAAGGATGATTTACATGATACCATTAACATACTAAAAAATAACCAAGAAAGATTAACAGCTAAAGATATAGTTTATAATGAAAAGGTAGCAAAAGTATCCATTGTTGGAGCAGGAATGGCTACTAATCCTGGAGTAGCAGCTTTAATGTTTGAAGCTATGTATGATGCAGGAATTAATATTAATATGATATCTACATCAGAAGTAAAAATTTCTGTTCTTATTGATGAAAAATATACAGAAGATGCTATGAATGCAATTCATGAACGTTTTAAATTAGGAAGAGAAGAATAAAATAAAAAAGCGGCTCCATGAGGTTAAAATATATGGAGTCGCTTTATATATAGCGGTTTTAACCGCTTATTTTTTTAAAATACTTTAATAATATAATATGATTGGTATGAGAAATTGTGTTATAAAATGTTAATAAAAACAAGTAGTGTTTTATTTTGTATTGTTACTATATTACAAATCGTATATAATATAATAAAGTATAAATTAGAAATAGAAATGGTGTGAAAAATGGATATCATAAAAAAGATAGAAAAAGAATTTAAGCTTAAACCTTTTCAAGTTAAAAATACTATTCAACTTATTGATGAAGGGAATACTATTCCTTTTATTGCCAGATATAGAAAAGAAGCTACAGGTTCTTTAGATGATGTTACTCTTAGAAATTTTTATGATAGATTAAATTATCTCCGTAATTTAGAGGAAAAAAAAGAACAGATTATTAGGTCAATTGAAGAACAAGGGAAATTAACAGATGAATTGATTAATAGTTTAGAAAAAGCTGAAACTATAACAGAATTAGAAGATATATATAGGCCTTATAGACCCAAAAGAAGAACTAGGGCAACTATAGCAAAAGAAAAGGGATTAGAGCCTTTAGCACAAATCATATGGGAACAAGATTCAAAGCTTTCTTTAGAAGAAATTGCTAAGGATTATATTAATCCAGAAAAAGAAGTTAATACAATAGAAGATGCTATATTAAAATCCATGGATATTATAGCAGAATGGATATCAGATAATGCAGATTATCGTAAATATATAAGAAAAGAAACTTTTAATAAAGGAGAAATAGTAACAAAAGCTAAAGATGAGAAAAAAGAATCAGTATATGAAATGTATTATGATTATAGGGAAAAAATAAAAAATATACCTGGACATAGGATATTAGCTATTAATAGAGGAGAAAAAGAAAAAATATTATCAGTAAAAATAGAAGCTCCAGTTGATAGGATTTTATTATTTTTAGAAAAACAAATAATAAAAAATAAAGATACTGCTTTTTCAAAAATATTAAAGGATTCTATTGAAGATAGTTATAAAAGACTAATTGCTCCAGCTATTGAAAGAGAAATAAGAAATGAGTTAACAGAAAAAGCGGAAACAGGAGCTTTAAATGTTTTTAAAAATAATCTTTCTCAATTATTAATGCAATCACCAATTAAAAATAAAGTTGTCCTTGGACTAGATCCAGCATTTCGTACAGGATGCAAAATTGCTGTTATAGATGAAACAGGAAAAGTATTAGATACTACAGTGATATATCCTACTCCTCCTCAAAATAAAATTGAAGAGTCAAAGGAAGTTTTAAAAGAATTAATAGATAAACATAAAGTAGATATTATTGCTATTGGAAATGGGACAGCTTCTAGGGAATCAGAAATGTTTATAGCAGAATTAATTAAAGAATTAAATAGACAAGTACATTATATAATAGTAAATGAAGCAGGAGCTTCAGTATATTCAGCTTCTCCTTTAGGAACAGAAGAATTTCCTGATTTTGATGTTGCTTTAAGAAGTGCAGTATCTATAGGCAGAAGACTTCAAGATCCCCTTGCAGAGTTGGTTAAAATAGATCCTAAATCCATAGGAGTAGGACAATATCAGCATGATATGAATCAAAAGAGATTAGAAGAAGCTCTTAAAGGAGTAGTAGAGGACTGCGTAAATAGAGTTGGAGTAGATTTAAATACTGCATCAGTTTCCCTATTACAATACGTAGCAGGAATTAAAAAATCTGTGGCAAAAAATATAGTAGAATACAGAGAAGCTAATGGAAAATTTAAGAATAGAAAAGAACTTTTAAAAGTAAAACAATTGGGGAAAAAAGTATTTGAACAATGTGCAGGATTTCTTAGAATTCCCGAATCAGATAACTTGTTTGATAGAACAGGAGTTCATCCTGAATCCTATGAAGTAGCTGAAAAATTATTAAATTATTTAGGATATACTAAAGAAGATATAAAAGAAACAAAGATAAAAAATATAAGAGAAAAAATAAAAGATATAAATATATTAGCTAAAGATTTAGGTATAGGAGTACCTACTTTAGAAGATATAATAAAAGAGTTGGGAAAACCAGGAAGAGACCCAAGAGAAGATATGCCAAAACCAATTCTTAGGAGTGATGTATTAGAATTAGAAGATTTAAAAGAAGGTATGGTTTTAATGGGAACAGTTCGTAATATTACTGATTTTGGGGCTTTTGTTGATATAGGAGTTCATCAAGATGGATTAGTACATATATCACAAATAACAGAGAAATTTATAAAACATCCTTTAGATGTATTAAGTGTAGGGGATATTATAAAAGTAGCTGTATTAAATGTAGATATAAATAAAAAAAGAATTGCTTTAACAATGAAGGGGATTTAAGGAAGGAGAAGGGAAATGGAAGTTAGTTCGTTTAATGATGATTATCATCAGGTAGGACAATTAGTAATAAATTTTCTTTATCCGCATTATAAGACTATAGAACAAATGAAAAGAGATTGGGAAAACAAAAATTTAATTTTACTCACTGCAATAGAAAATGGAGAAATTATAGGTTTTGGAGGACTTGACTTAGTTAGACAAGATGGAGAACCAAATGCAGATTTATATGGAATAGTAATTGACCCAAGATATAGAAGACAAGGGATAGGGACTAGATTAATGAAAAGTTTGATTAATAAAGCCAAAGAAGAAGGAATTCTTTCTATTTATACTAAAGTTGAAGAAAAAAGAAAGGATATTATAAACTTTTTAACAAACCAAGGATTTGAATATAAAAGAAGTTTATTTAAATTAGAAATGAATGAACCTATTATTCAAGATGTAGAATCCCCAGAAGGCATAAGAATTGAGAATACAAAAAGAATACAGAATAAAGAGGAATTTTTAAAAACCTACAAAGAAATATTTATAAATATTAAAAATAAAGAAAAACAAATAGAAAAATTTTTAAATCCAAATAATAATTATGAAATTTTTTTAATGTATAGAGTTAGTACAAGAACTAAAAAAGAAAAATTAATTGGATTTTGCAGTGTAGAAAATATAAAAGAAGAAAAAGGGATAAATCGTTCTATAGATTCTTTAGGAGTAATTGATAAATATGGAAGAAGAGGTATGGGGAAAATACTTTATATGACAGTTTTAAACTATTATTGGTCCCTTAAAGATACCAAAAAAATTAGTATTACTCTAAGAAGCTCTTCAGAAAATATAAAAAAATTCTATTTATCCTGTGGGATGGAAGAAAAACAAATTATAGAAGTATATAAATATAAAATATAAAGTATAAAAAATATACAATATTTACCTTTAAATACAAATGATACATTAAAAACAATTTATATGCAATTTGACAATAGTAATTGCATATAGTATAATGTATTAAAATTTAATAAGAAGATTCTTCAGGGCAGGGTGAAATTCCCGACCGGCGGTGACAGTCCGCGAGTGCGAAAGCACTGATTTGGTGAAATTCCAAAACCGACAGTATAGTCTGGATGGGAGAAGAATATATTTTTAGTATATTCAAGCAGTCTGAAGAATCTTCAGGCTGCTTTTATAATGCAGCCTATAAATTTTAATTTATAGGAGGAGATAAGATGCAAACAACGTTAAAACAAAAAAAAGGAGTTTTTACAACAATTAATTTAGTAAAAATGGGCTTATTATCAGCTCTAGCATTTATACTTATGTTACTTGATTTTCCTGTACCAGGATTTTTACCATTTTTACAAATGGACCTTAGTGATATTCCAGCAGTTATAGGTACATTATCTATAGGTCCAGCAGCGGGTGTTATCATTCAGCTTTTAAAAGTAATATTGCATACAGTATCCGGAAGTAGCACAGGAGGAATTGGACCTTTAGCTAACTTTATTGTAGGAGCAAGTTATGTTTATCCTTTAGGGTTAATTTATAAATATAAAACAAATTTAAAAGGATTTATTATAGGATGTTTTGCAGGGACAGCTTCTATGGCTATTATAGCAGCATTAGTAAATTATTTTATAATAATACCTTTTTATGCGATGTTATTTGGAATGAGTATTGATACTATTGTTGGAATGGGAACAAAAATAAATTCCAATATTAATAGTTTAGAAACACTAATATTATATTCTATTGTACCTTTTAATTTATTTAAAGCTAGTTGTATTTCTATTACAAGTTATATAGTATATAAAGCTCTAAAGCCTCTTTTTTATAAAAAATAAAAGAATGGTCTTTTACTTGACCGTTCTTTTTTCTTGCATATTTTTATAAAAGATAATACAATTAGATATAATATATATTAATTGATTTTCGAAGGGGAAGAAGTATTCATGATATATGAGACTTATTCAGAAGAAGAAACTAGACAAATAGGATTTAACATAGGGAAAAATGCTAAAAGAGGAGATATATACTGCCTTGTAGGAGATTTAGGTGTTGGTAAAACGGCTTTTTCTAAGGGATTAGCTAAGGGATTAGAGATACAAGAGGCAATAACAAGTCCTACATTTACAATAGTAAATGAATATAAGGGAAGACTTCCTTTATATCACTTTGATGTTTATAGAATTACAGATATAGATGAAATGTATGAAATAGGATATGAAGAATATTTTTTTGGAGAAGGGATATGCTTAGTTGAATGGGCAAATTTAATTGAAGAACTAATACCAGAAGATGCTATATGGATTAATATAAAAAAGGATTTTAATAAAGGAGAAAATTATAGAAAAATAAATATTTATAGTAAAAAGGATGATTAAAGTGAAGATATTAGCATTAGATTCATCAGGGAATGTAGCTTCTGCTGCAATTGTAGAAGATGATAAATTACTTATAGAATTTACTATGAATTATAAAAAAACTCATTCACAGACTCTTTTGCCTATCATTAGTGATATATGTAAAAAAGTAGAATTAGATTTAGAGTCTATAGATTATATCGCCACTGCTAGTGGACCTGGTTCCTTTACAGGACTTAGAATAGGAGTAGCTACTGCAAAGGGACTAGCTTATGGTTTAAATAAACCAATAATAGGAGTTCCGACTTTAGATGGATTGGCATATAATATTACATATACTAATTATTTAATATGCCCTATTATGGATGCTAGAAGAAATCAAGTATATACTGCATTTTATCTATGGGAAAAAGATAATTTAAAAAGAGAGTCGGATTACTTAGCAGTTTCAATAGATGAATGTATAGATTTAGCTAAAGGATATAATAGACCAGTGATTTTTTTAGGAGATGGAGTTTTAGTATATAAGGAAGTAATAAAAGAAAAAATGACTTCAGATGAAGTTTTTTTTGCTCCGCAATCTTGTAATATGCAAAGAGCGTCTTCTATAGGAAGTTTGGCTATGATTTTAGCTAAAGAAGGAAAATTTGAAGATAGTATGGAATTTTCCCCTTTTTATTTAAGAAAATCTCAAGCAGAAAGAGAATACGAGAATAAGAGAAACAAAAAATAGAAAGAGGAATCTTATGGTGAAAGTAATTCCCATGGAGAAAAAACATATAAATAAAGTTTATGAAATTGAAAAATTATGTTTTAGTATGCCTTGGTCTAAAGAATCTTTGAGAAAAGAAATAGAAGAAAATGATTTGGCGTACTATATTTTAGTTTTAGATGGAGATGATATAGCAGGATACGCTGGTATGTGGATTATTTTAGATGAAGGACACATAACAAATATAGCGGTACATCCAAAGTTTAGAGGAAAAGGTTTTGGAGAATTATTAGTAAATAGTTTAATAAAAGAATGTAAAAAAAGAAAATTAACATCTATCACCTTAGAAGTTAGAAAAAGTAATACAATTGCCATAAATTTATATACAAAGTTTGGTTTTAAAAACAAAGGAGTAAGAAAAAGATATTACGAAGATACTGGAGAAGATGCAATTATTATGTGGAAATATATTTAAAAACGTCTTCTAAATTTAGAAGGCGTTTTTTTATTTAGAAATTTAAATATTTCAAAATTTTTTAAAATATTTAAAGATATTTTAAAAAATTAGGAGAAGAAAAATTGGTTTTGAATATAATAATATAGAGAAAGGAGTGAAAATATGAAGAATTTTAGGGAATTAACGTATAAAGAATTAAAAAAATATATTGATCCTTCAAAACTTGAGTTTGATACTACAGATGAATTAGAACCCTTAGAAGGAGTTATAGGGCAAGAAAAAGCAGTAAAAGCAATTGAATTTGGTTTAGAGATAAACAGGAAGGGTTATAACATTTATATATCAGGACCAACAGGGTTAGGAAAAACTAGTTATGCTAAAACTTACACAGAAAAAATTGCAAAAAAATCTGATACTCCTGATGATTGGTGTTATGTATATAATTATGCCAATCCTAGTAGCCCTTTAGCTTTGAATTTTCCTAAAGGATTAGGAAAAGAATTTAAAGATGACATGGACGAACTAATAGAATTTCTACTAGTAAAAATACCAAAAGTTTTTAATGAAGAAGATTATGAAAAGGAAAAATCTCAAATACTAAAAGATTATCAGAGTTATAGGGATGAATTAATAAAGAAGATTAAAGATGCGGCTAAAGAAGTAGGATGTGAAATGAAAATAATGGATACAGGAATTTATTTTATTCCTGTTATTGATGGAGAACCTATAGATGATAATGAATATGAAAATTTAGATGAAGATAAAAAAAGTGAGATATTAGAAATTGCAGATGAAGCTAAGAAAAAGGTAGCACAAATTATAAAAGAATTAAAAAAATTAGAAGAAAACGTTCAAGAAAAAATAGAAAATTTAGAATATAACATTGGGTTAATTACAGTAGGTAAACGTATTGATTATTTAAAAGAAAAATATAAAAAATTTGATAAAGTTATTAAATATTTAGAATATGTTCAAGAAGATATTTTAGCAAATATAAAAGAGTTTTTAGATAATGAAGAAGATAGTCAAATATCTTCAGTATTACCTTTTGTAATTAAAAAGAATATTGAAGATTTGATTATAAAATATAGAGTAAATCTTTTTGTAGATAATAGTAATCTTGAAGGGGCTCCTGTTATTATAGATTTTCATCCAACATATAATAAACTAATAGGTAAAATAGAATATGAAAATGAGTTAGGTAATTTAGTAACGGATTTTACTAAAATTAAACCTGGTTTATTTCATCAAGCTAATGGAGGATATCTAATATTACAAGCTATTGATGTTTTAAAGAATGCTGAATCTTGGGAAGCATTAAAAAGAGTATTAAAAACTAAAGAAGTAAAAATAGAAAACTTAAGAGATCTTATAGGAATTTCCACTGTTTCCTCTTTAAAACCTGAACCTATACCAATAGAAGTAAAAGTAATTTTAATAGGAAGTAGAGAAATATATAATTATTTATATGAATATGATGATGATTTTAAAAAATTATTTAAAATTAGAGCAGATTTTGATATAGAGATGGCAAATAATTTAGAAAATATTAAGATGTTAGCTAGATTTATTCACGCTTTTTGTATTAAAGAAAATATGTATCCCTTTGATAAGGAAGCTGTTATTAAATTAATAGAATATTCTTCTAGAATGGTAGAAAATCAAGAAAAATTGACAACTAATTTCAATAATATTGTAGAAATATTATATGAAGCTAATACTTGGGCTAAAATTGATGGGAAAGATATTGTGACAGCTGAATATATTAAAAAAGCTATAATAGAAAAAGAGAAGCGTTGTAATTTATCACAAGAAAAAATAGAAGAAATGATAAAAGAAAATATAATAATGATAGACTGTCATGGAGAAAAAATAGGACAAATAAATGGTCTTGCAGTAATAGATACAGGAGATTATAAATTTGCAAAACCATCTAAAATTACAGCTACTACCTATATAGGACAGTCAGGAATTATAAATATTGAAAAAGAATCTGAAATGAGTGGGAAAATTCATGATAAAGGAGTTCATGTATTAGCAGGATATTTAGGAGAAACTTATGCACAAGATTTTCCTCTTACTCTTTCTTGTAGAATTTGTTTTGAACAAAATTACTATGGTATAGATGGAGATAGTGCTTCTAGTGCAGAACTATATGCTATATTATCAAGCCTTAGTGGAATTCCTATTAATCAAGGGATAGCAGTAACAGGGTCTATTAATCAAAAAGGAGAGATTCAGCCTATTGGTGGAGTATCATATAAAATAGAAGGATTTTTTAAATTTTGTAAATCTAAAGGGTTAACAGGAGAACAAGGGGTTATTATACCTTATCAAAATATAAAAGATTTAGTTTTAAATGATGAAGTAATTGAAGCAGTAAAACAGGGAAAATTTCATATTTATCCTATATCTCATGTTAATGAAGGAATGGAAATATTAATGGGTGTTGCAGCAGGGAATAAAAATGAAAAAGGTAAATTTTCTAAAGAAAGTATTCATGGGAAGGTATATGATAAATTAAAAAGATTTTATAAAATAAGTTTAAATAGAAATAAAAATAATATTACAATGAAGTAAAAATATATAAATATGTTTACAAAAACCTCAAATCAAATCAAATATTACCTCTATACATGAGAGAATCTAAGGGGTATAATATTATTATATAATAACCAAGTTTTGCATAGTAGGAAAAAGATTTGGTGGAGGGTAAACATGAGAAAATATAAAAAAATATCCGTGGAGAAAGAAATACTAGAAGAAGTTTATTGTAATATATGTGGACAAAAGATAAAAAAAGATAATCATGAGCATTTTGAAGACTATCTTCATGTAGAAAAAGTTTGGGGGTATAATTCAAATAAAGATGGAAAAAAAGACGATTTTGATATTTGTCAACACTGTTATGAAAAATGGATTAAAACATTTAAGATTTCCATATAAAGAGTTATGTAGTTCATGGTCATAGGAGTGACAAAAGATGAATTTAAATGAAATAAAAAAGAATTTAAAAAGTAAGGGATACAAACTAACAAATCAAAGAAAAGCAATATTAGATGTTTTAATAGACTATAAAGGACATATTCTATCAGCAGAGCAAATATATGAAAAAACTAAAAAAATATATTCAAAGACTAATTTTTCAACAATATATAGAAATTTAGAGATACTTGAAAGAACTCAAATAATTCATAAAATAAATATTAGTGGTGAAGCTTCTAAATATAAATTAGTTTGTCACAAAGGGCATCATCATCATTTTATTTGTAAAAGCTGTGGTAAATCAGAAATTATTGATTTTTGTCCTTTAGAAAATTTGGAACTTGAATTAAAAAATAAGGATTTTGTTTTAACAGACCATAATTTTGAATTATATGGCTACTGTAAAGAATGTATAAAAGCCAAAAAAGAGGGAAAAGATTAAATTTTCACCTCTTTTTTGGCTTTTATTAATAGGACAAGTATGAGAATTAATACAGATATTAAAACAATCGTTCCTCCAGAAGCTAGTTCAAAATAATATGAAATAATAATACCTAATATAACTGATATTTCAGCAAATAATATAGAAAGAAAAGTAGCTTGTTTAAAGCTATTAGCAATTTGTAGACTTGCAGCTACAGGAAGAATCATAAGAGAAGATACTAATAATATTCCAACAATACGCATGGATAAAGTAATAGTAATAGCAATTAATATTATAAAAAATAAATTAATCGCCTTAATAGGAACTCCTGATAATCTAGCAGCTTCTTCATCAAAAGCTAAGTAAAAAAGTTCCTTATATAAAAGAAAGATAGAGATAACAACAAAAATTCCTAAACCTAAAATTATCCATAAATCAGAGGGGAGAACTGTTGTAATATTCCCAAATAAATACCCAAATAAATCAAAGTTTATAGATTTAGCTAAGCTAACTAAAATAACAGCTAAACCTATTCCACAAGACATTATTATTGAGATAGAAAGTTCTGCATATTTATTGTAGGTTTTTCTTAATTTTTCAATAGCAAGAGCAGCAGTAATAGAAAAAATAAGAGTAGTAGCTAAAGGAGATACATTTAAAATCATTCCAGTTGCAACTCCAGAAAGAGCAACATGAGATAATCCATCTCCAATAAGAGACATTCTTCTAAGGACTATAAAAATACCAATAAGAGGACATAAAATACCAATAATAATTCCAGCTATAATAGCTCTTTGCATAAAACCAAACTGTAATATTTCAAACATTGTGCAACTCTCCCTGTAATTTTTAAAGATGATGTAAAAGATGCATTTCATCTCCATATATTTCCCTTAATACATGGGATAAAGGAATATCGGAGTTTGCATTATGAACTATTAATTTTTTACCACCAACATAAGCAACACTATTTGCTTTTTTTGTAATCATACCTATATCATGAGTAATCATAACAATAGTAATATTCATTTTACTATTAAGTTCTTCTAAAAGATTATAAAAATTTTCTTGAGAGTGTATATCAATTCCAACAGTAGGTTCATCTAAAAATATAATTTCTGGTGAGCTAACTAATGCTCTAGCTATAAAAACCCTTTGTTGTTGTCCACCAGAGAGATTACCTATTAATCTTTTCCCGTATTTTTCCATTTGAACTACTTTAAGCACTTCATAAACTTTTTCCATGTGCTTCTTTTTAATTCTTTTGAAAAGTCCTATTTTAGGATATAAATTAGCAGAAACTACTTCTTCAACAGTAGCTGGAAAACTACTGTTAAAAGAAGCAGCTTTTTGTGCCACATATCCTATTTTACTCCAGTTATTAAAACTTTCTATGTTTTGACCTAAAAGTTTAACTTCCCCTTTAGTAGGTTTTAATAATCCAAGAATTATTTTTATTAAAGTACTTTTTCCGGCTCCGTTAGGACCTACTATCCCTACATATTCTCCAGAATTTATAGTAAAATTAATATTATCTAATATTAAATTATTATTGTCATAAGCAAAAGATAGATTTTTAATTTCCAATATATTATTCAATTTGTTCACTCTCCTAAAGCTTGTTGAAGAGAATCTAAATTTTCTTCCATAATAGAAAAATAATCTTTATTATTATCCAATTCTTCCTGAGTTAAACTACCTAGAGGATTAAGTACTAAAGGTTTAGCACCAGTTTCTTCTGCAATAACTTCAGCCAATTTTGGATTGGATAAGGTTTCAAAAAATATATATTTAATATCATGTTCTTTAATTATATTAGCAATTTCCGCCATTTGAGAGGGCGTTGGTTCAGCTTGTGGAGATAAACCTGAAATATAAATTTGTTTAAGCCCATATCTATTTGCCATATATCCAAAAGCAGCATGAGATACTACTATTTCTTTTTTAGGTAACTTTGATAAAGTAGAACGATATTTTTCATCAAGAGCAAGAAGTTTATTTTTTAATTCATTAAAATTAGTTTCATAAAAATCCTTATTTTGAGAATCAACTTTAATTAAAGCATTTTTAATATTTTCAGATTGAATTATTGCATTAAGTGGGTCTAACCAGATATGAGGGTCATATTCACCATGGTTATGCTCATCTTCATCTTCAAGAGTATCTTCATGGTCAAGATTATCTTTGTTTAATTTTAAAAGTTCAACATTTTCTGAAGAATTTACAATAGTTAAATTAGAATTATTAATAGACCCTATTATTTTTTCAATCCAAAATTCCATTCCTGCACCATTATAAATTAGAATATCAGAATTTTCTATTTTACCTATTAATTTTGCAGAAGGTTCCCAATCATGAGGTTCAGCTCCGGGAGGCACTATGAGATTTACTTCTACTTTATCTTGTCCGATTTTTTGTGCAAAATCATATAATGGGTATATACTAGTGTATACGCTAATAGTATCATTTTTTTCATCAGAACTCTCTTCTTGAGAAGAACATCCAAATAAATTTAAAGTCAAAATGCTTATTATAGAAGCAAAAATTATAATTTTTTTCATAAATAAAACCTCCTACCAATATAGTAAATGCAAATGTTTTGCATTTATAATTAATATCATATATTAAAAAAAAAAGCAAGGGGTGTTTATAGTAAAGATATTTTTTGATACAATTGATATTAATATTAAAGATATAATGGATATATTGTAAAAAAATTATTTAAAGGAGAAATTTTATGCTAGATGTATGTCTTTTAGGAACTGGTGGGATGATGCCTCTTCCAAATAGATGGCTTACAGCTTTATTAGTAAGATGTAATGGAAGAAAAATTTTAGTTGATTGTGGAGAAGGAACTCAAATTACATTAAAAATGTTAGGATGGGGATTTAAAACAATAGATACTATATGTTTTACTCATTATCATGGAGACCATGTTACAGGACTTGGGGGACTTTTACTAACAATAGGGAATTCAGGGAGAACAGAACCACTTACTTTGATTGGACCAGTAGGGCTTAAAAAAGTTGTAGAAGGATTAACTGTAATAGCACCGGATTTACCTTTTGAATTAAATTATATTGAATTAAAAGAAGAAGAAACAAGACTTGAAATACAAAAGGGACTTTTTGTAAAAACAGTACCAGTAGAACATACTATTTCTTGTTTTGCCTATGTTATAGAATTAGAAAGAAAATCAAAATTTAATCCGGAAAAGGCAATTAAATTAGGAATACCTGTAACTTATTGGAAAAAACTTCAAGATGGAGAGGCAGTTGAGTGGAATAATAAATATTATACTCCTGATATGGTTCTAGGAAATAAAAGAAAAGGTATAAAAGTATCATATTGTACTGATAGTAGACCTACCACTGGACTTGTAAATTCTATTAAAAATTCAGATTTGTTTATATGTGAGGGCATGTATGGAGATGAAGAAGATAAAATTCAAGCTTATAAGAATAAGCATATGACTTTTTCAGAGGCAGCTACTTTAGCTAAAGAAGCTGAAGTAAAAGAATTGTGGCTTACTCATTTTAGTCCTGCTTTAAAAGAACCAGACCAATTTATAAAAATCGCTACTGATATTTTCCCAAATACAATAATAGGAAAGACACTTATGATGAAAAGTTTAACATTTTATTAATAAAAACTTATTTATATTATGATATAATTTTTTTATATTTTAAGTATATTTAAACATTTAATAGCTGGTATATTGGCGGTGAAACATATGGAAGATTATGAAATTGTTCAACGTTGCCTTAACGGAGAAAAAGAAATGTTTGAAGAGCTAATATCTAGATATAAAAATTTAGTATATTCAATTATTTTAAGAATGGTTAGTGATTCTGAAGAAGCAAATGATTTAGCTCAAGAAGTATTTATAAAGATTTATAAAAATTTAGATAAATATAATCCTAAGTATAAGTTTTCTACTTGGGTTATGAAAATTACTACTAATTTAGTTATTGATGCAAGAAGAAAGCAAAAACAATCTCCAATTTATATAGAAGATATGCTTCATGAAACTTCAACAAACGAAAGTCCAGAAGAAGGATATTTAAGGCAAGAAAGGTCAAAAGAAGTAAGAGATGCCTTAAATACTCTTCCAGATATGTATAAAATCCCTATAATTCTATTTCATCAGCAAGGACTATCTTATCAAGAAATAGCCAATGTTATAAATGAACCTTTATCTAAAGTAAAAAATCGTATATTTAGAGCTAGAAAAATGTTAAAGAACTATCTTTCAAAGGAGGGTGAAATATATGAATTGTAATGAAGTTAAGGAGCTATTTATGAAATATATGGATGGAGTACTTATAGATGAAGAAAGAAATAAATTAGATAAGCATATAAAAGAGTGTTCTGAGTGTAAAGGAGAGTTTTTTATTTATCAAAAAATTGTTGAAGGATTACAAAATTTTGCTAAAGTAGAAGCTCCTGAAGGATTTGAAACTAAAGTGATGAAAAGAATAAAAAATATCAAAGTAGATTATTATACGAAAAAAACTGTATCTATAGATACTGTTATTACACCAGTATTTTTAGGAACGATTTCTTTATTTTTTTGGACGGGAATTTTACTATTTATTTATAGAGAATCTGCATTAGAATATTTTGCTCAAAATTATAATTTAAAAGATTGGATTCAAATTATAGGCCCTAAAATTAATATGGTATATGATTATATAAATAATGCAATAAAAGAAATTAAGAATATTTTATTTTATCAAGAAAAATTTATTAATTACTATAAAATTATTTTGAGTTCAGTTTTAATTGGTCTAGGATTTATAAAGCACTATGTTTATTATAATAAAAAAATATATGATTAAAATTTTGAAAAGTTAAATTTATAAATCCTATAGCTTATAGAAAGAGAGGAATTTTAATGAGAAAAGTTATAGGAATAATAATTATTATATTTTGTTTGTTTTTATATTATGTTTCTTTAAATGAAAATAAATTAAAAGATAAAGAAAGTGAGATAAGTGAATTTGATAAAATAATAAATCTTAATATAGAAAAAGAAGAATTTAGTAACCCTGAAGATGTAATAACGAGAAATAATCAAATCATAGCTTATTTATATGGAGGAGAAGTAAAGTTAGAAGAAGTAGAAACTTTAGTTATTCTTCAAAGAAATCTATTTGATTTAGATTTATTAGAAATAAATCCATTAGAAGAACAGGTAAAAAAAGTAAAAGCAACAATAGAAGAATATAAGAAAAATGGATTTAAAGTTATCGGCATAAAACAAAAATCAGCAGTGTATGAAGAAAATAATAAAAGTATTGCCAAGATTAAAGTTGTTCAATATACAAATGGAAATACAGATAATTATTTAGAATATTATTTACGTAAACAAGAAGATAATACATGGAAAATATTAGGTTGGGAAATAGTAGATAAATTTGAAATATCGGAGGATATATAATTATGACAATGCAAAAAGATATTTATATATTAGCAATAGAAACTTCTTGTGATGAAACAGCAGCTTCAGTAGTGAAAAATGGAAGATATGTTTTATCTAATGTGATTTCATCTCAAATAAATCTTCATAAAAAATATGGAGGAGTTGTACCAGAAATTGCCTCTAGAAATCATATTAAAAAAATTAATATTGTTATAAATGAAGCTATAGAAAAGTCGGGAATAAATTTAAAAGATATAAATGCTATAGGTGTTACTTATGGGCCTGGTTTAGTTGGAGCATTATTAGTAGGGTTATCTACTGCAAAAGCTTTAGCTTTTGCTACTAAAAAACCATTAATAGGGGTACATCATATAGAAGGACATATATCAGCTAATTATATAGAAAATAAGGATTTTGCTCCTCCATTTATATGTCTTATAGTATCGGGAGGGCATACTCACCTTGTATATGTTAAAGATTATGGAGATTATGAAATACTTGGTAAGACAAGAGATGATGCGGCAGGAGAAGCTTATGACAAAATTGCAAGAGCTATTGGATTAGGATATCCTGGAGGTCCTAAAATTGATAAATTAGCAAAAGAAGGAGATCCTCATTCTATAGAATTTCCTAGAGCATATATGGAAGATGGTTCATTAGATTTTAGTTTTAGTGGATTAAAATCTGCTGTATTAAATTATTTAAATAAGTGTAAAATGACAGGAGAATGTGTCAGAAAAGAAAATGTAGCTGCTAGTTTTCAACAGGCTATAATAGATGTTTTAGTAGATAAAACTATTCAAGCAGCTAAGTTAAAAAATATAAATAAGATCGCCTTAGCAGGAGGAGTTTCAGCTAATACTGGACTTAGACAAGCTATGAATAAAGTTTGTGAGAGAGAAAATATTTTTCTTCAATATCCATCTCCTATATTATGTACAGATAATGCGGCTATGATTGGAAGTGCGGCTTATTTTGAATATATTAAAGGAATTAGGCATGGGTTAGATTTAAATGCTATTCCCAATTTAAAATTAGGAGAAAGTGTTTAAATAAAATTAAAAAAACTCTTCCCTTTTTACTAAAATTTGTTTAAAATAGTAATTACAAGTCTATAATTAAAAGGAGGTGAGAAAATGAAAAAAATATTAAGAATAGCTCTTTCTATAATATTTGGAAGCTTATCTTATGTTTTATGCAGTTTTCTATATAATGAATATTTAGAAAACATTAACTTTTTTGAGCAAAGACATTATAATTTAGATTTAATACTATCTTTGAGTGTTACAATATTAGTAATTATTTTATTTTATATTACAATATCTTCTATTATTGCTGAGAAAATATTTAATAAGATTAAAATCTTAGAAGAAACATTTCTTAGTATGAGTTTAAAAGAAATTCTAATTAATGTAGGTGGAATTTTAATTGGATTGGTATTGGCTAATTTATTAGGAATTGCTGTTTTACAGTATCGTATTGTAGGGACTTTAATTGTACTAGCATTAAATTTAGTTCTAGGATATTTAGGATATGAAATAGCTCAAAGAAAAAAAGAAGAAATAAAGATACTAGAAACTTGTGCTACTAATGAACATGGCTTGGCAAAGCCTAAAATTTTAGATACTAGCGTTATTATTGATGGAAGAATTTTAGATATTTTAAAGACAGGCCTTATAGAAGGAAAAATATTAATTCCTAATTTTGTATTAGAAGAACTTAGACATATAGCAGACTCATCTGATGCTTTAAAAAGAAATAGGGGAAGAAGAGGACTTGATATTTTAAACGAAATACAAAAACAACTTAAAGTTCCAGTAGAAATCGTAGAATTAGATTATAAAGATATTACAGAAGTAGATAGTAAATTATTAAAAATGGCACAACAAATGGATGCTATAATAGTAACAAATGATTTTAATTTAAATAAAGTGGCAGATTTTCAAGGAGTATTTGTATTTAATATTAATGAACTGGCTAATGCAATTAAGCCAGTTGTGCTTCCAGGGGAAGATATGGAAGTAACCATAATAAAAGACGGAAAAGAAAATGGACAAGGTATAGGGTATTTAAATGATGGAACAATGATTGTGGTAGAAGGAGGACATCGTTATATAGGAGAAACAATAAAGGTATTTGTTACCAGTGTACTTCAAACGGCAGCAGGGAGAATGATTTTTACAAAAACAAAAGAAGAAAAAACTCTGGAGTAATACTTCAGAGTTTTTAAATAATAAAGTTTAAAGGGGATAGATATGAATAAGGATTTTTTAGAATACATTACAGTAATTATACCAGCAGCAGGACAAGGTAAAAGGATGGGGAAGGGAGTTAATAAACAATATTTAAAGATAAATAATAAACCAATTATTGTTCATACTATTGAAAAATTTATTAATTCAGGTTTAATTAATGATATAATTGTTGTTATTTCTAAAGAAGAAATAGAATACTTCAAAAAAGAAATAATACAAAAATATAACCTAAGTAAAAATTTAAATATTGTTGAAGGAGGAAAAGAAAGACAAGAATCTGTATATAATGGTTTAAAAAATATTTCTTCAAAAACAGATATTGTTTTAATACATGATGGAGCAAGACCCTTTGTATCTATTGAAGAAATAAAAAAAAGTATAGAAGGAGCAAAGCAATATGGGAGTTGTGTTATTGCTGTTAAAGTAAAGGATACAATAAAAGTTTCTGATGAAGATGGATATATAAAAAATACTCCTAATAGAGAAAATTTATGGTCAGTACAAACTCCACAAGCATTTAAAAAACATATAATAATAAAAGCATATAACAAAGCAGAACAAGATAATTTTTTAGGAACAGATGATGCAATGTTAGTAGAAAGAATAGGTCAAAAGGTAAAAATAATAGAAGGGAAATATGATAATATAAAAATAACAACTCCTCATGATTTATATATAGGAGAAATAATAATAAAAAGTCGTAAGCAGAATAATAATAATTAAAAATTAATACAAAGGAGGATATTTTGTAAAAAAAATTAATAAAATATCTTGACAACATATTTAGAATGTGTTATTTTATATAGGCGCTTGCGAAAGCGATAAAAAATGGAGAGGTGTCCGAGCGGTTTAAGGAGCTGGTCTTGAAAACCAGTGACTCCGAAAGGGGCCGTGGGTTCGAATCCCACCCTCTCCGTTATGTATCATTATGTTATATATTGTTTTTAAAAGAGACCACTTTGTTTTAGGAGAAGTACCCAAGTGGTTGAAGGGGCTCCCCTGGAAAGGGAGTAGGTCGTTAACAGCGGTGCGAGGGTTCGAATCCCTCCTTCTCCGCCAGTTAAAAAATTAAAAAAATATTAAAAAAGTTGTTGACATAAAGTAAAAGCTGTGATACAATACATGTCGTTGTCGAAAAAACAACAAAATTTGATCCTTGAAAACTA